>NZ_JBHSDR010000003.1:0-1278094 GCF_042652045.1 Novosphingobium tardum | reverse complement strand
ATTGCGCGAAGGGGCTGCCAGGTACGCTGGAGCGTGCCTGGCCGGTGCCCCACTCCTGGTGATTGCCTGAGCGGCGCGGTATTCCTCAGGTTGCTGGAATTGCGAGCTCCAGATGCCGCGACGCGCAGCCTTGGCCTGATCCTCCTCCCGAACATAGTCCTGACTGTACTTGCGAAAGGCGGTGGCCCAGCCTGTTTCGACCATGGTCCGGTTGAGCTCGACCCCGGACACGGCGCAGGTCGCAAGGGTCCTGCCATAGGCGTCCATCCCGCGGCCGCGACAGTCCACCCGGCCCGAGCCGATCAGCCCGCGCAAGCGCGAGGCCGCCTCTTCCCCGCAGCGCCAGGTTTCCACCCCCCCGGGTGCAGGTCTGCTTGCCCTCGGGAGCGTCGATCCCGAACAGGCGTACCGACAATCCCGCAACGCTGAGCGAGTCCCCGTCGACTACCTCGGCGGGACCAGACAACGTCTGCGCCTGGGCTGGCAGGGCGGTAACGAGGGCCATTCCGACGAGGATCTCTTCATTGGCCAACGTTGCCTTGCCGTTGGTTGCGAAACAATTCTCCACAGGCTTCGGACTATACGTCATCCACGCTGATCAGTTCTCCTGAGCTCGGAACCTCAAAACTGCGCGCATCGATCAAGCGAAGCTCCTCACCTGATTCCAATCGGACTCCACGAACTCCGGGGCGGCGACGAGACCGCTCGCCGGTCTGCTCGATGGAAACGAGTTGGTATTCGATGACGATCCGCAGCAGGCCGTTGGCCCCACTGCACCGATAGCGTGCAATTTCCTCGCGGACGACCGTACGGCCTCTGCCGGAAGACTCGGTCATGTCCGCTCCAACTCCGTTCGCCGCGTGGCAGTGCGTGCCTTGAGCAGGTCATGGCGAGAAAGTATGCCGACCACCCGCCCCGTCGCCTCATCGACAATTGGTACGCGGCCGATGCCGGTCTCAACCATGAGGTCGGCGACTTCGCCAATGGGGGCATGGCGGAACGCATAGGGCTGCAGGGGATCGGATAGCGCCTCCGCCAGCGAGACGTCGTTCAAATCCCCTTCGACCTGCCAGCGCAGCGCGTCGGATCGCGATGCCAGACCCAGGAGCCGTCCGGCGGGATCGATGACGGGATAGCTGCGATGCGCCGCGCCCTGGGCAAAGAATGCCACTGCGGCGCCGATCTTCATCTCGCCGGGTAGGGTATCGGGATCGCGTGACATCAACTCCCCCGCCTGGAGGAAATCGAGCGGGTCGACCGAGTATTCCTGCAGCACGTGCCGGCCGCGCCTCGCGATTTTTTCCGTGAGGATCGAGCGGCGCATGATAAGGACGCTGACGCCGTATGCGCCAGCCGAGGCGGCAATCGTCGCCGGCAGTGCATCGAAATGGCCAGTCAGCTCAACCGCGAACAGCGCACCGGTAAGCGGAGCGCGCATGGCACCGCTGAGAATGCCGGCCATCCCGATCATCGCCCAGAACCCTACCGCGCCAGGCAGGAACTGGCCCAGCAGCACGCCAAGTGCCCCGCCAAGGATGAGCAGCGGTGCTAGCACTCCGCCCGATGTTCCGGAGCCAAGCGCAACCAGCCAGACGGTCGCCTTTACCACCAGCAATGTGAGAGCCACTTGCATCGTCAGAGACCCGTCGAGCAGCGCCTGGATGTTGGCATAGCCCGCACCGAGCACGTGCGCGTCAATAAGCCCGCCCAAACCGACGACGATTGCGCCCAAGGCTGGCCACCACATCCAGTGGACCGGAAGCCGGTGGAAGGCATCCTCGACACGGTAAAGCAGCCATGAGAGCGCGGTCGCCTCGAGGCCAATGACCAGACCCATCCCCAGGGCAAGCGCTGCCGTGCCGAAGTCAGGTGTCGAAGCCCCGGGGAACGGGAACAGTGGACCCGAGCCCATGAGCAATGGCCGCAAGCCCAAAGAGACCAGGACCGCGATTACGACCGGCACGAAACTGCGCGGCTTCCACTCGAACAACAGGACTTCGATTGCGAGCAGGATCGCCGCAAGCGGTGTGCCGAAAATCCCGGTCATGCCGGCAGCTGCGCCGGCAACCAGCAGTGTCTTGCGCTCGGCCGCGCTCAGCTTGAACTGCTGGGCGAACAGCGACCCTATAGCCCCGCCGGTCATGATGATCGGCCCTTCGGCGCCGAAAGGCCCGCCGCTGCCGATCGAGATCGCGGACGAGAGCGGCTTGAGGATGGCGACCTTGAGCGACAGGCGGCTTTCCCCGTAGAGAATGGCCTCGATCGCCTCGGGAATACCGTGGCCCCTGATCTTGTCCGATCCGAAGCGGGCCATGAGCCCGACGATAAGGCTTCCGATGACGGGAATGGCAAGTACCGCGAGCCCCACGTTGGCGTCGGCAATCTCACGCGGTCCGGTCGACAGAGTTCCGAACCAGAACAGGTTGGTCGCAAGTGAGATGAGCCGCATCAGCAACCATGCCCCGCCTGCCGCACCGGCGCCGATCAGGACGGCCGCACCAGCCAGCGGCACAAGGCGCCAGTCGGCGCTATGGTCGGCCAGGCGCGGCGTTCGGGACACGGAACGGGTGGGGGACATCTACGACGCGCTTTCGTTTCGGAACGGAGCGACTATATCGCATTGCGATATTATTCAAGGGAGGAGAGCCGTTGCATCAGAGGACGACGTTGAAGGTCGCGGACTACGCCGCACTCGCAGATTTTCGCCACGCGCTGCGCCAGTTTCTGGCTTTCAGCGAAGGGCGTGCAGGCGAGCACGGGCTCACCGCCCAACAGCATCAGGCGCTCCTCGCAATCCGCGGAGCCGGTGGGGCAGTAACAGTGGGCTATGTCGCCGAGCGCCTCATTCTCAAGCCCCATAGCGCCACTGGCCTGGTCAACCGTCTCGCGGCGCAAGGGTTGGTCGCACGCCAAGCCTCTCAGGTGGATAGACGCGTCGCGCTGCTCACGCTGACCGAAAAGGCCGAAGACCTGCTGGCAGAACTCTCAGCGACGCATCGCGAAGAAATCGGGCGACTTCGCCCGCTGCTGATCGATCTGCTCGATAAACTTACCTGACTGCCCACACGCTTGAGTCGCGAGATGGTGCTCGCAAGGGTCTGGACGAGTAAGAAAGTGGCGAGAACTGTCAGATTTTGGGCCGAAACCGGAATGGCAGCTTGTTGAAAAATTTTGGGCAAAGCAGCCGATCGGAAGGCGACTGCGATCAGAGGCACAGTCTCCTCCAACTCACTTCAGGTGAGGATCTTATTGGCACTCTGGGTCACGCTTACCACGGGAGTGTGGCCCAAGGGGTCCCGCCCAACCGCGTTGCTCGCATTTGTAGCTCCAGCAGTAAACATCGGGTTGACTCCGTACTATAGTATGGAGGTTATGTTGAGTGCCGCGAACTTGACTCAGCGGAGGTCATCCATGTCAACAACCAGTCACGAGTCCTGCAGTGAAGGGAAGACGGCCGGCAATTATACGCTCATAAAATTTGCGACTTTGAAGCCGCACTGGCCCACCGGCGCCGTAAGCCCCGAATTCGTCCTACCTTACTACAGGTATTGCGACGGGTCATTCCCGACCATGCCGATGTCGGTACGCCCCGGCGCAGAAAGCAACGAGCTCCGAATAGTGGCTGGGGTTTGCCAGCCGGGCCCAGGCATGCCGTTGCACGATCACACTGGCGAATAGCTGATATTTTCAGCGGGCGGATACTGGGTGATCTACTTCGATCTAGGGGAAACCGAGAAGGTATTTCTCGGTCCTTGGGATGGTATTCTGATCGAGGGAGGCAAGCCGCGGGGGTGGAGGAACGTCGGTACCGACGTGGGCTGCCTTCTCAACATTCGCCCCGTCGAGGATCGGATGCGAGTTTTTCCACCGCCCGACTTGGTGTGAGGCCCGAAGAGTTGAATCAAACGCAACATTTCAGACACCTGCGCAAGCACCCCGCACGCGAGGGATCAAAACGCCGGGATACCCGTGACCGCGCGGCCAAGGATCAGCGCGTGAACGTCATGCGTGCCTTCGTAGGTGTTGACGGTCTCGAGGTTCACCATGTGGCGGATCACCTGGTATTCGCCGCTGATCCCGTTGCCGCCGTGCATGTCGCGGCTCTTGCGCGCGATGTCCAAAGCCTTGCCGACGTTGTTGCGCTTGACGATCGAGATCATCTCCAGCGCGAAGGCGTGGTCGTCCATCAGCCGGCCGACACGCAGGGAGGCCTGCAGGCCCAGCGCGATCTCGCTCATCATGTCGGCGAGCTTGAGCTGGTAAAGCTGTTTGGAGGCAAGCGGCACGCCGAACTGCTCCCGATCAAGCCCGTACTGGCGCGCCGCGTGGAAGCAGAACTCTGCGGCGCCCATCGCGCCCCACGAGATGCCGTAGCGCGCCCGGTTGAGGCAGCCGAACGGGCCCTTGAGGCCCGAGACTTCAGGCAGCAGTGCGTCGGCGCCTACCTTTACCTCGTCCATCAGGATCATTCCGGTGGTCGAGGCGCGCAAGCTCAGCTTGTTCTCGATTTTGGGCGCCGACAGCCCGGCCATGCCCTTCTCGAGTACGAACCCGCGGATCGCGCCGCCGTGCGCCTCGCTCTTGGCCCAGACGACGAACACATCGGCGAACGGCGCATTGCTGATCCAGGTCTTGGAGCCCGACAGCACGAAGCCGTCGCCGTCCTGTTTGGCGTAGGTACGCATTCCGCCCGGATCGGAGCCGGCATCGGGCTCCGTCAGGCCGAAGCAGCCGATCAGCTCTCCGCTGGCGAGGCCGGGTAAATACTTCCGCTTCTGCTCTTCCGAGCCGTAAGCGAAGATCGGATACATCACGAGCGACGACTGCACGCTCGCCATCGACCGGTAGCCCGAATCCACGCGCTCGATCTCACGCGCGATCAAGCCGTATGCAACGTAGTTGGCGCCCGCGCCGCCGTATTCCTCCGGCACTGTCGCGCCTAGCAGGCCGGCGCGGCCCATCAGCGGAAACAGCTCTGGCGCGTCCACCTCGTTGGCGAACGCCTCGATCACGCGCGGCTGCAGCTCGGATTGTGCGAACGCGTGGGCGGCGTCGCGGATCATCCGCTCGTCCTCGCTCAACTGAACGTCGAGGCCGAACGGATCCTGCCAGTCGAAAACTTGCATTACGCCTCAGCCCGAAGGAGCCGACCATGAGCAGCAACTTCGCCGGCTTCGGGCAGCTCGGGGCGAGAGGAGCGCGCTATTGGTCGCTCCTCGATGACTCGCAGGCCATGACCTTCTATCCCAACCGGCGATCGATGCGTGTTAGTTAGAAGCACCATGTCAAGGACGCCCAGATCGGCCAAGATCATCGCCCCGACGCCATAATCTCGCAGCTCCTCGACATCGAGCTCAACCGGCTCTCCCGCCTTGCGCTTCACCGCGGTGGTGAACCCGTCGGCGCGATGGCGATTGATGACGACAACCACTCCGCTTCCCTCCCCGGCGATCAGTTCCATTGAGCGCGACAACAATGAGCTGCGCTCGGAATTCTCACCGAAGATGTCGGCGAATGGTGATAGAGCATGCATCCGCACGAGGGTGGGTCGGCGAGCGTCGATTTCCCCCTTCACCAACGCGATCTGTTCGGTTCCCGTTGCACGATTGCGATAGGCGCGGACCGTCCAGTCTCCGCCCCAACGACTGGTGAAGGGCGCTTCGCTGGCGAGTTCGACAAGGTGATCGTGCCGGCGTCTGTAGGCGATGAGATCGCGGATTGCGCCGATCTTGAGCGAATGGAGCTGCGCGAAGGAAATAAGGTCGTCGAGCCTGGCCATACTCCCGTCGTCGTTCATAATCTCGCAGATTACACCCGCGGGATTGAGGCCCGCGAGGCGGGAGACATCGACGGCCGCCTCAGTGTGGCCGGCGCGCACAAGCACTCCTCCGTCGCGTGCGACTAGCGGGAAGACATGGCCTGGTGTGACAATGTCGGATTGGCCTTTCGTGGCATCGATGGCCACTGCAACGGTGTGGGCGCGATCAGCGGCTGAGATGCCCGTCGTGACCCCCTCGCGCGCTTCGATCGAGACAGTGAACGCAGTCTCGTGCCGCGTGCCGTTCCTGCGACTCATGAGCGGCAGTCCCAGCGTATCGATCCGTTCCTTGGTCATAGCGAGACAGATCAGTCCGCGGCCGTGACGGGCCATGAAATTGATCTTCTCCGGCGTCGCCATCTGAGCCGGAATGACCAGGTCGCCTTCGTTCTCGCGATCCTCATCGTCGACCAGGATGAACATCCGGCCGTTGCGGGCCTCATCGATGATCTCTTCGGGTGTCGAGAGATAGCGATGGGGCAGTTGGGTCACGCCTCGTACCTCAGTTTCCTGGATGGTTGCTTGGGTGTACGACGTCGTTCTCATGCAGCCCTCCTTTTCATCCGGGCGAAATCCAGTACTTGCGTGGCAACGGTCGCTAGCTGGGCGGCATCCTTCTCTGCGCAACAGCGACCCCCCTCATCGAATAGGGAAACGCTCGAATTGAGCGTTGCGCCGAACGGAGTCGGCCATCCGCGCAGCGCGTGGACGATCGTGCGCAGGGTCACGAGCGCGGTGCCTCCCGCCTGCCAGCCACCAGCTGTAATAATGATGCCCACCGGCAAGTCGGAAAGGTAGGGCCGGTCCCCCGCCCGCGCGAGTTCAAGCGTATCGAACGCGTTCTTCATCACGCCGGAAATCGCGCCGTGATACCCAGGGCTCGCGACGATAACTCCGTCGGCTTCTCCCACTGCCGCAACCAGTTCCATTTGTTCGGCCGTAGGGCCCTCGGGGCCCGGATCGAAAATTGGGAGGGTCGACAGGAAATCCCCGCCGAGCAGTCTGGTTTTGGCGCCCGCCTGTTGGACCACTCGTAGTGATTCGCTGAGCGCTCGCTCAGTGCTCGAGTCAGCACGCGAAGTCCCGCCTATGCCGAGGATTAGCGGCCGCTCTTGCCCCGTTACCGACCCGATCCTTGGCATGAAATCTCCTGCTCCGACGCATCAATCATGGACACGTGACCAAAATTAGTCAAGTTGACTAAAGTTCGGAGCTGCCTTAACAGGTTGTCCGAGTTTGAGAGAGGAGAGGTCATGGCCAAGGAACTTCGGTTGAACGCATTCGCGATGAATTGCGTCGGCCATCAATCGCACGGACTGTGGCGGCATCCTCGGGATCATTCGGCTGAGTACACGCACACGCGGCACTGGGTCGAACTCGCGAAACTTCTCGAGAGGGGTAAGTTTGACGGCCTGTTTCTCGCCGATGTGGTCGGCGTTTATGACGTCTTCGGAGGCAATCCGGACACTGCGCTCCAAGAGGCGGTGCAGGTCCCGACCAACGACCCGCTTCTCATCATCCCGCCAATGGCGGAGGCAACAGATCACCTCAGTTTCGCGGTCACTTGCAACCTTTCGCACGAGCCGCCGCTCCCGTTTGCCCGCCGGATGTCGACACTGGACCATATGACGGACGGGCGCATCGGCTGGAACATAGTGACCGGATATCTCGACAGCGGCTCAAAGGGGGCCGGTAAGGGAGAGCAGGTGGCCCACGACATCCGCTACGACATCGCGGAGGAGTTCATGAGCATCCAATACGGCTTCTGGGAAGGAAGCTGGGAAGATGGTGCTGTGGTACGGGACCGCGAGACAGGTGTGTTTACCGATCCTGCGAAGGTCCACCGCGTCGAGCATGACGGCGAATACTTCAAGGTCAGCGGAATTCATATTTGCGAACCTTCCCCGCAGCGCACCCCGGTTCTTTACCAGGCGGGCACCTCATCCAAGGGGATGGCCTTTGCGGCAAAGCATGCAGAATGCGTCTTCGTCGGGGGGCGATCCCGCTCGAAAATGGCAGCCGACGTCGAGAAATTGCGCGCGCTGGCGGTGGAGGTCGGCCGCGATCCTTCGGACATCAAAGTGTTCGCTCTTGCAACGGTGATTGCCGACGCGACCGCCGAAGGCGCAAAGGCCAAGTACGACGACTATTGCACTTACTTAAGCGTGAAGGGCGGACTCGCGTTGGTTTCAGGATGGACTGGTATGGACTTCTCCGACCCGGAGAAACTCGCGGCGGGTCCGTCGAGCAGCAATGCGATCCAGTCTGTCGCCGCCATGTTTGCGGACGGCGCCGCAACCGGCGCCGAAGGTGTAGAGGCGATCGGCCTTTCGGTAGCGCTTGGGGGCGGGGGTCCAGTGCTGGTTGGCAACGGAAAGCAAATCGCGGACGAGCTGGCGGCGTGGGCCGAGGAATCGGACCTTGATGGGTTCAACTTCACCTACGTCGTGATGCCCGAGACCTTCGAGGATATCGTCGAGCATGTGGTGCCCGAGCTCCAGCGTCGCGGCCTCGTGAAGCGGGACTATGTGGACGGGACCTATCGGGACAAATTGTTCGGCCACGGCCCGCGGCTTGACGCGAGTCATCCGGCGGCAGCCTATCGCAAGGGCGGCTGATTCTGGTCTTCCGTGCGGTCACCCGCAACTGACCGGGAATATCAAGATTAGGAGAGGCAGATGCGCGACTACCTGAAGTTTTACATAGATGGCGAATGGGTTGAGCCCGCCAGCTCTGGTACCCTCGACGTCGAGAACCCGGCGACTGAGAAGACAGTTGGGCGTATCGCGCTAGGGTCGCAGGCAGACGTGGACAAGGCGGTTGCGGCGGCCCGCCGCGCGTTCGCCAGCTGGTCGCAGACCTCCCGCCAGGATCGCCTCGAAGTGCTAGCGCGCATAATTGCGGAATATCAGAAGCGTTTCCGTGACCTCGCCACGGCGGTGACTGAGGAAATGGGCGCACCGGCATCGCTCGCGCAGAACGCGCACGTTCCGGCTGGTCTCGGCCATCTGGCGACTGCCGCGAAGATCCTCGAGACGTTCAAATTCGAAGAGGCGCGCGGACCTACGTTGATCGTAAGGGAGCCAATCGGCGTCTGCGCGTTCATCACGCCCTGGAACTGGCCGCTCAACCAGATCGCTTGCAAAGTGGCCCCGGCCATCGCGACAGGTTGCACGATGGTGCTGAAGCCGTCTGAGGTTGCCCCGTTCTCTGGACAGATTTTTGCCGAGATCATGGAAGCCGCCGGGGTCCCCAAGGGAGTGTTCAATCTCGTGCAGGGCGATGGGCCTGGCGTTGGCGCCGCGCTAAGTGCCCATCCGGACGTCGACATGGTGTCATTTACGGGGTCTACTCGGGCAGGCATCGAGGTGGCCAAAAACGCCGCGCCCACGGTCAAGCGGGTTCATCAGGAACTCGGCGGCAAGAGCCCCAGCATTGTGCTCGATGACGAGCAGTTTGGTCAGTCGGTTTCGGGCGGGGTCCGGGTGGTGATGACCAATTCAGGCCAGTCCTGCAACGCTCCGACCCGCATGCTCGTCCCGATGGCGCGGATGGCAGAAGCTGCTGCCGCGGCCAAAGAAGCCGCGGACCAGATCACCGTCGGCAATCCGACAGGCAATGCCAAGATGGGGCCGGTTGTCAGCGAAGTGCAGTTCGAAAAGATACAGGCGCTGATCCAACGCGGGATCGACGAGAGCGCGAAACTTGTCACGGGCGGGGTCGGCCGACCTGAAGGGCTAGAAACCGGCTACTTCGTCAAGCCGACGATCTTTGCCGACGTCACCAATGACATGACCATCGCGAAGGAGGAAATTTTCGGACCGGTGCTGGCGATCGTTGGTTACAAGACCCTCGACGATGCGATCGCGATTGGGAACGATACCGAGTACGGCCTCGCAGCCTATGTGAACGGGGTTGACCTCGACACCGCGCGCGAGGTGGCTTCGCGGCTGCGTGCCGGCCAGGTTTCGATCAACGGCGCGTCGGATATTTCGGCGCCGTTCGGGGGCTACAAGATGAGCGGCAACGGAAGGGAATGGGGCGACTTCGCCTTCCATGAGTTTCTCGAGACGAAGGCCATCATGGGCTACGCTCCCCAACCGCGCGCGGAACAGCCCGCCTGAGCAGGCACGGGGGAGTGAAATCGATGACGCGAGAAACATCCAAGCCAGGCGAAATCCGCAAAGCGCCGAGAAACGCGCCAGCCGGGGGAGATGCGCCAGACTCCCCCGCGCCCCGTTCGCGCAAGGGTTCGGGCGTCTATCAAACCGGCAAGGAGCGCTTGCTCCAGATCCGCGAAGCGGCGCTGGAGATACTGATCGAAGATGGCTACGCCGCGCTCTCGCTCCGGGAAGTAGCGCGCCGCTGCAATGTGCACGTCGGGGCGATCAGTTATTACTACAAGAGCCGCAGCGACCTCTTCCAGGACACGATCAATTTGGTCCTGGAGAACTACTCAAAACCCTTCTTCGCGATCATGCGGGATGCGGCGCGCACGCCACGCGACAAGTTACAGGCGATCATCGAGCTGCTGCTTGATGACATGCAGTCCAAGCAGACGACGCGGCTGTTCCCTCATCTATGGGTTCTCGCGAACCACGATGAGTTCGCCGCCCGGACGGTGGAAAGCATTTACGTCCTCGAACGCGTATCGATCAACAACCTGATCGCGAAGATCAACCCAGCGTTGGGACTGCGCGAGCGGGAAACGCTAGCCGTGTTCATTTCCGCCTCGGTGGCCGGTTCGACGATGTTCATCGGCCACGGCAAGCCTTGGTCAAGCGAGCTGTCATTATACAAGGCAGTTGCCAGCCGGGCACTTGTCGAAACGGTCGCGAACATCACCGCTGAGCAGCTGACCGCCTATGGCGCCCCCGAGGTAGGGACGCCGAGTGGGTGGAAGCCGCCAACCAGCCTCACTCCCGAAGAATTCGCAGCGCTCATCGAGCGTTCGCACACCGACAATCTGCGGGGGGAACCCATTTCTGCCAGCAACGACACGTCCGGCCGCGATGACGGGCGGCGCGCAGCGGCGAAGGGCCGGAATTGATGACGGCCAGCATCGAAGACCGCGTCGACGTTATCGTAATTGGCGCCGGCCTGGCTGGCATTGCAGCGGCTCACGCCTTGGGCAGCCAGCATCCCGATAAGTCATTTCTGGTACTGGATGCATACGAAGGCCACGGCGGAACGTGGCGGTCGCACCGCTATCCCGGCGTCCGGTCGGACAGCGATTTGTTCACGTACGGGTTCCGCTTCAAGCCTTGGACGGGGGCACCCGTCGCGTCGGGGGCAGAAATTCTCGATTACATGCGAGAGGCGATCGAGGAATACGGGCTCGAAGAACACTTCCGTTACCAGACCCGCGTGACGCGGGCTGACTGGGACAGCGTTGCCAGCTTGTGGCACATCGAGGGTGTTCATGGTCCCGAAGAGGCAGCTTTCAGAACGAGCTGCAGCTTCCTTTGGATGTGCCAGGGCTACTATCGCCATAGTCGCGGCTACACGCCCGACTGGCCTGTCCTTGCCTCGTTCGAAGGTCGCATCATACATCCTCAGCACTGGCCCGAAGGGTTCGATTACAGCGGCAAGCGCGTAATCGTCATCGGATCGGGCGCGACGGCCGCCACGCTCGTGCCCGCGATGGCACGCAAGGCGGCGCACGTGACAATGCTGCAGCGCTCACCGACCTACTTCAGCGTCGCCCCCAACCGGCATCCCTTGGCTGAAACGTTGAGAGAGCTCAAAGTCGATGACGCGATCGTTCACGATATCGTCCGGCGCAAGATCACTTACGATCATGACGCCTATTTCCATCACATCCGGAGCCACCCTGAACGGGCCAAGGCGGAGCTAATCGCGGCGCTGCCCGCGTGGTTATCCAAGGCGGAGGTTGAGAAGCATTTCACGCCGGCGTACTATCCGTGGCAGCAGAGATTGGCTCTCACGCCTGACGGGGACCTGTTCCAGGCCATCCGAGATGGCAAAGCCACGGTCGTGACCGACACGATCGAAAAAATCACTCCGTCCGGCATTCAACTGACTTCGGGGGACGCCCTCGATGCCGACATCATTGTCACCGCCACCGGCTTCGAACTCTGCATGGACGGAGACATTGACTTCAGTCTCAATGGTACGCCGTTTCGCTTCGAAGATACCGTGTCTTATCGCGGCATCATGTTCACGAGCGTGCCGAACCTGGCGCGTTCGATCGGCTACTTGCGCTTGTCGAGCTGGACCCTTCGCTGCGAACTGATCGCGGACTTCGTTTGCCGCATGCTTGCTACCCTCGACCGCGTGGGCGCCCAATCGATCGAGGTCAGGGAACCGCAGTCGCGCACGGGTCGACGACCCTCGAAAGGCGAGGTGCTTCCTTTTACAGCGTCCTACGCGCGAAGGGGGAAATCCACCCTTCCGATGACCGGGCCGACACCGGAATGGGAAGCGCAGGATTACTGGGACGAGAAGGATTCACTTCCGGCCATCGACTTTACCGCCGAAACCTTCGTGTTGCGGGGGTTGGACGGGCAGAAAGTAGATTCCGCCAAGGTGGCGGCGCGCCCAATGTCAGGGTCTCGGACGCGCCCCGCTATCGAGACCGGCGCCGCGTGAGCGAAGTGACCACAGCGCGAGGTATGCCCGTCATCGCTCTCACGGCGGCTGCGATGATCGCGTTCGCTGCAAATTCGCTCCTCTGCCGCTTCGCGCTCGCGGCCGATTTGATCGACCCGGGTGCGTTCACCGCTGTCCGGCTCCTTTCCGGCGCCGTCGTACTATACGCCATTCTGCGCTCGGCGAGACGAGCCGACCGGCTGGCGGGGTCCTGGGGCGGAGCAGCTGCGCTGTTCGTGTACGCCGCGGCTTTCTCCTATGCATATGTCTCGCTTTCAGCCGGCACGGGCGCGTTGCTGCTTTTCGGCGCCGTGCAAATCACCATGATCGGGGTGGGTCTGTGGCGAGGAGAACGTTTTACCGCGATCCAGTCCCTGGGATTTGTGATCGCGATCGTGGGGCTCGCTGTGCTTCTGGCGCCCGGCGTTTCGGCACCCAGCACGGTGGGGGCGTTACTCATGCTATTGGCCGGAAGTGCCTGGGGCGCGTATTCTCTGCTAGGGCGCGGCGTGGCTGACCCGCTTGCTTCGACCTGCGGCAATTTCATTCGCGCGGCCCCGGCGGCCCTGCTTCTCTTCTTGCCGATGATTGCAGGCGTCGAACACGCCGAAGCCTCCGGCTTGGTGAGCGCGATTCTATCCGGAGCGCTGGCGTCCGGGGTTGGCTACGCGGTTTGGTACGCTGCCCTGGCTGGGCTGTCCTCGGCGCAAGGCGCGTCCGTGCAACTCAGCGTCCCGGTGATCACGGCTCTCGCGGGCACTGTCGTACTTGGCGAAACGCTGACTACGCGCCTCATACTCACCTCGTGCGCCGTTCTCGGCGGAGTGGCCGTAGTCATCGCCAGCCGCGGCCGGATTTCTCATGCCCTCAGCGAGCCCGATCAATGAATCTTTCCTGGATCAACCGCCAGCTCATGGTCGCATTGGCGATCGGTTCGATCGGCCTGGTCGTGTTTGGGGTCCAGCCGCTCCTGTATGGTGCATACGTCAACGAAGGCCGGGTCACTGAGGGCGGTCTAGGGTTGCTCGCTGCCGTGGAGATCGCGGCGATAGCGCTCAGCAGCGGTCTCGGCATCACGCTGATAAAGCGCGTCCCAGTCTGGCAGGTCGTGGCCCTCGGCATCACATTGATGTTCGCAGGAAACTTGCTGCCCGAAAGCTTCTCGCTTTACTTCGCTCGAGGCATGGCGGGGGTCGGCGGTGGATTGCTTGTCGCGTTAGCGGCGCAATCGATTGCGACCCGCCACAACGTCAACGCGGCTTCGGGCGCCTTTCTCTTCTTCCAGTCCCTGACACAGTTCTTCATCCTTCAATGGTTTTCGATTGGTACTCATTTTGCCGGCTCGATCCAAATCGAGCGCATTCTGGCTGGATTGGCACTGGCCATGTTCCTGCTCCTCCCCCTCCTGCCGAAGGGGGGCGAAGCGGATTATCCACTTCAGGAAGCGTTGACTAACGGCACGCGGATGCCTGCATCCGGTCTTTTCTCGCTCGTAGCGGCAGGCCTGTTCCAGGGATCGGCAGTAGGCTTGTGGGCCTATCTAGGCCTGTGGTTGCAAAGCCGCGGCGTTCCTGCGGACTCGATCGCGCCTGCCTTGACCGCTTCGATGGTCGGACAAATGGCGGGCGCTCTGATCGCTGCAGCACTCGGCCATCGCGCTCACAGCACCTCGCAGGTCGTCGTGGCCGCCGTTGTGCTGCTCGCCACGGTCGGTGGGTTCGTCGTGTTCGGAGGCACGGGGCCGGCCGGATGGCTACTGGTGGTCGCGTTCGGCGTGGCGTGGATGGTGGCGACTCCTACACTGGCAGGGTTTGTGCGGGACGTAGATACAACCCGGCGGAGTCTGCCCTACCTTTCAACAGCGCAGCTGCTTGGTGCCGCATCCTTGCCGACCCTCGTCGGCCTGATGGTCTCGGATATCGGCCTTGACGGCGTGATGCTGACGTGTGGCATAGGGACAGTCGTCAGCATCATTGCGGTGACGGCAGCCTATTTATCGCGGCCCCGGCAGGTGGTTCCCGGCGGAAGCTGATCGGTGGCACAAACTGCCTGCCGACCAGCTCTTCCAATGCGCTTCCGACAGTTCAGTTGGTGGCTAGTTGTGCCTGGGCATCCGCGACATCGAAATGCGCCCGCTTTTCAGTGATCTTTCCGTCTCGGATAGTCAGCAGGCAGAACAGCGACAGGCGCAAGTTCTTGCCGCTCGGTTTGATGACGCCTGTCCCGTGAAGCTGGTTGCGGCCTTCGAAGATCAGATAGGCGCCGACCTTATCGCCCTCGGCGACTATTTCGTTAAGCTTGAAACTGACCTCTTCGAAAGCGTCGAAGCTGGCCTTCTCAGAGTCGATGAAGCCCGACAACCCCGGCTTGGGTGTATCGACCTGAGTGTAGAACACGAAGTCGTCAGACACGTATTGCCCAAGGTCGTCAAAGCGCTTTTCGTCGATCGCCTGGTAGAAGTCGCGAACGAGCTGCTTGTTGGTTTCGAGGGTCACGGCAATTCCTTTGCGTAGATAGTTTAAGGGGTGACGGTCTCGCCATCTTCAGGAACGAGAACACGATCTTCCAAACTGTGCAGACCAATCAGCTGACGTAGCTCGTCCCGCGTAGCGACGCCGTGGTTCACGGCTTCGAAATGACTGGCGACGATGGTGGCTTCAGGCGCGGCCTCGCACACCTTGAGGACATCGTTCGCGTCCATGATGATGGCACCCAGACCGGGAATCTGCGCATCACCAGCATTGAGGATTATCACCTCAGGCGCGTACTTCGCGATGTTGGCCTCGACGTACTCGTTCCATACCGTGTCGCCGGCCAAATAGAGAGTCTTCTCGCCGGGATGGCTGAACACCACCCCGCAGACCTCCTGGAGCGCGTCGTAAGCGTGCTCGATCGCCACATCGGACCCGTGTTGTCCGGGCACCTTGCGCAGCTTGACACCCTGAACCTCGGGATTGCCCGTCAACACCTTCACGTTGGTGAAGGTCTTGCCCTCGATCATCGCAAGATGCGGCTGGCCTTCGAGCTCGATGTAGCCGCCGTTCGACACCAGCGCCTTGTCGCCGAAATGCTGGACATAGATGGGCGTGTCCGCCGGGATATTTTCCGCCGCTGCCTTGTCCCAGTGGTCGGTATGAGTGTGCGTGACGATCACGGCATCGACGGCGAGGATATCCTCCATTGGTACGACCAGATCGACGGTCGGATTGCGCAGATGATCATTCGCGGTGCCCGCAAAGGCCGGCCATGCGCTTTTGGCAGACAGCATGGGGTCCACCAGGAATTTCACGCCGCCGTACTCAATGAGCAACGTCGCATTGCGGATCTGTCTTATCTTCATGTCGACCGCTCCACTTCAGTGAGATTGGGTCGGGATCGGCGTCATGCCTTCCCAACTTCATCCCACAACTAGGACCAAGCGCGCCGCCTCGGCAGTGGCGTAGCCGACATTCGGCGGTTCGATTCCGACATCGCCCGCTTGAAGAATGCGCCAAACCTTGCACAGTTGACTAAACTCGGACACTCGTCCAACATCCTTGATGCGCGGTTGGTGAATCGCGGTGGGAGGGATAAATGAAATCTTCGAAAATCAGCCTGCGCCTATCGACGTCGCTCGTGCTGATCGCCGCGTTCGCTCCACTGCCTGCGTTTGCGCAGTCAGACCCCGCGAACGATTTGGCATTGAGCGAGCAAGCCGCGCCGGGAGAGATAGTCGTCACTGCGACAAAGCGCTCGGAGAGCCTTCAGGCGGTGCCGATTTCGGTGACCGCCATCGGCGGAGACGAACTGGCGAAGTCGAGGATCACAACCGTCGATGCGCTCGTGACCAAGGTTGCGAACCTGCAGCTAAGTGCGACCGTAGGGGACAACGCGCCCATCTTCGCGCTGCGCGGCGTGTCCATGTCGGACTACAGCCTTAACCAGTCGAGCCCGGTCGCGACCTATTACGACGAGGTCTACAAAGGGAATTTCGCCTTCCTGGGCGTCGCGATGTATGACCTCGACCGCATCGAGGTTCTCCGCGGACCGCAAGGCACGCTGTACGGGAAAAATACTACCGGCGGGGCGGTCAATCTCATCGCGCGGACTGCCCAGCTCGGCGAGTTCAACGGCTACGTCAACGCCGGCTATGGCAATTATGACAGGATCGACCTCAACGGGGCGGTGAACGTTCCGTTGGGCGATCGCGCGGCACTGCGGCTGGCAGGTACCTTCACGCGAGCGGACGGCTGGTTCGACAATGTTCTGCCCGGATTCGCGGACTTAAACGAGACTCGGGAGTACGGACTTCGTGGGACCGTACGGTTTGAACCGACCGATTCCCTCCGCTTCGTTCTTCGGGCTTCGACGAGCTACCAGAACCCCCACAACTATGGTATCTATGCTCAGCCCGAGGCCACCCTTCGGCCAGGCCTCAAGACGCGCGAGATCGAGTCTGATGTGTCCGATCGTCGCCGTGCGCGGACATACGCCGTTGCACTTAACGCCGACATCGACGTCAGCGATGCCCTGACACTTACCTCCATCACTTCGTACGATGAAGGCAGCCTGTTTTTCAAGGAAGACACGGACGGCCAGCCGATCGACCTGCTCGAAATCAGCTACGGCGATCGTGCGAAGCAATTCACCCAGGACCTGCGTCTGACCAGTTCGACCAGCGGACCGTTCGACTTCATCCTCGGCGCCTATTTTGCCAAGGAGGACGTGTTCAACTCCAACAATATCGAATCCGCTTTACTGTTCGACGTGGACGAGGATGGCGATGTTGATGCGGAAGATTGCGCGTTGGGCATCCCGGCGGCCTGTCAGCTCCGAAACCGCTTCGATCAGTCGAAGAAGAGCGTCGCGCTCTACAGCGACTTCACCTACCGGATGACCGACAACTTCGCGCTTCGCGGCGGTTTGCGCTACACCCACGATACTGGCAAACAGACCGGGCTCGTTGCCGGGGCCTACTCGGCGCAAGACGAGCTTGTCTACGAGCTCATCCCGGATACCACCCGTTCGTTCAAGAAGGATAATCTGTCGGGCAAAATCGGAGCAGACTACAAGTTTGATAATGGCAACCTGGCCTACGCCAGCATCAGTCGTGGGTACCGCGCGCCAAGTTTCAACGCGCAAGCGCTATTCTCACTTGACGAAGCGACAATCGCAAAGGCCGAAAAAGTCACCGCGTACGAGATCGGGCTCAAAACGAGACTGGCTGATCGCAGGGTGACCTTCAATTCCGCCGCCTTCTACTATGACTACCGCAACCAGCAGTTCATCAACATTGATCCCGTCACGGGCTTCCAGTCCCTGTTGAACATCGCCAAGTCTCGCATCTACGGCGCCGAGTTCGAGTTGGGTGTATTCGCCAGCGATGCGCTGTCGTTCCGGGCTGGGCTTGGGCTACTATCGACGAAGATCAAGGAAGGCCTAGTCAGCGGGGTGAACGTGGCCGGGAATCGCCTGTCCAACGCGCCGCGATTGACATTCAATGCGGGCGTCGACCTGATCCTTTCGGATTCGGCTGCCGGCAAATTCTCAGTCCATCCCGACATCTCTTATCAGTCGAGCCAGTTCTTCGAAGTCCTGAACGTGCCGCGGCTCGAGCAGGGCAGCTATGCCCTGCTTGGCGGGCGGATGGATTACGAGACGGCTGACGGACTGTGGACTGCATCGGTCTGGGGCAGGAACCTAACGAACAAGACCTACTTCACATCTCGTCTCGATCTGCTCGGCTCGTACGGCTTCGATTACAACCATCTTGGGAATCCCCGGACATACGGCATAACCGTGGGTCGCAAGTTCTAGCCCCATTGAACGGACGAGGTACCGCGATGCCAGGCCATACCCACGATCATGAGCACGAGCACAGACATGAGCATGGGCATGACCATGGATCCGCTGAGGATGTGACGCTGCGGGTAAAAGCCATTGAGCAGCTCCTCGTGGAAAAGGGACTTCTCGATCCGGCAGCCATGGAGAAGCTGATCGACCTCTACGAGAACCGCATCGGCCCCCGTAACGGTGCGAAAGTGGTCGCTAAAGCGTGGGCGGACCCCGACTATCGCGCACGACTGCTTGCCAATTCACCCGCGGCGCTCGCGGAACTCGGGTTTACGGGAATGCAAGGCGAGGAAACCATAGTCGTTGAGAACACTGCGGACGTCCACAACATGGTCGTGTGCACGCTATGTTCCTGCTATCCTTGGCCTACGCTTGGGTTGCCGCCGTCTTGGTACAAGTCCCCGCCGTACCGGTCGCGTGCGGTCAAGGATCCCCGGGGCGTTCTTGAGGAGTTCGGCGTCTCGATTCCCGCTGAAACCGAAGTGCGCGTTTGGGACAGTAATGCAGAGTTGCGTTATCTCGTCCTGCCCCGCCGGCCTGAAGGCACCGAGGGATTGAGCGAAGATCAGCTGGCCGAACTGGTCACCCGCAATTCCATGATAGGGGTGGGCCTGCCCAAATCACCCGCGGAAGCGCAATCATGAACGGCGTGCACGATCTCGGCGGGCGCGATGGAATGGGGCCCATATCGTTTGAGCCCGCGGAGCCGGTCTTCCATGAAGATTGGGAACGGCGCGTCTTCGCCATGCACATCGCGATGGCGGGCGGCGGATACATGAACATCGATCAGTTCCGGCACGCGATCGAGCGCATGCCGGCGGCTGACTATCTGGCAACGTCGTATTTCGAGCATTGGTTGGTTGCGGTGGAAGACGGGTGCCGCACTGCCGGCCTGCTGGACGAGGCAATCGCCACTTCACCGGTCACCTGCTTTCCATCTCATCTTGTCGAGGCGATGGTGTTTGGCGGATCGCCCGCGCGCATGGAGTTGGATGCCGCTCCCGCGTTTGCCGTGGGCGCCCAGATCCGCGCCCGTAACATACACCCCGCAGGCCACACCCGCCTGCCGTGGTACGTGCGCGGCCAGGTCGGGTGCATCGTCGCGCACCGGGGAGCCTTTGTGTTTCCCGACAGCCATGCGCACGGCCTCGGGCCCGACCCGCGCCATATGTACAGCGTGTCGTTCACTGCAGAAGCACTGTGGGGGCCGGACGCTCGTAACCCGCGAGACACGGTGCAACTCGAATTGTGGGAGCCATATCTCGAGAAGGCTGGGCAGCCGTCATGACAGACGATCGAACACGTATCCCGTTGCAGCACCCAGCTGCCGATGACCTCCATTTCGCCGCCCCATGGGAAGCGAGTGTTTTCGCGCTCACGGTTCGACTTAGCGAGAGCGGTCTATTCACCTGGAAGCAGTGGGTCGAAACTTTTTCCAAGTGTCTCGCCGAGAAAGCAGACGTGCCATACTATCAGGTCTGGCTGGAAGCGCTTGAGCACATGGTCACGGACCGCAACCTGATCACTCGGGAAGAGCTCGCCGACAGACTTAAGAACATCATCGACAATCCCCCGCCTCACGACTTCGTAGCGCGGCGAGAGCCGATCGCGATCGCATGAGCAGAGCAAAAGCCGATACAGTGAAAGCGTTCGCTGGGATCGACGATGCCGCGAGCGCACTACGGTCAGGAGCAATCAGCTCGGTCGAGCTTACTGGGCTCATGCTCGATAGAATCGACCTGCTGGACCGACATACGCGGAGCTACGTCCATGTATGTGCCGAACGGGCGATCGAACAGGCCAAGCGGTGCGACCGCGAGCGGGCTCGGGGTCTCTACCGGGGGCCCCTCCATGGGGTCCCGGTTGCGGTCAAGGACCTGTGTAACACGACGTTCGCGCCCACGGCTGCAGGAACAGTCGCGTACGCCGGTTTTATGGCACCGCGCAACGCCGCAGTGGTGGACAGGCTTGAGGAAGCCGGCGCGATAATCCTCGGCAAATTGGCGATGACCGAAGGCGCGTTCAGCCTTCATCATCCCGACATTCCCGCGCCGGTGAACCCTTGGAACCAGGACTACTGGACAGGCGTCTCGTCGTCCGGGAGCGGGGTGGCGACGGCAGCGGGCCTATGTTTCGGAGCGATCGGCAGCGATACCGGTGGTTCGATCCGCTTCCCTTGCGCCGCGAATAACCTGAGCGGCATCAAGCCCACCTGGGGACGCGTGAGCCGGCGCGGCACCTTCGCCCTGGCTGAAACTCTGGATCACATCGGGCCCATGGCTCGATCGGTAATAGACTGTGCAGCAATGCTAGGCGTGATTGCCGGTTTCGACCCTGAGGATCCTACTTCACTTACCGCGCCAGTGCCAGATTACCTCGCGAGCTGCGTCGACAACCTCGACGGCGTCAGGATTGGCATTGATCGCGATTATGCGTTCGCCACCGCCGATCCGGAGGTCGCGGCGGCCTTGGAAGCGGCGATTGAAGTATTTCAGGATCTCGGTGCGCAATTCGTCGGCGTGACCGTGCCACCCAGTGCTGATCTAGCAGCGTCGTGGACGGAACTGTGCGGCGCAGAGGCGGCACTCGTCCATCACGATCGCTTCGCGGAACGCCCGGACGATTTCGGTCGCGCGCTCCGCTTCCTGCTGGAGGGAGCTGCCGAGACATCGCCCATTACAATCGCGCGCGGCTTTCAGCGGCGATACGAGTTCTCTTCGGCGCTAAAGGCCATGTTTGATCACGTGGACGCAATGCTGATCCCAACGATGCCGATGCGGATCCCGACGCTCGAGGAGCTCGCACAACGCGTGCCGGACATGGCTTGGACTGGGGAGCTGCTCCGCTTCACCGCGCCGTTCGATTTTTCCGGTTCACCCACCGTGACGCTGCCGAACGGCGTCGACACGAGCGGCATGCCGCTCAGCATGCAGATCGCTGGGCCACGGATGTCCGAAGCCATGTTGATCAAGATCGCCCACGCTTACCAGGCGCGTACACATTGGCATCTGAGACATCCAATGCTGACGGGTGAACGAGCGTGAATGTACCGGGAAAGCAGTTGCACAAACCAACCGACACAGTGCCGATCGGCCTTGGTCGCGTCCGTCGAATGGTCGCAGAAGGTATGGCTGCAATTCCCATCGGGGAGACACTCGGTTTCGCGCTCGTAGAAGCCGAAGAGGGTCGCACAGTACTCGAAGGAGAGCCGACTCGCGGAGCCTATAACGTGCTCAATAGCGTGCATGGCGGGTATGTCGCGACGCTTCTCGACAGCGCCTGCGGTACCGCTGTGCACTCAACGCTGACAGCAGGTCTGTCTTTCACCACGCTCGAGCTCAAAATCTCGTATTTGCGCGCGCTGACCGACGAGAGCGGTGTGCTGAGAGCAACGGGCCGAGTCCTTATGCGCGGTCGCCGTGTCAGCTTTGCCGAGGCCGAGTTGCACGATGGTGCCGGACGTCTCTGCGCCACAGCGACCTCCACACTGTTGATCATCGACACAGTGGCCCGGAAGCCCGACTCGAAAGGTCTCACATGACTTGATGGCCAGCGACCAGGGACCAGTTCGCAGCACCGTCTGGGGATGGTCATGGGGCTCGAGATGTTGGGGTCGCAAAACCCGCTTTGCCGTCCGCGTCGTCACGACGATGCGGTAGATTACCTGACATGAAGGGTGCGAAAGATGGACGAGGGAACGACAACTATCACGACCGACGGGTCGCAGATCCTCACATGCGACGTCGCAGTCGTTGGCGCCGGCGCTTCAGGGCTGGCGGCGGCGCGGGACCTCGTGAAGGCTGGAGCCGACGTACTGGTGATCGAGGCGCGCGATCGTGTCGGTGGACGGACTCTGAGCAAGCGCCTGGAAAACGGGGTAACGATAGATCTCGGCGGGCAATGGGTCGCGCCGACTCAGGAGCGGGTCCTCGCGCTGGCCGCGAAGCTGGGCCTTCATACCTTCCAGACATTCGAGGACGGCCACCACAGCTTGCTAGTCGATAACGCGGTCCAGCGGCTTGCTGAGGGCCAAATCAACGAAGCTGCGGATGTCCACGATGATTTCTGGCAAGGCCAGACCGCGTTGGAAAAGCTCGCCGCCACGATCGATCTGGAAGCGCCGTGGACGCATCCAGATGCTGGCGAACTCGACATGATGACCTTCTCGGAGTGGACCGACCGAACACTGACGACTGTAGGTGGCCGCCTTCGCATGAAGATGATCGCGCCGGCCGTATTTTCGGTGGATGCGTGCGAACTTTCCATGCTTCACGTCGCATTCTATTTCGGGGCTGCTGGGGGCTTCGATGTGCTCACAAAGACTAGGGGCGGCGGCCAAGACAGTCGATTCACCACGGGCATGCAGGAACTCTCCCTCGGACTGGCGCGCGAATTGGGGGACCGTATTCTGCTCGGCCGTCCCGTGCGCCGCATCGTGCAGGACACCTCGGGGGTGAGCATTGAGTGCAAGGACGCGGTGATCAGGGCGCAGCGTGTGATCGTGGCAACATCCCCGACAATTGCGGGGCGGATCGAGCACTCCCCGCCTATGCCCGCGTTGCGCGACGCGCTCACGCAGCGGATGCCGATGGGTACCGCGATCAAGATGATGCTGATCTACGACCGACCGTTTTGGCGCGACGAAGGTCTGTCGGGCTTTGCCTTGACCGACCAGGACGTGCCGCAGTTGATGTTCGATAACTCGCCCGAGGACGCCTCGTGCGGCATCCTCGTCGGGTTTACCGAAGGTTCGGCGGCCCGCCGCTGGATCGACCGGAGCGAAGGCGAACGGCGCGGCGCAGCGGTCGAAACGGTGGCTGGGTGCTTCGGCCAAGCGGCGCGCGATGTTCGCGACTACATCGAGTTGTCGTGGATGAACGAGGAGTATTCGCGCGGGTGCTATGCCGGGGTGATGCCACCGGGTGTCTGGACGACTTTCGGGCGTGCTCTGCGTGAGCCGGTCGGCCGCATTCATTGGGCCGGCACCGAGACAGCAACCTTCTGGCCGGGATACGTGGAGGGTGCGCTGCAGGCAGGCGAGAGAGCGGCAACCGAAGTAGCTCAACTCCTGGGCGTATCGAAGCAACTCTAAGCTCGATTTGCGCACTCGGGCGCCTAAGCTACGCGGCACATGAGTGATGCACGGTTTCACGAAATCGGGATACTCCTCTATCCCGGCGCGCAGCAGGCGGCGGTGCTGGGGCTGACCGACCTGTTGCTAACGGCCAACATGTTCGCGCATGCCAATACGAATAACGTGCGACGGATTGTTGTCAGCCATTGGCAGGCATCGGAAACGACAGGCGCAGTCGAACGGGTTTTTTGCTCTGCTGAAACTGAGCAGGGGCCGAGCGTGTGTGTGCTGCCGCCCGCGCTTCTTGGCCCGCCCGAGACGGCGGACCCGGTCACGACCGAGTGGCTATCGTCACGTCACCGCGACGGCATGGTCTTGGCATCGGTCTGCACAGGCGCCTTCGTCCTCGGCGAGGCCGGCGTCTTCGTAGGGCGTCCCGTTACCACGCACTGGACCTACGAGGACCGCTTCCGCGCGACCTTCCCAATGGCGCGCATCGACACGGACCGGTTGATCGTCGACGACGGCGACATCATCACCGCTGGCGGACCGATGAGCTGGACTGACCTAGCCCTGACCCTGATCTCCCGGTTTGTGGGCCATAAGGTGATGATGCAGGTTGCCCGCTCGTTCCTTCTGGACCCCCCTGGCCGGCAGCAGAGCTACTACAGCGGCTTTGCCCCGCGCCTGGACCACAGGGATGAAGCGATCTTGCGAGTTCAACGCTGGTTCGAAGAAACTGACGGCAAGCAAGTCGACGTGGCGGCACTAGCGGAACGCGCGGGGCTCGAGGAAAGGACCTTCCTGCGCCGCTTCCAGAAGGCCACGGGCTATACGACCACCGAATATTGGCAACGCCTTCGCGTCGCGCGGGCCAAGGCATTGCTTCTAGATACCTCTGCGGCGGTCGACCGAATTGCATGGGACGTGGGATACTCCGACCCAAGCGCCTTTCGAAAGGTGTTCAGACGGATCCTGGGTCTTTCCCCTGGCGAATATCGTCAGCGATTTTCGCAGGCCCCCATCACTTCCCCCCGCCCAAATAACTGAGGCTAACAATCCCCGTCAGCGAGCTAGAATGACACTGCTAATGTCAGCTATTGAGTAGGGCAAAGCGCGAGCTTCGCGACCGTCTTTGGGCGCTCAACAGCCCAGCCGCTTCTGGGCCGTTCGCCGACTGGCGGCTTTTGCAGGTTAAGAACGCTTAGCTGCTCGTCCTTTGCCCGCCCGGGACCTCGATCATAGATCAAGGTCGAGGAGTTTAACGAACTGCTGCCCGGCATGCATGTCGCGTTCGATCATACCGCCCTGGGGCCTTGGCCTAGCATAGGTGACCTTCAACACATTTAGTGAATCGACAGGAAAATGCTTCACGAGATCTTTGCTCACGCCGAATATTTTCGCGAATTTCGAAGAGTCCAATTCCGCTGAATTAGCATAGCGAGAAAAGTCGTCAGGGGTTTTGAAAAATAAATCGATAGTCACCCAAAATGGCCCGGCGTTCTTGGAACGCACTTCATCACATACATCACGAACTTTGGGCATTTACAGCTTCCTTCGCATGCTCGACCTTGAGCCACTCGATGCGGACAAGTTCAGAGGGATCGTCGAGCTCAACCACGTGATTGAGCAGGAATTCGTAGACCGGCCCCCGCGGAATGTAGGCGGGCGAGAACGGAAAAGCGTAGCTAGGCATTTCCTCATGCTCGGGCATGGACATGTGGAAAAACAGAGGGTTGCAGGCTTTCGCAATCTGGGTGGCAGTGTCTTGAGTTTCTGCGGTTGCGACGAACAAAACGCCGACCTCGCGCGGCGGCGGAGCGTCTCGCGGCACGTCTTCGCCCGACACCGCATTCCAGCCATAGATCCGCAAAGAGATATCGAAATCCCCTACTTCATTGCCCATCGTCTTATGGACACGCTCGGTGAGCATCGCCTGCATGCGTGTCTCAAAGGTCGGTAGATCGGCAAGAACGATGGGGTCCTGGATGCCGACCAGCATGATCGTCTGGTATTGCCGCGCGGCTGCCCCCTCGAGCTTCAGAGTGTAAGGCTGCTCCCTCCAGATCGAACCCGAGACGTGGACGGACCTATCGTCGATCTGGTCGTAGCGAGCCTCCGTCACATCGAGGATGCCGCCCGGCTCGACGAGGTGAAACGGGTTCCCATTTTCGTAGAGCATATGCGCCGACACGCTGCGCGTGGTGCAGCGATTGGTCTTGCTAAGCGGTTCGATGGTGAAACTGTCCTGCCCGACGCGGAGCAGTACGCCTGCCCCCGGGTCTTCCCGGATTGTGCAGACCGCGCCGCATTCACCGACCTTGCCGGCATGCCAGGCCGCGCCTGCTCCCGCCCCTTTGAAAAGCGGAAACGAAGCCAGCACGGCCGTGTCAGTTGTTCGCCCGGCCAGAATGATATCGGCGCCCCCACTCAGCGCATCGATAAACGGCTCGACGCCCAAGGCGGCGACGATGTGGTCGCAAGCGTCGATCGTCGTTTCCTCGAGAGGACCCAGCGGGGGCAGAGGTCGGACCCGGCCTGCCTTGTTCAAGGTCTTGAGCTTGTCTTTGCCGAGCTCGGAATGAAGGAGTGCGATCCGGGGGGAGATGCCAAGTTCCTCGACGATCTCTAGCAGGATATCCCGCGTCCATGCGAGGTTTTCGTCGCCGCCCGCCTGACCGCTGGTTCCGATCAGGACCGGCAGCCGCTTGGGCCAGGCCGCTTCCACGATAAGCTTGAGATCGCGCCTTACCGCCCCGCGATTGTACTTCGCTTTCCCGAGGGCCAGGTAGGCCGCGCCGCTGTCGGTAGACCCGGCATCGGACGCGATGACCTGCGCCCCTTGCGCGATACCGTACGCGAGCTCCTCCTCGATCACTCCGGCCCCCAGCGCACCGCTTGGCACTAGCACGACAACCGCCTCGGAAACATTGGGTTGGGTCATTTCATTCCTCAAATCAGATGATCGCACCGGTAAGGGTGGCGGTGGCGACAAGGAGAGCGACAAGCAGCAGGGCCCACTTCAGCGCGAAGCGCTGGTACGCGCCGACCTCCACGCCGAGCAGCCCAGTGGCGAGGTACAGCGCCGGCACCAGGGGACTTAGTGCGTGAGTAGGTTGGGCTAGCAACGAAGCGCGCGCGATCTCGAGTGGCGAAACGCCGTTCGCAACTGCGGTTTGCGCGAGGACCGGCAGGACGCCGAAATAGTACGCGTCGTTGGAAAGGACAAAGGTCAGCGGGACGGCTAGCACGCCGGTCAATGGCCCCATCAATCCTTCTGCACCGTCCGGGATCAGCCGGGTGAGACCATTGGCCATCGACTGGACCATGCCGGTCCCGTTGAGCACCCCGGTGAATACCCCGGCAGCGAAGATCAGGAGCACGATCGGTAGCGCGTTCTCAGCATGTTCAGCGAGCCGCTTTCGCTGATCGGCCGGCTTTGGAAAATTAATCAGAAGTCCCACGGCAAGCGCAGCCATGAATACCAATTGCAGCGGTGCGATATGAAAGACTGCCATTGCGAGGACGATGAGTGTCAGGGCGAGGTTCGCCCAAAACCTCAGCCGTGAGCCTGCAACAGGCAATTCGAGGATTTCTGCGATGCCAGTCGGGCCATCGCTCCACCGATGGCTGTCATCTCCTCGCGCGAGGCGAGCTCGCTCCGAACGACCCAACCACCAGGCGATCGCGACGGTGCCTAGTATTCCCGCGGCGATTGTCGGGACCAACGGCAAGAAGACTGCGTCGATGTCCGCTTTGGTCGCCGCGGCCGCACGAGCGGTCGGCCCGCCCCATGGCATGATGTTCATGACCGTGTTGGCGGACCCAAGCACGACACCCAGCACCATCGGATTCATTCGCAGACGCCGATAAACCGGGAGGAATGCGCCGATGACAATGAGCACAGTTGTTGCGCCGTCACCGTCCAGCGAAACAATCGCCGCCATGACTGCAGATCCGATCACGACGCGGACTGGATCGTCTCCGACCAACCCAACAATCCGGCGCACGAGCGGCTCGAACAACCCCCCGTCCATCATGATGGAGAAGAAAAGAACCGCGAACAGGATGAGCGCAGCAGTCGGCGCCACCTGCAGAAGACCCTCCCCCACCATCGCGCCGAGCTGGGGACCAAAACCCAGTGCGACAGCGAATATTACCGGGACGAGAATGAGAGCGACCAATGCCGAAAGGCGCTGGGTCATGATCGCGGCCATGAAGACCGCGATCATGAAGAAGCCGAGCCACATCAACATTGGTTCAGCTCCAGACGGCCGGTCAGAACCGGGCGTTGAACGTCAGGCCATACTGGCGCGGCGCGCCGTACAGCACGAACAGCCCACCCGCGGTGTCAGCCTGGTGAACACGATATTCCTTATCGGTCAGATTGTGGACCCAGGCTTGGGCGGAAAAGTCGTCGGTGATGTGATACGTCAAGCTCGCATCCCACAGCGTGCGGGGGCGGCGGTACTCGACAAAATCGTTGTCGTTGTCGTCGAAGATCTCGCTTTGATGATCGACGCCGACGGCAGCACGAAGCCAGCCCCAGCTCGCATTGGGCGTGCTAAAGCCGGCTTCGGCGTTGAGGGCATGCTTGGGCGTCCTGCTCAGCCGATTACCCGACAGGTCGCGCCGCACCGGCGAGCCGTCCGCAAGGATAGCGGTAGTCTGGGTGAGTTGGTCAAACGTCGCGTCGAGATAGGCGTACCGCGCGGTTAGGTCGAACCACTTGACGGGGACGAACATAAGCTCGGTCTCGATCCCCTTGATAGTGGCATCGCCCGTGTCGATCGAAATGCTCGTTCCGCCCGGTCCCAGTGTCGCATCAGGGATGGCCTGGATGGTCTGGAAATTGCGATACTTGGCGATGAACCCGGTCACGTTGAAGCGCAAGCGGCGATCGAGCCAGTCGGTCTTCAGCCCCGCTTCGTAGCTGGTGACCTTTTCCGGAGCGGTCGGGGTGCGAGCCAGGATCGCGCTCGCCGGCGTCTCGGGGAAGGCGCCCGACTTGAAGCCGGTCGAGACCGATGCGAACGCGAACAGGTTGTCGTTTGCGCGCCACTGCGCGCCGATGCGATAGGTCGCCAGTTTGGCCCGGGCAATGCCAGGCGCGCCCACGGTGGTGTAATTCACGACCGGCGAGGCGCGGGGACCGGTCAGGCGGGTGGATTCGTATTCCTTGCGCTCGTCGGTATACCGCGCGCCGCCGAAAACCCCGAAGCCGTTGTCGAAATTGTACTGCAGTTCGCCGTAGGCGGCGTAGCTGCGGTTCCTGGAGTGGCCGGTGAATTGATTGATCGTGGTCGGCGTGACGGAAGTCAGGGACTCCCGCACCCGCTCGATGTTGTCATGGTTCCAGTAGAGGCCGGCCACCCACGACAGCGGCCCGCCAGAGTTGGAATTCAGGCGGGTTTCGGCCGAATACGAATCCGCCCGCTCGTTCTGGATGACGCGTATACCGGACACCGGGATGCCGTTCGCTGCGTTTTGCGCAGCGGTCGTGCCGTCGAAATCCTCGCTGTTGTCGAACTTGAGCGTCCTCCATGCCGCCGTCGCGGTCAAAGTCGCGAACCCCAGCTTTTCGGTCACGAATTCCGCGCGAAGTCCTCCCGTGGTCACATCGGTACCGCCGGGCTGATCGGGGTTGGATATCCGGGGCTTGTCGAAGTCGTCGTAGCCCTTCTTGCTGCCCGTGGCGTGAAAGGGGAGGACCTCGACATTGTAACGCGCGCCCTGGGCGACGTCCTGGCTCGCGATGTCGGCCGAGAGAAGCAGCGATGTGTCGGTGGTAACGCCAAATGCCGCCTGGATCCGCGCGGATTTCTTGTTCTCGTCGTCCAGCGAGCGGCCATCAACCGTATGGCGAAAGCCGTCGTTGCTGATCGCGCCGAGCACGGTTCGCACCGCGATGGTATCGCTCAGCCGGACGTTGACCATCAGATTGCCGTTCAGCTGCTGGTATTGCCCCACGGTAAGTTGGGCGCTGGCTTCGTTCTCCGCGACAGGCTTGTTGGTGATGAAGTTGATCGCGCCGCCGACGACGTTCTTGCCGAAGAGCGTGCCTTGCGGGCCCTTGAGGACCTCGATCCGCTGCATGTCATAGAAATCGATCCCGAGCATGCCGGCCCGCGCCAGGTACACCCCGTCGAGAAACGCAACCGACGACGGATCGCCGCCCGCGCCTTGATTCGAGCTTCCGATCCCGCGGAAGAACGGACGCGGTGCGGTCTTGGGGAAGACGTCGAAGTTCACGCCCGGCGTGGCCTGAATCAACCTCGAAACGTCGTTGATTCCCCTCGCCTGCAGTTCCTCCGCGGTGAAAGCGGTCACCGTCACCGGCGTATTCTGGAGCGATTCCTCGCGCCGGCGGGCGGTAACAGTGATTTCGGCGATCTGTCCTTCATCGCCAGAGGTGGCGCTCGGGGTTGCCTCATCGGAAGTGGACGCTGCCGCGCCACTGTCCTGGGCGATGGCCGGCGTGGTCATCGTGCACACGATGGCCGTCGAAGCCCACATGGCCTGGCGAAGGGTCAGCATCATTCCTCTCCCGTGATCTGTTCTCCGCGAACCGGCTCACCTTGCCAACCGGCACGGTGCGACGAGCGCGTGAGCCGGTGTTGCGCAGCCGTGTGCGGATCGGGGTGCAACCAAAGTTGCAGGGGTCGCTTTTTTTTGGCGCAGGCCTGGCGCAAGATGGCGCGAAGGAGAGCGACCCAGACATGACCGGCCTGCTCAGCTCAGAAAACTGGATCGCCGAGCTGCCGGCGCCAGTCCGCAGCGAAATCCTGTCTGCAATGACGGTCAGATCGCTCGAAGCCGGGGACGGTCTCAAGGCCGCGGGAGACGTGCCCGACGCTTGCTATCAGGTGCAGAGCGGTTTCATCAAATTGATGGGGCTGCACCCTGATGGCCGGCCCATGCTCATCGGCCTGTACCGAAGCGGCAACACTTTTGCCGAGACTTCGATCGTGGCCAGACGCAGCGGTCACAAGCACACCACTATCGCGCTCGTCGCAACCTCTGTGCTCAGGCTAGCGCGCGAAGATTTCTGGCGCCTCTATCGCGCGCATCCGGAGATACCTGAAGCGCTATGCCGCAAGTTCGCCCGCACTATCACCAGCCTGTTCCAGACCCGTGAACAAGCCGCAGCTTACCGCTTGCGCGAACGTATACTGATCGTGTTGGAGAACCTGGCGAAATATTGTGGCGAGCAGGAGCCGAGCGGGAAGGTCAGCTTCAGCCTGCCGTTATCAAACACCGACATTGCGCAACACCTGGATGCAACTCGTCAGGCCGTGCAACGTGAAATGACCGCCCTCCAAAGCGCTGGGACTGTGACACGCCGGGGCGGTCGTTGGTATCTTCGACTTCCAGCTTCGCAACACCTTCAGGCGACGCTGGAATAGGAAAGCTGATACGCCCTCTCACGGCAGCTTTTGGGTTAACAACTCACCCTCGGGAATGGCCCCAATTGGGGCGCAAAGCGGACCGGCTGGATTCTGAGCCAGCCGGTCCGCTCTTCGTTATAGTGGATGGCGTCAGGCCGCCGGCCCATCCGCATCCTTGGTCTTGCGAGCCCGCTTGGCCGGCGCGGTAGCGGTTGTCTTGGCGGCGACCTTTGTCCCAACCTTGCGGCCTAGGCCAATCTTCCGGGCCATGTCGCGGCGAACCTGCGAGTAGCTTTCGGCCACCATCGGATAATCGGACTTCAGGCCGAAGCGTGCTCGGTAATCGTCAGGCGTCAGGCCATGACGCGAAAGGTGGCGCTTGAGCGTGCGGTAAGGCTTCCCATCGATCAGCGAGATGATGAAGTCCTTGGAGGCAAGCGACTTGCGCACCGTAACAGCCGGCTCGTAATTGACCTGCTGGGGTTCATCTTCGACGTTACCGCTGTTGTTGAGCGATATGACGGCATTGTGCATCTGCTGCAGGACACTCCCAATGTCGCTGGCATCAACCCGGGTGTTGGGATTGGAAAGCCAGGCAATCGTCAGTTCAGTGGCAAGCTCGACGCTGCTGGTTTCGGCTTCAAGATCGGCCAAGATTGTTCTCCTTATTCGTGCGACGGCTCGCTCTAGGTTTAATGGTGATCGGGTCAAGACCCGCTTGACCTTCGGCATGCAAAGATAGGTCGCGCTGTCTTTTGATTACTCGGCCTGGTCAGCCAGGCACATCACTGAAAATCTTGCGCCGCAGAACTTTCCATTCGACTTCGTGTTCGAACGAAGCATTGGTGTGGGTGTGAGGAGAGCCGGCCAAGCCGGCTGCCGCCCCGCCCAGCGCGACTGGCGGGGCGCTGGGTGGTGGGAGCAGCGCTGTACTGCTTCGATCAGGAGAACTACCCATGGCTAAGTACAACCGCATGGCACGCCCTGCATCGCCAGTCGGCGACACTCCGGCAGTCGCGGCTAGCGCTGCGCCAGCGACCGTCCCCAAGCCCACCAGCAAGCAGAGCCTCGTCATCGAGCTGCTCCGTCGAAGTGAAGGCGCAACGCTTGCCGAGCTGGTCGAAGCCACCGGCTGGCTGCCACACACCACCCGCGCCGCGCTGACGGGATTGAAGAAGAAAGGCCATGTTTTGGCCAAGGACAAGCGCGGCGATGCGACCTGTTACCGGATCGTGGAGGCCGGCTGATGGGACGCAGCCAAGGCACTCTCGAGGCTGACTTGGTGGCGCTTATCACAATGTCATGTGATCAATTAAGGAAGCATTGGGTCGAGACGGAAGGGCCGCCGACACCCGCCCTTCCCGAGCCCCTCCTCCGACGCCTGCTTGCGCAACGCTTGCAAGAGCGCCGGCACGGGAGCCTCTCGGCAACCGTCGTGCGGGAGCTGGAGCGTGCTGGCCGTGCCCGCAGGTTGAGGGGTACGCGCCGCTCAGTTCCACTCACGGCGGGCGCACGCCTTATCCGTGAGTGGAATGGTCAAACCATCGCGGTCGAGGTTCGGCCCGATGGCTTCTGGTGGCAGGAAAGAGCTTGGCGTTCGCTGAGCGAGATCGCGCGTGAAGTGACCGGCGCGCATTGGTCGGGGCCGCGCTTCTTTGGTCTCAACCGCCGTGCCTGAGAAGCTGTCGCGCTGCGCGGTTTATACGAGGAAGAGCACCGAAGATGGACTCGAGCAGGAGTTCAACAGCCTCGATGCGCAGTACGAGGCATGTTGCGCATATGCCCTCAGCCAACGCCATGAGGGCTGGCAGCTCGTGACCGAACGCTACGATGATGGCGGCTTCTCGGGCGGAAGCATGAAGCGGCCAGGCCTGACGCGGTTGCTGGCCGATGTTGCTGCGGGAAAGATCGACGTGATCCTCGTCTACAAGCTCGATCGTCTGACCCGCTCACTCGGCGACTTCTCGAAGATCGTGGAAGTGCTCGATGCAGCCAATTCAAGCTTCGTGTCGATTACGCAGTCGTTCAATACGACGACTTCGATGGGCCGGCTCACGCTCAACATGTTGCTGTCCTTTGCCCAGTTCGAGCGCGAGGTGACGGGCGAGCGCATCCGCGACAAGATCGCAGCATCCAAGCGCCGCGGGATGTGGATGGGCGGCACCGTTCCGGTTGGGTATCTCGTCAAGGACCGCAAACTCATCGTGAATGAACCGCAGGCGGAAGTGGTTCGACACATCATGCAGCGCTACGTCGAACTCGGTTCGGTGGTAGAACTGGTCGATGACCTTTCTCGATCGGGCTATCGTACCGAGATCAAGATCAGCGCGGAGGGCAAGCAGAGCGGAGGGGTCCTCTATAGTCGCGGCATGCTCTACCGCCTGCTTACCAACCCGGTCTATCGCGGGATGATCATACACAAGAGTGAGGCGCATCCTGGCGAGCACGTCGCGATCGTATCGAAGCAACTTTGGGACAAGGTGCAACAAGCACTTGCCGAGCGCACCCAAGGGCATTCCCGCCGGATGAAGGCGAAGGCGCCGAGCCTTCTCGTAGGGCTACTGTTCGATGGCGAAGGCCGCCCGATGACGCCCAGCCATGCGGTGAAGCAGCGCGTGCGCTACCGGTATTACATCACGCGACCAGACCTTGGTGATGGTGCGCGAGCTTGGCGCGTATCGGCGCACGATGTTGAAAACATCGTGTGCGAACGTCTCACTCGTTTTCTGCGCGACAGACAGGAGTTGCTGGACGCCGTCCGAACGGCCGCCTTCGACGCGCAGGCCACAGACCAACTACTTCGATCCGGCGAGGCCAGCGCCCAGACTTTGAGCGAAGGTCCGCCTCAATTGCGTCTGCGCGAACTTTCAAAGTTGATCGAGCGCGTTCAGCTCAACACTGAAGATGTCGAGATCACGATTGAGCGCAAGGCAGTACTCAAAATGGCCGGCCAATCACTTTCGGGTGACGCCTCTTTTGAACCGATCGTCCTGCGTAGCACAGCCGCCAGGGTGTGGCATGGGCGGCAGTTGCGGCTTGTCGTTTCAGGGCCAGATACGGGCGATAACCGCCCGCCCTCTCCAGCACTCGTCCGCCTTATGGCGGATGTCCATGAAGCGCGGCAGCTTGTCCTCGCGAACCCCGGCTTGACGCTTTCCGGGGTCGCACGCAGCGCCGGGCGATGCCGCGTCCGTCTTAAGGAACTACTTCGGCTCGCGTGCCTCTCTCCCGAGATTGTGCTGGCGATCCTTGAAGGACGTGAGCCGATCGGGCTTTCAAATACAATGTTGCTCAACACCCCGCTTCCGCTCGTATGGCGGGAGCAGCACGAGCTCCTGGGGTTCACCTAAAGCCCGTCAAACCGGCATGGATGTGCATCATCCGCGCCTGAGACTGGCGCACGATTGAGGCCGTCCAGGCCCGGGGAGACGGGCGTCTCTACATACACTTCGCGACTGACGATCCTGCAAATGGCGCGGAAGCGGGCGGATCACCCGCTTCCGCGCGCGAACTCTCCAAGTGATGTCGGAGAACCAGGACTACATGGTGCGCCCGGCAGGACTCGAACCTGCAACTCCAAGCTTAGAAGGCTCGTGCTCTATCCAGTTGAACTACGGGCGCGCGGGAATGCGCATAAGCATGCTTTGCGGCCCGTGCAAATCGGGATAGCACGACGCGGGGCACGAGCGACGGGACGGGGCATGATGGACGCACAGGGACTGCGGCAGATCGAGGGCGATGCAGCGGCGCCGCGCAACTTCCGCTATTTCGACTACGTGATGACCGCGTTCGTCACGATCCTGCTACTCTCCAACCTCATCGGCGCGGGCAAGCGGGCGGTCGTCGACCTGCCGCTGATCGGACCGTGGCCGTTCGGGGCGGGCGTCTTGTTCTTCCCCGTATCCTACGTGATCGGCGATATCCTGACCGAGGTCTATGGCTATGCCCACGCGCGGCGCTGCATCTGGGCGGGATTCTTCGCGATCATCTTCATGGTGTTCATGGCGACCGTGGTCGTCGCGCTGCCGCCGGACGCGGGGTGGACGGGCCAAGCGGCTTACGAGTCCGTGTTCGGGCAGACCTGGCGGATCGCCGCGGCCTCGGTCGCCGCGTTCTGGGCCGGCGAGTTCGTCAATTCGTACGTGCTTGCGCGGATGAAGATCTGGACCGCGGGCAAGGCGCTGTGGACCCGCACCATCGGTTCCACCGTGTTCGGCCAGGCAGTCGATTCGGCGCTGTTCTATCCGCTCGCGTTTCTTGGCGCGGCCGGCTGGACGCCGGGCCAGGTGGCGACGGTCGCGGTGACCCAGTGGGTGATCAAGGTGACGTGGGAGGCCTTGCTGACCCCGGTGACCTATGCGGCGGTGGGGTTCCTCAAGCGGCGCGAGGGGGTCGACGTGTTCGACCGCGGCACCGACTTCTCGCCTTTCGCGAAAGCGGGTTCGGCCCCGTCGGGTTGAACGACGGGGCCTCCCGGCTGGAGGTCTTCCTCAATCGGCCAGGAGGCCGATCGCGAGGTAGATGATGATCAGTGAGCCGAGGCCGAGCAGCGTGCCCGCGACCCAGGCGATGCGGACCAGGGTGACGTCCCATCCGAACGTATCGGCGATGCCCGAGCACACGCCCATCAGCTTGCCGTTGGCCTTGTCGAGATGGAAGCCGCGGCGCCGGCCGACTTCGCGGACGGGCTGGTCTTCGAAGCGAAGGTCGTTCACGCCATCATCTCCGAAACGGGCACGCTGTACGGCGCGGGGGTGGAAACGGTGCCACTGATGAGCACGACCGACAGGGCGAGCGCGGCGGCGCCGGCGACGATCTGGTTGGCGAACGAACGGATGGCAGTCATGATAAAATTCCCTCAATGTTTGTTCCGGACGGCCTATCCGCCGGATGTCCCAAGCATTGCACGGGCCGTGCCAATTGCCCCTCAATCCCAGATTTCCGCCATTTCGCAATAACGCACGGTCGAGACGGGCGCGATGAACGCTGGGTTAATGCCACGGTTTGGTGAAATTCACCGATTTTTCGCTTTGGCCGTTTGTGGGGTTCTTTCCTGACCGGCCAACCTGTAACCCGGCACCCGTTCATGGCGCTCGACCGCATCCTCCTCGAGAACTTCCGCAACCATCCGGCCACGCTGCTCGAGGGCGCGAAGACGTTCAACCTGCTGGTCGGCGACAACGGCGCGGGCAAGACCAACGTGCTCGAAGCCATCTCGCTGCTCGCGCCCGGGCGCGGGTTGCGCCGGGCGGGACTGGGCGAGATGGTGCGCGAAGGCAGCGCCGGTTTCGCGGTGAGCGCCCGGCTCGGCGGGACCGACGCAGTGTCGCTTGGCACCGCCAGCGCGCCCGGCGGCACGCGGCGGCTGGTTCACGTCAACGGCGCGGAAAGCCCGGCGGCGCGCCTCGCCGAATGGTCGAGCCTGACCTGGCTGACTCCGGCGATGGACCGGTTGTTCGCGGACAGCGCGGGCGCGCGCCGCCGCTTTCTGGACCGCCTCGTCCTCGCGGTCGAACCGGGCCACGCCCGCCTCGCTGCCCGGTATGAGGCCGCATTGCGCGAGCGCAATCGCCTGCTTTCGGGCGAGGCCGAACCCGATCCCGCTTGGCTCGACGCGATCGAGGCGCAGCTTGCCGAGACCGGCGCCGCGGTCGCGGCCGCCCGCCGCCGGCTGGTCGATGCGCTCGATGCCGCGCTCAAGGCATTACCGGAGGCGCCGTTCGCCCGCCCCGCGCTGACCTATGCCGCGGCCCTGCCGAGCGAACCGGCGGCGATGGCGGCGGCGCTGGCCGAGGGCCGGCGGCGCGACCGGGCGGCGGGGCGCACCCTCGACGGCCCGCACCGCGACGATCTGGCGGTCGTGCTCGCAGCCAAGGGCCAGCCGGCGGGCGAATGCTCGACCGGAGAGCAGAAGGCGATGCTGATCGCCATCGTCCTTGCGCACGCCGGTTTGCTCGACCGCGCGCGCCCGCGCATCCTCCTGCTCGACGAGGTGGCGGCGCACCTCGATCCAACCCGGCGCGAAGCGCTGTTCGCGCGTCTGCGCGAGGGCGAGGGACAATACTGGCTGACCGGGACCGAACTCGGCCCGTTCGCCGCGATCCGCGACGAAGCGGCGGTGTGGCAGGTCAGCGAAGGCGCCGCCGAGCGGGTCTAGGCCGCCAGTTCCTTTGCCACCTTGTCGACCGTCGCGCCGACGATGAGGTCGATCCCAGGCGCGGTGGGATGGACGTGATCCGCCTGGATCAGGTCGGCGCGGCCAAGGACCGGCTGGAGAAAGAACGGGATCAGCGCAGCGCCGTATTGCTTCGCCAATGCCGGGTACATCGCGTTGAACTTCGCCGCGTAGTCCGGCCCAAGGTTAGGCGCGGCGAGCATCCCCGTCAGCAGCACCGGGATGTCGCGCCGCTTCAGTTCGGCCAGCATCGCCGCGAGATTGGCTTTCGCCTCCTCCGGCGGTAGCGCGCGCAGCATGTCGTTGCCACCGAAGCCCAGGATGACGAGGTCGGGCTTGCGTGGCTGGTTGTCGAGAATGAACCCGAGCCGCTGGCGACCCGCCGCGGTGGTATCGCCCGAGACCCCGGCGTTGACCAGCGTGGCATTGACCCCCTTGGCCCACAGCGCCTTCTCCAGCTTTACCGGATAAGCCTCGCCAGGCTTGAGCCCGTAGCCCGCATAGAGGCTGTCGCCGATCGCCACGACCAGCCGCTCGGGCCCGGCGGGTCGCTGGATCGCGGGCGCGCTCGCCTGGGCGGCGGCAGTGGGGGCGACGCCCGGCTCCGGTCCCCCGCACGAGGCCAGCGCGGCAAGCGCGAGGAACGCCGAAAGGCGCAGGCGGCGCGCGGCGCGAAGAGGCAAAGAAGGGGTGACGGGTTGCTCCATGCAACCAATCTATGCCATCGCGGCGCAGTGACAAGCTCCCCCGCGGCTTCGCCGGCCCCTCGCCCCCTTCCAGCCACGCCCGTCATCGAAGCCAGCGGCCTTGTCCTGCGCCTCGGCAGCGGCGGCTCGGCGGTCGAAGTCCTTCGCGGAATCGACCTTCGGGTGGCCGCCGGTGAAACCCTGGCGCTGCTTGGTCCCTCGGGCTCGGGCAAGAGCTCGCTCATGGCGGTGTTGAGCGGTCTGGAGCGGGCCACGGCGGGCGCACTTAAGGTTGCCGGGCAGGATTTCTCCGCGATGGACGAGGACGCGCTGGCGCTGGCGCGGCGGGCGCGGATCGGGATCGTGCTGCAGGCCTTCCACCTCTTGCCCACGATGACAGCGCGCGAAAACGTCGCCACCCCGCTCGAACTCGCCGGCGTGGCCGATGCCGAGGCCCGCAGCGCGAGCGAGCTCGAAGCCGTCGGGCTTGGCCACCGGCTCGATCATTATCCCGCGCAGCTTTCCGGCGGCGAGCAGCAGCGCGTCGCCATCGCCCGCGCAACGGTCACGCAGCCGGCGATCCTGTTCGCTGACGAGCCGACCGGAAACCTCGACACGGCGACGGGACACGCGATCATGGACCTGCTGTTCGACCGCGCCGCGCGCACCGGAGCGACGCTGATCGTGATCACGCATGACCCGGCGCTCGCCGCGCGGTGCGAGCGGACCATCACTCTTGCCGACGGTCAGATCGTGTCGGACACGCGCGGGGCCGTCGCCGCGCGATGACAGCGCCGGGCTGGGCCACCGCTTGGACGATCGCGCGCCGCGATCTGCGCGCGCGGTTCGCCGGGCTGCGCCTGCTGCTTGCCTGCCTGTTCCTGGGCACACTGGCGCTGGCCGCGATCGGGACTCTCACCGGCGCGATCACGAAGGAGCTGGCCAGTCGCGGACAGGTCCTGCTCGGCGGGGATATCGAAGTTGCCGTCTATGCGCGCGAGGCGGCGCCAGACGAGCTGGCCGCGATGCGCGCGCTGGGCACGGTTTCGGCCGGCCAGCGGTTGCAGGCCATGGCGGTGCCCGCGCGCGACGCGGGGCTGGCGGTGCCGGTCGAGCTCAAGTCGGTCGACGGGGCATGGCCGCTCTACGGCCAGTTGAAGCTTGCCGGGGGCCGGGTCGGACAGGCCCCGCGCGGCATGGCGGCATGGATCGCACCGGGCGTGGCCGACCGCCTCGGCATTGGCGTGGGCGACCGCTTCCGGGTGGGCGGGGCCGGCCTGACAGTCGCCGGGATCATCGCGGACGAGCCGGACCGGCTGGGCGAAGGCTTCACCTTGGGACCCGTCGTCATCGTCAGCCGCGAGGCGCTGGCGCGCAGCGGATTGGTGCAACCTGGGGCAATGGTCCGCGCCAAGTACCGTATCCGCTTGCCCGCCGGCGCCGATGCTTCGGCAGCGGCAGAGACGCTCAAGCGCGGCTTTCCCGACGCCGGGTGGGAGCTGCGCGACCGATCGAAGGCGACGCCGGGTCTGGATCGCTTCGTCAGCCGGATGGGACAATTCCTCGAGCTGGTGGCGCTGGCGGCGCTCGCCATCGCCGGGATCGGGATCGGCAACGGGGTGTCGTCCTACCTCGCCGCCCGCCGCGCCAGCATTGCCACCCTGAAGATCCTCGGCGCCACCAGCCGGGACATCGCCCGAATCTATGCGCTGGAGATCGGCGCTGCCGCGCTGCTGGCCATCGCCGCCGGGCTGGCGGCGGGAGTGGCGGTCACTCCGCTGATCGGGGCGGCGCTCGGAACGCTGCTGCCAGTTGCGCCGGGGCTGGTGTTCGATCCGGCCGCGCTCGCCGCCGCCGCTGCCTATGGCCTGCTCATCGCCGCCGTGTTCGCCGCCCCGCCGCTGCTGCGCGCCCGCTCGGTCCCGGCGATGGCGCTGATGCGCGCCCGGGTCAGCCCGCTGGCCGGGCAATGGCGCGCGCTGGCGCTGCCGGTGGGCGGCGGGCTCGCCGCCATCGCCGCGCTGGCGCTGGCCCGCGCGGCCCAGCCGCTTCTTGCCGCTGGTTTCCTCCTCGGCGCGGCGGTCCTGTTCGGCCTGATGGCGCTGCTCGGCTCGGGAGTGCGCGCGCTTGCGGCCCGACTGCCTCGCCCGCGCCGTCCGCTCTTGCGCCTGGCGCTTGCCAACCTGCACCGTCCCGGCGCGCAGACGGGCGCGCTGGTGACCGCGCTGGGCTTCGGGCTCGCCTCGTTCGTGCTCCTCGCCGGGGTCCAGACCAGCCTCGACGCCAACATCGCCCAGCGCGTTCCGCAGCGCGCGCCCGACTACTTCGTGCTCGACCTGCCGCCGGCCAGCGCGGCCGAATTCACCCGGATCGTGCGTGCCGCCGCCCCCGCCGCCCGGGTCCGCACCGTGCCTGCGCTTCGCGGCGCGATCCTGGCCTACGGTCCGCCCGACCGGATGATCCGCGTGGCCGACATGGCCAGCATTCCCGACGACGCCTGGCCGCTGCGCGGGGAGCGCGGGCTTACCTATTCAAGCGCGATCCCCGAAGGCAACGTGGTCACCGCGGGGAAGTGGTGGCCCGCTGGCTATGGCGGGCCGCCGCTGGTCTCGATCGACGAGAAGCTGGCCGAGGCGCTGAACCTCAAGCTGGGCGAGCGGCTGACGATCGGGCTTCTGGGAGTGGAGCGCAGCGCGACGATCGCCTCGTTCCGCCGGATCGACTGGGATTCGATGGGCTTCAACTACGTCCTTGTCTTCAGCCCCAATGCCATCGCCGACGCTCCGCACAATCTCGCCGCCACGATCAATCTCGATGGCCCCGCCGACAAGCGCGCGCTGCTCTCGGGCCTCGTCCGCGCGCTGCCTTCGAGTTCCGTGATCGAGGTCGGCCCGGTCGTCGGTCGGGCGCGCGACATCCTGTCGCAGATGGGCAGCGCGATCCTGACAGCCGCCAGCGTCGCGATTCTTGCCGGCCTCGCGGTCCTGGTCGGGGCGCTCGCCGCCGCCCGCGCCAGCCGGCTTTACGACAACGTGATCCTGCGCGTCCTCGGCGCCAGCCGCAGGCAGCTTCTTGGCCTCCAACTCGCCGAGTATGGCCTGCTTGCCGTCCTGCTCGGCGGGGTGGCGCTGGTGCTGGGCATCACCGGGGCGTGGCTGATCGTCGAGCGCTTGTTCGAATTCGACTGGTTGCCCGACTGGCCCCGGATCCTTGCCGTGCTGGGCGGGGGAATCGCGGTCGTCCTCGGCTTCGCTCTCGCGGGCTCGCTGCCCCTCCTGCGCGCCAGGCCCGCGCAGGCGTTGCGCGAGCTCTAGCCGGCGAGCGGCAGACCTGCGTGCGCGCAGAAACCTTGCCGCAACGCACAATAACGGCTAGGGGCGCGCAACTTGAGACGCGCCCGCTGTAGCGCCGTCGCCGACCCGCTCCAGATCACAGGTAGTTCCCAATGTCCGCCGCCCTGCGCAACATCGCCATCATCGCCCACGTCGACCACGGCAAGACCACGCTCGTCGACCAGCTCTTTCGCCAGTCCGGCACGTTCCGCGACAACCAGCGCGTGGAAGAGCGCGCGATGGACTCCAACGATCTCGAAAAAGAGCGCGGGATCACCATCCTGGCCAAGTGCACCAGCGTCGAGTGGGACGATCACCACGGCAACACCACGCACATAAACATCGTCGACACCCCGGGTCACGCCGACTTCGGCGGCGAGGTGGAGCGCATCCTGTCGATGGTCGATGGCGTGATCCTGCTGGTCGACAGCAGCGAAGGCGCGATGCCGCAGACCAAGTTCGTCACCGGCAAGGCGCTGGCTCTGGGCCTCAAGCCCATCGTCGTCGTCAACAAGATCGACCGCGCCGACGGCCGTGCGCAGGAGGTTCTGGACGAGGTTTTCGACCTGTTCGTCAGCCTTGACGCCAACGACGAGCAGCTCGACTTCCCCGTGCTCTACGCTTCGGGCCGCAACGGCTACGCAAGCGAAGACATGGATGCGCGCGAAGGCGACCTGACCCCGCTGTTCGCCAAAATCGTCGAGCATGTGCCGCCGCCGGCAGCCGACTTCGACGGCCCGTTCAAGTTCCTCGTCACCCTGCTCGACCGCGACAACTTCCTTGGCCGCATCCTGACCGGCAAGGTCCAGTCGGGCACGATCAAGGTCAACTCGCCGATCCACGCGCTCGACAACGATGGCAAGATCATCGAAACCGGTCGCGCATCCAAGATCATGGCTTTCCGCGGGCTAGAGCGTGTGCCGGTGGACGAGGCGCGCGCGGGCGACATCATCTCCATCGCCGGGCTGACGACCGCGACCGTGGCGAACACGATTGCCGATCCGACGGTTACCGAGCCGCTCCACGCCCAGCCGATCGACCCGCCGACGCTGTCGATGCGCTTCGCAGTAAACGACAGCCCCTTTGCCGGGCGCGAAGGCACCAAGGTCACCAGCCGGATGATCCGCGACCGCCTGCTGCGCGAAGCCGAATCGAACGTCGCCATCCGCGTGACCGAGAGCGCCGACCGCGACAGCTTCGACGTGGCCGGTCGCGGCGAACTGCAGCTCGGCGTCCTGATCGAGACAATGCGCCGCGAGGGCTTCGAGCTCGGCATCAGCCGTCCGCGCGTGCTGTTCGGCGAAGATGACGCGGGCAAGCGCACCGAGCCGTACGAAACCGTCGTGATCGACGTCGACGACGACTACGCCGGCACGGTCGTCGAGAAGATGGCGACCCGCAAGGGCGAGATGACCGACATGCGTCCCTCGGGCGGCGGCAAGACCCGCATCACGTTCTCGGCGCCGAGCCGGGGCCTGATCGGCTATCACGGCGAGTTCCTGTCCGACACCCGCGGCACCGGGATCATGAACCGGCTGTTCGAGAAGTATGGGCCCTACAAGGGTCCGATCGAGGGCCGCCCCAATGGTGTTCTCATCTCCAACGGCACCGGCGAGGCGGTGGGCTATGCCCTCAACATGTTGGAAGAACGTGGCACGCTGTTCGTGAGGCCGCAGGAAAAGGTCTATGAGGGCATGCTGATCGGCGAGAACGCCAAGCCCGACGATCTCGAAGTCAATCCGATGAAGTCGAAGCAGCTCACCAACTTCCGCTCGACCGGCAAGGATGACGCGATCCGCCTCACCCCGCCGCGGATCATGACCCTCGAACAGGCGATCGCCTACATCGACGATGACGAGATGGTCGAGGTCACGCCGAAGTCGATCCGCCTGCGCAAGGCCCTGCTCGACCCGCACGAGCGCAAGAAGGCCGGTCGCAAGAAGGAAGCCGCCTGAGGCTCTTGCAGGGACCACGGAACCCGCAAGGAAACCGTGGTCCCGCAAAAGGTTAACGGCGCGTTCAGCCGCCGGGGCGTTTTCTGGTGCGCAGAAGGGACCGCGACTCGTCGCGCGAGGCGCGACGGCCCGGCACCCCGGGAGACCGCACCATGACCACCATATTCCAGAAGACCGCCCTTGCCGCCGCGTTGCTCGCCGCCGGCACGATGGCCGCATCGCCGGCCGAGGCACGTGACCGCTACTATCGCCACCGCGGCGGCGACGATGCCGCCATCGCCATCGGTGCGGGCCTTGTCGGCCTTGCCATCGGCGCGGCGATCTCGTCGCACGGCGACCGCTACGACCGGGGGTACTACTACGACCAGTCGTACTACCCGCGCTACCGCGGCAGCTATTACAGCAGCTATCCGAGCTATAATTACTACAACAGCTACCCGGCCTATAACTACAGCTACCCCTACCGCGGGTACGAAGGGTACCGGACCTACGACAACTATCGCTATCGCGACCGCCGCTGGCGCCATCGCGGTTACTGACCGGGCAGCGTTCGTCGCCTGGAACGAAGAAGGGCGGCCCCCTCGCGGGGAGCCGCCCTTTTCATGTCCGAAGGCCTGACGCGGTCAGAACTTGTAGAGCAGGTTCACGCGAACCGAGTGATAGTTGAGCTGGTTGCCCGACGAGCGGAAGTTCGTCCCGCCGCCTTGGCGGATGAACGGGTTGGTTGCGGGCGCCGTGCCGGGGCCGACGGCGACGTAGTAGTCGTCGTTCTTGTAGCTGTTGTAGAGATACTCGATCCCCACGCCGACGCCGCTGGTGACTGCGAATTCCGCGCCGCCGCCCATCTGGTAGCCGAACTCCCCGTCGTTGGCGTTGACCTGGGTAAAGCTGTTGGCGGTGTTCGTGGTGCGGAAGCGGTTCTTGATCTTGGCGTACGAAGGTCCGCCCGTGACATAGAACAGGCCGCTGCCGTTGGGCGTGTAGCCGAACCGACCGCGAGCGGAGATCGAATAGTCGGCCTTGCGGATGAAGGTGTAGGAGGCCGGGGTCGTGCTGAACGCCGTGGTGGCGTCGCGAATATCGGTCTTGGCGCCTTCCAGCACCACGCCGGTGACGAAGTGATCGCCCATCTGCGCATCGTAACCGACCTTGACCGAATATTCGCGGCCGTTCTTGTCACCCCGGCAGCCCGAGGCGCGCGAGTTCGAAGTGGCGGCGCCGTTGCAGAAGCCCGGGCTGAAGGCGTTGGCGCCAGTGGTCGTGGTGACGGTGTCGGCGAAGTTGCCGTCACGGTTCACGTCGAACACGACCACGTTCTTGCGATCGTTGTTCTGCATGGCGGCGCCTGCCGAGACCGCGATGTAGGGTCCGTCGTAATTGGAGCGCTGATCGTCATGTGCGAACGCCGGCGACGGAATAACGACGGCGGCGGTGCTGCTGGCGATAGCCACGGCAGTAAGGCGGGTTAACGACATGGCATGTCCTTTGAAGAAGGGCGACGAAACAACTGTAATTCGCGAAGTGCAACCCGTCGGCGATGGAAGACGTTCCTTCCTGCCGGAAGGTCATCGGCCCATTCTTTTGCCGGTGTTGCATTGCAACAACATGTTGGTTTGTCAATGGACTGGCGCAATGCCCTCGCCATCGGCGCGGTCCGCCGCTATGCCGCGCGGCGATGGACCAGGCCCCCACAGACCTTGCCGATCTGCGCATCGCGCTGTTCAGCGGCAACTACAATTACGTGCGCGACGGGGCCAATCAGGCGCTTAACCGGCTGACCGGCTATCTCATGCGCCAGGGCGCGCAGGTGCGCATCTATTCGCCCAAGGTCGCCAATCCCGCTTTCCCGTCCACCGGCAAGCTGGTGGGCGTCCCCTCGTTCCGCCTGCCCGGCCGCGCCGAATACCGCTTCCCGATGGCGCTGACCCCGCGCGTGCGGCGCGACCTCAAGGAATTTGCTCCGCACATCGTCCATGTCTCGTCCCCGGATCTCGTCGGCCATCGTGCGGTAAGCTGGGCCGGGGCGCGGCGTCTTCCGGTGCTGGCGTCGGTGCACACGCGGTTCGAGACCTACCCGCGCTACTACAACATGGCTTTCATGGAGCCGGTGTTGCTTGCGATGCTGCGCCGCTTCTATCGCCGCTGCGACGCCCTTGTGGCGCCATCGGAATCGTTCGCGCAGGTGTTGCGCGAGCAGCGCATGAACTACGATATCGGACTGTGGACCCGCGGCGTGGATCACGCGCGGTTCAATCCCGGTCGACGGGATCTCGCCTGGCGCCGTTCGCTGGGCATTGCCGACGAAACCCCGGTCATCGGTTTCCTCGGCAGGCTGGTGATGGAAAAGGGGCTCGACGTGTTCTCGGACACGATCGACGAGCTGCAACGGCGGGGCGTGGCCCACCGCGTGATGGTGGTGGGCGAAGGCCCGGCGCGCGAATGGTTCGAGGCGCGTCTGCCCGATGCGGTCTTCACCGGATTCCAGGGCGGCGACGATCTCGCGCGCGCTGTCGCGGGAATGGACGTGTTCTTCAACCCTTCGGTGACCGAGGCTTTCGGTAACGTGACGCTCGAGGCGATGGCCTGCGGGGTTCCCGTGGTCGCAGCGGCGGCAACCGGGAGCCAGAGTCTGGTCGACGACCGGGTGTCGGGCCGGCTGGTCACGCCCGGCGCCGTCCACGGCTTCGCCGAGGCGCTGCGCCGCTACCTCGAAGACCCCGAACTGCGCGAACGCCACGGCGGTGCAGGTGCCCGCCGGGCGCTGGATTACGACTGGGACCAGATCAACAAGGTCGTTGCCGACACTTACCTGCGACTGGTCCGCCGCCGCGCGAAGCAGGCCTAGCGCAGGACCCCGGCGTCGCGCATCTTCATCGAATACCACAGGAAGAACAGCAGCGACGCCCAGATCACGAGCTGCATGGCGATCATCGCCCCGCCGCGCATCGATTCAGGCGTGCCGCCGACCCACTGGTAGAGCGTGGACACCGCCAATCCCACGAGCGAGGCGGCAAAGGCGGTGACCGCCCGGCGCGAGCGCAGCAGGAGCAGGACCGAACCGGCCAAGGCGCCCCAGACGCCCAGCGCCCAAAACCCGACCATGACGCCCGGGTAGCTTTCGATGTAGGCGAGTTGCTCGGCGTTGAGCTGGGCCATGTACGCGGCGTTGCGCGTCTCGGTCATCACGTAGTCGTAGACGCCGAAGCTGTTCCACAGCAGGCTGACGATCGCGACCGCCCAGAAGTGCCAGGGCGTTTCGCCGGTGGCGGCATCGTCCGCGGCAAGGTCATTGGAGACAGTGTCTTGCATGTTCCCCTCCGTTTCGACCCGGATGGGCCATGCTATCACGGGCGCGGCAACGGACAAAATCCGTTAATCCGCTCCCGTGACACGCCCCTTGCGAGGCGTCTGCGATGATCAGATGCGCTCTATCTTGCGCGCGGCCTCGTCGATGATGTCGACGATCGCGTGGATCGTCTCGCGGTCGACCTCGCCGCGCGCCATCCGGCCCCGGAACGCCCCGAAAAGGTTCTTCAGCGCGCGCCCGATGGCGGGATCGCGGCGTTCCTCGGCGTCCTCGCCCAGCGCCTTCAGTCGGGCTAGCAGCGCCTCGGCTTCGTCCTTGCGCTCGTCCAGCTCGGCGCGGCCGGCTTGCGAAACCGCATAGGCGCGGCGGGTGCCGCCATCGTCAATCTGATCGACCGCGCCCTCGTCCTGCAGCAGGCTGAGGGTGGGATAGACCACGCCGGGGCTCGGGGCATAGTTGCCGCCGGTAAGTTCTTCGATCGCCTTGATCAGTTCGTAACCGTGGCGGCTCTGCTCGGCGATGAGTGCCAGCAGGACGAGACGCAGCTCGCCGCCGGCGAACATCCGCCCACCCGGACCGCCCCGGCGGTGGCGCCGCCCCGGCCCTTCGCCGAAAGCCCTGCTGAAGGCCTCGCCGATCTCGCCCCAGTCGCCGCCGAACCCGGCAGCGCCACGGCCGCGAGAGCCGAACTTCATCGCGAAGGCCATCGGCCCCATCCCGTGCCGTTCTGATGATCCACAACCGCGCGGGCCGTGCTTGTAATGTCCATGCATGCGCATTGCGCTAACTCCTATTGATGCATTTACGATAGCGCTAAGATATATCTTTCGAATAGCTTTGCAATAGGCCATGCAAATTTCTCGGCGCGCCCTATCTTGGGCCACGATGGCCGACCTGTTTGCCGACGAACCTCTTCCGCTTGAAGCGGCCGCCCCGCCCCCGCCGGCCGACGATGCCCCGCTCGCCGACCGCCTGCGGCCCAGGTCGCTGGATGAGGTCATCGGCCAGGAGCACCTGACCGGGCCCGAGGGCGCGATCGGGCGCATGGTTGCCGCGGGAAAGCTTTCGTCGATGATCCTGTGGGGCCCGCCCGGCACCGGCAAGACCAGCATCGCGCGCCTGCTCGCCGATGCGGTGGGCCTGCGCTTCGTTTCGATCAGCGCCGTATTCTCGGGCGTGGCGGACCTGAAGAAAGCGTTTGCCGAGGCCGATGCCCTGGCGGTAAGCGGACGCCGCACGCTCCTGTTCGTCGACGAGACTCATCGCTTCAACCGCGCCCAGCAGGACGGTTTCCTCCCCTTCGTCGAACGCGGGACCGTCACCCTCGTCGGCGCGACGACCGAGAACCCCAGCTTCGCGCTCAACGCCGCGCTGCTCAGCCGGGCGCAGGTCCTGATCCTCCACCGGCTCGATGCACGCGCGCTCGGCGCCCTGCTCGACCGGGCCGAGGCGCTTGTCGGGCGGCCGCTGCCGATTACCGCCGATGCGCGCGAAGCGCTGATCGCTTCGGCCGACGGTGACGGCAGGTTCCTGCTCAACCAGGCCGAAACGCTGTTCGACGTCGCCTTCGACGCCCCGCTGGACCCTACGGCGCTGGGCGCCTTTCTCCAGCGCCGGGTGGCCGTCTACGACAAGGATCGCGACGGGCACTACAACCTGATTTCCGCGCTCCATAAGGCGTTGCGGGGATCGGACCCGCAGGCCAGCCTCTATTACCTCGCCCGGATGCTGACGGCCGGAGAAGAGCCGCTCTACGTGCTGCGCCGGCTGACCCGCTTCGCTTCAGAGGACATCGGTCTTGCCGATCCGGAGGCGCTGGTGCAGTGCCTTGCCGCCAAGGACGCTTACCAGTTCCTCGGCAGTCCCGAGGGCGAGCTGGCGATCGTCCAGGCGTGCCTCTACTGCGCGACCGCGCCTAAATCGAATGCCGCCTACACCGCGCAAAAGGCCGCCTGGAAGAGTGCGCGCGAGACGGGCAGCCTTGCCCCACCGGCGCACATCCTCAACGCCCCGACCAAGCTGATGAAGGATATCGGCTATGGCGAAGGCTATGCCTACGACCACTCCACCGACGAGGGGTTCTCGGGCGCCGACTACTGGCCCGAGGCGATGGAGCCGCAGACCTATTACCAGCCCGTCGCGCGCGGCTTCGAACGCAAGGTGATCGAGCGGCTGGAATACTGGGACAAGCTGCGCCGCCAGCGTGACTGACGCCATGCCGCGTTTTGCCAATTTCGCCGCGATCGACTGGTCCGGTGCCGCGGGGGAGCGACATCGCGGGATCGCGGTCGCGCTGTGGCGACATGGAGCCGACGCCCCGGCCCTGGTGCGTGCCGGTCACCGCTGGTCGCGCGAAGAGGTGTTGGACTGGCTGCTTGGCGAAATGCCGGCGGACACGCTCGTCGGCCTCGATCTGGGCATCTCGCTTCCTTTTGCCGATCGGGGCGCCTTCCTGCCCGGTTGGGCCGAAAGCCCCGCCGATGCTCGCGCGCTGTGGGCATTGCTCGACGCGATCTGCGCCGACGATCCGCACCTCGGTGCGAACAGCTTTGTCGACCATGACGACGCGGCGCTGCATTTTCGCCGGCATGGCGGGCGTGAGGGTTCAGCGTTCGGGGGCGGACGCGGGCGCTTCCGCGTGACCGAGCTTGCCCAGCAGGCCCAGGGGTGCCGTCCTACCAGCAATTTCAACCTTGTCGGGGCAAGCCAGGTCGGCAAGTCCAGCCTTACCGGCATGCGCCTTCTTCACCGGCTGGACGGCCGCCTGCCGGTGTGGCCGATCGACCCGCTCCCTGATCGCGGTTCGGTCCTCGTCGAGATCTACACGACGATCGCCGCGATGGTTGCGGGGCGATCTGCAGGACGTTCGAAAATTCGCGACGTGGGCGAGCTTAACGTGGCCCTGGCCGCGCTCGGCAGCGGACCCGTGGCGGGGTCCGGCCCGATCGACGACCATCGCAGCGATGCGCTCGTGACCGCCGCGTGGCTGCGCGGCGCTTCCGCCCAGCGCGCGTTGTGGCAACCTGCCGGGCTCGACGAAGTGCGAACGACCGAGGGCTGGACGTTCGGCGTCGCCTGACGCAATAGAGCGTCATTGTCATGGGGCCGGCTTAGCTCAGTTGGTAGAGCACCTGATTTGTAATCAGGGGGTCGCGGGTTCGATTCCTGCAGCCGGCACCAGACACAGGGAAAGATTTGAGGGTCGCTCCGATGAAAACCACTTGGCTTCTTGGCCCGCTCTGCGCCGTCCTTGCGGGCTGCGCGACGACTGCTTCCGTCCCCGAGGCGCCGCCGGTCGCGGCCGCCCCCGCGCCAGCCGGGTGGGACGCCTTCGCCGCCGCCACGATCGACCGCTGGCTGGCGATCGATCCAGCCGCCGCTGTCTATCAGGGCGCGCACCAGTATGACGGCAGGCTGGCGGACTGGAGCGAGGCAGGCCTGAAGGCGCGGGGGGATTTCCTCCGCTCGGTCATCGCCGGCGCGCAGGCCTACACCGCGCTTCCCGCCAGCCAGGCGTTCGAGCGCGACTACATGATCCAGGTCGCCAAGGGGCAGCTTTTCTGGCTGGAAGACGCCGATCAGCCGCACACGAACCCCGCCTGGTATGTCGGCGGCGGGCTCGACCCCAATGTCTACATCAGCCGCGAATATGCCGACAAGCCGACCCGCATGAAGGCCATGATCGCGTTCTTCGAGCAGGTGCCCCAAGCCGCCGCGAACATTCGCCGGAACTTGCGCACGCCGATGCCGGCAAGCTTCATCAAGTACGGCATTTCCGCGTTCGGCGGTTTTGCGGATTACTACACCGGCGATGCGCGCGCTGCCTTCGCCGATGTGAAGGACCCCGCGCTCCAGGCCCGCTTTACCGCTTCTTCGGCTGCCGCTGCGCAGGCGATGACTGGGCTCAAGACCTGGCTCGAAAGCCAGAAGGCAACCCAGACCCAGGACTTCGCGCTGGGCGCCGAACGCTTTTCGCGAATGCTTTCGGCGACCGAGGCAGTCGATGTGCCGCTGGCCGAACTGACCGCCGTCGGCAAGGCCGACCTTGCCCGAAATCGCGCCGCGCTCGACGCCGCCTGCGCCACCTTCGCGCCCGGCAAGTCCATTCCCGACTGCGTCGAGAAGATGAACGATCGCAAGCCGAAGGACGGCGACGTTGCCGAGGCGCGCCGCCAGATCCCAGAACTGACCGCGTTCGTACGCAGCCAGGGCCTCGTCACCATTCCGGGGACCGAGCAGGCGCTGGTTCGCGAAAGTCCCCCCTACAACCGCCAGAACGGCGCCTACATCGATCCACCGGGGCCGTACGAAAAGGGCATCCCGTCGATCTACTACATCTCGCCGCCCGATCCGGCGTGGTCGAAGGAAAAGCAGCACGACTATCTCTCGGGCGAATCCGACCTGCTGTTCACCAGCGTCCACGAGGTGATGCCGGGACACTTCCTCCAGTTCCTCCACGCCAACCGCTCGCCCTCGATGTTCGGCCGGCTGTTCGTCGGCTACGCCTATGCCGAGGGCTGGGCGCACTATGCCGAGGAAATGATGTACGAGGCCGGGCTGCGCGGCGGCGATGCCGAAACGCACATCGGCCAGCTTTCCAACGCGCTCCTTCGCGACTGCCGCTTTCTTTCGGCAATCGGGATGCACAGCGGCACGATGACCCAGGCGCAGTCGGAACAGCTGTTCAGGCAGCAGTGCTACCAGAACGAAGGCACCGCCGATCAGCAGGCGGCGCGAGGGACCTATGACCCGGCCTACCTCAACTACACGCTGGGCAAGCTGATGATCCGCAAGCTCCGCGCCGATTGGACCGCGACGCGCGGCGGGCGAGCGGCGTGGAAGGACTTCCACGACCAGTTCCTGAGCTACGGCGGCCCGCCGATCCCGCTCGTTCGCCGGGCGATGATGGGCGAGCCGTCAGCCCGCGCGGTCTTCTAGAAAGCGCGGGTCAGCCCCGCCCGCGGTAGCCCGGCACGCCCTGGTCGGGCAGCCACAGGCCCGCAGGCGGGGGACCCGATTGCCAGAACACGTCGATCGGGATTCCGCCCCGGGGATACCAGTAGCCCCCGATCCGCAGCCATTGCGGCGCCATCTCGGCAAAGAGCCGCTCGCCGATGCCGACCGTCACGTCCTCGTGAAAACCGGCGTGGTTGCGGAAGGCGCCGAGGAACAGCTTGAGCGACTTGGATTCGACGATCGTCTTGCCAGGGGCATAGTCGATCACGATATGGGCGAAATCAGGCTGGCCGGTGACCGGGCAGAGCGATGTGAACTCGGGCGCGGCGAACCGCACGGCATAGAGCGCGCCGGGACGCGGATTGGCCACGTAATCCAGCACCGCCGCCTCGGGCGAGGCGGGCAGCGTGCTGGACTGGCCGAGATGGAGCGGTGGTGTTGCCATGATGCCCGCGCTTTGCCGCCATCGCGCGCGCCGCACAAGTGATCGGTTGGAACGGGTGGGTTCAGCCGCTATTAAACCGGCCCCGCGCTTCGCGAGGCCGGAAGCGGCAAGGTCCGCGCGAACAGGCAGCAGGACAAGGCAGGCATAGTGAACGTGAGTGCAACTTCGAGGCGAATTGCAGTTCTGACGGCAGCGCTCGCTTTTGCGCTGCCGCAGCTTGCCGACGCGCAGGACGCGCAGCCTTCGGGCACTTATTCCCTCCCCGCCGGGCCCAGCGCCTCGCCGGAGCCGAAAGTGGTCGGCCCGGTCGATCCCGACACTCCTTCCGTTCGCGCCCGCCGCACGCCCGCGCCTGCTCCCGCCGAGCCCATCGTCCTGCCGAGCCAGACCCCGGCCCCGACGGCGACGCAGGCATCTCCCAGCGCACCGCAACAGCGCGCCACGGCCGCGCAGCCGCGGACTCCTGCGCCGCGCAGCCCTGCTCCCGTTTCAACCGCAACCCGCTCTCTGCCGCTTCCCTCGCCCGAACAGGGCGCAGTCTCCGCCTTGCCGACGGTCCAGCCCGGCGCGGCCGGACAGGCTGCTTCACCTGCCCCGGCGCCGTCCGCCCCTGCGCCGGGCGCCTATGTGCCGCGCGATCTTGGCGCCGAGGAATCGGGCGGTCTTGGACTGTGGTGGATCGCCATCGCGCTCCTCGCAGCGCTCGTCGGTGCCGGTGCCTGGCTGGCGTGGAAGCGAGGGCTTGCGACCCCGCGCGCCGCCGCATTTCCGGAAATCGAGCGCCCGGTGGTCAAGCCGGCCGTTCCCCAAGCGCCCGCGCCGCAGCCCGCACTGGCCGGCGCGACGCCGCCCGCCGCACCGCTCCGGGCGCCGACCGCGCCTGCAGCCTCCAGCGCACTCGCCAGCGAGCCGCTCGTCCTGTCGCTCGAAGCCACGCGGATGAGCGCCTCGCTCGTCAACACCACGCTTTCGTACCGCCTCGCGGTGACTAACAGCGGCACGGAACCGCTCGGCGAACTGGTGATCTCGGGCGACATGATCGCCGCTCACGCCTCTCGCAAGGCCGAGCCGGTCGTCGGGCCCGGCCGCGCCGAACTGCCCGCGCTGCACCGGCTTGCCGGACTGGCCCCGGGCGAAAGCGTCACGCTGACCGGCGACATCCGTCTGCCGCTGATCGCGATCACCCCCATCCGGCGCGGAAGCCAGGCGCTGTTCATTCCGCTCGCCCGCCTGCGTGCCGAAGGCCGCAGCGCTGCCGGCGCGCCGGTCGTCGCCGGCGGGACCTTCCTCGTCGGACAGGAGCCGTCGAGCAGCGCCAAGCTTCAGCCGTTCCGCCTCGACCTGGGGCCGCGCAACTATTCGCGGCTGGGCCAGCAGCTCCTTCCCGCGGTTGCCTGAAACGCGCCCCGCGCGGCGCGCGTGGGTGCTGGACGGAAGAAGCGGGCCGCACTAGGAAATGTGGGACAGGCCCCGCCAGATGGGCCGACGCAGGAGCTTATCGCATGGAATCGCTCGTCTCGACCGAATGGCTCGCCAAGGAACTGGGCGCAAGCGACCTGCGCGTGGTCGATGCCAGCAAGTTCCTTCCCGAATCCGGCCGCAACGCGGCTGCGGAATACGAGGCCGGGCACATCCCCGGCGCGGTGTTCATGGACCTCGAGAACCTCGTCGACAGCCACGCCTCGGTCACCAACACCCTGCCCCCGGCGGAGAAGTTCGCCAGCCGGATGCAAAGCCTTGGCCTTGGCGACGGCAGCCGCATCGTCCTCTACGACGACAGCCCGCTCAAGAGCGCTGCCCGTGCCTGGTTCATGCTGACGATGTTCGGCGCGCACGACGTGGCGATCCTCGACGGCGGCCTGGCCAAGTGGAAGGCCGAGGGTCGTCCGGTTACGCAGGGCAAGGAAACGCTGCGCCATCGCCACTTTACCGTGTGGCAGGACGACAAGAACGTCCGCACCAAGGCCGACATGCTCAAGAACCTGCACGAGAAGACCGAGCAGGTGGTCGACGCCCGGCCCGCCGCGCGCTTCACCGGCGAAAATCCCGAGACGCGGCCCGGCCTCGCCAGCGGCCACATTCCCGGTTCGGTCAGCCTTCCGCATGACCGCCTGTTCAATTCCGACGGCACCTGGAAGAGCAAGGACGAACTTGCCAAGCTCCTGACCGACACGGGGATCGACCTTTCGCGCCCGGTGGTCACGACCTGCGGGACGGGCATGACCGCCAGCGTCCTGGCCTTCGCGCTGCACCTTGTGGGCAAGAGCGACGTCGCGCTCTACGACGGGAGCTGGACCGAATGGGGTGCCGATCCCGACACGCCCAAGGCGACCGGCGCGGCCTGAGCCGCGAACCCGCGCGAATGGCCGACAGCGACGCCGGACACGATCCGCAGACCCGGCTTGTAACCGGCGGCCGCCGGGAGGAATGGACCGGCATCCCCGGCCAGCCCGGCCGCGTCGTCAATCCCGCGGTCTGGCATGCCAGCACGCACCTCTATCCCGATTGCGCGGCGCTGGCGGCCGGCGTCCGCAGCAACGAGGATGGCAAGTTCTTCTACGGCCGGCGCGGCGCGCCGACGCAGTGGGCGCTGGCCGACGCGCTTACCGCGCTGGAGCCGGGCGCGGCGGGAACGATGCTCTATCCCTCGGGCCTCGCGGCGGTGGCGTTCGCGCTGCTCGCGGTGCTTCGGCCGGGCGACGAAGTCCTGATAAGCGACAACGGCTACGATCCCACCCGCAACCTAGGCACGGGCTGGCTCAAGGACTGGGGCGTGGTCGCAACATACTTCGATCCGCTCGACCTTGCCGGATTTCCCGCCCTGATCGGCGAGAAGACGCGGGGCGTGCTGCTCGAAACGCCCGGCAGCCTGACGATGGAAGTGCCCGACATCCCCGCTCTCGCCGCCGCCGCGAAGGAGCGCGGGCTGGCGGTCGTGCTCGATAATACCTGGGCTTCCTCCCTGGGCCTGCCGGCGATCGCGCACGGCGCGAATCTTGCGATCATGGCGCTGACCAAGCACGTCGGGGGCCATTCCGACCTCATGCTGGGCAGCGTTACCGCGACCGCCGAATACCTTCCCGCGCTGCGCAAGGCCGCGCAGGCGCTGGGGCAAGTCGCGGCGCCAGACGATTGCGCCATGGCGCTGCGCGGCCTGCGCACGCTGGGGGTGCGGCTTGAACGGCAATCCGCATCGGCGCTCGCCATCGCCCGCTGGCTCGAAGCACGCGGCGAAGTGGCGCGAGTGCTCTGCCCCATGCTGCCCGGATCGCCCGGGCACGAAATATGGGCGCGTGACTTCAAGGGCGGCTGCGGGCTGTTCAGTTTCGTGCTCAAGGGCGGCGATGCGGCTGCGCGCGCCCGCCTGATCGACGCGCTCGATCTGTTCGGCATCGGCTACAGTTGGGGCGGCTATGAAAGCCTGGCGATCCCGATCGACCCGGCGCGCGACCGCAGCATCATGGCCTGGCCGCCGGCCGACATGGACCCGGCCGATCGCTTCGCCGTGCGGCTGAGCATCGGCCTCGAGAACGTCGACGACCTGATCGCCGATCTCGACCGTGGTTTTGCCGCGATGGCCGCGGGATGACCATGGCACGCGACGTCGTGCGAACGCCTGACGGCCTGCCGCACGATCTGGCGCGGCTTATCGACACGCTGGACCTGATCGGGTTCGACGTCGGCTCGCACCGCATCTCGGTGTGGTCGGTGCTCGTCGTGATCGTCGTGGTGATCGCGGTGCTGGCCTTTGCCAGGCTCGGGAGCGCGCTGGCGAAGCGGGCGTTCGGGCGGATCACCCGGCTTGACCCTACGCAGCAGCTTCTGGGCGAAAAGCTCGTATCCATAGGCGTCTGGGCCTTCGCGATCCTCATCGGGATCGACGTCCTGGGTATCGACCTGACCGCGCTGGCGGTGTTCTCCGGCGCATTCGGCCTGGCCATCGGCTTTGGCCTGCAGAAGACCTTCGGCAACCTGATCGCGGGGATTATCCTGCTGATGGACCGTTCGATCAAGCCGGGCGACGTGATCGCGGTGGGCGAAGGCGCGGCTGCCACCTTCGGACAGGTCAAGAAGATTGGCATCCGCGCGGTCTCTGTCACCACCCGAGACCAGCGCGAATACCTGATCCCGAACGAGAACCTGATGATCAATCAGGTGGAGAACTGGTCCTACTCGTCGCGCGACGTGCGGATCCAGATCCCCGTCGGGATCGGCTACACCAGCGACATCGCCCTGGCCGAGCGGCTGATGCTCGAGGCCGCGCGCGGCGCGAAACGGGTTCTCACCGTCCCCGCGCCCTCGGTATGGCTGCAAGGCTATGGCGAAAGCTGGCTCGAATTCGTGATCCAGTGCTGGATCAACGATCCCGAAGAGGGTCTTGGCAACGTCCGTTCGGACGTTCTGAAGCGCCTGTTCGTGCTGTTTCGCGACAACGGAATCGAGATTCCCCTGCCCCAGCGCGACCTCAACTTGCGCGACAGCGCGGCATTTCGCGAACTGTTGGCCGCGTTGCACCAAGGCCCGCAAGCTCCCCGCGTCGACTAAAGCTGGCCTAGCGCGCCCCCAATCCATTCTCGCTGGCGCCGGTCCCGCCCGGGGACCATCTGCGCTGGCATGAACGAGACCCCCTCCCGTATCGGCACCGTCCACCTCGTGGGCGCAGGTCCCGGCGATCCCGACCTGCTGACGCTGCGCGCGGCCAGACTGATCATGTCCGCGAAAATCATCGTGCACGACGGGCTCGTCGATCCCTCAATCCTCGCGATGGCGCGTCCCGCCACACGGCTCGTCTCGGTGGCCAAGCGGCGCTCGCGCCATACGATGCCCCAGGATGCGATCAACGCGCTGCTGATTGCGGAAGCCCGCGCGGGCAACGATGTCGTGCGGCTGAAGGGCGGCGACCCGTTCGTCTTCGGCCGCGGCGGCGAGGAAATGGAAGCCTGCATCGCCGCTGGGGTTCCAGTTTCGGTCGTTCCTGGAATCAGCGCCGCGCTTGGCGCAGCCGCGGCCGCGCAAATCCCTCTTACCCACCGCGACAGCGCCAGCGTCGTCAGCTTCGTCGCCGGGCAGTGCAAGGGCCTGTCCGACCAAAACTGGGCGGGCCTCGCCGGCGTCGGACGCACCCTGGTGGTATTCATGGGCGTCGCGACCGCCGATGCGATCGCCGAAAAGCTGATCGCCGACGGCCTTTCCCCCACGATGCCCATTGCGGTGATCGAGAATGGCGCCCGGCCCGAAATGCGCGTCCTGCGCGCGCCGCTCGCCGGCCTTGGCGCGGTGGTCGCGAGCGAGCGGGTCAAGAGCCCGGCGCTGATCGTAATCGGCGATGTCGCCCAGCGCGGCGACAGTGCCGCCCTGCGCGCCCTTCTGGAGATGGCGGCATGAAGATCCTGACCGGCAACGACCTCAAGACCGGGGCGGTCATCTGGTGGGACGGCACCGCGTGGTCGCTCCATGTCGAAGATGCTGCCGACGTCGGCGAACACGCCGAGGTGATCGTGGCGCAGGAGGAAGCGGCGCGCCGCGTGAACTCGCCTTACGCGATCGAGGCGGTTGCCACGCCCGAAGGCGTGCGGCCCGCGCATATCAAGGACCGCATCAGGGCGCTCGGCCCCACTGTGCGGCCCGACCTGACGCTGAAGCCCGCCGATCCGGCGGCCGGGAACTGGGTGATCTGATGTATCGCTATGACAACTACGACCAGGCCCTGGTCGACGCCCGCGTCGAGGAATTCCGCGACCAGGCCGCGCGCCGCATTGCGGGCGACCTGACCGAGGACCAGTTCAAGCCGCTGCGGCTCAAGAACGGTCTCTACCTTCAGCTACACGCCTATATGCTGCGCGTCGCCATTCCCTATGGCACGCTCGACAGCCGGCAGATGCGCAAGCTGGCCCATATCGCGCGCACATATGACCGCGGCTACGGCCACTTCACCACCCGGCAGAACATCCAGTACAACTGGATCAAGCTGGAAGAGGCGGGCGACATCCTGGCCGAGCTGGCGACCGTGGAAATGCACGCGATCCAGACCAGCGGCGAGAGCATCCGCAACCTGTCTTCCGACCAGTACGCCGGGGCCAGCGCCGACGAGATCGCCGACCCGCGCCCCTGGGCCGAACTGCTGCGCCAGGCGACCACCTTCCACCCCGAGTTCAGCTATCTGCCCCGCAAGTTCAAGATCGCGGTCACTGCCGCCGACACCGACCGCGCCGCGATCCGCCTCCACGACGTGGGGCTCAAGCTCGTGGCCGGGCCAGACGGCGAAACCGGGTTCGAGGTCTATGTCGGCGGCGGGATGGGCCGCACCCCCTTCGTCGCCCCGCTGATCCGGCCTTACCTGCCGGCTAAGCACGTCGTCAGCTACCTCGAGGCCGTGTTGCGCGTGTGGAACCGGTGGGCCCGGCGCGACAACATCCACAAGCAGCGGATCAAGATACTCGTCCACGAACTGGGCCAGGAAGAATTCACCCGCCGCGTCGAAGACGAATGGCAGGCAATCCTGCCCAACGGCACCGACGTGCCGATGGCCGAGTTCGAGCGGATCGCCGCGTTCTTCGCGCCGCCGCCGTTCGCCTCTGGGCTGTCCGACGAGATCGACCGCAGCGACCCCGATTTCGCCCTGTGGGTCGATCAGAACGTCGCGCCGCACAAGGCGCCGGGCTATGCCATCGTCAACATCAGCCTCAAGCCGGTTGGCGGCATCCCCGGCGATGCCAGCGCCGACCAGATCGACCTGATGGCCGACCTTGCCGAGGCGCACAGCTTCGACGAGCTGCGCGTGACCCACGCCCAGAACATCGTGCTGCCGCACGTTCCGAAGGCCGAACTCTACGCGATCTGGCAGAAGCTGGACGCGGCGGGTCTCGCGACGCCCAACCTCGACCTTATCAGCGACATCATCGCGTGCCCGGGGCTGGACTACTGCAGCCTTGCCAATGCGCGCTCGATCCCGGTGGCGCAGAAGATCGCCGAACGCTTCGCCAACCTCGACCGGCAGCGCGACCTGGGCGAGCTGAAACTCAAGATTTCGGGCTGCATCAACGCCTGCGGCCACCATCACGCCGGCCACATCGGCATCCTCGGCGTCGATCGCAAGGGAACCGAGAACTACCAGCTCTTGCTCGGCGGCTCGGGCGCGGAAGACGCCAGCCTCGGCAAGATTACCGGTCCCGGCTTCGACGAGGACGGCATCGTCGATGCCGTCGAACGCGCGGTGGAGCGCTACCGCGACCTGCGCACCGAGGGCGAGCGATTCCTCGACACGTACCGCCGCGTCGGCGTCGAGCCCTTCAAGGAGGCGATCTATGGTTGATGCAGCCGTTTCCGACCCGCTGCGCCTGCGCGACGACGAGCCGCTGGAAGAGCCCGCGGTGACGCTCGACGCCTTTACCGGCCAGCCCGACGCCACCGCCGTGCGGCTCGAAGCCGGCGACGATGCACGCGCGCTCATCCCGTTCCTCGACCGGCTCCGGCTGATCGAGATCGCCTTCCCGCGCTTTCGCGACGGGCGTGGCTACTCTGCGGCGCGGATCCTGCGCGAGAACGGCTATACAGGCGAACTGCGCGCACAGGGCGACGTGCTGGTCGATCAACTTCTCTTCATGCGCCGCTGCGGGTTCGACAGCTTCGCGCCAGAAGCGCCGCTCGATCCCTCGGCGGTGGCCGATGCCTTCGCCCGCTTCCCCGATTACTACCAGACCGCCGCCGACCACGCCGTGCCGATCTGGCAAAAGCGGGCGCAGGACGCGGACCGTGGCTAGGACGGCACAGATTATGGACGGCGAGCGCGTACGCGACACGATCGACACCGGTCCTCGTTTCACCGAGGCCGACGCGATCCGGCTGAACAACCTGTTCCGGGGTACCGAAACCACCGACATGCTGCGCTCGGTCATCCGCGACCGGCTGGCGGGGGAACTGGCGGTCGTTTCCAGCTTCGGCGCGGAAAGCGCGGTGTTGCTGCACCTCGTCGCCTCGGTCGATCCCGGCGTGCCGGTGATCTTTCTCGAGACGCACAAGCATTTCGCCGAAACGATCGAATATCGCGACGCGCTCGTCGCGCGCCTCGGCCTTACCAACCTGGTCATCGCCGCGCCCGACCCGGCGCTGCTTGCGGCAAAGGACGCGAACGAGCTGCGCTGGTCGTTCGATCCCGATGGCTGCTGCGAAATCCGCAAGGTCGAGCCGCTGGCGCGCGCCCTGGCGCCGTTCGATGCCTCGATTACCGGGCGCAAGGGCTTTCAGTCGGCCACCCGCGCCGGCCTGCCGCGCTTCGAAATCGATCACAGCGATGCGCAGGGGCGGCTCAAGATCAACCCGCTGGCAAGCTGGTCCAAGGAAGCGCTCGACGAATATTTCCTGCGCCACGACCTGCCCGCACACCCGCTGGTCGCGCAAGGCTACCCGTCGATCGGGTGCTCGCCGTGCACCAGCCGCGTCGCTCCGGGCGAAGACCCGCGCTCCGGCCGGTGGAAGGGCTGGGACAAGACCGAATGCGGCATTCACGTGCCCGGCCAGCCGGATACGGGCGGCGAGCTGCCTCCGGGTTACGATCCGGTCTTCTAGCCCAAGCTAGAGCCAGCCGGCCTCGCGATACCAGGCGGCCGTTTTCTTCAATCCGTCGCGCGTGGGAATCTCAGGCGTCCAGCGTTGCACCGGAACCGCCGCGTCGGCCGTCACAACCCAGTCGGGGTGGCACATGTACTCGACCCGATCGGCGGTGAGCTTTGCCCCCGCGCCGCGCACGAGGCGGTCGCCATGCGCCGCCATGCGCAGCACGGGCGCAGGCATCCGCAGCGGGCTGATGCGGCGCCCAACGGCCCATCCGATCGCCTTGGCGAAGCTTTCGTGGCTCCACCCGCCCTCGCGCCCGTCGTCAGGCTCGAACACACGGTGGCTTACGTCCTCGCCCGGTGAAATCAGCGCCAGCAGCAGCCGGGCAAGGTCATCGACGTGGATCGCGGACATTCGCCCCTTGGGCGGAAGCGGCACGAAGCCCCGCCGCGCGATCTTGAACAGCTCCAGCATCTCGCGGTCGCGTGGGCCGTAGATCGCGGGCGGGCGAACGATCGTCCAGTCGACCGGGCTGGCCATGACCACCTTTTCGGCGCGCAGCTTGGAATTGCCGTAATCCGACAACTGCGGCTCGCGCGCCGACAGCGAGGAGACGTGGACCAGGCGCGGAACCCCCGCCGCGACCGCCGCTTCGACCACGTTGAGCGTTCCGGCGACGTTCCCTTCCTCGAACCCCGCGGCGTCGGGCGCGTTGACCACGCCGGCGACGTGGATCACTGCCTCTGCACCTTCGACCAGCCTACCCAAGGCGTGGGAATCAGCGAGATCGCCGGCAATCCAATCGACCCGCTCGCGGCGTTCCTGCGGACGGCGGGTGAGCGCCCTCACGTCGAGGCCCGCCTCGCCCGCGCGTTCGAGCAATGCCTGCCCGACGAATCCGGTCGCGCCGGTTATCGCCACCAGATGCCGCGCCATCAGAGCAGGACCAGCTGATCACGGTGGATGACGGCGCTGCGCGGCGCATAGCCGAGCAGACCCGCGTGATCGCGCGAATGGCGCCCCATCAGGAGCTCGCACTCGCCCGCGCCATATTCGGCCAGGCCATGCGCCAGGATCGCGCCGTCGGCATCGCGAACGGCCACTGCATCGCCGCGCGCGAAGCTCCCCTCCACTGCTGTGATCCCTGCGGCGAGCAGGCTGCTGCCGGCATGAAGGGCGCGCGCCGCGCCCTGATCGATCACCAGCGCCCCGCGCAACCGCAGCCGCCCCCCGAGCCATGCCTTGCGCCCCACGTTTCCGCTGGCGCGGGGCATGAACAGCGTGCCGCTTCCATCGCTCAGCGCGCGCCCCAGTGGCGCGTCATGCGTGCCGTTGAGGATCGCCAGGGCAATGCCCGCGCGCTCTGCGATTTCGGCCGCCTGCAGTTTCGAGGTCATGCCGCCCGAACCCATGCCCGAGCCCGAGCCGCCGTCCGCCATCGCGTGAACCTCGGCGGTAATGCCCCGCACGATCCGCAGGAGTTGCGCGCCTTCGGCCTTCGGATTGCGATCGTAGAGGCCATCGACGTCGGATAGCAGAATCACGGCATTGGCGCCCGCCGCTTGGGCGACGCGCGCGGCAAGGCGGTCGTTGTCCCCGAACCGGATCTCGTTGGTGGCGACACTGTCGTTCTCGTTGATGACCGGCACGGCGTGCGCGGCCAGAAGGCGCCCGAGCGTCGCGGTAGCGTTGAGGTAGCGCCTGCGGTCCTCTAGATCGTCGAGCGTGAGGAGCATCTGCGCCGCCGTGATCCCGTGCGCGGCGAGCAGGTCAGCCCACAGGCCCGCGAGCGCGATCTGACCGACCGAGGCGGCCGCCTGGGCATCGGCAAGGCTCGCCCTTCCCCCGCGCGACAGGTCCAGCCGCCGGGCGCCCAACGCGATCGCGCCCGAGCTGACGACGAGAATTTCCTGCCCGCGGCCATGTGCGGCGGCGATCTCGCCCACCAGGGTCGCCAGCCAGTCGCTCCGCGGCGCGCCATCGGTGCCGACCAGCAGCGACGAGCCGACCTTGATTACCAGCCGGGGGCAGGCTTCGGCGTCGGTCAGGTCGGCCAGGCGGCCTATCGTGCGCAGCTTCTTCATCGGGGCGGGGCTTAGGGAAGGTTTGGCGGGAATTGAAGGGCGGAGGCGACAAAGCCGCGACGCATCGGGACGGCCGGGGTCAGAGCGGAGACCAGGGCCTCTCCTCGCTCGCGTCTTCCACCGCGCCGGTCGGCCGCTCGGTCACAGTTGCGACCGGCAGGTGCGCGATCACCGCGTCGAGCAACTCGCTTACGCCCTGCCCTGTGGCGCCCGAGATGGGATAGACCTTGTCAGCCCCCGCTTCGCGCAGCTCTGCGGCAAAGGCGGCGGTGAGCTCGGGTCCGGCGAGGTCGATTTTGTTGAGGGCGATAAGGCGCGGCTTTTCGTCCAGGCCCGCGCCATAGGCAGTCAGTTCGTCCTCGACGATCCGCATCGCTTCGGCAGGGTCCTCGTCAGAGACGTCGATCAGGTGGATCAGCACGCGGCAGCGCTCGATATGGCCCAGGAAGCGATCGCCGATCCCCGCACCGTCCGCCGCGCCTTCGATCAGGCCGGGAATGTCGGCAAGCACGAACTCGCGGTTCTTGTGCCGCACCACGCCAAGCTGCGGGCGCAGCGTGGTGAACGGATAGGCGCCCACCTTGGCGTCGGTGTTGGTGACCTGGTTGATGAAAGTCGACTTGCCCGCGTTGGGCAGGCCCACGAGGCCGACGTCGGCCATCAGTTTCAGCCGCAGCCAGACATACATCTCCTGCCCGGGCCAGCCGGGGCCGTGCTGGCGGGGCGCGCGGTTGGTGCTGGACTTGTAGCTGGCGTTACCGCGCCCACCGTCGCCGCCGCGCAGGAGGACGACGCGCTGGCCTGCCTCGGTAAGGTCGGCGAGCACCGTCTCGCGCTCGTCGTCGAGCACCTGGGTGCCGACGGGAACCTGGATGACGAGATCGTTGCCGCCCGCGCCGGTGCGATTTTTGCCCGCGCCCCCGGTGCCGCGCTGCGCCTTGAAATGCTGGGTATAGCGAAAGTCGATCAGGGTGTTCAGGCCGGGCACCGCCTCGAACACGATGTCGCCGCCCTTGCCGCCGTCGCCGCCGTCCGGGCCGCCGTATTCGACATACTTTTCGCGGCGGAAGCTGACCGCACCTTGCCCGCCCGCGCCGGAACGTAGGAATATCTTGGCCTGGTCGAGAAAGTGCATGTGCGGTCCTTTTGCCGCCTGACGGCATCTGCCGCTGTGGGGATCGGGACTGGCCCGATCCGTTCACCGCACTGGAATGGTGGAGCCGAGGGGGATCGAACCCCTGACCTCGTCATTGCGAACGACGCGCTCTCCCAGCTGAGCTACGGCCCCGTTCCAGTGTCCGGCCAAGCGGGCGACCCGCTGGCGAGAGCGCGCTGTTAGCGAAAAGGTTCGGCGCTTGCCAGCACGAAAATGCTCATCCGAGCTTTGCCCGTTCAGCGGCGCGGCGAACCCGGTCCATAGACAGCGCCCGGGGTGGTCGTGGCGCTCGGCGCGGGCAACACGATCGTTCCGGCAGTCGGCGTCGCGGTGGCGGAGGCGGGAGGCAGGGCGGAGGCTGCGGGGTGAGCGGGCGCCGGCAGGACGATCGCCGGCTGGAGCGGGACCGACGCGGGGGCGCCCAGCGTATTGCCCGCAGGCACCGTCACCCCGGGGGCGAGCGGATTGATCAGGCCGCTCGAGGTCGTGCCGTAGCGCGGGCCGTACTGCGCGTCCCACGCGGCAACGTCGATCTGGTAGCGTTCGAAAGCGGTGAAGAAATTTTCGTAAACCTGTTCCAGCCGGGGCATCGTCAGCGCGGCGAAGCTGTCGAGATCGGCGGGCGCGACGAGCTGGGCCTCGTTGCTCACCGCAAGCGCGACTTCGCAGAACGAGGGCAAGGCCGGCGGCAGCGCGAAGTAGTTGTAGACCTGGGTCATGTACTGGTCGCGAACGTCGCGATACGTCGCGCCGTATTTCTGGCGAAACTCGCTGTCGAGCGCGCGGTTCGTCGCTGACAGCCCCTTGGCCTGCGTCTTCAGGAAGGCCGAGTAATTGGGCAGGATGGAGGAGAACCGCGGCTCGAGGCAGTTGAGCGCGGCGACGTTGAGAGCCGACCGCAGGTTCCACGTCTTCTGCGCGGGGGTAAGCTCGGCATTGACCGTCCGGCGGACGCCGAAGGCGTCCCGCTGCGGAATGAACATCGATGCCACGGCGCCCGAGGGCGGAACGGGCCGCTGCGGGATGACGACCGGCGGCGGCGGCGGCGGCGGCGGCGGCGGGGGCGGCGTGGTAGCGCAGGCGGAGATGATCGTCGTGGCAAGGACGGCGGCGGCGAACCTGCCGGCGACTTTAACGAAACGGAACATGTTGCGCGAACCCCTCCCGAAACGCTGCATTCCTAACAGCGCCCAATCATGCACGATACTGGCTTGACCCAGCCTTAAGGGCAACATGGTAAACGGGAAGCCGGCCAAAGAAAATGCCCGGCGAAGGCAATCCTTCGCCGGGCATCCCGTTTTTCGAACCTGCGGGCGGTGCGCCGGGCTGAAATACAATTGCTTAGCGGCGGTCGCCCATGAAGCTGAGCAGGAACTGGAACATGTTGATAAAGTCCAGGTACAGGGTCAGCGCGCCGAGAACGACGGCCTTGCCCATGAATTCGCTGCCCTGCAGCTGGTAGTAGGCGTTCTTCAGGCGCTGCGTGTCGTAGGCGGTCAGGCCCGCGAAGATCAGCACGCCGAGGAAGCTGATCGCCCAGTAGAGGCCCGGCGACTTGAGGAACAGGTTGATCACCGAAGCGATGATGATGCCGAACAGCCCCATGATGAGGAAGCTGCCCATGCCGGTCAGGTCCTTCTTGGTCGTGTAACCGACCAAGCTTAGGCCGGCGAACGCGCCGGCCGCGGCAAAGAAGGTCGCGGCGATCGATGCCCCGGTATAGACCGTGAAGATCGTGGACAGCGACAGCCCCATGACTGCGCAGAAGCCCCAGAAAGTGGCCTGCAGTGCGCCCGTCGAAAGGCGATTGGCGCCAAAGCTCATCACCATCACGAAGGCGAGCGGCGAAAGCATGATCACCCACAGCAGCGGCGATCCGGTGAGGATCAGCTGCTCCGCCACTCCGCGGAACAGCAGCGCGACGATGCCCGAAAGCAGCACGCCCGAAGCCATATAGTTGTAGATCGAAAGCATATAGCGACGAAGGCCCTGATCGACGGCGCCAGCGCTGCCGACCATCGCTCCGGACAGGCTCGGGGACGCGCCGAAGCCGCCCATCCGGGTGGGCTGGGGATCGTTCCAGTTGGCCATTAGAAGTCTCTCCTATGCCGCCGCGCGCGAGGATTGCGCTGGCGGTTACCGGCAATATCGCAAGCCTGAGGTCGCGGTTCAAGGGAAACCGCGTCGCAAAGTGTATTAGCTGGCTAGGACGGACGTCGTGACGTCACGACCGCGCCATTTCCTCGCTGCGATCGCTGGCGGCCCGCAAGGTCTTGGCGACAAGCTGCGCCATCGCCCCTTCATGGTCGAGGACGGCCAGGCCCGCCTCGGTCGTCCCGCCGGGGCTGGCGACACGCCGCGCCAGCGTGGCCGGGCTCTCTCCCGCCTGTGCGGCCAGGGCGACCGCGCCCTCGACCATCGCCAGTGCGATCCGCGCGGCCTGCTCGGCCGGAAGGCCAAGCGCCTCTCCACCCGCGCCCAGCGCGTCGAGAAAGCGATACACGAAGCCAGGACCCGAGCCGGCCAGGGCGGTGAAGCCATGGAGGATCGCCTCGTTCGCCAGCCATTCGGGCTGGCCAAGTGGCGCCATGAGCCGGTCAACGGTCTCGCGCTGGCCCGCACTCAACTCCTCGGCGAACAGCCCGACCGGTGACTTGCCCAGCGCGACCGCAAGATTGGGCATCACCCGAACGATCGCGCCCGCACCGGGAAAATGGCCGGCCAGCGTTGCCAGTTCGACGCCGGCAAGCATCGACAGGACGATTGCACCTGCGCCGGCCAGCGGGGCAATCTGTGGCGCAGCTTCGCCCAGCCCTTGCGGCTTCATGCCGAGCAATATCGCATCGAATGTCTCGCCGACAGGCAGTTCGCGCAGCAGACGAACACCGGCAGGCGCCTCTTCGAGCCGGGGATCGAAGGCCGTGAAGCCGTCGGGAGAGAAACCGCCAGCAAGCCAGCCGCGCAGCATCGCGCCGCCCATGTTGCCGCAGCCGACCAGCAGGACGCGCGGTGCGGCGCTGCCCATCATGCTTCGCCCTGCGCGTCGACGAGCGCACTGGCCAGCGCCTCCGCCGGCGACTTGTCGCCCCACAGGATGAACTGGAATGCCGGATAGAAGCGGTCGCACTCGTCCACGGCAGCCTCGACCGCCGTCTGTGCCTGGTCGAGGCTCAGCAGGCCGTCGTCGCCGAGCATCAGCCCGTGCCGGTAAACCAGCACCCCGCCATTCGACCAGAGATCGAAGTGGCCGAGCCAGAGCTGCTCGTTGATCAGCGCCATGACCTCATAGAGCGGGGCGCGCTTGTCCTCTGCGACGCGGATATCGGGCAGGCATAGGAGCTGGAGGACGTTGTCGTCTGCCCGCCAGATCGCGCGGAGCTGGTATTTGGCCCAGCTTCCCTGGATCTCGCCGAGCAGTTCGTCGTCGGACACGAATTCGTAAGTCCAGCCACGCGCGTCGAACAGCGAGGCCAGCATATCGACCGGCGCAGCGTCGTCGCGTTCGCTCTCGCTTTGCCCGGGCATCATCGTATGCTCGCCTTGCCTTTCATCGCGACGGTGCTTGGCGTCATGGCCCCGTGCAGACAACCGGCGCGCCGCCCGGCGCTGGGCAAAACTCGACAAGCCTGTTCAAAAGCTGTGCACAACGCGGGGACAGGTGCGTTGACCGCCACTACTTGATCGGCAGCGTATCGACCGCTTGGCCCGCCGGGCTGGTCCACAGGAATGCGTCGATCTTGTTCTTGTCGAGCAGCTTGAGGAACGCCTGCGCCGCGGCCTGGCTTTCGAACGGGCCGGTCAGCAGCCGGTTGGCCTGCCCCCACGGCGTGGTGAAGCTCTTGCGGCCCTTGAATGCCTCGGGCTCCTGGCGGGTCAGCTTGCGCCAGTCGAACGCCAGCGCCGCCTTGTCCCGCCCGGTCGCGACCTGGACCCAGATGCGGCTGGGATGACTGGGCGCCGCGGGCTTGGGCGGAGGCGCGGCCTTGGCATTCTTGCCCTTGCCCACAGTTGCGGCGGCGGGCTGCGTCTGCTTGGTCGCGACAATCGCTTCAGGCGGCGGCTCGCGCCCGGCGGGCGCGGCCTTGGCCACGGGCCGGGCCTGGGTCGGCGGCAGCTTGAAGATGTCCACTACATTGGCTGAGCGTGACTGCTCCGCCGCAGGGGGGCGGAAGTCGTTGAACAGGTCGGCCAGCGCCGGACGCGCGGGCGCGGTGGCTGCGACAGGTGCCGGTGCCGGAATCACGGCTTGGATTGCGGCAGGCTGCTGACTTACGGGCTGTGCGGGCCGAGCCGAAGCTTCCTGAGCCAGTCTTGCCTGCTCGAAAGCGGATGGCGGTGCACCATTCGTGGGCGCGGGGGCGATGACGGGGCGAGTAGCGGGAAGCGGGTTCGACGTCGGGGGTGCGACGCGCGGCTGCACCGGGACAGGGGTCGCCGCCGCAACGCGGACCGGCGGTGGACTGACCGGCTGGGGACGAACAGCCGGCTCGTAGACAGGTCCCTGGAAAGCGGGTGCGGGGGTCGCCATGGCGACCTGGGGCGGCAGCGAGCGCGCAGATCGAGCCCCCGGTGCGACCCTGACGTCAGCTGCGGCAGCGCGTTCCTGTTCGGCGCGCCGGCGACGGCTTGCCTTGTCTTCCTTGGGCTTCTTGCCGCCGTTCCTTGCGCCCAGCGGCTCACCCGCCGGAATCAGACCCGCGTCTGCGCCGCGTCCCGTACGCACCTGCGGGTTGGCCAGTGCATACTGCACCGCGCGCGGATCGTCCCTTCCGATTTCAGCGGCACGCGGAAAATGGCCGAAGTTGCCCGCCGCGGCCTGCTGCGCTGGCGTGAGGCGGGGCATGTAGCGCAGGTAGGGAATGATCGCCTGGGCCATCGTCGGCAACATGGTACCCTGGGCAATGGCCTCGGCCTCGCGCTCGTCACCCAGGATCGCCATCATGAACGCGCGCGTGCGCCATGCGGCGGGCAGTCGTCGCTGTACCTGGCTCAGCAGGGTGGCCTCGGCTCCCTTGCGGTCCCCGGCGATTGCCTGGCTGAGCGCAAGGCGGCGGACGACTTCCTCGGAAGGAGCGACGGCCAGCGCCTGGCGATAGAAGCGCTGGGCGGAAACGTTGTCGCCAACGAGGTCGTAGGCCAGCCCGCGATCGCCGGCGAGCGCCGCCGTGTTTGCGCCGGCCCGCTCCGCCTCGTTGAACAGGCGGATCGCGTCATAGGGATTTTCGTTGCGGATATAAGCGCTGGCGAGCGTCGTTTTGACCCGCGGGTTGCCTGGCGAGAGCTGGTCGGCCCTACCCAGAAAGCCGAGTGCCGCATCGAAGTCGCCCATCGAGAGCGCGGCGTTGCCCGCATCGATCAGTGCCGCGACATCGGACGGATTGCGCGCCAGCCGGCCGAGAGCGGCATTGAGCGCGTAGCTGCCACCCGAAGGCGCAGACTGGACGACGGGCCGCGAAACCGAACTGAAATCGTCGTCGCCCGGCGTGCCTTGGGCAAGCGCTGGCCCGCCTGTCACCGCCCATGCGGCAAGAGCGGCCAGGGGAACGCCGGCAATTTTCCGGAATACAGCCAAATTCGCCATTGCTACGCCAACTCTCCCGCCATGCCGGACACTTCTGCCCGCGACCACCCGTCTCGGGTGCATAGCAGAGAACGGGCGACGCCAAGATGAACGGCGCCACGAAAGCGCCCGGCGGTTGCGCTGTTGCGCCGAGCGCGGGGAACGGCCGAACCGTCCCCCGCGATAAGTCGCCTACTGGTTGTTCTGCCGGCCGAGGAAGCGCGGAATGTTGAGCGCGCCGCCATCATCCTGGTCGTCTTCGGATTCGGCTTCGTTGGCCGACTTGCCGCCTCGCGACAGGTTGGCCATGCGTTCGAACAGCGTGCTGCCGGCACCGGCACCGCCCGGCTTCGGCATCGGCGTGAGACCGAGATTGCCGCGCGGGAAGCGGGGCGTGACCTCGTTGTTCTCGCTCGCCAGGCGATCGGCGTCGAGCAACAGCTCGTCCGACGCGGGCGGGGGAGACTCAGGCTCGGGATCGCTGGTGAAGCGAGGCAGATGCGTTTCGGTGCCGGTCGCTTCGGCGCGCCCTTCGTCCAGTTCGAGCTGAAGGTCGAGCGCATCGCCCACCTGCTCGTCGGCGGCAGCTTCAGCCTCGAAATGCTCGGCGGCCGGTTCTGCCTCCTCTTCCTCGAACACTTCTTCGGCAACAGGCTCGGGCTCGGCAGCGGGCGGCGTCCATGCCGCTGGCTCTTCAACCCGGGCAGGCGCCGCCGGAGCGAGCTGCGCGGGACGGACGGGGCCGCGCGAGCTGCCCATGCTGAATGGGCGCGAAGCCTCTTCCGCCATTTCCTGCGTCTGTTCGATCCCGGTGGCGACGACCGACACGCGGATCTTGCCGTCGAGATCGGGATTGAAGGCCGAACCCCAGATGATGTTGGCGTTGGGATCGACCAGCTCGCGGATGTGGTTCGCCGCTTCGTCGACCTCGAGGAGCTTCATGTCCTCGCCGCCGATGATCGAGATGATGACGCCCTTGGCACCCTGCATCGAAACGCCATCGAGCAACGGATTGGCGATCGCGCGTTCCGCGGCCTCGAGCGCGCGGTTCTCGCCGCTGCCCTCGCCCGTGCCCATCATCGCCTTGCCCATCTCGCCCATCACCGAACGCACGTCGGCGAAGTCGAGGTTGATGAGGCCCGGCATGACCATGAGGTCGGTGATCGAACGAACGCCCTGCTGCAGGACTTCGTCGGCGAGGCCGAACGCTTCCTTGAAGGTGGTTTCGGCCTTGGCGACCAGGAAAAGGTTCTGGTTGGGAATGACGATCAGCGTATCGACGTGCTTCTGCAGCTCTTCGATTCCCGCCTCGGCAGCGCGCATGCGGCGCGTTCCTTCGAAGAGGAACGGCTTGGTCACCACGCCAACGGTCAGGATGCCGCGCTCGCGCGCCGCCTTGGCGATCACCGGCGCGGCGCCGGTGCCGGTGCCGCCGCCCATGCCCGCGGCGATGAAGCACATGTGCGAGCCCTCGAGCGCGCGTTCGACGTCATCGAGCGTCTCCTCGGCGGCGGCCCGACCCACTTCGGGGCGCGATCCGGCACCGAGGCCCTGGGTGATGTCGGGCCCGAGTTGGATCCGGTGTTCCGAGATCGAGTTGTTCAGCGCCTGCGCGTCGGTGTTGGCGACGATGAAATCGACCCCCTCGATTTCGGCGTTGATCATGTTGGCAATGGCATTGCCGCCCGCGCCGCCGACCCCGATGACGGTGATGCGGGGGCGCAACTCATCGACTTTGGGCGGGCCGATATTGATGCTCATGAGGCTCTCCTGAAGAGATATTGCGCGTGACGTTGCACTTGACCGCGCTTGTGGCACGGATTGATTCGTCGAATCAAAGCGAAATTAACCTTTTCCACAGGCGCAAGGCGCGGGATCGCCATCAGAAATACTCGCGGACCGCGCGGTACACGCGGTTGACGAGGCCCATGCCCGAATATTTCATCGTCGCCTGGTAGGCCGGGCCGATCGCACGGATGTCGACAGGGTCGGCCGCCGCGTAGAGGACGAGGCCGGAAAGCGTTGCGAATCCGGGGGTTGCGTGAGCTTCGGGAAGGCCGGTCATCTGCGGCGGCTTGCCGATCCGCACCGGCTTGCCGAGCGCGCCTTGCGCATAGTCGGCCAGGCCGGGAAGCTCGGCGCCGCCACCTGTCAGCACGATCTGCTGTCCGCGCTGCCCGGTAAATCCCATCGCCTTGAGCGCCCGCCCGACCTCCTCGGTCAGGTGGGCAAGCTGAGTGGTGATGACCGAGAGTAACTCGGCACGCGGAATGCGGTTCTTGTCGTCGGCATGACGCGCGATCGGCCCCTGTCCTTCCGGATCGTTGGGGGCATTGACCGGGATCATCTCGCGGTGATCGGCCGGGCTCGCGATGGCCGAACCGTGCACGCATTTCAGCCGCTCCGCCTGATAACGGCGAATGCCGAAGGCCGAGGCGATCGCATCGGTCACATCCCCCGAGCCGAACGGAATCGCGGTGAGCCCTACCAGCATCCCTTGCGCATAGAGCGAGACGTTCGTCACTTCCGCGCCGAATTCGATCAGCGCCACCCCAAGCTCGCGCTCCTCGGGCGTCAAGCAGGCATGGCCCGCAGCGATCGGCGAGCCGACCACGCCCTCGACCTCGAGGTGCGCGTTCTGGACGCTTTCGGTGATGTTGCGCAGCGGCGCCCCGTCAGCGAGCATCACGTGGATGTCGACCCCAAGCCGCTCGGCATGAAGGCCCTTGGGATTGGGCACGCCATGGGCGCCGTCGAGCGTGTAATGCGCTGGCTGGGCGTGAAGCACGATCCGGCCATCGGGCTCGATCACCTCGCGCCCGGCGACGAGCAGGTGCTCGATATCGTCCTGCTCGATCCTCCGCCCGCCGATGTCGACCTCGGCGCGCGCGATAGAGCTGGCCAGCCCCGCGCCGGAGCAGCCGATCCACACCTTGGTCAGAGAGACGTTGGCGATCTTTTCCGCGCGCTCGATCGCGTCGCGCACCGCGTGGGTCGCGGCCTGCATGTCGGTCACGTAGCCGCGCTTGACCCCGTGGCTGGCGCGGTGGCCCGAGCCGAGCACGATCATCTCACCCGTTTCGGTGACGCCGGCGATCATCGCCGACACCCGGAACGAGCCGATGTTGACCGCGCCGATGACCTTCTCGATGCGCGGAACCGAACGTGACTGGGGCTTGCTGGCCATCGGGCGTTCAATCCTTCTTCGCGGCAGCGGCGGCGGCAGCCGCGGCACGATTGTCGGCGGCCTGCTTGTCGGCCCGGCCGGGCACGCGCAGATAGATGCGGTCGCGCGCGCGCATGTCGATGTAGGCCACCTCGCCGCCCAGAAGGCGGTTCACCCCGTCGAGCTTGGCGAACGAAAGCAGCGCTGACGCGGATTCACGGTCGCCTTGCGGCAGGGCAAGGACCTGACCGGTCTTGAACGTGAGGTTCCAGCGGCGATTGCCGACCCACTCGGCCTCCCGCACCTGCGGCTTCAACGCGGGTGCCGCGTCCAGCAGGTGGCCCAGTTCGGCGACGCGGCGACCGGCTCCCGGCCCTTCGAGCGTGAGCATGGCGCGGGCGCGGCTGGGCTCTACGGGTTCGAGTTCATGGCCCGCGGCGTCGATCAGGACATAGCGTCCCGGCTTCTTGAGGACAGCGTGGGGCACCCGCTCGACGATATCGACCACCAGCGTGTCGGGAAGCTGGCGCGAGACGCGGGCATCGTCGACCCAGGCAAGCTGGAGCAGTTCGTCGCGCAGTGCGGCGACATCGACAAGGGGCATCGGCTGGTCTCGCTCGCCCAGGACCCTTTCATAGACCTTGAGCTCGTTCATCCGCTTGACCCCGCGCACCTCGACCCGGTGCACCTCGAAGCCCGCGTCGGATGCCAGGCTGGCGAGCTGGGCCTGGGCCATCGCAGGAACGCCGGCAAAGCTCGCGACGATCCACGCCAGCACCGCAGCACCGCCGAGGATCATCGCCAGGAACATCTGGTGAAGCCGCGTTTCGCTGATAGGCACCCAGCGCATAGCGGCATCGACCGCCGAGCCGGTGCTTGCCCGGGCCTTGGCGACCTTCGCCTGCTTGCCGCGGGTTGCGGCAGCGCGGCGGACCCCCTTGCCCCCGCGCCGGATCGTCTGGCTCATGGCGCCCCCCCAGCTCCTTCCCCAATACCCGAAGTGTCTTCGTGCGACGCGCCGTTGGCCAGCGCGTCGGCGACGATCGCCTCGACCAGATCGCCGTAACTCATGCCGCAATGGCGGGCCTGTTCGGGCACCAGGCTGAGCGGGGTCATCCCGGGCTGAGTATTGACCTCGAGCAGGAAGAGCCCGGCAACGCCCTGCTCGTCATCCCAGCGGAAATCCGAACGGCTCGTTCCCTTGCAGCCGAGCAAGCGGTGCGCACGCAACGCAATGTCCTTGCACGCCTCGGTGATCTCGTCCGGAATCTCGGCCGGACAGATGTGGTCGGTCAGCCCTTCGGTATACTTGGCGTCGAAATCGTAGAACCCGGTCTTCGGCTTGAGTTCGGTGACCATCAGCGCCCGGTCGGCGATGACCGCTGTGGTCAGTTCCTTGCCGCGGATGAACGGTTCGGCCAACAGATGCTCGAATTTCTGCCACGGCCCCGCAACGTCGCGGCCGATGGGATTGCCGTAGTTGCCGCCCTCGGTAACGATCGCAACGCCAACCGATGAGCCCTCGTTAACCGGCTTGAGGACGTAGGGCCGCGCCAGCGGATCGCGCTGGTAAAGCTCTTCCGACGCGACGATGCGGCCGCCGGGCATCGGAATGCCGTGCGGGACGAGCGCGTGTTTCGTCAGTTCCTTGTCGATGGCGATGACCGACGTGGCGAGGCCCGAATGGGTATATTTCAGCCCCATCAGGTCCATCATGCCCTGGACGGTTCCGTCCTCTCCCGGCGTTCCGTGGAGCGCGTTGAATACGACGTCGGGCTTGGCCTCGGCGAGGCGAGCGGCGACATTGCGGTCCATGTCGATCCGGGTCACGCGATGGCCGCGCTCCTCGAGCGCATCGGCAACGCCGTTGCCGCTCATCAGCGAGACGGGGCGCTCGCTCGACCAGCCGCCCATCAGGACCGCGATATGGAGTTTTGCGAGGCTCACTTCCTGCCGACCCTTTGAATTTCCCACTCGAGCGTGATGCCCGCCTTGTCCTGCACCCGCCGTCGCACCGTCTCGCCAAGCTCCTCGATATCGGTGCTGGTCGCGGTGCCGGTGTTGATCAGGAAGTTGGTGTGCTTTTCGCTGACCTGTGCCCCGCCAACGGTCAGGCCGCGGCAACCGGCGGCATCCACCAGTTGCCAGGCCTTGTGTCCTTCGGGGTTCTTGAAGGTGGATCCGCCAGTCTTGCTGCGCAGCGGCTGGCTGGCCTCGCGGGCTGCGGCGATGCGCTCCATCTCGGCCTGGATAGCCGAGGGATCGCCCGCCCGCCCGCGAAACCGCGCCGCGACCACGATGGCGCCCGCCGGCAGTTCGGAATGGCGGTAGGTATAGCGTAGCGCCTCAACCGGAAGCGTCACGAGTTCGCTCGTGCGCAGGACGACGTCGCAATCGACGAGGATGTCCTTCACCTCGCCTCCGTAGGCGCCACCGTTCATCCGCACGAAGCCGCCGACCGTCCCGGGAATGGAGCGCAGGAATTCCACCCCCGCGATGCCCGCGTCCCGGGCGGTGGATGATACGAGAATGCCGCTCGCCCCGCCGCCGCAGGAAAGTGTGACTGCATCGATCGCTTCGACTTTGGCGAAGGCCTTGCCCAATCGCACGACGACGCCCGAGACCCCGCCGTCGCGCACGATCAGGTTCGAGCCGAGGCCCAGCGCCATGACCGGCACTTCGGGATCGAGGTCGCGCAGGAAGGCCTGGAGGTCGGCAAGATCCTTCGGCTCGAACAGCCAATCGGCCTTCCCGCCCGCCTTGAACCAGACCAACGGTGCAAGCGGCGCCTGCGCGGTGAGCTTGCCCGCCACCCGCGGCATGGTGGTAGCCATCATGCCGCCCGCGCGCCCTGCCCGCTCACGGCGGTAGCGAGCCCGGCGGCCCATTTCGTAATGTCGCCCGCGCCGAGGCAAACGACCATGTCGCCCGGTTCGACGGTGGTTGCCAGGTCGCGCGCAAGCTCGTCGGCACTGTTCACGACGAATGCGGACCGATGCCCGCGCGCCTTGAGACCGGCGACGAGCGCGGCCGCATCGACACCCTCGATCGGCGCCTCTCCCGCGGGATAGACCGGCGTGACATAGACGATGTCCGCATCGTTGAACGCGGTCTGGAAGTTTTCCATCAGATCGCGCAGGCGGGTGAAGCGGTGCGGCTGGACCACGGCGATCACCCTTCCCCGCACGCCTTCGCGCGCCGCGGCCAGGACGGCGCGGATTTCGACCGGGTGATGTCCGTAATCGTCGATCACAGTCGCAAGGCCGCCGCCGACAGGGATCTCCCCAACCTTGGTGAAGCGGCGCTTGACCCCGCCGAACTTGGCGAACCCGGTCTGGATAGCGGCATCCGAACAGCCCATTTCCAGCGCAACGGCCACCGCCGCCAGGGCGTTCTGCACGTTGTGTCGGCCCGGCATCGGCATTTCGATCCCTTCGATCCGCCGGGAATGCCCGTCGCGCTGGCGTACGACCGCATCGAAGCGGTTGCCGCCGGGAATGGGTGTCACGTTGTCGCCGCGGACATCGGCCTGTGCGGAAAAGCCATAGGTCACGACGCGGCGATCGCGGATCTTGGGGATGATGCCCTGCACTTCGGGATGGTCGATGCAAAGCACCGCCGCACCGTAGAACGGGACGTTCTCGATGAATTCGACGAAGGCCTCGCGCACCGCGTCGAAGCTGCCGTAGTGGTCGAGATGTTCAGGATCGATGTTGGTCACGACCGCGATCGTGCCGTCGAGACGCAGGAAACTGCCATCGCTTTCGTCGGCCTCGACCACCATCCAGTCGCTTGCGCCAAGGCGCGCATTCGAACCGTAGCTGTTGATGATGCCGCCGTTGATCACGGTAGGATCGACCCCGCCGGCATCAAGCATCGCGGCGATCATCGAAGTGGTCGTTGTCTTGCCGTGAGTGCCGGCCACGGCGACGGTGTTCTTGAGCCGCATGAGCTCGGCAAGCATCTCGGCCCGGCGCACCACGGGAATGCGCGCTTCGAGGGCGGCGGCGACCTCGGGATTGTCGCGCTTCACCGCGGTCGAGGTGACGATCACCGCGACCCCAGCGACGTTTTCGGCCCGCTGCCCGATCATCACCGGAATCCCGCGCTCGCGCAGCCCTTCGACGACATAGCCCTCGGCAATGTCGGAGCCCTGCACCGAATAACCCAGGTTATGCATCACTTCGGCGATGCCGGACATGCCGATCCCGCCGATGCCGACGAAGTGGATAGTCCCGATCTCGGTGCCGACGCCCTTCACGCCAGCACTTCCTGTCCGCTGGGCGCAGCCTGCTCGGGCTCCGAAACCCGGATCACGTCCATCAGTGGTGCGCCGCCGAAGCTTTCGACAAGGTCGGCAAGATCGCGGACCGCATCGGGCAGGCCGCAGTTCCAGGCGGCATGCGCGGCATTGGCAAGCGTATCGGGGCGCAGGGCGATGCTCTGAATCTGCTTGGCCAGTTCCTTGGCGGTGAACCTGTCCTGCCGGATCGCGCGCGCGCCGCCGGCGGCGACCATCTCGCGCGTGTTGGCGGCCTGATGATCGTCGGTCGCAATCGGCAGCGGGACGAGAATCGCGGGGCGGCCCACCGCGGTCAGCTCAGCGATCGTCGACGCGCCGGCGCGCCCGATGAACAAGTGTGTATCGGCGAGCTTTTCCGCCATGTCCTCGAAGTACGTGCCGAGTTCCGCGGGAATGGCGTGGCCGGCATACCGCGCGCGCACGGTGTCGATATCCGCGGCGCGGCATTGCTGCGTCACCTGCAACCGATGGCGCAGGTTGGGCGGAAGCATCGCCAGGCCATCGGGCACCACTTGCGACAGGACACTCGCGCCCTGGCTGCCGCCAGTTACCAGCACACGGAACAGACCATCCTCGGTGAAATCGGGAAAGGGCTCGCCCCTGAGCGCCAGGACTTCGGGACGCACGGGGTTGCCGACAAGGTGGACCTTGCCCGAAAGCGAGGGATCGAGCCGCTCGACCTGGCCATAGGCCGTAGCAATGGCGTCGACGCGCTTGGCTAGGAAGCGGTTCACCCGGCCCAGCACCGCGTTCTGTTCGTGGATGACTGTCGCGATCCCGGCGGACCGTGCCGCCAGCAGCGCGGGAAGCGCGGGATAGCCCCCGAAACCGACCACTGCGCTCGGCTCGAAACTTTCGAACAGGCGCAGGGCCATCCGGCGGCCCTGCATGATCGCGCGGACGGCACGAAGCCAAACCATCGGCCCGCCTTTCAGCAGCCCGGTCCCGAGCCTTCCCGCCGGCAGGACATGGGCGGTCAGCGCTCCAGGCTTGCCCGGTATGCGACTGCCGCGCTCGTCGGTGATGAGGGCCACGTGATGGCCCCGGCGCTCAAGCTCCTGAGCCAGGGCGAATGCGGGCAGAAGGTGCCCTCCGGTTCCGCCGGCAGCCAGGACATAGTGACGCGAAACGCCGGTCATCGCTTGGTGCCCGGCGCGGGTTGCGCAAAAAACGGGGTCACGTCGCGGCTGAGGAAGGGATTGCGGCGGGTGATCGCCAACAGGAAGCCAACCCCCATGCAAAGAGCGATCATCGAACTGCCGCCGTAGGAGATCAGCGGCAGTGTCATGCCCTTAGACGGGAAGAGCTGGAGGTTGACCGCGATGTTGATGAAAGCCTGCCCGACGAGCTGGGCAGTCAGGCCCGCGGCGGCGAGGATCGTGAACAGATCGTCTTCCTCTGTCAGCCGCAACAGCACGCGCACCGCGATCGCCGCATAGAGCATGATCACCGCCGCGCAGGCCATCAGCCCGAATTCCTCTCCGATCACCGAGAAGATGTAGTCGGTATGCGCTTCGGGCAGGGCCATCTTCTTGACCCCGAGCCACAGGCCCGATCCCGTCCACCCGCCGTTGAGCAGGGTCCGCTGGGCAAGGTCTACCTGGTCGAAGGCAGTGCCGCCCGAAAAGAAGCTGTCGATCCGGTGCGTCGCGTTCGGGTAGAAGAAATAGGCAAGGACGACGAAAGCCACGATGCCCGCGACCGCAAAGGCGATGCGCTGGATCGGCAAGCCGCACAGCAGGACAAGCACGAACCACACCCCGCCGAACAGCATCGTCGCCCCGAAATCGGGCTGGAGCATGAGGAGGACGGCGACCAGGCCCATCAGGCCGAGCGTAATGGGTATGACGGGCAGGTTGGGATCGCGCACCCGCCACGACAGGATCCAGGCGACCCCGATGGCGAAGGCCGGCTTCAGGAATTCCGAGGGCTGCAGGGAAATGCCCAGGTTCAGCCACCGCTTCGCGCCGTTCACGTCGGTCCCCAGGATCGGAACGAGCACGAGCGCGAACAGCATTGCGCCGCCCAGGACCACCCCGCTGCGGCGGGCCGTATCCTTGGGCAGCATCGAGCAGACAAACATCGCGACCAGCCCAAGGCTCAACCAGATGAGGTGAAGCTTCAGGAAGTGAAGGTCGTCGATATGCACCGCGGCGGTCGACAGGCGATGCGCGCTTGCCGGCGAGGAGGCGGCTACCGCTACGACGCCGATCAGCAGCAGCGTGGCGACAAGGCCGAGGAGCACGCGGTCGATTTCACGCCACCAGACGAGCAGTTCGCTGCGGCGGCTGCGGCGATAGCGCGCGCCATGTCCGACGACGCGGACCGCACCGTCGCGACCGATGGTCGGGACGGCGCGCGTGGGCGCTCCGGCGATCGGGGTTGTCATTGCGCGGCCTCGCGAAGCGACGGACACGGGGCGTCCTGATCCTCGATCAGCGCGGCGACGATATTGCGGAACGCATCGCCACGGGCTTCAAAGTCACGGAACTGGTCGAAACTGGCGCATGCCGGGGAAAGCAGCACGACGTCGCCGGGGCGAGCGGCTGCCATGGCCTGACGCAGCGCCTCGCACAGCATCTCGCTACGCCGCACGGGCACATGCGGTTCGAGCAGCGCGGCAAACCGCGGTCCCGCTTCGCCGATCGTGTAGGCGGCCGCGATGTTGCCGAGCTGATCCATGCATTCGTCGAGAGTGTCGCCCTTGGGAAGGCCGCCCAGGATCCAGTGGACTCGGGGCGCTCCGCCGGGCGCGGGCGGCCAGGCGGCCAACGCCGGCGCGGTGGACGCGGGGTTCGTGGCCTTGCTGTCATTCACGAACAGGACGCCGCGATGCTCTGCCACGCGCTCCATTCGGTGCGGTAGCCCGCCGAAGGTCGCCAGCGCTGGGCGCCACTGCGCCTCGGCAATTCCCAGTCTCTCGGCCGCGCGAACCGCGATCGCGGCGTTCTGCAAGTTGTGCGGCCCCTGCAACGACGGCCAACCGGCCTGCCCCGTAAGCGCTAGGGGATCGACCACGTCGACCAGGGCCTCTCCTCGCTGGGCCGCGATGTCGTGCGCGATCGCCAGGGTATGCGGATCGCCGCATCCGAAGATCGCCTGCTGGCTGGGCCGCTGCATCCCGAACAGCCGCGTCTTGGACGCGGCATAGCCGGCGAACCCGTCGTAGCGGTCCAGGTGATCGGGGCTGAGGTTGATCAGGACCGCGATGTCCGCGGCCAGGCTGCGCGTAAGGTCGATCTGGTAGCTCGACAGCTCGAGGACATAGAGGCCGCCGGCAGGAAGCGGCTCCTGCCCGAGGATCGGCAGGCCGATATTGCCGCCCATCCGCGACGGCAGTCCCGCGCTCTTGCAGATGTGGTGCAGCAGCGCAGTCGTGGTCGACTTGCCGTTGGTACCCGTAATCGCGACCACGCGGTGTGGCGGGAGACCGGCACGGGCCTGGGCGAACAGCTCGACATCGCCGATCAACGGCACCCCGGCGGCGCGGGCGGCATCGGCGATGGGATGCCGGTTGAGCGGAACGCCGGGCGATACCACGATGCCGGCAAAGCCGGTAAGGTCGGCGGTCAGCGGATCGGCGAGCTCGACCGAACGGCCATGCGTCGCGGCGACGACGCTGCGCGCTTCATCGCGATTGTCCCACGCCATCACCTGTGCGCCGCTGGCGACGAGCGACGCGACGCTCGAAAGACCCGATCGGGCAAGACCCAGGACTGCGTAACGCTTGTTCGAAAAGGTGGGGCTGGTGATCATGGCGGGCTTCCCCTTAGCGCACCTTGAGCGTTGCAAGCCCGATAAGCGCGAGGACGATCGAGACGATCCAGAAACGGATCACGACCGTGGACTCGGCCCAGCCGAGCTGTTCGAAATGATGATGGATCGGGGCCATGCGGAAGACCCGCTTCCCGGTGCGCTTGAAGAAGAACACCTGGATGATGACCGAAGCCGCTTCGAGCACGAACAGGCCGCCGACGATCGCCAGCACGATCTCGTGATGCGCGGCGACCGCGATCACGCCCAGCGCGCCGCCCAGGGCGAGACTGCCGGTATCGCCCATGAAGACTGCCGCAGGCGGCGCATTGAACCACAGGAATGCAAGCCCCGCCCCCATGACCGCCGCACAGAAGATCGCCAGCTCCCCGGCTCCCGGCACGTGCGGAATGCCGAGGTAATGCGCATAGTCGGCGCGTCCGGCGAGATAGGCGATGATCGCGAACGTTCCGCTGGCGATGATGACCGGCATGATCGCCAGCCCGTCGAGACCGTCGGTGAGGTTCACCGCATTGCCCGCGCCCACGATCACGAAAGCGGCGAAAACGTAGTAGAACGGCCCGAGCGGAATGTAGAGATTGCTGAAGAACGGAACGTAGAGGTGCGTTTCCTTTACGATCAGCGCGGCGGCGATCCCGGCCACGACGAACTCTGCGAGCAGGCGCGTGCGGCCCGAAACGCCCTTGTGACTGGCCTTGCGGACCTTGTCCCAGTCGTCGAGGAAGCCGATCAGGCCGAAGCCCGCGGTTACGGCGATGCAAGCCCAGACGTAGCGCGACGAAAGGTCCATCCAGACCACTGCCGCCAGCATCAGGGCAATGATGATCATCAGGCCGCCCATCGTCGGCGTTCCGCGCTTTGCCAGATGGGTCTGGGGCCCATCCTCGCGGATCGGCTGGCCCTTGCCCTGGCGCACGCGAAGCATCGAGATGAAGCGTGGTCCGATGATCAGGCCGATCACCAGCGCGGTGAGCAAGGTCGAGCCCGCGCGGAAGGTCTGATAGCGCACGAGGTTGGAAAGCCCGTGGAATCCCAACAGCTCGGCGACCCAATAGAGCATCAACCTTCCTTGCTGGTCAGTGCGCGCACGATGGCGCCCAGCCCGACCGAATTCGACCCTTTGACGAGAATGGCATCCCCGCCCGCAATGCCGCCGCGGCGCAGCATGGCAAGCGCTTCGGAGGCGTTAGCCACATGCGCTACATCGATTCGCTTGCCAAGCGCCAGGGCCGGCGATTTCCCCAGCGCATCCGCCAGAGCGGCCATTTCGTCGCCGACGAGCACCACCCGGTCGACTTCCGCCGCGAACAGCGGGGCCGACAGCTCGGCGTGATAGCGGGCCTCGTCCTCGCCCAGTTCGCGCATCGCTCCAAGCACGGCGACCCGGCGGCGGGCCGGGGTGATCCCCAGTTGCGCGATGGTCGCGCGCATCGAGGCGGGATTTGCGTTGTAGCTTTCGTCGATCAGCAGGGCCTCGCCGCTGCCGTCGCCGGCGGGGGCCGAAACGATGTGCCGTGCACCGCGACCGGCCAGGCCTTCCATCTCGGCCAGCGCAAGGCCCGCCGCCCCAAGGTCTCCTCCCACCGCGCGAACGGCCGCCATCACCGCCAGGCTGTTAAGCACCCAGTGATCGCCCGGCTGACTGACGGTGTAGCAAATCCGCCGGTCGCCCATGTCCGCGGTGACCAGCGTTCCCCCGCCGGGCGCCGCAACCGTATCGAGTACCCGCACGTCGGCGTGCGCCGCACGGCCGAACGATACGATCATGCCCGCGTGGCGCGCGGCCTTGGCCCGCAGGCGCTCGTAGTGCGGGTTGTCGGCCGGGATGATGGCGACCCCGCCGCGCTCCCCGGCAAGGCCGTCGATAGCCTCGAGGCCCTCGAATATCTCACCCTTGGCATCGGCGATCTGCTCCTCGCCGGTGAAGAAGCCGATGTGTGCGGGCGCGATAGTAGTGACGATCGCCACGTGGGGCCGGACGATGCGCGTGAGGTACGCCAGTTCGCCGGGATGGTTCATTCCCATCTCGAATACCCCGAACGCCGTGCGCGCGGGCATCCGCGCGAGGCTGAGGGGAACGCCGACATGGTTGTTGTAGCTCTTGACCGAGCGGTGCGCCCGGCCCCGGCTTCCGCGATCGAGCGCGGCATAAAGGGCTTCCTTGACGCCGGTCTTGCCGGCCGATCCGGTAACCCCGACAATGGCCGCATCGACCCGTCCGCGAGCAGCTGATGCAAGCAGCTCAAGCGCACTTAAGGTATCCTTGACGAGAACGTGCGGCATGTCGATCGGCCGGTCGACCACGGCCGCGGCGGCGCCACGGGAAAAAGCCTGATCGAGGAAGGCATGGCCGTCGGCCTGTTCGCCGGTCAGGGCGAAAAACAAGTCCCCTTCGTGTACCTCGCGCGAATCGTAGGCCACGCCGGAAACCGCGAACGGCTCCGAGGCGACCCCGCCCACCGCGGCGGCAACCGCGTCGGAAGTCCACAACGCGAGACCGGCCCGGTCGGCCAGCTCACGTGGCCAGGCGAGCAGCGCGGAGAAAGCGCTCATTCCCCGGTTCCCCCATTCGGCGCGGCGCATTCGCGCGCCACCGTCACGTCGTCGAATGGAAGGATGCGCATGTCGTCTCCGGTCCCCACGATCTGTCCCTGTTCATGTCCCTTGCCGGCGACAAGGACGATATCGCCCTCACCGGCTTGCCCCACCGCGGACGCGATTGCCGCGCGTCGATCGCCGATTTCCAGCGCCTGCGGCCCCGCGCCAGCCAGCACGGCCTTGCGGATCGCGGCCGGATCTTCGCCCCGGGGATTGTCGTCCGTCACGATCACGACGTCGGCATCGCGAGCGGCAACGGCGCCCATTTCGGGCCGCTTGCCCTGATCGCGGTCGCCGCCCGCGCCGAACACGACGATCAGACGCCCGCGAACGTGCGGACGCAGCGCGGCGATTGCAGCCTCCAGCGCGTCGGCAGTATGTGCGTAATCGACGTAGACCGGTGCGCCCGAACGGGCAATCGCCGCGCGTTCGAGCCGGCCGCGGACGGGCTGGAGCCGGGAAAGGCCATCGAACGTGGCACTTGGCTGTCCACCAGTCGCCAGTACCAGCCCTGCGGCGACGAGCGCGTTAGCGGCCTGATAGGCTCCTATCAGCGGCAGCGCGATGGTGCGCTTCGCGCCTTCGTAATCGATCTCGAGCGACTGGCCGAGCAGTCCCGGGGTGCGGGCGAGGAGACGGAGCGTGCCGCCTCGCTCGCCCACGGTGAGCAGGCGCAACCCCCTTTTGCGCGCATGCTCACAAGCCTTGTCGGACCAGGCATCGTCGGCCCAGACCACCGCCGCCCCGCCATCCTGGACGACCTCGTCGAACAGGCGCATCTTGGCTGCGAAATACTCGTCCATTCCGGCATGATAGTCGAGATGGTCACGCGAAAGGTTGGTGAAAGCTCCGGCGGCAACCGCCAGACCTTCGTTGCGGAACTGGTCGAGACCGTGGCTCGATGCCTCATAAGCGACGTGCGTGACGCCTTCGCGAGCAAGACCGCTCATGTTGGCGAGGAAGGTGACGATGTCGGGCGTGGTAAGTCCCGTGGACACCGACTCGTCCGGCGTGGTCACGCCTAGGGTGCCGATCGAGGCCGCGCGATGGCCCGCCATCCGCCACAACTGGCGCGTCATTTCGACGGTCGAGGTCTTGCCGTTGGTGCCGGTCACCGCGACGACGGTTTCGGGCACGGGCACGAAGAACCTGGCCGCAAGGCGGGCAAACGCGCGGCGGGGTTCGGGATCGGCAATGTGCGACGCGCCGGTGACGACGACGTCGGGACGCGCGACCACGGCAATCGCACCCGCTTCGATCGCTGCAGGAATGAAATCCTCGCCGTTCACGCGCGTGCCGCGAAATGCACCGAAGACGGTGCCGGGTGCGACCTTGCGATGGTCGATGGCAAAGCCGGTGACCGTCGCGGCCACGTTTTCTGCTCCGCTCAATCCCGCTTCGGCCGCGAGCCGGCCCAGTTTCACTCGCCGTCCCCGTTCGCGACCAGCGGCGACAGATCGGAAATGTCGATGTCGCGGGTCGAGTCGGGCATGATCCCCAGAAGCGGGCCGATGCGCGGAACGACGCGGCCGACGACTGGGGCGGCATTCCACGCCGCCGTGCGCTGGCCCGACGTGGCGACGGTGCCCTGCGGCTCGTCGAGCATCGCGATCACGACATAACGGGGACGATCCATGGGGAAGGCCGCGGCGAAAGTCGCGATGAGCGCGTTCTTGCGATAGGCGCCGCCGCCTGCGCCAGGCTTTTCGGCCGAGCCGGTCTTGCCGCCTACGCGGAATCCGGGGGCGTTGGCCTTCTTGCCCGTGCCATCGGCCACGATCATGCGCAGGAGCTGGCGCATCCGCGCGCTGGTCGAAGCCTTGAACACCCGGCGTCCGGCGACCGCATGGCCGGGCGCGACCTTTTCCAGCGTTGCCGGGCGCCACACGCCGCCGTTCACCAGCGCGGCATAGGCCGAGGCGAGATGCAGCGGCGTGACCGCGATACCGTGGCCATAGGAAACCGTCATCGTCGTGATCCGCGCCCAGTTGCCTCGGGGCCACAGCGGAAAGCCGCGCGCCGGCAATTCGATATAAGGCCGCTCGTTCATTCCCAGCGCGCGCATCGTCGCCTCGAGGCGGGCGCTGCCCAGCTTGTCCGCGACTTGCGCGGTGACGATGTTGGACGAATGAATGAGCGCCTCGGGCACGTTGAGCCAACCCATCGAGTGGCTGTCGTGAATCTGGAAGCCGCCGATCGAAAGCGGGCGCGTGGCGTCGTAGCGGACGGAAAGGTCGGTCACCACGCCGGCATCGATCGCCGAAGCGACGGTGATCGGCTTGAAGGTGGAGCCCAGCTCATAGACCTGGTTCGTCACCTTGTTGAACACCAGGCTGTTGATCGCGCCGTCGATCCGGTTGGGATTGAACGAGGGCAGCGACGCCAGTGCCATGACCTCGCCGGTGTCGACGTCGAGGACGATCCCTGCCGCACCCTTGGCGTTCGATTCCAGCATCCCACGGTTAAGCTCGTCCTCGAGCGCGCCCTGCACCCGCATATCGAGAGCGAGACGTTCGGGCTGTCCGCGCGTCGCCGCATCGGTGAGCTGCTTGTCGAGAACCTGCTCCATGCCGACGCGGCCCTTGCCGTCGGAAGCGACGTAGCCAAGCACGTGCGCGGCGAGCGAGCCTTGCGGATAATAGCGATCGTTCTCGCGCGGGAATTCCAGCGCAGGCTCGCCCAGGGCGTGTACGCGGTTCGCTTCCTCGGGAAGCAGGCGGCGCCGCAGGTACCCTGGCTTGCCCGCCGCCAGGCGCTGACGAAGGTCTGTCTCGTCCATGTCCGGGAAAATCGCCGTAAGAGCACGCGCGACGACTGCCGGACTGTGGACCATGGGCGAGCCGCCGCCCAAGGCATCGGGGTTGTACCACAATGCATATGCCGGAAAGGCGCGGGCCAGCGGAACGCCGTTGCGGTCGGTGATCTCGCCGCGGCTGGGCAGAAGGGCTTCGTCGATCGTGGCGGCACGCGGGGCGGGCTCCACCAGTCCGAGGACCGCGATCCGCATGAGAAATGCGGCTGTCGCCAGAGCAATCATCAGCAGCACCGCCAGAAGGCGAACCTGCGCCGTAAGCAGCGACTTGGCGCGCACGTTGGCAAGCTGGACCCGCCCCGTGGCGACGGCGGTCGAGTAAGTCAGCGCGTTCACTTGCGCTTGTCCGGGCTCGAGCCAGCAGCGGCGAGCTTCACCTTGGCGGTCTTGGCGGTAGGCTCATCGCCCTTGTCCGCGTCGTGATCGACGGTGCCGAGCCGTTCGCCAAGGCGCGCTGCCGCCTTGTCATGATCCGCGGGCGCCAGTTCGGCGGCCGTTTCGTCACCCGCGTCGTCACTGTCGAGATGCTTCCCCGTCAGCGGAGAGACCATCGCGGGGAAGACCGACCCTTCCTCGACCGGCTGGGCCACCGCCACCCGGATCGGCGCAGGCGCGGCAGGGCCCGCAGGCTTGCCGAGCGCCGCCAACTGGCGAACGTTTTCGAGATACTGGCCGGGCCCCGGCGCGACATATCCGAACTCGACGTCGTTCCAGCTTTCGAGCTGCTGCTGGTTGGCGCGGGTCTCGAATTCGGTCTCGAGATAGACCTTCTCGCGCTTCAGGGCGACGATCTTCATCTCGGTGCGGCGCACCTCGCTGCGCAACGCGTTGACCCGCAGCGACAGTGCGAACAACATGGCGAAGCAGACCGCGAGGAGCGCCGCCCAGCCGATCTTGCGCATGTTGCCGGCGGTAATCATGCGGCCACCCTCCTCTCGCGGGCCGGTGCCGCGGTCCGCTCCGCCCAGCGCAGCGTCGCGGAACGGGCGCGCGGGTTCCGGGCAAGCTCGGCCTCGCTCGGCCGGATCGCCGCCGAGGGGCGCTTGAAGCTCGGCGCGTCGACCGCGGCGAGGTGCGGAAGGTGGCGCGATCCGCCGGCCTTCGCCCCGCCCGCATCGCGCAGGAACTGCTTCACGATCCGGTCCTCGAGGCTGTGGAACGAAACCACCGCCAGGCGGCCGCCGGGCGCAAGGACCTGCTCCGCCGCAGCGAGCGCGGCGCGCAGTTCGTCCAGCTCGCCGTTCACGTGGATGCGGATCGCCTGAAAACTGCGCGTTGCCGGATCCTTGGGCGCGCCCGGCCGATAGCCGAGCGCCTTGCGCACAACCCTGGCGAGTTCGCCCGTCGTCGTGAGCGGACGCGCGGCAACGATCGCACGCGCCACGCGGCGCGACTGGCGCTCTTCGCCATAGTTGTAGAGGACGTCGGCGATCGCCGCTTCGTCCGCCTCGTTCAGAAAGTCTGCCGCGCTCTCGCCTTCCTGCGACATCCGCATGTCGAGCGGTCCGTCGCTGGAGAAGGCGAAGCCCCGCGCCGGCTGGTCGAGCTGCATCGAGCTGACCCCGATATCGAACACCACTCCATCCACCGCGGCAACGCCTGCTTCGGCCAGCCCCGCGACGAGTTCGGAGAACCGGCGTGGATGAAGCACCAGGCGCGGCGGCTGCGAGCCCGTTTCAGGCCAGACCGAGCCCGCGGCGATCGCATCGGGATCGCGGTCAAAGGCGTGAACTGTCGCTCCCGCGTCGAGCAGGCGGCGGGTATAACCCCCGGCCCCGAATGTCGCGTCGACGATCACGCTGCCCGGAACGGGCGCCAGCGCGGCAATCACCTCGTCGATCAGGACGGGGAGATGTGGCGCGCTCATCGCCGCGCCCTTCCGCCGCTGGACGCTTCGGCGGCGAGCGCGCGGCAGCCGGCCTGCGCGGCTTCCCACCCGGACCCCATCGCCATCAGCGCCTCGGGGTTCCAGATCGTGAAGAAGGGGCCGCCGCCCTGGAAAAAAGCCTGGCCGGCGATCTCGCCAAGCTGGCCGAGAAACTCGGGAAGCACGAAGCGGCCCGATTCATCGAACGGAACCTCGCTGAAGCCGTAGAGCTGGGTAGCGCGCAGATCGCGATCGAATTCGACACCCCGGGCCAGGGCAGCGCCTTCCTCACGGTCGATCTGGTCGGCAAATTCGTCGATACGCGAAAGGCCGAAGCCGGTAAGGCAGGGCCAGCGGTCATGCTTGGCCAGGCACAGCACGCGCTGGCCGTCGGAGGCATCGCGGACCAGCTTGCGGAACGCCGGGGGCAACACGAAGCGATCCTTCTCGCCGCGAAGCGAAAAGCCCATGCCCCTGAAGCTGAAAGGCTGCCTCGCCGCCAAAATGCCCAACCCCGCCAAGCGTGAACCTCCCCGACCCGGCCCGCGCTGATGCGAGCCGGCTCACCCCCACGGGATGCCGCATGGATTCACTCCGATAGAGCAATTCATTAACCCTCGGCGGGGGCGCAGAAAAGGGAAAAATGCGGGAATTTACGGGGATAAACGGTATAATATTGTTTTATTTGAATAAATGAAGGACGCTGATCCGCCCGCCGGCGCGATGTTGTCTATTTGTTCTTCACGTAAAATCAAGTATTTACCGCAGTGATTCGCATTGGCCCGCGCGCGGCAGAAGTTTGTCCCGTGAATTCCCGCTGTGGGCGATAGGGTGGGGTTGGCAACGCCCCGCTCAGGACGCCGGGTCTGCCCCGAATGCGCGATCGAGCAGCGGGAAAAGCGCGCGGCTTCGCGTGGCTCGGTCGGCCTCATCTGGCGCAGTTTCAAAGAGCGCCGCATCAGCGACCGCGAGGACACGTCCCCGCCCGATCGAGCAACTGGCGACCAGCCCCCCTTCCGCCAGCGCGCATCTGCCCTCCGCGCCGCCGGGCGACAGGACGAAGTGACCCGGAAGATTGACCGGCAGCCTTGCCGCGCCGACGCCTACGTCGTGCAGGCCGAGCGGCTGCTCGTCGTCGAACATCAGTTTCAGGCCCCAGCGCGACAAGATGGGCGAAAGCATCGCGATGTCTTGCGGGCGGCGCTTGTCGCCCATCGCGAAACTACTGTCTTCGGTCAGCGCGGGATCGGCGAACAGGAGCAGACTGCCGCCCTCGCGCACCCAGCGGTCGAGCGCCACGTTCTCGGACGGTGAGAGAGGGCGCGGCTGGATAAGCGCAAGACGTTCGGTTCCGTCCAGCCCGCCCGGCCCCGGCTCGAGCGTGTCGAGCGGCGCGACTACGTAACGCCTCTCCAGCGCGCCTCGCGCCCAATGGGGCGGGCGGTCGTCGCGCAGCATCGTGGCGAGATCGGGCGCTTCCGCCCAGAACAGAGGCAGCGAGGTGAACAGAGCAAGCTTGGGCTTTTCACCGGGTTCGGCAGGTTCGGCGACGCGGGTGTGTACGAGCAGGAAGACCAGTCCGATGGCCAGGATCACTGCCGCCAGCAGCGTCGCCAGCCGCCGACGCGGCCGAGGCCCGGGCATCGCGCGCCTAGCGCCGAACCGGCGAGGCTGCCGGATCGGGCGTTATAGCGGGCGAAAGCGCCGGCGCGGGCACGGCCGCGCGGGTGTCCGCGCTCGAAGGGAGATCGGGTACGACGCCGATATCGGCAAGCGGATCGCCGCCCGGTCTCGACACCGCGGTTTCGGGCGCAACGCGGGCGACCGCCGCCGATGCGGCAGCGGCCTCGGCCGTGGCATTATCGCTCGCCCGCGCGTGATCCATGATGATGTTGGCGAGGCCCACAAGCAGGACCATCCCGGCAAGGCCGAACAGCCCGACCTGCAGGCGATGCACGCCCTGAGCCCGGAGCTCGCGCGGCGTGGGCGGTAAGAAGTGCTGCGGCGCGAGCTTTGGCGCTGCGGCGGACGGGATCGGTTCGGGTGCGATAGACGCCATTGCGCCCCGATTACCCGATTATGCCAGCCATGGGAACACCGGCAGGCCCTTGGACCGCAACCAGTCGGCATTGTAGAGCGACGAGAGATAGCGAAACCCCGTGTCGCACAGGATCGTCGCCACCCGTGGGGCGGGCCGGCCTTCGGCGATCAGCTTGCGGCCCAAGGCGACCGCGCCGGCGACGTTGATGCCGGATGACAGACCCAGGCACAGGCCCTCGTCGGCCAGGATGCGTTCCACCCAATGAAGCCCTTCCTCGTCGGAAATGCGAAATTGGGTGTCGATCGGCGCGCCTTCCAGATTGGCGGTTATCCGCCCCTGTCCGATGCCCTCTGCGACGGAGGAACCCTCCGATCGCAACTCGCCCTCGGCGTACCAGGAATAGAGCGCCGCGCCGTGTGGGTCGGTCAGCGCGATCGTCACGTTCTCGTCGAACGCCTTGAGGCCCAGGCCCACGCCCGCGATTGTGCCGCCCGTTCCCGCGGCACAGGTGAAGCCGTCGATCCGGCCTTCCATCTGCGCCCAGATTTCGGGAGCAGTGCTCTCGATATGGGCCTTGCGATTGGCGGTGTTGTCGAACTGGTTGGCCCAGACGGCGCCCGGCGTCTCCTCGGCCAGACGGCGCGAGGTGTGGACGAAGTGCCCGGGGTTCGAAAACGGCGCGGCGGGAACGAGGACCAACTCGGCACCGAGCGCGCGCAGGGTGTCCATCTTCTCGCGGCTCTGCGTTTCGGGCATGACGATGACCGTCTTGTAGCCCAGCGCATTGGCGACGAGCGCGAGACCGATCCCCGTGTTGCCGGCCGTCCCTTCGACGATGGTGCCGCCCGCTGTCAGCGTGCCGCGCTCTTCCGCGTCGCGCACGATCCACAGCGCGGCCCGGTCCTTGACCGAAGCGCCGGGGTTGGCGAACTCGCACTTGCCGAAGATGTCGCAGCCGGCGGCCTCGCTTGCCCCGGCAAGGCGAACGAGCGGCGTATTGCCGATGAGCTTAAGGGTGTCGGATGCGGCAGGCGGAGCGGTCATGGCGGTGGAGGTAAGGTGCGCAGGGGGCCGGGGCAACATAATTGGATTTTGCCATGCCCAAGACGCACATGCATCGCCCAACCTCGGCCCGCTATTCCCTCAACGCCCGCAGCGCCGCGCCGCCGGCGAACGGCGCTATCGCCAGCGCGGCAAGGCTGGCCGCAGCAAGGAGCGCAAGACCGCTTTCGCCGCCGCGCTGGAGCGATCCCGCGCCGAAAATCAGTAGCGGCACGGCCAGCGGGATCACAAGCAATCCGCCCAGCGCCGCGCCGCCACGCAGTCCGGCCGTGAGCGCCGCGACGGTGACGCCGATTGCCGCCAGCCCGGGCGTGCCCAGAAGCAACCCGGCCTCGACCGTCCGCAAGCGCTCCGCATCGAGACCCAGCAGTGCCGCCGCCGGTAGGGCGGCCAGCATCAGCGGCGGGCCGAAGCTGAGCCAGTGGGCCAGGATACGCGCGGCCAGGACCACTTCCTCGGCCACGCCGCGCAGCGCCCACTGGTCGAAGAACCCGGCCTCTAGATCAGGTTCGATCAGGCGGTCGAGCGGCAGGATCGCCGCCAGCAGCGCGGCGATCCACACAACTCCGGCCCCCGTCCGCGCGAGAAGCGCCGCGTCGGGTCCCACCGCGAAGGGATAGAGCATCGCGACCGCGAGGAAGAACAGCACGGGCATCGTCGCTCCGCCCCGCCCTGCGCCGCCGCGCAGGAGCATGGCGAGGTCGCGCGCCAGCAATCGGCCGAAGCGTGCAATCATGTTTCGGGCCCCGGGACGTGGTCGGCCAGCATGGCGCGCTGAATATCCGGCAGGCCAAGGGGAAGATGCGAGGCGATGACCGCGATCCCGCCCGCCGCGCGATGTTCCTCGATCAGGGTTTCGACGATCGCCAGCCCTTGCGTGTCGAGACCGTTGAGCGGCTCGTCGAGCAGCCAGATCGGCACGCCGCGCGCCGCGGTCAGCGCGAGCAGCGCGCGCTTCTTTTGTCCGGTTGAAAGATAGCGGACAGGAACGTCGAGCAGACCCTCGATTTCGAGCCGCAAGACGGCCGCCTCGAGCGCATCGTGCGCGATCCCGTCGAAGCCGGCCCAGAAGTCCAGTGCGCGCGCGAGCGGGGCTTGCCCGTCGAGCGGAAGGTGGTCGTCCGCCAGAGCAATCGCGCCGCTGCGCTCCACCCGGCCCGCATATGGACGAAGGAGGCCGGCAAGTATGCGGATCAGGCTGGACTTGCCGATGCCGTTCGGCCCGGCAAGGTGCAGTGCGTCGCCCGGCTCGAGCGCGAAATGAACGCCCGCAAACAGCACCCGGTCGCCGCGCCGGCAGGCCAGGTCGGCGGCGGCGAGGCGCCAGGGTCGTCGTGCGCCTTGCATCGTCCGTCGCGATAGGTCAAAGCCGCCGGACTGCCAAGCTGGCGGAGTAACCGCTTCAACTACACGCGGAGCTTCATCCGATGACCATACCCCGGCTGACCGATGCGGAGCGTGACGCGGCGCTTGGCGCGCTGTCCGGCTGGACGCTGCGCGCCGATGGTCTGGCGATCTCCCGCGATTTCAGGTTCGCCGATTTCTCCGAAGCATTTGCTTTCATGACCCGGGTCGCGTTGCTGGCCGAGCAGGCCGATCATCACCCGGAATGGTCGAACGTGTACAACGGCGTCTCCATCACTCTCACCACGCACGATGCCGGCGGGCTCAGCCACCGCGACGCGGCAATGGCGGAAGCGATCGACCGCCTGCTCTGATCCTCAGACCGCGGTTCCCACCAGCCGCCCGATCCCGGCAGTAGCCAGCATCGCCAGCGCTCCCCAGAATGTTACGCGGAGCGTGGCGCGCGCGATGGGCGCCCCGCCCGCTCGCGCCCCAACGGCACCAAGCCCGGCCAGAAACAGCAGTGAGGCCCCCGCGACAACGGGAACGAGCAGGCGCTGCGGGCTCAACAGGACGGCCGCGAGCGGCATCAGCGCCCCTGCGGTGAACGTGGCGGCGGAGGTCAGCGCGGCCTGGATCGGACGGGCGGTCGTGATCTCGTTGATCGCCAGCTCGTCGCGCGCATGGGCACGCAGCGCATCGGTCGCCATCAGCTGCCGCGCGACTTCGGCGGCGGTGGCGGCATCGATCCCGCGCTTTTCGTAGATGCCGGCAAGCTCAACATGTTCGGCTTCGGGATTGGCGGCAAGCTCGGCAGTCTCACGCGCAAGGTCGGCCTTCTCGGTATCTGCCTGAGAGCTGACCGAGACGTATTCGCCCGCCGCCATCGACATCGCACCCGCGACCAGCCCGGCAGCTCCCGCCACGACGATTTCGCCTTTCGCGGCGGCGGCCGAAGCGACACCGATGATCAGGCTGGCCGTGGAAACGATGCCGTCGTTCGCCCCCAGCACCGCTGCCCGCAACCAGCCGATCCGGGCAACGAGATGCTGTTCGGAATGTGTCTTGAGCCTGCTCATCGATCTAGCCCTGCCTTCCCGCGCCCATGACCCCGCGTGCCCGCTTGCGTATCCGCCCCGGCATCCATCGTGCAGCGAAGCCCAACTGGCGCGCGGTCTTGCCCACGAGCGTATGCAGCTTCCGGCGGTGGACGGCGTCCCACGCACACTGGGCGACTTCCTCGAGCGGGGTGAATTCCAGCCCGGCCTCGATCACCCGTTCGCGCTTCGAGATATTGGTGTGATTGCCTGAGGGACCGTCGAGGAGCGGCGTGTCGATAAAGCCCGGCATCAGCGAGCGGACCTTGATCCCGCCGCTGTCATTGGCGTCCAGCCACTCGATCTCGAGCGCCTCGGTCATGGCGCGCACGGCGAACTTCGTCGCCGAATAGACCGCAAAGCCCGCCGAGCCGTAAAGCGCCGCGGCCGAGGCGGTGTTGAGCAGGCAGCTCCCGGGCGTATCGCGCAGGTACGGAAAGGCCGCCCGCGCGCCGTTCACGACGCCCTTGAAATTGATGTCGATCAGGTCGTCGATCTGCGCCGGCGTGTTGTCCATCAACGGCCCGCCGTGGGCGATGCCGGCGTTGTTGAAGAGGACGTCGAGCCGGCCCTTGCTGAACCGGGCGAAGTCGGCAAGCGCGACGTCCCAAGCCTCGCGGTCGCGCACGTCGAGGATGTGGATCGAACTGGCCTTGCCCGGGAGCATCTCCGCAGTCTCGGCAAGTCCGGCCGCGTTGACGTCGGCCAAGCCCACGCACCAGCCGCGCGCCGCGAAATACCGCGCGACCGCACGGCCGATGCCGGACGCCGCCCCGGTTATGAAGATCGCCTGGCACGCTGTTTCGTCGACCATCGGAACTCCCCCAGCCCGTGGAAAAAATTCCCGTCTGCGCGCGGGATTTGACGGGCGTATCAGGATGAGGTCGCCGGCGCTAGCGCCCGATCAAGCCCTCGAAATCGGCCGGTGCCTCACTCAGCCGAAGCGCGACGGCGCCCTACAAGGCGGGATTGTTGTAAACGTGCCAGGTGAAGATCGCGAGCGCGCCGCGATGCGGACGCCAGGCTTCCGCCATCGCGCGGGCCGCCTTTTCGTCGGGACGCTCTGCAAGTTCGAGCAGCCGCGCCAGACCCGCCTGCACGGCCAGGTCACCCGCCGGCCAGATATCCGCGCGGCCTTCCGCGAAGAGCAGGTAGATCTCTGCCGACCAACGCCCGATGCCCTTGATCCGGGTGAGCTGGGCTATCGCCTCCTCGTCGTCCGCGGGCAGGTCGTCGAGATCGAGTTCGTTCGCCACCACGAGCTCGCACAGCGAGCGGGCGTAGCCCTGCTTCTGGCGCGACAGGCCACAGGCGCGAAGGTCGTCGAACGAGGCCTGAAGAAGCAGTTCGGGGGGCATGTCCTCGCCCAGCAGGGCTTCCAGCTTGTTCCATACCGAAGCGGCAGCGGCGACGCTGACCTGCTGGCCCACGATCGTGCGCAGCAGGGTGCGATAGCCCGTGGCGCGGATTCGCGGCTCGGGATAACCGGCCCGGTCGAGAGCGCTGGCAAACTTGGGCTCACGCGCCGCGATATCGTCGAGCCCGGCCCGGATTGCCTCGCCACTCAAACCCATCGCACCGCGCTCCCAATTTCGTGACCTTGCCAAAGGCGGGAGCAGGCACTAGCAGCCCGGGGCGCCCACCGATAGGTGAGGTCTGGGAAACGACGCGGGGATACACGACGATGCCGAAGCTGGTGGTGGTCAATCGGGCGGGCGAGGAAAAGACGGTCGAAGCCGACTCCGGCCTGTCGGTGATGGAAGCGATCCGCGACAACGGCTTTGACGAGCTGCTGGCGCTGTGCGGCGGTTGCTGCAGCTGCGCGACGTGTCACGTCTATGTCGATGCCGATCATGCCGGCAAGCTCGAACCGATGAGCGAGGACGAGAACGACCTTCTCGACAGCTCCGACCACCGCAACGAGTTCTCGCGCCTGTCGTGCCAGATCCCGCTGAGCGATGCGCTCGACGGCCTGAAAGTGACCATCGCTCCCGAGGATTGAGGTCTAGAGCCTGAGGCCCGCGGTCTCGGGCAATCCGGCCATCAGGTTCAGGTTCTGCACCGCGGCGCCGCTGGCGCCCTTGCCCAGATTATCGAGCACCGCGACGAGCCGCACCTGGCTGCCGTCTTCGCTTGCGAAGACGTGAAGCTCCAGGCCGTCGGCCGGGGCCGCGCCCTCGCGGATCAGGAGCTCGCCGTCCGCCGGCATGCCCCGTACGACCTTCACGACCGGCGAACCGGAATAGAATTCGGTCAGTGCGCCTGCGAGATCGTCAGGGCTGCCCGCCCCCGGCATCGCGGCCAAGGGAAGCGGCACTTCGACCACCATCCCGCGGTGCGCAGGAATGACCGCCGGGCTGAACAGGGGTGCGTGCGACAGTCCGCTGCGCACCTGCATCTCGGGAACGTGCTTGTGCCCAAGGCCGAGCGCATAAGCGCGATAGGCAATCCCCGGATCGCCCTCGAACCGTTCGATGAGAGCCTTTCCGCCGCCTGAGTATCCTGACACCGCATTGCAGGTATAGGACCAGTCCGCTGGGATAAGGCCGGCGCGGACCAAAGGCGCAACGAGTGCGATGAAGCCGGTCGAATAGCATCCCGGGTTGGAGACACGGTGGGCGTCCGCCACGGCATCGCGCCCGACGACCTCGGGAAACCCGAAGGTCCAGCCCGGCGAGATCCGGTGCGCGCTCGACGCATCGATGATCCGAACCGCAGACCCGTCGGCCAGCGAGACCGCCTGGCGCGCCGCATCGTCGGGCAGGCACAGAATGGCAAAGTCGGCCGCGTGGAAGGCGTCGCGCCGCGCCCGCGCGTCCTTGCGCTGGTCGTCGTCAAGCGTGATCAGCGAAAATTCCCTGCGTCCCGCCAGCCGGTCCGCGATTTCCAGGCCGGTGGTCCCGGCGGCACCGTCGATGAAGACCTTGTTCACAGCACCCTCCGCCGACCGGTCAAGGCCGTGGCCTTGCGGGCAAGGACATCGGCCAGCGCCTCGATGCTCACCTTGCCGTTGTCCTGGCTGGCATGGATGACGGTCTCGGCGTCGCGCTGGATCATGACGTGATCGGGAAAGAACAGGAGATCGCCGCGCTGCGAAGCCTCGCCGTCGTCAAGCAGACGGCCGACCGGAGCGTCGGCCTGCTGGTCACTGTCGCGCGGCAAGTCGATCCCGGCGCGAGCGAAAACGACCTGGACTAGGCCCGAGCAATCGATCCCGCCGCCCCCGCGTCCGCCCCACAAGTAAGGCATGCCAACCATTGCTTCGGCACTCGCGACCGGATCGGCGCCATCGGGCGTAGCGGCCGGCGGAACGGTGTCGCGTTCGCCAAGCGCCGACATCGGAAGATAGCCGAGATAGTCGTCGTGTTTGCCATAACCCCAGGCCCAGGCGGCGTCATCGCGCCCGGCGATATCAAGAACCATGAAGCTTTCGCCGGCGAGAAGCTCGGAAGTTTGCTCCGAAGCATCGGAGGCTGCCTTGCGCAGCGCGACGCTGGGCACGACAACCGCGCGTTCCAGCGGCACGACATAGTGCGGCGCGAACAGCTTTCCAGCCAGTGCGATGTCGGCCAAGTCGCCGCGGATTGGCGTCACCCGCGGATCGGCGATGCGCGCCGGTCCAGCCAGCGCATACTGCCCGGCGTAGGGGCCATTGGCGGGATCGGCGGTCTGTCGGGCAACGGCGGCAGTCAAGTATCGGGCCCCTTATCGGCAAGCGGCGGCCCTTATAGCGCGCAAGGGTTGCGGGCAAGTTGAAGCCTACGGGCGATCCTCCCCGTAACGTTGACGGAGATAGTGCCACGCTGCGCGCAGTCCCAGCGCCTCGCCGCCCTTTGGCCGGCCGGGCTTGGCCACCGGCCGCCACGCGAACGTGTCGAAATGCGCCCAGTCGACGCCTTCGGGCACGAAGCGATCGAGGAAGAGCCCGGCTACGCTGGCCCCGGCAAAGCCGTTGGAATGCGAATTGACGACTTCGGCAATGTCGGACTTGAGGTATTCGCGATAGCCCTCATGCAAGGGGAGCCGCCAGACAGGATCGTCGTGCGCCAGGCCCGCTTCGACTAGGCCTGCTGCAGTCTCGTCACGGCGTGCCATCAGCCCCGGCAGATCGGGTCCCAGCGCGACCCGCGCCGCCCCGGTCAGGGTGGCGAAATCGAGAATGAGTTCGGGTTTGTCTTCGGCGGCCTTGGCAAGTGCGTCGGCCAGCACGAGACGGCCCTCCGCGTCGGTATTGGTGACTTCCACCGTTGGCCCCGCGCGCGAGGCAAGGACGTCGCCCGGCCTGAAGGCATTGCCTGAGACCGCGTTCTCGACCGCCGGGATCAGCAGGTGAAGCCGCACCTTGAGTCCCGCGCCGATGACGAGCCCCGCGAGCGCAAGCGCATGCGCGGCGCCCCCCATGTCCTTCTTCATCAGCAACATGCCCGCGGACGGCTTGATGTCGAGCCCGCCCGAATCGAAGCACACGCCCTTGCCGACGATCGCGATGCGGGGCGCCTTCGGATCGCCCCAGGTCATTTCGACCAAGCGCGGCGCATGACTGCGCGCGGCGGCGCGTCCCACCGCGTGGATCATCGGATATCCCTTGAGCAGGGCGTCGCCTGCGGTGACCGTGACTTCTGCGCCGGCCCTTCCACCGGAATGTCCTTTCGCAAGAGCGCGCACCTCAGCCTCGATCGCCTCGGGCCCCATGTCTTCGGCGGGCGTGTTGACGAGGTCGCGAACCTTGGCGACGGCCGCTGCCTCCGCCAGTGCGGGAGCAATCGCCTTGGCATCTGTGGTAAGGAGAATGCGTGCGCCCTCGGGTGCCTCGTCAGGCGCCTTGCGGTAGCGATCGAACCGGTATTGCGCGGTTACCCAGCCGTGAAGCGCCTTCCCCGGCTGCCCGTCGACCCGCCGGTAAATGCCGGCGGGGAGCGTCTCGGCCAGCTTGGCGAGGCACCAGCTCGACAGGTTTGCGGCATTCGCCACGCCGGCGACCGCGAACCAGCCATCTCCATCGGGGACGATCGCGCGCTCGTAGCCGCCGCCGACGAACTTCTGCGCGGCGACTGCCGCCTTCTGCGCGGTAGTGAGCGAGGAGAGCCAGCCGGGAAAGGTCGCCTTGTCGACGACGTGGATGGCGATGGCCTGCTGGCCGCGATCGGGCTGGATCAGCGCGTGCTTGTCGGTCATGGCAGCGGCGTTTAGCGTGAAGCGGCCGGACGGGGCGAGAATAAACTGTCACCAATTAAGGAGCGCCGATGCGTCCGTTGATCCCACTCACCATTGTCGCGGCCTTGATCTCGGGATGCTCGCGGGAAGCCTCTCCCACCGCGGCGGTAGAGACCGCCACCGCCAATGCGACGTCTGCCGCAATGCCGCAGGTTTCGGCCAGCGCGTCGGCTTCGGCGACAGCAACCGCGACTGCAAATGGTGGCGCAAGCAAGATCGAGCAGGAAGACGACGTGCTGGAGTTCTCCTATGCACACCCGGCCGAGGTTGGTGCCATTCCCGCGCTGAGGGCCCGGCTCGAAGGCGAACGAGACGCCGCGCAACGCAAGGCGCACGCCGCCGCCGCCGCGGATCGGAACTCGGCTCGAAAGGAGGGCTTTCCCTTTCACAAGCACTCGCTCAACCTCACCTGGAAGGTTGTCACGTCGACCGCGCGCTTCCTCAGCCTGTCCGAGGAACTTTATTTCTTCACCGGCGGCGCGCACGGAAACTTGGGGTTCAAGGGCCTGATCTGGGACAAGCAGGCGGGGCGCGAGGTGCCTGTGCTCGACATGTTCACCTCGAAAGCCGCGCTCAAGTCTGCGGTGCTCAAGCCGTTCTGCGCGGGGCTCGAGGCCGCGCGCCGCGCCAAGGGCATTGTTCGGCCCCCCGAAGGTGATTCCGTCTTCCCGAACTGCGTCGATCCGGTGTCCCAGGCGACAGTGATTCTTGGCTCGAGCAATCGCCGCGCCTTCGACCGGATCGGTTTCCTGATGGACCCCTATGTCGCCGGATCATTCGCGGAAGGGAGCTATGAAGTGACCCTACCGGTGACCTCGGCGGTGCTTGCGGCAGTGCGCCCCGCCTACCGTGATGCCTTCGCGTTGCGCTAAAACCTCGCAATCCGGCGGTTGCGCCGCTATATCGGTGACATGACCGATTACGTGACGATTGACGACGACGATGTCCTGCCGCGCGACGGGACAATCAAGCTCCACGGACCCGCGGCCTTCGAAGGCATGCGCCGCGCCGGTCGCCTTGCGGCCGAGATACTCGACGCGATGGCACCTCTGGTAAAGCCGGGCGTAACCACTGCTGAATTGGACGACGTGGTTCGCCAGATGACGCTGGACGGCGGGGCGGTGCCGGCCACGCTTGGCTACCGCGGGTATGCCCATTCGTGCTGCATCTCGATCAATCATGTCGTGTGTCACGGCATCCCGTCGGAAAAGACGCTGAAGGATGGCGACATCGTCAATATCGACGTGACCCCCTTGCTCGACGGCTGGCACGGCGATTCAAGCCGGATGTACCTGGTCGGCGACGTGCCGCTGAAGGCGCGCAAGCTGGTGGATGTCACCTACGAATGCCTGATGCTGGGAATCGAGCAGGCACGCCCGGGGGCCCGGCTTGGCGATATCGGCCACGTCATTCAGCGCCATGCGGAAAGCCAGCGCTACGGCGTCGTTCGCGAATTCTGCGGTCATGGCCTTGGCCGGCTCTTTCACGACGCGCCCGAAGTCGTCCATGCCGCCCGGCCCGGTACGGGGCCTGAACTGCGCCCCGGGATGTTCTTCACGATCGAACCCATGATCAATCTGGGCAAACCCCCAGTAAAGCTGCTTGAAGACGGCTGGACGGCCGTGACCCGCGACCGCTCCCTGTCGGCTCAGTTCGAGCATTCGATCGGCATCACCGAAGACGGCTGCGAGATCTTCACGCTCAGCCCCAAGGGCCTGCACAAGCCTCCATACTGACGCGGCTGCCTGCTCTTTGGGCAGCCCCTGCGCAAAAATCGGGCAGTTGTTGTCGCGCGAGCGGAATATTCGTTCGGCGCGGCGTCCGGTCGCGCGTCGAACATTGCTGCATCCGCGAAATTGAGCCTTTCGAGCGCGTGCGTGTTGGCCTAGGGTCGAGGCACCCGGTGTTGGCACGATTCTTGGATCATTATTCTCACACCAGTGCCGGACGGCCGGCCGGGGCGCCATTTGGCGTCTCCGGCTTTTTCAGTGGATGGGGTCTGCAGGACTGATGAAAAAGATCGAGGCAATCATCAAACCGTTCAAGCTGGACGAGGTGAAGGAGGCGCTGCACGAAGTCGGCGTGTCCGGCATTACCGTGACAGAGGCCAAGGGCTTCGGGCGCCAGAAGGGCCATACCGAGCTTTATCGCGGCGCCGAATATGTCGTCGACTTCCTGCCCAAGGTTAAGCTCGAGGTCGTGGTGACCGACGCCATGGCCGAGCGCACCGTCGAGGCGATCGCAGCGGCAGCGCAGACCGGGCGGATCGGCGACGGCAAGATCTTTGTCATCCCCGTCGAAAGCGCCCTGCGCATTCGTACGGGCGAACGCGACGACGACGCGATCTGATACGCAGGCGCACCGTTCCGCGGGATCGCTCGCGGAAGACGGCGCGCATCGCAATTCTTTCGAATAACCCCCCGTGCGGGCGGGACAACTTCAGCAAAAAGGGATCATCATGGCCAACGCAAAGGAAATCCTGGAACGGATCAAGGACGAGGAGATCGAGTGGATCGATCTTCGCTTCACCGATCCCAAGGGCAAATGGCAGCACCTGACGATGGTCGCGTCGGTCATCGGCGAAGATGAGCTCGAGGACGGCCTGATGTTCGACGGCTCGTCGATCGAGGGCTGGAAGGTCATCAACGAGTCCGACATGATCCTCAAGCCCGACCTCGACGCGGTCTATATCGATCCGTTCAGCGCGACGCCGATGATGATCATCTGCTGCGACATCGTCGAGCCTTCGACCGGCGACCTCTACAGCCGCGATCCGCGTTCGACCGCCAAGCGCGCCGAAGCGTTCGTGATCTCCTCGAACGTGGGCGACACGGTCTACGTCGGTCCCGAGGCCGAATTCTTCATGTTCGACGACGTGCGTTTCGAGGACGGCTACACCGGCTCCTCGTTCCGGATCGACGACATCGAGCTTCCGACCAACTCGGGCCGCGAATACGAAGGCGGCAACATGGGCCATCGCCCGCGTGCAAAGGGCGGTTACTTCCCCGTCGCGCCGGTCGACAGCGCGGTCGACATCCGTGGCGAGATGGTCTCGACCATGATCGAGATGGGCCTGCCCTGCGACAAACATCACCACGAAGTCGCCTCGGCGCAGCACGAGCTTGGGCTGACCTTCGGCACGCTGGTCCAGACGGCGGACCGGATGCAGGTGTACAAGTATGTCGTGCAGCAAGTCGCGCACGCCTATGGCAAGACCGCCACGTTCATGCCCAAGCCGATCAAGTCGGACAACGGCAGCGGGATGCACACCCACATCTCGATCTGGTCGAAGGGCAAGCCTCTCTTCGCCGGGAACGGCTATGCCGGTCTGTCGGACATGTGCCTCTACTTCATCGGCGGCGTGATCAAGCACGCCAAGTCGCTGAACGCTTTCACCAATCCGACCACCAACAGCTACAAGCGCCTGGTTCCCGGCTTCGAGGCGCCGGTGCTTCTGGCCTACTCGGCGCGCAACCGGTCGGCTTCGTGCCGTATCCCCTACGGCGCCGGCGACAAGGCGAAGCGGGTCGAATTCCGCTTCCCTGACGCAATGGCCAATCCGTACTTGTGCTACGCCGCGCTGGTGATGGCCGGGCTCGACGGGATCAAGAACAAGATCCACCCGGGCGAGGCGATGGACAAGAACCTGTACGACCTGCCTCCCGCCGAACTGGCCGAAGTGCCGACCGTTTGCGCAAGCCTGCGCGAAGCACTCGAATCGCTCGAGGCAGATCACGACTACTTGCTTCAGGGCAATGTCTTCTCGAAGGAGCAGATCGACGCCTATGCCGAATTGAAGTGGCAGGAAGTCATGCGCTGGGAAACGACCCCCAGCCCGGTCGAATTCGACATGTATTACAGCGCCTGAGGACTTCCGCCTTCGACGCAATCTATCGAGGCGCGCGGAGCGATCCGCGCGCCTCTTTATTGCCGGGCCCACCCTCTCTAGGACGCTTCCGTTTGCAATCGCGTTGTTTTTAGGCAACTATTGCGCAGGATAGGCGGACCGCACGGGCCCGCCACGAGGGAAGCGCGATGGACGGCCGGATCGATTTCGCAGCCCTGTTCCATGCGCTGCCATCGCCCTACATGATCCTCGACCGCGAACTACGCTATATCGATGCGAACGAGGCGTATCTTTCGGTCACCGGCCGTTCACGCGACGAGATCATGGGGCGCTACGTTTTCGAGGCTTTTCCCGAAACCGCGGAGCGCGAAAGACTGTTCGGCGATGCGTTCCGTGGCGCGCTTGCCGGCGAGCCTGTCGTTCTCGTCCGTCAGCGCTTCGATATTCTTCGCCCTCCCGCCGAGGGGGGCGGACTGCGCCAGGTCACCTGGACAACCCACCAGATTCCGGTGCGCGATCAGGCGGGCGAGATCATCGGCGTCCTGCAAAAGGCGCTCGATGTCAGCTCCGAAGTTGCGGCGGATGAATCCCGCCAGGCAGTGCTTCGCGAGTTCGACCATCGGCTGAAGAACCTGATCGCCAAGGTCAACGCCATCAGCGAACTGACCGCGCGCGAGGAAAAGGAACTGGGAAGTTATCTTGAAAAGATGCGCCAGCGGCTTGGCGCCGTCGCCCGGACGCAGACCATCCTGATCGGGGGCAGCGAAACCGCCGACGTCGGGGAGTTGCTCAATGCCGAGCTTGAGCCCTACGGCAACCTCGGCAAGGCGGCTGGCGAAGGCCCGCCAGTGCCACTGACGCGCGCGACCGCGCAGACGCTGGGAATGGCGTTTCACGAACTGGCGGTGAATTCGGCAAAATACGGCGCGCTCAAGCACGATGGCGGCAAGCTCGACGTCCGCTGGTCGGTCGATCCGACGGGCAAGAACCTCCATCTCGCGTGGCACGAAAGCGGATTTTCCGCCACCCAGCCGACCCGGCGGGGTTTTGGCACGACGATCATCGAGCGGCTGCTGCCGATGGACACCGGCGGAGCGGTCGAACGCGCGTTTGACGGCCTGGGGCACCGGCTGAACATGGTCGTGCCGCTGCAACACGAAGCGGACAGGGGTATCGCGCCCGACTGACCCGACCGGCCACGCTGGGTCACCAGGGCCGCAAAGATAGTCGCTGCCAGCATCGTCAACCTTGCGCGTCTCTTGCTTCAGGGTCGTGCCCGGCTGATCCGACACAACCTCGGATGAACGACGGAACGCATCCATCCCTCGCGGATTGACCCCCAAAGAGGAGTTTATCATGCGCAAACTGATCATCGGCGCCGCGGCGATCGCACTGGCTGGCGGAGCACTTCATGCAGACCCCGGCGGCGGCAAGGGCGGCGGCAATCCGGGCGGCGGTCATGGCAACGCCGGCGGGCATGCGGCCGCCGGGCCTGCGGTCGAACACGGAAATGGCAACGGCAACGCAAACAAGGGCGGCGGCAAGGATGTTGGCCCGGGCAACGCTCATGTCAGCCGCGGCAATGGTGGCAATGATCATGCGGTCGTTAGCCGCGGCGCCGAGAAGAAGGCGCAAGCTGCTACGTCACGCGCTGTGGAACGCGGTAATTTCGGCAAGGCGATCAAGGGCCCGCAGAACGACCGTGGCGTCCAGGCGGCGGCGGTCCGTCGCGATGACAGCAAAGTAAAAGTGGCGGGCACCAACCTGCCCTACTCATGGCACCAGGCCGATAGCCATGGGCTGATCGACGGGTGCCCTCCGGGCCTCGCCAAGAAGAACAACGGCTGCCAGCCTCCGGGTCAGGTGCGGGTCAACTACCCTGCCTATAACGACACCTACTACCGGCCCGACTGGTGGGGCTATTCGGGCTACAACGACGGCCGCTACGGCTACTATGACGGCTACCTGCTGCGGATGAACGATAGCAACTCCGTGCTCGGATATATTCCGCTGCTCGGCGGCGCGCTGGGCATCGGTAACACCTGGCCTAGCTATTACGCCTCGCAGCCCCTGCCCCCGTATTACCAGGACTATTACGGGCTAACGCCGAATGGCTATCGTTATGCTGACGATGCGCTTTACGGCATCGATCCCCAGACGAACGCCATCACCTCGATCGTGGCACTGCTGACCGGGCAGGACATCTCGGTGGGACAGCCGCTCCCGACGAGTTACGACGTCTACAACGTACCGTACTCCTATCGGGACAGGTACGCTGACGGTCCGGACTCCCTGTATCGATACAGCGACGGCTATGTTTACCAGGTCGATCCCACGACGCGGCTCGTCCAGACCGCGATCCAGCTTTTGACCTGACCGGGTCGGGTGCCGGGCGTAATCCTCTCCCGAGGCTTGGAGCGCCCGGCACCCGCACATTAATCTTCGATTTTCAGAGGCGAGACACGCATGGCACACACCTTCATCCGACTGGCGGCACTTTCCCTTGCGGCCACATCTTTGGCCACGCTCGGCGCGTGCAGCAAATCCTCCTCCGACGCTGCCGCGACTGCCGGCAGCGAAGCGCCCAGCGGGACGCTGGCCAAGGCCATCGCCGGCGCGCCGGGCCTCACGACCGTTGCGGCCACGCTGAAGGATTCGGGCCTTGCGTCGGTTTTCGACGGCAATGCGCCCTACACGTTCCTGGCGCCCGACGACGACGCCTTCGGCAAGCTGGGCGACGCCGCAGCAGCGCTAAAGACGCCGGAACAGCGGCCGCAGATGGTTGCGATCCTGCGCAGCCACATCATGCCGGGCTTCGTGACCGTGAAGGATATCGAGGCGGCGCTCGATAGCGCCAAGGGCAAGCCCGTCTCCATGCCGACGATGGGCGACGGCAAGCTGACTTTTGCCCGCTCGGGCGACCACATTTCTGTCACTTCCGACGACGGGACGACGGGCAAGATCGACGGCTCGCCGCTCGTCGCCACCAACGGCGTGGTGATCCCGGTGGATACGGTGCTCAAGAAGGTGCCGCCAAAGCCGGCTGCCTGACGCGAAAGGCCGCCATTCTGCCCGATTGCCTCTTGCAATAGGGCCCGTCTCTCCCGAAATGGCTCATCGAGTTTAATCGAGCCATTAATGGGAGATTCGCCGTGCGTGAGCATCTGCAAAATTACATCGACGGTAAGTGGGTCGACAGCCAGGGCGGCAAGCGCCACGAGGTGATTTCGCCGGGAACCGAAGAGCCCTGCACCGCCATCACGCTCGGCACGAAGGAAGACGTCGACACCGCGGTCAAGGCAGCACGGCGCGCCTTCAAGACCTTCTCGCAGACGACCCGCGACGAGCGCATCGCGCTGATGAATCGGATCGTCGAAGAATACAAGAAGCGGGTTCCCGACCTCGCCCAGTCGATGGCCGAGGAAATGGGCGCGCCTGTCAGCTTCGCCGCCACCGCCCAGGTCGGCGCAGGCATCGGCGGCTTCCTCGGCACGATCGAGGCGCTGAAAAACTTCCAGTTCACCGAAAAGATGGGCGCCAACACGATCGCCTACGAGCCGATCGGTGTCGTCGGCATGATCACGCCGTGGAACTGGCCGCTCAACCAGATCGCGCTGAAGGTCGCGCCCGCGCTTGCAGCTGGCAACACGATGATCCTCAAGCCGTCGGAAGAATGCCCGACCAACGCGGTTATCTTTGCCGAGATCCTGGACGCCGCCGGCGTTCCTCCGGGCGTGTTCAACCTCATCAACGGTGACGGTCCGGGCGTCGGCACCGCGATTGCCGCGCATCCCGATATCGACATGGTCAGCTTTACCGGCTCGACCCGCGCCGGCATCATGGTCGCCAAGAACGCGGCGGACACGGTCAAGCGCGTTCACCAGGAGCTTGGCGGCAAGTCCCCCAACCTCGTCCTGCCCGATGCCGATTTCGCGACCGTCCTGCCGCCCACCGTCTCGGGCGTGCTGGTCAACACCGGCCAGAGCTGCATCTCGCCCACCCGCATCCTCGTCCCGCGGGAACGCGAGGCGGAAGCCGCTTCGTTCATCAAGGCGATGTACGAAGCCACCCCGGTCGGGGATCCGCTTCAGGAAGGGCAGCACCTTGGTCCGGTCGTGAACAAGGCCCAGTACGACAAGATCCGTGACCTGATCCAGTCGGCGATCGACGAAGGCGCGAAGCTCGAAACCGGCGGCACCGAAATGCCGGCAAACGTCAATCGCGGCTATTACATCCAGCCCACCGTCTTCTCGGGCGTGACCCCCGACATGCGCATCGCCAAGGAAGAGACCTTCGGTCCCGTGGCGACGATCATGCCGTACGACAATCTTGAGCAGGGCATCGAGATCGCCAATGACACGGCTTATGGCCTGTCGGCGGTCATCTCCGGCGATCCGGCAAAGGCGGCGGACATCGCTCCGAAGCTGCGTGCGGGTATGGTCGCGATCAACAACTGGGGTCCTGCGCCCGGCGCGCCGTTCGGCGGCTACAAGCAGTCCGGCAACGGCCGTGAAGGCGGCCTGTTCGGCCTGAAGGACTTCATGGAAATCAAGGCGATCAGCGGCCTTCCCGCCTGATCATTCGGATCGCGGGGCGCCGGCGGCGCCCCGCGATTCAGTCCGCGATCAAGCCCGCGTCGCGCGTCTCGCGCATCGAGGCATAGCTCACCAGGCTGAGCGCAACGATCCCCGCCACATACCAGTAGAACCACTGCTCGTGGCCCGCGCCCTTGAGCCAGAGCGCGACGTATTCGGCCGTCCCGCCGAAGATCGTGTTGCTGAGCGCATAGGGCAGCGCCACGCCAAGCGCGCGGATGTGATCCGGGAAGAGCTCGGCCTTCACCACCGCATTGATCGAAGTGTAGGCGGTCAGGATCACCAGGTTGGCCATGACCAGCGCAAACGCGGTCAACGGGTTCGTCGCGTTTTCAAGCGCCATGAAGAACGGCACGGTCAGAAGCGTCCCCGCCACCCCGAAGAAGGTCATCATCGGCTTGCGGCCAATCCTGTCGCTGATCAGTCCGGCGATGGGCTGCATCACTATCATCGCGATGAGCGCGAAGGTCATGATCCGCGAGCCGGTAGCCTTGTCGAAGCCCACCGTATTGACGAGGAACTTCTGCATGTACGTAGTGTCGGCATAGAAGGCGAGCGTGCCGCCGGCGGTCAGCGAAAAGGCTAGCAACGCCTCGCGCGGGTGATCGCGCATAAGGGTGACCATGCCGGACTTAGGCCGATCCACCGCTTCCAACCTTGCGCGCGCATAACTGGGGGTTTCGGCAAGACGTCGGCGGATGAAATAGACGACGATTGCCAGCGCCGCTCCGGCGGCAAAGGCAATCCGCCAGCCCCAGGCGGTCAGCGCGTCGTCTCCCAGCCAAGCCTGAAGGACGAGCAGCAGCGCCAGCGCCGCAAGCTGTCCGCCGATGAGCGTCACATACTGGAAGCTCGACCAGAAACCGCGATTGCGCGGGCCTGCCATTTCCGAAAGGTAGGTGGCGCTGGCCCCGTACTCGCCGCCAAGGCTAAGCCCCTGAAGCATCCGCGCTAACACGAGGACCGCAGGGGAAAGCAGGCCCGCCTGCGCATAAGTCGGGGCCGCTGCAATCATCAGCGCTCCGACGCACATCAACCCGACTGAAAGAGCGAGGCCCGCCTTCCGGCCATGAGTGTCGGCATAGCGGCCCATGATCGCCGCGCCGATTGGCCGCATGAAGAACCCGACCGCAAAGACCGCCGCGGTGGACAGGAGCTGCGCGGTCTGGTCGCCCTTGGGAAAGAAGCTCGGCGCGAAGTAGAGCGCGAATGCGGTGTAGACGTACCAGTCGAAGTATTCGACGAAGTTGCCCGCGGAGCCGCCGACGATATTCAGGAGGCGGCTACGTGTCGTCGTGGTCATCCTGCCCCTTCTTCATCGTCCCTGAGCCGCCGCTAATGCGCCGCCAAGCCGTCAGTAGTCCTTGCTGACCCTGGCGTTTATGCTTTCGTCGCCCAGCGTAGAGATGCTGGCGAGCAGCGCCAGCCAGCGCGTGATGCGGAATTCCAGCTGGGTCGCGCTGTAGCCCTGCCCGTCGGTCACGATCTCGACGAAGAACCGCCGGCCAAGGTACTTACCCACAGCGATGCTCGTGCCGCGTCCGGTCGTCGCATCCGCGCCGACGATCCGCAGCCGGTCGAGGCCGATGGCGCTACGCAGCTTGTTGATGGGGTCGAGACCGCCGCCGCCGCGCAGGGAAGCTACCGCAGACCCAAGCTGCAACGCTTCCACTGCCGAGATGTTCGTGATCGAGCTGCCGAATAGGATGCGGGCGAGCAATTCTTCTTCGGGCAGTGCGGGCACGCTGCTGAAGGTGATTTCCGGGGCCGAGGAAGTCCCTTGGATCGTTATAGTCGCGCTCAGGCTGTCGACGTCGGCCTGCGCGACGAGATCGAGCTGCGGGTCGGGCGGCGCTTCGCCCGCGAAGCGGATCCGCCCACGGCTAAGCTCGAAACGCTTGCCAGCAAACTCGTAGCCGCCGCGCACGAGGTCGGCACCGCCGAATATTCGAGGATTGTCGGCCGCGCCACGCAGGCGGATGTCGGCGCTCCATTCGCTGTCCAGCCCCAGGCCGCGCACGTCGACCCGGTTAGGCGCGCGGGCATCGATCAGGTAGTTCCACGGCGCCGAGGCCGCCCGCGCGGGTGCGATATCGGCCCGCTGGTTGATTTCACGCGTGGCGACGACCGGCAGCGAGGCCGGACCAGCCGCGCGCCCCAGTTGCCAGCGCGCCTTGTCGATCCGCAGCCGTCCGGCGATCGTTCCGCCGTTTCCGTTCGACACGATCCTCAGCGGACCAGTGACGGTGGCGGCCATGTCATCGCGGTTGACCAGCAAGGCGTTCGCTGCGGCGAGCCGTAGGTCGATGCCCGGACCCTGCGTCCCCAGGTTCGACAGGTCGACGCTGCCGCTGCCGACCACGCGGCCGCCGCCGGGCGTCGTGCCCGCGATGCTGGAGAGGTAGAGCTGCGAACCGTTGAAACGGCCGCGTGCGGCAACCTGGCGCAGGTCCGTGCCGCTCAGCGCGCTCTGGATCCGCAGATCGGTGCTTGCGACGGCCCCGCGGACCTGGGGGTTGGCGATGCTGCCTGTAGCATCCGCCGCAACGGCGACCGGGCCGGTCAGGTCGAACGCCTCCACACCGGCAAGCCGCCACAAGGCATCGGCCGGACCGGAATAGCGCAACTGGGCGAAGAGATTGCCCGCACTCAACCGTTCCACCAGCGATCCCCCCGGGGGAACCCCGGCGATCCGGGCCTGGAGCCGGCCGCGCGTCTCCCCGCCTTCGTAGATCACGGCGCGGGTCTCGAGCCGATTGGCCGAGAGTTGGGCGACCAGCGCCAGATCGACGGGCCGTGAGGTGAGGACGAGACCGGAGCGGGTCAGGCCCTTGACCATCAGCCTGGCGCTGCCCGTCGGAATTCCTCCCGGTGCGGCGCGGTAGGTGACAAGGCCCGAGGCGCGGCCGCCGAGCCCCAGGTCAGCCATCACGATGTCGCCGATCGACAGGGGCATGCCGGCCATCTTCAGATCGACGTCGGTGATGCCGCCAAGAACATGGCCCGACGCGATCAGGATGCCCTGCCCGAAGCCGATCTGAGTGGGCGACAGCCGCCAGCCGTCCCCCTCGCGCGTTAGCACCGCCCGGCGCGGCATGACGATCCGGCGCCCTGCGAACTCGCCGCCCGCCAGGGCGACGATACGGTTCGGTTCGACCCGGCCCGTGCCGCTCAGCGCAAAGCGGCTGCCTCGCCGGCCGGTGATCGAAGCCGTGATGTCGCCGCTCCCGTTCACGAGCTTGGCATTGGCGGCGAAGCGTCCGATGAACAGGCGCCCGCTGGAAATTCCCTCTCCACTAAGGGTCGCGTCGATGCTCGTCCGTCCCTTCGCGATGAACCCGTTTGCCTCGAGCCGACCATCGGCAATCGCCAGCGGCGTGGGCCCGCCAAAGTGCGCGTCGCGCGCAGTGACCAACGCGGTGATCGCCTGGCCATTGCCGCGTGGGTCGATCCTTATCGTGCCGTCGAGCCCGCCGCCGTTGAGCGCAAGGTTGCCCGAAATTCCGCCGCCGCGCCCGAGAAGGAGCTGGCCGGTGACGTCGGTCTGCCAGACCTTCATCCGCTCAATCGCGATCCGGGTGGGACCGCCGGGGGAGGAGAACAGGCCCAGCGTGCCGTCGAAGGGACCAAGGCGCGAGCCGCCCGACGTGACGATGCGAAAGCCATTAGCGATCGGCGACAGCGCGACCCGCACATCGGCAAGACCCGCGGCGGGATAAGGATCGGCGAATACTAGCACCGCGCTCGGCCCCGCCTTGCCAAGTGCGGCCTCGACGGTGAAAGGCCCGTAATCGACGTGTCGCCCACGCCCGGCGATCGTCGTGGTCCCGTCGGCGAGGCGGCGGCCGTCGATGGCAAGCGCCAGCTTCGAGGCGTTGAGGCGGGCATTGCGGAACAGCAGCGGTGCCGACTGGCCCAGCGTTACCCCGCCGGAAAAGCGGATGTTGCTTCCCGCCAGGGAAGCCAGCGTGGCATTGTCCACCCTGACCATCCGCCCCGCGGCATTGGCGGCAAGGGTCCACGGCACTCCGCTTCCGACCTTGAAGAGGATCTTGGCATCGGCGTCGACCAGCCCGAGGTTGGGCAGCGCAAAGCCTCGCGCCGTCACCGGACCGGACAGCGCGTAGCCACCACGTCGGATGTCGCCGCGCAGCGCCAGCCGCGCGGCAAGCCCGCGCAGGTTTATCGCCAGGTTGTCCGACGACAGCGACTGGCCCGCAAGGACCAGGTTTCCGCGCACGTTCGCGCCGGCAAAGCGCGGGTCGAGCTGAGCGTTGCCCGTGACGACCATTTCGGCAGTGAGATCAAGTGGCAGCTCCAGCCGCGCCCCGTCCCAGCGGGCGACGCCTGCGGTGCGCAAGCCGCGTGCGCTGGTGGCGCCTGCGTCGAGCGAGTCGATCGTCAGCACATGGTCGATGGACAAGTCGCGGAAGGCGCCGTCGAGCGTTGCGGCGAGCCGGACTCCGCCAAGCCGGGGCGAAGCGAGGAGAAGCTCGGGCCTCGTGACGGCGAGCTTCGTGACCACGTGATCGAAACGGTTGCGGGCAAAATCCACCGCGCCGCCACCGTTCAGCTTGAATGCCGCGGCAGTGGTGCCAAGCTTGCCGGTCAGCACGCTGTCCTTGAACGTGCCGTCGAAGCCCAGCGCGACCGCCTTTCCCAAAGCCGCCGCGGACGTGCCTTTCACCAGGTCGCCTGGATACAGTTCGCCCAGCGCCGAGTAGCGCCCGGCGCGGTTGTGCAGCCGAAAGCTGGCGAAGCGCTGGCCTGCGCGGGTGACGAATGCCCCGCCGCGCCACGCGGTCCACGAGCCCTTGCCGAACACCTGGGCGGTGACCGCGCTTTGCGCCCCCGTCACCCCCGCAAGCAGCCCGCCCTTGGCCGCGCGATAAAGCAGATTGACGTCGAACTTGTCGGCGTCGGGCATGGCATCGACCTTGGCGAAGAAGGCGTCGTTGCCTCCCAGCTTGCTGTCGACGTCGAGCAACAGGCGCCCCGAACGTATGTCCGCCTTTGCGACGAGGTCGATCCGCCGCCTTACCCCCGCGACCGCTTCGTCCACCGTCAGCCTGTCGAACGCGAAGTGATCGACGCGGATGTCGAACTGCGGCAGCATCGGCGCGTTGGGATCGCCCGGCCGCAGGTGAGGCAGACGCCTCAGTTCGCCGCGATGAAGAACGAGGCTGCGAATATCGAGCCCGCTCTTGAGCCAGGACAGCGGCCGCCATTTCAGATCCGCCTCGGGCACGGTCATGAACGTGCCGTCCGGGTCTTTCAGCACTAGGTCGTGGAGGATAGCCTCGTCGTAGATCGAACCCTCGATCCGGCCGACTTCGATCTTGAGGCCCGAATTGGGCGAGAGGCCGGCGATCTTGTCGAGGATAAGCCGGTGGCCGATCTGGCTGTCCAGAAGGAGCAGGGCAGCCACGATTGCAGCGAGCAAGCCGAGGACGAGCAACGCCCCGCGCCTTGCCCAGCGCCGTCCGCGATGACGGCGGGGCGCCGGCTCGTCGGACGGCACGTCTGGAAGCGCGGCGACCTCGTCCATCAGAAGGCCTGCCCCAGCGCGACATAGACGCCGATGCGGCTGTCGCCCTTGCGCGGGTTGAGCGGCGTGCCGATGTCGATCCGCAGCGGGCCGAAATTGGTGTTGTAGCGAATGCCGACACCCGCGCCGAACCGCAGGTCGTTCAGGCGCGGGGTAGAAGTCTCGTCCACTGCGCCCCCATCCAGGAACGGCACGAACGATACTGCCCCGCCAAACAGGCCCGTGTGGATCCGCGCCTCGACCGCAAGCTCGCTGAGGCTGCGGCCGCCGCTTGGCTCGCCAGCCGTATTGCGCGGGCCGATCTGCTGGTAGCCGTACCCGCGCACCGAGGCACCCCCGCCGGCATAGAACCGGCGAGACGGCGCGATGCTGACAAGGGGGGCACCGGTTATCGTGCCGAGCCGCGCCCGCGCCGCCAGCACGACCCTGCCGCCGACGCGTTGATAGTAACTCGCGTCAGCCTGCGCCTTCACGTAAGTCGACTTGTCTCCATCGAGAACCGAGATTTCCGGCGAGAGGCGCAGCGCGGCGCGAAACCCGCGCGTCGGATCGAGCAGATCGTCGCTGCCATCGAACCCTGCCCGCACCGGGAGGGCGGCGATGAAATAGGTCTGCCGCGGGCTTTTCACCCCGTCGACCGGTGGTTCGCGCTCCTGCGTGGCGACAAGTTCCAGCCCTGCCGACCAGACGAAGTCCTTCTGGTAGATGATCGTGGACTGGCGCTCGAAGTTCGCGAGCAGCGAGACGGTGCGCGCCTTGAACGCATCGCGGTCGGTCGTCTGGGCAAAGGCATCGACCGAAAGAACCTGGTCGCGACCGCGGAAGTTGTTGCGGCGGAAGGTCACGCCGGCGAGCTGCTCGCGCGTGCCCGCGACGCCCCGAACGCGCAGCATGCCCTCGGGCGGGAAGAAATTGCGGTGTTCCCAGCTCGCCTCGAGGCGAAAGCCCTCGCCGCTCGAATAGCCTACCTCGCCTGCGATCGTCCGCAGCGGCGCCTTTGCGATCGCGACGTCGAGGTCGACGGTTCCGGGTTCGCCGGCTGCGGGCGGGACAGTCTCGCGCGGGGTTACGTTGACGGTTGAGACCAGCCCGGTTGCCAGGATCGCGCGGCGCAGGTCGTCGACCAGCGAGCGCTTGTAGATGTCGCCCTCGTCGAACCGGGCGATGTTTGCCAGGTGGCGCGAACTCAGGAACCGGGGGAGCGCGCTGACTACCTGGCCGAAACGGTATTTGCCGCCGGGTGTCATCGGCACGGTCAGATCACCTTGCCGCCGCGCATGATCGATCAGCAGGTCAGGATCGCCGACCGTGGAAAAAGCATAGCCCGTTTCCCCCAGCGCCGTGCCCAGATCCACGCGTTCCTGCACGATGTCGTCCGAATTCACGGGGTCGGCGGGATGGATGTCGAAAGTCGCCCGAAGATCGGCGTAATCGCTGCCGGTAGTTTCGAGAGCGGCAAGGTCGATCGTTCCGAACAGGTATTGCGGACCTGGAATGACGTCGAACCGGACGGAGACCTTGCTGACGTCGGTCGCCGCGGCGCCCGCTACCGGATCGAGCCCGCCCAGGGTCTGATACACCTCGGCGTCATAGTACCCATAAACACGTAGCATCCGTAGCAGAAGGTCGCGATCGACCCGCGCGCGGCGGGCAACTTGCGCGATGTTGTCGTCCTTGTCGCGCAGCCGCTTGAGCGAGCTGAGCGAGGCAAAGCGATCTCCGACCTCGTCCCGCTCGGCAAAGGGGGCATTGGCTGGAAACGCCAGTTCGACCTGCGATCCGATATTCACGATGTCGGCATCGGCGAGGCGTGGTGCCTCCCCATCATCACCGACTCCGATGGCCTTGAGTTCCTCTTGCGCCGCATCCTCGGCCATTTGAATGTCGGGATCAGCGGTCAAGGGTTCGACCGCAGGCATGTCGACGTCTTCCGGCCAGGCGAGCTGCATGTCGGGAAGAGGCGCCAGCGGCCCCGCAGGATCGAGGTCTTCGAGGATCACGAGCGGGGCGGCGGTATCCGGTTCGCTGCGCGCGGCATCGGTCTGGCGGGCCCAGGCTTCGGGATTGTCGACCGCACTATCGGGAATCAGGTCTTCGAGCGCGGGTTCCGTCTCGCGCGTCTGGGCGAGCGCCGGCACGGGAGAAAGGACGAGAGCGGCTGACACCAGCAGCCGAACGAGCGTTTCGCGGCGCGACCTGGCCTTTTCAGTCGGCGAGGCGATACTGGTCCTGGCCGCCGGGAACCCCATCCTTGCCGCTTCCTTCGGGCAGGACGAGGGGATCGTGTGAAGCCGCGACAGCACGCCGGATGGCGCTGTCCTGATCTTCGGCGTCGAACCGTTCCCAGCCGTCGCGACCGAGCCGTTCAAGCGGCCGATAACGGATCTTGTACTGCATGCGCGCAGAGCCTTCGACCCAGTAGCCCAGATAGACATAGGGAAGGCCCGCCTGCGTCGCGCGCGCGATGTGGTCGAGGATGATGTAGTTGCCAAGCCCGGTGCGCGTCTCGTGTTGCGGATCGTAGAAACTGTAGATCATCGAGAGGCCATCGCCCTGATGATCGGTCAGACATGCGCCTACCAGCTTTCCGGGCACGATCCCATCACCCGGCTCCCTGTATTCAATGACATAGCTGTTCACCGCGGTGTGTTCCACCATGTCGGCGTAATCGATGTCGTCCATTGTCGCCATGCCGCCGCCGGGATGGCGCACCGCGAGATACCGCTGGAGGAGATCGAACTGCTCGGCAGTCGACCAGGGCTTGCACGCAGTGACCACCAAGTCGGAATTGCGCTGGATGACCTTGCGCTGGGTCGCCGAGGGACGGAAGGAATCGGCCACGACGCGGACCGAGATGCAGGCCTGGCAATCGATGCAGCTGGGGCGATAGGCAACCGTCTGGCTGCGGCGGAAACCGATCCGGCCGAGCGCGTCATTCAGCGAATCCGCGTGCGGGCCCGATAGTTCGGTGAACACCTTTCGCTCGCTCTTGCCCGGCAAATACGGGCACGGCGCCGGGCTCGTGACATAGAAGCGGGGAAAGCGAACTGGAGCCGTCACGGCAGCGGGCGATCCTCTTGGGCTAACCGCCCCTTTTGGCGGACCCTGACGACTATGCCGAAGCGCGGGCTATGGTGAAAGCCCCTTAACCACGAAACCGGGCAACAAGGTCCAAAATAGTGGCGACGTGCGCACGAATGCGCGCGCCGGCGTCCCATGGCAGAACATTGCCGGGCAAAAGCGCTCAGGCCAGTTCGACCTGGCTTACCGAATATCCCGCTTCGCGCAGCGCGGCGACAAGATGGTCGATCTGGTCCTTGTCGCGCGCCTCGCACTCGATGTCGGTGATCAGGCCCTTGGCCGGCAGGGTCGTGAAGATCCTCTGGTGATAGATCTCGATGATGTTGACCTGATGCTTGTCGAACTGGCGCATCACCTTGAACAGCGCGCCGGGTCGGTCCTGCAGCGTCAGCCGCAAGCGCGCGAGGCGGCCCGAACGCGCAAGGTCGCGCAGCAGGACGTTGGCCAGAAGGCGCGTGTCGATATTGCCGCCGCAAAGGACGATCCCGACCTTGCGCCCGGCAAACAGCTCGCGGTTACCCAGGACCGCAGCCAGCCCGGCTGCGCCCGCGCCCTCGACAACCGTCTTCTCGATCTGGAGCAGCAGCGCGACCGCGCTTTCCAGCGCCGGTTCGTCGACCAGCACGATATCGTCCACGATTCGCGCCAGCACTGCCGAAGTGAACGCCCCCGGCTCCTTCACCGCGATGCCTTCGGCGAGGCTGTCACCGCCGCACGGCAGGTCCAGGCCGTGCAGGCGCGCATACATCGACGGATAAAGTGCGGCCTGAACGCCGATAAGGCCGATGTCGGGCTTGAGAGCGCGCGCCGCGGTCCCAACACCCGAGAGCAGGCCACCGCCACCGATCGGCACCGCGAGCATGTCGAGCTCGGGCACGTCGGCCAGCATCTCGAGCGCTACCGTCCCCTGCCCCGCCGCAACGTGCGGATCGTCGAACGGGTGAACGAAAGTCAGGCCCAATTCGGATTCGAGCTGGCACGCATGCTCGAAGGCGTCGTCGAAGGTCTCGCCGTGCAGCACGACCTTCCCGCCAACGCTCTCGGTCTGCATGACCTTAACCGTAGGCGTCGAGCGCGGCATGACGATGGTCACCGGCACGCCAAGGCGCGTGCCGTGATAGCTGAGGCCCTGCGCGTGGTTGCCCGCCGAGGCCGCGATGACCCCGCGGCGGCGCTGCTCATCGCTGAGCAGCAGCAGCGCGTTGAGCGCGCCGCGCTCCTTGTACGCCGCCGTGAACTGGAGATTCTCGAACTTCAGCCAGATTTCGGCGCCGCTGATCTGCGACAGGGTGCGACTGTGCAGCGTCGGCGTGCGCACGACCTGTCCCTCGATTCGTCCGGCGGCCGCACGAATATCGGCCAGCGTCAGGAGAGCGGCGCTCTCGTCTTCGGCAAGCGATCCGGAAGCGAACGGGTGAAGCTGGCGCGCAAGGTTTTCCATGGCCGCGCCCCGTAACCGATGAAGGCGGGATTGGGAACCGCAAACGCCCGCGAAAGCGCGATGGTCAGGCCGCTTCGCCAGCCAGCGAGGCCGCGCGCGACCGGCCCCTCGCCCGGAACCAGGCGACGACTCCCAGGACCACCGCGACGGCCACGGTATCGGCGACCCAGTCCATGATATCGCAATCGCGGTTGAGCATGGGGAGGGCCTGAAGCACCTCGATGAGGGCGCCGAAGAACGACAGCCGCTCGCCCAGCCGCGCCAGCGGATAGCGGGGATAGGCGGCAGCGCCGAGGAGTGCGAGGACGGCGAAGGCAAGGATGTGCTCGAACTTGTCGCCAAACCCGTCGATCGGCAGGCTGGGCGGCTTGGGTAGTTCGGCGAGGACCAGGGCAGTCGCCGCGGCAAGCCAGAAGGCAGTCCGGGTCAGCCGGCTTTGCAGTCGCGCATTCATCGTGCGCTGGATAGGTCGTGCGGCGTCGCGGTCAAGGCCGCGATGGCCGATGCGGTCGGGTCTGGCGGGCCGAGCGCGACAGGAAAATCTGGCCAGCGAGGCGAATCCCCCTTATCCCGCCGCCACATGACCGATCCTCTTCCGACCGCCCTCAACGTCTCCTTCCTCGGCCTCGGGGTCATGGGCACACCGATCGCCCGCCACCTCGCGCAAGCGGGCCATCGGGTCACCATCTACAATCGCACCGCCGCAAGAGCCGACGCCTGGCTTGCCGCAGCCGAGCCCCTCGGCCTGACCGCCCGGGTTGCCGGAACGCCAGCAGAAGCTGCCGAAGGCGCGGACGCCGTGGTGAGTTGCGTGGGCAACGACGACGACCTGGCCGACGTAGTACTCGGTCCTGCAGGCGCGTTCTCGCGGCTGAGGCGTGGCGCGGTTTTCATCGACCACACCACCGTCTCGGCGCGAATAGCCCGCCAGATCGCCGTCGAGGCGCGCGACAAGGAAATCCTGTGCGTCGATGCCCCGGTATCGGGAGGCCAGGCCGGCGCCGAAAAGGGAACGCTCTCGATCATGTGCGGCGGCAGCCCCGCGGCGGTCGAAGCAGCGCGGCCGATCATGCAGGCTTATGCATCGCGGATCACCCATGTCGGGAAGCCGGGCGCGGGGCAGACCACCAAGATGGTGAACCAGATCTGCATTGCCGGCGTTATCGCGGGGCTGAGCGAGGCTCTTCGCTTTGCCCAAAGCGCGCGGCTCGATACCGGCAAGGTGTTCGAGGCGATCTCGGGCGGGGCCGCGCAAAGCTGGCAGATGGATAATCGCTGGGCGACGATGGACGAGGACTCGTTCGATTTCGGTTTTGCCATCGACTGGATGCGCAAGGACCTCGGCCTGGCGATCGACGAGGCCCGCAGCATCGGCGCCGCCGTGCCGATCGCCGCGCTGATCGACCAGTTCTATGCCGAAGTTCAGGCCAAGGGCGGGGGGAGGCAGGATACCAGCGCCATCATCCGCCGCTGGCCGAAGCGCGGGGAACCCGCATGACGTTTCGGTTCGGCCGGACGACGGCCGCTGCGATTGCGACGCTGGCGATGCTGGCGGCAGCGCCGCTGCGCGCCGACACCCTGGTAGAGAACGTCAACGGCATCACGCTCGACGAAAAGGGCGCGGTTCGCACCTTCTCCGCGATGCTCTTCGGGACTGACGGAAAAGTCAGGGCGCTTTACCAGCGCAAGGACAAGCGGCCCAAGGCGCAATATCAGGTCGATGGGAAGGGTCGCACCCTCATTCCCGGCCTGATCGATGCCCACCTTCACATGATGCGCCTGGGCTTTTCGACGCTTACCCTGGACCTTTCCGACACGCGCACGCTGGCCGAGGCTCAGGCGCGAATCGCCGCCTATGCTGCGGCGCATCCCGACCGGCCGTGGATCGTCGGCCGCGGCTGGAACCAGGAGACCTGGGGACTCGGCCGGTTTCCAACCGCCGCAGAACTCGACGCAGTAGTACCCGGCCGGCCGGTATGGCTCGTCCGCGCCGACGAGCACGCGGGCTGGGCCAACAGCGCCGCGCTGGCGGCCGCCGGGATAAATGCGGCAACGAAGGATCCGGTCGGAGGACGCATCGAGCGCGGCCCGGGAGGCAGGCCCGCCGGCGTGCTGGTCGATGGCGCGAGCGAGCTCGTCGAAAAGTTCGTACCGCCGCCCCGCCCGGTCGACCGCGATCTCGCCTTCGACAAGGCGCAGCGCATCCTCTGGGCGCGGGGCGTGACCGCCGCCGCCGACATGGGCACCTCGCTCGACGACTGGCAGACTTTTCGCCGCGCGGGCGACCTCGGCCGCCTGCGCACCCGGATCATGAGCTACGCGCTGGGAATCGACGCCATGCTCTCGATCGCGGGGCCCGAGCCGACTCCCTGGCTCTACGACGATCGCCTGCGGATGAACGGGGTGAAGCTTTACCTCGACGGGGCATTGGGATCGCGCGGCGCCTGGCTCAAGGCACCCTATGCCGACAGTCCCGGCAGTCGCGGCTATCCGCTGCTCAACACCACGCAGCTCGGCAACCTGATGAGCCGGGCGGCGATGGACGGGTTCCAGATCGCGGTCCATGCGATCGGCGACCAGGCCAACGGCACCCTGCTCGATGCGGTTGACGACCTGCAGGAAACCTACAAGGGCGACCGGCGCTGGCGAGTGGAACATGCGCAGATCGTCGATCCGGCGGATATCGCCCGATTCGGGCGCTTGCGCGTGATCGCCTCGATGCAGCCGATCCACCAGGTCTCGGACCGCACGATGGCCGAAACCCGGCTCGGGCCTGCCCGCCTGGGGGGCGCGTACGCCTGGCGCTCAATCGCGGCCGGCGGGGCGGTGCTGGCCTTCGGATCGGACGCCCCGGTCGAGGCGCCCGATCCTTTTGCGGGGATGGCCGCCGCAATCGGCCGCGAAGGCCCCGACGGTCAGCCGGCGGGTGGCTGGCAACCGCAGGAGAAGATCAGCCGCGAAGCCGCGTTGGCGGGCTACACGACGGGTGCGGCTTATGCCGGATTCGCCGAGCAGCGCTTCGGTCGACTTGCGCCGGGCCTATGGGCGGACTTCGTAATCATCGACACCGATCCCTTGGTCGCGGCGCCCGCCGCCCTGCGTCAGACGCATGTCATTGAAACATGGATAGGCGGCCAGAAAGTTTTTGAAGCCGGCAGGGAACGCGACAAGCCCATCGGGCGTTAGGACGGCGACCAGCCCTCCCGCTGGTAGATTGATTGCGTTAAACTCATGCGGCCATTAACGATCTGGCAACCACCCGATCGGTAACGGACGCAAAACGGGTGGACAAATTCGGGTTTGCGTTTAATAAGTTGGTGTGGGCAACGTTCCTTTGAAAGCGTGCCTCGCGATTGATGCTCTGCAGCGAATTGCCGGTGGGAGGCCGTCTATTCGTGTGAGGGGTAATGTTTGTAGTGTCTTGTGCAACTAATGAAGTTGCACTAAGCGACGGTTCGAAAGAGCTCAAAAGGAGACGATTCAATGAAGTTCCGTACCATGGCTGCCGCTGTCGCAGCTCTGACCCTGACTGCTACCCCCGTTCTGGCCCAGACCGCTCCGGCTCTGGATCGTGCGGCGGCGCCGGTTTCCGACGCTAGCCAGGTGGGCGGTTCTTCGACCCTCCTGCTCGTTCTCGCGGTTGTCCTGTTCGGCGCCGGGATCTACTTCCTGGTCGACAACAACAACGACAAGCCCAACAGCCCGTAAGCTGTTCGGTTTTCGAATTGAAAAGCGGGGCCTCGTGTCCCGCTTTTTTTTGCCCTGAATCCGGTGGCGGCGGCTAGAAATGCCGTCACCTGGCGGGGTCGGTCAGCGCGGTGGCCTTAGGCCCGGCAGCAAACGATCAGGAGACGGCTTCATCCGTCTGGGCAGGCGCTTCCATTGCCTCTAGCGCCTTGCGCTTGGCATCGCTCCGCTCGGTCAGCCGCATGACGAGCAGCGAGCCTTCGAACAGCAACAGCAGTGGAATGGCCAGCATCAATTGCGAAACAACATCCGGCGGGGTTGCGACCGCCGCCACCGCGAAGATGATCACGATAACATAGCGCCGCACCTTGGCGAGCTGCGCGCGGCTCACGATGCCCGCCCGGTTCAACAACAGCAACAGGACCGGCAGCAGGAAGCTGATGCCGAACGCCAGGATGAATTGCATCACCAGCGCAAGGTAATCGCCCGTTCCCGGAAGCGCCTGAAGCTTGAGCCCGCCCCGATTCCCCTCGAACCCAAGGAACCAGTGGAAAGCGGTGGGCATCACCACGAAGTAGGCGAGCGACGCGCCCGCGGCGAATAGGATCGGGGTGGCGATCAGGAAGGGCAGGAACGCCCGCTTCTCGCGCGCATAGAGGCCCGGCGCGACGAACGCCCACAACTGGTTCGCGATGACCGGAAAGCTGACGAAGAACGCCGCGAACAGCGCCACCTTGATGTTCACGAAGAACGCTTCGTACAACTTGGTATAGATCAGCGTCCCCTGCCCCGGACCGAATGCCTGGGTCAGCGGCCGGACAAGGATTCCGAATATTTCGTCGGCGAAGTAATAGCAGACCGCAAACGCTGCCCCGAGCGCATAGACGCAGCGCAGAAGCCGCGTCCGCAGTTCGATCAGGTGGTCGAGCAAGGGCGCCTGGGTCTCGTCGATATCGCGCAGGGCCAGCTTGGGCGGCCTCATGGCGGTGGATCGCCTAACGGCAGGCGCGGCGCGGCCGGATCGTCCGCTGGAACTGCGGGCTTATTTGCGTCATCTCTGCCGCGTTCATGTTCGGCAGGAGCGACGGCTGTTTCGTCGGGATTTGCCGCCATGATCGCAGCGTTCTGCTCTCGCCACTTCGCCTCGAGTTCCTCGAGTTCCGCTTCGCGGATCATCGTCTCGATCCCGCTGCGAAAGTGATTCGACATGCGGCGCAGCTTTGCGATCCACCTGCCAGCGGTGCGCAATGCCATGGGCAGGTCCTTCGGCCCGATCACGACGATCGCGACGATGACCACTAGCAGCAGCTCGGAAGCGCCTACATCGAACATGGTGCCGCTTTCGCCGGCGGAATGCCTGTCAGCCGCGCTTGTCCGGATCGTCGGCGGTGGCGGGTGCGGTTACCGGGTCATACGGCAGCGGGGCCGAGGGTGCGGGCGTGGCTGCAGAATGCGGCACGGGGTGCGGAGGATTGGGATCGGTCGTGGGCGGCGCGCTGACCGGATCGTAGTCCATCGGCGCTGCGGCGCGCGTAGCGGGCGCCGGTGCAGCAGCGGCCTGCGGGGGCTGATGCTCGATCCGGGGCGGCGGCGCGACGACCGGACGGTCGGTCTCGTCCGCCATGCCTTGCTTGAAGCTTTTGATGCCCTTCCCGAAATCGCCCATCATTTCCGAAATCCGGCCTCGGCCGAACAGGACCAGCACGATCAAGCCCACCACGATCAGGTGCGGCAGGGACAAACCACCCATCGAAACATACTCCGCCATGCCCGGCTATCCGGGCGCTGCCCCCATGTAGGTGATAACCGGCCAGCTTGCCAGTCAGTCAGCCGAATCGTCGCCCGCCTCATCTTCCTCGTCGTCGGCGTCGCCCAGCTCCCCCTTGTCCTCTGCCGGATCTCCGCCAAGCGCAGCAAGTGCATCGTCGATCGGATCGAGCAACCCGGCCGCGCGGAGCTCGTCGATCCCCGGCAGATCACGGCGGGAGGCGAGCCCGAAGTGAGCGAGGAACTCGGGAGTCGTTGCATAGATCACCGGCCGGCCCGGAACCTCACGACGCCCGGCGACGCGCACCCATCCCGCTTCCATGAGAACGTCGAGCGTGCCCTTGGCGGTCTGCACCCCGCGGATGGATTCGATTTCGGCCCGGCTTACCGGCTCGTGATAGGCGATGATGGCGAGAACCTCGGTGCCGGCACGCGACAGGCGGCGAACGTCTTCGCGCTCACGCCGGAGAAGGTGCGCGAGGTCGGAGGCGGTCTGGAAGTGCCATCGCCCGCCACGCTCGACGAGCTGGATGCCGCGTCCGGCATAATGCTTGGTCAGGACGGCCAGCGCCGGGCGCACTGCCGCGCCGCCCAAGTGGGTGGAAAGCGCATCGACCGTAAGCGGCTCCTGCGCCGCGAACAGCGTCGCTTCGACCGCGCGGACCAGATCGTCGGGCGCGGTGTCGCCTTCAGCCACGGCCCCTGCCCCGGCGCAGCATCAGCGGCCCGAAGGTTTCCTCCTGCTCCAATTCGGCACGGCCCTGGCGGGCAAGCTCGAGCGCTGCGACGAAACTGGAAGCCAGCGCCGAGCGGCGCAGGTCGGGCGCGGCATGCGGCGGAAGGAAGTCGCGCAGTTCCATCCAGTCCAGCGCCACGCCGAGCATGGCGGACACCCGCTGGAGAGCCGAATCGAGCGTCATCACTGCCCGGTCCCGAACGATGTGGACGACCGGCGCGGTGCGCGCCTTTACCTGGCCATACGCCTGCACGAGCGAGAACCAGTCGCACTGCCACAGCGCCTTGCGGTCCACGCGCAGGCCTTCGGGCGCGCCGCGCGGGAACACGTCCCGCCCCAGCCTGTCCCGCGAGACGAGCCGCGCACCGGCTTCGCGCATCGCGCCGAGCCGTTGCAGCCGCAACTGCAAGCGCAGCGCGAGTTGCTCTGGGCTAGGTTCCTCACCCTCCTCGCGGGGCAGCAGGAGCAGCGACTTCAGGTAGGCGAGCCAAGCTGCCATCACCAGGTAATCGGCCGCCAGCTCGAGGCGCAACGCCTCCGCCCGATCGATATAGGCCAGGTACTGGTCGGTCAGTTCGAGGATCGAGATCGTGCGCAGATCGACCCGCTGGCGGCGCGCCAGGTCGAGCAGAAGGTCGAGCGGTCCTTCCCACCCGTCGAGTTCGAGATAGAGCGCCGCTTCGTCATCAGCGGGCGCGGCAATGCCGGTCCATTCGGTCGCATCGTCAGCGAAGAGCGCCGGCTGGACCGGTTCTGCGTTCATGTGCGCGCCGGAAGCTCGCCCTCCTCGCACAAGGCGAGGAGGCGGTCGCGCTTGGCGACCAGAGGGGCCTGGTCCGCCAGTGCAGCGTAAACGGAGAAGTCGGCGGTGCCTTCGAGCGCCCGATCGAGCCGGGCGAGGCCCTGCGCGGACACCGCAGGAAGGCGGTTAGCGATTTCCTGCATGTCGTCCATTCGAGCCCAGCAGTTCAGCGCAATGTCGCACCCTGCCGCGATGGCCCTTTCCGCCCGCTCGGGAACGGTCCCGGAAAGGGCTTCCATGTCGAGGTCGTCGGTCAGCAACAGTCCGTCGAAGCCAATCCGCTTGCGGATGATCTCGTGGATGATGAAAGGCGACAGGGTGGCCGGATTGTCCTTGTCCCAGGCGGTGAACAGGAGGTGCCCGGTCATCGCGATCCGTGCGTCGCGCAGGGCGATGAAGGGCGCAAGGTCCGTCTTGAGCTCCTCTTCCGAGGCGGTGACGGTCGGCATCGACTTGTGCGTGTCGGTTGTCGTCCGGCCGTGGCCGGGGATATGCTTGACCACGCCGGCGACGCCGGCACGGGCCAGGCCGTCGAGCGTCGCGCGGCCCAGCGCCGCGACGCGCATCGGTTCTGCACCGAAAGCACGGTCGCCGATCACATCGTGTGCGCCTGGCTGGCGAACGTCGAGCAGGGGAAGACAATCGACGCTGATCCCGGCTTCGGCAAGGTCTAGGCCGAGCGCCTCAGCATTGGCGCGCGCCGCCTCTATCGCACTGGCCGGAGCGACGTCGTAGAGCCGATCGAACCGCTCGCCCGGCGGAAAGGCCAGCCAGTGCGGCGGCTTCATCCGTGCGACGCGGCCGCCTTCCTGATCGATGCAGATGAAGGTGCGGTCGCGACCGTGCAGCGCGCGCAGATCGTCGGTCAGTGCCCGGACCTGTTCGCGGGTTTGCACGTTGCGGCCGAACAGGATGTAGCCCGCCGGATCGGAATCGAGGAAGAATGCGCGCTCGTCAGCGGTGAGAGTGGGCCCGGAAAGCCCGAAGATGGCCGGGGTCATACTCGTGAATCTGCGGGATAACCCCGCCTACGGCAAGCGTTCAGGCCGATTTCGTGGGGAAATGTCCACGCTCCGCCGCACGGGCGCGACGCGCAAGGGCCTCGCTACCGCTTGACCTGACAATCCTGGCCATTGGCCTTGAGCTGGGCGCAAAGGGCGTTGGCTGCCGCCAGGTCGGCCGCCACGGCCTGGAGGCGATAAACATTGCCGATATCGGCGCGGCCTTCGACCACGCGGTGTCGAACCGAAGACAGGACAGGGTTAAGTCCGGATATCGTTGCCCATCCCGCTTCCGCGGCGGCGTTGTTCATGTAAGCGCCGACCTGCACCCCCACGCCGCCGGCGGCCTGGCCGGGTGTCGGCGTTCCTTCCTGCGTCGCTGCGAACCCAGGGCGGTTATCCACCGGCGTCGCCGGGGCCGGTGCGTCGCTGCCTGCCAGCTTGGCGCCGCGGGTCTTGCCCTCGCTCACCGCAAAGCTCGCATCGCCGGTGCCGGCAAAGGTCTTGCCGCCGGGATCGCTGGGCCGGACCTTGTACGGCCCCGCCTCGGCCCGGATCAGGCTGCCGTCGGCCTGGCGATCGAAGCCACCGCGATGGGTGGCGATCCAGACGCCGCCGACGACCATCGCCAGAGTGACGAGGCCGAGCACCAGCATCGCGATGACCCTGCCCTTGTCGACATCTCCGGCGTCGTCGATGTCGTCGGCGGATTCCAGCCATGGCAGGCGGTCGTCCTCGGGAAAGTCCAGCCGCGCCGGCTCGCTGATGAACGGCGTGCCGGCAGCAGCGGCATCGGCGGCTGCATCGTCATAGTCGGCAAAGGCCGCTGCTTCGCTCCACGGTTCGTCGCCCGAGGAAGCGATCGAATCGTCCAGCGGCAGGTCGTCGCCCTGCAGGAAAGACTTTCGGTTGGCCTTCTTGTCGCTGCCCGCCATATCCTACAACTCCTCGGCCGCCTCCACCCCGAGCAAGGCCAGGCCGTTCCTTATCACCTGCCCGATCGCATTGCCGAGAAAAAGTCTCGCCCCCGTCAGCGCGGGGTCTTGCGCCACGATGAAGCGCTTGTCGGGACGGTCGTTGCCCAGATTCCAATAGGCATGGAACGCCGCGGCAAGGTCGTCGAGGAAGAAGGCGATCCGATGTGGCTCCCGTGCGATCGCCGCCGCCTCGACCACTCGGGGGAACTGGGCCGCGAACTTGACAAGGCTCAGCTCCTCAGCGCCCAGCCGGTCGAGCGCCGCCGCGTCGGGGGAAATGCCTTCGGCCGCCGCCTTGCGCAGGGTCGAGCGAATCCGCGCATGGGCATACTGCACGTAGAAGACCGGGTTGTCCTTCGACGCTTCGACCACCTTGGCGAAATCGAAGTCCATCTGCGCGTCTGGCTTGCGGGTAAGCATCGTGAAACGCACGACGTCCTTGCCCACTTCGCGCACGACGTCGGCCAGCGTAACGAAATTGCCGCTGCGCTTGGACATCTTCACCGGCACGCCGTTGCGCAGAAGCTGGACCATCTGCACGATCTTGATCTCGAACGGCTTGGGCGCGGCGCCATCGGCGCCGGTCAGCGCCGCGACCGCCGCCTTGATCCGCTTGACCGTGCCGGCATGGTCCGCGCCCCAGATGTCGACGAGCGCATCGGCGCTTTCGGCCTTCTGGAAGTGATAGGCCAGATCGGCACCGAAATAAGTCCAGGTCCCATCCGACTTGCGGATCGGCCGATCCTGGTCGTCGCCGAAACGGGTCGAGCGGAACAGCGGCAGGACGACCGGTTCCCAGTCATCCGGCTCCTTGCCCTTGGGCGCTTCGAGGATGCCGTCGTAAACGAGATCGTGAGCGCGCAGCCACGCCTCTGCGGCAGCGGGCTTTCCTGCCGCCTGAAGCTCCGCCTCCGAGCTGAAGAGATCGTGGTGGATGCCGAGCAGCGCGAGGTCGGCGCGGATCATGTCGAGCATCGCGGCGACCGCGCGGGCACGGAACAACGCCAGCCACTCGCCCTCGGGCGCCTTTGTGTACCGGTCGCCGAACTCCGCGGCCAGCGCCTGGCCGACCGGGAGCAGGTATTCTCCCGGGTAAAGACCCTCGGGAATTTCGCCGACGTCCTCTCCAAGAGCCTCGCGGTATCTCAGGTGCGCCGAGCGGGCGAGAACGTCCACCTGTCCGCCGGCGTCGTTTACGTAGTATTCGCGCGTGACCTTGTGGCCCGCAAATTCCAGCAGCTTGGCCAGCGCATCGCCGACAACCGCGCCGCGGCAGTGCCCCATATGCATCGGCCCGGTCGGGTTGGCCGAAACATACTCGACATTGACCCGCTGCCCCGCGCCCAACGAAGAACGGCCATAGGCCTGGCCCGAGCGCGCTATCGCCCGCAGTTCGTCAAGCCAGGCATCGTCGGCAAGACGCAGGTTGATGAAGCCCGGCCCGGCGATCTCGACCGCTACGACCCCGGGAGCGCCCTTCAGCTCTTCGCCCAGTGCCTCCGCCAGCGCACGCGGGTTCGTCTTCGCTGGCTTGGCCAGGACCATCGCCGCATTGGTCGACAGGTCGCCATGCGAGGGATCGCGCGGAGGCTCGCAAGTGATCGCTCCGCGCGCGAGGCCGGCCGGCAGCGTACCCGCCGCTTCCAGGCGATCGAGCGCGGCGTCGATGTGGTGCGCGAACGCGGCGTGAAGGTTGTCGGTGAAATCGGTCATGGCGGGCCACTTGGAAAATCGCACGCGAACCGCAGATACGGGACGATCGTGCCGGCAAAACCCGCGGAAAACGCGGGCGCGAGATGATCAGCCGCGCATCATCGGGTAGCGTTGTAGGTCAATTGCTGCTCGTTCATCTGGAAACCGACCAGCAGTTCGAAGCTCGCCCGGGCGAGCGCCGCGCGCACGTCCGGCTCGTTGAGCGGATCGACCGCGGCGGATTCGTCGCCCGCCTTGCGCTTGGCGGTGATCTTCGCGCGGATGTCGGCGGGAAGCGTTGCTTCGGCGCGATCGACATAAGCCGCAGCCTGACCGCGGCCTTGGGCGCGTTCCTGCCCGTCCGCGAAGTCGAGCGTGACCGTGCCTACCCGCTTGCTGACCACGGCGCTGCCGCCGCGCACGACGGTAATGAAGTAGGGCAACTGGACCTGCCGCGCACCCCGCACGTCAGTGCGGCGGCCAAGAACCTCGAAAGTCGCCGCGGTGTAGATCTTGTCGGTCGATTCGCTGCACTGGCTGCGCAGGTCGGTCATGCTGGCGACAACGTCGATCGCGCCGGCATCGGTCCGCCCGGGAGCGGTGAACAAGGTCACGTCGCCAGTGTAGTTCGGCACGCCCACCGTCGGGCAGGAACTGCGCAGCGCGGTCACTCCGACGCCGGAATCGATGACCAGTTCGCCCTTCTTGGCGCAGGCACCCGCGCCAAGCGCCAGAAGGGGCACGGCGATCAGGGCAAGGGTGCGGGTCGGCCAAGCGATCATGAATTCCATTCCTCGTCACATTGCCGGCAGAATACCTGCGCCCTTGCGGTGGCGAGGCCGGCCGCGCCTGCTCTAGCCACCCCGGCGGCTTTGCGAAAGGCGGCATTTGCGCCTATGGGGCGGGGCATGAACGCCCCCTGTCCCACGCCGGTTGCCGACAGCAAACCGCCGCTTACGCTTCTGATCGCCGCGCCGCGTGGATTTTGTGCCGGCGTCGACCGCGCGATCGAGATCGTCGAGCGCGCGATCGGACAGTTTGGCGCGCCGGTCTTTGTCCGCCACGAGATCGTCCACAACGCCTTCGTGGTCAATGGACTGAGGGAGAAGGGAGCGGTTTTCGTCGAGGAGCTCGACGAAGTGCCCAATGGCGCCCCGGTGGTCTTTTCCGCCCACGGCGTGCCGAAGTCGGTGCCCGAGGAAGCGACGAGCCGGGGGCTTGATTGGCTCGATGCTACCTGCCCGCTGGTGAGCAAGGTGCACCGCCAGGCCGAACGCCAGATCGAGGCGGGCCGGCACATCGTCTTCATCGGCCACCGCGGCCATCCCGAAGTGATCGGCACATTCGGCCAGGTGCCGGAAGACCGGATCACGCTCGTCGAATCGCTCGAAGACGTGGCGGCACTCAACTTTCCCGCCGATGCCCCGCTTGCCTTTCTCACCCAGACCACCCTGTCGGTCGACGATACGGCGGAGATCGTCTCCGCGCTTCGCACTCGCTTCCCCGCGATCACCGGCCCCAAGGCCGAGGACATCTGCTACGCCACGTCGAACCGGCAGGCGGCGGTGAAGGCGATAGCGCCGCGCTGCCAGCTCGTCCTCGTGATCGGGGCGCCCAACAGTTCCAATTCTGTCCGTCTCGTCGAAGTGGCGGAGAGATGCGGTATTGCGGCCCGGCTGATCGGGCGGGGGGCCGATATCCTTCCCGAGTGGCTCGACGGTGTGGAGACCCTGGGACTGACTGCCGGGGCCTCCGCGCCCGAGGTGCTGGTGCGCGAGGTGGTCGAGCAGGTGAGCAAGTGGCGCACCGTGAGCGAAGAGACCATCACCACCGCCGACGAAAAGATCGTCTTCAAGCTGCCGCGCCAGCTCGTCGGCTGACAGTTCCGGCGCGTGGCGGTCTATACCCATATCGGGGCCGAAGAGATGGCCGCGCTGCTCGCCGAATACGATGTCGGCGGCCTCGTCTCGGCCAAGGGCATCGCCGAGGGCGTGGAGAATTCCAACTGGCTGGTCGACACCGCCGGTCGCGACGGCGCGGGCGCGCGGTTCATTCTGACCGTTTACGAGAAGCGCGTGAAGCCAGCCGATCTGCCGTTTTTCCTGGGCCTGCTCGATCACCTCGCTGCCGCTGGCTGTCCTGTCCCGCGCACGATCCACGATCGCCAGGGCGCGGCGTTCCGCATGTTGGGGATCGGTCCTGACGCCAAGGCGCTGGCGTTGATAGAGTTCCTGCCCGGCGTCTCGCTCGACCAGCCGACGCCGGCCCAGGCGCGCAGCGTTGGCGCAGCTCTGGCGGGCATGCATATCGCCGCGCGCAGCTTTGCCGGCGAGCGCGCCAACACGCTCGGGCCAATCGGCTGGCCCCCGCTTGCCGCTGCATGCGCGGGGCACTGGGACGAGATCGATCCCGGAAATGCCTTCGGTCTTGGCCGGCTGGTCGAGCGCGAGGTGGCGGCGGCGGAAACGGATTGGCCAGCGAACCTGCCCTCGTCGGTCATTCACGCCGACCTGTTTCCGGATAACGTCCTGATGGTCGATGACCGCGTTTCGGGACTCATCGACTTCTATTTCGCGTGCACCGACGCGATGGCCTACGACCTCGCCGTCACTCACGCCGCCTGGTGCTTCGACAAGGCGGGCGAACATTTCAGTCCTGCGGTCTCGCAGGCGCTACTCGCCGGATACGAGGCGGTGCGGCCGATCGAACCTGCGGAGCGTGCGGCGATGACGAGACTGGCGCGCGGGGCGGCGCTGCGCTTCGTGCTTACCCGCGCTTTCGATTGGGTGAACACTCCGCCTGGCGCAATGGTGACACGCAAGGACCCGCTGGCCTTTGCAAGGCGGCTTGAATTCTATGCCGATCCCGCCAATGCGGACCTCTTCGCCTGATCCATTTATTCAAGAACCGAGTTGCATGAAGAGCGTCGAGATTTTCACGGATGGTGCTTGCAAGGGCAACCCCGGCCCCGGCGGGTGGGGAGCGCTGCTGCGCATGGGCCGACACGAAAAGGAAATGTCGGGTTCCGATCCGTTGACGACGAACAACCGGATGGAACTTACCGCAGCGATCAAGGCGCTCGAAGCACTGATCGAACCCTGCGCCGTGACACTTCATTCCGACAGCAAGTACGTGCTCGAAGGGATCACCCGCTGGGTCGAGGGGTGGAAGCGCAACGGCTGGAAGACCGCGAGCCGCAAACCGGTCCAGAACGCAGAGCTGTGGCACGAACTGATCGCGGCCGCGCTGCCGCATCAGGTCGAATGGGTCTGGGTGCGCGGCCACAACGGCCACCCCGAGAACGAGCGGGTGGATCGGCTGGCCAGCGACGCGGCCGTTGCCGCCAGCCAGCGCTAAGGGGCCGCGCCCGTCAGGTTGAGGTCGTATCCTCGACCGGTGCGCCCGGCCCGTTCTTGAGGATCGAATCGATCGCGTTCTGTGCGCCGCTCTTGGACTTGTACCCTTCCGTCCAGAAGATCGCTTCCTTGTTGAAGCAGAAATACGCCACGAATTCCCCGGCCTTGTTTTTCCGGATCTCGAACCGATGCGCCATGAATGCTCTCCCTTTATGCTGGGTGACCGCCGGCCAACTTAACCGTTCGAAATACCGGCGCCAGCTACAATCGCGTCATCCGAAACGCGCAGGGGAATAGAGCGCCGCGTCCAGCCGTTCGGTCATCGCATCGCGAGGAAGGCCCAGCAGCAGTTGCGCACCAAGCCGCGCGGCCGTCGGCGCGGTCTGGATCCCGAACCCGCCCTGCCCCGCGAACCAGAAGAATCCTGCTGCGCGCGGGTCGAAACCGTACACCGGCAGTCGATCGGGCGCGAAACTGCGCAGCCCCGCCCACCGCCGCTCGACAGCCTCCACCCGCCAGTCGACCACCCGTTCGAAACGGTCGATCGCCTCCGCGACCGCCAATTCCTCGGGCGCCGCGTCGCATGGGTCCGAAGGCTCCTCGTCGTGCGGCGACAACCACAGGCGGCCTGACTCGGGCTTGAAATAGAACCGCTCACTGATGTCGAGCACCAGCGGCAGCGAGGCGGGCGGCGGAGGCACGGTGCGCAGTTGCGCGACCGTGCGTCGCTTGGGGGAGATGCCGAGCGGCGCCGCACCCGCGATCTCGGCCACGCGATCCGCCCAGGCGCCGGCAGCATTGACCAGGATGCCCGCGCGGATTTCCCCGGCCTGGCCTGCGTCAATGCGCCAGCCGGCGCCGTTACGCGACGCCGCGGACACGTTCGCCCGCGTCAACAGATCCGCGCCATTGCGGCGGGCAAGCGCCAGGTAGTGCGCGTGGAGCCCGGCCACGTCGATGTCGGCACAGGCCGGCTCCCACGCGCCGCATGTCCACTCAGCGCGCAGGCCTGGAACGTGGGCCTCGATGCCGACGCGGTCGAGAAGTTCGATCCGCACCCCGGCTTGGGCGAAGCGGGCGACGAATGCCTCTACGAGCGCGCGGTCCTTCTCGCGCCCGATGTTAAGAGCCCCGCGCGGAGAGAGAAAGCCGTGCTCCCTTAGATAGTCCTCGGAGGCAGCGGTCAGCGGATAGACTTGCGGGCCACCGTAGCTTTCCTCCCAGAAAGCGGCGGAACGTCCGGTCGAGTGGTAGCCGGGCCGATCCTCGGCTTCGAGCAGCACGACCCGGGCGTCGCCCGACAGTTCGGCGGCAAGCGAGGCCCCGGCCATGCCGGCCCCAACGATCGCGATATCGAAACGCTCGCTCATGCCCGTGGCGGGACCACCTGGTCGAGAAAGGAATCGATCACGCGCAAGGCCTTGTCTCGCACGGGATCGGATTCCCGCAGAATTTCATGCCGCGCCTCGGGCCCGAAGGTCACCAGCTGGGCACGGGGAAGCCGCTGCGCTGCCCGTTCGATCGCGGGATAACTGACCAGGCCGTCTTCCGCCGCCGCGACAATAATGACCGGAATCGTCACGGCCTCGAGCACCCCGCGGACCGCAAGCGCGCGCATCGAGGCATAACCCCGCTCGACCCAGCGCCAGCTCCCGGGTCCCATCGCGATCTCGGGACGGTGCTCGCGCCACCAGATCTCGTCGGCGTAGCGTTCGGTGTCGTGAGTGAGCAGGCGGGCGCGAAATGCCAGCTTCTCGCCCGGCTTCTCGCTCCATTTCCAGGCCGGGCGGCGGTCGTCTCCCAGCCTAGCCATGAGCGCGGCGAGGCCGTGCATCAGGCCGGCGGGCACGCCCTTGTCTAGAAAGCCCAGCATCGGTGCGCTGAGGACCAGCGCATCGGGATCGACCGCGTGTTCGGCGACCGCGCGGAGCGCAAGGTGCCCGCCCATCGAATGGCCGGCGAGCACCAACTGGCCCTGCCCCTCCGCCTTCCAGTCGCTCCAGAACGCGGCAAGGTCAGCCACCCATATCCCGAAATCGGCAATGTGCCCGGTCAGTGCATCGCTGCCGAAGCGGCCGGAACCCGCCTGCCCCCGCCAGTCGATCGCGGTGACCCGCCAGCCGAGCGCAGCCCAGTGATCCAGCGTCTCGAGATACTTCTCGTAGAAATCGCCGCGACCGGGAAGGAACAGCAGCGAGCCGCGCGCGGTGCTGCCGGGCTGGGGGAACCAATCGATCCGGCGGATCGTTTGGCCGTCGGCGGTCTGCCAATGTCCTTCCACCGCGCCGGACGGGATGGCGCGTCGATCGAACGCAGCTGCGCCGGAGCGGTGCGGCGCGACGGGGCTGGCCTGGTCTGTGTGGATAATCCCGACTTCCCGGCGATAGTTACTTTTTGGTAAGTCATGGTGACTACGTAGGTCCCCATGACGGGGGTAAATTTTTCTTACGGGCTGCTCGCAGCCTTGGCAATCGCGCTGCTTGTCGCGGCCTGCACCGACATTCGCCGGCGCGAGATCGACAATTGGCTAACCGCCGGCGTGGCGCTTGCCGCGCCGCTCTACTGGTGGGCGAGCGGCCTTTCCCTGTGGCCCGGCGTGGCCATGCAGGTGGGCATTGCATTTGCCGCGTTCCTGGCGCTGGCCGGGCTTTTCGCAATCCGCGCCATGGGCGGCGGCGACGTGAAGCTGCTTTCCGCGCTCGCGCTCTGGCTCCCCATCGTGCCTTTCCTCAAGCTGCTGGTGATGATGGCGCTGATCGGCGGTGTGCTGACCATCATCGTCGCCTCGTGGCACAAACTCGCCCAGCGGAAGGGGAAGGTTCAGATCCCCTACGGCGTCGCAATCGCGACCGCGGGGCTCTGGGTGCTGACTACCAGCTACTGGCCCACGGCCGGGCAGCTTGGCTGACGAACGGGATCAACCTCAAATTAACCATTTTGCCCGATAGGACGGGGCGGAACTGCAAGGGGCGGGTGTAAGCCATGGACAAGAAGAAGCTGATGCTGCTGGTGGGGGCGCTGATCGTGGCGATCGGCACCGCCTTTGCTGCCCGGAGCGTTTTCGCAGGGGCCGGTTCGCCACAGGCGGAAGCCGCCCAGCTCGAGGCCAAGGGACCCAAGGTCCTCGTCGCCCAGCGAGCCTTGCCGGTAGGCACGATCATCACCGCGGATTCGGTGGCTTATCAGGCCTGGCCGAAGGACATGGTGCAGGACGCCTACTTCATCGACGGCGAGGCAGACATTTCCAAGCTGCTCGGCACCGTCGTACGCTTTCCCATCACCGCAGGCGAACCGATGACGCAAGGCTCGCTCGTCGCGCCGGGCGATCGCGGCTTCCTGGCCGCAGCGCTCGGACCGGGCATGCGTGCGATCACCGTTCCCGTGTCGGCCAAGACCGGCGTCGGCGGCTTCGTGTTCCCGGGCGACCATGTCGACCTCATGCTGACCCAGACGGTCAAGGGCGAGGACGGCGGCCAAGCGCTCAAGGCGGCGGAGACCATCCTGCGCAACCTTCGCGTGCTCGCCACCGACCAGTCGACCGATACCGCGGTCGTCGAAGGCAAGACCGTCGTGAAGCAGTTCCGCACCGTCACGCTCGAAGTGACGCCCAAGATCGCCGAGAAGATCGCGGTGGCGCAGACCATCGGCACGCTCAGCCTGTCGCTGCGCTCGATCGCCGACAACCAGTCCGAGCTCGAGCGCGCGATTGCAGCGGGCGACATTTCGGTACCCGAGGGCGCATCGAAGGAAGAGGAAGAAAAGCTCCTCAAGGCCGCGATGAGCCGTCCGATGGACAACGGCAGCACCTTCGTGACCGGTGGCGACGTGTCGCGCTTCCAGCGCCGCTCGATGCCCGCCGCGGCGCCAGCACGGCCCGCGCCCGGAGCCTTCGTAACTCCCGCGTCTTTCGCCGCCGCCCAGGCTCGCCCGGTCACCGTGACCGTGAGCTCCGGCCCGATCGTGCGCGTCACCAGGGGCAAGAGCACCGTCGAGGTGCCGGTAAGCAGGTAATCTGGAGCGCGTGGGGACGCGCACCAAACGCAACGAAATTTCGAGGGGCAATTCAATGAAACGCCGACTGATCGCTACCCTGCTGAGTGCGGCCTGTACGCTCGCTCCGCTGGCCCTGGTTCCCGCCTCTAGCGCCTCGGCGCAGTCGCTCAACCGCCCGGCCAACGACATCGTGCTCTCGATCGGGCGTGGCCAGCTGGTCACCATTCCCGGACGGATGTCGGACGTCTTCGTCGCCGACGAAAGCATTGCCGACGTCCAGGTGAAGTCGGCCAATCAGCTCTACGTCTTCGGCAAGGAAGGCGGCGAGACCACGGTCTACGCCAGCAACGCTGCGGGCGCGGTGATCTGGTCGGCTAACATCCGGGTCGGCTCCAACATCGACAGCGTCGATCAGATGCTCCACCTCGCCATGCCTGACGCCAAGGTCAACGTGGCGACGATGAACGGCACCGTGCTACTGACGGGGACGGTCGCCGCGCCCGAAGATGCCGCCGAGGCCGAGCGGCTGGTCAAGGCCTTCGTCACCGACAAGACCAATGTCATCAGCCGCCTGCGGACCGCAACGCCGCTGCAGGTGAACCTTCAGGTCAAGTTCGCCGAGGTCAGCCGTTCGCTGGTCCGCGAACTCGGCGTCAACCTGCTTACCCGTGACAACACCAGCGGCTTCCAGTTCGGGATCGCCCAGGGCCGCGCCGGTTCGGTTTCGTTCAATGCGGACGGCACCAAGAACTTCGTCGGCCAGGCCGGCAAGACCGCCATCGCCGGGTTCGGCAAGTTCCTGGGCCTCGACATCGCGAGCGCGCTGGACCTGGCCGAGACCGACGGTCTCGTGACCACGTTGTCCCAGCCCAACCTCACCGCGCTGTCGGGCGAGACCGCTGACTTCCTGGCGGGCGGCGAATATCCGATCCCGATCAGCCAAGGCCTCGGCACGACCTCGATCGAATACAAGAAGTATGGCGTCAGCCTCGCCTACACGCCCACCGTCCTTGCCAATGGCCGGATCTCGCTGCGCGTTCGCCCCGAAGTGTCCGAGCTTTCGAGCCAGGGCGCGGTGAACCTCAACGGCTTCCAGGTTCCGGCGCTGACCATCCGGCGCGCCGAGACGACGATCGAACTCGGCTCGGGCCAAAGCTTCATGATTGCGGGCCTGCTTTCCAACAAGGCGCTGAACAACGTGAGCAAGGCACCCGGCATCGGCGACCTGCCGATCCTGGGAAGCCTGTTCCGGTCGACTTCGTACCAGAAGGGCGAGACCGAGCTGGTCATCGTCGTCACGCCTTACCTCGTGAATCCGGTCGACGCCAATTCGATCAAGTTGCCGACCGACGGCTTCCGCACGCCGAACGACATCCAGCGCCTTCTCGGCAACATGGACAATGCCGGCAAGTCGGGCGCATCGCGCGCGGTTCCGCAGGCGGTCGAAACGGCCCCGGCCAACCCGCAGGTGGGCTCGCTCGACGCGGTCCCCGCAGTCGATCCCAAGTCCGGCAAGCGGTTCCGCAAGGGTCAGCGTTCCGCCGACGCGGGCGCCACCCCCGGCTTCAGCCTCAAGTGAGAAAGGTGCAAGACATGTCTCCTTCGTTGACACGCACGCCGCGCCGTCTGCTGGCCGGCGCCATCACCCTCTCGCTCGGGCTGGCCCTTTCGGCCTGCGGAACGATGCCGGCCAATCACTCGCTGGAAAGCGTTAGGCAACCGGTCGTCGCGCGGACCAACTACACGCTCGACGTTCAGTCCGGTCCCGACGGCCTCTCGATCCCGGAACAGCGCCGGCTCGCCGGCTGGTTCGAGGCAATGGACCTGCGCTACGGCGACCGCATCGCGATCGACGACCCCTCTTATGGCGGCGCCGCGCGCGCTTCGGTCGAAGCGGTTGCGGCACGCTACGGCCTGCTGGTGAGCGACACCGCGCCGGTCACTCCGGGTGCAGTCCCGTCGGGCGCTGCCCGCGTCGTGGTGACCCGCACGACCGCGTCGGTCCCGGGCTGTCCCGACTGGTCGATGAAGTCCGACTTCAGCATGAACAACGCCACCTCGCCCGGCTACGGCTGCGCGATCAACGGCAACCTGGCCTCGATGGTCGCGGATCCGGAACACCTGATCCACGGCGAGAAGGGCACCGGCGAAACGACCGTGCTCACTTCGAGCAAGGCCATCGACAGCTATCGCCAGGCCAAGCCCACGGGCGAGCAGGGCCTGAAGCAGACGTCTACCGAAAACGGGGGTAAGTAACGATGAACGCGCCTTGGAAACCGGCAGCCCAGACCGGCCGCGATGCCTTCGCCGCGTTCATCTGTGACGAAGCTGCCCTGGACGTCCTTCGTCCTGTGGTCGTCGAAATGGGCTGGCAGCCCGAGAAGTGCAACAAGGGCGGCCTGCGCAATGCGGTCCAGTCGCTCTCGATCACGGCCAGCCCCAACATCCTCATGGTCGACCTGTCGGAAAGCGGCGATCCGCTGAACGACATCAACGGCCTCGCCGAAGTGTGCGAGCCCGGCACGGTGGTGATCGCCATCGGCCAGGTCAACGACGTGCGGCTCTATCGCGACCTGCTCGCCAGCGGGATCCACGACTATCTGCTCAAGCCGCTTTCGGCCTCACAGATCAGGGATTCGCTGGTCAACGCGCAGACCATCTTCATGGCGCCCAAAAGCCATGAGGCGCAGACCGTAAAGCAGCACATTTCGACCGCAGTGATCGGAACGCGCGGCGGGGTCGGCGCGAGCACCGTCGCCACCTCCCTCGCCTGGCTGTTCAGTGCCGATCACAAGCTGCCGACCGCCCTGCTCGACCTCGACGTGCACTTCGGTACGGGCGCGCTCGCGCTCGACCTGGAGCCGGGCCGCGGCCTGACCGATGCGATCGACAACCCGAGCCGGATCGACGGCCTGTTCATCGAACGCGCGATGATCCGCGCGAACGACAACCTTGCGATCCTCTCGGCCGAAGCGCCGATCGGCTCGCCGCTGATGACCGACGGTTCGGCATTCGTGCAGCTGGAGGAGGAATTCCGCCAGGCATTCGAGATGACCGTGGTCGATCTGCCGCGCAACATGCTGATCAACTTCCCGCACCTTCTGGCCGACATGAATGTCATCGTCCTGACGACTGAAATGACGTTGGCTTCGGCGCGCGATTCGATCCGGCTCCTGTCGTGGCTCAAGGCCAATGCCTCGCACGCCCGCCCGATCGTGGTGGCCAACAAGGTCCAGCCGGGCATGGCAGAGATCAGTCGGGCGGATTTCGAAGCCTCGATCGAGCGCAAGATCGACTTCTTGGTGCCTTACGACCTCAAGGCCGCAGCTAACGCCGCCAAGCTCGGTCAGACGTTCGCCGATGCCAACCGCTCGAGCAAGGCCGGCGCAGCGCTGCGCGATGTCGCGACCGCGATCCTCGGCACTGTGCAGATCGACGAAAGCGAAGGCACGGAAGCGGCGCAGAAGAAGTCGCTGTTCGGCAAGATCGGCGACCTCAAGGCGATGCTGCCCAACAAGCCGAAGAAATAACCAGCGATGCGGGCGCGGCCCGCCGGCGGTTGCCGGCGGCGCCGTTCCCGCCATCACGATGTCTGAACCAAGGAAAGGCGGGCGAAAGGGATGAATATGCAGCTGCTGCTGATTGCCGGCGGGCTGACGCTTGTCCTGTTCCTGGGCTATTCGGCGTTCGCCGGACCATCGACGTCAAAGGAAAGCCAGCGCCGCCTCCAGGCGTTGCGCCTGCGCCATTCCGACAGCACGAACGCCAAGGTCGAGGCGCAGTACCGCAAGGCCATCGCTTCACGCAAACCGATGGTCCACCAGGTTGCGGGCTCGGCCAGCCGGATCGAGGCCCTGGCGCTGCGGCTGCACCGCACCGGCAAGGGCTGGACGCTTAAGCAGTATCTCTACACCTCGCTTGGCCTGACCGTCGCCGTGGCCATGATCGTGTTCCTCAAGAGCCACGCGGCCGCGCTTTCGCTTGGCATGGGGCTGTTCGTCGGCGCCGGTCTTCCGCACTTTATCGTCAACTACAACATCAAGAAGCGCGGCGCGAAGTTCACGACCAAGTTCCCCGACGCAATCGAGCTGCTCGTCCGCGGCCTGCGCTCGGGCCTGCCCGTGACCGAGACCCTGGGCGTCGTGGCCACCGAGGTTCCCGGGCCCGTCGGCGAAGAATTCAAGATGGTGACAGAGCGGATCCGCATCGGCCGTACAATGGAGGATGCCCTTCAGGAAACCGCCGATCGCCTCAATACGCCCGAATTCAGCTTCTTTGTCATCACCCTGGCGATCCAGCGCGAAACCGGCGGCAACCTTGCCGAAACGCTGTCGAACCTGGCGGACGTGCTGCGCAAGCGCGCGCAGATGAAGCTGAAAATCCGGGCGATGAGTTCTGAATCGAAAGCCTCGGCCTACATCGTCGGATCGCTGCCGTTCCTCGTGTTCACGATGGTCTGGTGGATCAACCCCAAATACCTCAGCGGGTTCTTCAGCGACGACCGCCTGATCGCCACCGGGCTTGGCGGGGCCGTGTGGATGGCCATCGGGGCCTTCATCATGGCCAAGATGGTCAGCTTCGAAATCTAAGCGAGCGGAACGAACCAACATGCTCAACTCCTCTCCCGGTCCGACGCTTCTCGGCTTCGATGTCATCTGGGTCGGCTCGATCCTCGTGGCGATGGCGACGATGGCGATCCTGCTTGCGATCTACGCCGCGGTTACCGTGCGCGATCCCATGGCCAAGCGCGTCAAGGCGCTGACCGAACGGCGCGAGCAGCTCAAGTCGGGCCTGATGGTCTCGAACGCCAAGAAGCGCGTGAGCCTCATCCGCAAGAACGAGACCACCGATCGCATGCGCGACACCCTGCAATCGCTGCGGGTGCTGCAGGACAGCCAGCTCAAGGACGTGCAGCAGAAGCTCGCCCAGGCCGGTATCCGCAAGAAGGAGTGGGCCGTTGCGGTCATCTTCGCGCGCATGATCCTGCCGATCGTGCTCGGGCTGATCGGCGCGATTCTGGTCTACTGGACGAACACATTCCCCGAATGGGGCACGATGAAGCGGTTCATGGCCTTCGCCGCGTTTGTCGGCGCGGGCTACAAGGGCCCCGACATCTTCATCAAGAACAAGATCAACAAGCGCACCGACCTCATTCGCAAGGGCCTTCCCGATGCGCTCGACCTGCTGGTGATCTGCGCCGAGGCCGGCCTGACTGTCGACGCAGCGTTCAACCGCGTCGCCAAGGAACTGGGCCGCGCCTATCCCGAATTGGGCGACGAGTTCGCCCTGACCGCGATCGAGCTGTCGTTCCTTACCGAGCGCCGCCAGGCGTTCGAGAACCTGGCGTATCGCGTCAATCTCGATGCGGTGAAGGGCGTGGTCACGACCATGGTCCAGACCGAGCGTTACGGTACCCCGTTGGCATCCGCGCTGCGCGTGCTCTCGGCCGAATTCCGGAACGAGCGCATGATGCGCGCCGAGGAAAAGGCCGCGCGCCTTCCCGCGATCATGACCGTGCCGCTGATCCTGTTCATCCTGCCGGTGCTGTTCATCGTGATCTTGGGGCCGGCGGCCTGCTCGATCAGCGACGCCTTCTCGCACAAGCCCGGACAGTAAGGGACCACTAAGCCGCCGCCTTCGCGCAGCGAGGCGGCGGAGCGGGCTAGAGCGGAACGACTTCCTGCTCAATCGCGCCGAAGATGCTCTTGCCCTTGTCGTCGCGCATCTCGATCCGCACCGTGTCGCCGTAGCGCAGGAACGGCGTGGTCGCTTCGCCGCTGGCGATTTGTTCGACCATCCGCTGTTCGGCAATGCAGGAATAGCCGCGCCCGCCCGCGGAAACAGGGCGTCCGGGCGAGCCGTCTGGATCGCGGTTGGAAACGGTCCCGCTGCCGATGATCGAGCCGGCGCCGACCGAGCGGGTCTTGGCAAGGTGAGCGATCAGGATACCGAAGTCGAAAGTGCACTCTTCGCCTGCCTCGGCCCGTCCGAAGGGCTTGCCATTGAGGTCGACCTGCAACGCGTGATGCAGCTTTCCGTCGCGCCAGGCGCTGCCCAGCGCATCGGGCGTGACGAACACCGGCGAGAACGCCGTGGCGGGCTTGGCCTGGACAAAGCCGAACCCCTTCGCCAGTTCGCCCGGGATGAGGTTGCGCAGCGAAACGTCGTTGACCAGTCCGACCAGACGGACCTGCTTCAGTGCCTCGTCGCGCGTTGCCCCTTGCGGGACGTCACCGGTCACGACGCAGATCTCCGCCTCCATGTCGCAGCCCCAGGCCTCGTCCGCGAGCGCGATTGGTGAGCGGCCGGGGCGCAGGTCATCGCTGCCTCCCTGATACATCAGCGGGTCGTTCCAGAAGCTTTCAGGAAGTTCGGCCCCTCGCGCGCGGCGGACCAGTTCCACATGGTTCACGTAGGCGCTGCCGTCAGCCCATTGATAGGCACGCGGCAGCGGTGCCGCCGCCTCGCGCTCGTGGAAGCGCTTCCGTGGAATAGCCTCATGGGAAAGCTCGATCGCGAGCGATTCAACCTCGGGCGCGAAGCGATCCCAGTCGTCGAGCAGCGCCTGCATGGTCGGCACGATGTGATCGGCATCGGCGTACCAGGCGAGATCGTCGGACACGACGATCAGCCGCCCGTCGCGCCCCTGCGGAAGTGATGCCAGTTTCATCGGTCAGATCGCCTCGCGGGCAAGAGTGAGGGTTGTCGGGTCAGGCTTCGGCCCGTTCGAGCGATTCGACGCTGGCAAGGAGCTTGCCCAGCGTCGCACGCAATACCTCGGTTTCCTTGGCGGTCAGGCATGCGAAGATGCGCTGGTACATGTCCTCGGCCAGCGGCATGATCTGGCCGTGCATCGTCTCTCCTACCGCGGTCAGGGCGAGGTGGTGCGAGCGGCCGTCGGCCACGTTGGGATTGCGGACCACAAGGCCTCGATCTTCCAGCACCTTGCACGCGCGATTGACCGCCACCTTGTCCATCAGCGTCGCATTGACGAGTTCGCGCTGGGTCCGCGGGCCTGCATCGCCCAGCACCGCCATGACCCGCCATTCGGGAATCTTCAGGCCGAAACGCGCGCGATACTTGTCGGCGATCATGTCGCTCACCGCGTTGCTGGTGATCGAAAGCCGGTAGGGCATGAACTCGGCCAGGCGGGTGTGTCGGTGGGGCATGTTGCAAAGGTTTCTAATGCAACCTCACCGGCACGCAAGGGGCGAGCGGATTCAGTCCGGATTGACCGCTTCGGGTGCAGCGCGCGCGACAGGTTCCAGCGCGCGCATCGCGGCATCGATCCGCAGCAGCCGGGGGAAATCCTGCAGGTCCATGTTGAAGCGGCGCGCGCTGTACATCTGCGGGACGAGGCACACGTCGGCAAGATCGGGCGCATCGCCGCCGAAGAAACCGTCCCGCGGTGCATCGCGCTCGAGCGTTTCGAACGCCGAGGTGATCCAGCGCTGGATCCACCGCTCGACCCGCGCCTCGTCCGCGCCGAATTCCTCGCGAAGGTAGTTGAGGACGCGCAGGTTGTTCAGCGGATGGGTATCGGCCGCGAGGACCAAGGCCTGGGCAAGCGTACGCGATCGCCGCGCCGGATCGGACGAGACCATCGGCGGGTCCTTGTGAGTCGCATCGAGGTAGTCGATGATCGCCAGGCTCTGGGTCAGGACAAGCCCGTCGATTTCCAGCGTCGGCACCAGCCCTTGCGGGTTTAGAGCGAGATAATCGTCGTGCGTTTGCTCGCCCAGCCGAAGATCCACGGGGTGAGCGGTGTAGTCCACGCCCTTGAGATTGAGGACGATCCGGACCCGATAGGCGGCGGAGGAGCGCCAGTAATCATGCAGGACCGCGCCGCTCATGCAGGCGCGCTTCCGCGCGCGAGGATCGCGGCCATCGTCAGGTCGATCACATGATCGCGATAGCGGTCGCGCAGTTCCTCGGTGAGGGTATCCTGATCGAAGCAGTGCCGCAGCACGAGCCGCGCGGAGAAGAACCGATCCGCCGCGCCGGTCGCGAAGAAATAGAACAGTTGCGGGTCGATCCGGCGGAACACGCCGGTCTCCACCCCCTCACGAATCAACTGGTCGTACGCCTTGTGCAGCGGGACAAGGTGGGTCTCGGCGATGCGGCGCGCCTCCGCCTCGTCGCTGTCGCGAACCAGCCTCATCAGCAGGCGGTTGAGGTAGGGGTAAGCGAAGAACGTGTCGATCATCGCCGACAGATGGCGCCGCAACTTGGCTTCGGGATCCATCTCCTTGTGCAGCAGCGCGCCTACGCCGCCGGTGATCGTCGCCATGTCGCGGTCGAGCAAGGCCTTCATCAGCCCGGCCTTGTTGCCGAAGTAATACTTCACCAGGGCCGAGTTCAGGCCCGAACGCAGGCTCAGCTCGGACAGCGAGATGTCGACGATATCGCCCTCGCGCATGATCGCGCTGGCGGTTTCCAGCAGGAGCGCGCGGGCGCCCGGGGTGTCGTTGCAAGGCGCCGGATCGTCGCTCATGCGTAGTCGGGCTCGCTCCACCACGGATAAAAGTCGGGCATGTCGCTGCTGACCTTTCCGGGAAAGGCGGCGGGACGCTTTTCGAGGAAGCTGGCCACACCCTCGGCCGCATCGACGCCCTTCGACAGGCGATAGATCGCCCGGCTGTCGATCTTGTGCGCGGCCATCGGGTGATCCGCCCACGGCACGCGCCACAACATCGCGCGGGTCATCGCCACCGATACCGCGCTGGTGTTCTCGGCGATTTCGGCCGCCAGCGCCCGGGCCGCCGGCATCAGATCCTCCGGAGCGTGGAGCGAACGCACGAGGCCGCCGCGAAGCGCCTCCTCGGCGTCGAAAACACGCCCGGTCATGCACCACTCGAGCGCCTGCGGCAGGCCGACGATGCGCGGCAGGAACCAGCTCGACGCCGCCTCGGGCACGATCCCGCGTCGCGCGAAGACAAGGCCGAAGCGCGCGGTCGTGCTGGCGAGGCGGATGTCCATCGGCAGCTGCATGGTAACGCCCACGCCGACCGCCGCGCCGTTGATCGCCCCGATCACCGGCTTGACCGACTGGAAGATGCGCAAGGTCATTTTGCCGCCGCCGTCGCGCACGATGGGATCGGACAGGTCGGAAACCGCCTCGCCGCTCGAAAACACGGCGCGACCGTCCGAAGGGGTCAGGTCGGCGCCGGCGCAGAATACGCGGTTCCCCTGCCCCGTAACGATCACCGCGCGGACTTCGTCGTCCGCGTCGCTGCGGTCGAACGCGTCGTGCATCTCCAGCCGCATGGTGTCGGTGAACGCGTTCATCTTTTCAGGACGGTTCAGGGTGATCGTGGCGACACGATCGGCGACTTCATAATTGATCTGGCTGTAGTCGCCCATCGTCAGGTGCTCCTGTCTCTCAGCGCGGGGCCATGCGGATCGCGCCGTCGAGCCGCACGTCCTCGCCGTTGAAATACCCGCACTCGATCATCGTCATGGCAAGCTGGGCATACTCGGTCGGATTGCCGAGCCGCTTGGGATAGGGAACCGAGGCACCGAGCGCATCGCGCACGTTCTGGGGCGCGCCGGCCAGCAGCGGGGTGTCGAAGATGCCCGGCAGGATGGTGTTGACGCGAATGCCTTCGCCCGACAGGTCGCGCGCGATCGGCAGGGTCATGCCCACGACGCCGCCCTTCGAGGCCGAATAGGCCGCCTGGCCGATCTGGCCATCCTCGGCGGCGACCGAGGCGGTGTTGACGATCGCGCCGCGGTCGCCGTCTTCCTGCGGCTCCAGCGTCAGCATACCGGCCGCTGACTTGGCGATGCAGCGGAAGGTCCCGACAAGGTTGATCTGGATGATCCAGTTGAAGGCCTCGAGCGGGAAGTGCTTGATCGAGCCGTCTTCCTTGCTGCGCGATGCGGTCTTGATGGCGTTGCCGGTGCCCGCGCAGTTGACGAGGATGCGTTCCTGGCCATGAGCCTCGCGCGCCTTGGCGAAGCCGGCGTCGACCGATGCGTCGTCGGTCACGTTGACCTCGCAGAACACGCCGCCGATTTCGGCTGCGACGGCCTTGCCCTTCTCTTCCTGCAGGTCGAAGATCGCGACCTTGACGCCCTTGTCCGCAAGCGCCCGCGCAGTGGCGGCGCCCAGGCCCGAAGCTCCGCCGGTAACGACCGCGGCCACTGTGTTGTCGAGTTTCATTCTTGTCTTCCTCTCATGATCCCCGGCGCGCAGGCCAGGGTCCGAACTTCGTAACCTTGCGGGGACGCTGCCGCGCGGGATCGGCTGCGGCTTTCGCCGGAGCCCGGGACGATCAGACCATCTCGACGATCGTGACGTTGGCGACGCCGCCGCCTTCGCACATCGTCTGCAGGCCGTACTTCTTGCCCCGCGCCTTAAGCGCGTGAAGCAGCGTCGACATCAGCTTGGTGCCGCTGGCGCCCAGCGGGTGCCCCAGCGCGATGGCGCCGCCATTGACGTTGAGGCGCGCCGGGTCGGCGCCGGTGTGCTTGAGCCACGCGAGCGGTACGCTGGCGAACGCCTCGTTCACTTCGTAAAGATCGATGTCGTCGATAGCGAGACCGGCCTTCTGCAGCGCGCGATCGGTCGCGAACAACGGCTCTTCCAGCATGATCACCGGATCACCGGCGGTTACTGTCAACGTGTGGATGCGGGCGAGCGGCGTCAGGCCATAAGTCTTCAGCGCCGCCTCGGATACGACCAGCGCCGCGCTCGAGCCGTCGCAGATCTGGCTGGAGCTGGCAGCGGTCAGCATGCCGTCGGGGGTCAGCAGCTTGACCCCGGCGATGCCTTCGAGGCTGGCGTCGAAGCGGATGCCCTCGTCGACGGTATGCTGGGCCTGCCCTTCGGGAGTCTCGATCGTGATGGGCACGATCTCGTCACGGAACGCCCCGCCTTGTGTCGCGGCAATGGCCTTCTGGTGACTTTCGAAGGCGAAGCGGTCGAGATCGTCCTTGGTGAGGCCGTGCTTCTTCACGATCATCTCGGCACCGGCGAACTGCGACCACATGATGCCCGGGTACTTCGCCTCGAGGCCGGGCGACTTGTAGTTGCCGAGCCCCTCCTTCATGTGAAACATCGCGCTCGAGCCCATGGGAACGCGGCTCATGCTCTCGATCCCGCTGGCGATCACGACGTCCTGCGTGCCCGACATCACCGCCTGCGCCGCGAACTGGATTGCCTGCTGCGACGAGCCGCACTGGCGGTCGATCGTGACCGCGGGCGTGCTTTGCGGCAAGTGCCTGGAGGCAAGAACGGCGTTGCGCCCGACCTGCATCGACTGCTCGCCCGCCTGGGTGACGCAACCCATGATAACGTCCTCGACGGCATTCGGATCGACACCCGTCCGCTCGACCAAGGCGTCGAGCGAGGCGGCCGCGAGATCGACCGGATGGGTTCCGGCAAGTCGGCCGCCGCGACGTCCGCCGGCGGTCCGCACTGCATCAACGATATAGGCACTGGCCACAACGATTCTCCCAGGAAGGTTTAATCGACCGGTTAAAGCGGACAGTCGAAGCGGTCAAGCAACGCGGTCGGGCGGCGCGCTCTGTCGCGAAAGCCGGGCGTGTTGTCGATTTGCAACAGAAAGGTCACAATCGTAACTTCACGGCAAATCGCAAGTTGCTGCAAACGCACGGAGACCCCAACGTCCCACGATCTTACTGGCCTGTGCGTCCCCGGGATCAACAACAGAGGGATGGCAAGCCAGCGGGGCACTCGCAAAATTCAACAGGAATGTCCGGCACAGTCGGACTTTTGGTGTGAAGGGACTGACACCGTGGCATTATCCATCAAGCCCGCGCTTCGCGGGACGACTTCTCTTTATTCGGCGGCCCTGGTCGCTTTCGCGGCTGTCGGCGGTTCGTCGGCGGCTTACGCGCAGGCTGCCCCGGCTGATGAAACCGCCGCGGTCGACACGGCGAACTGCGTCGACGCCAACGGCAACGCCGTATGCGACGATCAGGAAGGCTCAACGATCGTCGTTACCGGCTCGCGCATCCGCCAGCCGAACCTCGAATCGGCCAACCCGGTCGCCGTCGTCACCGGCGCGCAGGTTTTCGAGACCGGCAACATCTCGGTCGGCGACCTGCTGAACGAACTGCCGCAGCTGCGCAGCACCTTCAGCCAGCAGAACGGCACGCGCTTTCTCGGCACCCGCGGCCTTAACCTCCTCGATCTTCGCGGTCTCGGCACCCAGCGCACCCTGGTGCTCGTCAACGGTCGCCGCCACGTCGGTTCCGACGTGCTTTCGAACGGCGTCTCGGTCGACACCAACACGATCCCTTCGGACCTGATCGAGCGTATCGACGTCGTGACCGGCGGCGCTTCGGCGGTCTACGGTTCCGACGCCATTGCGGGCGTCGTCAACTTCATCCTCAAGGATGACTTCGAGGGCATCCAGCTTCGCGGCCAGGCCGGCGTCTCCAAGTACAAGGACGCGGGCAACCAGTTCGTCTCGATGACGGCGGGCACGAACTTCGGCTCGGATGACCGCGGCAACATCGCGCTCAACGTCGAATACGCGCACAGCCAGGATTTCTACGCCCCCGGGCGTCCCTCGCTGCGCTACAACCGGAACTTCGTCGTCGTCGACACCGACCCGGGCGGCTCGGTCAACGGATCGGACGGCGTTCCCGACCGGGCGTTCTACAACGACATCCGTTTTGCCAGCCTCGCGCTTGGTGGATCGGTTCTGGCTTTCCCGAACCCGACCACGGCGCCTTGTGGCTTCAACGTTGCGGCTTACGCCTGCTCGTTCCTGTTCCAGCCCGACGGTACCCTTGTGCCGCAAACCGGAACCCGTATCGGCCTTGGCCCGACGGGGAATTTCCTCGGCGGTAACGGACTGACCAACCGCGAGGGCAAGTTGCTTGCCCTTTCGCCCGATCTGCAGCGCTATTCGGCCAACCTGATCGCGCATTACGAGATCAGCCCTGCTTTCGTGCCGTTCTTGGAAGCCAAGTACGTCCGTTCGGAAGCTTTCGGTTCGCAGAGCGGTCCGTTCTTCTCGCAGGGTGCCACGCTGGGCGATCCCGGCGGGCGCGAGCGCGTCCGCCTGGACAATCCGTACCTGAGCAGCCAGGCGCGTTCGCTCCTGACGCAGCAGTTCCTGGCGACGACGGTCAACCCGAACACTGGTGCAGCGCTTAGTGCTGCGTCGCTTGCCGCTCAGCAGGCAGCGGTCACGGCGGGAACCTTCCGCTTCAGTCTTCGTCGCAACTGGACCGATTTTGGCATCCGCGACGAGGACATCACCCGCGAGACCTATCGCGGCGTGATCGGCGTGCGCGGCGACTTCAACGATGACTGGAACTACGAAGTGTTTGCCAACTATGGCGAGCACAAGGAAAAGAACATCATCGCCGGCAACGTCAACATCCAGCGCTACCTGCTGGGTCTCGACACCACGCGCGACGCCAATGGCAACATCGTCTGCCGTTCGCAGCTCAACCCGGCCGGCACGATCTCGTACCTGACGGGCTCCCCGCTCAGCGCCGGCGACGATCCGAAGCTTGCCGCCGACATCGCGGCCTGCGTTCCGATCAATCCGTTCGGCGTGGGCTCGGTAACCGACGCGGCGCGCAAGTACGTGCTCGTCGACTCGCGCGCCAGCGGCAAGATCACCCAGCTGAACTTCGGCGGCTTCGTGACCGGCGATACCAGCGGGTTCTTCAACCTGCCGGGCGGCCCGGTCGGCTTCTCGGTCGGTGCGGAGTACCGCAAGGAAACGCTGCGTTACGATCTCGATGATCTGACCCAGGCGGGCTACGCGTTCTACAACGCAATCCCGAGCTTCACTTCGCCGTCGTTCTCGGTGAAGGAGGCCTATGCCGAAATCCAGATCCCGCTGCTCAAGGACACTCCGTTCTTCGAGGAGCTGACGCTGCGCGGCAACGGCCGGGTGTCGGACTACAAGGGCGCCACGGGCACGACCTATGCCTACGGCGGCGAAGTCACCTGGAAGCCGATCAACGACGTCACGCTGCGTGGGACGTATGCCCGCTCGGTCCGTGCGCCGAACCTCTCGGAAATCTACTCGCCCGCGGGTCAGAACTTCGCTCCGGGCTTTGCCGATCCGTGCTCTGCACGTAACCTCGCGACCGGCTCTGCCACCCGCGTGGCGAACTGCAACGCGGCGGGACGCCCGGCGGGTTACGACTTCGTGTATTCGTCCTCGCTCGAGATCAGCAGCGGCGGCAACCCGAACCTGACTGAGGAAACCTCGGACTCGTACACGGGCGGCATCCTGCTGCAGCCCCGGTTCATCCCGGGTCTGTCGCTCTCGGCCGACTACTATGACATCACTGTCAACGACGTGATCTCGGCGGTTTCGGCGCAGCAGATTGCCAATCTCTGCTACGACTCGCCCGATCTGAACAACCCGTTCTGCGGACTGTTCACGCGTAACACCGCGGCGACCGGTCCGGCTGGCGAAATTCCCTTCCAGATCCTGGAAGGTTCGCTTCTCCAGTCGTCGGCCAACTTCGCCAAGCTGAAGGTGCGCGGCATCGATAGCCAGCTCGACTATCGTTATGTCGAAGGCGATTGGACCGTTAACCTGAACGCCCTGTGGACCCACGTCCTGCAGAACGATGCGTTCACCAACCCGCAGAACCCGGCGTTCAAGAACCGGATCATCAACGAGTTGGGCGATCCCCAGGATCAGGTGAACCTCAACGCCAGCGTGAAGTACAAGAAGTTCACTGCCGGCTACCAGATCCGCTGGATCGGCAAGCAGTATCTGAACACTTACGAGGACTTCAATCCGCTGAACGGCCTGCCGCCGCAGAACGCGGACTACGCTGCGGTCAAGAAGTATCCGGACACTGCCTACATGGACGTCCGGGTTGCGCTCGACGTTACCGATCAGTTCAACATCTACTTCGGTGTCGACAACGTCGCGAACCGCATGCCTCCGTACGGCCTGACCGGCGTCGGTGGCGGCTCGGGCATCTTCGACAACCGCGGTCGGTACTTCTACACCGGCGTGAAGGCGAACTTCTGATCGAACGCACTGCCTGAACGAATTGGGGGGTCGGAACGCTGTTCCGGCCCCCTTTTTCTTGGTAGCGCCCCAGCATGACGAACTCGGGCTATCCGGCAGCGGTACAGCAGGCACTCGCGCTGGCTGAGCGCGGCGAAGTGGCCGGAGCATACCGCCTGCTGAGCGAATCGATGAACCAGGGGAACGCGCTTGCCGCTGCGCAGCTTGCGGACTGGCGCCTGGCTGGCGATCCCATCCGCCGCGATCTGGGCGAGGCCCGGGCGCTTTACGGCAGGGCGGCGGAACTCGGCCTCCATGAAGTCGCAGCCGTGCACATCGCGATGCTTGCCAACGGTGCAGGCGGTTCCGGGCGCGAGTGGCGGCGCGCGCTCGATCTGATTGCAGCGAATGCCAGCCATGACCCGCATGCGAACAGACAGCACGATCTGCTGGCGAATATGGCCATCGACGATGCGGGGGATCCGCTAAGGCGCCCGTTGTCTGCAATTGCGCATGAAAGCCCCCGGATCGAACGCCTCGCCGGATTCATGTCCGCCGCCGAGTGCCGGTACGTGACTGACCTGGCGCAGGACTTTCTCCGGCCTGCGGTGGTAATTCACCCCCAGACCGGTCGCTTCGTGAACGATCCCGTGCGCCGCGCGCACAGCGCCGCCTTTCCGTTCGTCATGGAGGATCCGGTCCTTCACGCGATCAACCGCCGGATCGCGGCAGCCACCGGAACGACTTATGAGCAGGGCGAACCGCTGCAGGTGCTAAGCTACCAACCCGGCGACGAATACAGACTTCACAGCGACGCTATTCCGGGCGAGCCTAACCAGCGGACAAAGACCTTCCTGGTCACGCTGGGAGACGATTTTTCCGGCGGGGAAACCGACTTCCCGCGTATCCCCGCAAGATTTCGCGGCGGGATGGGCGACGCCATCCTTTTCGACAACGTGACCCCAGACGGCCGTCCCGATGAACGCACATGGCATGCCGGCCTCCCCGTCACGGGCGGGCGCAAGCTTATCCTCTCGAAGTGGATCCGGGCCACGCCGCTGGACCTGTCCGGGCCTCCGGGCCGCCCCTTCTAGACCGGCACGTTGGGGGCGCGAGATTTATTCCCCGCGCCCCCACGCGGGTTACGCGACCGCGATGGCCAGCGCGCCGTCACCCTCGTCGATCCGCACCGCCGCCCCGTCGGGAATTTCCCCGCCGAGGAGCTTCTCCGCGAGAGGATCCTGGAGGTGCTTCTGCACCGCACGCTTCAGCGGACGGGCACCGTAGACCGGATCGTATCCCACCCGGCCCAGCCAGCGCTTGGCGGCTTCGGTAAGGTCGAGCGTGATCTTGCGATCCTTGAGCAGGTTGGCGACGCGCTTGACCTGGATGTCCACGATCGGCGCCATGTGCTCCTGGCCGAGACGGTGGAACAGGATGATCTCGTCGAGCCGGTTCAGGAATTCGGGCCGGAAGTGCGCGCGGACGACCTCCATCACCTGCGGCTCGACCGCCGAGACGTCCTGTCCTTCCTCGAGGTTGGCAAGGTACTGGCTGCCGAGGTTGCTGGTCAGGATGATCAGGGTGTTGGTGAAGTCCACCACGCGCCCCTGGCCATCGGTCAGACGGCCGTCGTCGAGCACCTGAAGGAGCACGTTGAACACGTCGGCGTGTGCCTTCTCGACCTCGTCGAAGAGCACGACCTGATAAGGCCGGCGCCGGACCGCTTCGGTGAGCACCCCGCCCTCGTCGTAGCCGACGTAGCCCGGAGGCGCGCCGATCAGCCGGCTCACCGCGTGCTTTTCCATGAACTCGGACATGTCGATGCGAACCATCGCGCTGTCGTCATCGAACAGGAAGCCGGCGAGCGCCTTGGTCAGTTCGGTCTTGCCGACGCCAGTCGGCCCCAGGAACAGGAACGAGCCGAGCGGGCGGTTGGGATCCTGAAGACCGGCGCGGGCCCGGCGCACCGCCTTGGACACCGCGCGCACGGCCGCATCCTGGCCGATGACGCGCTGGCCGATGATGTCCTCCATCTGGAGCAGCTTCTCGCGCTCTCCCGCCATCATCCGCTCAACCGGGATGCCGGTCCACTTGCTGACGACCGCCGCGATATCCTCGGAGGTGACTTCCTCGCGCAGGAGCGCGTTGTCGCCGACGCCTTCGGCCTCGGCGAGTTGCCGTTCCAGTTCGGGAATGCGGCCGTATGAAAGCTCGCCCGCCTTCGCGAGGTCGCCCGAACGCTGCGCCTGTTCCAGTTCGATCCTCGCGGTGTCGAGCTGTTCCTTGATCTTCCCTTCCGCCGCGATCTTGTCGCGCTCGTTCTGCCAGCGCGTGGTCAGTTCTGCCGACTGCTGCTCGAGATTGGCAAGCTCGCCCCGCAGCGTCCCCAGCCGGTCCTTCGAAGGCTGGTCGCTTTCCTTGGCCAGGGCCATTTCCTCGATCTTGAGCTGGATAATCCGCCGGTCGAGCGTTTCGATCTCCTCGGGCTTGCTCTCGACCTCCATGCGGATACGGCTGGCGGCCTCGTCCATCAGGTCGATCGCCTTGTCGGGCAGGAAGCGGTCGGCGATGTAACGGTGGCTGAGCGTTGCAGCGGCGACAATCGCGCCGTCGGTGATCCGCACGCCGTGGTGCAGTTCATAGCGGTCCTTGAGCCCGCGCAGGATGCTGATCGTGTCCTCGACCGTTGGCTCGCCCACGAACACGGGCTGGAACCGCCGCTGCAGCGCAGGGTCCTTCTCGACGTGCTTCTGGTACTCATCGAGCGTCGTCGCGCCGATGCAATGCAGTTCGCCGCGGGCCAGCGCGGGCTTCAGCAGGTTGGAAGCATCCATCGCACCTTCCGACTTCCCCGCGCCGATCAGGGTGTGCATCTCGTCGATGAACAGGATGATCTCGCCTTCGGCCCCCTTCACCTCGTCGAGCACGGCCTTCAGCCGTTCCTCGAACTCGCCGCGATATTTCGCGCCTGCGATCAGCGAACCCATGTCGAGCGCCATCAGGCGACGGTCCTTGAGGCTGTCGGGCACGTCGCCATTGGCGATGCGCAGCGCGAGGCCCTCGGCAATCGCGGTCTTGCCGACGCCGGGCTCGCCGATCAGCGCCGGGTTGTTCTTGGTCCGCCGGGCAAGGATCTGGATCGTGCGGCGGATCTCCTCGTCCCGCCCGATCACGGGGTCCAGCTTGCCATCACGCGCCGCTTCGGTGAGGTCGCGGGCATACTTCTTCATCGCGTCATAGGCATTTTCGGCGCTCGCGCTGTCGGCCGAGCGGCCCTTGCGCAGCGCTTCGATGGCGGTGTTGAGCGCTTGCGCACTGACGCCCGCCGACTTCAGGGCCTGCCCCGCGGCGGTCGTGGTGGCGAGCGCGATGGCCACCAGCATGCGTTCGACCGTGACGAAGCTGTCGCCAGCCTTCGTCGCTATCTGCTCTGCCTGGTCGAGCATGCGGACTGCATCGTTGTCGAGTCCCGGAGTCGCCTGTGCGCCGCTGCCCGACACTGCGGGTATCTTGCCCAGCGCAGTATCGACCGCGGCTTCGGCCTGCCGAGGGTCACCACCGGCGCGCTGAATCAGGCCCGAAGCCATCCCCTCGCCATCCTCGAGCAGCGCCTTGAGCAGGTGCTCGGTCGTGATCCGCTGGTGATTCATGCGGATCGCGACAGTCTGTGCGGCCTGAAGGAAGCCCTTGGCGCGGTCGGTGAATTTCTCGAGGTTCATGGTGTGGTGGTCCTCCTGCTCGCCGAAGATAGTGTTGCCCTTTGGCAACACAAGACGCCAGCTCTAATTTCCCGGATCGTCATCGACAGGCGCGGCGGTGGGTGCCACAACTCCATGCAGGTTCAGGGGGTTTGGTAATGGCGCGCAGATGGGGTGCACGGTTGGGCTGGGGCATGCTGGCGCTGGTTCTGATCAGCCTCATTGCGCTGATGACCTGGGAACCCCTGATGGCCCGGCCCGGCATCGCCCCGCCAGCCCGTCCCTACAAGGTCGAAATCACTCGCGACGAATTCGGCGTGCCGCACGTGCACGGGAAGAGCGACGCCGACGTCGCGTTCGGCATTGCCTGGGCCCACGCCGAGGACGACTTCTTCACCCTGCAGGATGTGGTGGCGATGACCCGGGGCCGGTACGGCGCGATTGCTGGAGCTGACGGAGCCAAGATCGACTTCGCGTTCCACCTGCTCGATGCACGCGGCACCGTCGATCGGCACTACGCGGCGCTTCCGGCGGATGTGAAAGCGCTGCTCGACGGTTATGCGAGCGGCCTCAACCTCTACGCCGCGCGCCACCCGGCCGAGATCAAGCTGGCGCGCCTGTTCCCGGTAAACGGACGCGATATCGCGGCGGGCTTTGCCTTGCGCCAGCCGTTCTTCTTCGGCCTCGACCGGACGATCGGCGCGCTTGTCGAGGGCAAGTCCGTTCCTCTCGATCCCGGACCGGCGCTGGATGGCAGGCCGCTCCCCGACTATCGCCATGGCGGCGGCGACATCATCAGCACCCCGACCGTCCGGCCCGCCCCATTGCCCATCGGAGAGGATGGCGCGCTCGCCGGATCGAACGCCTTTGCCATTTCCCCGCGGCGCGCGGACGACGGCATTACGCGGCTCGTCTCGAACTCGCATCAGCCCTGGTGGGGCGGCGTGGCGTGGTATGAGATTGTCGTCCAGAGCGATCAGGGCTGGCACATGGCCGGGGCGCTGTTCCCAGGCATGCCGTTCCTTGCCCTCGGCCACAACGAAACGCTCGGCTGGACAAATACCGTCAATCGCCCCGATCTGGTCGACGTCTACAAACTCGTCTTGAACGGAGACGGCACGAAGTATCGCCTCGACGGCTCATGGCGGCCGCTTGGCAGGGAGCGAGTCTGGCTTCCGGTCCGCTTCGGCCCGTTCGTGCTGCCGATACCCAAGGAGGTCTGGCGATCGGCGCATGGCCCGGCGATCGTCAACTCCCGCGGCGCATTCGCTTTCCGCTATGGCGGGATCGACAGCATCGCCAGCGTCGGCGACTACTATCATCTCAACAAGGCGCGGGACTTTGCGGAATGGCAGCAGATCATGGCGCGCCATCCGTTGCCATCGACCAATTTCCTCTACGCGGACCGCGCAGGAAACATCGCCTATCTCTACAACGCCGCTTTTCCCAAGCGGAAGCCAGGCTTCGACTGGCGTCGCGTGCTTCCGGGTGACCGCTCGGACCTGATCTGGCGCGAAGCGGTAGCCCCGGACCAGATCCCACACTACCTCAACCCGGCTTCAGGTTACCTCTACAACTCCAATAACACGCCGTTCCTGGCAGCCGGGCCGGGTAGCGATCTCGACCCCTCGGCGACTTCGGCGCTTCTGGGCGTGGAGCTCGACGAGACCAATCGGTCGCGCCGCGCGGGCAAGCTGCTTGCAGCCACGAACCCGATCGGCCGACGCGAGCTTTACGCGATAAAGTTCGACACCGGCTACGAGCGCACCGGCTACGTCGCCTGGATGCTCGATGCGATCGCAGCACTCGACTTGCGCCGCACGCCCGATCTTGCCGCCGGTCAGAAGCTGCTGGCCCAGTGGGACTACACCGCCGATGGACGGGGACCGGCGGATGCCCTGGCGGTGATGGTGCTCGAAGAGGCCATGTCGCGCAGCTACAATCACCGGCCGCCGCCCGATCCCCAGTTCGAGCTGGCAAAGGCGGTCCATCACCTCCAGCGTCATTTCGGCCGGATCGACCCGCCGCTCGGCGCGGTGATCAGGCTGCGGCAAGGCAAGGTTGACCTGCCGATGGACGGTGGCGGCGACACGCTGCGTGCTGCGACGAGCTGGATCAAGACCTCCCCAGACGGGCGGTTGCCGATCAAGCACGGCGACAGTTTCGTGATGATGATCGAGTGGCCGAAGGGCGGCGCGGTCAGTTCGCAATCGATCCAGCCCTTCGGCGCCGCAACAACGCGTCCGGCGAGCCCCCACTATGCCGACCAGGCCCCGCTGTTCGTGGCGCACCGGTTCAAGCCGGTGCATTTCACCCCCGCCGACATCGCGGCCCATGCGGTGAGCCGGGAAACGGTGACAGCCCCCTAGCCTCGCGCGCCCAAGTGGCTACAAGTCCGCCATAATCGTCACGCTTTCGGGGTTGTCTTCATGCGCCGTTTCCTCGCTGTCTCGTTGTTTGCTCTTGCTCTTGCCGGCTGTGCGACAGCTCCGCGCCAGAACGCGGTGGCAGGGCTGCCCGAGCCTTCGCCGGCAGCCGCCGCTCCCGCCGCGCCGCTGGCAGACCTCGTGCGAGCGGTCGACATTCCCTACGAGCAATTCTCGCTCGCCAACGGGCTGACGACGCTGGTCCACACCGACCGCAAGGCCCCGATCGTCGGAGTGACCGTCTATTACCGCGTAGGCTCCAAGCACGAGCCCAAGGGGCGCACCGGCTTCGCCCATTTGTTCGAGCACCTCTTCTTCGGCGGCTCGGAGAACGTGCCCAACTTCGACATTCCGCTCGAGGCCGCAGGCTCCACTTCGACCAACGGCAGCACCTCGTTCGACCGGACCAACTATGTCGAGACCGTGCCCACCGGCGCGCTCGACCTGGCATTGTTCATGGAAAGCGACCGCATGGGCCACCTGTTAGGCGCGGTGACGCAGGACAAGCTCGATAAGCAACGCGGCGTTGTCCAGAACGAGAAGCGCCAGGGCGACAACCAGCCTTATGGCCTCATTCGCTATGCGACACTCGAGGGTCTTTATCCCGTCGGCCATCCCTATCGCCATTCGACGATCGGATCGCTCGCCGATCTCGATGCGGCCAGCCTGGGCGACGTGCGCAAGTGGTTCACCGATCACTATGCGCCCAACAACGCCGTCCTCGTGCTGTCCGGCGACATCGACGCGGCGACCGCCAGGCCGCTGGTGCAAAAGTGGTTCGGCGACATCGCCAGCGGACCCAAGGTGGTGAACCCGCCTGCCGGTCCGGTCACCCTGCCCGCGCCGGTCAGCCGCGAAATGAAGGACCAGGTTCCCGATACCATGCTGGTGCGGATGTGGAGCGGACCGGGCCTGAACGACCGCGATGCCCTAGCGCTCGACATGGGGATGCGCGTCCTCGGCGGCCTTTCAAGCTCGCGCCTCGACAACGCGCTGGTCCGCGACGAGCAACTTGCTGTGCATGTCTCGGCCGACGCCGACACCGATGAACAGACCGGGGTTGTCGAAGCCGACATCGAGGTGAAGCCCGGGGTCGATCGCGCCGTCGCGGAAGCACGGTTCGACGCCCTGATCGCCGACTTCATAGCCAAGGGACCGACCTCCGACGAATTGCGCCGCGCTGCCACGCAGTACGTCTCGTCCCAGATCGGTGAACTGGAAAGCGTCGGCGGCTTCGGCGGCAAGGGCGCGACGCTGGCCGAAGGGTTGCTCTATTCCGGCAATCCCGAGAAGTACAAGGCGGACCTCGCCGTGATCGCCTCGCTGACGCCGGAAGAAGTCACCGCGGCGATGCAGCGCTGGCTGACCCGACCCGTTTACAAGCTGGCCATCGTTCCCGGCGCACGGACCGAGGACGGCGCGAAGATGGGCGGCTGGGGCGACGAGGCGACGAGCCCGCTGCCCAAACCCGACGCGAAGAAGCCTGCCGCGAAGATTGTCACCGGCCCGCCACGCCCAGTTCCGCCGGTGCTGCCGGTTGGCGATCTAGCGTTCCCGGCGATCGAGCGCGCGACCCTCTCGAACGGCATTCCGGTAGCCTTCGCTCGCCGGACGACCGTTCCCAAGGTGCTCGTCAGCATGAATTTCGACGCGGGCTTCGCCGCCGATCCGCACGATGCGCTGGGCACCCAATCGCTGATGCTTGCGCTGCTCGAGGAGGGAACGACGACCCGCGACAGCGTCGCCATCGCGGAAGAGCAGGAACGGCTCGGCGCGAGCATCAATGCTGGCGCCAGCCTCGATTCCAGCGCCATAACGCTGAGCGCCCTGGCGCCCAATCTCGCCCCATCGCTCGCGCTGATGGCCGACGTCGCGCGAAATCCTGCGTTTGCGCCCGATCAGGTCAAGCGGCTGGCAGACCAGCGCGTCGCCGAGATCGGACAGGAACTTGCCTCGCCGGTCGGCCTGGCCCGACGCGCGATTGCACCGCTGATCTACGGAGCCGACCACCCCTATGGCGTGCCCGGCAGCGGATTGGGCGATGCGACAGCAGTTGCCCGCCTCACCCCTGCAAATCTGCGCAGCGCGCACGATACCTGGCTGCGCCCGGACCTCGCGCGGATAACGGTGGTCGGCGACACCACGCTGGCCGAATTGCTACCCTTGCTCGAACGCAACTTCGGCACCTGGCGGGCACCGGCGAGCCCGCGTCCGGCCAAGAACCTTAACGCCGCGATTCCCGCCCCGCACCCGCGGATCGTCGTGATCGACCGGCCCAATTCCCCGCAATCGGTGATCGTGGGAGGCCGCGCCCTGCCGCTTTCGGGAAGGCAGTCGAACGAAGCCCTCGAACTTGCCAACGAGGTTCTCGGCAACGGCTTCCTGTCGCGGCTCAATCTCGACCTGCGCGAGGACAAGGGCTGGAGCTACGGCGTTCGCTCGGGCGTGTCGGAGCCGCTCGGCACCCGCGCGCTCACCGTCAGCGCGCCGGTCCAGGCGGACCGCACCGGCGACGCGCTCAAGCTGCTGATCGCCGACATGAAGGCGCTCCCCGCCAAACGCGGGGTCGACCAGGTGGAACTCAACCGGGTGACCGACGGCAACATTCGCGGACTGCCCAATCGCTTCGAAACCAGCGCGCAGATCCTCTCGGCCATCATCATTAACGACCGCCTCGGCCGCCCCGACGACTACTATGCCACGCTGCCCACCCGCTACCGCGCGATCGGGGCGACCGAGATCGACGCCGCGGCGCGCCAGTACCTTCAGCCCGACGATCTGGTCTTCGTGGTGGTGGGCGACCGCAAGGTGATCGACCCCCAATTGAAGGGCGTGGGCCTACCGGTGGAATATGCGCCGGCTATTGACAGCAATGTCGGCAACGACTGAAACGCGGGACGACGAGAGCAATTTTCAAAGGGAGAGAATCGATGTCCGTTGCCGGAACCTATGATTGCGTCACCAAGACCCCGATGGGCGACCAGAAGTCCAAGTTTACCATCAACGTCGATGGCGACAGCTTCACCGGGCAGAATGCCGGGGCGATGGGCTCGATGGATGTCGTCGACGGAAAGGTCGATGGCAACAACATCACCTGGAAGATGAACATGACCGTGCCGATGCCGATGACGCTGGAGTGCGACGCGGTGATCGACGGGGATACGCTGACGGGCAACGTCAAGGCCGGCGCTTTCGGCACGATGGCGATGACGGGAACCCGCGCCGCCTGATTTTGACCGGCGTTCCCCGCGCTGCGGTGTGGCGCGCGGGGAACGCCGGGTATCACCCCAGCGCCTTCTTGATCGCGGCGTTGACAAGCTGCGGGTTGGCCTTGCCCTGCATCGCCTTCATCGTCTGTCCGACGAAGAACCCGAACAGGGCTTCCTTGCCGCCACGGTACTGCTCGACCTTTTCGGCATTGTCGCCCAGCACCTTTGCCACTGCGGCATCGATGGCGCCGGTATCGCTGGTCTGCTTGAGGCCCTCGCGCTCAACGATGGTGCCGGCGCCGTCGCCGGTTTCCAGCATCTTCTCGAACACCTGTTTGGCAATCGTGCCGGAGATCGTGCCGTCACCGACCAGCGCAAGCAACTCGGCTGCCTGGGCCGGGCTGACCGGGCTGGTATCGAGAGTCTTGCCGGTGCGGTTGAGCGCGCCGAACAATTCCGACGTCAGCCAGTTGGCCGCCTGCTTGGCGACGTCAGCCGGCCCCTTGCCCTGGCGCGCCGCGGTTTCGGTCAGCAGCACCTCGAACCAGCGGGCGGTCTCGACTTCCGCGGTGAGGATGTCGGCGTTGTAGGCGCTCAGGCCCAGTTCTCCGATGTAACGCGCGCGCTTCGCATCGGGCAGTTCGGGAAGGCTGGCGCGGCATTCGGCGAGGAAATCGCCGTCGAGGACCAGCGGCGGCAGGTCAGGATCGGGGAAATAGCGATAATCGTGCGCATCTTCCTTGCTGCGCATCGACCGCGTCTCGTTGCGGTCGGGGTCGTAGAGGCGCGTTTCCTGCACGATCGTTCCGCCATCCTCGATCACCCCGACCTGGCGGCGTGCCTCCTGTTCGACGACGGCCATCACGAAACGGACCGAGTTGACGTTCTTCGTCTCGGTGCGCGTGCCCAGTTCGCCGCCCGGCCGCCGCACGCTGACGTTTACGTCGGCGCGCATCGAGCCTTCTTCCATGTTGCCGTCGCACGAGCCGACATAGCGCAGGATGCTGCGCAGCTTGCGCAGGTATGCCCCGGCCTCTGCCGGGGAGCGCATGTCCGGGCGGCTGACGATCTCCATCAACGCGACGCCCGAGCGGTTCAGGTCGACGTAGCTCATCGTCGGATGCTGATCGTGCATCAGCTTGCCCGCATCCTGTTCGACATGGATCCGCTCGATCCCGATGCGCTTGATCGCCTCGGGCTGCTTTTCATCAGGCACGATGTCCAGCCCGCCTTCACCCACCAACGGGTGGTAGAGCTGACTGATCTGGTAGCCCTGCGGCAGGTCGGCGTAGAAGTAGTTCTTGCGATCGAACCGGCTCCACGCGTTGATCTCGGCCTCGATCGCCATGCCGGTGCGCACCGCCTGGCGGATGCACTCGCGGTTCGGCACGGGCAACATTCCCGGCATCGCTGCGTCGACGAGGCTAACCTGGCTGTTGGGTTCGGCCCCGAACTTGGTCGAAGCGCCCGAGAACAGCTTGGAATTCGACGTCACCTGAGCATGGACTTCGAGGCCGACGACGACCTCCCACGCCCCGGTTGCGCCCTCGATGCGATACTCGGTCACCACCACTTCTCCGGTTTGGCCGCGAAGCCGGCGCGGCTCTCTATCGCGAGGCCGGCATTGAGGACGCCCTGTTCGTCGAAGGCCCTGCCGATGACCTGCAGCCCCAGGGGAAGCCCCTCGCGGTTGAGGCCGGCGGGAACCGACATGGCCGGCAGGCCGGCAAGGCTCGCCGGAACGGCGAACACGTCGTTGAGGTACATCGCCAGGGGATCGTCGCTCTTTTCCCCGAGCGCAAAGGCGGCGCTCGGCGCGGTGGGCGCGAGGATCACGTCGCAATCGCGAAATGCGTTCTCGAAATCCCGAGCGATCAGCGCCCGGACCTTCTGCGCCTGGGTGTAGTAGGCATCGTAGAAGCCGGCCGAGAGCACGTAGGTGCCGATGAGGATGCGGCGCTTCACCTCGTCGCCGAAACCTGCGGCGCGCGTGGCGGCGTACATGTCCTGCAGCCCAGCGCCTTCGGGCAGTTCGCGCAGCCCGTACCGCACCCCGTCATAGCGGGCGAGGTTGGACGAGGCTTCGGCCGGCGCGATGATGTAATAGGCCGGCAGCGCATATTTGGTGTGCGGAAGACTGATGTCGACGATCGAGGCGCCTGCGTCGCGCAACCAGGCGATCCCGTCGTCCCAGCTTTTCGCCACGTCAGCGTCCATGCCGTCCATCCGGTATTCGCGCGGAATACCCACGCGCACGCCCGAAAGGTTGCCCGACAGGCCCGCTTCCCAGGTGGGAACCGGCATGTCGATGCTGGTCGCATCCTTCGGATCGAAACCCGCCATCGCTTCGAGCATGATCGCGCAGTCGCGCACATCGCGCGCCATCGGGCCCGCCTGATCGAGACTGCTGGCGAAGGCGACGATGCCCCACCGGCTGCACCGGCCGTAAGTCGGCTTGATCCCTGCAATGCCCGTGAACGCGGCCGGCTGGCGGATCGATCCGCCGGTATCGGTGCCCGTAGCCGCCGGGGCGAGCAGCGCCGCGACCGCAGTGCTGCTGCCGCCCGACGAACCGCCGGGGGCGAGCGCGGCGTTGCCGCCGTCGTTGCGCCGCCACGGGCTGATCACGTTGCCGAAATAGCTGGTCTCGTTCGACGAACCCATCGCGAACTGATCGAGATTCAGCTTGCCCAGCATGCCTGCGCCAGCGTCCCACAGCTTCTGCGAAACAGTGCTCTCGTACTCGGGAACGAACCCTTCGAGGATGTGGCTCGCGGCCGTGGTCTGGACGCCGCGCGTGGCGAACAGATCCTTCATCCCGATCGGGACGCCTGCCATCTTGCCCAGCGGCTGCCCCGCCGAGCGCGCGGCATCGACCTTGTCGGCAGCATCCAGCGCCCGCTCGGGCGTGGCGACGATGAATGCGTTGAGAATGGACGCCGCAGCGACGTTGGCGTTGAACGCTTCGGCCACTTCGCGGGCGGTAAAGCTGCCCGCGGCAACGCCGTCACGGATCGCGGCAACGCCGAGTTCGGTAAGGTCGGTCACTATTCGATCACCTTGGGCACGCCGAAAAAGCCATGCTCGTTCGCCGGGGCATTGGCCAGCACGCGGTCGCGCTTGCCGCCGCCGGTCTCGAGATCGGACGCGACGACATCCGCGCGAAGCCGGAGGGCGACGGGAATGACTGCAGTCATCGGCTCTACGCCGGTCACGTCGACCTCGCCGAGCTGCTCGACCCAGCCGAGGATGTTGTTGAGTTCTGGGACCATCGCGGCGATCGCCTCATCGCCCATGGCGATGCGAGCGAGGCCGGCAATTTTCCGGACGGTTGCGGTATCGACTGACATGCGGGCCGCGTTAGCGACTGCGCTGCACTGCATCAAGCGCCGCGGCGGGACTTCCCGCCACCGGCGCGCAAGGTCACCGAGGCGGCGCGGCGCCCGCTCCGCCCTGCTGTTGAAGCTGCTGGAGCATTTGCTGCTGGGCCATGATCTCGGCGCGGCTGCGGAAGTCGAGAAGCTCGACGTCGAATTCAAGCGCGCTGTTCGCCGGAATCACGACCTGGCCGGTCGAGGGATTGCGCTGCGCCTCTGCCCCGTAGCCCTTCGACGCGGGAATGAAGAGCCGGTACTTGCCGCCCTTCTGCATCTTGGACAGGCCCTCGCTGAAGCCCGGCACCACGCCTTCGAGCGGAAGCGGAACCTTCTCGCCCTTGTCGAAGACGGTGCCGTCGGCCAGCTTGCCGGTGTAGTTGATGAGGACGACGTCATCCTTCGTGGGCATCGGCCCCGCGCCCGGGGCCAGCGTCTCGACCGTCACGCCCTGGTAGCGCTGCGACCACGCGAAGCCCGCGGCGAGCAGCAGGGCGACGACTATCCCGAGCCACAGCTTTGTGAGCGAACCCTTGGCGATCGGCTGGAGCGGAACCCGCGTGATTTCAGACATGGTAACTCAACCCCCGATTCGCTGCCGGCCGATTTCGCGCGCCGCAAAAGCGAAGGGCGCCGAAATCATCGGCGCCCTCAATGGCTGCTTGCAGCCGATCCATCAAGCGCGAAGGCTTACTTGCCTCCGTCGCGCTCCACCCGCTTGCGCTCCATCTTGCGGGCGCGGCGAACGGCGGCGGCCTTTTCACGGGCGCGCTTTTCCGAAGGCTTTTCATAGTGCCGGCGCAACTTCATCTCGCGATAAACGCCCTCGCGCTGCAGCTTCTTCTTGAGCGCGCGCAGAGCCTGGTCGACGTTGTTTTCGCGAACGATGATTTGCATAAACCGCTGAAACCTCGATATATCTGAAGGCCACTGGCGCCCGCAGGCACCGACCCCGAATTCCCTGAAAAACGAACGAAGCAGGCCGAATCCGTTCGATCCAGCCCGCCAAAGCAGACGCGCCGCTAGCAGCACACCGGCATGAAAGCAAGCGCGCATGGACCTGCCACCCTCATCGGGCGAAGCCGGCTTATACCAGCGCCGCGCACCTTTCGCAATCGACGCTGCCCCGCTAAGGCCGGGTGAATGAGCGTATCCCCAGCCCTTCCCGGACCCCTCGCCGCTTCTGCGCTCGTCGCCGTGGGCGGAGCGACCGGCGCCGTCCTGCGCTACCAGGCGGGTCGCGCGGTCACCGCCGCGGTCGGGCCCGCCGCGGCCGGCGTGTTTCCCTGGGCGACGCTCGCGGTCAATGTCGCCGGTAGCCTGGCGATGGGGCTGCTCGCCGGCTGGCTCGCCAGACACGGCAGCGGCGGCGAAGCCTGGCGCCTGCTGCTGGGCGTTGGCCTTCTCGGCGGATTTACGACCTTCTCGGCTTTCAGTCTTGAGATGATCCTCATGATCGAACGCGGCGCGGTCGGCGCTGCGGCGATCTACGCCTTCTTCTCGGTACTGGCGGGTGCCGCTGCGTTGTTCGCCGGCCTTCTGGTGATGCGGGTCGCAGGATGACCCGCCTCCCCGCCCGCTCCTCCGCACGCGTCGGCCCGCCCTCGGGTGAGGATTCCGAGGTCCGCCAGTTCACCGTCGGCGCCGATGACGACGGGGTCCGGCTCGACCGCTGGTTCCGCCGCAACCTGCCCGAGGTCGGCTTCGCCACCGTCTCGCGCTGGGCGCGGACCGGCCAGTTGCGGGTGGATGGCAAGCGAGCCGATCCCGCCGACCGCCTCGCCTCGGGCCAGGTGTTGCGCGTGCCCCCCGGCTCCGCCCAGCTTCCCGCCGCAACTGGCAAGACCGCGCGACCGCGCAAGCAGCTCACCGACGAGCAGCTTGCCCAGGCCGAGGCTATGGTGCTGGAACAGGACCGCGCCGCGATCGTGCTGAACAAGCCCCCCGGCCTTGCCACGCAGGGCGGGAGCGGAACCACCGTCCATGTCGACGGACTGCTCGATGCCTTCGCCGCCGATACCGCGCCGCGGCCGCGTCTCGTCCACCGGCTCGACAAGGATACGTCGGGCGTCCTGCTGATCGCACGCACTCCGGGCAGCGCCGCGTTCTTTTCGAAGCGGTTCTCCGGCCGCAGCGCGCGCAAGATCTACTGGGCGCTGGTCGTCGGAGTGCCATCGATCGAGGACGGCCTCATCGAACTGCCGCTGGCCAAGCAGCCCGGCACGGGCGGCGAGAAGATGATGGTCGACGAGAGCGAATATGGCCAGTCGGCCCGAACCCGTTACCGGGTGATCGACCACGCCGGCAACCGCGCCGCGTGGGTCGAGCTTCAGCCGTTCACCGGCCGCACACACCAGTTGCGCGTCCATATGGCGGCGATAGGCCACCCGATCGTCGGCGATGGCAAGTACGGCGGGCAGGACGCGTTCCTAACCGGTTCGATCAGCCGAAAGATGCACCTTCACGCCCGCCGCCTGCGGATCGAGCATCCCGACGGCGACCATATCGACGTGACGGCGCCGCTGCCCGAACATTTCGCCGCCAGCATGATCCAACTCGGGTTCGACGAGGCGATGGGCGAAACCGACTTCACGCCGCCCCCGCCCGATCCGGCGGCGAAGAAGCAGGCGGCAAAGGCTTATGCCAAGACCTACCGCAAGGAACGGCGCGGAGAGCGGCGCGGGCGCGGCGAAGGCGATGCCGCACCGGCGCGCACGGCGGCACGGCGCACTGGCGCATCCAAGCCAGCCTCCGGCGGCAAGCCCAAGCCGGGCGGCAAGCCCCGCTCCGAGGGCAAGCCCCGCCTTGGAGATAAGACGCCGCGCGGCAGGTCCGGACCTGGCAAGACTTCGGGGCCGCCGCGCAAGGGTCCGCGCTGATGCATCCGAACCCGGTGTTCCGGGAGAACGATCGCGGCTTGTGCCATACGCTGGTCGACCAGGTCGGCTTTGGGATGGTCTTCGCCGCGGTTCCGGACGGACCGCGCGTCGCGCACGCGCCTCTGCTGCGCCACGGTGATGATCGCCTGCGCTTTCATCTCGCCCGCGGCAATGCGCTCTCACGCCACCTCGATGGCCAGGAGACTCTGGCGCTGGTCAATGGGCCGGACGGCTATGTCAGCCCGCGCTGGTATTCCGACCAGCGGCAGGTCCCGACGTGGAACTATGTCGCGCTCGAGATGCAGGGGCCGGTGCGCCGCCTTGCACGCGATGACCTGGTTTCGCTGCTCGACGACCTGTCCGACCGGAACGAGGCACGTGTGGCGCAAGGAAGCCCGTGGACACGTTCCAAGATGGACGGGAATGCCTTTGCGAGGCTGCTCGACGGCATCGTCGGCTTCGAACTTGAGATCACCGCGTGGCGGCCGACTTTCAAGCTCAGTCAGAACAAGCCGGTGGAGGAGCGCGAACGCGTCGCCGCCGGGCTCGAAGCAGCCGGAAGCGCGGGTATCGCGGCGCTGATGCGCCGGACGGAGGCCTGAGGACATGTCCCGTCGGCTCGCCATCTTCGATTGCGACGGAACCCTGGTCGATGGCCAGGCTAACATCTGCGTGGCGATGGAAACCGCCTTTGCGCAGGGCGGGCGCATCGCCCCCGGCCGCGCGCAGATTCGCCGCGCCGTGGGACTGTCGCTCGACCGCGCCATGCACCACCTTCTGCCCGAGGCGGATGCCGCCGAACACGCCGTGCTCGCCGAGCACTACCGCGAAGCATACCAGGCGCTGCGCAGCGCGGGCGCGATCCACGAGCCGCTGTTTGAAGGGATCGCCGCGCTGATCGAGGATCTCGCCCGGGAAGGCTGGCTGTTGGGCGTGGCCACCGGCAAGTCGGACCGGGGGCTGGCGCACTGTCTTGCGGTTCACGGCATCGCCGACCGCTTCGTCACTCTCCAGACCGCCGACCGACACCCGTCAAAGCCTCATCCCGCCATGATCGAGGCTGCGCTTGACGAGGCAGGCGTCGCCAACTCTGACGCGACGATGATCGGCGACACCAGTTTCGACATGACCATGGCGCGCAGCGCCGGGGTGCGCGCGCTGGGCGTTTCTTGGGGCTATCACGAGCCAGCCGAGCTTACGGAGGCGGGCGCCAGCGCCGTGGCCGACACCGCCGCTGAGCTGGGCGCACTGCTCAGGGGTGCGCGATGAGCGAGCGCGACCCGGCTGCAGCACGCTTTGCGGTGATCCAGGCCGCGCGCCTTGCCAGCGTGGCACTCGTCCTCGTCGGCATACTGATAAACGTGGGTCGGCTCGCGATCCTTCCGCCGGCCGCCGGGATCATTCTGATCGTGGCGGGTTTGGCCGGGACTTTTGTCGCTCCGCTGCTGCTTGCCCGCCGCTGGCGGACGCCGCCACAGTGAAGCGCTTCTACAAGGACGTGACCGTTTCCGCGCAGGGCGACGGCTGGCAAGTCGAGCTTGACGGGCGCCCGATACGGACTGCCGGGCGCAAGCCGCAGGTCGTACCGACAATTGCCCTTGCCGACGCACTGGCTGCGGAATGGCGCGCGCAGGGGGAGACGATCCAACTCGCCGCTTTCGTCTTTCGGGACCTTGCCGACAGCGCCATCGACATCGTTGGCGGCGATCGCGAGGGATCGATCGCCGATTGCCTGCGCTACGCCGAGAGCGATACCTTGTGTTACCGGGCCGAGCCCGACGAGCCCCTGGCGATCCGCCAACGCGCGCTGTGGGACCCATTGCTGGAAGAGGTCGAGACGCGCCACCACGTGCGTTTCGAGCGCGTGGTCGGCATCCTCCACCGCCCCCAGCCCGCCACGACGCTTGCAGCGATGCGCGCGGCCGTGACTGCCCTCGACGACTTCGCGCTGGCGAGCCTGCGAGTGACCGCCAACCTGTCGGCCTCGCTGGTCATCGGGCTGGCGGCGCTTGCGCCCGATGCCGACGCGGAGCACCTGTGGTCCGCGGCGAACCTGGAAGAGGACTTCCAGGCCGAGAAGTGGGGCACCGACGCCGAGGCACAGGCGCACCGCGCTGCGCGCTTCACACTGTTCGAAAACGCAATCCGCTTTGCCCGGCTTTCCCGCCCGGGCGCCTAGCCAGCCCCGTCAGCCGACCCAGTCGGCAACCTGACGCGCAACGTCGTTGGCCGCCTGGTTGAGGGCAGGACCTATCGACTCCGGCTTGGCCGTCACGCCGGGAACGATGCTTTCGAAGCGGCGCGTGGAAATCTCGCCGCCGATGGCGGTGCGCACTGCGTCGAACCGCACCACCGCGGACGAAGTCCGGGCATCGAAGCCCATGTCCAGCAACCGACCTTCCAGCTTGGTGCTGTTGCCGGTGCCGGGATCGGTATCGAGCACAAGGCGCGATCCACGTGCGCGGATCGTCTCGGTCACCAGACGCTGAAGCAGGCGTGCAGGACGTTCGACCCAGGCCGCGTTCTTGATGTAGGCGACGTTGGCGTCGTCGATCTGGACCGGCACGCGGACTACGTCGAGGCGCTGTTCGGCCTGAGGCTCGAGCACCACGATCGCACTGCTGAGTGTCCCGCTCGCCCCGCTGCCGGCCTGCGCCGGGCTGGTCGCGGTAAGGTTGAACAGGGTCGGCGGCGGCTTCGATCCGAAACTGATGCAGCCGGACAGCAGCAGCACCGCCGCAAGCGGGGCAAGTGCCCGGGTGGTCGTCATCGCTCGGCCCTTTCCAATGGTCATCCGCGTCACTTCTTGTAGTCCGGCAGCTTGGCGCCGCCGACGAGACTGCCAGCACCCTGGTCGTTGATCTTGTCGGTCACATCCCGCAGCGAATTCGTCGTCGCGCGCAAGTCGCGCAGCGCCGCCTCGGCCGCTGGCAGCGTCTTTTCCGACAGCTGGCGGGCGGCGGGACGCGCATCGCCCAACGTGCCCTGCAGTTCGGTTGCCGCGGCCTGTGCCGATTTCAGAGTGGTGCGAAGCTGCTCTGCCAGGCTGGCGCCTTCCTTGTTGATCATCTGATCGGTCGATCCGGCGAGCTTTTCGAAGCTGGCGAGCGTGTAGTTGGCCTGGCGCAATGTGCTCTGCAGTTCGGCCAGCGTCCGGTCGATCTTCGGCGCGCTGTCGGCAAGGCTGCCCGACATCCGTTCGCTGTTGGCAAGGATGCCCTCGATCGAGGCCTGGTTCTTGTCGGAAAGCAACAAGGTGAGCCGCTCGGTAAGAGTGGCGAGGCGTTCAAGAAGCAGCGGAGCGTTGCTCAGCAGTTCGCCCAGACCGCCGCGGCGGGTGGGAATCACGGGCACGCCTTCCGGCCCGATCTCGGTGATCGGCGGGGCGCCGCGCACCGCGCCGTCGAGCTGAACGGTCGAAACGCCGGTAAAGCTGCCCTGCATGCTGGCAGTGGTACCCTGAAGGATGGGTATCTTGTCGTCGATGCGCAGGCGAACCCGGACGAATTCGGGGTCCTTCTCCCACAGCTCGATCTCTTTCACCTGACCCGCGGGAACGCCTGAGAAGGCAACCTCGGACCCCTTGGCCAAACCATCGACCGACTGCTTGAAGAACACGTCGTATTCGTTCTGGTCGCCCTTGTTGAGCTTGGCGAGCCAGATGAAGCCGGCGGCCAGTGCCGCCAGCAGGATCAGCGTCACCGCTCCGACCCAGAGATGATTTGCCCGCGTTTCCATCGTATTGCCTTCTTGCCCCCGCCCTATGCCTTTGCCGCCGGCGGACTGTCCACGCTATTCGCGCCGTCGTCGGGGCCTTCATGGGCTGCGTTGTCTGCTGACTTTGTGGCGGCGGCGCGGCGCTCCGCCGCTTCTTGCGCGAGCGCTGAAGTGCCGCCGCGCGCTTCCAGCCGGTCGCGCGTATCGCGCGCCGCCCGACCGCGCGGGCCGTTGAAGTATTCCTGTATCCACGGATGCCCGGTTTCCAGCAGCTCGGGGATCGTGCCCACCGCAATTACCTTTCGGTCGGCGATCACCGCCACCCGGTCACAGATTTCGTAAAGCGTGTCGAGGTCGTGGGTGATCAGAAACACCGTCAGGTCGAGCGTCGCCTGAAGTTCGACGATCAACTCGTCGAAAGCCGCGGCACCGATAGGATCGAGGCCCGCCGTCGGCTCGTCGAGGAACAGGAGTTCGGGATCGAGCGCCAGGGCGCGGGCGATACCGGCGCGCTTGCGCATCCCGCCTGACAGTTCGGACGGGTATTTGCTGGTCGTGGATTCGGGCAGGCCTGATAGCACCACCTTGTAGCGCGCGATCTCGTGGCGCAGTTCGTGCCGGATTTCGGGGAAGAATTCCTTCAGCGGAACCTCGACGTTCTCGCCCACGGTCAGGGTCGAGAAAAGCGCGCCGCCCTGAAAGAGGACGCCCCAGCGCGAGCGGATGTCGATGTCGTCATCGTCTTGCGCGCCGGTGATCGACCGGCCGAGGACCTCGATCTCCCCTTCGTCCGGGATCTGCAGTCCGATGATCGAGCGCATCAGTACGGACTTGCCCGTGCCCGATCCGCCGACGACGCCGAGAATCTCGCCCTTGCGCACCTCGAGGTCGAGCCCTTCGTGAACCACTTGTTCGCCGAAGCTGTTGCGCAATCCGTGAATGCGTATCGGATATTCGCCGGTAAAAGGCTCGACGTCGATGTCGAGCGCCTCGTCGGGCAAGACATTGCTTTCGCTCATGCCCAGCCGACCTTGGTGAAGAACACTGCGAAGAACGCGTCGAGCACGATCACCATGAAGATCGCCTGGACCACCGCCGCAGTCGTCCTCAGGCCCACCTCCTCGGCGTTACCCTTGACCTGCATGCCCTGGTAGCAGCCGGCCAGTCCGATGATGAGCCCGAACACGGGTGCCTTGGTCAAACCCACGAAGAGGTCGTGCAGCGGCACGACTTCCTGGATGCGCGAAAGGAACGTGAAGAATGGAATGCCAAGGGTCAGCGTAGACAGCACCGCGCCGCCGATGATCGCCAGGACGCCCGAATAGAAACCGAGCAGCGGCATCATGAACACGACCGCGATCACCCGCGGAAGGACCAGCGCCTCTACCGGCGAGACGCCGATGGTGCGCATTGCGTCGACTTCCTCGGTCAGCTTCATCGTGCCGATCTGCGCGGCGAAGGCAGAGCCGGACCGACCCGCAACCATGATTGCGGTCATCAGCACGCCGAGTTCGCGCAGTGCAAGCCGGCCTGTCAGGTTGATGGTGTAGATCTCCGCGCCGAACTGGCGGAGCTGCACGGCGCCCTGCTGGGCGATGACGATGCCGATCAGGAAGCTCATCAAGCCGATGATCCCGAGGCTGGACACCCCGACAAGCTCGAACTGATGAATGACCGCCTTGAAGCGGAAGCGGCGCGGATGACGGATAACGGTGCCGGTCGAGACAAGCATTGCGCCGAGAAAGCCGATCATCGCAAGAATGCCATGGCCCCAGCCAGTGACCAGGGTGCCGACGGCTTCCGGCACGCGTTCGAGCAATGCATCCCGGTCCGGGCGGATGGGGGCGGTGCCTTCGACGTGGCTTACCGCATCGATCAGCCGCTGGGTGCCCTCGGTGGCGTTGACGATCTCGGCATTGTTGTCGCGCGCGACGCGCCAGGCCGTCCATGCGCCGACGGTGTCGATGCAGTCGATCCCGCCCAAATCGACTTTCGTGACCTTTTCGTCGAGCCGGCGCAGACGCCCGTCAAGAACGCCAAGGCCCGACACGACGAGAGGCCCGCTGAAGGCGAGTGTCACCCCGCCATCGCTGCCCGGTGTGGTCGTGAAATCGGCAAGAGCCCGCATCGTCTCGCCTCATGCGGTAAAAAGCCAGCGCCGACAAGTGTATCGCGTGCGACCATCCGAAGGCCTCACAAGCGCCTTCCAGCATGCTTGCCTGCGCGTGCCGGCACTGGCAAAGCGCGGGCCGATGAGCGACAGCGAAACCACGGCGGCCGGCGGCGAACTGGCCAAGACGATCGATCCTGCGGCGATCGAGGCGCGCTGGTACGCGCACTGGGAAGACGCCGGCCTGTTCCGCCCGGCGCGGCCCAATGCGGTGCCCTTCACCATCGTCAATCCGCCGCCGAACGTCACCGGCTCGCTCCATATCGGACACGCGCTCGACAACACGTTGCAGGACGTGGTGATCCGCTACGAGCGGCTTCGCGGCAAGGACGCGCTGTGGGTCGTGGGCACGGATCACGCCGGCATCGCGACCCAGATGGTGGTCGAGCGCGAGATGGCGCTGCGCCAGGACAAGCGCACCAACTACACCCGCGAGCAGTTCATCGAGAAGGTTTGGGATTGGAAGGCCGAAAGCGGCGGCGCGATCACGCGCCAGTTGCGCCGGCTTGGCTGCTCGATGGACTGGAGCCGCGAACAGTTCACGATGGACCCGCACTTTTCCGCGGCGGTCATCAAGGTCTTTGTCGATCTCTATAACGAGGGGCTGATCTACCGCGACAAGCGGCTGGTGAACTGGGACCCCAAGCTCAAGACCGCGATCAGCGACCTTGAGGTGGAAACGCGCGAGATAAACGGCCAGTTCTGGCACCTGACCTACCCGCTGGCGGATGGAAGCGGCAGCGTGTCGGTCGCCACCACCCGGCCCGAGACGATGCTCGCCGACATGGCGGTGGCGGTGAACCCCACGGACGAACGCTACGCCGCGCTCGTTGCGCGCGGAGCCAAAGTGCGCCTGCCGATCACAGGGCGCGAAATTCCGATCATCCATGACGAGCACGCCGATCCCGAGCTGGGGTCGGGAGCGGTCAAGATCACCCCGGGGCACGACTTCAACGACTTCGAGGTCGGCCGCCGCGCCGGCATCGCCGCCGGCGACATGCTCAACATGCTCGATTCCGAGGCAAGGGTCGTGCAGACCGCCGACGGGCTGGTTCCCGCCGAACTCGTCGGGCTCGACCGGTTCGAGGCGCGCAAGCGGGTTGTCGCGATGCTCGAGGCGGAAGGCCTGCTCGAACGGGTCGAGGACCGCGTGATCCAGACGCCTTACGGCGACCGCGGCGGCGAGGTGATCGAGCCGTGGCTGACCGACCAATGGTATGTGGCGGCCGAGAAGCTGGTCGCCGCGCCGCTCGCCGCAGTGCGCGACGGACGGATCGAGATTGTCCCCAAGAGCTGGGAAAAGACCTTCTTCAACTGGCTGGAGAACATCCAGCCGTGGTGCATCAGCCGCCAGCTGTGGTGGGGTCACCGCATCCCAGCGTGGTATGCCGAGGACGGCAGAATCTTCGTTGCCGAGACTGAGACAGAGGCGACGAAGCAGGCGGGCCCGGGAGTGGCGTTGACCCGTGACGAGGATGTGCTCGACACCTGGTTCTCGTCCGCGCTGTGGCCGTTTGCCACGCTCGGCTGGCCCGAGCAGACTGAACTGCTCAAGCGCCATTATCCTAACGACCTCCTGATTTCCGGCTTCGACATCCTGTTCTTCTGGGATGCGCGGATGGCGATGCAGGGGATGCACCTGTTGAACGAGGTGCCGTGGAAGCGGCTTTATCTTCATGGGCTGGTTCGCGCTGCGGACGGACAAAAGATGTCCAAGTCCAAGGGCAACGTGGTCGATCCGCTGGGCCTGATCGACCAGTACGGGGCAGACGCGCTGCGCTTCTTCATGGCCGCGATGGAGAGCCAGGGCCGCGACATCAAGATCGACGAGAAGCGGGTCGAGGGTTACCGCAACTTCGCGACGAAGCTGTGGAACGCGGCACGGTTCTGCCAGGCGAACGGCATCGGGGCGAGCGCCGGCGTGGCCGCGCCGACTGCAGAGCTGGCGGTCAACAAGTGGATCGTCGGCGAAGTAGTCGAAACGGTTGCCGCGCTCGACAAGGCGATGGCCGATCTGCGCTTCGATGCGGCGGCCAACACGATCTATCACTTCGTCTGGGATCAGTTCTGCGACTGGTATCTCGAACTGATCAAAGGGCAGATCGATACCGAGACGAGGGACGTCGCCGGCTGGGTCCTCGACCAGATCCTCGTGATGCTCCACCCGTTCATGCCCTTCGTGACCGAAGAACTGTGGCACAAGCTTGCCGATCCTGCTCACCCCAGGCCTTACGAACTCATCGTGGCGAAATGGCCCGAGCCACAGGCTGCGGTGGACGCGGAAGCCCGCACCGAGGTCGACTGGCTGATCGCGCTTACCCGCGAACTGCGCGGCGCGAAGGCCGAGCTTGGCATTTCGCCCGGCGCCCGGCTCGACGCCTATCTCGCGACGCCGAGCGAGGCAGGTCGCCGGATCATCGCCGGCAATGGCGCGGCGATCGAGCGCGTTGCCCGCGTCTCGGCGATCCGGTTCGAAAGCGCGCCGGCCGGCGCGGCGATGCAGGTTGGCGTCGGCGCCGATACGCTCGTCATCCCGCTGGAGGGCGTGATCGACATCGCTGCTGAAAAGGATCGCCTCGCCAAGGCGCTGGCGGCGTCCGAGAAAGAGCGCGACAGCCTGGATAAGCGCCTGGCCAATCCCGCGTTCGTGGAGAAGGCCAAGCCCGAGGCGGTCGAGAAGGCGCGCACCGACCACGCGGCCCATGCCGCGGAAGCAGAGCGGCTGGCCTCGGCACTGGCGCGATTGGGGTGAGCCTGGCGCTCGCCACGGTCCGCGCCGGGGAGCCCGAGATCTTCACCTCGCTCCAGGGCGAGGGGCCGTCGGCAGGACGTCCGTCGATCTTCGTTCGGCTGTCGCGGTGCAACCTAGCCTGCGAGTGGTGCGACACGGCCTATACTTGGCGATTTTCCGGCGATAACCGCCCGCATCGCGACGGAGTCGCATTCGATCGCGCGGCGAACCAGGTCGTGCTCGACGAAGCCGCCGTGGCCGCGCTGATCCTGGACATGCCCGGCGACCGCCTCGTCGTCACCGGCGGCGAGCCACTCCTGCAGGGCACGGCCCTGGCGCGATTGCTCGACCTGCTGCATGCGCATCGTCCTGCGCTTCATGTCGAAGTCGAGACGAACGGTACGGTCGCGCCTCACCCTTCGCTTCGCCCGCTCGTCGACCAGTTCAACATCAGCCCCAAGCTGGCGCACAGCGGCAATCCGGCATCGCTGGCCTTGCTTCCCGAGCGGCTTGCCGACTTCGCCGCCGACGCGTGCTCGTTCTTCAAGTTCGTGATTGCCGAACCTGCCGACTTCGACGAAGTCCTGCGCCTTCAGGCCGAATACGCGATCCCCGGAGAGCGGCTTTTCGTCATGCCCGAGGGAACCTCGAGCGAGGTTGTGCGGTTGCGTTCGGTATGGCTGGCGGACCTTGCGTGCCGCCACGGCCTGCGGTTCAGTGACCGGCTTCACATCCACCTCTACGGGGACACTCGCGGGACATGACCGAGCAACCCGCACCCGCCGCCTCGGGACGACCGGGCCGCGATCTCACCAGCGGGCCGATCATGCAGACGCTCCTCGTGTTTGCTTTGCCGACCCTTGCGTCGAACGTGCTTCAGTCGCTCAATGGCTCGGTCAATTCGGTTTGGGTGGGGCGATTGATCGGCGAGGCCGCGCTGGCCGCGACCGCCAACGCCAACATCATCATGTTTCTGGTCTTCGCCGCGGTCTTCGGCTTCGGCATGGCCGCCACGATCAAGGTCGGACAGGCCTTCGGCGCGCGTGAGATCGACGCCGCGCGGCGCACATTCGGCACGGCGGTGGGCTTTTGCGTGGGACTTGCGATCATCGTTGCGGTCGCGGGGTGGATCGGCGCGCCGGCGCTGCTCGACATCCTGAGCACGCCGGGAGATTCGCGCGGCCTGGCGCTCACCTATCTGCGGGTCATTTTCCTCGCCATGCCCGCTTCGATGCTGGCGGTGATGCTTTCGATGGGCCTCCGCGGCTCAGGCGACGCCAACACTCCGCTAAAGTTCATGGCGCTGACGGTGGTTCTCGACGTCGTGCTCAACCCCCTCCTGATCCGGGGCGCGGGACCGCTGCCCGCGCTGGGGATCGCCGGCTCGGCGTTATCGACCGCGATCGCCACTTACGTCGGGCTTATCGCGAACATCGCCTTCATCTACTGGCGTGACCTGCCGCTTAGGCTGCGCGGGGCGGAACTGGGCTATCTCGTGCCCGACCGGGCGGAGCTGAAATACATTCTCGGCAAGGGCCTGCCGATGGGCGCGCAGATGCTTATCATCTCTGGCGCGGGGATCGTCATGGTAGGGATCGTCAACCGCGAAGGGCTGCTAACCGCGGCCGCCTATAGCGCGACCCTGCAGTTGTGGACCTATCTGCAGATGCCCGCGATGGCGATAGGCGCGGCGGTAAGCGCAATGGCCGCCCAGTCGATTGGCGCGGGACTGCCCGAGCGGCTCGACCGGATCACGCGATCCGGCGTTATCGCCAACGTGGCTATGACCGGGGTCCTGACCGCCATCCTCCTGATTTTCGACCGCGCGGTCCTAGTGCTGTTCCTGGGACCGGACAGCCCCGCAGTGCCGCTGGCGCGCCATATCCAGTTCCTGGCGAGCTGGAGCTTCATCCCCTTTGGCGCCACCATCGTACTGTTCGGCACGATGCGCGCGGGCGGTGTGGTCTATGCTCCGCTCATCATCCTTGCCATCGCGATGTATCCCGTACGCCTGGGCGTGATCGCGCTGGCGATGCCGCATATCGGCGCGGACGCGATCTGGCTGTCGTTTCCCGTGGGTTCGCTGGTTACCACCGCGCTTGCCTACTATGCCTATCGCCGGCCCGGCTGGCGCAAGGCGGGGCGGATCGTCGGTCCGCTCGAGGCGGCAGAGGAATGCCAGGCTTCGGGCGAGGCAGCCGGCAGGATGCAACCCGCGCTTTAGGGCGCCCTGGTGGGGACTTTAACGCCCCTGTGCGCGCCAGCGTGACACGGCGCGTTGCACGCTTTCCTCTTCGCCGCCGGTATTGCACCAAAGCTCGGAAATCGAAGGGTCGGCCGACGCCGGGCGGCGGATTTCCTCGAGGTCGTCGAACGCAACGCGGATCGGAATCGACACGCCCTCACCGCAGATGATGCACTCACGATTACGCAGCGCCGGGATCGAATCGAGAAAGCCGCGTGCGCCTTCGGGCATCGCCGCCTTCACGAATGCCTGGTCGCGGTCGTTGTTGAGACGCATCGAGATGATCGTGCCGCACTGCGACAGGACGCCTTCGGCAAGGTCGGACGGGCGCTGGGTGATTAGCCCCAGCGAGATGCCGTATTTGCGCCCTTCCTTGGCGATACGGCTGAGGATGCGCCCGACGGACGAACCGTCGGAGTTCTTCTCGTTGGGGACGTAACGGTGCGCCTCCTCGCAGACGAGAAGGATCGGCCTGGTGATGTCGTCGCGCGACCATATGGCATAATCGAAGACCAGCCGGCTGAGCACCGCGACCACGGTCGAGGTAATGTCCGACGGCACGCCCGACACGTCGATGATCGAGATCGGCTTGCCGTTGGAGGGCAGGCGAAAGACCTTTCCGAGAAAGTCGGCCATCGTGTCGCCGACCAGCATGCCCGAGAACATGAACTGGTAGCGGGGATCGGCCTTGATCTCGTCGATCTTGCCTTTGACCCGCATGAAGGGAGCGGACGAGCTCGCCTTGTCGAGCTTGCCCATCTCGTTCTGGATCGCGGTGGTGAGGTCGGACAGCAGATAGGGGATCGGGGAATCGACCGTAATCTTGCCCATCCCCTCGGCCAGCCGGTTCTTGCTGCGCGCCTGGAGGAGGCACTTGGCAAGGATGTCGCTGTCCTCCTGCCGGTCGGCTCCGCTCGAGGTGACGAAGACCTCGCAGTGCTCCTCGAAGTTCATCAGCCAGTACGGCATCGCAAGGTTCGATACGTCGAACAGCATGCCCGTGTGCTTGAACGCCGCCGAGTATTCGCCGTGCGGGTCGATCATCACGATGTGGCCTTCGGGCGCCTTCTCGCAAATCCGGTGAAGGATCAGCGCGGCGCTGGTCGACTTGCCGGTTCCGGTCGAGCCCAGGAGAGCGAAATGCTTGCCCAGCATCGCGTCGATATAGAGTCCGGCGCGGATGTCCTTGGTGGGGAACACGGTGCCGATCTGAATGCTGGATCGCCCGTCACTGGCGTAGATCTGGCGAAGATCCTGGCTGGTCGCGGGATAAATGAGCGCACCCGGAATCGGATAGCGGGTCACGCCGCGACGGAAGCCGAAGATGCGCCCGGTCAGCCGCTCCTCGTCCCCTTCCCCAAGGAAGTCGATGCCGGCGACGATGCCGCCCGGCATCGTGCTGTCCTGGCGCTGGGTGCGCACGCTGGCGAGCAGCCACGAATTGCCGACGCGAATCTTGATCTGGCTGCCGACTTGGCCAGCCAGGGCAATCGACGGATCGGTGTCGGCAGCGCATTCTTCGAGCCGGCCCAGGTCAAGGGCGATGCTGGAACTGGAGCCCGCGATCTCGAGCACCATGCCGATCGGTTCGCGCGCGTTGTCGACGCTGGAGCGCGCGCCCGGGGCGGCGCCGGCGACGTCGACCGGATCGGCCGCCGCGGTTGCACCGAAGTTCTGCACGCTCATATCCGACATAGTGCCGCCCTGATCCCCGTCTTCCGTATCTTGCAGTGGTTTAGGCGGGGACGGTTAAGATCGGGTAACGTTACGGGCCCAGCACCCGCGCTTCAGACCAGCGCGAACAGTCGCCCTGCGACCCAGCCCATCGCCACCGAGACGAAGACCGCGAACAGTCCATAAAGCAGCGAGCTGCGCTGCGCGGCCAGGGCCACGAAGCGCTCGAACCCCTGCTTTCGCACTTCGATGGTGTTTGACGCGGCCGCCACGACCTTGCCGTTGCTGATGGCAAAGGTTTCGGCGGTGTATGTGCCGGTCTGTACGGTCGAAGGCAGTTCGATCCGCGCCTGATACAGTACGCCGTCGCTGATCTTCACCGCGTCGCCGCTCTCGGCATAAAGGGACTGCCGCTTCATCAGGTCGACCAGCCCGGCAGCAAAGCGCGTCTGCTCCTGCGGGTCGATCGCACCGATGGGAGAAAGCTGCAGGTAGGGAAGGCCCAGCTCGTAGATCGCGGCGGTCTTGTCGTCCACGATCTGGTTGATCGGACGCGATGAGGCGACCGCGAAGTACGAAGGCGCCGAACGGAAGGCGGTATTGTCGGCATTGATCCAGATGCCTGCGACTTTCTGCTTTTCGCGCAGGACGATCGACTGGACCGGCCCCTTGAGCACGACGACGATGTCGTAGCCGCGCGCCGCGCGGGTGCCGTCCGGGTTCAGGATCGCGCCGAACAGTAGCAGGCTGGCCCCCGTAAAGCCTTGCCGCACCTGGATTTCGTGTTGGGAGATTTCGGGCACCAGGATCGGGTCGCGCGCCCCGCCCAGCACCAGCAGCAGGATCAGCGCCACCAGCGCGCGGCAGCCCCGGCCCGTCACAGCGCGCTCACCGTGAAGATTTCGCTCGGTCGGAAACCGAGCCCCAGCGCCATGCGCAGCGCGACGCCGAGGACGACGACCGCCAGGATCAGTCGCAGCAGCTCAGGCCGTGCCTTCTGGGCGAATTGCGAACCGACCTGAGCCCCCGTGACCGATCCGATCAGGAGCAGGATCGCCAGGACGATGTCGACTGCCTTCGTGGTCAGCGCGTGCATCATCGTCGTGACCATCGTGACGAACAGGATCTGGAACAGCGATGTGCCGACGACGACGTTTGCGCTCATCCCGAGAATGTAGAGCATCGCGGGCACGAGCACGAAGCCGCCGCCCACCCCCATCAACATCGTCATCATCCCGGTGACGAAGCCGAGGATCAGCGGCGCGAGCGGTGAAATGTAGAGGCCCGAACGATAGAACCGCCAGCGCAGGGGGAGGTTGGCGACCATCGGGTGGTGCCGCCGTTTGCGCGGCCGCAGCGGTTTGCCGGTCCGCGCCGCGTGGAGCGTCATTGCAGCCTCGCGCGCCATCAGTCCGCCGATCGCGCCCAGCATCGTGACGTAGAGGATATTGATCACGGTATCGATCTGGCCAAGGTTCTGGAGCAATTTGAACAGCACCGCGCCCACGCCCGTGCCGAGCACACCGCCCAGCACCATCACCCCGCCCATCTGGTAATCCACCCCGCCGCGGCGCGTATGCGCGAACACCCCGGAAACCGAGGCTCCGGTGACCTGGCTGGCCGACGATGCGGCAGCGACGGTCGGCGGGATGCCATAGAAGATCAGCAACGGCGTGGTCAGGAACCCACCGCCCACACCGAACATGCCCGAAAGCAGCCCGGTAAGGGCGCCCAGCCCGACGATGACGAGCCCGTTCACCGAAAGATTGGCAATGGGAAGGTAGACGTCCATCCTCTTGCCGGCCTAGCGCAGCCCGGCGGCGAAGGGAACGCGGGCCGAGCCGGTCGTACTAGAAACCTGCCGAAAAGGTGAGCGCCGGGCCCGATGCCGGTGCGGCATGCCCGGCAATCCGAAACCGCCAGTCGAGAGCGAGCCGGCCGCGAACCGCGCCCGTCGCGACCCGCAGGTCGAGCCTTGGCCCAATGTCGAGGCGCGCCGCACCTTTCTGCCCCCCGCTCCATAGCCCCGCGCCTGCGTGCACGCCGGTCGCCTCGTCCTGACCCGCAAGGAGCCGGGTCGCGCCGAGTTGGGCATCGAAAAACGGTGTCGCGCCGTGCCGCCTTCCAAGAGCCGGACCGGAATAGCCCACCGCACCGTAGCCTTCAGCCACGATGCCGAGCGGAAGCCGCGCCGGCGGCAGCTCGGTTACGGCGAGAGCCGCGGGCCGAACCCGCGTGGGGCCGCCGCCGCGCTGAACCCGCGCCTCGCCCAGCAGCCGGACTGGGATGTGCACAAGCGGGCGAAGCGACAAGCCAAGCGCCGCTTCGCTCTCGCCGCTCATTCCCAGTGCGCGCGACAGACGGACGTAGGCTTGAGGAAGGCTAGGGCTGGCTGGCGCAAGATCGTAGCGCAGGACCGCGCCTGCCTGGCTCCCGCCATATCCGGGCACGAATCCCGATCCCCCGATCCCCCCTGCCTGCCTGCCCCCGCGCAGCAGCAGCCAACCGTCTGCCGACCAGCGCCGGGATTTGCGATCGGTGTTAAGCGACGCCTGACGGCCATCCCAAGGATCGTCAGTTCGAAACGCAATTGGTGCGCGGGCGGTCGCAACGACGCTGCCACGCTCCTCTGAGAGCGGCTGAGCGGTGCTGAGAATGGGTGGCCGACCTGAAGACTGCGGAGTGGCGCTTGCGATCGGCAGCGGCGCAGGCCTGGCCAATCCGGACGGCAGCACAAGGAGTTGCTGGCGTGCCAGGTTCGGCGGAATGTATCGAGGCGGGCGGCGCGCTTCGCTGGGCCGGGCGCTCGCCGAGGCGCGGGGAAACGGCGAGTGCCAGAGAACCGCGCGGCCCACGACCCAGCCGACCATGATCAGCGCGAGGACAGCGAGCGGCTGTCCGCGCCGGCGTGCGGCGCGCGGAACTGGCGTCGCTGCGATCACGTCCGCGCGGACGCGGTACGATGGGCGGGATGATGCTCGTGCGTCGTCTTTTCCCAGTGCACGGCAGCCCCCAGCAGGCTGCGCAGGTAGGCGCTGATGGCACGGCGGCCTGCCATGATCGCGATTATGTTAGCGACCGGAATCCGCGCCAGGGCGCGAAGCCCTTCAACCGGGCCGTAGGCCCGCGCGGTAAACGCAAAACGGAACGCCGCTCGCCACAGGAAGCCGGCAAAGTTCGTCCAGAGCAAGGCCTTGAGCGCGACGGGCAGTGGCCGCGGATGGTAGAGCCCAAACCACTTGGCCACGAGTCCGAGCCCCCACAGAAGTACGAGGGCATAAGCAGCGAACAGGACAATCGCGGTCAGCGGCCCGCGTCGGTCGCGCATACGCATCCAGCGCTCCACCGGCCGGCCGCGCCAGCCCAGCCGGTCCCAGCCCTGAAAGGCGATACCGTGCATCCAGCGCGTCTTCTGACGAACGGCCACGCCGAGGTCCGATGGAAAGAGCTCGCGCGTCGCGACGAGATCGCCGTTGGTGCAGCGCGCCCGCACGAAGCGACTGCGGCCGCCGAGTTCCCCGATCAGCAGACCCAGTTCATAGTCCTCTGTCAGGCATTCGGCGGCGAACGGCCCTGTCTCGCCATGGCTTCGGCGGACGGCCTCGATCCGGCCCAGCGCGGCGCGGGTGAAGCCGCAGCCTACGCCGGCGGCGGGAATCCCCGCGCCTAACGCATCGCGAACAACCAATGCCTTCCCATGCGCTTCGGCGAATTCGTCGCCATAGTGCCCTGCGATCCACCGCGAGCTCGACTGCGGCACGGGGAGCACGGAAGCTGCACGAAATCCGCGGTAACGAGGTGGCGGTCCATCAGGGCCAGAGCCGCGGGATGGACCATGTCTTCAGCATCGTGAAGGATCACGCTGCGGGCCGCCTCGCCCCCTCGCTCCTCGTCAGCGCAAAGCGCGGTGTAGAGGCGGTTGAGGCAATCGGCCTTCGTCGTGGGACCCAGGGCTTCATGGACCACTATGCGAACGCGGGGATCGTCGCCCGCACCTTCGATCGCCGCCGACAGGGTTCCGGGATCGTTGCAGTAACAGCCCACGTAAATGCGCAAGGCCTTCTGGGGCCAGCTCGTCCGGCAATGCTCGATCATGGCGCCGATCACTGCCGCTTCACGCCAGGTCGGTACCAGCACAGCGGCGGGACCTGTCAGTTCGGCACTGTCATCCCCCACCAGGACCTCGGCCCGACCGCGACCGCGCAAGCGCAGGCCAAGCCAGGTCAAGTCGACGACGACCTCGTCCAGCGCACCCAGGACGAACCAGGCCGCCGCGAACAGAAGCAGTTCGCGTTGGACAAGCTCCAGCCATTGGAAGAGCGAGTAACCCCACAGCACGACCAAGCCGGCAGTTCCCCCAGACCGGCCCGTGCTGCGCGCCGCGCGGTCGGGGCCTGTCCCCTTCCGCTTGCCCCGGCGGCGCATTGTGGCCATTGCGACTCGGCCAGACTATCGCCTTGACCCTGCGCATGCAACGCGCGTTACATTCTTTGACTGCCTCGACTCATGAGCCTTATCCGTTATTTTTCAAGCGGGCGGAACGCTGCCCTCGACATCCGGTGAGCCGGCGGCGACGCCTTGCCCTGTCGCCACGGCTGCGCGCGCTGGCACATAGCGAAGCCGCGCCCGGCGTCCTCTTGATGGCGGTTACCCTTGTCGCGCTGGGCCTCGCAAATTCGGCGTTGGCGCACGATTACCATGCGCTGTTCCATGATCCGCTGGCCATCGTCCCGATTGCCCGCCTCAACACCGTCCATGCCTTGATAAACGACGGGTTGATGGCGGTGTTCTTTTTCGTCGTCGGCCTCGAGATCAAGCGCGAGATCGTGACGGGCGCCTTGGCCGACGCTGCGGCGCGACGGCTTCCGGTGGTGGCGGCAGCGGCGGGTATGGCCGTCCCGGCGGCTGTCTATCTGCTAATTACCCGCGCGCATCCGGAACTCCACCGGGGGTGGGCGATACCAGCCGCGACGGACATCGCCTTCGCGATGGGCGTGCTGGCCCTGCTGGGCAAGCGCATCCCGCCGTCGATACGGTTGTTCCTGCTGACCGTCGCGATCGTCGACGATCTGGGCGCGGTGTTGATCATCGCGCTTGCCTATACCGCGCGGATCGACGGGACCTGGCTTATCGCATCGCTCGTCATCCTGGTTGCGATGATCGGCCTTGCCCGGATGAGAGTGGAGCGCGCGCTTCCCTATGTGATTCTCGCGACGCTGCTGTGGTATGCCGTGCTTAATTCGGGCGTTCACGCCACGATCGCCGGAGTGGCTGCGGCCCTCACCATCCCAGTGCGCGTGGGGCGCAAGAGCGGCGATTCGCTGCTGCTGCGGATGGAGCACGCACTGGTTCCGTGGAACGGATTCCTGATCGTTCCCCTGTTTGCGCTGGCAAACGCCGGGGTTTCACTCGCCGGCACGGGGGTGGGCGCCTTTGCCGATCCGCTGCCGCTGGCCATCGCGCTGGGCCTTGTCGTAGGCAAGCAGGCCGGAATCTTCGGCACGCTGATCGTGGCCGAGCGTCTGGGCGAAAGCGGAAAACTGGCGGGAGCAAGCTGGCAGCAACTGTGGGGCATGGCGCTGCTGTGCGGAATCGGCTTCACCATGAGCCTGTTCATCGGCGCGCTGGCCTTTCCCAGCCACCCGCAACTTGTCGAAGAGGCCAAGCTCGGCGTTCTGGCCGGGTCGCTGCTGTCGGCGCTGGCCGGCTTCGCGGTACTGCGCAGCGCGCGGCCTGTGACGACCGCGGCCGCCAGCTAGTTCACCAGACGCCGGTATTGGGCATGCTGGCCCAGGGTTCCTGCGGCGGCAGATTTCCGTCCTGGAGCAGTTCGACCGAAATTCCGTCGGGACTGCGCACGAATGCCATGTGTCCGTCGCGGGGCGGTCGATTGATGGTGACGCCGTTGTCCATTAGCCGCTGGCACGTCGCGTAGATATCGTCGACGCGGTAGGCGAGGTGACCGAAATTGCGGCCGCCGGTATATTCCTCCGGATCCCAGTTGTGCGTCAGTTCGACCTCCGCGACCCCCTCTTCGCCTGGCGCCGCGAGGAAGATCAGCGTGAAGCGACCGGCCTCGCTATCGAAGCGGCGCACTTCCTCCAGCCCGATCAGCTTGAAGAACGCGATGGTCGCGTCCGGGTCGGTAACCCGGATCATGGTATGAAGGAATTTGGTCACCCGGCGCTCCGCCCGACCTGGTGCCGGGATGGGGAGCGCTTAGCACGCGGGCCGGGCGATGCAAAAGGGCGGCCGGCACTGCCGACCGCCCCGAATGCGCGCGACCCTGGTGGCGTCAGAACGCCAGCTTGACCGTCGCCACGACCGTGTCGTCCGAGAACGAATCGATCTTGTTGCCGTCGACGCCGACGTAGCTGGCGCCGACCGAGAACTTGGGCGTGATGTTGTAGGTCGCGCCCAGCGAATAGTCGAAGCCGCCGCCCGTGCCCTTGCCGGTCAGGCGGTCGGGAGACTGCACGCCGTCGGCATAGCCGAGGTGCGCCGCCAACGAGATCGGGGTGTTGGGAATGCCCGCACCCAGTTCGCCATAGACATAGAGGTTGTCGTCATTGCCGAGCGAATCCTGACTCGGTGCGTAGGCGACGCCGACCTTGGCGGTGGCGGGGCCGACCGCGCCCGTCAGCGAGGCGTAAGGCTCGAAGTAGTTGCCCTTGCCCGAACCGCCGGCGGGATAGACGTAGTACAGCAGCCCGACGTCGGCGGTGAGGCCTGATGTGACTTCGCCGGTCCAGCCGCCGTAGAGGTCGAGCTCGGTCGAGCCGTAAACGTCGGCCGCGTCCTGCTCCAGGCTGGATGCCCAGGTGCCGACATAGAAGCCACTGGAATGATTGAGGTTGATCGAGCCCTGAATGGCTGGATCGCCGCCCGACAGCGAAAGGCCGCGGAAGCGGTAGTCGCTGACACCCTGGACGTAGCCCGAGAAGGTGAAGTCGCTGGGCGGATCGGTCTCGTCAGCGAAAGCCGGCGAGGAAACGAAAGCGAGGCCGGCGAGCATCGTCGCGGCGATGAGGCGGGCGTTGAGGCCCGTGTTGGACGTGCGCATGTCAAATTCCCTTAAACGTTGACGCGTCGTCCCACCTGCGCAGCGCCGGGTCGTCTCGTGGTAGTGGACGATCCTCGGCAAAGCGCAGTTATCGTGCATGCCGATGCTGCATCGCACAAGAAAAAATTATCGGTCCGCCGCACATCGCGCTATGGGCGTGGCATTTGCACATCACCGGTTCAGGGTCGGCGCGTCATGCGGGAACAAGCGGCGTCATTTGTGGATTGCCGCGATGGTTTTCCCGATAATCCGACCCGAACCGCGTCCGGAGCCGATTGACCGCAGATGATCCGCCGTTTTCGAAACTATCTCTCTCCGCGACTTCGCGCCGCCGCACCCGCCGTGCCGCCGGGCGAGCGGGTCTATGCTATCGGCGATATCCACGGCCGGCTCGACCTGTTCTCCGAAATGATCGAGCAGATCGAGGAGGACGACGCCCGCCGCGGGCCTGCGTCGACCACTGTCGTCCTGCTCGGCGACCTGATCGACCGCGGCCCCGACAGCGCAGGGGTGATTGATGCCGCCCGCGCGTGGGCGCAGCGGCGGCCGCTGCGCGTTCTGGCAGGCAATCACGAGGAGATGTTCCTAAAGAGTTTCGACAAGGTGGAGACGCTGCGCCACTTCCTCCGCTTCGGCGGAAGGGAGACCTTGCTGAGCTATCCGATCGGGCTGGCCGAATATCAAAGCCTGTCGCTCGAGGAGTTGCAGCAACGGATGCCGCAGATCGTCCCTGCCGAGCATGTCGCCTATCTCGAATCACTCGAAGACAGCGTGACCATTGGCGATTACCTGTTCGTCCACGCGGGCATCCGGCCCGGCGTCCCGCTGGCGGACCAGAGCCAGTCGGACCTGCGCTGGATTCGCGAGATGTTCATCGAGGATTCGCGCGATCACGGATGCATCGTCGTCCATGGCCACACCATCTGCGACGACGTCGAGGAGATGCCCAACCGCATCGGTATCGATACCGGAGCCTACAAGAGCGGGCGCCTGACCTGCCTCGCGCTGGAGGGCGACCAGCGCTGGTATATCACGGCGAGCGCGTCTAACGGCGCGCGGGGTAGTACTGCCGGGAGAGATGCGGCGTGAAGATTGCGGTGGTTGGGTCCGGCTATGTCGGTCTCGTTTCGGGGTCCTGCTTTGCCGATTTCGGCCACGACGTGGTCTGCATCGACAAGGATCCTGCCAAGATCGAGGCGCTGCAGGGTGGCCGGATGCCGATCTACGAGCCGGGTCTGGCCGAGCTGGTCCACAAGAACGCCGCGGCCGGACGGCTGCGCTTCACCACCGACCTTGCCGCCGGGGTGGATGGCGCCGCGGCGGTGTTCATCGCGGTGGGTACGCCGGCGCGGCGCGGCGACGGCCATGCCGACCTCTCGTACGTCTATGGCGCCGCCGCGGAGATCGCCGGGCACCTGACGGGCGACACGGTGGTCGTGACCAAGTCGACCGTGCCGGTCGGGACCGGCGACGAGGTCGAACGGATCATCGGCGAGGCCGGCACCGCGCACACCGTGGCGGTCGTGTCCAACCCCGAGTTCCTGCGCGAAGGCGCGGCGATCGGAGACTTCAAGCGCCCCGACCGGATCGTGATCGGCGCCGAGAGCGAGGCCGCGCGCGACGTCATGCGCGAGATCTACCGGCCGCTGTTCCTCAACCGCTCGCCGATCATGTTCACCGGGCGGCGGACCGCGGAGCTCATCAAGTACGCGGCCAACGCCTTCCTCGCGACCAAGATCACCTTCATCAACGAGATGGCCGACCTGTGCGAGGAAGTCGGCGCCGACGTCCAGGACGTCAGCCGCGGGATCGGGCTCGACAACCGGATCGGCGCCAAGTTCCTTCACGCCGGCCCGGGTTACGGGGGCAGCTGCTTTCCCAAGGACACGCTGGCGCTGCTCAAGACCGCCGAGGATTTCGGCAGCCCGGTGCGGATCGTCGAGGCGGTGGTCCAGGTCAACGATGCGCGCAAGCGCGCGATGGGGCGCAAGGTGATCGAGGCGATGGCCAAGGCCGGGATCGCCGATCCGCGCGGGCGCAAGGTCGCCCTGCTCGGCCTGACCTTCAAGCCGAACACCGACGACATGCGCGATTCGCCCAGCCTGGCGATCGCCACCGCGCTGCAGGACGCCGGGATCGAGGTGGTCGGCTACGATCCCGAAGGAATGGAGGTCGCACAGGCGATGATGCCGGGTGTCGCCATGGCGAGCGACACCTACGCCGCCGCGCAAGGCGCCGACGCGATCGTGCTCGTCACCGAATGGGACGCGTTCCGCGCCCTCGATCTGGCCCGGCTCAAGGCGCTCGTCGCAACCCCGCTGCTGGTCGACCTGCGCAACGTCTACGACCCCGACGAGGTCCGCGCCGCCGGCTTCCACTACCACAGCATCGGACGACCCTGATCGCGGGAGGGCTGCCGGGTTCAGCCGGTGAAGCCGCGGACGGTGACGTACACTCCGACCACGATCACCACGAACGCGAAAATCTTTTCGAGCAAGCCCTTCTGAGCGGCAAGCCGGCGACCAAGCGCAATACCGGCGGCTGCGCCTGCGACTCCGCCCACGAGCAGAACGCCCACCAATGCCCAGTCGACGAAGAATGACAGGGCGTACGAAGTCGCGGTGGTCAGGCCGAGCGCGGTGACCACCACGAGCGATGTGCCGACCGCCACGGTCAGGGGCATCGCCGTGGCGGCGATCAGCCCGGGGACGATCAGGAAGCCGCCGCCGATCCCGAAGAAGCCCGCGGCCAGACCGACGCCCAGCCCGATCGGGACGAGGCGCGGGATCAGCGCACCGGCTGATTCACGGGTCAGGCGCACGTCGGGAGCCTCGACCGAGCGGCGCTTGCGCAGCATCGACAGGCCTACCCCAACCATCAGGATCCCGAACAGCATCAGCAGCCGCTTGCCGTCGAATGCCTTGCCGATTTCCGAGCCGATCGCCGCGCCGACGACGCCCGCAGCCGCAAACACCAGCGCGCAGCGCCACTTGACCCGCCCGGCCCGGGCATGGCCGACAAGACCGACCGCCGCGTTCGCCGCGACCGCGACCGCCGCCGTGCCGATCGCCGCATGCGCCGATCCCACCCCCACGACATAGACGAGCAGCGGGACCGCCAGGATCGACCCGCCTCCGCCCACGAGGCCGAGGACAAGGCCGATCAGGCTACCGGCAAGCAGCGCGAGAAGGATGGTGGCGACGGTCATCAACGATATCCTTCGAGCGTCAGATTGTGCCGGCGCGGCGGTTCCACGGCATCGTTCGCAGCAAGTTCGCCATTCCACACCAACCGGTGGCGCCAGCCATCATCAAGCCGCCGCCGACGAACGCCGCCAGGCCGAAGAAAGCCGGTGCGACAAGAAAGCCGAGGATGACGCCGAGCAGGACAAGCCCACCAGCGACAAGCTGGACCTGGCGCATCAGTTCCAGCGGCTGCGACCTGTCGGCAGTGACCGGCAGGCCGGCCTTGCGCCAAGCATCGAGACCACCTTCGATCACGTGGCAGGGCGCGCCGGCCGAGGCCGCGGCCAGCCGGCTGGCATTTGCATTCGTGCGCATGCCCGATCGGCAGTGGAACACGACCGGGCCGGCAGGAAGCCGATCGAGCCGGGCGAGCGGAACGCTGACGGCGCCAGGAATTCGTTCGCGGGCGTGCTCGTCGGGATCGCGGATATCCACCAATGTGGCTCCGGAGCGGACCAGTTGCTGCGCCCGGGCCGGAGAGATCGAAGTAAGCGATGAATTCGGCATCGAATCAGTCCTTGCAGTAAAGTTTGTAGAGGTCGGCCAGAAGGGCCTCGGTCCGCGGATCGGCGATCCGGTACCACAGCGTCTGGCGCTCGCGCCGGAAGGCCACGAGGCCCTCGTCGCGCATCTTCGCCAGATGCTGCGAACACGCCGACTGCGACAGCGAAAGCGTGGAAGCGAGATCGCTCACGTTCAATTCGCCATGCTCAGCCAGCTTGCACAGCAGCATCAGCCGCCGGGTATTGCCCATCGCCTTCAGCAGCGCCGCAACCGACGCGGCGTGGCGTTCGAAGGTGATCGGGTCCATTTCAACCAACATCGCGGTTCCATTCTCCGAAGTTGTATATCGGCTGTTGCTAAATTAGCATTCCTAGATATATTGTCAAGCCGCAAAGGAGTTCCCCATGGACAGCAAACCCGTTATCCGCGCGTTTTTCGACGAACCGACCAACACGATCAGCTATCTCGTCGGCGATCCGGCGACACATCAGGCGGTGGTGATCGACCCGGTGCTCGACTTTGACGGCGCCAGCGGCCGCGCCGACGTGCGCTCGGCCGACAGCATCCTGACCGCCGCCCGCGATGGCGGATGGAACATCGCGATGGTCCTCGAAACCCACGCCCACGCGGATCACCTGTCGGCCGCGCCTTACATCAAGGCGCGGACCGGCGCGCCGATCGGCATCGGCGAGCACATCCGGGAAGTGCAGAAGATTTTCCGCCCCATCTTTGCGCTGGAAGGAATGAAGACCGACGGATCGGACTTCGATCGGTTGCTGGCGGATGGCGAGCGCTTCAACGTGGGATCCATGGAGATCGTGGTGATGCACGTACCCGGCCACACACCGGCCGATGTCGCCTACCTGATCGGCGACGCCGCGTTCGTCGGCGACACGCTGTTCATGCCGGATTACGGCACCGCCCGCGCCGATTTTCCCGGCGGGGACGCCCGCCAACTCTATCGCTCGATCCGCCACGTGCTTGCCCTGCCGCCCGAAACGCGCCTGTTCATGTGCCACGACTACAAGGCCCCGGGGCGCGACGACTATCGCTGGGAAACGACCGTCGAGGAGCAGCGCAAGAACAGCGTTCACGTGCATGACGGGGTCAGCGAGGACGATTTCGTGGCGATGCGACAGGCGCGCGATGCCACGCTCAGCGCGCCGCGCCTCCTCCTGCCATCGATCCAGGTCAACGTGCGTGCTGGACGCTTGCCCGAAGCCGAAGCGAATGGGGTGCGCTATCTCAAGATTCCGCTGACGATCGCCGATGAGGCTGCATCAGGATCCTGAACCGGCCTCATCGCCCAAGACCCGCAATGCAACATCTGATAAGGTATCGGCGCGACCAGCGTGGCATACAGGCTGTCCGATCCAGACTTTTGTTGCGTGCATGAACCCTACTAGGAGGATGCCATGGGACTTGAGGATACGGAGTATTTCAAGCGGCGCCTGGAGGAGGAGCTTGCCGAAGCGGCGCGCGCCGACCGGCTGGACGTCCAGCGGGTCCATGAGAAGATGGCCGATCTCTACCGCGCCCGGATCAGGCAGGCCGGCAACGGGGCCGAAGATTCGACCTTGAAGCTGGAAGTGCATGCGGTTCGGGCGATCATCGACCGCGACTGAAGAATCTCTGCAGCGAAGGGGCGGGCGAATATGCCAGGGGGCCTGTAAGCCGGGTTCTGTGACACCGCCCGTATCCTGGGACGCGGCGGCGCCGGCAGCCATTCCTCTAGGCGACGGATTGCTCCGTGCGCTCAAGCAGCCAACCCGGGCGGTCGAGGAGAAACACCTCTGCCGGCTCTCGCGAACCAGCGCGCCGCCCCTATTCGGCCTTGCTCCGGGTGGGGTTTGCCGTGCCGCCTGCGTTGCCGCAGGCGCGGTGCGCTCTTGCCGCACCCTTTCACCCTTGCCTCCGGTCGAACCGGTTCGGCGGTCTGCTCTCTGTGGCACTTTCCCTTGGCGCTCTGGCCCGAAGGCCGCACACCCGGCGGGCGTTACCCGCCACCCTTGTTTCGTGGAGCCCGGACTTTCCTCGGCATCTTCAGAAGAAGACGACGCGGCTGCCCGGCCCCCTGGCGCGCACTACCTAGCACGCCCCTCGTCGCGGTCCAACAGCAGCGCGAACAGGATCGCGCGGATCTCGCCGTCGATCTCGCCATCGAGCTTGGCCGGACGGAAGCGGCGCTGAAACGCGCGCACCGCCGCGCGCCCTTCGGTCACGTCATAGCCGAACCGTTCAAGCGCGAGCAGGAACGCCGCATCGGTCCACAGCGGGTCGAGCCGCGCCGCGGGCGTTTCCAGCGCCAGCCCCAGCCGGCCGAGCAGCGGCCAGTCGAACAGTTCGCCGGGATCGTCCTTGCGCGCTGGGGCGACGTCAGAGTGGCCGACGACATTGGCGGGCGCTATGTCGTGGACGCGCACGATCCGCGCCAGCAGCGGGACGAGCGCCTCCATCTGCGCGTCGGGAAAGGGGCGATAGCCCCACTCGTGCCCCGGATTGACCAGTTCGATCCCGATGCTGGCCGAATTGATGTCGTTCAGCCCGCGCCAGAAGCTCTTGCCGGCGTGCCAGGCGCGCTTATCTTCGGGAACGAGCCGCACGACCGTCCCGTCCTCTTCGATAAGGTAGTGCGCGGAAACGCCAGCGGTGGGGTCGCACAGCCGCGCCTCCGCCTCGGCCGCGGTCGGCATGCCGGTATAATGAAGGACGACGAGCGAGACCGGCAACGCCCGGTCGTTGCAGTTGGGCGAAAGGTTCTCTCGGGTCACCAGTTCGTCCATGGCCCAATCTCCCCCGCGCCTTTGCTCAGCCTTGCGGCAGGACCGCGCCCATCACCAGCGCCTCTTCGCTCAGCGCATATTGCACGCCGCCGCCATGGTGCGCGGCAAGCTGGTGAAGCATCGCGGCGGGTGCGGTACGGCTGGAAAGCTGCTCCGCCGGCAGCGTTCCGTCGAGGGCCTGACCCACGGTGGGATCGAAGGCGATGCGCGGGCCTGCCGCGCGAATGACGATCTCGCTTGCTCCGCTGCGCAGTTCCGCCCCGATATCGAGCGTGCCCCCGCGCACCAGCGCCTCGATCCCGATCATCGAGAGGTTCAAAAGTGTCTTTACCGCCGGCTTGGGCAGCGCATCGCCAGCCAGCGCCCAGTTCACGGTAATCCGCCCACCCGCCAGCGCATCGACGAGAGCGCGCGGCTCGGCCACGGGGACCATCTCGCCGAAACCCCCCGCCGCGCCGAACGCCAGGCGGAAGAACTTCAGCTTGTCCGCGCTCGCCTTCGCGCTCTGCTCGAGCAGCTCGAAGCAGCGCTTGCGCATCTCCGGATCCTTCTCGTCCGCGAGCAGCTCCAGACCGTTGGACAGTGCGCCCACCGGGCTCAGCAGATCGTGGCACAGGCGCGAGCAAAGAAGGCTGGCGAGTTCGAGGCCGGAGGTGCTGTCGGGCAGATCGGTGTTCATTCAGGCACTTTCGCTGGGAGCAGGAGATCGGAGCGCCGCGGCGCGCGCCCGCCAGCCCTTAACCATCAGTGACGACGGTGGAAAGCAGTTCAAGCCCGCCTGCGCCATCACGCCAGAAGCGGACCTCGCCCGCTCCGACTATCGCCCACACCCGCCCGTCCCCACTGGCGAGCGCGCGGTCGGTGAAGGACGGTTCGGCCGGGCCTTCGGGATGCGAGTGGAAATATCCGGCGAGCCGGGGCCCACCTGCGCGTTCGGCCTTGTGGGCCGCGATCAGGGCGACCGGGTCGATCTCGAACCGGCGGCGCGGCTCGTCCGATACGTTGGCGCAGGACTGTGCCACCGCCAATGGCTCGTCCCCCAGCAACAGCCCGCAGCACTCCTCGGGCGCCGACTGGGCCGCCAGCCGCCGCAGTTCCTCGATCAAGCTACTTGTCACTGTCACCGTCATGCCCACATGCATATCATGGGGGATGCGATGGGGGCCGACAAAAGCATCAATTCGGGCGAACGCGTTCTCGAAGGCACCTTCGAAAACGGCGGCGAGCGCCTCGACAAGGCCCTGGCGGAGGCTAGCGGCCTGTCGCGCGAGCGGGTCAAGGCGCTCCTCGGCGTGGGGCGGATTTATGTCGCGGGCAAGACCGCGAGCCAGGCCTCGCTCAAGCCCGCGGCGGGAACGCCATGGCGGATCGTCGTACCGGCAACGGTCGAAGCCGAGGCGCGGCCGCAAGATATTCCGCTCGTCATCGCTTACGAGGACTCCGACCTCATCGTGGTCGACAAACCGGCCGGCTTGGTCGTCCATCCCGCGGCGGGAAATCTCGACGGAACGTTGGTGAACGCGCTTCTCCACCATTGTGCCGGCCAGTTATCAGGCATCGGCGGAGTGGCGCGGCCCGGCATCGTCCATCGGATCGACAAGGATACCTCCGGCCTTCTCGTCGTGGCCAAGACCGACGCCGCGCACGAAGGGCTCGCGGCGCAGTTTGCCGACCATTCAATTGAGCGCGCCTACCTCGCGGTGTGCGGTGGCCATCCTGCGCCTCCCTCGGGCACGATCCGCGGACATATCGCCCGCTCGACCTTCGACCGGAAAAAGATGGCGCTCGTCGATGAAGGCAAGGGCAAGCATGCCGTAACTCACTATCGCACGTTGCAGCGCCTCGATTCGGCGGCGCTGATCGAGTGCCGGCTGGAAACCGGACGGACGCACCAGGTCCGGGTTCAGCTTGCGTCAATCGGTCATGCGCTATTGGGAGACCCTGTCTATGGACGCATTCCCCCCCGCCTCCGCCCCTTGCTCTCCACGCTCGGGTTCCGCCGCCAGGCACTTCATGCCGCGCGGCTCGGATTTCTCCACCCGACGACTGGCGAGCGGCTTGCCTTTTCCAGCGACCTGCCTGCCGACATGCGGGAACTGATCGAAGGATTGGGCGGTTCAACTCCCGGGGTGGCCGGCTCGAGTTGAGACGGCAATATCTAGATGGGTTGCAAATAGAAACCCTATGTGGTCCTCCGCCGCGATGCTTGCTAAAGGTTGCGGCAATAACAGGATCGACGTTGAAAGGACGGTTCAGTTCAGGTGAGTGACAAGAGCAATCTTCCCAGCATGCCAGCCCTCGGCGGCGAGGCTTCGCTCAATCGTTATCTCTCGGAAATCCGCAAGTTTCCGCTGCTTACGCCTGAGCGTGAGTACATGCTCGCCAAGCGTTACGCCGAACACCAGGATCCCGAGGCCGCGGCACAGCTGGTTACCAGCCATCTGCGACTCGTGGCGAAGATCGCCATGGGTTACCGCGGCTATGGCCTGCCGGTCAGCGAGCTGATCTCGGAAGGCAACATCGGCCTGATGCAGGGCGTAAAGAAGTTCGAGCCCGATCGCGGCTTCCGCCTGGCGACCTACGCCATGTGGTGGATCAAGGCGTCGATCCAGGAATTCATCCTCCGTTCGTGGAGTCTCGTGAAGATGGGGACGACCGCGGCGCAGAAGAAGCTGTTCTTCAACCTTCGCCGGATGAAGAAAAACCTCGAGGCTTTCGAGGACAGCGACCTGCATCCCGAGGACGTCCGTTCGATCGCGACCACGCTGGGCGTGCCCGAGCAGGAAGTCGTCAACATGAACCGCCGGATGATGATGGGCGGCGACGCGTCGCTCAACGTCTCCATGCGCGAGGATGGCGACGGGCAATGGCAGGACTGGCTGGCCGACACCGGCCCGCTCCAGGACGAGACCGTGGCCGAGGCGCAGGAAACCGTGATGCGGCACGAAATGCTGGGCGAGGCGCTCGACGTCCTCAATGAGCGTGAGCGCCATATCCTGACCGACCGGCGCCTGTCCGAAGAGCCCAAGACGCTTGAGGAACTGAGCCAGGTCTACAACGTCAGCCGCGAGCGCGTTCGTCAGATCGAAGTTCGCGCCTTCGAGAAGCTGCAGAAGGCGATGCAGCGCATCGCCGGGGAACGCCTGATCCCCCTCGCCGCTGGCTGAATCACGATCCGGTCGACCCTGCTCCGGGCCGCACGAAGGCCAGGAGGGGCGCGGCCCGTATCGTGAGGAGTGTCCCCAAACCGTCACCAATCTGTAGCCCGGGCGACGCATCCGCCCGGTAGGCATTCGCGCGACTCCAGCGAAAGGAACGCGCGATGCCTATCGGACCTTCGACGACGACCGACCCCTATCTCCTGGCCCTCGAGCCGAATGTCAGCTTCACTTCGATCCTGACGGTGGGCGATGCCCTGCCGGGCAGCACGACCGGAATTTTCGCGGGCATTCCCGACGGCATCGGCGCGTTCGACAACGGCGACGGCACCGTGACCGTGATCGTTAATCACGAATTGGGCGGAATTGCGGGCGTGCTTCGCGACCATGGGTCGATCGGCTCGTTCATAGACCGCATCGTGATCGACAAAGCGACCCTCGCGGTCCTGAGCGGCGACGATGCGATCAAGTCCCTCAATGTCTGGAACGACGCGGCCGACGCGTATGCGCCCGGCACGCTTGCCTTCAGCCGCTTTTGTTCGGGTGATCTCGCCCAGCCGACCGCATTCCTCAACCCCGCCAGCGGGCTCGGAACCGAGGCACGCATCTATCTTACCGGCGAGGAAAGCGGCGTCGAAGGTCGCGCGGTCGCAACCATTATCAGCGGCGAGCACGCCGGCACCGCCTATGAGCTGCCGTTCCTCGGCAACATGTCGTTCGAGAACCTGACCGCCAATCCTTTGGCGCAGGACAAGACCATCGTCGCGATGACCGACGACGGCACGGGTGGCCAGGTCTACATCTATGTTGGCGACAAGCAGGCCGGCGGCAGCGAGATCGAACAGGCCGGCCTAAGCGGCGGAGCCTTCTACGGGATCAAGGTCGCCGGCATGTCCGCGGAAACAAACGGGACTGCGGTTTCAGGCTCGTTCACGCTCGACCAGTTGGGACCGAACGGCAACGTCAGCGATCTGACGGGCGCACAGATAGAGGCGGAAAGCGTCAGCGAGGGCGTGACCACCTTCCTGCGCCCCGAGGACAGCGCCTGGGACCCTGACAACCCCAATGTGCTCTACTTCACCACCACCAACAGCTTCACCGGCAATTCGCGGCTGTATCAAGCAACCTTCACCGACATCGCCCACCCCGAACTAGGCGGCACCATCGTCGCCGTGCTGGACGGGTCCGAAGGCCAGAAGATGTTCGACAACATCACCGTCGCCGACGGCAAGGTGATCCTGCAGGAAGATCCGGGCAACCAGAGCTACATCGCCCGCGTGTGGGAATATGACATCGCCCATGACACGCTGAATGCCATCTCGACCTTCGACCCCGCCCAGTTCGCTCCGGGATCGGCTGGCTTCATCACCCAGGACGAGGAATCGTCTGGCGTAATCGACGTTACCTCGATCTTCGGGACTGCCGATATCCGCGCCTACCTGCTCGATGCCCAGGTTCACGCGGCCACCGGCGATCCGGCCACGGTCGAGAAAGGCCAGCTCCTGTTGATGAAGGTGGAATCGCCGCACGACGGCGGCAACGGCGACGACGCGGTGAACGGCGACGCCACCGCCAATTCGCTTTCAGGCAACAATGGCAACGACACCGTTCGCGGCGGTTCCGGCAACGACGTGCTCCACGGAAACAACGGTAATGACGCGCTGTTCGGCATGGCCGACAACGACAGCCTCTATGGCGACAACGGCGACGACACGTTGAACGGCGGCGCAGGCAACGACCTGCTTGTCGGTGGGCGCGGGGTGGATATCCTGATCGGCGGCGACGGAGCCGACGTGTTCGATTTCAGCGGTCTCGGCTTCGGTGACGACACGATCACCGATTTACAGTCCGGGCTCGACAGCCTGGTATTCGCCGACGGCGTAGGCGTGCGGAACGAGACGCACGGCGACGTCAACGGTGACGGGAAGACCGACACCGTCCTGCAGATGAGCAAGGGCGGTTCGGTAACCCTTCTGGGCGTGGCCGATTACGACGGCGGCGCTGCGGCGAGCCATGCTTCGGGCGCCGGAGCGTTGTTCCACGACGTGGCCGGCCACGATACCGCGCTCCTCCTCCAGCAGATGCACCTCGCCATCGCCTGAGCCTGCAACTGACGCATGACGAAGGGGCCATGCCGCGCTAACCGGTGGCATGGCCCTTAATCTTCGACCATCCCGCCCCAAGAAATCCCACTCTTCCGGCTACCGCGTCGGCTGGTTCGTCGGGCGGCTCATCATCTGGTTCCTGGCGCTGAGCGTAGGGTTCACGCTGCTTTACAAGTTCGTGCCCGTTCCCATCACCGCAACGATGCTGATGGACGCCAACGGCATCACCAAGGACTGGACCAGCCTGTCCGACATCGACCGCACGATGGTCGATGCGGCTATCGCGGGCGAGGATGCCAAGTTCTGCAGCCACGACGGCTTCGATCGCGACGCTATCCAGCGGGCGGCCGAACGCAATGCCCGCGGCGGCCGCCTGCGCGGCGGCTCAACCATCAGCCAACAAACCGCCAAGAACGTGTTCCTGTGGCAGGGCACCGGTTGGACCCGCTATCTCCGCAAGGGTCTGGAGGCTTGGTTCACGCTGCTGATCGAGAACGTCTGGGGCAAGCGCCGGATCATGGAGGTCTATCTCAACGTGGCCGAGACCGGGATCGGCACTTACGGCGTCGAGGCGGCCGCGCAGCGCTATTACAGGAAGAGCGCGGCAAGCCTGACCCGGGTTGAGGCCGCGCGTATCGCGGCCGCCCTCCCCGCGCCGAAAAAGCGCGCGGTGACCGGAGCCAGCGGCTTTACCCGCCGCCACGGCAACGCGATCGCCGCCAACAGCCGGGTCGTGCGCGGCGACGGCATGGACGCCTGCGTCTATTGAGACGCAAGTTGCCGGGCGCGAGACTCCGGCAAGAAAAAGGGCGGGGGAACCGAAGTTCCCCCGCCCCAATTCTTCGCCGAAGCGGCTGCGATCAGAAGCTGATCCGCGCGCCGATCCGGATCGTGTAGAGCGACTGCTTCGGATAGATCGTGTCGCTGGGCGCCACGAAGTTGCCTGACGAATCCTTGATGTTCGCGTCATACCGGTACTGGGCGCAGGCCTGGCCGGCATTCGCCGCGACCTGGGCCGAGGTTGCCGCCGTGCCGGTCGTCACCGGGGTGGTCAGGCACTGCACAGTGACGGGAGCCACGGTGTAGGGGAACGCGTACTCGCGGGTCTGGCCCCAGTTCTTGTTCAGCAGGTTCGTGAAGTTCTCCACGTCGGCGAACAAGGTGAAGCGCGAATCGCCCACGAACGTCGGGAGCTCCTGCGAGAAGTGCAGGTCGACCTTCGTGATCCACTTCGAAGTGAACGCGTTACGCGGCGCGATCATCCCGCGATACTTACCCAGACCCGTCGAGTTGATGTAGGCATCGAACTGCTGGGCCACCGTCGCGTTGGCGAACGACACCTTCGGATCGGTCAGGCCGGTCGGGACATAGAGCAGGTAGCGGCTGCCCGAACCGATGGTTCCGAACACGGTCGAGCGCGAGGCCGGATCGCGGAAGGTGTAGCTGAACGGACGGCCGTTGCGGCTTTCGCCGAAAATGCCGAGGTTCGTCTTGTAGTCACCGAAGAACGCGTGGTTGAAGTTGATGTCAGCCTTGAACGCGTTGCGCACCTGGTCGTTCGAGATGCCGTAGGCCGGGCCGTTCGGATCGAGCGAGACGCCCGCGGCATAGTTCGACGACGCGGTCGACGAGGTGGCCGGATTGCGGTCCTTGATGTCTTCCCAGGTGTAGCTCAGCCCGGTCTCGAGGCCGAAGTCGAACGACTTGCGGATCCGCGCAACCGCGATGTAGCTGCGGCCCTGGCTGGAGTTGGTGAGCAACAGGTCCGAGTTGGTGTCGGTGAACGAGGTGATCGGCGTATAGCGCGAGCGGCCGTCAGGCGTAGTCAGCCCGTTGGCGCGAACGCGCAGGTCCTGGAAGAAAACCTGATCGCGGACTTCCGAATAGAACAGGTCGGCGCCGAACTGCCATCCGCTGCCCAGCGGGCCCATCTCGTCCGGCTGCCAGTCCGCCGAGAGCGTGGCACGCAGCTGGGACGGGATCTTGAAGTCGGGATCGATGGCGTTGGTCGGCGAGTTGGCCGAAACCGTTCCGGCCAGCAGGTAGCTGTTCGCGGCCGCCGGGATGGATGTCCCGGTGACGTTGGTCAGGACCGCGGCGCCGGTGCCGGCGGGAAGGTTGGTGCCGGTGTAGGTGCCGTTGTTCGCCTGCTGGATCTCGATGGCGTTGGTCAGGATACCTGTGTTCGAGAAGCTGTTCGAGACATAGACGTCAGGCGTGCCGCCCGCGAAGATGCCGACGCCGCCGCGGAACGACAGCGTGGGCGTGGGCTTGAAGTTGAAGCCCAGACGCGGCTGGAAGATGCCGAGGCCCGACAGGAACTTGTTGTTCGGGAAGCCGTAGCGGTTGACGAAGTTCTGGTTCAGCGCCGCACGGCTGTTGCCGCCGTACAGGTCGTAACGCATGCCGTAGTTCACGGTCAGCATGTCGTTCACGCGCCAGTTGTCCTGGATGCCGAAGACGTAAGCTTGATAGCGGAAGTTTGCCGCCGCATCCTCGGGCACCAGCGTCGGGATGGCATTGCCGTAGCGGAAGCGCTGCGCGTTGCCGGCCTGGAAGTCGGCGATCGAGTCGAAGTAGTAGTCGCCAGCCGAACGCTGCAGGAACGAGTTGAACGTCTTAGTGTTCGACACCTCCGCGAAGATGCGCAGGTCGTGATCGTCATGCTTGTAGCGGATCTGGGCAAGGCCGCCGTAGCTCTTGACGTTCAGCGCGTTGGTCTGGCGCGAAATGTCCGGACCGAAGCTGACGGTTGCGAAGCCCGACGGGCAGTTGATGTTGGCCGAAGTCGGGGCACCCGTGTTGGTGCGGTCCGAAGTCGGCGCGGTGCAGACCTGGAACTGGGCGAAGCCGCGACCGAGCAGCGGATCCTGGCCGCGCACGTAGTCCTTGTAGAAGCCGCGGACTTCGGTCGAAACCTCGTCGCTCCAGTCCGAGTTGAGCTGCGCGACGCCGGTGTGCAGGCGGTTGCTGCTGACATAGGCGTTGGAAGCAAGGCCGAGGCCCGGAGGCGGCGTGGTGAACGCGTTCTGGACGAGATTGATCGCGTCCTTGGCGTAAGTGTAGGTCAGCGACGCGCGCTGGGTGTCGGAGATGTTTGCGTCGAGCTTGGCGACGAGACGGTCGTCGCGGTCGTTGTTGCCCTTGAGGACGCCGCCGGTGTCGTAGTTGTACTTCGACTTGGCGATGCCGCTGATCGTGTCGACCTGCGCCTGCGTCAGCGAGGGGATTGCGGTACCGGCGTTGTTGTCGATCGGCCCTTCGGCGATCGGCTGGTTCGCACGCAGGCGCTCACCCGCGATCATGAAGAACAGCTTGTCCTTGATGATCGGGCCGGACAGCTCCGCACCATAGTTCTGGTACTTGAAGTTGGGCAGCGTGACCGTTCCGGTCGGGATGCCGGGGCCGGCCTTGGTCTTCGTGCCACTGAGTTCGTCGCTCGAATAAGCGTAGAAACCGGTGCCTTGGAAGTCGTTGGTGCCCGAGCGCAGGACGATATTGATCGAACCGCCCTGGAAATTGCCTTCGCGCACGTCGAACGGCGCAACCTTTGCCTGGAACTGGCCGATCGCGTCGAACGGGATAGGCGAGCGGCGGCTGGGCAGGCCGTCGGTGTTGAGACCGAAGCTGTCGGTGATGCCGACGCCGTCGACCGAGAACTTGTTGTAGCGCGCGTTCTGACCCGCGAACGAGATCGCGCGGCCGCCGCTCGGCGAATCGTCGAGGCGGGCGAAGGGATCGCGGCGCGAAAGATCGCGGATGTCGCGGTTGACCGAGGCGACGCTGGCGATCTGCTCGGTGGTAAGGACCGTTGCCGGACCCTGCGAGACCGTACGCGCACCGGCAATGCGGCCGGCGGTCACGACGATGACCTGGTCGTTGCTGGCGCTCTCGGTGGCGAGATCGATGGGCAGCTCGAACGACTGGGCGACGACGGTGTTGATGTCGGTGATCTGAGTGCTGGTGAAGCCCGGCGCGGTGATCGAGACGGTATAGGGGCCACCCGGACGCAAGCCGCTGACGTCGAACGCGCCGTTTTCGCCGGTGGTGACAGTCGTCTTCGCGCCGGTGGCGGTGTTGAGGACCTCTACCGTCGCGCCTGCGACCGGTGCGCCGGCGTTGGTGACGGTGCCACGGATGCCCGAGGTCGTTTCCTGCGCGGCGACGGGCGTCGCCAGGCCGCATGCGATCGAAAGGCTGGCCGCGCTCGCGGCAAGGAAATACTTCAGCTGCATCGTGTGAACCCCATCTTTCCGGCGCTGCCGGACCCGTGACCCAAGTCGAGATTGCCCCCCGCGAATCGCAGGTGAGAGCTATGTTCGCGGGGGCTTCTACAAACGCCCGCGGCGCTCCAGAACACCCCTCATGTGACAATGCGTTGACAACGCCGGGAGCGTTCCGGGACAAGATCGTGACAATTGAAACAGGATTGCGCGGGAGGCACGCCTAACGTCCGATTATTCCAAATTTGGGCTCAAATGCTTGGATCGGCGGGCATTCCCGCCATACCCGGCTTCTCCTTTTTTTGCCGCAGTGCGGCATTTTTACAACGAGGCAGGGGACATACCCGTACCCTCCCGCTAATGGCCCGCTTCATGAGCGCAGAAAACCATGTCGAAACCGGGCCTCACCGGGATCACGGCCATGATGGGCACGGCCACGATCACGCGCCGACTTCGTTCGGACGTGCCTTTGCCATCGGCGTCGGACTGAACACCGCCTTCGTCGCGATCGAGGCTGGGTACGGCATCGCATCGGGATCGATGGCGCTCGTCGCCGATGCCGGCCACAACCTCGGCGACGTTCTCGGCCTGCTCGTCGCCTGGGGGGCGAGCGTGCTGGTCGCCCGGCCGCCGTCGGAGCGGTTCACTTACGGCCTGAAGTCGAGCTCCATCCTGGCGGCGCTGATAAATGCCGCGCTGCTGTGGATCGCGCTCGGGGCGATCCTCATCGAGACCCTGCGCCGCCTGGCCGATCCGCAGCCCGTTCCCGGCGGCACGGTAATGGCCGTGGCCGCGGTGGGGATCGTGGTCAACACCGTCACCGCGCTGCTCTTCATGCGTGGCCGAAAAGGCGACCTCAACGTGCGCGGCGCGTTCCTTCACATGGCCGCCGATGCCGCCGTTTCCGCCGGCGTGGTCGTGGCTGGCCTCGCTATCGCCAAGACCGGCGCCGCTTGGATCGATCCGGTCACCAGCCTGGCCATCGTCGCGATCATCGGCTGGGGCAGCTGGGGCCTGCTGCGCGATTCTGTGAAGCTTGGCCTGCTTGGCGTGCCCGAGGGGATCGAGCCGCCCGAGGTGCGTGCCTGGCTGGCCGCGCTGCCCGGCGTGACCGCCGTGCACGACCTCCACATCTGGCCCATGAGCACCACCGAGACCGCTTTCACCGCACATCTCGTCATGCCCGCGGGTCATCCGGGAGACGTGTTCCTCCACAACGTGGCGCACGAACTGGAACACCGGTTCGGTATTGGCCACCCCACCATCCAGGTCGAAACCGAGGCTGACTGCGCCTTGCACCCCGAGCACGTCGTCTAGCCACAGACGCATTTTTTCTGCGCGCTGATGTGATCCCGCACGTCGCGCGGCGTCATGTTGGCAAGCGACGGACCATCCCGTCGCATCGGGAACGCAGGGCACGGTGCGGAACAAGGCCATTTTCATTGCAGGCTGCGTGGTCCTGGCGGCGACGCTAGGCGGACCCGCCCATACCGCCCCCGCCACCCTGCTTCCCCCGCTCGATCCCCAGGCACCTTTGTCGGTTATGACCTACAATGTGGAAGGCCTGCCTTGGCCGGTGCGCTGGGGCCGGGGGGCGGCGCTCGAATCGATTGGCGAGCGGCTGGCATGGCTGCGCCAGCGCGGCCGTCAGCCACACGTGGTAGCGCTGCAGGAAGCCTTCTCCGATGACGCCAAGGCGATCGGCAAGGCCGCCGGCTATGCCAACGTCGTGGCCGGGCCTTCAGCCACCGAGCGCGACGGAGGCAATGTCTCCGACTGGCGCTTCATCGATGCGGGACGGTGGGTGAAAGGCGAAACCGAAGGCAAGGTGCTCGACAGCGGCCTTCTGATCCTCTCCGACTATCCCGTGGTGCGCGTGCGCCGGATGGCTTTCCCGGCAGGAGCCTGCGCCGGCTACGATTGCCTGGCCAACAAGGGCGCGGTGATGGTCACAGTGAAAATTCCGGGCGTTTCCACACCGGTCGACATCGTCGACACCCATCTCAACTCACGCCACGCGTCGGGTGTCCCGGACCTGCGCAGCAATGCCGCCTACGCGCGCCAGACGGCCGTGTTGGGCAAGTTTCTTTCCGCCAACCACGATCCGGCCACCCCGCTGCTGGTGGCAGGCGACTTCAACATGGGGCCGCGGCCGGTGCGCCGCGCCGCGCTGCTGGCAGCTTTGGAGCCGACGAGCGGCGTCACGCCAGGATCATCGGTTCGCGACGGCTTGAGCGGATGCCTCGCGCGCAGCGACGCCGCGGTCGGCGATCCCGCCGATGCGCGCTGGATATTGCGGCGGGGGCGCGACTGGCAGTTCATCGGCAACGGCACCGCCGCCACGCTTGCGCCGAGGGACGCAACCGTCTTGTTCGGCCGCGAACCCGGCGGGGCGATGCTTTCGGATCACATGGGCTTCGAAGTCACCTACCGGGTCGCCAAGCCGGCAGCGTGATATGCTCGGGCGGCGCAAGGCCGCCCGATCGGATTAAGCGGCGGTCTCGCCTGTCTTCTTGGCGTCGCCGCCTTCGAATACCTGCACCGGCTCCTTGCGGCCTTCGACGACGTCGCTGTCGATCACCACTTCGGCAAGACCCTCGGTGGTCGGCAGGTCGAACATCGTGTCGAGCAGGATCGATTCGACGATCGAGCGAAGCCCGCGCGCGCCCGTCTTTCGCTCGATCGCCTTCTTGGCGATCGTTTCCAGCGCGTCCGGGGTAAAGGTCAGCTGCACGTCTTCGAGATCGAAGAGCTTGGCGTACTGCTTGACCAGCGCGTTCTTCGGTTCGCTCAGAATCTTGACGAGCGCCTCGATGTCGAGATCTTCCAGCGTCGCGATGACGGGCAGACGGCCGACGAATTCCGGGATCAGGCCGAACTTCAGAAGATCCTCGGGCTCTGCCTTCTGGAGCAGTTCGCCCACGCGGCGCTTGTCCGGATCGGCGACATGAGCGCCGAACCCGATCGAACGCTTCTGCAAGCGATCGGCGATGATCTTTTCCAGGCCCGCGAACGCCCCGCCACAGATGAACAGGATGTTCGTGGTGTCCACCTGCAGGAATTCCTGCTGCGGATGCTTGCGCCCGCCCTGGGGCGGCACGCTGGCGGTGGTGCCCTCCATCAGCTTGAGCAGCGCCTGCTGCACGCCTTCGCCCGACACATCGCGCGTGATCGAGGGGTTTTCCGCCTTGCGGCTGATCTTGTCGATCTCGTCGATGTAGACGATCCCGTGCTGCGCCTTCTCGACGTTGTAGTCGCTCGCCTGGAGCAGCTTGAGGATGATGTTCTCCACGTCCTCGCCGACATAGCCCGCCTCGGTGAGCGTGGTGGCGTCGGCCATCGTGAAGGGCACGTCGAACGTCTTGGCCAGGGTCTGCGCAAGAAGCGTCTTGCCCGAACCGGTCGGTCCGACGAGCAGGATGTTCGACTTCGAAAGCTCGACCTCACCGCCCTTGCCGCTGTGCTTGAGGCGCTTGTAGTGGTTGTGAACCGCGACCGAGAGCACGCGCTTGGCGCGGTCCTGGCCGATCACATAATCGTTCAGCGTCTCGAAGATGTCGCGGGGGCTGGGAACGCCGCCATCCTTCTTGCCGGCGATGCCGGCCTTCGTCTCTTCGCGGATGATGTCGTTACACAGCTCGACGCATTCATCGCAGATGAACACGGTGGGTCCGGCAATCAGCTTGCGCACCTCGTGCTGCGATTTCCCGCAGAAGCTGCAGTAGAGGGTGCTCTTGGTATCCGATCCGCTCAGTTTGGTCATATTCTATCCCATGCGTCCCCGCAGCCGGGGACGAGACTCGCCAAGTCTAGCCGGCGAGCCCCATTAATCAACAGCAGCCTGTCGCAAACCGGGCATAGGGCAAGGACCCTTTCGCCCGGCTGAAGGCGCGAGGTTTACGAATCCTTCGCGGGCGGCGCGGCCTCTGCACCCGTCTGGTCAAGCTCGGGGCGCGTCTCGAACACCTTGTCGACGATGCCGAAGGCCATCGCCTCGTCGGCCTCGAGGAAGGTGTCGCGGTCCATCGCCTTCTCGATCTCGGGCAGCGTCTTGCCGGTGTACTTGGCATAGAGGCTGTTCATCCGGGTGCGAAGGCGCAGGATTTCGCGCGCCTGGATTTCGATGTCGCTGGCCATACCGCGCGCCCCGCCCGAAGGCTGGTGGACCATGATCCGCGCATTGGGCAGCGCGATGCGCATGCCCGGCTCGCCCGCGGCGAGAAGGAAGCTGCCCATCGACGCGGCCTGCCCGACGCAGACCGTGGAAACGCGCGGCTTGATGTACTGCATGGTGTCGTGGATCGCCATGCCGGCAGTGACCACGCCCCCAGGCGAGTTGATGTACATCGAGATATCCTTAGAGGGATTCTCGCTTTCGAGGAACAGCAGCTGAGCGACGATGAGGCTGGCCATGCCGTCTTCGACCTCGCCCGTCACGAAAACGATCCGTTCGCGCAGCAGCCGGGAGAAGATGTCGAAGCTGCGTTCGCCGCGGCTGGTCTGCTCGACCACCATCGGCACCAGTGCGCCGGTTATCGGATCGAAGCGGGTATTGCGGCCGGAAAGATCGTACATGAAGCCCTCGTCTGGAATAGCGACCCGCTATGTCGCCCCTGCCCCGGCGATGTTCAAGGGGATTAACCTCTAATGCGCTCCCGGCGCCCGGGCGACAGTCGCTTTGGAGAGGCGCCGTGCCCCAACCGAAACGGCCCGGCACGCATATCACGCACCGGGCCGATCGAATGGTTGCCGGCCAGACGGCCGCCGAAGGGTCAGCCCTTGGCCGAAGCCTTCTTGGCGGGGGCCTTCTTGGCTGCCGGCTTTGCGGGGGCGGCATCGGCCGGCTCTTCCGCAGTCTTCTTGGCGGCAGCCTTCTTGGCCGGAGCCTTCTTGGCAGGCTCGTCTCCAGCCTTGTCTTCAGCCTTTTCGGCGGCCTTGGCGGACGCCTTCTTGGCGGCCGCCTTCTTCGCCGGCTTGGCTTCCGCGGCATGGTCGTGGCCGCAGTCCGGGCCATGAACATGGCCTTCCTCGGCCTCGATCGCGGCCTGCAGCTCCTCGCGGGTCACGGCGCGCTCGGTGACTTCAGCCTTGTCGAACAGGAAGTCGACGACCTTGTCCTCGTAAAGCGGAGCGCGAAGCTGCGCGGCAGCGAGCGGGTCGGAACGGATGTACTGGACGAAGCGGTCGCGATCCTGCTCGCGGTACTGCTGCGCCGCCTGGCGGATCAGCATTTCCATTTCTTGGCCCGACACCTGAACGTCGTTGGCCTGGCCGATTTCCGAGAGCAGCAGTCCGAGACGAACGCGGCGCACGGCGATCGCGCGATAATCGTCACGTTCGGCTTCGATCTCGGCCTTGGCGGCCTCGGGATCGGGCTCGCCCGCCGCTTCCTGCTCAAGCTGCGCCCAGATCTGCTGGAACTCGGCCTCGACCATCGAGGGCGGCACGTCGAAATCGTGCCCGGCGGCAAGCTGGTCGAGCAGCGAGCGCTTCATCTGGGTGCGGGTCAGGCCGGCGGTTTCCTGCTCGAGCTGCCCGCGCAGCAGGCCCTTGAGCTGGTCGATGCCCTGGAGACCGAGCGACTTGGCGAAATCGTCGTCGAGCTTGGCCTCGCCCGGGATCTTCACCGCCTTAACCTTGATCGCGAAGTCGGCCTGCTTGCCGGCCAGCTCAGTTGCCGGATAGTCGGCCGGGAAGGTGACCTGGATAGTCTTCTCGTCACCGGCCTTCACGCCGTCGAGCTGTTCCTCGAAGCCGGGGATGAAGCGACCCGCGCCCAGTTCGAGCGGCTGGTCCTCGGCGGTGCCGCCGTCGAACGGAACGTCGTCGATCGAACCGGCGAAATCGATGATCAGCTGGTCGCCGGTCGAGGCCTTGTGGCCCTTCTTGGCGTCGGTGTAGCTCTTCTGGCCTTCGGCGATCCGCATCAGCGCGGCGTCGACCGCGGCATCGTCCACCGCAACGGTCAGCTTCTCGAGCTTGAGCGTGGCGAGATCGGGGGTCTGCACGTCGGGCAGGACTTCGAGCGCGACAGTGACCTCGGCGTCCTTGCCTTCGTCGTAGCCTTCGGCGAGATCGACCTGCGGCTGCATCGCGGGGCGCAGCTGCTTGTCGCGCACCAGCTTGTCCACAGCCTCGCGGATCGAGCCCTCAAGCGCTTCCTGGTGAAGCGCGGGGCCGTGCATCTTGCGCACCAGGTTGGCGGGAACCTTGCCCGGGCGGAAGCCGGGCATGCGGACCTGCGGCGCGATCTTCTTCACCTCGCCCTCGACCCGGTCGGCGATGTCCTTGGCGGCGATGGTCACCGCATAGCCGCGCTTCAGGCCTTCGTTGGTGGTTTCGACAATCTGCATCTTGCGTCTCTTTTCAATGCGTGAATCGGCGCGGGACCTGGCCGCTTGCGGCGCGGGACTGGTGCGGGCGAAGGGACTCGAACCCCCACATCTTGCGATACTTGGACCTAAACCAAGCGCGTCTACCAGTTCCGCCACGCCCGCGGCCCGCGAAATCAAGGTGCGAGCCTCTATCGGCAGAGTCATAAAAGGGCAAGGCGAACCGGTGGTTCCCGGCTACACCCTGTGAACCCCGCGGAACCGCGCAACACGCAAGCACGTTCTAGGTTTCGAGAATCCAATCAGGAGTGCCACGAAATGGCCAGCGACCCCAAGCCCCGCCCCGATACGATCGAGCCGCAATCGCCGCCCGAAACGCCGAATCCCTCAGGCCCCAACGAACAGCCATTTCAGGAGCCGCCAGAGATCGAGCCGATGCAGCCCGATTTCGATCAGCCGGACACTGCGCCAAGCGAAGTCCCGCAAATCTGAGGAAGCGGCCGCGCCTGCCGAACCGTCGGTTCAGGACAGGCCGGTCAACCGGGCCAGGCCCGCGAGCCATCCTGCATCCCGTACTGGTGCGGGCGCCGCGCCACCGCCTACCGGGCATTCGAGGCAGTAAGCCTGCATCCCCGTGCCTCCCAGCAACATGCCAAGATCACGGGTGAGCCGTTGCGCCAAGGCCGCTTGCTGGGCGCCGGCGATTCCACTGAATCCCAATGCCGCGCCATCGCTTCCGGCATCATCGTCGTCGCCACGCAGAAGCTGGACTAGCAGCGTTTGATAGAGCTGGTCGTCCTGGCCCAGGTAGTCGGCATGCCACTTGTCCGGCCCGAGCTTTGCGGCCGAAGCGGCAAAAGCCAGCGCGTCGTCGAGATCGCCGAAGCGGTCGACGAGGCCAAGCTGGCGGGCCGTCCCACCGTCCCAGATCCGCCCTTGCGCGATGGCATCGACCTGTGCGGGGGACTTGTGGCGCGACTGGCCGACCAGCGTGATGAACCGCTGGTAGCCGTTGTCGATCTCGGCCTGAACCATCGATTCGACTTCGGGGGTGAGGCCACCCAGCACGTCGGGCTGCCCCGATAGCGGGGTGGTGCGAATTCCATCGCTGGTGACACCATACTGGGCCAGCGTCGCCTCGAATGTCGGAATGATCCCGAAGATGCCGATGGAACCGGTTATCGTCCCCGGCTCCGCGAAGATCGTGGTGCCGGGGGTGGATACCCAGTAGCCGCCGCTCGCCGCGAGGTTGGCCATCGAGACGACGACGGGAATGTTCCTTGCCTTGAAGCGCGTAATCGCTGCGCGGATCTTTTCCGATGCGAGGACGGAGCCGCCGGGCGAATCGACCCGCACAACCAGCGCGGCCAGATCGTCGTCGAGGGCCTTGTCGAGCAGCTTGGCAATGCGGTCGCCGCCAGCTTTGCCGGGGCCCGCATCGCCATCGACGATCTCGCCTGCGATGGTGACCACGCCGATCGCCCTGCCAGCGTTGTCGCTCGGCATATCGGCCAGATAGGGATCGAGCGAAGTATTGCGGAAACTGCCTGGGTCGCCTCCGGGCTCGGCGCCGACGAGCTTGGCCACGCGGTCGCCGAACGCCACGCGGTCGCCGATGACGTCGACCAGCCCAGCCTGTTGCGCCGCGAGCGCCGTGTTGCCGCCCGCCGCCGCGAGCCAGCCAGCCGGATCGGTAGTGACGAGCGCGATGTTGGCCTTGGGCCGCGCCCTGGCGATATCGGCGCGATATCCATCCCAAAGCGCGGCATAAACCGCGCGCAAGGCCTCTGCCGCCTCCGGTGACTGGTCGCTGCGGATGAAGGGTTCGATCGCGCTCTTGTACGTCCCGACCTTGTAGACGTGGGCCTTGACCTTCAGCTTGTCGAGCAGGCCCTTGTAGTAGAGCTGGTGCCCGCCCGGTCCGGTCACTGCCGCGCCGCCCAGCGGTTCGACCCAGACTTCGGTCGAATGGGCAGCCAGCAGCATCGCGTCGTCGGTATAGGCGAGCGCATGGGTAAGCACGGGCTTCTTGGCCGCGCGCACCTTGTCCAGCGCGGCGCCGATCCGCATCATATGAACCTGCCCGCCGCCCAGGAACCTGTCGAGGTCGAGCACGACCACCTTGATCCGGTCGTCGGTCGCAGCGCGTTCGATTACGCGGGCAAGGTCGCGCTCGCGGAATTCGCGCGCCGGCACCTCGCCGCCGACCAGCATGCGCAGCGGATCGATCTTAGCCGGCTCCTCGACCACCGTGCCGTCGAGCTTGAGCAACAAGGCGCCTTCGTGGACCGCACCCGGATTGGGGCGCGCGGTCAGGACGACGTAGAGCATCCAGAAGAACAGGAGCAGCAGGACCAGCGCCAGGCCATCCTTGATCCCCACGAGTATGTGCCAGATCTTGCGAGCGAAAATCATTGGATGAACTATCCCCGGTGCGGCCGGTGGGCGGCCAGTCATTGCGTTTAGGGGCCCCACCGCACCAGCGCCACCCGAAACTCCTTGAGCGGTCCACTCCGCTCGACTAGGGGCATGGCTTCAATGGCATCGCCGGAAACCTCGCACGCCGCCCGCTATCCCGCGGGCGCAGCCGCCTTCCCGCACCGCGACCTCATTGCCCTTTCCGGCCTGCCCCCGCACGAACTGCTGTTCCTGCTCGACGAGGCCGAGCAATGGGTCGATTTCAACCGCGGCGCGGCCAAGCATGCCAATGCCCTTGCGGGCCTGACGATCATCAACGCCTTCTTCGAGAACTCCACACGCACGCTTCTCAGCTTCGAGATCGCGGGCAAGCGGCTCGGGGCGGACGTCGTCAACATGCATGCCGCCCAGTCGAGCGTGAAGAAGGGCGAGACGCTGATCGACACCGCGCTCACCCTCAACGCGATGCGCGCCGACGCGATCGTCATCCGCCACGCCGCCTCGGGCGCAGTCGGACTGATTGCGGGCAAGGTCGATTGCCCCGTCCTCAATGCCGGGGACGGCAGCCATGAACATCCCACACAAGGGCTGCTCGATGCGCTCACCATCCGGCACTGGCTGCGCATCAAGGGCCGCGAGGAATTCAACGGGCTTCGCGTGACGATCTGCGGCGATGTGCTTCACAGCCGCGTGGCGCGCTCGAACATCGCTGCGCTGACCGCGCTTGGCGCGCAGGTAAGGGTCTGCGCCCCGCCCGCCCTGATGCCTGCCCAAATCGAGGCGCTGGGCGCTGAACCCTTCGCAGATTTCGATGCCGCGCTCGACTGCGCCGAAGTGGTGATGATGCTCCGGCTTCAGCAGGAGCGGATGCAGGGCCAGTTCATCCCCTCGCCGCGCGAATACCGCCACCTTTACGGCCTTACGCTCAAACGTCTCGCGCGGGCCGAGCCCGACGCGCTGGTCATGCATCCGGGGCCGATGAACCGGGGGGTGGAGATTGACAGCCAAGTCGCCGACCTGGCCGGGCGCTCGGCCATCACTCGTCAGGTCGAACTCGGCGTAGCGATCCGCATGGCGTGCCTCGAAGTTCTCACGCGCCGTCAGCGGGGCGTCGCGGGCTGGTCATGAGCACGGCACGCCCGCTGACGATCACCGGCGGCCGGCTGGTCCTGCCTTCCGGGGAGCCCGCGACGGGCGCACTGCGCTGCGCCGGAGGACGGATTGTGGCTCTGGGCGACATCGCGCCCGAGGACGACGACGAGGTGTTGGACGCAAATGGCGCCCTTGTCGCCCCGGGCCTCGTCGACCTCGGAGTGTTCGCGGTGGACAAGCCCGCGTTCCACTTCGGCGGGATCACGCGCGCCGCGCTGATGCCCGACCAGAACCCGCCGCTCGACAATCCGGCGCTGGTCCGTTTCGCCGCGCAGAGCGGCAAGCCCGACCTGTGGGTTCATCCCCTGGCTGCCGCTACCCGCGCGCTTGGGGGCGAGGAACTGGCCGAACTGGCGCTGATGCGCGATGCCGGCGCGCGGGCTGTCGCGACCGGGCGACGCTGGATCCCTGATTCGGGCACGAAGCTGCGGCTGCTGTCCTATTGCGCGATGCTGGACCTCGTCGTGGTCACCCATGCCGAGGATGGCGGTCTCGCCGGCAATGCCGTTGCCACCGCGGGTGCAATGGCGACGCGGCTGGGCCTTCCTTCCGCGCCAGCCGAGGCCGAGGCGCTTGCCGTGGGCCGCGACATCGCGCTGGCGGAGCTTGCCGGCGCCAGGATCCACTTCCGCCAGGTTACGACCGCCGCCGCGCTGGAGCTGATCCGCGTGGCCAAGGCGCGCGGAGTCAAGGTGACCGCGGGCGTAACCCCTGCGCACTTCATGCTCTCGGACCTCGAGATCACCCATTTCCGCACATTTGCCCGCCTGTCGCCGCCGCTCCGGTCCGATGCGGACCGGGTCGCCGTGATCGCCGCGCTGGCGGACGGCACGCTCGACGTGATTGCGTCGGGACACGATCCGCGCGGACCGGAAGACAAGCGCCTGCCGTTCGCCGACGCCGCGCCAGGAATGGCTGGCGCCGAGACGCTTCTGGCGCTGACGCTTACCTTGGTCCGGGACGGGCATTTCGATCTGGCGCGCGCCTTCGCGCTGCTGGCGACTAATCCGGCGAATCTGCTCGGCGTCGATGCGGGAAGCCTGACCGTGGGCGCGCAGGCCGATATCGCGCTGATCGACCCGGCGCGCCCGTGGATCGTCAGCTCGGACCGGATGGAAGCGGCCGCGGGGAATACCCCGTTCGACCGGCGCCCGGTCGAAGGCCGCGTCACCGCTCTCTTCAAGGGCGGCGCGCGAGTCCTCTAGGAGTTACGCGACCTCGTCAACGGCGCGCGTATTGCGCCCCGCCACCAGCGCCCAGTGTATTAACAACGAAGCACGAATTGCCGCCCTGGCGCAGCGTCGAACAAGTTGCCGAGGCGCTGGACCGTCCGGCAAATCCCGAAGCCGAAACCCGCCAGTACTGCTTGCCGTTCACGAACGCGCTGGTCGTGACAAGGCGATAATCGGCGAGCGCGCCGTGGCGCTTGTAGGTTCCGATCGCGCGCTGTGCACTCTCGGGCGAAGAGAACGCGCCAAGCTGTACAAGGACCGGGCTGTTGCCGGTCATCTTTTGTGCCGCGGCGGCGCGGACCGAACGCACCGTCTTCGGCGCTTCGGGTGCATAGTTGCCGATCATGCGGGGCTGCTTCGCGGCAACCTTGGGCCCGGCGAAACGGGGCGCAGGATATTCCATCGCAGCGGCGGCGGGCAGCGGTTGCACGACGGCAACCGAGACCTGCGTAGGCTGGGCCGGAGCCGGCGCGGCGGGCGCGACTGGTTCGGCCGCAGGGGCGACAGGCGCAAGCTTCTGGTTCGATGCGAGCTCAACCGGCGCTTCGGGCACGGCTTCGCCGGACACCGGCGCTGCCGCGGCTTCGGCAGCAAGTTCGGCCGCGCCAGGGAAGTTGGCGAGCGCCAAGGCTTGCGGCTGACCGTCGTCGCCGCGCACCGGCGCGCCGAGCAAGGTGGCCACGCGAAGCTGGTTGTCCTCGGGACGGCCCATCGCCGCCCATTCTCCGATCCGGTCGTTGATCTCGTCGGCAGGAACGTCTTGCGCCATCATGACTCGCGCTTCGCGCCAGCGTCCGTCGAGCGCGAAGGCATAGGCAAGGTTCTGGCGCGTCTTCACCGTGCTGTCTCCGTCGCGCAGCGCCTGGCTCAGGATGTCGACCCCGCGGCCCGTTTCACCCGCCAGCGCCATGGCAAGGCCAAGGTCGCTTGCCGGGATCACGTCGCGCCAATCGGTCAGTAGCTGGACCGCCGCGCTCTGGTGGCCCTGCGCGATCTCGGCGAGGGCGAGGCTGAGCACCGTGCGCGGGCTCTCGTCACCGAGGTCGAGCGCATCGTCGAACGACTGCGCGGCGGCGACGAAACGTCCCGCCTTGAGATAGGCATTGCCGAGAAGAGCCCGCTGCGCAGCTTCACGCGGGCTGGCCGCGACCGCCTTTTCGGCGAGAACGATGGCCTTGTCCGGCTTGCCCTTGGCCAGCGTGGCTTCGGCCTGTGCCGCAAAGGCGCTGGGCCTGTCGCCGCCACCGCCCATCGCGCAGCCGGTAAGCATTACGCTGCCGAGCGCGGTGCCGAGCGCAAGCCGGGCAGCCGTGCGAGACGAAGTCGTGGCGGTGCTGGTCATGTCGATGTCCCCACAATCATTTTCAGTGCCGGCGCCTTCCCCCCAGGATCAGCGCCGCTTGGCCCGCTTGGCCAGATCTTCAAGGTCGGGCAGCTCGGAAAGCAGCCGGTCGAGCGCCTCGGTCACGAGTTGCTGCGCGCTGCGTCCCTCGACCGCGCAGGCGAGGCGCAGCTTGAGGTGCCGTTCGCCGTCCACCCGCAAGGTGAAGGCGGCGCGGCGACCGTCGGCCAGAGCCGAGCGCCGAGCAGTCGGCGTGCGGCGCGGCGTCAGCGGGATCGGCGCAGAGACGACGGCGATCGGCGTCACCGGTTCGATCACCCGATCGGCCAGATTGTGCTGCTGGCGGATGACCTCGGGTACACGTGCCGGCGCCGCCGGTTCGGTCGGGCTGAACTGGAGAACGGTCGCTTCGGAAGTGGATTCCTCGGTTCCCTCGACCTCGGCTTCTTCGCCCATGTCGTTCCAGCCGAGGTCGTCCTGCGGATTCGCGGAAGGCTGCTGCTGGAGTTGATGCGAAGGAAACTCTGGGGTCGGATAACCGAGTGGCTGGAGCTGCGGGCGCATCGCCGGACGTGCGCTGCCCTTGCGGGCCAGCAATGTCGGCGAAAGTGACGCGAATGGCCTGGATTCGTTCATGGCCGGCACTACCCCGCCTACGACCCGGCGACTCGGCGACCGAAGCCGCCCTGCGGCCGGTGAGCCCCCGGCACGACCGATACGCTGCCCGGGGCGGCGAAGACGGTCCGGCGGAAATTCTTTTCGAGACGGTCGGAGATGTAGCCCCACAGGTTCATGACTTCCTGCGCGGAACGACCCTTGGGGTCGACTTCCATGACCGTGCGACCGTCGATCATCGAGGCGGCGTAATCGGTCCGGTGATGCAGCGTAACGGGGGCGACGGTGCCGTGCTGCGAGAGCGCTACCGCGGCTTCCGACGTGATCTTGGCCTTGGGAGTAGCGGCGTTGACCACGAAGATGAGCGGCTTGCCGGCGCGTTCGCACAAGTCGACCGTGGCGCCGACGGCGCGCAAGTCGTGCGGGCTGGGGCGAGTCGGCACGACGATCAGTTCGGCGACCGAGATGACCGACTGGATCGCCATCGTGATCGCCGGCGGCGTGTCGATGACGGCAAGGCGGAAGCCTTGCTGCCGCAGGACCGCAAGGTCGCTTGCCAGACGAGCCACTGTAGTCTGAGCAAAGGCGGGAAACTCCGCCTCGCGCTCGTTCCACCAGTCGGCCAGGCTTCCCTGGGGATCGATGTCGATCAGGACGACGGGACCGGCGCCTGCGCGCTGGGCCTCAACGGCGAGATGCCCGGACAAGGTGGTCTTGCCCGATCCCCCCTTCTGCGATGCCAATGCCAGAACGCGCAACGTGATACCCCCCAAAAGCCAGCGGTCTTGGGAAAGCGGTATCGTGGATCACCACTAATATAGAGTTAACGCTATCGCGCCGCCTTTGCCCCGGAAACGCCCTTCGAGAAGGCCGCCGATAAACCGTTTGGTAAGCGGGCATTGACTATGTCAGTTGAGACTGAGCGCGCACGAACGGCCCCGAAACTGGTCGATCGGCTCGCTCCACGGCAATGCGGTTGCTAACCATGCGCCGCGCCTGCCGAACCGGACGTCGAGGAGTTATTGGCCATGCGAAAGCTTTTGCAAGCGAAGGCGCTGCTGCTTTCCGCCCTGCTTTCCGCCAGCATTCCGGCTGCGTTCGCAGCGCCGAAGACCCCCACGACCGCCGATGCGGTCAAGCGCGGAGTCGATGCCTGGACCGCGGGCCAATACGAAGCAGCGGTCAAGCTGTGGCAAGCCGCGGCGGCCACCGGCGACCCCGACGCGCAGTTCAACCTTGGCCAGGCTTACAAGCTGGGCAAAGGCGTGCCGAAGTCCGATCTCGCTCGCGCCGAAGAGTTCTATCGCCAGGCCGCCGAGCAGGGCCACATCCAGGCCGCCGACAATTACGGGCTGCTGCTGTTCCAGACCGGCAAGCGCGAGCAGGCGATGGGCTGGCTCGTCCCGTCGGCCGAGCGGGGCGAAGCAAGGGCCCAGTACGTGCTTGGCATCGCGTACTTCAACGGCGACCTTGTGGCCCGCGATCCGGTGCGCGGCTATGCCCTTATGACGCGCGCGGCGGCAGTGGGCCTCGATCAGGCCAAGGGAGCGCTGGAAAAAATGGATGCTGTCTTGCCGATCGAGCAGCGCCGCGAGGGCGTTGCCCTCGCCGCAAAGCTTGAACAGCAGGCACTGGCGCGTCGCAATGTGCAGTTTTCCGCGGCAGATCTGGGCCCCGCCCCGTCGCCAGGCCGCGAAAAATCCCCCGCTCCCGCGAAGGCGCGGCCTGCTCCTCTTCCGCTGAAGAGTGCCACTACGCCGCCCCTAGCCACCGCCAAGGCTGCGGTTTCGCTGATCGGCGCAGGGCCATGGCGCGCCCAGATCGGCGCTTTCGCGGTTGCCGCCAACGCCGATGCACTGTGGAACAGGGTCCGTACGCGCCCTGCCCTTGCCGGCGCCGAGCGCTATCTCGTTCCTTCGGGCCGGGTGACACGGCTTCTGGTCGGTCCATTTCCGAGCGAGGCGGCCGCGCTTCGCGCCTGCGCCACGTTGGGGTCCCCCTGCCTGGCCCTGCGCCGCTGACGTCCGCAATTCCCCCCGCGCCTGCCGCACTTGGGCGGATCGACGCGCTCGACTTTACGCGCGGGATCGCCGTACTAGGCATCCTGCTGATGAACATCGTGGGCTTTGCCTGGCCCGAGATCGTTTACCTGTCTCCTCGCGCCCCGGGCGGGCCGGTGCCGAACCTGCCCGATGACATCCTTTTCAGCGCGCAGTTCGTCCTGGTGGACGGCAAGTTCCGCGGGCTGTTCACGCTTCTGTTTGGGGCCAGCTTGCTGCTGTTCGTGGAACGGGCGGACGCGCGGGGCGAAGGCGGGATCACCCTGCAACTGCGCCGGCTGTCGTTCCTGGCGCTATTCGGGCTCGCCCACTTCTTCCTCCTCTGGTGGGGCGACATCCTCTTTCTCTATGCGGTCTGCGGCTTCGCCGTACTTGGAATGATCGATTGGGAAGCCCGGACACTCATCCGCCGGGCGCTGATCATCTACGCCGTCGGCACGGCATGGCTTCTGGCGTCGAACCTGCCCGCGGCACTGCCCTGGTTTTTGCCCGGCGTCGAAGGCCACCAGGCCACGCAGCGACTGGTGGAGCAGTTCGACCGCGCTGCGCAAGCTGAGACGGCGCTGGCGCTCGGACCCTGGACGACCCGGCTTGCCGACAGCGTGTTCAACCACTGGCAACAGCCCTTGGTAACGGTCGCGAACTATGCGCTGGAGACGATTCCGCTGATGATGTTCGGCATGGCGCTACTCAAGGACGGGTTCTTCGCCGGCGCGTGGGACACGGCGCGCTACCGCCGCTGGGCTTGGCGCGGGATTGCCGGCGGTCTCGTGCTGACCCTGCCGCTGGCATGGTGGCAATGGCGTGAGGAGTTCGCGCTGCAGGTGGTTTTTCTTGTCGGGCTGGCGCTCGCCCTTCCCGGCCGTCTGGCGATGACGCTGGGCTTTGCCGCCCTACTGGTGCCGCTGGCCCGAAGCGCACCTGCTTCATGGCTGGGGGAGCGAATTATTGCAGCGGGGCGCATGGCGTTCAGCAACTACATTGGAACCAGCCTCGCGATGGCCTTCATCTTCCAGGGCTGGGGCCTGGCCTATTTCGCACGCTACACGAGGGTCGAACTGCTTGGCTTCGTCGTGCTCGGATGGCTGCTGATGCTGGCCTGGAGTCGCCCTTGGCTAGAACGCTACCGCCAGGGTCCGCTGGAATGGCTGTGGCGTTCGCTCGTCCGCAGGCGGCGCGAGCCGTTCCGACGTTAGCCGGCAGCTTCGTGATCGCTTCGCCCGAAGTCGGGCCGCGCATCGTCCTGCCCTTCCTCGATGATCGACCGGCGTACCGCGCGGGTCCGGGTGAACAGGTCGAAGAGCGCGTCGCCATCCCCCCAGCGGATCGCGCGCTGCAGCGCGCTGAGGTCTTCCGAAAAGCGCTGGAGCATGTCGAGCACTGCATCCTTGTTCGAAAGGAACACGTCGCGCCACATCACCGGATCTGATGCGGCGATTCGTGTGAAATCGCGAAAGCCGCCGGCCGAATATTTGATCACCTCACCACGCGTCACCGTTTCGAGGTCGGAGGCGGTGCCAACGATCGTGTAGGCGATGAGATGCGGCAGGTGGCTGGTAATGGCGAGGACGAGGTCGTGGTGCGCCGCGTCCATGATCTCGACGCGCGCGCCCAGGGCCTCCCAGAACGCGGTCAGCCGGGCTATAAGCTCGGGGTCCGCGCCCTCGGGCGGGGTGATGATGCACCAACGATGCTGGAACAGCGTCGCAAAGCCGGCGTCAGGGCCACTGCGCTCGGTACCCGCAACGGGGTGGGCCGGGATCACCGCCTGATCCGGCAAAGCGGTGGCCAATGCCTTGGCGACCGATTGCTTGGACGAGCCGACATCGCTGACGAGCGCGCCGGGTTTAAGCGCTGCCGCAATCTCGCCGGCCGCAGACGCCATCGCCCCCACCGGGACGCAAAGGATCACAAGATCGGCCTCGGCTACTGCCTCCGCGGCCGACGGGAAGACCTCGTCGACCAGCCCGCGCTCGGCTGCCCGGGCGCGCGTGGCGGGATCTGCGTCGTAGCCGGTGAGGCGCACGCCCGGGAGGTGCGCGCTTACGCCCAGGCCGACCGACCCGCCAAGCAGGCCAAGGCCGATGATTGCGACATGGGCAAAGGGCAAGTCGCCGGTCATCGTGCCGCGTCCGCCATTTCGGCCAGGGCCGACGCGATCTCGTCCATCTGGCTCGCGGTGCCGATGGTGATTCGCAGACCGTGGGCAAGGCCCTGCCCCGGCAGCCAGCGGGTGGCGTAACCGCGCGCGATCAGCCCTTCGAGCGCGGCCTCGGCGGTCAGTGCGCCTTCGAAAAGGACCAGCACGAAATTCGCCTTGCTCGGCAAGGGGCGAAGGCCGTGGTTGCCCAGTGCCGTGAGGCGCTTCGTGAACGCTTCGCGCACGGCGGCGTTTTCCTGGCGCGAGCGAGCGACGAAATCGGGGTCGCCCAGCGCGCCGAGCGCCGCCGCCTGGCCGTGGTTGGTCACGTTGAACGGACCCCGGATGCGATTGAGGATGTCGATCAGCGGCGGCGCGCCGGTGGCCCATCCGATCCGCTCGCCAGCCAGGCCGTAGATCTTCGAAAAGGTGCGGGTCACGAGGACGTTGGAATAACTGGCGGCGAGCGCCAGGCCGTGGTCGTCCTCGTCGACATCGCAATATTCGGCATAGGCCTGGTCGATGACGAGCAGGACATCCCCCGGCAGCGCCGCATGGAGGCGGGCGAGCTCGTGCGCGGGAATATAGCTGCCAGTGGGATTGTTCGGGTTGGCGACGAACACGACGCGCGTCCGTTCGGTCACGCAAGCAAGAAGCGCGTCGACGTCCGTGCCGTAGTCCGCATCTGGCGCGACCACAGGTGTCGCCCCGCAACGGCGCGCAGCGATATCGTAAACCGCGAAGCCATAACGGACGTAGATCACCTCGTCGCCCGGACCGGCAAAGCCCTGTGCGGCCAGGTTAAGCAGCTCGTCGGACCCGGTCCCGCAGACAATCCGTGCGGGATCGATCCGGTGCAGCGATCCCAGCGCGGCGCGCAGCGCCTTTGCTTCGGGATCGGGATAGCGGGACGGAACGTTCGCGCCCGCCATAGCGGCGAAGGCCGCCGGGCTGGAACCGAGCGGATTCTCGTTGGCGGACAACTTGATAAGCGGCCGCCCATCAGAAGCGGTCGCCTTACCGGGGACGTAAGCGTGAATGCCCTCGATCCAGGGCTTGGGAGACGGTGCGGTGGTGCTCACGGCGCGGGCCTTAGCGGGCCGGAAGCAATCCGCAAAGTCGCAGGCGTTGACAGGCCAGCGCTTTTCCCGCCAATCGCCGCCGACCATGGGTGAAGCCGATCCTGCCGTGCGCGACCAGCGCCTGACGCTGCCGGCGCCGCTCCCGCTCGACAGCGGACAATCACTGGCGCCGGTGGAAATCGCCTACCAGATCTATGGGACGCTTAACGACGCGCGCAGCAACGCGATCTTGGTCTGCCACGCACTGACCGGGGACCAGCACCTTGCCAGCCCGCATCCCATCACCGGCAAGCCGGGCTGGTGGGCGCGCATGGTCGGACCCGGCAAGCCGATCGACACCAACAGGTTCCACGTCATCTGCGCAAACGTGATCGGCAGTTGCATGGGCTCCAGCGGTCCGGCCAGTATTGCGGCCGACGGCAAACCGTGGGCGATGCGGTTTCCCGTCATCACCATCCGGGACATGGTTCGGGCACAAGTGGCGTTGCTCGACGCGCTGGGCATCGCGCGGCTTCATGCAGTCGTCGGCGGGTCGATGGGCGGCATGCAGGCGCTCAGCCTGGCCGCCAACTTCCCCGAGCGCAGCGCGGCGGTGCTCGTCATCGCCAGCGCGCCGCGCCATTCGGCGCAGAACATCGCGTTCCACGAAGTCGGACGCCAGGCGATCATGGCCGATCCGAAGTGGCTCGGCGGAGATTACTACGCGGCGGGCAAGGGTCCCGAGGCGGGCCTGGCGGTCGCGCGGATGGCGGCGCACATCACGTATCTGTCCGAGCAGGGGCTGACCGAGAAGTTCGGTCGCCGGCTTCAGGACCGCGCGACCAAGACCTTCGGATTCGACGCCGACTTCCAGGTCGAGAGCTATCTGCGCCACCAGGGCTTGAGCTTCACCGACCGGTTCGACGCCAACTCCTATCTCTACATCACGCGCGCAATGGATTACTTCGACCTCGCGGAAGAGCACGGCGGCCGTCTGGCCGACGCCTTTGCCGCGAGCACCGCACGTTTCTGCCTCGTCAGCTTCGATACCGACTGGCTCTATCCGACCGCAGAATCGCGCAGCGTGGTCCACGCGCTCAACGCCTCGGGCGCGGCGGTGAGCTTCGTCGAACTCTCCGCCCCGTTCGGGCACGACAGCTTCCTCCTCGACGTGCCCGCGCTCGACCGCGTCGTCGCTGGTTTTCTCGGGATCGGCACGTGATCCTGTTCGACAGCCACAAGGCGCGGCTTGGTTCCGGTTCCGCCGCGCGACGGCCGGGCCAGCCATGAGCTTGCGGCCCGACCTCGCGATCATCGCGCGCAATATCGCGCCGGGCAGCCGCGTGCTCGATGTCGGCTGCGGTGACGGTGCGCTTATGGCAGCGCTTCGCGACGAGTCTCGGGCCGACGCGCGTGGAATGGAGATCGATCCGGGCAACGTGGCGGCCTGCGTGGCGCGCGGCCTTTCGGCCATCCAGGGGGACGCCGACATCGACCTTGCCGACTATCCGCCTCACGCCTTCGACTACGCGATCCTCAGCCAGACGCTTCAGACCACGCATCGGCCCGACAAGGTTCTGGACGAACTGCTGCGGATCGGGCGCAAGGCCTTCGTCAGCTTCCCCAATTTCGCGCACTGGCGCGTCCGGCTTTCGCTGTTGTGGGGCGGACGGATGCCGGTCACGCGGCTGCTGCCGGTCGCGTGGTACGAGACGCCGAACATACACCATGTGACGATCGGCGATTTCCGCGCTCTGGTTGCCGCTCGAGGCATCACCGTGGAACGCGCCTGGTTCCTTGCCGGCGATCACGAGATCGCCCACGCGGCAGCAAACCTGCGTGCGGAACATGCCGTGTTCCTTCTCTCGCGTTAAGCGCCTGGAATTGTTCGACAGCCCTGCGGCGCTTGCCTATTCACGCCCGCGAAACACTAGTCCCTCCAGGAAATCCCCATGGTCCGCCGACTGATCCTCGCGCTTGTCGTGCTGATGCTGCCGTTGCCCGCGGCGGCGCAAGTCATGCTCTCGTTCCAGAGCTTCAACGGCTCTTACTTTGGTGGCCGTTATCCCCACACGTTCATCGTTCTCAAGGGAACACTGGACGGCGATGGACAGGTAATCGACGAGAATTACGGCTATTCAGCCAAATCGGTCGGGCCCGAAATCCTGATGGGCCCAGTGCGCCAGATCGTCATGGTGGAAAAGCCGAAATACGTCGAAAGCACGAACCGGCACTTCACCATTCCGATCAGCGACGCGACCTATCACCGGATCATCGCCGAAGTCGCCGCATGGCGCGACGCACCCGGCAAGGCCTACGACCTCAAGACGCACAACTGCATTCATTTCGTAGGCCGCATGGCCGAACTGGCCGGGCTGAGGGTCGATTTTCCGGCTTCGATGCTGCGCCGTCCCAAGGAATGGCTCAACCACATCGCCGCAATCAACCCTCAGCTCGGTGCGAGGCAGATCAAGTAGGATCAGGCGGCGACAGCGTCCTCGTAAGCTTGCGATTCGGCGCTGATCAGGATGTCGGCCAGCATCCAGTATGCTTCGCCCCACGCGGCCAACACTTCGTCAGTCGCGACCTCGGCGCCAAGAACATCGCGAATTGCCGGCAGCAGCGCATTGGCGACATGGGGGTAATGTTCGGGGCGGACGCCGGTCTCGACGTGGCGGGCGACCATGCGCTGCACCGCCGCGCCCAGGTTCTGCAGCTTGTCGATGTTGCGGGCATAGGCAAGGATCGCTCCTGCCAGGCGGCGCGGCTGTTCGCCGCTTTCCTGTGCGGCGCGATCGAACAGCGAGGCGATCTCGGCATCCTGCAAAAGACGGGCATACATCGCGTTGGTAATCGCCAGACCATGCTTCTCGAGCGCGGGGGCGGTGGACTTGACGATTTCCATGGCGGCGGCAGAAGCAGTGCGCATTCGGGTTCCCTCATAAATCAAGCAGAGAAAATACCGGTATAGTTGAGTCTTGAATTACGCAAGCGGGTTTTCCACACTCCCCTCATGCAATTGACCCAGCACACGGATTTCGGCCTGCGCCTGCTAATCGTCCTGGCGCGCCGGGGCGGCGAGCCCATCGCCCTCCCCGCCTTCGCCAGCGAACAGGGACTTTCGTACAACCACGTCGCGAAGGTGGCGCAGGGTCTGGCCCGCGCCGGTTTCGTCACCACGCTGCGCGGCCGCAACGGCGGCGTGGCGCTGGCCAGACCCGCCGCGGAGATGACCGTGGGCGAAGTCGTGCGTGCGCTTGAACCCGGAATGCGGCTGGCCGATTGCGCGGGCTGCGCGCTGCGGTTCGATTGCGCGACAAGCGGTTACCTGGGCGAAGCGCTTGCCGCGTTCATGGCCGTGCTCGACCGCACGTCCCTGGCCGACGCGGCGCGCGAGGTTCCGACCGCGTTTACCCTCCCCTCGCCCGGCGCCGGATTGGGTGAGAGGGGCGCTACGGCCCCCTAGATCAGGCGGCGCACTTCCTCGGCGCTGTATTGGCGGACGTCGCCGCCCAGTCTTTCGACGTTGGCCAGCGCTTCGTTGAGCACCGCCATGTGCGGCGTCGCAAAATGGGCGGTTAGCGCGGCCTCGTCGACCCAGCGTTCGGAAATGCGGATAACGTCGGGGTCGCTGAAATCTTGCGCATAGGAATAATGCAGGCACCCATCCTCGGCGCGCGTGGCGGCGATCATCGCGCGCCCGGCCTCCATTATCGTGTCGATTTGCCCCGGCGCCAGCTTGAGCCAACCTTCGACGATGATCATCGCATTTCCTTTCGCTTCGCGGTCACGCCGCCGGCATTTGCTGACTCGCGCAGTGAAAGCCCCCGCCGCCCGCTAGAACGGCATCGGCCATCAGCCCGATCGTCGCGCGATCGGGAAACAACGCGGCAATTGCCTCGACTCCGGCGTCGTCGTGCTGGGTTCCGAAGATCGGGACCACGACGAGACCGGTCGTCACGACGAAATTCATGTAGCTCGCCGGCTGAACGATCGCCCCTTCCTCGATCCGGCCGGGGGAAGGCACTTCGGCCACCTTCACTCCAAACGCGCGGGCGCGCGCAGCGGCATCGGCATAGATGGCGGTGTTGGGGTCGTCAGGCCCGGTCGCGACAGGAACCGCCAGCCGGTTCGGTCCGACGAAGCGGGCGAGGTTGTCGACGTGGCCATCGGTGTGATCGTTTATCAGTCCGTCGCCCAGCCAGAGCACCCGATCGAGGCCAAGGTCGGCCGCCAGACGCTGCTCGATCTCGCTTCGCGAGAGCGACGGGTTGCGGTTGGGGTTGAGCAAGCATTGCTCGGTAGTAACGACAAGGCCGGTACCGTCGCCGTCCAGCGCTCCACCCTCGAGGATCCAGTCGCATCGGCGCGCATCCAGACCGGCGCTTGTCGCCAGCTCCGCGCCGACCGTCTCGTCTCCGGGCATCAGGTACTTGCCGCCCCAGCCGTTGAAGCCGAACAGCCGCGCGGCGCGTACGCCGGCTCCATCAGCGACTACCAGTGGTCCGGTATCGCGGAGCCAGACGTCGCCGTACACGCGCCGCTCCAACGTCACCGAAGCGCCCACGAGGCTGCGTGCCCGTTGCTCGTTGCCCGCATCGCGCACGATCAACCGCACATCCTGGCCGCTGTCGGCCACGGCAGTGGCGAAGGCTGCGATCTGTTCCTGCGCGCGATCGAGTACGCCGGGCCACTCGTCCGCGGCGTGGGGAAAGCCGACCCAGAGCCATTCCTGCGGGTGCCATTCGGGCGGCAGGCGCAAGACGGGTTGGGTCATGGGGCCTCCTCAGCAGCCGCCGGCCGCGGCGCAGCTCTTGTCGCGGATCGCGCGGAACTCGTCACCCTCATGCCAGTTGGGCCACGCATCGCCTACCGCGAGTGCACGGCCGAGGCGATAGAACAGGGTGACGTCCTGGGTGATCCCGCTCCAGTCCCAGTCCGGCGAATACTCGTCGCTCGGCTGGTGATACCGGTTCTTGGTGTAGTCGGCGCTCGCCGCCTCGCCGGCCGCGACGCCTCCGTTCACCATGTCCTGGCCCCGCCCGATGCTGAACATCGGCACGCCCCGCTTCGCCATGCTGAAGTGGTCCGACCGATAGTAGCTGCCGCGCTCGGGATGCGCCTCGCCCGCCAGCGTCAGGCCCATCGCGCCAAGCGCGGCCTGGAGGTAGCCGGTGAGATCGGACTTGTCGCCGCCGGTCAGCGTCACGTCGCGGGTAGCGCCGGTGGGAGCGAGCGCATCCATGTTCACTCCGCCGACCGTGTGGTCGAGCGGGTAGATCGGATGGCGGGCGTAATATTCCGAACCCAGCAGTCCCGATTCCTCCAGCGTAACCGCAAGGAATACCTGGCTGCGCGCGGTCGAGCCGGCGCGCCGGTTCATGTCGGCGAGCGCCGTCAGTGCGGCGACGCCGGTCGCGTTGTCGACCGCGCCGTTGCAGATATCGTCGCCCGTCGCGTCGGGCGTGCAGCGGCCAAGATGGTCCCAGTGGGCCGAATAGAGCACGACCTCGTCGGGCCGCTTTGTCCCGGGAAGAATGCCCACCACGTTGTGCGACTGGGCCTTGCGGATGGCGTTGTCGAACCCGAACGACGCCTTGAGGCCGAGTGGCACCGCCCTGAAGCCCTTGGCCTGCGCCGCTGCGGTCAACCGCCCGAGGTCCTGGCCCGCGGCGGCAAGGATCGATTCGGCCACCGGCTTCTGGATCCACCCGTTGGCGACCGTCTGGTCCATCCCGTCGTTGGCCGACTGAACATAGTACTGGGCGCCCGTCCAACTCGAATTCACGACGTTCCAGCCATAAGCGGCGGGGAAAGTATCGTGGACGATCAGGGCCGCGGTCGCACCTTGGCGCGCGGCTTCTTCGAATTTGTAGGTCCAGCGGCCGTAGTAGGTCATCCGCCGCCCGCGGAACAGACCGTCCTCGCCGGTCATCGCGTAGTCTGGATCGTTGACGAGGATCACCGCTGTCTTGCCGTGCATGTCGATGCCGGCATAGTCGTTCCAGCCGAGTTCGGGCGCGTTGATGCCGTAGCCCACGAAGACCAGCTCGCTGTCCTGCACCCGGCTCTGCGGGGTCGCGCGATAGCTGGTGGCGACATAGTCGTTTCCGAAGGCAAAGGTCATCGGGCGCGCCCCGCCGCTGACCGCAAGCGGGGTCTGGCGGGAACCGGTAATCTCGACGGTCGGAACGTCCTGCAGCCATTGGCCATGATTTCCGGGCTTCAGTCCAGCCGCAGTGAACTGCTTGATGATCTCGTCGAGCGTCAGCTTTTCGGTCGACGTGCTGGGAGCGCGCCCTTCGAACGCGTCGCTGGAGAGTGCCTGAACAGTATCCTTCATCAGCGCCACGGGCACCTCGGGGGCGGTGATCGTCGCTGGCGATGACGGAATGGAGGACGCCAAGGGGGATGCTGCGCAGGCGGACAGCGCGGCGAGTGCCAGGGCCGCCACGGCGGGGCGAACGGTTCGGATCATGGGGTGCGACCTCTTGAGTGCAGGCAATCTAAGAGGCTCCATACGCAGAGCCCAACCTGTGGCGCAAGCGCAGCGGCCGATGCCGCGACTGTTGCCTGCGCAGCGCCAAGCGGGCATCGGGCAAGGACGATGAGCGAACCAAGCGACCCTGCCGCCTCCTGTCGCGACGCGCTGGCGCGCGCCCGCGCCGAGGCGCCGTTCCTCGCCCGGGCGATCGAGGCCTTGCCGGCGCTCGAAGCGGTGCTCGCCGAAGGCAGGGTGGATGAAGCGCTGGCGCTTGCCCGGGGCGCCGGCGCGGGGACCGACGACGTCGGCGTGGCGCTGCGACGCGAGCGGCTGGCGCTGTCGCTGGCCTTGGCAATCGGCGATTTGGCCGGGCTCTTGCCGCTGGCCCGCGTCGTGACGGAGTTGTCCGACTTCGCCGACCGCGCCCTGGATGCCGCAATCGCCGAGGCGATCGCGCGACGTGCGCCCGACGCCGAACCACGGGGTTTCGTCGCCATCGCGCTCGGCAAGCAAGGCGCGCACGAGCTCAACTACTCGTCCGACATCGATCCGATCCTGCTCTACGATCCGGCGACCCTGCCCCGACGCGAACGCGACGAGCCGGGCGAGGCGGCGCAGCGGGTGGCGCGGGCGGTGGTCGAGACGCTCTCGCGCCAGACGAACGAAGGCTACGTCTTCCGCATCGACCTGCGCCTGCGTCCGGCTTCCGAGATCAGTCCGCTGGCGCTCTCGTTCGACGCTGCGATCAGCCACTACGAATCGAGCGCGCTGGCGTGGGAGCGTGCCGCGTTCATTCGCGCGCGTGCCGCCGCCGGCGACATTGCGGCAGGCGAGGCTTTCCTGACTACGATCCGCCCATTCATCTGGCGCCGCAGTCTCGACTTCGGGGCGATCGAGGAAATCGGCCGGCTGACGCGCAAGATCCGCGAGACTTATGCCGCCGGACAGGCAGTCGGACCGGGTTACGATCTCAAGCGGGGTCGCGGCGGGATTCGCGAAGTCGAGTTCTTCGCGCAGGCGCACCAGCTTATCCATGGCGGGCGCAATCCCGCGCTCCGCCTGCGCGGCACGCGAACCGCGCTCGATGCCTTGGCCGAAGCAGGGATCATTTCAGCCGACGATGCGAAGGCGCTGGGCCAGTCGTACGACCGGCTGCGGACGATCGAACATCGCCTGCAGATGGTCGCCGACCAGCAAACTCACAGTTTGCCGGGCGATCGCGACGCGCTCGATGCGGTCGCGCGTCTCGACGGCCTGCCCGATGGTGCGGCGCTGATCGCCGAACTAGCGACGATCAGCGAAACCGTGGGGACGCGGTTCGACGCCCTGATCGCCACTTATGGCGACGATGATTCCACTTCCACGAAGTCGTTGCCGGTCGCGGATGCGGCAAGGGCGCTTGGTCAATCCAGTCCCGAGGCGCTGGAGGAACGGATCGCGGGGTGGACAGGAGGGAACGTCCGCGCGCTGCGCAGCTCCGAGGCACGTGCCGCCTTCGCCCGCGTGCTTCCCGCGCTGCTCGAAGCGCTGGCGCACGCGCCCGATCCGGCGCAGGCCCTGACTCGGTGGGAACAGTTGCTCAGCGCTCTGCCGTCCGCGATCAACGTGTTCCGCTTGCTGGAGGCGAGGCCCGCCCTGCTGGCATTGCTGGTGCGCATCCTGGCCCACGCTCCCACCCTCGCCGACGAACTGGCCCGCCGCCCCGATCTGCTCGACGCGCTGATCGACCGCACGGCGTTCGATCTACCGGGAGGCGTGGAGGAGATCGCAGCAGGCCTCGCGCGCGGGGAGGCGGGCGACGACTACCAGCGCCTGCTGGACGGCGTGCGGATCGATGTCGGCGAACTGCGTTTCGCGCTTGGCGCACAGCTGCTGGAACGCACGCGGGACCCGCTCGATATCGCCGCGGCGCTTTCGCGCGTGGCCGAGGCAGCGGTCGAAGTCCTGGCGCGCGCCGCCATCGCCGAGTTCGAACGCGCCCATGGACAGATAGCCGGGTCGCGCCTCGCGATCCTCGGCCTCGGCAGGCTGGGCGGCGGCGAGTTGACCCACGCCTCCGACCTGGATGTCGTGTTTCTCTTTTCCGGCGATCATACCGGCGAATCGGACGGTGCCCGGCCGCTGGGCGCGACGTTGTACTTCAATCGGCTGGCGCAGCGGGTGATCGCCGCGCTCAGCGTGCCGACCGCCGCGGGGGCGCTTTACGAGATCGATGCGCGGCTGCGGCCTTCGGGCGCGCAGGGCCCCATCGCCGTCAGCTTCGACAGCTTCGCCCGCTACCAGCACGAAGACGCGTGGACGTGGGAGCACATGGCGCTGACCAGGGCCCGCCCGATCTATGGCACTCCTGAAGATCGCTCCGCGTTGCGCGAGATAATCCACGGCGTCCTCGACCGTCCCCGCGATGAGGGCGAATTGCGGGGCGCGGTCCTGAAGATGCGCGGCGACATGGCGGCGCACAAACCGCCGCGCGGCAATCTCGATGCCAAGCTGGTGCGCGGCGGGCTCGTCGATCTCGAGTTCCTTGTCCATTACCTCCAGCTTCGCGAACGGACCGCCTTCTCACCCGACTTGCGCGTCGCGATCGATTCGCTGATCGCTGGGGGACTGTTGCCGCCGGCCTTGCGCGAAGGGCACGATCTGATGACGCGGATGCTGGTCGCAGGGCGGCTGTTCGCGCCTGACGGCGATTACCCGCCCGAGGCCAGCCGACCGATCGTGGCCCGGGCCGCGGGCTGCGATAGCTGGGATGAGCTGCTGTCGCGGTTCGAACAGGCGCGCGACGTGGTTGCCGCCCAGTGGCACAAAGTATTCGGACAGACCCTGGAGATTGCCCCATGACCGCAGCTGCCCGCACCGAAGTCGGCGACACCCTCCCAGACGTTCCGCTTGTCGCCGCGGACGGCAGCGCCCTCCGCCTGGCGGACTGGCGCGGAAAGCCCTTCGTGCTGTTCTTCTACCCCAAGGACGACACGCCGGGCTGCACGACCGAGAACAAGGACTTCTCGGCCCTTGCCGATCAATTCGCGCGCGCCGGCGTGGCCCTGCTGGGGGTAAGCAAGGATCCGCCGGCAAAGCACGCCAAATTCGCGGCCAAGCATGGCCTCTCGGCCCCGCTGGCCTCCGACGCGGAGAGCGACGGGCTGGCCGAGGCGCTCGGGATATGGGTCGAGAAATCGCTCTATGGGCGGCAATACATGGGCATGGAGCGCACGACGTTCCTCGTCGATGCGAACGGGAAGGTGGCGCAGGTCTGGCGCAAGGTGAAGGTAAAGGACCATGCGGCGCAGGTCCTGGCCGCGGCGCAGGCGATGACCGACAAGCCGGCTCCTTGACCGGGAAACCTTCCGTCGCGCGCGCGATCCGCGCCGCGCTGCTCACCGCAGACCCTTATACCAAGGCGATGGCAGTACGATCCTTGCGGCGCGACCATGCGGCGGGACGCCTCGCCCACGTATTCGACGTTGCCATGCCCGGCCGCCCGGCGCGGCCAGCGCGTCCTGAGCTGCTGCCGCCCAATCGTATGCCCAAGAGGGGGCGCGGCGGATCGGAGCGGGGCCGGATCGCCCTGGTCCATTCGCTGGCGCATATCGAGTGCGTGGCAATCGACCTGGCGCTCGACATGGCGGGGCGATTCGGTCGGGAGCAGGATGCGGCCTTCGTAGCCGACTGGCTGGACGTGGCGGCGGACGAGGCCATCCATTTCGCGCTGCTTGCCCGCCGGCTGCGCACGCTGGGTAGCGAGTACGGCGCATTGCCAGCGCACGATGGCCTGTGGGAGGCGGCACAGAAGACGAGCGGCGACCTGGCAGCTCGCCTGGCCATCGTGCCGATGGTCCTCGAGGCGCGCGGGCTCGATATCACGCCAGCGACGGCAGAGCGGCTTCGCAGAATGGGCGACGAACGCACCGCGCGCATTCTCGACCGGATTCTGGCCGACGAGATTCGGCATGTGCGATGCGGCACAACACACTTCGCCCAACTGTGCGAAAGCCGCGGGTGCGATCCCGCGGCCCTGTGGAAAAGCTTGGTCGAAAAGCATTTCAACGGGGCTCTGAAGCCTCCGTTCAACGACTCAGCGCGTGAGGCAGCCGGTTTGCCGCGCGTATTCTACGCCGGTATTGCCTTGTAAACCATTCCGGCCATACCCCCCAACTCACGAGATGGGCGGGGGGTTCCGAACTTCTCTGAAAATTATTCGGCAAGGATCAATGCGGTTTCCGCGATCCTCGGCCGAAGCCGCTTACGGGGGTTCGTGCGGCCTTAAGTCGTTGGCATGTTTGCCGAATGACGGGCCGGAGAATACTTAGGGATCGGGTTCGCATGGTTCAATTTTTCGTTCGATCGGCACTGGGCGCGTTTGCCGCCTTCGCCGCGACGGTTACTGCCACTCCGGCACTTGCCAACTCCAGCGCAGCGGCCGCCGACATCGCCGCCCCTCTCCGTTCCGCCTCAGCCTCGAAGCCTTCCGCGCTCGGCACTGGCGACGAGCAGTTCAAGAATCTCTTCAGCTCCTGGGCCGGCGTCGACAAGAGCGTCGCTGCGCCGACCTCCTCGGTCTCCATTCCTTCGCTGATGCCGGTCAACGATGTGCGCTTCACCAGCGGCTTCGGAATGCGCACCAACCCCGTCGAGGGCGGGCGCCGCGCTCACAAGGGCGTCGATCTTGCCGGACCGACCGGTACTCCGATCCATGCTGCTGCCGATGGCGTCGTCGGCCGGGCCGACTGGTTCGGCGGATATGGCCTCTATGTCGCGCTCGAGCATGGCGGCAACATGGAGACCCGCTACGGTCACATGTCGCGCCTCAACGTTGCCGCCGGCCAGCGCGTCCACAAGGGCGACGTGATCGGCTACATCGGCAGCACCGGCCACTCCACCGGCCCGCACCTTCACTACGAAGTGCGCATCGCCGGCGAAGCCGTGAACCCCATTCCGTACCTCCAGGCTGCCAGCTTCCAGAAGGCCTTCGCCTCGGCTGACACCAAGGGTGCGCAGGGCGGCCCCGAGTAAGGCGCCAAACGTCATTCAGCATCTCGGAGAGGATGCATCTGGAAAAGGGCGGCGCGGCAACGTGCCGCCCTTTTTCGTATCTGCGCACTGCTTGCCGCCCGGATTTTCTTTGCGTCGTTTAACCGGGCGATTAAGATGCTCCGTGAAGCGGCCGCCTCCGAGACGCCGCGCGGAGAGACATTTTCATGCATCCCAAGATTCACGCCAAGTCTAATGCCGATAAGCCCGCCATCATCATGGCCGGCAGCGGCGAGACGATCAGTTACGCAAGGCTCGATGCCCGTAGCAACCAGGTCGCTCAGCTCCTGCGGGCCCGCGGCATCGGGATCGGCGATACGGTGGCCCTGTGCATGGAGAATCACCCGTGGTTCTTCGCGGTCGCCTGGGGCGCCCAGCGCGCTGGCGCGATGCTGGTCGCGATATCGAGCCGGCTGACGCCGCCGGAAGTCGCCTACATCCTGCAGGACAGTGGCGCGCACTTGCTGTTCGGGTCGGCCGCGTTGGCGCCCACGCTCGACGAAGTGTCGCGGATTGCGCCCGACATCGCCCAGTTGCGGTTCGATACTCCCGGCAATGCCAGCGCCGAAGCCGCACTCGCCGCCATGCCCGAAACGCCGATCGCCGATGAGCGGGCGGGGGGCGACATGCTCTATTCCTCGGGCACCACGGGCAAGCCCAAGGGTGTGCGCAATCCGCTGCCCGAGGATCCCGCGATCGATGCCGAAACATCGCTCGCCACAATCGCCAACCAGGCGTTCGGGATCACCGGCGATGCCATCTACCTCAGTCCCGCTCCGCTCTATCATGCGGCTCCGCTGCGCTGGTCGATGAGCGTTCACCGCCTTGGCGGCACGGTGGTCGTGATGGAAAAGTTCGACGCCGAGGCGGCCCTTGCCGCGATCGAGCGCTTCGGGGTGACCGACAGCCAGTGGGTGCCGACGCATTTCGTCCGGATGCTGAAGCTGCCCGAGGAAGTGCGCGCGCGGTACGATCATTCGACCTTGAAGTGCGCGGTCCACGCCGCCGCGCCCTGTCCCGTGCCCGTCAAGCGCGCGATGATCGATTGGTGGGGTCCGGTGCTGTACGAATACTATGCCGGGACCGAGGGCAACGGGTTCACCTTCATCACCAGCCAGCAGTGGCTTGAGCGCCCGGGATCTGTCGGCCGTGCGATCAACGCGGTCATCCACATCTGCGACGACGAAGGCCGCGAAGTTCCGACACGCCAGGAAGGGCTCGTCTATTTCGAGAGCGAATCGCAGTTCCAGTACCACAACGACGAAGCCAAGACCCGCGACAGCCGCCACCCGCACCATCCCACGTGGTCGACGCTCGGCGACATCGGCTGGCTCGACGAGGAAGGCTTCCTGTTCCTGACCGACCGGAAGAGCTTCATGATCATTTCCGGCGGGGTGAACATCTATCCGCAGGAGATCGAAAACCTGCTCGTTACCCATCCTAAGGTAGCGGATGCCGCGGTGATTGGAGCGCCTTGCCCGGAGATGGGCGAGCGTGTGGTCGCGGTGGTTCAGCCGCTCGATCCCGCCACCGCGGGCGAAGCGCTGGCGGATGAACTGCGCGAATATCTCGCCCCTAGCCTGAGCCGGGTGAAGATGCCGCGCCAGATTGATTTCCGCGCCGAACTGCCGCGCGAACTGACCGGCAAGCTCTACAAGCGCCTGTTGCGCGAAGAATACTGGGCCGGGGCCAAGGAAGGAGCATCGTGATGGCGACAGCCGGCGAAACGATCGACGATTCGGTCGCTCCGCGCGAGATCGCGCATGCAGTCATCGACCCGAAGTCATATGCCGCCTGGGACCCTCTGCTCGACAAGTTCGACTGGCTGCGCGAACACATGCCCGTCGCGCGAATCGTCTCGGACCAGCCGGAAGGCTCGCCCCTGTGGCACGAGCCGTTCTGGCTTGTGACGCGCTATGACGACGTGATGCGGATCAGCAAGGACAACGCGACGTTCCTCAACAATCCGCGCCCGGTCGTATTCACGACCAAGATGGGCGAGGACTTCGCCCGCGCGATCACCGGCGGGAGCCACAACCTCGTCGAATCGCTCGTCGTGTTCGATGCCCCGATCCACATGAATTACCGCAAGCTGACCCAGGAATGGTTCATGCCCAAGAGCCTCAAGCGCATCGAGGCGCAGATCCGCGAGCTCGCGAATGAAACGGTGGACCGGCTCGTCGCTGCCGGGCCCGAAGCCGACTTCGTCAAGCTCGTTTCGGCCCCTTATCCGCTCCACGTCGTCATGCAGATCCTCGGCGTGCCCGAGGAGGACGAGCCCCGGATGCTGATGCTGACACAGCAGATGTTCGGCGGGCAGGACGAAGACCTAAACCAATCGGGGATGAAGGATCTTCCGCCCGAGGCGATCACGCAGCTGGTCGCCGGCGCGGTCGCGGATTTCGAGGCGTACTTCAGCCGCCTGACGTCCGAGCGCCGTGCCCATCCGACCGAGGATGTCGCGAGCATCATCGCCAACGCCATCGTCGACGGCGAGCACGTCAATGATCGCCACCTCGCCGGCTACTACATCATCCTCGCCGCCGCCGGACATGACACGACATCGGCCTCCACCGCGGGCGCGATGATGGCGCTGGCCCGCGATCCCGAGCAGTTCGCCCGGGTCAAGGCCGACCGATCGCTACTGCCCGGCATAGTCGAGGAAGCGATCCGCTGGACCAGCCCGGTGCAGAACTTCATGCGCACGGCCGCTACCGACACCGAAGTCGGCGGGCAGGCCATCGCCAAGGACGACTGGTTGATGATCAACTATGTCGCGGCCAACCACGATCCTGCACAATTTCCCGATCCCCGGCGGTTCGACGCGGCCCGCAGTCCCAACCGGCACCTCGCCTTCGGCGCGGGAGCGCACCAGTGCCTTGGTCTGCACCTCGCCCGGCTGGAAATGCGGATCCTGTTCGAGGCATTGCTCGACCGGCTCGAAAGCGTCGAGCTGGCAGGCGAACCCAAGCGCGCCAATTCGACATTCGTCGGCGGCCTAAAGACACTCCCCTTGCGCTTCACCACGGCGTAAGGACCGGTTTCAGAGGGCGCCGACGCTCCGCAGGGGCGACACGATGCAGTTCAGCGATTTCGACAGCGCGGCCTTCCTTCGCGACGTCTGGCAGAAGAAGCCGCTGCTGATCCGCAATCCGTGGACCTCCTGGCACAACCCGCTGGAGCCGGACGAACTGGCGGGCCTGGCATGCGAACCCGAAGTCGAATCGCGACTTATCGTCCAGGACGACACGGCCGCGCCGGGAGCGCTGCTGGCCGAGCATGGCCCCTTCGCGGACGACCGGTTCGCGCGACTGCGCGAGTCCCCCTGGACCCTGCTCGTGCAGGCAGTCGACCACCACGTGCCGGAGGTGGCAGCGCTCCTTGCGCCGTTCAGGTTCGTGCCGAACTGGCGGATCGACGATGTAATGGTCAGCTATGCCAGCGACGGCGGCGGAGTGGGTCCGCACTTCGACCACTACGACGTGTTCCTGTTGCAGGGGCTTGGCCGGCGCCGCTGGAGAGTTGGTCCCCGATGCGACGCCGCAACCCCCTTGCTGCCGCACGACGACCTGCGCCTTCTCGCCCGGTTCGAGGCGACGGACGAGTGGGTCCTCGGGCCAGGTGACATCCTTTATGTGCCGCCGGGCTTCGCCCACGACGGGGTGGCCGTCGGCGCCGACTGCATGACTTATTCGATCGGGTTTCGCGCCCCCTCGCGCGGCGAGCTTATCGAAAGCTGGTGCGAGGACCTTGTTGAGGAACTTGGCGACGACGATCGCTATGTCGACCCTGACCTTGCTCTCCAGGACAACCCGGGGGAAATCACCGCCGCCGCGATCGCGCGCCTCCATGCGATGATCACCGAACGTCTCGCCGACCGGGCCGGTTTCGCCCGCTGGTTCGGTCGTTATTCCAGCACGCGCAAGTATCCCGAGATCGATTGGCACCCGGACGAGCCGATTGAGGCGGGTGATTTGCGCGGCGCCCTTGCGGAGAAAATCCCGCTTGTCCGCAATCCGGCCAGCCGTTTTGCCTTCGTTCGGGAAGGCGCCGACGATGTGGTCCTGTTCGTCGATGGCGAGTCCTTCACCTGCAGCGGCAGGTCGCGGCTGCTCGCCGAACAGATCTGCAAGTCAGACCAGGTGACCTGCGACCCCGCATGGCAGGACGACGACAGCGTGACGGGGCTCATCGCACGACTGATCAATCAGGGCAGCGTGGCTTTCGCTTCCGACGACTGAAGCGCAAGCCGCATCCTATCGCGCGTCGACTTCGCGCCATTCCCCCGGGTTCAACCCCTCGACCGACCAGTCTCCCACCCGCCAGCGCACCAGCCGCAAGGTGGGCAGGCCAACAGCCGCCGTCATGCGACGGACCTGCCGATTGCGGCCTTCCCGTATCGTCAGCGATAGCCATGCATCCGGTACGGTCTTTCGGAAGCGAACCGGCGGATCACGGGGCCATAGCTCAGGCGCGGGGATGCGAACTGCATCTGCGGGGCGGGTCATCCCGTCGTTCAGCCTGACTCCGCTGCGCAACGCGTAGAGAGCGCCCTCGTCCGGTTCGCCTTCGACCTGTACCAGATAGGTCTTGGCCAGCTTGAACCGGGGATCGGCAATCTTCGCTTGGAGCGGCCCGTCGTCGGTCAGGAGGAGCAATCCCTCGCTGTCGCGATCGAGCCTTCCGGCCGGATAGACGCCAGGGACGCTCACGTAGTCAGACAGCGTTTGCCGAGCAGTTTCCGTGCCGCGATCGGTAAACTGCGAAAGGACGCCGTATGGCTTGTTGAACAGGATCAGCCGCGACATTCCGCCTCCACCTGTTCAACGGGCAAAGTCAGGCCTTCGGCTATTTCGCGAGCAACCGCGTGGCCATGGCCCGGACTTCATCCGCCATGTCGGGGCGTTCCAACGCCAGCGCGAGCGTCGCCTCGACGAAACCCACCTTGCTGCCGCAATCGAAGCGGCGACCCTCGAACGTCACTGCGTGGAACGGCTGCGCGCCGATCATGCGCGCCATCGCATCGGTGAGCTGGATTTCGCCCCCCGCGCCTTTCTCCTGCCCTTCCAGCGTGCGCATCACTTCGGGTTGCAGGATATAACGGCCGGATACGATAAGGTTTGACGGCGCATCCTCGTGCCGCGGCTTTTCGACCAGTCCTCGCACCTCGGTCAGCGCGCCATCGCGCGTGCCCGGGTCAATAACGCCATAGCTCGACACCTGCTCTTCCGGGACTTCGAGCACGGAGATCAGGTTGCCGCCGACTTTGTCATAAGCGTCGACCATCTGCTTCATGCACCCGGGGGCGCCGATCATCAGTTCGTCGGGCAGGAGGATGGCGAAGGGCTCGTCGCCGACTATTGCGCGCGCGCACCAGATCGCGTGGCCGAGCCCCAGCGGCACCTGCTGACGCACGGTCACGAGGTTTCCCGGGGTCAGCCGGGTCGGCTCCAGAACCGAGAGATCCTTCTGCCGCTCGCCCATCGTGGTCTCGAGCTCGTAGGCCATGTCGAAGTGCTCGACGATCGAGACCTTGCCGCGCCCGGTCACGAAGATCATCTGCTCGATCCCGGCCTCGCGCGCCTCGTCGACCGCGTACTGGATCAGCGGCCGATCGATGATCGGGAGCATCTCCTTCGGAATGGCCTTTGTTGCGGGGAGGAAGCGGGTGCCCAGTCCCGCGACGGGAAAGACGGCTTTTCGGATCGGCTTGATGGCGCTCATCCGCGGCGGGTTATCGCCGCGCAAGAGTCCGCGCAAGCGCGTTCGGCGGCGCGCCCTTGTGCGCCGCGCCGGGGAGGCTAAACAGCCGCATGGACAAGATCATCATCGAGGGCGGACGACGCCTTTCCGGCACCATTCCCGTTTCAGGCGCCAAGAACGCCGCGCTCACCCTGCTGCCCTGCGCCTTGCTGACCGACGAGCCGGTCACCCTGCGCAACCTGCCGCGGCTGGCCGATATCGACGGCTTTCAACACCTGATGAACCAGTTCGGCGTTTCGACCACCATTGCGGGGAGCAGGCCTGAGGATTTCGGACGGGTTATGACCCTGGCCGCTACTCGCGTGACGAACACCACGGCGCCCTATGAACTCGTCCGCAAGATGCGCGCCTCCATCCTCGTGCTAGGTCCGATGCTGGCGCGGGCGGGCGAAGCCACGGTCTCGCTTCCCGGCGGCTGCGCCATCGGCAATCGCCCCATCGACCTGCATCTCAAGGCGCTGGAGGCGATGGGCGCGCGGATCGAGCTGGCTGCGGGCTACGTCCGCGCGCATGCGCCTGACGGCGGTCTTCCGGGCGGCGACTTTGCGTTTCCTGTCGTTTCGGTAGGCGCGACCGAGAACGCGCTGATGGCGGCGGCACTCGCCTCGGGTACCACGAGGCTCTCGAATGCGGCGCGCGAGCCCGAGATCGTGGACTTGTGCAACCTGCTCGTCGCGATGGGCGCGCAGATCGAGGATATCGGCGCCTCGGACCTTACCATTCACGGTGTCGGCCGGCTGCACGGCGCGACTTACCGGGTCATGCCCGACCGGATCGAGGCGGGCAGCTATGCCTGCGCCGCCGCCATCACCGGCGGCGAGGTTACGCTTACCGGAGCACGCGCGGACGAGATGTCCGCCACGATCCATGCCTTGCGCAATGCCGGTGTCCGCGTCGATGTTGTCAAGGACGGTATCCATGTCGCCGCCGAAGGGCCAATACGCGCCATTAACCTATCCACCGCCCCTTACCCCGGTTTTGCCACCGACATGCAGGCCCAGCTCATGGCGCTGCTGTGCCTGGCCGAGGGAACCAGCGTGCTCAACGAGACGATATTCGAGAACCGCTACATGCACGTTCCTGAACTCAACCGGATGGGCGCTCATATCGAGACGAGCGGGCGCACCGCGATCGTCCACGGTGTGTCCAAGCTGACCGGCGCCGAGGTCATGGCGACCGATCTGCGCGCATCGATGAGCCTGGTGATCGCCGGCCTGGCTGCAGAGGGCGAAACCCAGGTTCACCGCCTCTACCATCTCGATCGCGGGTACGAACGACTTGAAGAGAAACTTGCGCTGCTCGGCGCGCAAGTTGAACGGGTCGGCGGCGACTGAACCAATTGCTCTTGGCCAAGTAACACAAAAAACTCTACCGTAGGGCAGAAGATTTCCGGCTGAATAACGAGTGCGATGCCCTGGTTCCGTCGGAGGGATCGAAGGGTCGTTTCTTAACCCGGTTCCCATCGATTCGTCCCGGCGAGGGGTTCGGTTTGTCGTGAATCCATCGGGTTTCCAGAAACATTCCTGCCGTGCGGAACGTTACTTTCGCATGAACAAGACCATTCCCCCCTATCGCATTGCCGGAGCCGCGATCGCCGCGGTTCTCGTGCTCGGTTCCACCCCCGTGATGGCGCAGGACGCCACCGCGCCAGCCGAAGTGGCCGCCCCGCCCGCAACGCCCGTTATCGTTCTTCCTCCCGTGACGACGACGACAACGACGACAACGGCTGCGCCGGCTGATACCGCCCCCGTCGCCACCACGGCCAAGACAGCCACGCCGGCAAAGACTGCTACAGCGCGCACCGCCACGACCGCGCGCAGTGCGCCTGTTCGTGCAGCGGCGCCGGCCCCTTCGCGTGCGGCCGCCCCCCGTTCAGGCAATGTCGCGCCTGTACCAGTTGCGATAGCACCCGCTGCGGCACCGGCAGAGCCGATGGCTACGGTCGCGCCCGAGTCTCCTGTCGTGCCGTCCGTAAACGCCGAGCCGCCGGTGGTGGCGGAGCCCGCGACCGCCCCCGCCAGCGACAATGGCATGGACTTGACACTTGCTGGCCTGCTCGGCGCGCTGGGCCTTGGCGCCATCGGCCTTTACGGTCTCAGCCGCTCGCGTCGGCGCCGCGCCGATGCCTATGAGGATGACAACTACGTGGCTGCGACTTATCCGACCGAGGCATATGCGCCCGCTACGGTTGAGCCCGTTCAGGCGGCCGCGGCGACGCCAGCGTATGTCGCGCCCACCTATGCAGCGCCTGCGGCTGCAGCGAGTGCAGCGGCCTACCGCCCGACTTCCATGGAAGAAAGCGACGAGCAAGCCACGCTCGAACGGATGGTCGCCGCGGAGCCCGATGCGGCGAACCCGTTCCGCACCCGCAAGGCCCGAATGCGGCGCGCGCGCCTGATCATGGGCGGCGCCCAGTTCGGCGACAACACGGCCGCCAATGCGAGTGCGTACGACTGGCAGCGCCTGTTCCCTGCGGACCAGCGCAAGGAACTGGTCGACGCCTGACCGGACCCACCAAATTAATGTTCGTCGGCGGAGGCGGCTCGAAAGGGTCGCCTCCTGTCGTTTTTAGCTGCTGCTGATCTCAGCCCATCTGCCGCGCCAGCCAAGCCACCAGCCACAACCGTATTGCACTCGCCAGGCCGGGTGGGGTCGGGCTGGCGATCCGCTCAACATCGATCCGCGCCACCAGCGCATTGACCGGCACCCCTTCACGCGCGGCGGCCGTGCGCAGGATTTCCCAGAACAGCGGCTCGAGGCTGATCGAGGTCTTGTGTCCGGCGATCTCGACAGAGTGCTTGCGGGGCGGGTGATATTGCGAAGTCATCGCCGCAGCCTAGTGCGGGAGCCTCGCTTGCAGGTACGATTTATTTGGGGTGGACGCGAATTCGCCACATTCTAGACCGGTAAGACACGATGCGCAGGCGGGCGGGTTGATGAGCGAAGGTTACCTCAAACTCACGGAAAAGGAGAAGCAGACCCTTCGCCTGCTCACGAGCGGCCACGATGCGAAATCGATCGCCCGGCACCTGGACCTTTCGGTCCACACGGTGAACGAGCGGCTGCGCGATGCGCGGCGGAAGTTATCGGTTTCGAGCAGCCGCGAGGCCGCCCGTCAGCTTCGCGCCGCGGAAGGCCATCACCCCCAATTGGCAGGGGACAACGATTTGGGGGAAGCCAATCCCGCCGAACCGATGGGACATCACGGGCTTCCCCAGAACCGTCGCAGCACCTTCCGCCGTGACCTCTGGATCATCGGAGGTATCGTAATGTCACTCACTCTCGCCATTCTCGCCCTGTCGTCGATGACCGGCGCAGCCGATACGGTTTCCGGCACGGCCCAGGGATCGCGCTCGACCGAGACTCCACCCCAAGCCCACGGTCAGGCGGACACGGCGGCGGCGCGATCGGCGATCCAATGGCTCGAAGTCGTCGATGCCGGTAATTGGGCCGAGAGCTGGAACGCCACCGGGCAGGCCTTCAAGACCCTCAACACAAGCGACAAGTGGGCGGCCGTGTCGCGAAACGTGCGTGTCCCGCTCGGTGGAGTGCAATCGCGCGAGCTCGTAGGCGATGAATTCGTGCCGGCGCCGCCCTACGGCTACCGTGTCATCCGTTTCCGGACCAGCTTTGCGAACAGGACCGGCGTCGTCGAGACTGTCTCGCTCAGCCGCGAGGATGAGAGCTGGAAGGTCGTCGGCTACACGATCGACTGAGGCCACGGGAGAGCCCGCCGATCGCGGCAGGCTTGCCTTGTCAGTACATGTGCTGGCCGCCGTTGATCGAAAGAGTCGATCCGGTAACGAAGCCGCCGTCTTCCGAGACGAAGAACGCCACGCCGCGCGCAATCTCGTTGGCGTGGCCCAGCCGGCCGACGGGGATCTTGGCGACGATCTTCTCGAGTACCGGCGGTGGAACGGCGGCCACCATGTCCGTGTCGATATAGCCCGGTGCGATGGCGTTGACGGTCACTCCGAATTTGGCGCCCTCCTGCGCCAGCGCCTTGGTAAAGCCGTGAATGCCCGATTTCGCTGCGGCATAGTTGACCTGTCCATACTGACCTGCCTGGCCGTTGATCGAACCGATGTTGACGATCCGGCCCCAGCCGCGTTCGCGCATGCCGGGAAAGCAGGCCTTGGCCATGTTGAAGCAACCGCCGAGGTTGATCCGCATAACCTCGTTCCAGTCGTCGAAGCTCATCTTGTGGAGCGTCCCGTCGCGCGTGATTCCCGCGTTGTTCACGACCACATCGACCGGGCCGACCTCCTCGGAGATGCGGGCACAGTTGTCGAGCGTCGCCTGGTGATCGCCTACGTCCCAGCGGTAAGCCGGAATGCCCGTCTTGTCGGAAAAGGCCTTCGCCTTGGCATCGTTGCCGGCATAATTCGCGACGACGGTAAAACCGTCGCGCTGCAGCATCAGGCTGATCGCCTCGCCGATCCCGCGGGTGCCGCCCGTCACGATTGCCACATGCGCCATGATCATCCCCTTGCCGTGCCGGTTTGCTAGGATCGCAGGCTAGGTTGGGCAATCGAACACGGCAAGCCGCGATGGCGCGATCGCGCAAAACAAACATGGCGCGGGATCTCCGAGCCATGAAATTGGCTAAAGCTGCATTCAGGTCAGAAGTGGAACTGGGTCCCGACGTAGACGGCCTGGCTGTCCTGCGGAGTATCCGCAAGCTTGACCACGCGGTCACGTTCCGACGAGTAACGCACGCCGGCAGTCACGTTGAGATTGCGCGTCAAGCGGTAACTGCCGCCGACATCGACCGAATAATCGCCCTGCCCTTCGAGCGTACGGGGAAGGCGACCGGGCTTGGCGGTTTCGTCCAGCGCGATGCGCGGAGCGAACCGGGCCTCGGCAGGACGGGCAGTGCGATCGCGCGCCCGGCCCGCATCGAAGCTGGCGAGGTCGGGCATGTCGATCTTGCGCAGGACCGTGGGCGTCGCAAGCTTCTGAGCGAAGCTTTCATACCCGCGCGCCACGCCCAGATTGAAGGCGGTGGGCGCGATACGAACCGGCAGCGTGCCGGGCGCGCTGGTGGCCGCGGCAAGAGTGCTGCGCACGGATACCGCGCGGGCCGCTTCTCCATCAACGCGCACCGCAACGGTCACCGAGCGATCCGGGCGAGTGGTGCTGCCCGCAGGGGTGAAGCGGAAGAGGCGGCCGTGATTCAGCGCGCTGACCGTCATCACCGCAGCCATGCGCGGATCCACCGAAGCGGGAGTGAAAGATCCGATCCCGCCACGCGCCGCGAGGCTCACTGGATGGGAATCGAAGCCGCTGGAAAAAGCGTTCCCGGCTTCGGGGGCGACCAACAGACCGACCAATGCGCCGCCCGCCAGCAGGGTGCCGAGCACCCGCCGCCGTACCGACACCTGAAGATCGCTGACGCGCATTGTTTCCTCTGAAACCCCCTGTAACCTCATGAACCGCGCTACACCTAAACGCATTGCGCGTTAACCGTTCCCGAACGACTCACCGGGACTCGCCGGAATCGCGTCGGTCGACTTATTTCCTTGCGCACAACATACGAATGACAACCAGAAAATACTAGTCCGCAGCGCAATTTCCGCGCGTTGGGGCGAAGGGTGTGGCCCTATCCCCACAGCGACGGCCGGGGTTAAGGCCGCGTTCACCGCCGCAACCCGCTTTTGGCCGCCGGCGAGCCCGGCGACGCGGCTTTCGCGCCGATGTTGCTTGCCGCGTGCAAGGCACCGGTGATAGAGCGCGCGCCGGGCGCCGAGACGGCGTTTTATCCAACTGCGGCGCGGGGTCTACCTACTTCCCGCCGCGAGCCCAAGGACCAGTGTTTCCGTGATGATCCGCAGCCGCCCCTTTCGCCGCCCTGCCCTGACTGTCGCCATACTTGCCGCGACGACGCTCGTTGCGGGTTGTGCCGGCAAGAACGACCGCCCGAAGGCCGACCTGGCCGCGAGCAAGGTCACCACGATCGGCGTGAACAGCTACCTGTGGCGCGCCAGCCTCGAGACGCTTTCGTTCATGCCCCTGCTCCAGACCGACAGCAACGGCGGCGTGATCGTTACCGATTGGTACGCCAACCCGAAAAATCCCGGCGAGCGGGTGAAGGTGACCGTTTCGATCCTCGATCAGGACCTGCGGGCCGACGCGCTGCGCGTCGCCGCCAGCCGCCAGGTCGCGCAGGCCGGCGGCTGGGCCGACGCGCCGGTCCAGGCGGCGACCGTCCAGAAGCTGGAGGATATCATCCTCACCAAGGCGCGCGACCTGCGCCGCAGCGCGGTCAAGGGCTGACCCGAACTATACGAGGAAGGCCATGACCGATGAGCGCTTCGATCCGGCTGTCGCCGACGGCCGCTGGCAGCGTGCGTGGGACGAACGCGGCACATTCACCGTCCCGGCCGGCGCGACCGACGATAACCGCCCGCGTAGCTACGTGCTCGAGATGTTTCCCTACCCTTCCGGGCGGATACACATCGGGCATGTCCGCAATTATACGATGGGTGACGTGCTGGCGCGCTACAAGCGCATGATCGGCCATGCTGTGCTCCACCCGATGGGATGGGACGCATTCGGCATGCCGGCCGAAAACGCGGCGATGGAGCAGGGTGTCCATCCCGGCGGCTGGACCCGCCACAACATCGAGACGATGAAGGCACAGCTCAAGCGCCTGGGCCTGGCGCTCGACTGGAGCCGCGAGCTGGCGACCTGCGATCCCGATTATTATGGACACGAACAGGCACTGTTCCTCGATCTCCATGCCGCCGGACTGGTCTATCGCAAGGAAAGCGCGGTCAACTGGGACCCCGTCGACCAGACCGTCCTTGCCAACGAACAGGTGATCGACGGACGCGGCTGGCGCTCTGGCGCGCTGGTCGAAAAGCGCAAGCTGTCGCAGTGGTTTCTCAAGATCACCGACTTCGCCGAGGAACTGCTCGACGGACTGTCGACGCTTGACCAGTGGCCGGACAAGGTCCGGCTGATGCAGGAAAACTGGATCGGCAAGAGCACGGGCCTCGAGTTCAGCTTCCGCCCCGCGAACTTCGACGAAGAGATCGCGGTCTATTCGACCCGCCCCGACACCATCTTCGGCGCGAGCTTCGTCGCCGTCGCCGCCGATCACCCGGTGGCGCAGGCTGTCGCGGCCAATTCGGCCGAGGCGCAAGCCTTCATCGTCGCATGCAAGGCCGGGGGGACAACCGCGGCCGAGCTCGAAACCGCCGAAAAGCTGGGCTACGATACCGGGCTGAAGGTCGTACATCCGTTCACGGGCAACGAACTGCCGGTCTACATCGCCAACTTCGTGCTGATGGAATACGGCACCGGCGCGGTGATGGGCGTTCCCGGCCACGACCAACGCGATTTCGAATTCGCATCGAAGTACGGCTTGCCAATTCCGCGCGTGGTGGCGAACAGCGCCGCCGCCGCGGGCGAACCGCTGGATGCCGCCGATACCTCCGACGGTGTGATCGTCAATTCGCGGTTTCTCGACGGCATGAGCGTGGCCGCCGCGATCGCGGAAGTCATCGCCCGGGCCGAAGCCGAAGGCTGGGGCCGGGGCAAGACCGTGTGGCGGCTGCGGGACTGGGGCGTCAGCCGCCAGCGCTACTGGGGCACCCCGATCCCGTTCATCCATTGTGGCGCATGCGGGATCGTGCCGGTCCCCAAGGCGCAACTGCCGGTCGTCCTGCCCGAGGATGTCGATTTCAAGACGCCGGGCAACCCGCTGGCGCGCCATCCCACGTGGAAGCACGTGGCCTGCCCCGTTTGCGGCGGCGCGGCGGAGCGCGAGACCGACACGCTCGACACTTTCGTCAACAGCTCATGGTATTTCCTGCGCTTTGCCAGCCAACCAGCCGACAAGCCGTTCGACCGCGACGAGGTCGCGCGCTGGCTGCCGGTGGAACAGTATATCGGTGGGATCGAGCATGCGATCCTGCACCTGCTTTATGCCCGGTTCTGGACCCGCGCCCTCAACCGCATCGGCCTGATCGACGTGAAGGAGCCCTTCGCCTCGCTGTTCACGCAAGGCATGGTGACGCACGAAACCTACTCGCGCGACATCGACGGTCGAGAGGTCTTCTACAGCCCCGGCGAGGTTGCCCGGACCGGCGAGGCGGCAACGCTGAAGGCCGATGGCGCGGCGGTTTCGATCGGCCGCGTCATCAAGATGTCCAAGTCGAAGAAGAACACGGTCGACCCCGACGAGATCGTCGCCAAATACGGCGCCGACGCGGTGCGTTGGTTCATGCTTTCTGACAGCCCGCCCGAGCGCGACCTTCCGTGGTCCGAGGCGGGAATCGAAGGGTGCTGGCGTTTTGTGCAGCGGCTGTGGCGGCTGTTTGGCCAACTAGACCAGAACGGTGACGGCGTGGACAACGCGCTCGACCGCAAGCGCGATCAGGCGGTCGCAGCGGTCGCCGCCGATATCGAGGCGCTGTCCTTCAACAAGGCGGTCGCACGGATATATGAATTGACCTCGGCAATCGAGAAGGCAGCGCCCTCAGCCAGCCGTCTGGCGGCCATTCGTGCGCTTATGCTGCTCGTCGCACCGATGATGCCGCACCTTGCCGAACAGGCGCACGCGGCAACCGGTTCGACAGCGCTGATCGCCGATGCCGCCTGGCCTTCGGTCGACCCCGCCTTGCTGGTCGACGACGAAGTCACCGTCGCAGTCCAGGTCAGAGGCAAGCTGCGCGACACGCTGACCGTTGCGAAGGGTACTGCGCGTGAGGAACTGGAGGCGCTTGCCCTCGCCAGCGACAAAGTGCAGCGTGCACTCGATGGCGCGGAAATCCGGAAAGTGATCGTTGTCCCCGACCGGCTCGTGAACCTGGTCGCGTGAAGGTCCTGCGCGCCCTTCCCGTAGCTGCGGCGGTGGTTCTGTTCGCCGGCGGATGCGCGCTCCAGCCGATGTATGCCGGCGGCGCGGGCGGGAGCGTGGCAAGGTCGCTCGCCGCGGTGGAAGTCTCGCCGATCGAGGGCCAGAGCGGGTGGCTGGTCCGCAATGCGCTGGTCGATCGCCTTGGCGCCGGCTCCGCGCCTGCAAGATACCGGCTCGACGTACGCCTTGACGACAAGCTGGAAGGCCTGGCGCTCCTCGGAAACGACACCATCGCGCGTGAACGTCGCACGCTGCGCGCGCGTTACCAGTTAGTCGACGCGGGCAGCGGCAAGATCGTGATCGACGCTTCGGCGGGATCGGATGCCGGGATCGACATCGTGTCGAGCGAATATGCGACGATCGCGGCCGAGCAGACCGCGCTCGAGAACCTGGCGCAGGTGGTGGCCGACCAGATCGTCACCCGTCTCTCGCTCAAGCTTCGCCAGGCACCAGCCGCGCCGACGCCGTGAAGGCGAAGCACAGCGCCTTTGCCGGGATCGCGCGGCGCGCAGCGGCCGAATGCCGACTGTTCTATTTCTGCGGACCGGACGAAGCCGGCGCACATGACGGGGCCAAGGCCATCGTCGCCTTGCTGCCCGCCGACAGCGAGCGAATCGAATTGTCCGGGACCGACGTAAAGCGCGACCCGGTGCGGCTGGCCGACGAGGCCCGCTCGACCTCGCTGTTCGGGGGCACGCGCTACATCGTCATACGGACGTCCGGCGACGAGGCGTTCGACGCTGTCGAACTCCTGCTCGACAGCCCGGTCGAAAATTGCCCGGTGCTGATCGTGGCCACCGGCGCGACCGACAAGTCCCGCATCGCCAAGCTGATCGCGGACCGCCCTGACGCGCTAGTGGTCATGTTCTACGCGCCGGAGCTGGGCGCGGTTGCCGGCGCGGTGCGGACGATGGCGGGCAGCGCCGGCTTGCGGGTCGACGCCGCTATTGCCGAGCGCATTGCCCGCAACTGCGCGCTGGATACGCGCATGGCCCAGTCCGAGATCGACAAGCTGGCGCTCTACCTCGACGCCTCGCCCAGTTCGCCGCGCACTGCCGACGCCGAGGCGCTCGACGCCATCGGCGCGCAGAGCGAGGACGACGGGTTCATGCCGGTCGTGAACTGTGTGCTTGGCGGAGACCTGCCGCGGCTGTCGGTCGAACTGGCCCGGATGCGCGAACTGGCGCTTAACCCCGTGGGCCTGTTGCTGGCATTCGAGCGGCGTGCCGCCCAGCTCGCTCAACTGGCGGCGAGGCTTGGCCGCCGGAGCGACATCGCCGGGTTCATGGCGGGCGAACGCAAGGCCAATCGCGTGTTCTTCCGCGATGCGGCAGACCTTGCCGACCAGTTGCGCAAGTGGCGCGGCGACAGGCTGGACCGACTGATCGACCGGTTGGTGGAATTGCACCGCAGCCTGCTTTCATCGAGCCAGAATGCGGAAGTCGTACTGGCCCATGGGCTGGGCGAGATCGCGCGCGCGGCAGCGCGCGCCGGTGCGGCACGCTGACGCTTCGCCAGTCTTAAAAGATCAGTTCCGCTTGGGGACCGAGAAGGAGCCTGAGACCCGCCCGCCACCAGTGCTGGAACCCACCGGGCTGCCGACGGCGGACGAACTGCCACCCGCACGGCCATCGACGCTTGATACGCCGCTGTTGAGGTCGATCACCAGCCGTCCGCCGTTGAGCGTGTCTGTTCCCCGGCGCAGAGCGACGTTGCCCACCATGGTGATGATGCGACGATTGAAATCATAGATCGCCACGTTGCCCCTGGCGGTCTCGGTACCGCGAGTAACCTGGACCCCGCCGGTGGCATCGATCCGCTGGATCTTCAGCGAACCGGCATTTGTATAGGCAACGGTTGTGCGCGCGGCGCGCAAGCGCAGCCCGCCCTGGTTGATATCGACGTTGCCTGAGAGGATCACACGCTGCTGGCGGTCCTGGAGCTCGATCCGGTCGGCGGCATAGTTGACGGGGGCATCGCTGTTGAAGCCCGAGATTGCCTGGGCTGAAACCAGCGTGCCAAACCCGGCCATCGCCAGACCTCCGCTAAGAAACCCGGCGGCAAGGGCGCGAAGCGCGGTGCGATAGAGCGAACGGTCCATTAAAGGCCGCTCTAGCGGCTCGCGCCCGCCAGCGGAAGAGGGACGCGAGGCGCTCATGGCATCTTCATCTGGCCGGGGGTCATGTGCAGGCGCGCATGGCCATCAAGGGTTACCGTCCGAGCATCGAGGTCGGCATGGATGCGGTCCGCACTGAACGTGCCCGCCGGAACGCGGCCTTCGACCGGACCCCGGCTGACCATCGTGCGCGCAGGCACGTCGATGTCGACGTTCTCGGCAGTCATTCGATATCCATCGGCAGCGGCGAAGACGACCGGGCCGAACACCTCGATGCGGTTCTCGTCCATAACGAACTTGCCCGAACCTGCGCTCAATGCCGCGGGTCCTTGCGAGAGGAGGAGCCGGGCCACGAGGTCCTGCAATTCGACGACCGGGGTCGCCGCGGAGTGCTGTACCGCCGATCCCGCAGTGATCGAGAACGGACGACCGGAATTGTCCTTGCCCCGGTACATCGCGCTCTCGACCTTGAGCCGGTCGTTCACCACCGCGACCTTGTTCCGGTCGAGAAGGAAGCTGATCTCGCCGCGCGGGCTTAGGGGGGCGAGCACCATGAACGCCGCCAGCACGCCCACCGCGGCCGGCAGGGCCACGGCAAGGGTGCGCACGAGCTTGTCGTGAAAACCGCCGGGAGCTGCGAAATGCTGGCGCTGAGAACGCTGGAGATCGGCCTGGGCGGTCATGGGCGAGCCCTGCGATCCACGCGCTTACTCGTGACTGAAGATGTCGCGGTCGGCCCAGCCGGCGACATCGAGAAGAGCCCGCGTCGGCAGGAAATCGAAGCAGGACTGCGCCCAAGCGGTGCGGCCCTCGCGCTCCAGCCGCGTGACCAGCACTTCGTGCATCGCATGCAGCCAGCGTACGTCCGAGGCGGCATACTCGCGCTGCGCGTCGCTCAGCACCGGAGCGCCCCAATCGCTCGACTGCTGCTGCTTGGACATTTCCTTGCCCAGCAGTTCGCGCACCAGTTCCTTCAGCCCGTGACGGTCAGTGTAAGTGCGGATGAGCTTGCTGGCGATCTTGGTGCAGAAAACCGGGGTTGCCAGCACCTCCAGGTAGTGATGGATCGCCGCCAGGTCGAACCGGGCGAAGTGGAAGAGCTTGAGCCGCGAAGGATCGGCCAGGACTGCACGCAGGTTCGGCGCGGCATAATCGCTCCCGACCGCGAATCGGACCAGATGCTCGTCGCCCTGCCCATCGGCGATTTGCACGACGCACAACCGGTCGCGAGTGGTGACCAGACCCATCGTTTCGGTGTCGACCGCTACGATTCCGGGTGCCAGGACATCTCCAGGCAGGTCTTCTTCATGCAGGTAAACAGCCATTGGCCATGCCCTTAGGCCCATTGCCTGCCAAACAAAAGCCCGGACACGAGGGCCTTCCGCTCGGGCGGGGTTGCCGCCCCGGCGGGCGCGCGGCTATCGCAGGCGCGCATGTCGGCCGACGATCTTCCCGCAAGCTGGCGCCCGGCGCTGGAACCTGAACTGGCGACGCCCCCCATGCGCCGCTTGGGCGGATTTCTTGCGGCAGAGGAGGCGGCGGGAAAGCGCATCTTTCCTCCGCGCGGGCAGCGGCTGGCGGCGTTGCAGCTCACTCCTCTCGAAACCGTGCGCGTGGTGATCCTGGGGCAAGACCCCTATCACGGCGCAGGCCAGGCGCACGGGCTCGCCTTTTCGGTCCCGCGAGGGGTGAGGATTCCTCCCTCGCTCGTCAATATAGACAAGGAACTTGCGACCGACTTGGGCATTGCCCGGGCCGATCATGGCAATCTGGAGGCTTGGGCCCGGCAGGGCGTCCTGCTGCTCAACACCACTCTCACCGTCGAGGAAGCGCGCGCCGGGGCGCATGCCGGCGCGGGATGGGAAGGCTTCACCGATGCGGTTGTGGCAGCGGTGGCTGCCAGCCGCGATCCGGCCGTCTTCATCCTCTGGGGCAGCCACGCCCAAGGCAAGGCCGCGCGCGTCGCCGGCCTTGGCGCGGAAGGGCCGCACCTGGTCATAAGATCGCCGCACCCCAGCCCCCTCTCGGCGCATCGCGGGTTCTTCGGCTCTCGGCCCTTCAGCCGCGCGAACGAGTTCCTGACCGCGCACGGCCGCGGCGCCATAGACTGGCGGCGATAGCACGCATCAGTGCGCGATTCGTGACTCCGGATCGGAACCGGGGATCGAACCCTGCCAGTAGGAACGTTGCCGGCTGGCCGTCTCGACCCGGTTACGTCCGCGCGCCTTGGCAAAGGCAAGGGCCAGCTCGGCCCGCTTGATCGTTGCGTCCAGCGAATGTTCGATCGGCGCGAGTCCTGCGCTCACCGTCAGGCGCAGGCGATCTCCGCCCGCGGGCCCGCATGCCTCGGCCAGCGAGGTGACGATCCGGCGGCAAATCGCCTCGGCCTGGTCCGATGTCGCGTGCGGCAGCAATACGCCGAAGCTTTCGCCGCCGATGCGCGAAATGATGTCCTGTGAGCGGGTTAGCGATTTCACCAGGTCGGCGAACACGACCAGCAGGTCGTCGCCCGCGGCATGACCGAACTTCAGGTTGATGGCCTTGAAATGATCGATGTCGAACATCGCCAGGCACCCCGAAACCGCGCCTTCGACCATATGTTGCAGCATCCATGAAAAGGCGCTGCGATTGGTGAGTCCGGTGAGCGGATCGGTCATGGCGGCGGCGAACAGGCGTTCCTCGAAGCTGCGTCGCTCGGCAATGCTGCGGATGATGCCGACCGCGCCGTAGGGCCGGTCGTCCTCGTCCAGCAAACGCCGCATCCGCAGACCGAACCAGTTGCCCGGAACGGCCTGTCGCGGACTGCGGAATTCCACCCACTTGCTTTCCTGGCGTCCCGCCAGCGTGGCACGCAGGCCGGCCATGACCGCCGGTGCGAACGGCGTGTCGACCAGGTCGAGCAGGTGACAGCCCTCCAGCCTGCCCCCTGCCAGTTCAGGCGGCGCGGCCCCCGCAGGAAGCACGTGACGAATGAACCCATCGCAATCGGTCTTGATGATGATGTCTGTCGTCTGCTCGGCCAGCAGTTCGTAGAGCGCAGAGCTCTCCTGCGGCGTAATCATTACACCCATCGACGTTGTGCCCCCCGGCTACCCCGACGCCGTTCCCGAAGAAACGTCGCCACTGATGCCAGTTAACCGAGGGACAAATTTGTTAGCTTTTGACTAACATTCGGCGACCCGATTAACCAACTTAAGCCGTTACTCGCGTTCTGCCTTCTTAAAATGTTAGTATTTGACACTAACCGATGCAGAATCACTTCAACGACTTAGGAGGATATTTACCATAAATTTCATTGTGGGAAAGACAGTTATCTCAATGGGTCTTGCGTACTTGGAATATTGTCCATGATTTCGCGGGTGTTCCACCCTCAGAGATCGATCATGATCCTGACGCGATCCGGGCTTGTACCGATCGAGCTTGCGATCCTCTCGCGGGCGCGGGCGACGAGTTCAGGCAGCTCGTAAACGCCCTCGCCGCCGAGAAGAAGTTCCGCCTCGCCGATGCCGAGCACCTCTGCCAGTGCCGCGATCCGCGAGTTGACCGGATGGGCCCGCCCGTGTTCCCACGCCCAGACGGTCGGCTTGCTGACCCCCACTGCGTCGGCAATGGCGGCCAGCGTGAGGCCTCGCGCCTTGCGCAGGCGGAGCAGGCGCGTGGCGAAGTCCTCGCCTGCCACTCCGGCCGGCTCGGTCGGAATTTCGAGTCGCGGCAAGGCAACGCTGCGAAGCTCGGCGGCGCTGAGCGCGCCAGTCGAAACCGGCACTTCGAACTGGCAGCCATAGAGCGCGCCACTGGCCCAGATGACCCGGGCCGGGTTCGAGCCGCCGTGCGGCAGATCGAGCTCGATCGTCTCGCCCACTTCAAGCTCGGCGGTCGTCTCCAGAAGCAGTCCGGTCGACGAGATATTGTGGATTGCCACGTCGGCCACGTCGCCCGTGGCACGGGCGCCCCGCGTCTCCAGTCGCAGCTTGCGCCGCGCCGCGCGTTTCGATCCAGCGTCCTGCGAAGTGTTATCCAGATGAGCGGCAAGTGCCACGAGTGCGTCTCCCTGAAGGAAGACCACGTCGCGCCAAATGCGTTAAGACCGGGTTAGCATCCCGGATAACGCTCGGCAGGACGCACTTTTAGCGCGGTAGTTCACTTGACCCCATCAACGCCTCGTCGACGGCCCGCGCGCATTGCCGGCCTTCGCGGATCGCCCAGACGACAAGGCTCTGCCCGCGGCGCATGTCACCGCAGGAGTACACGTTGTCGCGGCTGGTGCGATAGTGGGCGACGTTGCCGGCCACGTTGCCGCGCGCGTCGAGCACGACACCCGCCTGTTCCAGCAAGCCCTGCTTGCGCGGACCGACGAAGCCCATGGCGAGGAGGATCAGGTCCGCCTTCAGCGTGAATTCGCTGCCTTCGATCTCGACCATCTGGCCGTCGCGCCATTCGACCCGAACGCATTCGAGCCCGGTGACGTCGTTGCCGCCGATCACGCGCTTGGTCAGCACTGCCCAGTCACGGTTGGCGCCTTCCTCGTGGCTGCTCGACGTGCGCAGTTTCATCGGCCAGTTGGGCCACGACAGTGCCTTGTCCTCCTTTTCGGGCGGACGGGGCATGATCTCGAGCTGGGTGACGCTGGCCGCGCCCTGACGGTTGGATGTGCCGACGCAGTCGGACCCGGTATCGCCGCCGCCGATCACGACCACGTGCTTGCCCGTCGCGATCAGCGTGCCGCGCGGCGCGGCGCGAAGCTCGTCGTCGCCGGCATTGCGCTTGTTCTGCTGAGTCAGGAATTCCATCGCCAGGCGCACGCCGGGAAGTTCGGCGCCCGGGATCTCGAGCGGGCGCGGTTCTTCCGCACCGCCGGCGAGCACGACCGCGTCGAAATTATCCTCGAGGCTGGCGAAGCTGATCGACACTCCGACCTCGACGCCGGTGCGGAACTGGACGCCTTCCGCCTCCATCTGCATCGCCCGGCGATTGATCAGGTGCTTTTCCATCTTGAAGTCGGGAATGCCGTAACGCAGCAGTCCGCCCACCCGATCGGCCTTTTCCAGCACCGTTACGCTATGACCCGCGCGCGCGAGCTGTTGCGCGCAAGCGAGCCCGGCAGGTCCCGAGCCGACAACCGCGACCGAACGGCCGGTCTTGCGCAGCGGCGGGCGCGGCTCGATCCAGCCTTCCTCCCAGCCCTTGTCGACGATGGCGCATTCGATCGACTTGATCGTGACCGGTGCGTCCACGATATTGAGAGTGCACGCGGCCTCGCACGGGGCGGGGCAAATCCGTCCCGTGAACTCGGGGAAGTTGTTGGTCGAATGAAGGTTGGTCAGCGCCTCGCGCCAGTCCCCCTCGTAGACCAAGTGATTCCAGTCCGGGATGATGTTGTTCACCGGGCAGCCGTTGTGACAATACGGAATGCCGCAGTTCATGCAGCGCGATGCCTGGCCCTTCAGGGTCGGCTCATCGTGCGGAACGGTGAACTCGCGATAATGCCTCAGGCGCTCCTCGACAGGGCGGTAAACGCGCTCGCGCCGCTCGACTTCGAGAAATCCGGTTTCCTTGCCCACTTTTCGACCCTGACCCTATTCCGCCGCGACGGTGGCGGCTTCACGCCGTTCCGCGTCCAGCTGTTGCAGCGCGCGCGCATAGTCGCGCGGCATGACCTTCACGAATGCCCCGAGCGCACGATCCCAATCGTCGAGCAAGGCGCGGGCGCGTTTGCTTCCGGTATGGAGATGATGACGTTCCACGAGGATGCGCAGGCGTTCCGCGTCGTGACGCAGCATGTCGCCCATCCCGAAGTCACTCACGGAGATTGGGCGCTGCTGCGGCCGACCCGCGCCATCGTCTTCGTCCCGCTCAGCCGATACCGGCGAAAGGTCGACCATTGCGGGATTGCACAAAGCCGCGAACCGCTGCCCGGGATCGTAGACATAGGCCACCCCGCCAGACATGCCCGCGGCGAAATTGCGGCCGGTGTTGCCCAGCACCACGACCACGCCGCCAGTCATGTACTCGCAGCCGTGATCCCCGCAGCCTTCGACGACCGCGACGGCGCCTGAATTGCGCACCGCGAATCGCTCGCCCGCAACCCCGTTGAAGAACGCCTCGCCTGCGATCGCGCCATAGAGCACGGTATTGCCGACGATGATGTTTTCCGGCGCTTCGCGACTCACATGGGCGGGCTGGCGGACGATCACCCGACCGCCCGAAAGCCCCTTGCCGACATAGTCGTTGGCATCGCCCGACAGGTCGAGGGTAACTCCGTACGCCAGGAATGCGCCGAAGCTCTGCCCCGCGACTCCGGTGAAGCGGACGGTGATCGTGTTGTCGGGCAGGCCGCGGTGGCCATAGCGCCGCGCCACCTCGCCGGACAGCATCGCGCCCGCGGTGCGGTTGACGTTGCGGATCACCTGCTCGATCCGCACCGCCTGCCCGTTGTCCAGCGCATCGGAAGCCGCGGCGATGAGCGTGCGGTCGAGCGCATGCTCGAGGCCGTGATCCTGCGTCTCGGTCCACGAGAGCGGGGTGCCCTCGGGCAATTCGACCTGGTGCAGCAGCCGCGAAAGATCGACCCCTTGCGCCTTCCAGTGCGACACCGCCTTGCGCGCATCGAGCCTGTCCGACCGCCCGACCATCTCGGCCACGGTGCGGAAGCCCATCTGGGCCATCAGCACGCGCAGTTCCTCGGCAACGAAGAACATGTAATTGACGACGTGCTCGGGCTGTCCGGTGAAGCGCGCGCGCAGAACCGGATCCTGCGTCGCCACACCCACGGGGCAGGTGTTGAGGTGGCACTTGCGCATCATGATGCAGCCCGCCGCAATCAGCGGCGCGGTGGCGAAGCCGAACTCGTCCGCTCCCAGCAGCGCGCCAATGGCAACGTCCCGCCCAGTGCGCAGACCCCCGTCGACCTGCACCGCGATGCGGCTGCGCAGCCCGTTGAGGAGGAGCGTCTGCTGGGTCTCGGCAAGGCCGATTTCCCAGGGCGAACCCGCGTGGGTAAGGCTCGTCAACGGCGAGGCGCCGGTCCCGCCCTCGTATCCCGATATCGTGACGTGGTCCGCGCGCGCCTTGGACACTCCAGCCGCGACCGTGCCGACGCCCACTTCGGACACCAGTTTGACCGAGATCCGCGCGCCGGGATTCACGTTCTTCAAATCGTGGATGAGCTGGGCCAGATCCTCGATCGAATAGATGTCATGGTGCGGCGGCGGCGAGATGAGGCCGACGCCGGGCGTCGAATGGCGCACCGCGGCAATCGCCTTGTCGACCTTGTGTCCCGGAAGCTGGCCGCCTTCGCCAGGCTTTGCGCCTTGGGCCATCTTGATCTGGATGTCGTCGGCGTTGACGAGGTATTGCGCGGTCACGCCAAAGCGGCCCGAGGCGACCTGCTTGATCGCCGAGCGCATCGAATCGCCGTTGGCCAGCGGAACGAAGCGATCGGCTTCCTCGCCGCCTTCGCCGGTGTTCGAACGACCGCCGATGCGGTTCATCGCCATCGCCAGCGTGGTGTGCGCCTCGCGGCTGATCGAGCCGAAGCTCATCGCCCCGGTTGCGAACCGCTTCACGATCTCGGACGCCGGCTCAACCTCGTCGAGCGGCACGGGCACGTCCGCCGGCTTGAGTTCGAGCAGCCCGCGGATCGTGAGCAGGCGTTCGGCCTGCTCGTTCAGCGAAGCGGCGAATTCGGCGTAGTTCTTCGGATCGTTGCCCCGCACGGCGTGCTGCAGGTTGGCAACGTTGGACGGCGTCCAGGCGTGGTCCTCGCCCCGGATGCGGTATTGGTAGATCCCGCCGACATCCAGCATCTTGCGATAGATCGGGTTGTCGCCGAACGCGAGGCTGTGACGGCGCACGGCCTCCTCTGCGATTTCCTCCAGCCCGACGCCCTCGATCGAGGTCGCGGTACCGGTGAAATACCGGTCGACGAACGCGCTCGACAGCCCGACCGCGTCGAAGATCTGCGCCCCGCAATAGGACTGATAGGTCGATATGCCCATCTTGGACATGACCTTCAGGATGCCCTTGCCCAGCGCCTTGATGTAGTTCTTGCGCACATCCGCGGGCTCGAGCGGCAAGCCCTTGTCCAGGCGGATCGCCTCCATCGTCTCGAGCGCGACATAGGGATTGATCGCCTCGGCCCCATAGCCGGCGAGCATGCAGAAATGGTGGACCTCGCGCGCCTCGCCCGTTTCGACGACGAGCCCGGTCTGCATCCGCAGTCCCTGGCGAACGAGATGATGGTGCACCGCGGAGGTCGCAAGGAGAGCGGGCATCGCAATCCGGTCGGGCCCCTGGGCGCGGTCGGACAGGATCAGGATGTTCTTGTCCGCAAGCACCGCTTCGGTCGCGGCCCAGCACATTTCCTTGATCGCCATCTCGAGACCCGCGGCGCCTTCCTCGGCGCTCCAGGTCATGTCGATCGTTTCGGTGCGGAACGCGCCGTCGAGCGCCGCTTCGACCGAGCGGATTTTGGCGACGTCGGCGTTCGTGAGGATCGGCTGGTCGACCTCGAGCCGCTTGTGGCTGCCCGCATCCATGCCCAGCAGGTTGGGGCGCGGTCCGATCATCGAGACGAGGCTCATCACCAGTTCCTCGCGGATCGGGTCGATCGGCGGATTGGTGACCTGCGCGAAGTTCTGCTTGAAGTAGTCGTAAAGCAGCCGCGGGCGCTTCGACAGCACCGCGATCGGCGTATCCGTACCCATCGAGCCGATCGGGTCCTCGCCCGCCAGCGCCATCGGTTCGAGGAACTTGGAGATGTCTTCCTGCGTGTAGCCAAACGCCTGCTGGCGATCGAGCAGGCTGGTCGCATCGACCGGGATGGCCGCGAGTTCAGGCTCGATCAGGTCGAGGTCCTTGAGGTTGTACTGCGCCGATTCCAGCCATTTCGCGTAAGGCTCGGCATCGGCGAGCTTGGCCTTGATCTCCTCGTCCTCGATGATCCGACCTTCTTCTAGGTCGATCAGCAGCATACGCCCCGGCTGGAGCCGCCACTTGCGGACGATGTCATCTTCCTTGAACGGCAGGACGCCGCTTTCCGAAGCCATCACCACGAGGTCGCCGTCGGTCACGCAGAACCGGGCGGGCCGCAGGCCATTGCGGTCAAGCGTCGCGCCGATCTGGCGTCCGTCGGTGAACGCGACGGCGGCAGGGCCGTCCCACGGCTCCATCAACGCGGCATGGTATTCGTAGAACGCGCGGCGGCCGGCATCCATCAGCGGATTGCCCGCCCATGCCTCGGGGATCAGCATCATCACCGCGTGAGCCAGGCTGTACCCGCCCGCCAGGAGCAGCTCGAGCGCGTTGTCGAGACAGGCCGTGTCCGACTGCCCATGCGGGATGATCGGCCACATCTTGTCGAGATCGGGTCCGAGAAGCTCGGATTCCATCGTGCGCCGGCGAGCGTTCATCCAGTTCACGTTGCCGCGGACGGTGTTGATCTCGCCGTTGTGGGCGATGAAGCGATAGGGGTGCGCAAGCTTCCACGAGGGGAAGGTGTTGGTCGAGAACCGCTGGTGAACCAGGCCCAACGCCGAGACGCAGTCGGGATCGCGCAAGTCGTCGTAGAAGCTGCCGACCTGGTTCGCCAGGAGCAGTCCCTTGTAGACGATGGTGCGCGAGGAAAAGCTCGGCAGGTAAAGCTCGGTCAGGCCCGGCAGGTCGTACTTGATTGCCAGGGCTGCGAGCGGATTCTGCGCCTGCTTGCGGATGGATAGCAGCTTGCGCTCGAACGCATCCTGATCGGGACAATTGGCGCCGCGGCCGACGAAAGCCTGACGGATCACCGGCATCTGGGCGATAACCGCCTTGCCCAGGCCATCGAGCGTGGTGGGCACATCGCGCCACCCGATCAGCCGCTGACCTTCCTTGGCAATGAACTTCTCTAAATTGCCCACCGCAAAGTCGCGCGCCGCCTCGTCCTGCGGGAGGAAGCACATCGCGACGGCGTAATCGCCCGGGGCCGGCAGGTCGTGGCCCTGCTCGTTCGCCCAGCGCCGAAACAGCGCGTCGGGAAGCTGGATCAGGATGCCCGCGCCGTCGCCCAGCAAGGGGTCGGCGCCGACCGCGCCGCGATGGTCGAGATTTTTAAGAATTTCCAGCGCCTGGTCGATGATCGCATGGCTCTTCGCGCCCTTGATATGAGCGACAAAGCCGACGCCACAGGCGTCGTGTTCGTTACGCGGATCGTACAGTCCCTGAGCTGGCGGGAAACTCATCGTCATCAAAAACCCTGTAGAAGGCCGCGGAACAATGGTTTCCACGGCAACTAATCACGACTCGGCCCGCCGCGAATGCAGCGAAAGTTTCGTGTCAGTCCCCCATGACGGCAGGATTATTATTTTGCAACTGCGAAGCCGCTCGGCGTCTCGCTTGTCGGACCCGGTTCAACGCGACCCGGAAAGCCTTTGCAGCGACGCGAGGGCGGAGCGGAGCGCCTCGTCGGCATCGGCAGGTGGGGAGGCGGCATCGTCGCCCAACGCGTGGAAGCCCGGCGCGGCCGCGATTCGCGACGGCTGCGCCGGCTGGCCGGGGAAGATCACCACTCCATCCTCGACCGGATCTTCGAAGTCGCCATCGAGCGCCGCGTCGATCCGGACGAATTCCGTGCGCAAGGTTGCAGGCGTCATGTCGAGCAGCGACGAGTAACCATCCTCGGGCAGATCCTCGTCATGTTCGCCATCGTGTTCGTGTTCGTCCACGGGGGCCGGACGCCCTTCGAGCACCGCACGCCAGCCCGGTTCGGCGCTGTCCTCGTCAGTGAAGTCATCCTCACCCAGCATGGCCTCGGCAGGGTCGATTGGCGGCAGTGCCAGCGCCTTGCGCCGCCCTGGGCGCGGCGAGACGGGCGCGGGCTCATATTCGGGTTCGCTCCACGCTTCGGAGGACCACGCGGCCTCGTCGGCAGATGCAGAGAGGCGCTCACGACGCGCGGCCATCGCCAGGGCCAAGCGCTCGAGCAGTTCGACATTTCCCAGTGTGTCGAGCGGCGCGGTCGCGATTGCAGGCAGCGGCGCAGCAGCCTTTGGCGCGGGCCGACAAGCCGGAGCGGCCCGAGGCGGGGTTACGGCCGCCGCAGCAGGACCAGGCTCCTCGATCGCAAGGGAAACGGCTTCGCGATCATCCTCGTCGCTCGTCCAGTTGGCTTTGCACTGATCCTCGATTGTTGCGTCGGCAATTGCGAGCGGCACATTTTCCGATTTGGTGCTGACGCGCGCCTCGGCGACGCGAGTTTGCGAACCATGCGCGATCAGGACCCCGGCAAGCGCCCCTGCGCTGGCGCAGAGGCCGGCGAAAAGTAGGCGCGCCGTGACGCCGAGCGGCGGTGCCGCTGCGGGGATCAAGCCGGCAATGCCTGTGACCCCGACAATCCGTTCGAGCACGGGGGGTGCCAGCGCAAGACTGCCGAGGCCCATCACCGCCGCGCACCAGGTCGCGAGGGCGACCCGGAACATCGGATGAGAGGAAATCGAGGCGCGCGGGCGACGAGCCGGTGGCGAGACGTGCTGCATGGTCGTTGCAATACCCCGGGTATGTGTCGCTTCGGTCAGGCCGCGGCTGCACTTGCCGCGATCGGCCCTCGCTCTAACAGGCGCTGGTAAACGGTCCGATAACGCTCGACATTTCCGGCCCAGTCGCGCTCACGCCTGACGAACTCGCTCGCCACGATGCGCCGCGCTGGCCATTCGTCCCGCCGCGACAGCAGTTGGTTCAGCGCGGCGGCCAAAGCAGCCGGGTCGTCCGGGGCGAAAAGCGTGCCGGTCATCCCCTCCACGATCAGTTCGCGATGGCCGCCGACCGCCGAGGCGGCGACCATCTTGCCCTGCGCCATCGCCTCGAGCGGTTTGAGCGGAGTGACTAGCTCGGTCAGGCGCATCGCCTTGCGCGGGTATGCGACGACATCGACCAGCGAATAATAGCGTTCCACCTCGGCGTGGGGGACGCGGCCGACAAAGCGTATGGCGGGCGCCGCACTGGAACGCTCGGCCGCGGCGCGCAAGGCATCGGCTTCCGGTCCCCCGCCGATCAGGAGCAGCCGGGCGCCGGGATGGGCTTCGACGATCGCAGGCATGGCGGCGATGAGATCGGCCAGCCCTTCATAGGGATAAAAGCTGCCGAGAAACCCGATAACCGGGCCCTCGCCAAGGTCGAGCTCGCGCGCGAGCGCCGCATCGCGAGGCAGGGGCGATCCGAACAGGTTCAGATCGACCGCGTTGGGCACGATGGTGATCTTGCCAGGCGCGACACCGCGAATCACCAGGTCATCGCGCAGACCTTTGCAGATCGTCACCACCGCGTCCGCCGCCGCGACGGCGCGGTTCTCGAGGCTCCGCGTCATCCGGTAGCGCAGGCTGCCCTCGCTACCTGTCCCGTTGCCGACCGCAGCGTCCTCCCAAAAGGCGCGAATTTCGTAGACCACGGGGATACCTAGCGCTGACCCGGCCCGCGACGCCGCGAGCCCATTCATCAGCGGTGAATGGGCATGGAAGACGTCGGGCCGCCAGTTTTCGCAAAGCCTTTCCAGCGCATCGGCCAAGGCGCCGATCTCGCGCATCTCGCGCAGACCGGCCACGCTGCCCAGCCGGCCGGGGGTGCGGTAGAAGGTCAATCCGTCGACGATCTCGGGGTTCGCCCCCGTCGCCGTTGTTCCCTGGCGAACTCCGGTGATGGCGCGCACGTCCATTCCGGCAGCAAGTTGCGCCGCCATGATCGCCCGGGTGCGAAATGCGTACCCGCTATGGAGCGGCAAGCCGTGATCGAGGACGTGAAGAACGCGCGTCATTGCCCGGCCTCGCTGCCAGACAAGGCTTAACGGGCCGTCAACACCCCACTGTTAGGAGGCACCCGAGGGCGCCGCCGCGCCCGGCAAGGGACGACCCGCGGCACCATCAGATGATCGACAATTTCGCCCTCGGCCTTACGCACTTCCTGCTGGCGGTGGCGGTCTGGCGACTGCTTGGCCGCGCCGACCTCGACCGGGAGCCAGATGCGGAGCCGGCCCCACCAAAGGGATTTTCCGCACGGCGCCCGCGCCGGACCGGCGCCGGGGCGCCGCACGCATGATCGACCTGCTGCTGACCGCCTTCGTCTTCGCCATGCTCGCGGCGGGGCTGCGAAAGCCGTTCGTGCTCGTGCTGACATATCTCTACATCGACATCCTGGCGCCGCAGAAAATCTCGTGGTTCCTGCTCCACAACATCCCGATCTCGCTGATCGCCTTCGTCCTCGCGTTCATCGGCTACCTCTATGTCGACGACAAGCGCGGCAGCCGCTTCACCTTGCGCCAGGGCCTGATCGCGCTGCTGCTGGTCTATTGCGGCATCACCACGCTGGGCGCGGACTTCCCGCAAGAGGCGCTGACCAAGTGGGATTGGGTGTGGAAGGCGCTGGTCTTCGCGATCTTCCTGCCCCTCACCCTGCGGACCCGGCTGCGGATCGAGGCGGCGACTCTGGTCATGGTGCTTTCGGCCGGAGCGATCGTCATCGGTGGATCGATCAAGACGCTCGTGTCCGGCGGCGGGTATGGCGAGCTGCATCTGTTCGTGAACGACAACAGCGGGCTATACGAAGGCAGCATTATTTCCTGCGTGGCCATCGCGATCATTCCGCTGGCGCTCTGGCTGGCGCGCTTCGGCACAATCTTTCCGCCTGACTGGAAGGTCAAAACATTCGCCTGGGCCCTTTCGTTCGCCAGCGTGCTGATCCCGGTGGGAACGGCGGCCCGGACGGGACTGCTGTGCTTGGGCGCGCTTGTCAGCATGGCGCTGCGCACCGCGCGGCGGCGCGTGCTGTACACGCTGCTGATTGCGGGCGTCGGGCTTGTCGCGGTGCCGTTCCTGCCCCCCTCGTTCACCACGCGGATGGAGACGATCGCAAACCACTCGGCCGATCAGTCGGCCTCCACGCGCCTCGCGGTCTGGGCCTGGACGCTCGACTACGCGAAGGAGCACCCGTTCGGCGGCGGGTTCGAGGCTTACCGCCAGAACCGGCTGTCGATCGACATGGTCGAGACTCAGGCTAGCGGCAACACCACCGCAACCGAGGTGGCGACCGTGACCGATCGCGGACGGGCATACCATTCCAGCTATTTCGAGATGCTCGGCGAACAGGGCTGGCCTGGCCTGGCGCTATGGCTGCTGCTTCACGGCCTGGGCGTCTGGCAGATGGAGGTCCTGCGCCGCCGTTTTCGCCGCGAGGTTCCGGAGGGACAGGAATGGATCGGCCCGCTGGCCCAGGCGTTGTTGCAGGCGCAGGTCGTCTATCTCGTCGGATCACTCTTCGTCGGCATCGCCTTCCAGCCATTCTGCTACATGGTCGTCGCGCTGCAATGCGCGCTGTGGAGCATGGCGCAGCGGCTGCGTCAGCCGCGCACGGTGGCCGTTCCCCTCGCCCGCCGCCGCCCTCGCGCCCCCGCCGTTCCGGCCTGAGCCAAGGCATCGCGCGAGGGGCCGAGCGCCCGTTGCGATTTGCCGGCGAAGCGTCCATGAGGCGCCCTCATTCCCAGAGAAGGAGAGGCGCTGCGATGGTAACCCCCAACGACCTGAAGGCACGGATCGGCGAAACGATCGGCACGTCCGAGTGGTTCGAGATCAGCCAGGACCGGATCAACAAGTTCGCCGAAGCCACGGGTGACTTCCAGTTCATTCACATCGACGAGGAAAAGGCCAAGCTGACCCCATTCGGTGGAACCATCGCCCACGGCTTCCTGACCCTGTCGCTCATCCCAGTTCTCACCGCCAAGTCCGACTGCCCGCGTCCCGAGGGGATCAAGATGGGCGTCAACTACGGCGGCAACAAGACGCGCTTCATCGCGCCCGTCCGCGCTGGCAAGCGCGTTCGCGCGCACTTCAAGCTGCTGGAAATGGACGAAAAGCGTCCCGGTCAGTGGCAGCAGACCATGGAAATCACGATCGAGATCGAGAACGAGCCCAAGCCCGCCCTGATGGCGGAATGGATCACCCAGTTCTTCATGTGAGGACCCGCCCTCCCCGGGAGATCACCACACTCCATCAAGGACCGTACAGATGCGCGACGCCGTAATCGTTTCCACCGCCCGCACGCCGATCGGCAAGGCCTATCGCGGCGCCTTCAATGCCACCAGCGGACCAACCCTGGGCCACTATTCGCTCAAGGCCGCAATCGAGCGCGCCGGTATCGTCGGCGGCGAGGTCGACGACGTGTTGTGGGGCTCGGCGCTCCAGCAGGGCACGCAAAGCACGAACCTGGCGCGTCAGGTCGCCTTGCGCAGCGGCCTGCCGGTCACCGTCTCCGGCATGACGATGGACCGCCAGTGCTCGTCTGGTCTGATGAGCATCGCGACCGCGGCGAAGCAGATCGTGATCGACCGGATGGACGTAGTCGCCGCCGGCGGACAGGAATCTATCAGCCTCGTGCAGACGCCGGAAATGCGCGTTGCCCCCGACCGTGAGCTGCTGGCGATGCAGAAGGACATCTATATGCCCATGCTGCAGACCGCCGAGGTCGTCGCCAAGCGCTATGGCATCAGCCGCGACGCGATGGACGAGTATGCGCTTCAATCGCAGCAGCGCACGGCCGCGGCTCAGGCAGCTGGCCGGTTCGACGACGAGATCGTGCCAGTCACGGTGACCATGAACGTGACAGACAAGGCGACGGGCGAGACCACGCAAAAGGAAATCACGGTCGCCAAGGACGAGGGCAACCGTGCCGACACCACGCTCGAGGGGCTGAAGGGCCTCAAGACCGTTCTGCCGGACGGCACGATCACGGCGGGCAATGCCAGCCAGCTTTCGGACGGATCCTCGGCATCGGTTCTCATGGAAGCGTCGGTCGCCGCGAAGAAGGGCCTCACCCCGCTCGGGCGCTATGTCGGCATGGCGGTTGCCGGGACCGAGCCTGACGAGATGGGCATCGGCCCTGTGTTCGCGATCCCCAAGCTGCTCGAACGCTTCGAGCTGAAAATGGACGACATCGGCCTGTGGGAACTGAACGAAGCCTTTGCCGTGCAGGTCATCTACTGCCGCGACAAGCTGGGCATCCCCGACGAACTGCTCAACGTCAACGGCGGCTCGATCTCGATCGGTCACCCGTATGGGATGACCGGCGCGCGCTGCACCGGGCACGCCCTGATTGAAGGGAAGCGGCGCGGCGCGAAGTACGTCGTCGTCACGATGTGCATCGGCGGCGGCATGGGCGCGGCGGGCCTGTTCGAGGTCCTCTAGACCCGCGCGGCTTGCGTCGCGCTTTTGCGAGGCCCATCTAGCCTTCCCGACCATCGCAGGGAGCAGGCTGGATGGGCACCGCAGTTCACCCGTTTGGAATCGTGGAAATTCTTGGCCTTGCGGCAAGCGTCAGTCTGCTTGCGGGATGGCGGCTGTACCTGTGCGTTCTGGCGACGGGGATCGCGATGCGCAGTGGGCTGGTTCCCCTTCCCGATCACCTCGCTTCACTCCAAGTGCTGGCCAATCCGTGGATCATGGCGGTGGCGGGGTTCGGCGCCGTCGCCGAGTTCTTCGCCGACAAGGTCGCCTGGCTCGATTCCATCTGGGACACGGTCCACACCGTCATCCGCCCGCTTGGCGGGGCAATGCTGGCGCTCGCGATCGTCAATCCGCAGGACCCCGCGATGCAGGTCATCGCGTTCCTGCTCGGCGGGGGAAGCGCGCTGCTTGCGCATGGAGGCAAGGCCGGCGCCCGTGCGGTGGTGAACACCAGTCCCGAACCGTTCAGCAACGTCGTGGTCTCGACGGCCGAGGATGTCGCGACAGGCGGCCTCTTGTTCCTCGCATTCCATAATTCTGTCGTTGCGGCGGGGATCGCGCTGGTTCTGCTGGTCCTGGCGATCTGGTTGCTGCTGCTGGCGCGGCGGGTGCTGCGGCGCATTTTCGTCCGCCGCCCTGCATCGACCCCGGTCGGAACGCCCGATCAGTCGGGCCAGAGCATCCCGCCCTCGTAGCGCAGCGGGTTGAGGACGTCGGCGGCAAGCAGCGCCGGCCCATCAAGGTCCACCCAGCGTGCGAGCCCGGTCAGGATCTGCGCGAAACGCACGGCACGGCTGCTCGACAGCATGCAGCCAAGCATCACGTCCAGTCCCGCGCTGCGCGCCGCGCGGGCGAGATCGAGCGCGGCGGTCAGTCCTCCGGCCTTGTCGAGCTTGACGTTCACGGCCTGATAGCGTGTCCCGATCACGGGAAGGTCCGCGGCCACATGGCAGCTTTCGTCGGCACAGAACGGAACCGGCGCCCCAATCCCCGCAAGCGACCCGTCGCGGCCCGCCGGCAAGGGCTGCTCAATCAATTCGACGCCCAGCGAGGCCAGGGCCGAAGCCTCGGCCAGAACCTGGTCAGGCGCCCAGCTTTCGTTCGCGTCGATCACCAGCCGGGTCCGTGGCGCCGCAGCGCGGACGGCGGCAATGCGCGCCCGATCCAATCCGTCGCCGGCCAGCTTCGCCTTCAGCAGGGTGAACCCGCCCGACTGCGCCTCGCTTGCGGCCGCAGCCATGTCCGGGGGCGTGGCGAGCGAGACGGTGAAAGCGGTGGCTACCGGCCCCGGCTCGGGCAAGCTTGCCAGCGAAGCCAGGCTGCGGCCCTTGCGCTGGGATTGGAGCGCCCACAATGCGCAATCGAGCGCGTTGCGTGCCGCCCCCGGCGCCATCTCATCAAGCAAGCGGCGGCGGTCGTCGTGACCGCCAGAGGCTGACCAGCCTTCGATCTGAGCGACGCAATCGGCAGCGGTTTCGCCCCGATAATAAATCGGCGTACCCTCGCCCTCGCCGACGTGAACGCCGTCGCTCGCTTCGCAAACGACGACATCCACGTGCGTCTTGGCGCCGCGCGCGATCGTGAACGCCCCCGCGACCGGGAACCGCTCCACCCACGCGGTAAACCGCATGGCTTCAGTTGACTGCGGCGAGCCGCTTTCGCGCCGGTACCCTGGCATGAGCCGCGATCCATTCGTCGACCACGGGCGCGATCCGCGAACGCCACCGCGACCCGTTGAATATCCCGTAGTGGCCAACTTCCTCGGCCAGCAGATAGCGCTTCATTGCGTCCGGCAGGTTGGGAGTAAGCTTCAGCGCGGCCCGGGTCTGGCCGATCCCGGAGATATCATCGCGCTCGCCCTCGATGGTCAGGATCGCCGTGTCGGTGATGTCGCTCAGGTCGACCGGGGTGCCGCGGTGAATGAACTCGCCTTTCGGCAGGGCGTGTCGCTGGAACACGACATCGACCGTCTGGAGGTAGAACTCGGCCGACATGTCACAGACCGCGCGGTATTCGTCGTAGAAAGCCTTGGTCGCGTCAGCCCCGTCCTCGTCGCCTTCGACGAGGTGCTTGAACAGGCCCCAATGGCTCATCATGTGGCTGCCCAGGTTCATCGACATGAAGCTGGCGAGCTGGATGAAGCCTGGATAGACCTTGCGGCCGGCGCCGGGGTAATTGATCGGTACCGTGGCGATCACGTTGTGATCGAACCATACGTGCGGCCGGCCAACCGCCATCGTATTGACCTGGGTGGGCGCCTCGCGCGTGTCGATCGGTCCACCCATCATGGTAAGGGTGAGCGGCCGGCACGGATGATCGACCTTGCCCATGATGGCAGTCGCCGCCAGCGCGGGAACCGATGGCTGACAAACCGCCATCATATGCGCGCCCGGGCCGATATGCTCGAGGAAACCGACGATGTAATCGATGTAATCGTCGAGATCGAACGTGCCCTTATCGAGCGGGACGAGCTTCGCGTCGGCCCAGTCGGTGATGTAGACGACGTTCGTCTCGAGCATCCGTTCGACCGTGCCGCGCAGCAGGGTGGCGTAGTGACCGCTCATCGGCGCGACGATCAGGAGGCGCGGCGCATCATCGGGCAATCCCGAATGCGAGAAGCGCTTGAGATCGCCGAACGGGCGGGTGACGACGGTCGTCTCCTCGACCGCATGCTCGGTTTCGCCCAACGTGATGGTGTGGATGCCGAAAGCGGGCTTGCCGCGCGGCGCGGCCGCGTGCGCGAATACCTCGAGCGCCGAACTCGCCATCTGCCCCCAGCCGAGGTTGGCGGGAGGATAGCGGCGGTCGGCCAACATGTCGGCCAGGATCGAGGCCCAGGCGCTGCCGGCGTTGAGCAGCGACCGCTGCAATTCATAGGTCTTGTAGAGCATGAAGCGGCCCTTTGCCTGTAGCTTTGCCTACTTAGTTGGACCCGAACGAAGCGTGTTGCAATGCAGCACCCTCGATTTTTAGCGCATGCAGCGGAATTTCAACGAAACCATCGCGCCAACGTGAAAATTTGCGCGGCAGCGCAACAACATAGTGTTTACAGATGATCCGCCGAGGGCGATAACCCCGCCGGCATTGGGACCCCAATCCTGCTGTGATAGGCAGTTCCAATGCAAGAAACCGCTCTGACCTTGCCGGCCGGATGACCCCCATTTTGGATATGGTAGCCTCGCAAATCGCCGCCACTCGCCCGGAAGCGGCCCCGGCGACACCTTCGCTGGGCCTGCCGCTTGCCCCGCCGATCGAACGGCGGCGGCTCCAGGTCTATATCGTCCTGCTTCTAGTCGATGCCGCCGCGGTTCTCGCCGCGTTTTCGCTGGCCGGCTATCTCTACTTCGGTGACGCGCTTCACGCCCAGGTTATGCTCGAGGCACAGCTCATCGTCCCGATTTACTGGACCGTCGCGATGAGCAACGGCGCCTATGGTGCGGAAGCCGCACTCAACGCGCGGAAGGGCGCAGCCCGTGCGGTCTTGGCGATCCTCCTCGCCGCGGCAACCATCGTGTTCCTCGCATTCTTCCTGCGGGCCTCGCAGAATTTCTCGCGCGCCATCTCGGCGCTGGGCACGTTGCTGTCGGTGGGCGCAATCGTTGCCCTGCGCGACAATCTGACCCGCTTCGCCGCTTGGCGTTGCGGCCCCACCGCAATGAACCAGCTAGTTCTCCTCGATGGCGGACACCCGCTGGACCTGCCCAATTCCTACCAGATCGACGCTCGCCAGCACGGGCTGGAGCCGGACGTCAACGACCCGCATGCGCTCAACCGGATCGGCCTGTTCCTGCGCAACATGGACCGGGTCATCGTTTCGTGCACTCCTGAGCGCCGAGCCGCCTGGTCGCTCGTCCTCAAGGGCGCCAATGTGCAGGGCGAGATTGTCGACGACCAGGTGAGCGAGCTTGGCGTCCTCGGTGCGCGGCGCAGCGGGGGTTATGGCGCTCTGGTCATTGCGACGGGCCCGCTCGGCCTGCGCAACCGTATCCTTAAGCGCGGCCTCGATGTCGGCCTGGCGAGCGCCGTGCTGGTCCTCCTCAGTCCGCTGCTCCTGCTCACCGCGATCGGCATCAAGCTCGAGGACCGGGGCCCGATCCTGTTCGTGCAGCGCCGGGTGGGACGCGGGAACCGGTTCTTCTCGATCTACAAGTTTCGTTCGATGTCGGTCGATCAAACCGATTCGCACGGTACCGCGTCGGCACAGCGGAGCGATCGCCGCGTGACCCGGATGGGCAGGCTGATCCGGTCGAGCAGTATCGACGAGCTGCCGCAGTTGGTAAATGTCCTGAAAGGCGAGATGAGCCTCGTCGGCCCACGGCCCCACGCCCTTGGCTCCCTTGCGGGCGACAAGCTGTTCTGGGAAGTCGACGCGCGTTACGGCATGCGCCATTCGCTGAAGCCGGGATTGACCGGACTGGCCCAGGTACGCGGATTGCGCGGGGCGACAACGCACGAGAACGACCTCGCGGGCCGCCTTCAGGCCGATCTCGAATACCTCGAAGGCTGGACGATCTGGCGCGACCTCGCGATCCTGGCCCGTACCCTGGGCGTCATCTCCCACCATAACGCGTTTTAGCTTCGCAGAACCTCGACCGGCCGCAGTTGGCTGCACGAAAAGCACCAAAGTGTGGGCTAAGCGCCTCAAGCGCTTATTTTTATTGCAACTGCGAAAACTATTTTGAAAGTTCGCCGTTTCATTATACGAAGCCGGTAATTCAGTATGTTGGAGCATCCCCCGATGAACGCAGTCAAGAATGCCGCAGCCATTGCTGCCGCCTCGATCCTGGCCCTTTCATCGCCGGCCAACGCCCAGTCGACTCGTTCTGCCGACGCCCTGCCGACGGCTGCAGCGGTCGATACGGCCCGCGCAACCGCTCCTGTCGAATCGGCCAACGAAGTTGGCGGTCACTCCTTCATCCTGATCCTTTTCGCCCTGATCGGCGCGATCGGCCTGCTCGTCGCGGCGAGCGGCGGCGGCGGCAACGACAGCCCGGGCTGATCGCTGGCACTGCCGGATAACCTCTAGCAGTCCCTCTTCCTGATCTTGCGCACGTCATCGCTTTCTGGCGCTGCCCGTGCCTCAACAGCTTCCAGGTTTCTCACCGTTCCCACCGCCGGCACCATAGATTGGCCGGCGGTCGTTTTGCTCGTGGCCGCCGTTATTTTCGGCGGCGGCGGCTCTCCGGCTCCTGCGGCTGAACTCCTGGTAGAACTGGTCGCTGCGGCGGTGATGGTCTAGTGGGCGGCCGACCGCCGGATTGCTCCTCCGCCGCGTTCGGCCGTCGTCCTTGCCGTCGCGGTCTTCGCCTTGCCCTTGCTGCAGCTCCTACGCCTGCCGCCCTCGCTTTGGACCGCACTTCCCGGTCGCGGGGATATCGCCGCCGCGCTTGACCTGGCGGGATCCGGCGCCACGTGGCAGCCCCTCTCCATCTCACCGCCGCGCACCTTTGCCTCGCTCCTCTCGCTCGTTCCCCCTCTCCTGATGATGGCCGCAACTGCCTCGGCCAGCCCTGCAACGAGGCGCACATTGCTGCAGACACTCGTTGAGCTCGTCCTGCTCTCGGCGCTGGTGGGGATGGCTCAGGTTGCGACGGGGGCCGAAGTCCTGCGGTTTTATTCGAACAGCCACATGGGCTATCTCACCGGGTTCCAGGCCAATCGCAACGCACAGGCCGACGTGCTGGCGATCGCGGTCATGGGCACAGCGGCACTCTATTACGATCACTCCTCTCGCCGCAGCGCCGGCTGGGCGATTTCTTGCGTCGTCATGCTCCTCTTAGCCCTGCTGCTGACTGGCTCGCGTGCCGGCGTCGCGATTGGCACGCTCGTGACAGCGTTCGCCGCTCTGTGGCTAGGCCGCACGCGCGTCCCTGCGCTTGGCCGGGTCAATGCGCCCATTGCCGCCGCCGCGCTTGCCGTAACTCTCGCCGCGGGATGGGCTAGCGGGCTATTCGGCAAGCTCGCCCAGCGAGGAAGCTTCGGCGGCGAGGCTCGCCCGCAACTGGCCGCACACCAGTTCGCCGCGGTCGAGCCGAACCTAACTCTCATCCCGTCCGGCCCGATTCCGCCTAGCCCGACCGAACTTCTCTCCACATCGCGCTTCAGCAAACTGCTGGATGAAATGGAGGACCAGTTCGATGTCGTCGTGATCGACAGTCCGCCCGTCCTCGGCCTTGCCGATGCACCGCTCATTTCGGCGCTGGTCGATGGCGTGGTGATGGTGGTCGAAGCAAACGGGGCACGCCGTGGGTCGACGCGTTCGGCGCTTGGCCGGCTGCGGATGATGAACAGCACCATCCTGGGCGCGGTGCTGACCAAGTTCCGGCCCGAAGCGGGCACAAACCGCTATTCGGCCTACTACGGCGCACAATATTATCACTACAAGGACAGCGAGACGGCCCCTGCCGCCTACTGATACTGCCGTCGCCCGCACACGCCCTGTGCGGATCGCGGCGATCGTCGTCGCGCTCGGCTTCGCTGCAGCCGCAGTAACCTCCACGATCGACCGCCTGAGCGAGCGGTCGGCAGCCTTAGCCCAGGCGGTCCCCACACCGTTTCGCGCGCAAGGATGGCGCACTCTGGCCGCGCAAGCCCTTGCCCAGCATCACGCTCCCGGGGCGCTGCTGCAGGCCCGCGCCGCCGTCGCCCACGATCCGGGCGACTGGCGCGGTGCGGCCCTGATCGGCGCGGCCCACCTTGAGCAAAAGGATTTCGCCGGCGCCGATGCAGCCTATCGCGTGTCCGCACGGTTCGGTTGGCGCGAGCCCACGACCCAGCTCTACTGGGCGGCGCGCAGCCTCGACGCGGGCGACGTGCGCCTCGCCAGCAAACGGATTGACGCGCTGCTGCGGCAGGATCCGCGCATGGCGCAAGGCACCCAAGCCATCGCCGTCCTCGAAGTGTCGCCCGCGGGGCGCGCCGCATTGGCCGAACGACTGTCCGCGCGGCCCGAATGGCTGCCCCTTTTCCTGACCGACCTTGCCGGGCTGGACGGCACCCGGCTCGAACGGCGCGCAATCGTGGCCCAGGCACTCGCCGCTCGCGGCGTATCGGTGGGCTGCGTCGGGATCGGCTCGCTGGTCACCGCACTTCTCTCCGCCAATCTTCCCCGCCAGGCCCTGGACCTCTGGCGCAGTCAGTGCCCGACGGCCGGTGGTAACGCCGTTCCGGTCGACGGCGGGCTCCACAGGTTGGGCGATCTTGCCACCCCCGGTCCGTTCGACTGGACATTTCCGGGCGACAGCGACGTGACGACCGGGATCGGCAGCTTTCCGGCCCGCTCGCCGCGCGGCGGCAAATATCTGGGGGTGAGCAGCACCGCGCCGGTCGCAAAACCAGTGATGTCCCAGCGCCTCGCGCTTACGCCCGGCCGCTACCGCCTGGCGTGGTCCGCGATCGACGAGCAGGGAAATCCCAGTTCCCCGATCAGGCCCGGCGTGGCGTGTTTTCTGGCCGATAACCTGGCCCTCGGCAAAGTCAGCGTGAGCAAGGGAGGTCCCTTCACCGCAACATTCGCGGTGCCAGCCGGATGCACTTCGCAATCGCTGTCGTTCTCGATTATCCCCGGGGCAGGCGCGGCCGCGCTCACCGACATCACAGTCAAGTCGATCCGCTAGACCTCGCCAGATCGGCGGAAACTGCTCGCAAACGAGAAAGGCTCCGGATCGCTCCGGAGCCTTCCCTGCGATGCGAAGAGCCTAGGGCTTTCGCATGGTCGCTCGTGCGATGCCGTTAGCGGCAGCGCGAGTTGTTGCGGTCGACCGAACGGCCAAGCAGGGCACCGCCCGCCGCCCCGAGAATGGCGCCAAGCGTGCGGTCGCCACCGCGGCCCGCGACTTCGCGGCCCAGCAGGGCGCCGGCGGCGCCACCGATCAGAAGACCGGTCGTACCGTTCGAGCGGCGGCAATAGTACCGGCCGTCGTTACCCTGCCAGACGCGGGTATTGGCATAGACCTGCTCGCCGTAAGCGCGCTGGTTGTAATAGGGCTGGGCATAGGCGCGCTGGCCATAGTAGCCCTGATTGCGCCAGCCATTGTGGCGGCCACGATCGCTGTGCTCCCAGCGGTCGCCGTCCTCGTCATCGTGATCGCGGTACACGTCATTGAACTGGGCGTGCGCGATCGCCGGCTGAGTCGCCACGGCAGCGGCGGCAGGAAGGCTGGCCGCCATGAGGCCGGGGACGGCCAGGGCCAGCGCGGCGGTGTGGAACTTGTTCATCGTTACGACCTCCTGGAATTGCCTTCCAACCAGCGGCAGGAAAGCGGCGTTGGTTCATCTCTAGACCCGCCAATCTGAACGTTCGGCAACTGGAACGACAGAATTCCGTTGTTCGACAAGCCGAGCCTCGACAGCGACAGACCGAAGTGCAAAAGCCGCCGACGATGAGCGCGCGCCCCGACCACACCGCTGCGGCCGCGGTCCCGCTGGACCCCGCACCGTTCCCCCATCTGTCACGAAAGCCCGCCAGCGGGCTGCCGATGGCGCTCGGCGCCTACATCGCCTGGGGCTTTCTCCCGCTCTACTTGCGCCTGCTACAAGAAGTGCCCGCGCTCGAACTCGTCGGCTGGCGAGTCATCTTCACCCTGCCGTTCTGCCTCGCCATCGTGGCGCTTCGCGGACAAACGGGCGAAGTCCTCGCTGCGCTGCGCAATCCGGCGATCCTGGTGCGGCTTCTGGCCAGCGCTGCCTTCATCGCGTTCAACTGGCTGGTCTATATCGCTGCCGTCAACGGCGGGCACATCTACGCCGCGAGCCTGGGCTATTACATCAACCCTCTGGTCAACATCCTGCTCGGCACGGTCTTCCTCAAGGAGCGGCTGAGCCGCACCCAATGGTTCGCTGTTTGGCTCGCAGCACTGGGCGTGGCGCTGCTGCTGGGCGGCGCACACGACACGTTATGGATCAGCCTCGCGCTCGCACTCAGCTTCAGTTTCTACGGACTGATCCGCAAGCTGACGCCGGTCGGTGCGGTCCCGGGCCTGACGGTCGAGTCGCTGCTTCTCCTGATCCCTGCGATCGCTACCGTCGCGTGGTTCGGAAGCACTCCAGCGGGATCAAGCTTCGGCGTCGACCAGACGACAAGTGCGCTCCTCGTGGGTGCCGGCGTCCTGACCGCAGTTCCGCTCCTGCTGTTCGCAGTGGCGGCGCGGCGGCTCGAATATTCCTTGCTGGGCTTCGTCCAGTTCCTGTCGCCCACAATTGCCTTCGTGTTGGGGCTGACCGTGTTCGGCGAGATCCTACGCCCGGTGCAACTAGGGTGCTTCATCCTGATCTGGGCGGCGATCGCGGTATTTAGTTGGGACCTGCTTTCGCGCCGAAAGCCGGGTTAGCGCGCTTCGCGCACGCGCCAGCCCAAGGTCTGTCCGGCGTGGAAGGGAACTATGCGCGTCTGCCCCGCGTCGAGTTCGGCCGGCACGAGGTTATCGCCGCGCTCGAGAACGATCTGCCCTTCGTTGAGCGGCAGACCGTAGAAGCGCGGCCCGTGCTCGGACGCAAATCCTTCGAGCAGGCCGAGCGCCCCCTCCTCTTCAAACACGGCCGCGTAGCTTTCGAGCGCGTAGGGCGCGTTGAAGATGCCCGCGCAGCCGCAATCGGCCTCCTTCGCGCCGCGGGCATGGGGGGCGCTGTCGGTGCCGAGAAAATACTTCGGGCTGCCGGACGTGGCGGCGCTGCGCAGCGCAAGCCGGTGCACTTCGCGCTTGGCGACAGGGAGGCAGTAGGCGTGTGGACGCAGCCCCCCGGCGAACATCGCGTTCCGGTTGATGTGGAGATGCTGTGGCGTGATGGTTGCGGCGACCAGCGGACCGCAGCCATCCACGAAACCGACCGCATCGGCGGTGGTGATATGCTCGAAGACGATCTTCAATCCGGGATAGTCCCTGACGAGACCCGTCATCACCCGCTCAATGAATACCGCCTCGCGGTCGAACACGTCGACTGCCGGGTCGGTCACCTCGCCGTGGACGAGAAGCGGCATCCCGATTTCTTCCATCGCCTTCAGCGCCGGACGGATCAGGGCCACGTCCGTGACGCCCTGCGCCGCATTGGTGGTGGCATGGGCGGGATAGAGCTTGGCCGCGGTGAACACGCCTTCGGCGAATCCTGCGCGCAAGCCGGTTGGATCGGTGGCGTCGGTCAGATAGCAGGTCATCAGCGGGGTGAAGGCCGCGCCCGGGGGAAGTGCGGCGAGAATTCGCTCCCTGTAGGCGCTCGCCATTTCCGCGGTCGTAACGGGCAGAGAAAGGTTCGGCATCACGATTGCGCGGGCGAACTGGCGTGCAGTCCAAGGCACCACCGCGGCAAGCATGGCGCCATCGCGCAAGTGGACGTGCCAGTCGTCGGGGCGGCGAAGCGTGATCGTCTGGGCGGAGGCGGTATCGGTCGGCATCGGCATGCGCGGCCCATGCCACAGGCCGCTGCTGTAGGACAGCGGGCGAACGCACTTGATTTGCCCGGCTGCCGCGCCACTTTGCAGGAATGACCGCAACCCGCCTTTTCGATCGCGCGATCGTTCGCCTGTCGCCCAACGATCCAGACGAGGACGTTGCGGATTTCCTCCAGGGCCTGGTCACTCACGACGTGAAGGGGCCGTTGCCGGTCTGGGCCGGATTGCTGAGCGCACAGGGCAAGGCGCTGTTCGACTTCATCGTTTGGCCATCGGGTAATGACCTGCTGATCGATTGCGAGGCGTCAGCGGCCGATGCCCTCGTCCGCCGCCTGTCGCTCTACCGCCTGCGCCGGGCCATCCGGATCGAACGAGACGACGACGTGGCCGTCCATTGGGAAGGCCATGGCGGCGACGGCGGCGCCGCGGACCCGCGTCTGCCGGCGCTGGGAACGCGCTGGCTCGCCCCCGTCGACCCCGGCGACGAGGCTGCCGATGATGCATGGCGGGCGCACCGACTCTCACTCGGCGTCGCGGAAGGCGCCGCCGAACTCGGCAGCGACGCGACCTTGTGGCTCGAGGCCAACGCCGCCGAGCTGAACGGCGTGTCGTTCAGCAAGGGCTGCTACGTCGGTCAGGAAAATACCGCGCGCATGAACTGGCGGCAGAAGGTCAATCGCCGGCTGGTAGTCGTCCCGCTTGCCGCGTCGGACCCCAAACGCCAGCGCGCGGCCTATCCCGCGCTCGCGCTTGCAGTCGATCACCGCCGGGTGAAGGACATCGACCCCGCTGTCGTGCCGGACTGGCTCCGTCAGGCCTTGACCGAGACAAGTCCGAGCTAGTCTCGCTCAGGCGTTTCCTGCGGCGGCGGCAGCTTCGTTTCGAAGCATCTCTTCGGCGATGTCGCGCGCCGCTTCGCGCTTCAGTCCGAGCGACTGCGACATCGCGCCGCCCATCAGGGCGTCGCCCAGCGCCATCAGAACCAGCGCCAGCGTCGTCTCCGGGTTGGCGGGAAAACCGTCGGCATGGATTTCGTCCAGCAGGTTGTGAACCGCCTCGACGATCGGATCTAGCGCATCCTCGTTGCCCGACACCAGCATCCACGACGCCAGCGCGCCGCCACCCTCCTTGTCGAAGGCGTCGAACGTTAGATCGACGATCTCGCGGGGGGATCCGATCCCGGCGCGGTTGGCGTGGACAGCCTCAGCGATGGTCGCGCAGATCGTGCCGGCGAGATGCGCCGCAAGGGCCTTTTGCAGGCCGGATGCCGAGCCGAAATGATGCAGCAGGTTGGCATGCGTCCGCCCGATCCGCGCCGCTACGGCCTTGAGCGTCACCGATTGAGGGCCCGTCTCTATCAGCAGCGCGCGCGCCGCCTCCAGCGCGGCAGTGCGGCTCTCTTCCGGCGACCAGCGTTTCCTTATTGACATAAGTGTCAGTTACTTTATCTTTGAGGCCATGAATACGATCAATTCCGCAACTCGCGACCTAGAACCCGCAAGCGCCCCCCGCAAGGGGCCGACGCCTGCGGACCTCAGCATCACCGTGCGTGACGAGCGCTTTGGACGAAATGCGAAGCCGCCGCGCTGGTGGCTTAACAACGATCCAGTGGCGACCGCGTGGCACAATGCCCTGTCGGCCACCTTCCCTCGCGGCGAGGCCTTCTTCATCGAGGCGGTCAAGGCCAACCGCGAAGGTGCTTCCCCCCGGCTCGAAGCCGAGATCCGGGCATTCGTGAAGCAGGAGATCAACCACACGCGCGAGCATATCGCATTCAATCGCGCCGCGACCGACGCCGGATACGATCTCTCGCGGATCGACAAGCGGGTCGAGGAAATGCTGGCCCTGACCAAGGACCGACCAGCGATCCTCAACCTTGCCGCCACCATGGCGCTGGAACACTACACCGCAATGATGGCGCACGAATTCATCGCCAATCCCAAGCATTTTGCGGGCGCGCAGGGCGATTCGGGCGACATGTGGCGCTGGCACGCGATCGAGGAGATCGAGCACAAGGGCGTCGCCTACGACACCTGGCTCCATGCCACGCAGCACTGGTCGCGGTGGAAGCGCTGGAAGGTGAAGAGCCTGATGATGCTCGTCGTCACGAGCCGCTTCTTTCGCAACCGCGTGATCGATTCGCTCGATCTGCTGGCCCAGGACGGATTGACCGGCACAAAGTGGAAGGCACGTCTGGCCTGGTACCTACTGGGCAACCCGGGAATCGTGCGCCGTATTCTTCCCGCTTGGCTGGCCTACTTCCTGCCCGGTTTCCACCCGTGGAACCACGACGACCGCGCGCTGATCGGAAAGTACGAGAGCGACTTTCCAGCCGCCGTCATGGCAGCCTGAACAATCGGCCCCCGGCGTTGCGGCCGGGGGCCACTTCGTTCAGGCGGCCCGCATCGCGGGCAGCGGGGCATCGCGTCGACATGGCGCGGGCGAATCTCCGTCGCAGTTGCCGGTTTCGCCCAGATCGATCGCATAGCTGACCGAATCGACCGCCACGCCTCGGCCCTTGCTGTGGCGCCGCGTGATGTCGCCCGTGGGCCTGAACCCTACCTTCCTCAAAACCTTCCCCGACGCGGGATTGTCGACGAAATGACCCGCCTCGATCCGCCGGTGGCCGAGCGTGTGCGCAAGGCGCAGGAGCGCGCGTGCCGCCTCGGTCGCAAAGCCCTGGCCCCAGTAGTCGCGGCCGATCCAGTACCCCAGCTCGGCATCGCCGCCGCCGGAACCATCGACAGGCGCCATTCCGCAACTCCCGACGAGGCGCGGCCCTGTCGCGCCGGGAAGCGTCACCAGAAAGTGCGGAAAGCGCTTGTCCTGTGCCCGTCCGGCAAAGTCCCGCGCATGTTCAGCGCGATAGGGCCACGGCGCGCGGGCGAGGTTGTGCACGATGCCTTGGTCGGCAATGCGGTGCAACAACTCCTCCCAGTCCTCGGGCCAACCCGGGCGCAGGAACAGGCGTTCGCTACGGATGAACATTGTATCTCTCCTCATCGTCGCCTGCCGCATTCCTACGCGCGGCTGATGACACTCGTGTGGCGCGATGCGCCGGGCCGACCACTGTTTCGGGTGGGCGGTACGTGTGAGGGAGATGCAAAAAGAGGGAGACGGGCGGGGCCCTCTCCCTCGAAACTGCCGGGCTAAAAGGGCCCGGCGGGGCCATCCGTCAAGGATGGCCCATGATCGACCATCCGGTTATTCGGCAGCTTCTGCCATCATGTCGACCGACACGTACTTTCGGCCAAGCTTGCCGTCGTGGAAGCGCACGCGGCCTTCACCGAGCGCGAACAGCGTGTGGTCCTTGCCCATCCCGACGTTGGCGCCCGGATAGACCTTGGTTCCGCGCTGGCGGACGATAATGTTGCCGCCGATCACTTCCTGACCGCCGAACTTCTTCACGCCGAGGCGGCGGCCTGCCGAATCGCGACCGTTGCGCGAAGAGCCGCCTGCTTTCTTGTGTGCCATCTCAAACTACTCCGAATTCCGTCAGCGCGCTTATTCAGCGTCGGTCTTGGTCTTGGCCGGGGCCTTCTTGGCCGGAGCCTTCTTGGGCGCAGCCTCGGGCGCTGCAGCAGCCTGGGAGGCCTCGTCAGACTTGGGCGCAGCGTCCTTCTTGGCAGCAGCCTTCTTCTCTTCCCCGCCGACCGACAGGATGCGCAGCAGAGTCATCTGCTGGCGGTGGCCGTTCTTGCGGCGGTAATTGTGGCGGCGGCGCTTCTTGAAGACGATCACCTTCTCGGACTTCGCCTGGGCGATGATCTCGGCCGACACCACGACCCCGGCCGCGTCCTTCACTTCGCCGCCGTCGCCGGCCAGCAGGACTTCGCCCAGGGTGATCTTGTCGCCGGCTTCACCCGCCAGCTTCTCGACCGCGATCTTGTCTCCGGCGGCAACCCGATACTGCTTGCCGCCCGTGCGCAACACTGCGAACATGACTTCGTTTTCCATCCATTGGTGTGCCCCGGGCGGACGCCTGATGGCACCTGCGCGGACGACATGCCACACGCCCCGCGACATGCGAGGGTCCGGCAAAAGAGAGCCGCCGTTAATTGAGCGGCTCCGCCATGTCAATCCGCATCCTGCCGGCGACAGAGCCAAAACGGCCCCGATCGCGCGGTCTGGCGCCGCGACGATCAGGTGGCTATGGCATCAATTATGCGTTTTGCACTTCTGCTAGCCGTCAGCCTGTCCCTCGGCGCGTGCGCCAGCAACAACGACGCGCGCTTCCCCTCGCTGGCGATTCGCCCGGGCGAGCGTGTCACCGGCACGGCAGAGCCGGCCCCGCCCGCGATCCCTGTGGCTACCGTGCAGAGCGGAACGAAGCTTGCCGCCCTGCGCAGTTCCGCACTTGCCGCGCACCAGCGCTTCATGGGTCGCCGCTCGAACGCCGCTGCGCTTGCTTCGGCTGCCGCGGGGTCCGCGGTGGCCAGCGAGGCCTGGTCCGTGGCTCAGGTCGCGTTGGCCGATCTTGAATCCGCTCGCAGCCAGGCCATGATCGCGCTCGCCGACCTCGACGCGCTATATGTCGCCGAATCGGTCGCCGCGGTACCGACACGTACTTCGGGAGATCTGGAGGCGACGGCTGCTGTCCGGAGCGAGGTGACGAGCTGGATCGGCGAGGAAGACGCCGTGCTATCCAGCCTGCGTGGCAGGCTCGCCGGATGAGCGCCGGCGGCCTCGGCTGCGCGGAGTGCCCGGTACGCGACCGGGCAGCGTGCTCCGCCCTCGAGCCGCAGGAGCGCGAGGAACTGGCGCGCGCTGGCCGGATTCGCACGCTCAAGCGAGGCGAAACGCTGTTCGCGGCCGGCGATCGCAACGATGCCTGCGCCACACTGATCGAGGGCGCGCTGAAAGTGACTTCCTTCGACAGCCAAGGGGTCGAGCGCATCCTTGCGCTGGTCCATCCTTCCGGCTTCACCGGCGAGCTGTTCGCCCCCTTCACGCATCACGATGTCGTCGCCCTGACCGACAGCCGCCTGTGCGTATTTTCGCGTGCCCAGCTCGAGAGCGCGATCGAGCGGTATCCCGCTCTTGCGCAGGCGCTGCTGCGCCGCTCGCAAGAAGAGATCCACGAGACCCGTGAACTCATCGAACTGATGGGACGTCGCGGCGCGGCGGGGAAGGTCGCGGGTCTTCTGGTCGCGATGTCCCGCGCGGCCAGCACCTCGCCCTGCCACGGGGCACAGTCATTCGATCTCCCCCTGACCCGCGGCGAGATCGCGGGCCTGCTTGGGCTGACCATCGAGACGGTCAGCCGGCAGCTGGGGGCGCTGGAGGCAAAGGGCCTGATCGCGCGCCACGGCGCCCGGGGGATCGACATGCGTCAGCCCCGCCAGCTCGAAGCTCTCGTCGACTAGGCCAGCGCCGCAACCGCCACCACGGCGATGCCCCAGAACAAGACGAGGACCGGCAGGAGGAGAACCTGGACGATGGCGTCCCCTGCGCCAATGGGGCCGGTGCCGGTCTGCATTCCCCGACGGCGAAACTCGCGCCAGGTCTGGGGTGCGCCAGGATTGTCGGGCTGCATTCGCGTCCACAACGCCGGCACCCCGAAGGCCATGACGACGTACAGCGTGAAGATGACCATCGGAATCGCAAGCTGGCGCGTCTGGAAGCCCGCCGCCATGACCCCGAAAAACGCCAGATAGCTGCCGACAGTGATCCCGTAGAGGCGAGTCGGCATCCCGAAATTGCGATCGACCGGAGTATTGCGGGTCGGTGCATCGACGATCCGCGCGACATCAGCCAGTTCGCGGGCGGTAATCTTCTGGGTCATGACAGTCTCCTTGGCGTGGAGACTTCATGCAACGCTGGGTCGCGACCGCGCTTTGACTGCGATCAAACCTGCGCAGACGCGCCGGCGGTGCTCCAGCGCTCCAGGTCCGCATGATCGGCCAAACGCGGCTCGACCCAGCGCCAGCCGCCCTTCGTCCGCTCCCGCTTCCAGAACCAGGCGTCGCTCTTGAGGTGATCCATCACGAAGTCGACGGCAAGGAACGCCTCGCGCCGATGGCGCGCGGCGGCGGCGACAAGGACGATGGGATCGCCGGGCAGCAGTGAACCAACGCGGTGGACAATCAGGAGGCTCTCAAGCTGCCATCGCTTGCCTGCTTCGTTCGCCAATGCCTCCATTCCCGGCAGGGTCAGCGGCGCGAAGTGGCTGAGTTCCAGTTCCAGCACCGCTTCCTCGCCATCTCCGGCGCGGACCTGGCCGAGAAAGCTCGCGATCCCTCCCGCCTGCGGATGACGGCGGGCGAACGATGCAAGCTCGGCCCCCGGCAAGAGCGGCTCGACAGCCAGCGCTACATGGGAATTCACGTCATCCCCCGCTTACGGGGGGAAGGAAGGCGATCTCGTCTCCGTCCGCCAGCGGCGTCAGCCTGTCGCCGAGCGTGCCGTTGATCGCGATCCGCACCATCGGCGTTTCCAGAGCTTGCGCAAGTTCAGGTTCGAGGGCGGCGATTACCTGGGCAAGGCGTGGCGCCCATCCGACTACACGCTCGTCCGCTCCCGCAATGTCGCGCAGGCGTCCAAGGAACAGCAAGCGCAGGCTCATCGAATGGCCGATCAGCCGCCGGTGTGCGACATGTGGCGGGCAAGCGCCGGCGCAGCGCCTGGGCGGTCGATGGCGAAAGAGTGACGTTCCGGCTTGATCCTCATGGCAAGGTCGAGCGCTTTTGCCAGTGCCGGTGCCGGGTCGGCTGAGCGCAACGCTGAGCGCAAGTCCACTTTGCCCTCGCCGCCAAGGCACATGAACAGTTCGCCGGTGGCGCTTACCCGGATACGGTTGCAGCCGTCGCAGAAGTTGTTCGTGAGCGGGGTGATGAAGCCCAGTCGGCCGCCGGTTTCGGCAACGTCGAAATAACGCGCCGGACCGCCGCTGCGATGTGTGCTGGGGGCGAGGGTCCAGCGCGATTCGAGGTCGCGCCGCACCGCGTCGAGCGGCAGGTAGTGATCGAAGCGATCGCCCTCGATCTCGCCCAAGGGCATGACCTCGATCAGCGAAAGCTCGTGTCCTTCGCCATGCGCCCATTCGATCAGCGACGGCAGTTCCGCTTCGTTGAGATCCTTGAGCGCAACGGTGTTGATCTTCACTGCAAGTCCGACAGCCCTCGCCGCGGCAATCCCCGCTAGGACGTTCGGCAGCCCGTCGCGCCGTGCGAGGCGTGCGAACAGGAAGCGATCGCGCGTGTCGAGGCTGACGTTGACCCGGCGGATGCCGGCATCGGCCAGGGCCGGAGCGAATTCGGCCAGGCGCATGCCGTTGGTGGTGAGGGTGAGCTCGTCGAGCCCGCTTCCCAATTCGCGGCCAAGAGCGCGGACGAGGTCGAGCATGTCACGCCGGACCAGCGGCTCGCCGCCGGTGAGCCGTATCTTGGTGATCCCCCGCGCGATGAATCCGACGGCCAGGTCGCGCAATTCCTCAAGCGACAGGACTTCGGAGCGCGGCAAAAACTCCATGCGTTCGGGCATGCAGTAGGTGCAGCGCAAATCGCAGCGGTCGGTCACCGACAGCCGCAGATATGTAATCGGGCGCGCGAACGCGTCGATCAGCCTTGGCGCGGCAGCGGACTGGCCCGGAGAGCTCATTTGCCGAGGTATACGAAATCGCGCGGCCAGGATTCAAGGCTGGCGCCGCCGTCGACAAATATCGTCTGGCCGGTCACCGCACCCGCGCGAGCGAGCCAGGCAACGGCCGAGGCGATCTCGGTCGGCTCCGCGAGCCGGCCGAGCGGCATCATCTCGCCCAGACGCCGCCACTGATCCTCGCCATAATCGGGCGTCGGCAGGACCAGGCCAGGCGCAACGCCGTTGACCCGCACACGCGGAGCGAGGCTTCGGGCCAACGTGCGCACCGATTGATAAAGCGCCTGCTTGGACAAGGTATAGCTCAGCTGGTCCGGCACGGGATTGCGGACCCGCTGGTCGAGAATCATCACGACGCTGCCGGAAACGCCGGCTTCGGCTTCGCTCAGCACCTCGGCGAAGTGACGCGTGAGCAGGATTGGAGCGGCAAGGTTGACGGCAAGCGTCTCGTGGAGCCCGGCCGCGGTCACATCGGCAATGGTATCGTCGCGGAACAACGACGCGCAGTTGACCAGAAGGGTCGGGGGCTTGGCCCACTCCAGCGCAGTGTCACGCACAGCGCGGCCAACATAGCCTGAATCTGCGAGGTCGCCCGATATGCCGCGCACCCTCGCGCCGAGGGCGGACAGCTTGTTTTCCAGAGCCAGGTCGAATGCAGAAGGATGGTGCGCATGAAGCGCGAGGTCCCAGCCGTCGGCCGCGAGGGTAGTGGCAATCGCCGCCCCTATCCGCCGCCAGCCGCCGGTAATCAGCGCCAAGGGACGCGGTGTGGCGCCGCCCTGCTCAGTCACGGCGCTGCCGGGTCAGGGTGATGCCGATGGCCTCGCCATTCTCGCTGATCGCCAGCTTGACGATCTTGACCGTCACTTCATCGACCCGCTCGTCCTGAAGGAACAGGGTTTCGCAGATGTGATCGGCGACCGCCTCGATCAGTTTGAAGTGCACCCCGGGCGGAAGTGCGCCGGTCGCCGCGAACTTCAGGTCCATGTAGTTCTTGCTGGCGTGCAGCGGGGTTTCGGGCGTGTATCGATCGGCCGGCCTCATCCGCGCCTGGATCGTGATCCGCAACGGCTGCGGACGTCCCGTTTCTTCGGAGTAGATGCCGGTCAGGACATCGACTTCGAGATCGGCAACTTCGAGGATCAGGCTGTCGGCCACATCGCGCTTTCAGCTAGTGAGGGCTGGCGCCGCATGGCACCTGCGGCCGCGCTTGTCCATGCGCTGGCGAACGGCGATCCAGCGGCACTCAGTCGTTGCTCCAGCGTGCAAAGATCGCGGTGGGCAGCAAACGGGCAGCGTCCCCCTCCTCTGCCATCGCCAGGTCGCCGAATTCGATCACACCCGGCAAATCGGCGAGCGCCTCGGCCAGAAGGCCGGCGAGTGCCAGCGCGCTCATCCTTACCGCATAGACGGTAAGGAACAGGAACCGGGAGTCGGCATCAAGCAGTCGTGCGCAATCCGCGACGAGGCCGGGAAGATGCTCTTCCAGCCGCCAGACTTCGCCTTCCGGCCCGCGCCCGAACTTGGGCGGATCGAGGATGATTCCGTCATAACGGCGGCCACGACGCACTTCGCGCGCAGCAAACTTAGCGGCGTCGTCGACGATCCAGCGTATCGGCCGATCGGCCATGCCCGATAGTGCGGCATTTTCGCGCGCCTGGGCGACCGACTTCTTCGATGCGTCGACGTGGGTGACCTGTCCGTGGGCGCTCAGGCCCAAGGTGCCAACGCCGGTGTACCCGAAGAGGTTCAGCGTCGCGGCATCAACTCGGCCTGCAAGCCTGGCGTCCATCCAGTCCCACACGGGTGCCATATCCGGAAAGAAGGCGAGATGGCGAAACGGGGTACACTGGGCGGTAAATTGCACAGGCCCGCGCGACAGCGGCCAACCTTCGCCCGGCACTTTACCCGTAAAATGCCAGCGCCCGCCGCCGTCCTCGTCCGAGCCGGGCACGAATTCGCCGTCTGCCGCCCAATCCGCAGTGCGCGGCGACCAGAGCGCTTGCGCTTCGGGGCGGATGAAGCGGTAGTTGCCGTAGCGTTCGAGCTTGCGACCATGACCGCTGTCGAGAAGTGCGTAGTCGGTCCACGAGGCGCCGGCCATGACCAGCGGGGCCGGCGCCAGCTCTGCCACGATCAAGCCTGCCGGGTTGCGTGCGCGGCGACGAAATCGGCCACGGCGGCATAGTCGCCGGGCAGGTCGCTGCAACGCTCTGCGCGCTCGAACAGGTCGCCGACGCGCGCCGGCAGCGAAGGGCGTAGGCCTGTAGCGCGTTCGACCGCGTCGCCGAACTTGGCTGGGTGGGCCGTGGCGAGTGTGACAATCGGGACCGACGCTCCCAGACCCTCGGCCTTGCGCGCGGCGTGGAGGCCTATCGCCGTGTGCGGATCGATGACCTGTCCTGTCGCCTCGAACGCCCACCGCATCGCGCCGGCCATGTCGTCGGCATCAGCGCGGGCGCTGGCAAACAGGGCCGCCGCGCCTTCTCGCTGCGCATTGGTGAGGCGCATCGCGCCAGTTGCCTCGAAACCCGCCATCTGTTCGGCCAGCGCCGCGCCGTTCCGTCCGCCAAGGTCGAACAGGAGTCGCTCGAAATTGGACGAGACCTGGATGTCCATCGATGGCGCGGCCGTTGGCGTGACGGTGCTTGCCGAATAGTCGCCGCTCGACAGCGCACGGTGAAGAATGTCGTTGACGTTCGTGGCCACGAACAGCCGTTCGACCGGCAGCCCCATCCGCGCCGCCACGTAGCCCGCAAAGACATCGCCGAAATTGCCCGTTGGCACGCTGAAGGCGACCCGGCGAGACGGCGCGCCGAGTTGAAGCGCCGAGGCAAAGTAGTAGACGACCTGGGCCATCAGGCGGGCCCAGTTGATCGAGTTGACGGCCGACAGGTGGAACCGTCCGGCCATCGCGGGATCATTGAACATGCGCTTCACGAATGCCTGGGCATCGTCGAAGCTGCCCTCGATCGCCACATTGTGGACGTTGTCAGCCAGGACGGTGGTCATCTGGCGGCGCTGGACGTCGCTGATGCGTCCGCGCGGATGCAGCATGAAGATGTCGATCCCGGCCCTTCCCGCGACCGCGTCGATCGCCGCCGAACCGGTGTCGCCCGAAGTTGCGCCAACGATCGTCAGGTGATCGTCGACGCCGCGCAGAAATTCCTCGAACAGAAGGCCGAGGAACTGCAGGGCCACGTCCTTGAACGCCAGCGTCGGACCGTGGAAAAGCTCCAGCAGCCACTGCCTCTCATCAAGCTGGACGAGGGGGGTCACCGCGGCGTGCGCGAAACGCCCGTACGCCGCTGCGGTCAGTTCGCGCAACCGCTCTGGCGCGATCGCGTCGCCGATGAAAGGCTGCATGATCCGCGCTGCCAACTCGGCATAAGGCAAGCCTGCCATTGCGGCGATCTCGTCGGCCGAGAAGCGGGGCCACTCGCGCGGCAGATACAGGCCGCCGTCGCTGGCCAGCCCGGCAAGCGTTGCGCCGCGAAAGTCGAGTGCCGGTGCGGCCCCCCGGGTGCTGACGTATTCCATGGTGATGCGGCGGTTAGACGGGCGCCGCGCGGGCCGCAAGCAATCGGTGCTAGGTTCAGGCGTGGATTTGCTTGCCGGCGCTTTGTACCTCGTTCTTCAGCCGGAGTAGTCCGGACGCCGCAGCGGCGGCGTGCGGTCCGATCCACCGTTCGTGGATGGCCTGGATCGGCATCGCATCAAGGTAATTGAACCGCTCGCGCCCCTTGCGCACGGGAACGACCAGGCCGGCCTGCTCCAGCACCTTGAGATGGAGCATGACGGTGCAGCGATCGAGCCGCTCAAATACGGCGCAAAGCTGCTTCGTGGTGAGCGGCCGCAGCTTGAGCTCGTCGCAGATTGCCCGCCGCGCGGGATTGGACAGCGCCCTGAAAATAGCGTCGAATTCCACTTCGTTTGACATGTTATATTTTTATAACATAATAATGTCCGACTCAAGCGCAAAGGATCGGCCATGGATCTGAAGTTCAGGGTGTTCGCTCACATTGCCAAGCCGTTGCACGAGGTGTTCGAAGCCGTGGCCGACCCGGCCCAGCTCTCGCACTATTTCACCACCGGGGGCGCTGTCGGGCGGCTAGAGCAAGGCGCGACGGTCATGTGGGACTTCCACGACTTCCCCGGCGCGTTCCCGGTCCACGTGACCGAAGTGGTCCCTGACGAGCGGATCGTGCTCGAGTGGAAAGCCAATGACCCCGATGCGAGAGAGGCACCCTACAATACCACCGTGACGATGACGTTCAAACCGGTCGGACCAGACCGAACGCTGGTCGAGATCGCCGAAGAGGGCTGGCACGAAACCCGGGGCGGACTGGCGGCGAGCTATGGCAACTGCATGGGCTGGAGCCAGATGCTCGCCGCACTCAAGGTCTGGGCCGAACACGGCATCAACCTGCGCGACGGGATGTACAAGTGAGGGCCCGCGTCAGCGCCCGGCGCCGGCGCGCAATCTCTTCCTAAGTGCCAGGATATAGATCACCGCCGCGGTAGCCGCGAAAAGGAACCACTGAACGGCGTATGCCAGGTGGTTATTCGGCAGGTCGCGCGGGTCTGGCAGCGCATTAGCGGCAAGTCCGGCCAAGGGCGGATCGGCGATCAGGCGCACTCCATCGCGGGCGGCAGGCCCTATGCGGCCCACGATTTCGCCAGCGGTAAATGCGTGCAGAGCCGGATCGCTGGACCAGCCCAACACGATGTCAGCATTTCCGCCACCGCCGATCGCGCAACGGGCCGTTTGCGCCCACCCGCTGTCACCCTTCACATTGCGGCCCGCCACGGCACCGCTCGTAATCACTCGTTCGCAGGAAACGCTGCTGCGCCGATAAAGCGCGTCGGCGCGATCGGCCGGATCGCGGGGCCAGGCCACGGCTGGCAAGTCCTGAGCATGGGCATAGCGCGCTATAAGCGCTTCTTTCCACGCGAGACGCTGCAATTGCCAGAACCCGAGCGCGATCATCGTGCCGATCGCCGCGATCACCAGAATGGTCGGCAAAAGAGGTATCCGCGGGTGCGCCACGACCTTGTTCATGGGCCGCTTCGGCGGTGTTCTCCTGCCCGGCGGCGATATTCGGCTACCAGCAGTTTTTCCTTGGCCGCCCGCAGTCCCACAAGCACCGCCAGCACCGTCAGCGGCACCCACAGCACGATGTGCACCCAGAAGGGCGGATCGAACGCGAGCTGGAGCCAGATCGCCAGCGCCGAAACCAGCGTTCCGATGAACAGGGTAAGAAAGGCCGCCGGGCCGTCGCCCACATTGAACGCGGAAAACTCCAGGCCACAGGCCCGGCAACGTGGCGCAAAGCGGATCACCCCGTCGAACAGCGTCTGCGCATGGCAGCGCGGACACTTGCCGTAAGGAAGCGTCGAGCCGAAACGCAACGGTGCCGAAGCCGGCTTGTCATCCGGCCCCGGCCCCGCGGGTGTCTTGTTATCCGGCAAGGTAATCGCTTGCGCCCGACCCTAGTGGGTCGGGGCGCCCCAACCGCCCCAGACGTAGATCGCCAGGAACAGGAACAGCCAGACCACGTCGACGAAATGCCAGTACCATGCGGCCGCCTCGAAGCCGAAGTGCTGGCGGGGCGTGAAATCGCCGTTGTAGGCGCGCTTGAGGCACACGATCAGGAAGATCGTACCGATCAGCACGTGAAACCCGTGGAAGCCGGTCGCCATGTAGAACGCCGACCCATAGGTGTTTTCGCCGAACGGAAACGGCGCGTGCGCGTATTCGTAGGCCTGGATGCTCGAGAACAGGATGCCCAGCAGGATCGTCGCCCACAGGCCCTTCTTGAGCCCGTCACGGTCGCCGTGGATGAGCGCATGGTGCGCCCAAGTAACGGTCGTGCCCGAGCACAGCAGGATCAGGGTGTTGAGCAGCGGCAGGTCGAAGGGATCCATGACCGCTTCGATGCCCTTTGGCGGCCATTGTCCGCCCACCACTTCGGCGAGCGTCGACGGGAACAGCGAGAAATCGAAGAAGGCCCAGAACCAGCCCACGAAGAACATGACTTCGGACGCGATGAACAGGATCATGCCGTAACGCAGGTGAAGCTGGACGACAGGCGTGTGATCGCCGGCCTTGGCTTCCTTGATGACGTTCGACCACCACGAATAGAACGTAAGCAGGACAAGCGCGAAGCCCAGCAGCAGGACGTACTTGCCGAACGGCATGCTGTGCATCGACAGCACGCCGCCGCTGGTCAGCGTCAGCGCGGAAAACGCCCCGATGAACGGCCAGGGATCGGCCGGAAGGATGTGGTAGTCGTGGTTCTTCGTGCCGGCCATCGATAGGTCCCCGTACGTGCGTCGCGTTGGCTGTCTCGGCCCTTATCGCCCCGCTTCCATACGGTCCAGAGGCTTTGCTCGGGCAATCGTCAGCCGGCGGGTGAAGCCTTCACTTCATTGAAGGTATAGCTCAGCGTGATCTGCTCGACATCGCGCGCGTCGGGATCATCGAGGATCTTGGGATCCACGTAATAGATCACCGGCATCCGCACCTCCTGCCCCGGCTTGAGGGTCTGCAAGGTGAAACAGAAGCACTGGATCTTCGTGAAGTATTTTGCCGCCTGTTCGGGCTGAACGTTGAAGGTTGCCCGGCCGGTTACCGGCTTGTCCGACAGATTCTTGGCCAGAAAGATCGCCATGTCGCGCGCGCCCACGTCGACCGTATCGGTCACGTGTTCGGGACGAAAGTTCCACGGCATGCCCGCGGCGACGTTGCCGTCGAAGCGAATGGACATCGTCCGGCCCGCGCTTGCGACAACCTTTTCGGCGTCCGCCTCGGTAGCGCGCGCCGGAGTGCCGGCAAATCCGGTTGCCTGGCAAAAGAGGCGGTAGAGCGGGACAGCGGCATAGCCGACGCCCAGCATCGCGAGCGCGAAAAACGCCGCGTAGAGCCCTACCCGGCGGTTACGGCGGGAAACGGCATCGGCGCCGTTGACGGAAGGAGCGCTTGCCATTGTGTCAGCCCTGCCCGCTGGCTTTGAGGCCCAGTTTGGCCATCGTAATGGCGAAGAACAGGATCGCGAGCCCGCCGAGGACCAGCCCCATCACGCGATTGCGGCCCCGCTGACGCGCACGGTAGGCTGCCATCTCGGCCTCGGAAATGACCGGGGGTTCGTGGATATCGTTCATTGCAACCATCCTTGGAGGGAAGCCTGGTGATCGACCACCAGCGCGGCAAACAACGTGAAGAGGTAGACGACGGAGAATGCGAACAGACGCTTTTCGGGCTTCATTCGGTCCGCTGCGCCAGTGCGGCGCAGGCCGACTTTCACCGACAATGCCAGGAACGCTAGCGACAGCACCAGCGCGCTAATGCCGTAGATCGCGCCGGTGCCGCCGATCAACCAGGGGGCCAGCGCGACCGGGACGAGAAGAGCGGCGTAAATGAGGATTTGTCGCCGCGTCGATTGCTCGCCTGCGACGACCGGCATCATCGGGATTCCCACCTTTGCGTAATCGGACTTCACGAACATGGCGAGCGCCCAGAAGTGCGGGGGGGTCCACATGAAGATGATCGCAAACAGAAGGAGCGGCATCGCAGTGATGTGCCCCGTGACGGCAACCCAGCCGATGAGCGGCGGGAAGGCGCCGGCTCCGCCGCCGATAACGATGTTCTGCGGCGTCCGCGGCTTCAGCCAGATCGTATAGACGACCGCATAGTAGACGATCGACACCGCCAGCAGGAGGCCGGCGAGCCAACCGACGGCCAGGCCCATGACGAGCACCGAGGCCACTGACAATCCGACGCCGAAATCACGGGCGGACGTCCGGTCCATCCGTCCTGCGGGCAAGGGACGCGCAGCGGTACGCTTCATCCCGGCGTCGAGATCGGCTTCCCACCACTGGTTGAGCGCGGCCGCACCGCCCGCGCCCACTGCGATGCACAGGATGGCGGTAAAGCCCAGCACGGGATGGATTGTTCCGGGCGCTGCCAGCAGACCGCACAGGCCGGTGAAGATCACCAGGCTCATCACCCGCGGCTTGGTCAACGAATAAAAGTCGCGCCAATCGGTGGGCAGTTGGAGGGAAGCGGTTGCGGACATCGGAAGTCCCGGCCCTATAGGCCGCCTCTGTCCCGGTTGGAAGCGCTTAGCCCCGGGGCAGCCGATTTAACCACTCGATGAGGATGGCATTCACTTCGGCGGGCCGTTCCTGCTGCGTCCAGTGGCCGACGCCCTCCAGCACATGGCCTTCAACGCGCGGAGCGAACCTTCGCATCATCTCCACCGGATCGGCGACCGCCCCGAACAGAGTCGTTGCCGGATCGCGGGTCCCGCCGATGAACAGCGAAGGCTGCTCGATGACGTACCCTGCGTACTTCTGCTGCCATTCGAAATCGCGCTCGTGGTTGCGATAGCGATTGAGCGGACCGCGAAAGCCGGAAGCGGCGAATTCAGACTCGTAGAAGTCGAGATCGGTTTCGGTCAGCCACGGCACCGGCCGGGGGTCAGGCAGGCCTTCGAGGAACGTCGCACCCAGCGGCTTGTCCCAATAAGCGCCCGGCGGAACGTCGCCCGAGATCGAGTACATCATCCGCGCCACGAAATCGCGCGGGTTGGCCTCGGCCTCGGCCTCGGCAACACCCGGTTCCTGGAAGTATTCCTGGTAGAAGAACCGCCCTTGCGAGGTGAAATGCTGGCGGAAGACCTCGGTGAACGGGCGTTCGGGAACGCCTGAGTACGGAACCGACAAGCCCGCGACTGCGTGAAACCGCTCGGGGCGCGTGAGCGCGGTGTTCCATACGATCGGCGCGCCCCAGTCGTGACCGACAAGTATCGCCGGTTCTCCGGGCGCCATCGCGTCGGCCACTCCGGCGAGGTCCCGCGCGAGGTGCTCGAGCGTATAGGCCTCCACCGGGTGAGGCTTGTCCGATCCGCCATAGCCGCGCACGTCGATCGCGCAGGCGGTAAAGCCGGCCGCAGCGACCGGGCCGAGCTGATGCCGCCACGAATACCAGCTCTCCGGAAACCCGTGCACGAAGATCACGAGCGGCCCCGAACCCTCGACCGCGGCCCGCAAGTTCACTTCGCCAGCGTCGATCATGCGCGTTTCGGCCATCTTCTATCTCCTGAAACGAAAACGCCCCGGCGGTTGAGGCCGGGGCGCGATCGATCTTGCGGTGCGGCGAACGCTCAATGGTGAGCGTGGTCGTCGATCACCGGCAGCGTTTCGAACTGATGGAACGGCGGCGGGCTGGACAGCGTCCACTCCAGAGTGGTGGCGCCTTCGCCCCAGTAGTTGCCTTCCGCCTTGCGGCCGGCCGCAAGCGCCCAGCCGATGTTGACGAAGAACACCAGCATGCCGACCGCCATCGTCGTGTAGCCGACTTCGGAAGCGAGCTTGTTCCAGTATTCGTACGCCGGGGTGTAGTCCGGATAGCGGCGCGGCATCCCCTGCAGTCCGAGGAAGTGCATGGGGAAGAAGATGATGTTCACGCCGACGAAGAAAATCCAGAAGTGGATGTGGGCCAGCAGTTCCGAGTGCCAGCGCCCGCTCATCTTAGGGAACCAGTAGTAGAAACCGGCGAACAGCGAGAAGACCGCACCGAGGCTGAGCACGTAGTGGAAGTGCGCAACCACGTAGTAGGTGTCCTGCAGGTTGTCGTCGATTCCGCCGTTCGCGAGCACGACGCCGGTAACGCCGCCGACGGTGAACAGGAAGATGAAGCCGAGCGCCCAGACCATCGGGCTCTTGAACGAGAGGCTGCCGCCCCACATCGTCGCGATCCAGCTGAAGATCTTGATGCCCGTGGGCACCGCGATCACCATCGTCGCCGCGGTGAAATACATCTTCGTGTTCACGTCGAGGCCGGTCGTATACATGTGGTGCGCCCACACGATGAACCCGACCACGCCGATCGCAACCATCGCGTAGGCCATGCCGAGATAGCCGAACACCGGCTTCTTCGAGAACGTCGCCACGATCTGGCTGATCATGCCGAAGCCCGGCAGGATCATGATGTAGACCTCCGGGTGACCGAAGAACCAGAACAGGTGCTGGTAAAGCACCGGATCACCGCCGCCCGAGGCATCGAAGAATGTGGTGCCGAAATTGCGGTCGGTAATAAGCATGGTGATCGCGGCTGCCAGCACCGGCAGGGCCAAGAGCAGCAGGAAGGCCGTGACCAACACCGACCAAACGAACAGCGGCATTTTGTGCAGGGTCATGCCCGGTGCGCGCATGTTGAAGATGGTGGTGATGAAGTTGATCGCGCCCATGATCGAGGCCGCACCCGCCAGGTGGAGCGAGAAGATCGCGAAATCTACCGCTGGCCCCTGGCTTCCGCTGGTGGAGAGCGGTGCGTAGACCGTCCAGCCCGTCCCCGCGCCAAGACCTCCGGTAACGTCACCCGGGACGAAGGCCGAAAACATGAGGCTGCAGAAACCCGCAACCGTAAGCCAGAACGAGATGTTGTTCATGCGCGGGAACGCCATGTCGGGCGCACCGATCATCAAGGGCACGAACCAGTTGCCGAAGCCCCCGATCATGGCCGGCATGACCATGAAAAAGACCATGATGAGGCCATGCGCGGTGATCAGCACATTCCACATGTGCAGCGCTGAGTTGAATTCGGCGGGCTTGCCCTCCATCCAGCTCGTCCACATCGTCAGGTACTGGATGCCGGGCTGCGCGAGTTCGGCCCGCATCAGGCCCGAAACGGCGCCGCCGATGATTCCCGCGCAGACCGCGAAGATCAGGTAAAGCGTGCCGATGTCCTTGTGGTTCGTCGACATGAACCAGCGCGCGAAGAAGCCCGGCATGTGATCGTGCCCATGATCATGGGCCGCGTGATCGTGGGCCTGGAAGCCTTCTGTGGGGGCGGGAATAGTTGCCATGGGTCTTCTCGAGCCTCGTCAGGTCAGGCGGCGGGCGCGGGTGCGCCGGAAGCGGTGGGAGCAGGCGAAGCGCCCGCGGCGGCGGGGCTGGCCCCGGAAGTGGGAGAAGCGGCGGGGCTTGCGGCCGCTGCGGGTGCGGCAGCAGGCGCGGGCACCGCAGCGGCAGCCTCCGCCGGCTTGGCCGATTTCAGCGATCCGCCCTTGGCGAGCACCCATGCGTCGAACTGCGGACGGGGCAGCGCCTCGATCGCGATCGGCATGTAGCCGTGGCGAGCACCGCACAGTTCCGAACACTGACCGTAATAGACGCCAGGCTCCTTGATGAAGAGCACCTTCTCGTTGATCCGGCCCGGCACCGCATCGAGCTTGAACCACAGCGAGGGGACAGCGAACGAGTGAATCACGTCGGCGCCGGTCGTCTGAAGCCGGATCGGCTCGCCCACCGGGAGCACCATGCGGTTGTCGACGCCCAGCTGCGCAGGCTCGCCGCGCTTGATCGCTTCCTCGTCGGGCAGCATGTTCGAGACGATCTCGAGCCCGCCGTTGTCGGGATAGGAGTAGGACCAGAACCACTGGTTGCCGGTAGCCTTCACCGTCAGAGCATTGGCGGGCGCCGGCTTGTATTGCTTGGCCAGCAGCTTGATCGAGGGCACCGCCACGCCGACGAGGATGAGCACGGGAAGAAGCGTCCAGACGACCTCGATCATCGCGTTGTGCGTCGTCTTCGACGGGGTCTGGTTACGGCCACGGCGGAAGCGGACCATCACCACGAGGAGAAGGATCAGCACGAACAGGCTAATCACGGTGATCAGCGGCACGAGTATCGCGTCGTGCATCCAGAGCGCATATTCGCCGATCGGCGAGTACTGGTCCTGGAACGTCCAACCGCCATCGACGGGCTGGCCCTTGCCGGCCGTCGGCGCCATCGGGGTGTACCCACCGCCAGCGGCGGGAACGGCAGCGGCGGGAACGGCAGCGGTCGCGGCCCCTGCCGAAGCTCCGGCCGCGGTATCGGTAGCACGAGTGACTACGTCCGGCGCGCGAGCAGCGCCGGGAGCCGAAATGGCAGGCGCGGAAGCCGCTGCCGCAGGAGCCGCGGGGGCCGCAGCCGGTGCCTGCGCCATTGCCGGAGCAGCGACGAGGACCGCCGCCAACGCCAGTTTCCTGAAACCTCCGGTCAAGGTCCGGGTGAACGACCGGGTATTCTCGGCTCGGCTCATCGTATCGCTTTCGCTTCCCTTTTTGCAGAGTGCCGCCTAAGGGCGAACCCGCATTTTTGCCCCTGGGGGATCGACGGTTGCGGCGTCCTATACGCGCGGCTTCCGCCAGTCTCAAGCGCCCCGGGGGATATTTTTCGGACGCGCCCGACACACTCTGGGCCATCGCATTTCACGCCTCGCCACTTGGCGATTCCATGCCGGGACGGACCCGCCAGGAGCATGATGACCGACGACGAAATCCTCGCCGAGTTCAGGGCCAGCGACGCGCTGCTCGAAGGGCACTTCCTGCTTTCGTCGGGGCGGCATAGCGGACACTATCTGCAATGCGCACGTGTTCTAATGAATCCAGCGCGGGCCGCGCGACTGGCAAAAGCGCTGGCCGACCGTATCCCGTCCGACCTTCGCGCCAGCATCGCAACGGTCGTCTCCCCGGCGATGGGAGGGGTGATCATCGGCCACGAGATGGGGCGCGCGCTCGGGATCGACGCGATGTTCGTCGAACGACCTTCCGGCACGTTCGAGCTTCGTCGCGGTTTCGCCCTGCAGCCGGGTGAGAAGGTCCTGCTGGTTGAAGATGTCGTCACGACAGGGCTTTCCAGCCGTGAGGCTATCGCCGCGGTCGAGGCCGCGGGCGGAAAGGTTGTTGCCGCCGCCTCGCTTGTCGACCGGTCGGGCGGGACCGCGGACTTCCCGGTGCCGTTCTTTCCGCTGATCGCGCTCGATTTCCCGACCTATGCGCCCGATGAGGTGCCGGCTGCCCTTGCCGCGACGCCTGCAACGAAGCCGGGAAGCCGCGCCAAGCCATGAGCGCGTCACCGCCTCGCCTGCGTCTTGGCGTAAACATCGATCATGTGGCCACGATCCGCAACGCGCGGGGCGGCGATCACCCGGACCCGGTGCGCGCAGCCCAGATCGTGGCCGCGGTGGGAGGCGACGGGATCACCGCGCACTTACGCGAGGACCGCCGCCATATTCGTGACGACGACATTGCGCGCATCCAGGCCGCCACCGACCTGCCGCTGAACCTAGAAATGGCCGCGACTGACGAGATGCTAGCCATCGCCCTGCGCCACAAGCCGCATGCCGCGTGCATCGTGCCCGAGCGGCGCGAGGAGCGCACGACCGAAGGCGGCCTGGACGCGGCGGGCCAGCACAACCGGCTTGCGCCGATCGTCGCGCGGCTCGCGGATGCCGGCATTAGGGTGAGTTTGTTCATCGCCCCCGAAGCGCGCCAACTCGAGGCTGCGATGCGCCTGAAGGCCCCGGTGGTCGAGTTTCACACCGGCGAATACGCGCACGCAACCGGCGAGCAGCAGGCAATCGAACTCCGGCGGATTGCCGAGATGTCTGCGCTTGCGACCAAGAACGGGATCGAGCCGCATGCCGGGCACGGCCTGACCTTCGAAAACGTCCAGCCGGTCGCCGCCATTCCCCAGCTCGCAGAACTCAACATCGGCCACTATCTTATCGGCGAGGCGATCTTCACCGGACTGGAGAGTGCCGTGCGGCATATGCGCACGCTGATGGACGACGCACGTTGAGGACTTCGCGATGATCATCGCCATCGGCTCGGACCTCTGCAACATCGATCGGATCGCCAATTCGCTGGCCCGCTTCGGCGAGCGCTTCGAGCGGCGTGTGTTTACAGAGGTCGAACGCGCCAAGGCCGCGAGGCGGCCGTTCACCCGCGCCGGCACTTATGCCAAGCGCTTCGCCGCCAAGGAGGCTTTTTCGAAGGCGGTCGGGACCGGTTTCAAGGCCGGCGTGTTCATGAAGGACATCGGCGTGGTGAATGCCCATTCGGGCGCGCCGACGCTGGCGCTGACGGGAGGCGCCCTGGCCCGGCTCGTCGCGATCACTCCTGAAGGCTACGAAGCCACCGTGCACCTGACGATGACCGACGACCATCCCTTTGCCCAGGCCTTCGTGGTCATCGAGGCGCGTCCGCTGGCGCAGCGCTGATGAGCGACGCCGGCCCTCGCCCGCCCGAGGCATTGAAAACTTCGACACCCGATTCGCGCGGTCGTGGCGCCCACAAGGTGGACTGGTGGGCCGAGGCACGCGGCCTGCTGCTGATGCTGCTCGCGGTCATCGGCTTTCACAGCTTTATCGCGAAACCGTTCTACATCCCCTCCATCTCGATGATGCCGAACCTTTTGGTCGGCGACCGTCTGGTGGTCAGCAAGTATCCGTATGGCTGGTCGTGGGTCTCTGCCTCTTTCCATGTCCTGCCCCGCAGCCGCGAAAGGCTGCTCGGCAAGACTCCCGCTTATGGCGACATCGTGATCGTCGTTCCCCCCGATCGCGACGAGGATTACATCAAGCGCGTCATCGCGCTTCCGGGCGACAGGATCGCGGTGGTGAACGGTCAGATCATCCTCAACGGCAGGCCGATTCCCCAAGCGGTCGAGCCTCCGCTCGAACTCGCCGTCGACCCCAATGAGCCGTGTTCGCCTGAGGAATTTCCAAATTTGCGTTATCGCAGCGCGTCGGGCCGCGAGTTTTGCGAGCTTCCCATCTTGCGCGAAACGCTGCCCAACGGCGTCAGCTACGACATCATCGATCACCTTCAGAACCAGCCGCTCGACAATTACGCCGAAATCAAGGTTCCAGCGGGCCACGTCTTCCTCATGGGCGACAACCGCGACCATTCCGCGGACAGCCGGGCCAATTCGGGACCTTTCGAAAAGGGTCTTGGCGGACCGGTGCCGCTTTCGAGCGTCGGTGGCCGAGCCGAGTTCATAACCTTTTCGCTGGATGGCAGCGCGACGCTCGATCCGCGCACCTGGTGGGCCTCGTTGCGCAAGGACCGCGCATGGCGCAACTTGCGCGCCGCGCTCGATCCGGCGAAGACGTCGCGATGAAGCAAACCATCACGCCGCACGCCGAACCTCACGACCCGGCGACACAAAAGGCGGCGATGGCAGGCGAGCCCGTCCAGCAAAGCCCGTCCGAGATACAGGATCCCCGTCTCCGCCATGAGGTGCGCAAAGCAGCGATCTGGATCGGGATGACGCTGCTAGCGGCGCTGATCGTTTTCTTCGCTCAGCCGCTTCTCGTGATCCTGGGCGGCGTCGTCTTCGCCACCATGGTCGACGGCGGTGCGCGCCTGCTGGGTCGAGTCCTGCCGCTGGGCCGCGGCACGAGAGTGGGGATCGTACTCGTCCTCACCCTGATATTCCTCATCTGGGCGATTGCCTACACCGGCTCGCAGATCGCCACGCAGGCGGCCGAAATGCCGGCGGTGATCCAGCTGCAGGCCAACCGTGCGGTAGCGTGGGCGAGCGCGCATGGGATTGATGTCGGAACCGCCGACATCAAATCGCTGGCCCAACAGATGGTCACGGGCGTGGGTCCGGTAACGCGCGCGCTCGGTGGGCTGATCGGCGGGCTGACCACGCTTCTCATGATCGTCGTGCTCGGCGTGTACCTCGCGCTCGAACCCCGGCTATACGAGCGTGGCGTCGCGTGGATGCTCCCGGTCGAAGGGCGCGAGCGCTTTCATGAAACCGCCAGCCGCATGGGCTTTGCGCTACGCCGGCTACTCGCCGGCCGATTGACCGGAATGGCGGTCGAAGGGGTCGCGACCGGCGTGGCACTGAGCATCTACGGCGTGCCGATGGCTGCGCTCTTGGGCCTGCTGACGGGGTTGCTAGCCTTCCTGCCCAATATCGGCGCGCCGATCTCGGGCGTGCTGATGATCCTGGTCGGATTTTCGGGCGGCACCGACATGGGCCTGTTCTGCATCGGGGTGTACATCGCGGTGCAATCGATCGACGGCTACCTGATCGTGCCGATGGTCGCCAAAAAGACCGTCGATCTTGCTCCTGCGCTGGTTCTTGGCGCACAGCTCGTCTTCGGCGTGATGTTCGGCATTCTCGGACTCGCGCTGGCGGACCCGATCGTCGCGATGGTCAAGATCGCGCTCGAGCGGCGGGCCGAACTCAACACCGAACGCGTCCGTGCCGAAAGCTGAACGATGGTCCGCAAATTCCTTTATTTCGTGGCGTTCATGGTCGTGGTCTTCGTCGCAGGCGCGGTGGGGCTGCGCTACTGGTCGAAGGAGCTTAGCAGTTTCGCCTTCGTCCCCCGGGTCAAGTTCGAGGCGCAGGATGCGCTGGCGGGCAACGCTTATGAGGACGCCAAGCTGTGGTTTGCGCGGCCCGGCATGGGTATCGACGACGCTGCTCACTGGGCTCCGGCCGGTGCCGCTCCCCCGGCCCCACTTCCCGCCGCGGTCTTCTTCATTCACCCGACCAGCTATCTGGCCCGCGATCACTGGAACGCCCCGCTCGACGATGAAGAATCGCAGAACCGCGCGCGCCTATTCCTTCGCGGCATGGCGAGCCCCTTTGCAGGCTCCGCCGAAGTCTGGGCGCCGCGCTACCGGCAGGCGGCATTCGGCTCGTTCCTGACCGACAGTGCCGATGCGCAGGCCGCAACCGATCTTGCCTACAAGGACGTTGCCCAGGCATTCGACTACTTCGTCGCCAGCGTCCCCAAGGACCGGCCAATCGTGCTTGCCGGGCACAGCCAGGGTGCCCTTCACCTGATTCGGCTCCTGAAGGAAAAGGTTGCCGGCACTCCGCTCGCCGGGCGCATCGCCGCCGCATACGCGATCGGCTGGCCGATCTCGGTATCGCACGACCTGCCCAAGCTGGGCCTCCCGGCCTGCGCCACATCCGGCCAGCCCGGTTGCATCGTAAGCTGGTCCAGCTACGCCGAGCCGGCCGACCCCTCGACGGTCAAGGACAGTTACGCGGCATCGACCGGCTTCGACGGGCAGAAGCGCGGTGACAGCGAGATCCTTTGCACCAATCCCCTTACGGGGGGTGTCGGCGGGAATGCACCGGCCAGCGCCAACCTCGGCACCCTGATCCCGAATGCGCAACTCAGTGAAGGCGAGGTGAAGCCCGGGCTCGTACCCGCACGTTGCGAAGGGGGCATGCTGCTGATCGGACCGCCGCCCTCGCTCGGTCCCTACGTGCTGCCCGGCAACAATTACCACGTCTACGATATCCCGCTGTTCTGGAGCAATCTGCGCGCGGATGTCGCCGCCCGGGTCGCCGCGTGGAAGCCCGTCCCCTGACTTCCGCCCCGCCGGTTACCACGCGGGTCGACGAGTTCCGCGCCGCGCTGCCCGAAGGCGGAGTGCTGATCGGCATCGATACCGGCACCAAGACGATCGGCACCGCAGTGTGCGATGCCGGATGGCGCTTCGCGTCGCCCGGCAAGCCGATCGAGCGCGGCAAATTCGCCCGCGACCGCGCGGCGATCGAGGGGTTGGCCAAGGAACGCAGCGCAGTCGGCATCGTCGTCGGGTTGCCGCTCAACATGGACGGCAGCGAAAGTCCGCGCAGCCAGTCGGCCCGCGCGTATGCGCGCAATCTCGCTGTGCTCGCCATGCCCGTGCTGCTCTGGGACGAACGCTGGTCCACCGTGGCGGCAGAGCGCGCGCTGATCGACCAGGACATGAGCCGCGCCAAGCGCAAGGAACGGATCGATTCAGCCGCCGCCGCGACGATCCTCCAGGCCGCGCTCGACGCGCTGACCGGCGGCGCGGAGCGCTAGCCAGCGCGCAAGGCAGCGCCCAAATAGATATTGTAATCGTCATGGCCGCTCGGCAGGAGCGCGAACGATGAGCCAGGCGCATCCTCCATCGGGCGAAAAGGAGTTCATCCTTCCCCCCGGCACGGTCTTCGATCCCAAGCGATTCAGCCGGGCCATGAACCGGCGCGGCCATGGGGGCTTTCTCGGCATCGACTATCACGACCACGGCGACAACTGGCTCGAGCTCCAGCTCCCGTGGCGCGAGGACCTCGTCGGCAATCCCGACACCGGCGTCCTTGCTTCGGGCCCGATAGTCAGTCTGCTCGACAACGTGACCTCGATGTCGGTCTGGACACTGCGCAAGGCATTCCAGCCGCAAGTCACCCTGGACCTCAGGATCGACTACATGCGCGCGGCGACGCCAGGAAAGACGGTCGTCGCTCGCGGCGAATGCTACCAGATGCGGCGCAACGTCGCTTTCGTGCGCGGCCTTGCCCACGATGGCGACCCGGCAGACCCGGTGGCCCATGCGGTCGGCACCTTCATGCTGGTCGAGGGGCCGGCATGACTTTTTCGCGCACCATCGATGCCGCCCATGCCCAGAGCATGCTCCCCCCATACGGACTTGCGCTCGGGCTTACGGTCGAGGCGATGGAAAACGACATTCCGCTCCTCGCGCTCGACTTTTCCGAGCGGCTCCACGGGCGTCCCGGCTACCTCCACGGCGGCGCGATCAGCGGCCTGCTGGAAATGGCTGCGATCGTCGCCTTGCGCTGCGAGCTGGAGCGCCGCGGTGCCCCTTCGCGAATCAAGCCCATCAACATGAATGTAGAGTTTCTGCGCGGTGGAACCCAGCAGCGCACCTTTGCCCTGGGCCGGGTCACGCGCGCCGGTCGCCGCGTAGCCAACGTGAGCGCAGAGGCATGGCAGGACGACCGAGGCAAGCCGATCGCGACCGCCTGGCTCAACATTCTGCTGGGCTCTCTGGACCGTAGATAACGACGACGAGGGCACCTGACGGGGCGCTGATGCGCTCGGCCGTGGCTACAAGAAGTTCGCGGCGTGCATCTGCCCTGGCCCGGTCGAGAATCTCCGTAGTAACTCGGCCGTCATGGCGCACCACGTCAGCAGAGCCGAGCAGCCGCGCCTCACGCAGAGTCAGGTCGTCGGGATCCCCGGAGCGCAGCCGGATGATCTCCGCACGTCCGGGCCGCTCGTCGTGCGGAGACGCGAGCCAGGTCTGCACGCGGTCACTCGCTCCGTCCGAGAACGGGTCTAGCGGTCCGTTTTCGCTCAAGGCCTGATCGAGGGCGCGCCGCCTCTCGCCGGCATCGGGCCAGCGCGCGCGCAAGGCACCCCGCGCTGACCCGAGCGCCGCAGCGAGCGCGCCAGCAGTCGGCGGAAGCAAACGTTCGATCCGTAAGCGCACGGCTTTTGCCAAACCCGCCGAAGCGCCCCCCGTCGCGATCGCAACCAGCAGCGGCTCACGCTCAACCAAGGCCGGGACGGTGAAGTCGCAAAGGGCAGGTTGGTCGACGACATTCACCAGAACTGCCCGGGATCGCAATTCCCGGGCCAGCGCCTCGCATCGCTCCGCATCCTCCAGGGCGACGAAAGCCAGGCGGGCATTCCTGTCGTCGATGCCGACGACGTGCGCGCCAGCGCGTTCGACCATCCGCCTTTTGGCCTGCGCCGCGTCGCCCTCGCCCACCACAATTACCGGCTGCCCGGCAACACGATGGAAAAGCGGCAGGCTGTGCACCCGCCCTAGTCCAGCCAGTCCGGAACGCGCTCGGCGGCCATGATCGTCGCCGGGAGGATCCGGTCGGCAACGACGGCATAGCGATCGCCGTCGACCAGCACTTCGGGCACCAGGGCGCGGCTGTTATAGGTGCTGGCCATCGTTGCGCCATACGCCCCGGCCGTACGGAAGACGGCGAGGTCGCCGGGTTCCACCAGGTCGATCGTCCTGCCCATCGCGAAAGTGTCGGTGCTTTCGCACACCGGCCCGACAATGTTGGCGTCGAACGTGCCTTCGCCCGGCTCGACGGCCTGGAAGTGATGATAGGCCTCGTAGAGCGCGGGCCGGGCAAGATCGTTCATTGCCGCATCGACCACGACGAAGGGTCGGACGACGCCGGGCTTCACCCAGATAACCCGCGTCATCAGGATTCCGGCATTGCCGCAGATGACACGGCCCGGCTCGAACATCAGGGTCACACCCCAGTCCTTCGTGACGCGGGCGACCATTTCGCCATATTGTGCCGGCGTCGGCAGCCTGTCGTGGGGGCGGTAGGGGACGCCGATCCCGCCGCCCAGGTCGACATGGGTAATCGTATGGCCTGCCGCGCGCAGTTCGGTGACCAGTTCGCCAACGCGCTCGAACGCGGCCGCGAGCGGGTCAAGGTCGGCGACCATGCTGCCGATATGCACCGCAACACCGCGCATGTTGAGACCGTCCAACGCCGCAAGCCGGGCGAAGATTGCAGGAGCATCGCCGATCGGCACGCCGAACTTGTTCTCGGCCTTCCCGGTGGAGATCTTGGCGTGGGTGCCCGCGTCCACGTCGGGGTTCACGCGCAGTACTGCCGTCGCGGTCTTGCCCATGGCGCTGGCGATCCGCGCAAGCGCGGCGCCTTCGGCCTCGAGCTCGATGTTGAACTGGCCGATTCCACACTCCAGACCGTGGGCCAGTTCCGCTTCGGTCTTGCCAACGCCTGAGAAGACGATGTCTTCAGCGGCCATGCCCGCCGCCAGCGCACGGTCGAGTTCGCCGCCCGAGACGACATCGGCGCCGTAGCCTTCGCGCGCCAGGACACGCAGGACCGCGATGTTGGGATTGGACTTTACCGCAAATGCGATGTGGTGCCGTCCCGCAACCGCAACCGCCTCGCGGAAAACGCGGGCATGGCGCACCAGCGTGGCCTTCGAATATACATATACGGGCGTTCCTACCTCGGCCGCAATGACGGGCAGCGGAACGTCCTCGGCGTGGAGCACGCCGTTGCGATAGGCAAAATGATCCATCTAGCTCTTCGGGGTGTTCGAGGCAGGCGGCAGGTCGGGAGCCGACGGGGCAGGGTCGGTCGAGGTCGGCGAAGACAGCTCATCCGAAGGCCTGTCGCCCACGTCGGGCGGAAGGTCGAACGGATCGTCGGCGCGTTCCTCGGACTTGCGCCGCAGTTCGACGGTGCGTTCGGGCGCAAGTTGCGGCGGGCGAGCGAGAAGTTCAGCCGTGGTCGGCCGGTCCGCCCGGCCGTATGGGGCGACCGGAAGCTGGTGGCCGGCCTGCGGGGTAAGGTCTGTGCGGCTGCCGCACCCGGCCAGCGCCAGGCTCGCCATTCCAACCGCGACTAACCGCTTCATGTCCTGTCTCCGTCGCGGGCCAGCGCCGCGCGCGCCTCTGCCACCCGCTTCCTTACCTCGACCGGCGCGGTTCCACCATGGCTGGCGCGCGCCGCGACCGATGCCTCGACCGAAAGTGCAGCGAAGACGCCGTCGTCGATCCGCGTGTCGATCGCTTGCAGATCGTCCAGTCCCAGTGCGTCGAGCGCGACCCCGCGCTGCTCGGCAAGCTTGACCGCCGCGCCGGTGATGTGATGCGCTTCCCGGAAGGGGATGCCGCGCACCCGCACAAGCCAGTCGGCAAGATCGGTTGCGGTTGCGTAGCCATTTTCAGCCGCGGCGCGCATCCGCTCCGCGCGAAAAGTCGTCTCGGCGACCATGCCGGTCATAGCCGCAAGGCTGAGCGCAAGCAGCGAGGCTGCCTCGAACACCGGCGGCTTGTCGTCCTGCATGTCCTTTGAATACGCGAGCGGAAGGCCCTTCATCGTCACCATTAGGGCGGTCGCGCAGCCGATTATGCGGCCCGAATGTCCGCGAACCAGTTCGGCCGCATCGGGATTGCGCTTTTGCGGCATGATCGAGCTACCGGTCGAAAAACTGTCAGGCAGGCTGACGAAGCCGAAAGGCTGGCTTGCCCAAAGCACGAATTCTTCGGCCAGCCGCGAAAGATGGAGCGCGCACTGGGCCGCCGCCATCAGGTAGTCGAGCGCGAAATCCCGGTCCGATACCGCATCGAGGCTGTTCGCCGTCGGGCCGTCGAAGCCGAGCGCGGCAGCCGTGGCGTGCCGGTCGATGGGAAAGCCGGTGCCGGCGAGCGCCGCGGATCCCAGCGGACACTGGTTGGCCCGATCGCGCGCGTCAGCGAAACGCGAACGGTCGCGCGCCGCCATCTCGTAATAGGCCATCAGGTGATGGCCGAGCGTTACCGGTTGCGCGGTCTGGAGATGCGTGAAACCGGGCATGATCGAGGCGGCATGTTCCTCCGCGCGATCGACCAGCGCGCGCTGGAAGGCGGCAAGGCCCGCATCGGCCTGGTCCATCGCATCGCGTACCCATAGGCGAAAGTCGGTCGCCACCTGGTCGTTGCGGCTGCGCGCGGTGTGCAGCCGCCCCGCTACCGGCCCGATCAGCGCGGCGAGGCGGCTTTCGGTGGTCATGTGGATGTCCTCGAGGTCCCAGTCCTCGGGTACGCCGTCGCGCTCGTACTCATCGGCGACGCTGTCCAGGCCCGAAGCGATTTCGGCGGCATCCTCAGCCGAGACAATGCCTTGGGCACCGAGCATCGCGACATGGGCCTTGGAGGCCGCGATGTCCTGGCGCCACAGCGCCTTGTCGAAGGGTATCGAGGCGTTTATCTCGCGCATGATCGCGGAAGGGCCTGCGGCAAAGCGCCCGCCCCACATCGTATTGGAGCCCATCTTGCCCACATTTTTCGCGCGGTCGCTCAAGCTCGCCGTCCTTGCCGTGGCCGTCATGGCCGCCGGGGGGTGCGATAGGCAAAGCCCCGCGGCTCCGCAACCGGAGAGCACTACTGCTGCGGCGGAACAGGCAGCGAGCGACGGCGCCGAAACGTTCAATGGAACGCTCAACATCGAAAACCGCGGTAGCCTGATGCCTGATTTCGCGCTGAGCGACCCATCCGGCAAGACGCTGCGCAGCGCCGACCTCAGGGGCAAGCCGGTGCTGATCAACCTGTGGGCCACATGGTGCGGGCCCTGCGTCCTCGAAATGCCGATGCTCGACAAGCTGGCGGAAGAGGATTCAGGGAAGCTGCGCGTTATCACGGTCAGCCAGGACATCCAGGGCGCGGAAAAGGTCACGCCTTTCTTCGCCGCGCGCAAGTTCGCGCACCTCGAACCGTGGATGGACCCCGAGAACGCCCTGTCGATGCATTACGGCACCGGCATCCTGCCGACGACGGTGCTCTATGACGCAAAAGGCCGCGAGGTCTGGCGGATGATCGGCGGCCATGACTGGAGCGGGCCGCGCACTTCGGCGATGCTCGCCGAGATCCTCGCGGGAAGTTAGTACTCCTGCTCGGTGGGGCGGTAGAGGATCTCGTTGATGTCGACGTTCTCCGGTTGCTCAAGTGCAAAGGCCACGCAGCGCGCGAAGGAATCCGCCGGGATCGCACTGCGAGCGTAGAATTCTCGCGTCCGCGCCGCGAAATCGGGTTCGCTGATCGATTCGGGCAATTCGGTGTCGACCGCGCCGGGCGAGATGATCGTCGTGCGAATGTTGAACGGCTTCACTTCCTGCCGCAGCCCTTCGGAAATCGTGCGCACCGCATGCTTGGTTGCGGAATATACGACTCCGCCGGGGCGAACCTTGTGACCCGCCACCGAGGCCACGTTGATAAAGTGGCCGGATTTCTGGCGCTGCATGTGCGGCAACGCGGCGGCTATTCCGTAGAGGACGCCCTTAATGTTGACGTCGATCATCCGGTCCCACTCATCGATCCGCAGCCGATCGAGCGGAGACTGCGGCATTACCCCGGCGTTGTTGATCATGACATCGATACGACCGTGCGCGTCGATCGCCTGATCGACCAGCGCCTGCACTTGCGCGGCGTCGGAAACGTCAGTCGCAATCGCGACACCTGATGGCATGCCGAGGTCCTCCGCCAGCGCCACGAGGCGTTCCAGGCGACGGGCGCCAAGCACCAGTCTTGCACCGCGCGCGGCGAGCATGCGGGCGGCGGCCTCGCCCAGGCCGCTGCTTGCGCCGGTGATGACGATTACCTTGCCGGCAATGGGGTCGGTCATGCCAGTCGCTCCTGAAAGGGAAATTGCGCCTTAGGCGTAACGTCCTCTAACGGCCAGTCATCCGGCCTGCCATCAGGCATTTGCCTCGGCAAGCGATGCGATGACTTCCTTGTCGCTGGTCTGGTCGAAGTCCACGTAATGCATGCCGACGGCATGGAACGGTTCTGGCATCGCGAGGCAAACGACCTCGTCGCATAGCGCGCCGAGGGCCGTGACCACATCGCGCGGCGCGACGGGCACGGCCAGGACGACGTGGCCGGCGCGGGCCTGGTGCAGCGCCGCGAGCGCGGCGCGAACCGTTCCGCCGGTAGCGATGCCATCATCGACGAGAATGACATCGCGGCTCTCGATCGGGTGTGGGGGACCCGTCCGGTAAAGCGCGCGCCGGCGCTCGATCTCAGCGAGTTCACGCGCCACCGTTCGGTCGATGTAGGCTTTCGACGCACCAACCCGCTCGGCCATCTCGTGATCGATGACAATCTGGGGCGATGCGCCGTCGACAAGCGCGCCGATGCCGTATTCTTCGTGCCCCGGCGCGCCAATCTTGCGGACGAACAGCACATCGAGCGGAGCATGAAGCCGCTTGGCGACCTCCAGCGCGACAGGGACGCCTCCGCGCGGCAACGCGAGGACCAGCGGATCTTGGAGCCCGTGCGCTGACAATGCTGCGGCAAGCTGCCGTCCGGCGTCGCGGCGATTGGCGAAATATGCGGACATGGCAATCTCCATGGCTGGCCGTCCACCTGCCGCGATCCGCGCTGGCGACCAGCCACGCAGGGGGAAACGCATCGCATTATCGTGTATTATGGCGGGACAGGGTCAACGCAATTTCGCTGCAAGCCGGGCACCCGCGCCCGCCATGGGGCGAGAATGCGCGAGTTTTACCGCACGTGTGCGCAAGGATGCGAACCATGAGCGTGACCGAAAGAATGCCCCGGAAGCATGGAATCCTTCGCAGCACCGTGGACGTGCTGTGCGCTGCCGCCGAGTCGCTTCCCGATCCGCAGGACAGCGAGGCTTTCGGCGCCTTCTTCGACCGGTTCGGCGACGCTCGCGTGGTTCTCCTGGGCGAGGCGACCCACGGCACGTCAGAATTCTATCGCGCCCGCGCCGCGATCACCCGCCGCCTGATCGAGCGCCACGGCTTCAACCTGGTCGCGGTCGAGGCGGACTGGCCGGACGCCGCGCGGATCGATGACTACGTCCGCCACCAGGCGCCCCGTCCCCGCAAGGGAGATGCCTTCATCCGTTTCCCGACATGGATGTGGCGCAATCAGGAGGTGCTCGATTTCGCCGACTGGCTGCGGGGCCACAACGCGGCGCTGGCCGAGGAAGCAAAAGTCTCGTTCAGCGGGCTCGACGTCTACAGCCTGGGCGAATCGATCCACGCCGTTCTTGCCTACCTCGACGAGGCCGATCCGGGCGAGGCCGCCGAGGCGCGCCGTCGCTATTCCTGTCTGACGCCGTGGCAGGACGATCCGGCATCCTACGGTAGGTCCGTCGTTCGCGGCGGTCGCGCGAGTTGCGAGGACGGCGCGGTCGCGCAGGTTCGCCAGTTGTTCGACCGGCGGATCGCCTTGATGCGTGACGATGGCGAGAGGTGGTTCGACGCGATCCAGAACGCGCGGATCGTCAGGGAGGCCGAGCGGTACTATCGCGCAATGTATCGCGGCGGCAGCGAAAGCTGGAACCTGCGCGACCGCCACATGTTTGCGACGCTTCAGGCGCTGCTTGCCCATCGAGGAGATTCCGCCAAGGCCGTGGTGTGGGCCCACAACTCGCATATCGGCAATGCCGCGGCGACAGCGATGGGTTGGCAAGGCGAATTCAACATCGGCGAACTGTGCCGCATGGCGCATGGGAACGAGGCCGTGCTGATCGGCTTCGGCACGAACCGGGGCCACGTCGCCGCCGCCAGCGACTGGGACGGAGACATGGCGATCAAGGCCGTCCGTCCTGCGCGTGAGGACAGCTACGAGCATGCCTTTCGCCTGACCGGACTCGCGCGAACGTTGACCGATTGGCGCTCACCCGGTCGCGAGGCTGTCGTCGAAGCGCTGCGAGAGCCACTGCTCGAACGCGCGATCGGCGTGATCTATCGGCCCGAGACCGAGTTCGCGAGTCACTACTTCGAAGCGGTCATGGCCGAACAGTTCGACGCGTGGGTCTGGTTCGACGAAACGACCGCAGTAACCCCGCTGGGTGCCGAGCATCCCCGCGGCGCGCCCGAACTGTTTCCTTTCGGGCTTTAGCTCATAGGCGTCCCTGCGCGTTCGCGAGGTCGTCGCGAAAGCGCGGATCGGCTAGCGAGATCAGGGCGTCGGCACGTTGGGTCAGGGTCTTGCCCGCGAGATCCGCCCAGCCATGTTCGGTAACGACGATCTGGACGTCGTTGCGCGGCGTCGTCACGGGCCCCGTCAACGTGGGCACTATGCGCGACACAGTCCCGTCCCTGGCGGTCGAAGTGCAGGCGATGATCGACTTTCCCCCTTTCGAAGCCCGCGCCCCCCTCACAAAATCGAGCTGGCCACCAGATCCACTGTATTGGCGACCCAGCACATGCTCGGAATTGCATGCGCCCGACAGGTCGACCTGCAGCGTGGCGTTGATCGATACGACGTTGTCGTTCTTGGCGATGTGCCGCGGGTCGTTGACGATGTTCACAGGCAGGCTGTGCATCGAAGGGTTGTCATCGAGGAAATCGTACAGCGCCTTGTTGCCCATCGCGAACGTGAACACGCTGCGTCCCTGATAGGTCGCCTTGCGCCGATTGGTGACCGCTCCGCTCTGGATGAGGCAGGCCAGGCCGGGCGTGAGCAATTCGGTGTGAACCCCCAGGTCCCGGCGGTCGGCCAGTTCCGCGCAGACGGCGCTGGGTAGCGAGCCAATGCCCATCTGCAGGCATGCGCCGTCGTCGATCAGCCCCGCGATCGTTCGCGCGATGGTGAGTTCCTCTGGCGTAGGCTCGCGGCTGTTCAGGTCGGGCAGCGGAACGTGATTTTCGACGATCGCGTCGACTTCGGACACGTGCAGCAACGAATCGCCGAACACGCGGGGCATGTGACGATTGACCTCGACGACCAGGCGCCTTGCTGAACGCGCGGCGACTGTTGCGTAATCGTTCCCGGTCCCGAACGTGAACCAGCCGTTCCGATCCATCGGCGATACGGTCACGAGGAACGTGTCGAGCGACACTTTTTCGGAGAGCAGGCGCGGGGCTTCGCTGAACGCGGTCGGCACGTACTCAACGGGACTGATGCCCGCCTGCGCGCCCCGGCGCATCAGTTCGCGCTCGATCCCGGTGAGGAACATGCAGTGCGGCCGGATCCGGTCGGTCAACTCGAATTTGAGGACCGTCGCCTCGGCATGGGTCAGCGAGTGGAAGTACCACAGGTTGAAACCGTCAAGGCCGCCCTGTTCGACCCTCGCGGCCAGCGCCGCGAGCAGCGCGGGCGGCTCCGAAAGCGCCATGCCCATCGCCACGTCGCTGCCGCCGCCGACGAGCGACATCGCCTCTTCGGGTGAAACCAGCTTCGCGCGATATTCTTCGGCATGATCCATGAAAGACCTCCCCTGTCCCGTCTTACGCGCCGCGCCCGCGCGATGAACAGCTTGTTTGTTTTCCCGCAATGTCGGAGCATCGCCAGGCGTCCATGGCTGCGCGGGCGAACGACGTGCTGACACTCCAATTGGCCGAGACGGGCTGGCAATGAGCGCTGACGACATCGCCGGTCTGGCCGAGGCGCGCGAACCTGCCTTTTCCGTCGCTGGCCTCTGCAAGGTCTATCGCACAGGCGAGACCGAGGTTCACGCGCTGCGCAACGTCGACCTGGTGATCCCGGCGGGAGAAATACTTGTCCTGCTGGGCCCTTCGGGCAGCGGCAAATCGACTTTCCTCAATATCATCGGCGGGCTGGACCGGCCGACGTCCGGTTCGCTCGCGTACGAAGGACAGGAACTGTCCGACCTCGACGACGCCGACCTCACGCGGTTTCGCCGGGCGAATGTCGGCTTCATATTCCAGTTCTACAATCTGATCCCGAGCCTGACCGCAGAGGAGAACGTCCGCCTCGTCACCGACATCGCCGAACGGCCGATGGACGCGGGCGAGGCACTATCGCTGGTGGGCTTGGCAGAGCGACGCGACCATTATCCCGCGCAGCTTTCGGGCGGCGAACAGCAACGAGTGGCGGTTGCCCGCGCGATCGCCAAGCAGCCCGGCGTACTGCTCTGCGACGAGCCGACCGGCGCGCTCGACAGCGCCACGGGCGTCCACGTGCTGCAGACGCTGGCGCAGGCGAACCGCGAGCTGGGAACGACGGTGGTTATCATAACCCACAATGCGGGCATTGCGGCGATGGCGCACCGCGTGTTCCACTTTCTCGATGGCCAGGTCGCGCGGATCGAGATCAACAACCATCCGGTCGATCCATCGGGAATCACATGGTGAGAGCGCTCGACCTCAAGCTGCTGCGCGACCTCTGGCACCTGCGCGGGCAGGCCTTCGCGATTGCCATCGTCCTTGCGGCAGCGACCGCGACTTTCGTCATGTCGCTCGGGGTCCATCATTCCCTGACCGAGACGCGCGATGCCTATTACGCCCGCAACCACTTCGCGGATGTCTTTGCCGGAATGACCCGGGCACCGCGCAGCGTGGTTCCTCGCATCGCCGCCATTCGCGGCGTACGGCGGGCAGAAGGTTCGATCCAGCAATATGCAACGCTCGATTTTCCCGTACGGTCCGTGCCGGTTCGCGCTCTTCTCAACTCGGTTGACGAACTGGGGCGAAGTCACCTCAATCAGTTGACGCTGCGCCGCGGGCGCCTGCCGCAACTGGGAAATCCCGGTGAGGTCGTAGCCGACGAGGCTTTTGTGAAAGCCAACAATCTTTCCATCGGCAGCCGGATCGACGCGCTGATCTATGGCCGAAAGCAACCGCTGCGGATCGTCGGGATCGGGCTCGCGCCCAACTTCATCTATGCGATCGCGCCGGGTGAGATCATCCCTGACGATTCGCGCTTCGGTGTGTTCTGGATAGGGCAGAAGGCACTGGAGGGCGCCACCGACCGGACCGAGGCGATCAACACGCTCTCGCTATCGCTCGAACGGGGAGCATCGGAAGTCGACGTGATCCGCGCGGTCGACACCATCCTGGCACCATATGGCGGCACCGGCGCCTATGGCCGCAAGGACCAGATAAGCCACGCCTTCCTCGACAACGAGTTGATGCAGCTCAATGCGATGACGCGGGTTATCCCGCCAGTGTTCCTGCTAGTGGCGATGTTCCTCGTCTACATCGTGATGGGGCGCATGATCAGGACCGAACGAACCCAGATCGGCCTGATCAAGGCCTTCGGCTACACCGACTGGGCGATCGGCCTGCACTACCTCAAGTTTGCGCTCGCCATCGCGCTTTTGGCCGCGCTCATGGGTTCGGTCGCCGGCATCTGGATGGGCGGCTCGATGACGCGGCTCTATGCCCAGTACTACCGTTTCCCGTTCCTCTACTACCGCATCTCGCCGCAGGTCATCCTGGGCGCAGCGTCGCTTTCGTTCCTCACGGCTGCGCTCGGCGCCCTAGGCGGCACGAGGTCGGCGGTGCGGCTGACCCCGGCGGTCGCGATGGCGCCGCCACCACCGCCCATCTATCGCTCCGGCATTGTCGAGCGGCTCGGTCGGTCGGCGGGTTTCTCCGCGATCGGGCATATGATCGCGCGGCACATCGCGCGCTGGCCCGGACGATCGGCCATCACCGTGCTGGGGGTCGCACTTTCCGGCGGGTTGCTGTTCGCCACGACGCAATTCGTCGATTCGAGCCACTCGATGCTCGACACATTCTTCTTCCGTGCCCAGCGACAGGATCTGACGGTCTCCTTCACCGAGCCGCGCAACGAGGACGTGCTGTTCGCGCTGGCGCAGATCCCGGGAGTCCTGCGGGTCGAGCCGACCCGAGCATTGCCCGTCAAGCTGAGCTACGGCCATCGGGTCGAGCGCACCGCGATCGAAAGCGCATCGCCGAATTCGCAACTCAGCTTCCGCATCGACCGGAGCGGCAATGCGTTCGACTTGCCGCCTGCCGGTGTGATGCTGAGCCGCCAGCTGGCCGACAAGCTGGCGGTGCATCCCGGGGACCGAGTCCAACTTGAAATGCTGGGCGGGCGCCGCACGAACGTCGCCTTGCCGGTAGTCAGCATCGTCGATGAACTCATCGGCGAACGCGCCTATGCAAGCGCTGCCACGATCGAAGACCTTGCCCGCGATGGCTCGCCGGTAGGCTCCGCGCTGGTTCGCATCGATCCATCGGTCCGCGGCCGCGTGCTGGCGAAATTGAAGGAAATGCCCGCGGTGCTGGGCGTGACCGAAAAGACCGCCGCGCTCGACAAGTTCCGGGAGATGATCGACGACAACATGCTGACCATGATCACGTTCTACATCGCCTTTGCCTCGGCCATCGCGGTGGGCGTCGTCTACAACAGCGCGCGGATCCTCTACTCGGAACGTGCCCACGAACTCGCGACAATGCGCGTGCTCGGCTATTTCCGGAGCGAGGTCGGTCTAGTCCTGTTGGGTGAACTGGCGCTGCTTGTGATCGTCTCGGTGCCGTTTTCCTGCCTGATCGGCTATGGCATGGCGCAGCTTATGACTGCGATGTTCAGCTCCGACCTGTTCCGCCTGCCGTTCGCGCCGTCGCGCGCAAGCTATGGCTGGGCGATCGTGATCGTCCTGCTGGCGGCGATGGGGACCGCGATGACGGTCGCGCGGCGCGTGCAGACGCTCGACATGGTGCGCGTTCTGAAGGCGCGCGATTGATCAAGGGCCGCCTCTGGCGCTGGCGCTGGGCATTGCTCCTAGCGGCCCTGCTGGTCGCGGGACTGGCATTTGCGTTCTGGCCCACGGCGACCCCTGTCGACACCGCCAAGGTCACGAGCGGCCCGATGTCGGTCGGGATCACCGACGACGGAGTTACGCGGGCGCACGACCTCTACGTGGTGTCCGCCCCCGTCACCGGCTACCTCTCGCGACTGGAGCTCGAGGTGGGCGATCCGATTTCGCGCGGAACCGAAATCACCAGGATGAGCGGACGCCCCTCCACTCCGCTCGATCCACGCAGCCAGCAGGAGCTGCGCGCGGCGCTCGCCGCAGCACGATCGAGCGAAGGCGGGATCGGAGCGTCGCTGGCCCAGGCCCGCCGCGATCTCGCGCGCGCCCGGGAACTTGCGCGCAGGGGCTTTCTGCCGCGGGCGCAACTCGAGGCGGCGCAAACCCGCGTGTCCACCGGTCAGGCCGCACTCGCGCAAGCCCGCGCGGAAATCGCTCGCATCCAGGCGCAGGGCGCCGCTGCGACCGGGGCCGCCGCCTCTTCGCCGGTCGCGGTCCGAGCCCCGGCAAGCGGTTCGGTGCTGTCGGTCATCAACGAAAGCGCCGGTGTGATCCCTGAGGGCACGCCGATCATTTCCATCGGCGATCCCCGCCAGATCGAGGTGGTGGTCGACCTCTTGTCCCGCGAGGCGGTGCGGGTGAAACCGGGCGACCGGGTGGAGATCACCCAATGGGGCGGCGACGTGCCACTTGCTGGCCACGTTGTGCGGATCGAGCCGTTCGGCCGGTTGAAGGTTTCGGCGCTCGGCATCGAGGAACAGCGCGTCAACGTCATCATCGCCTTCGACCAGTCGGCAATGGCGCAAGCGGCCCGGCTCGGCCACGGTTACCAGCTCGACGCGACGATCATCCTGTGGGCTCGGCCGGACGCCGTCCGGGTGCCGATCGGCGCGCTGTTTCGCGGCGCCGATGGCGGCTGGCGGACATTCGTGGTCGAAGGCGGCAGAACGCGGGAGCGCAGCCTGACGATCGGCCATATCAACGACGAATTTGGCGAGGTGCTGAAGGGAATTTCTCCCGACGAGACTGTCATCCTCAACCCCAGCAGCACCTTGAAGCCGGGAGCGAGAGTCAAGGCACGATGACCGGACCCGTCGCCGTCGCAATGTGTTTCCATCGCATGGAAGGCCGCCAGCGATGCCGCACATCGGGAGACGACCATGGCTGATTCCTCCGGAGCAACCGACCCTCTGCTGGTCGTCTGCCCGTCCTGCGCAACCAGCAATCGGGTGCCGCGCGCCAGGCTTTCCGCCAAGGGCACATGCGGACGCTGCGGCTCGCCGTTGTTCGCCGCCGCGCCGGTAACGCTCACCGCGGCGAACTTCGATGCCCACGCGGCGAAGAGCGACATCCCGCTCTTGGTCGACTTCTGGGCTTCGTGGTGCGGACCTTGCTTGCAGATGGCACCTGCCTTTGCAGCGGCCGCCGCGGAACTCGAACCGTTCATGCGGCTCGGCAAGCTGGACACCGAGGCCGAGCAGGCCATCGCCGGGCGCTTTGCGATCCGGTCGATCCCGACGATCGTCCTGATCAAGAAAGGCCGCGAAGTGGCTCGTCAGGCAGGCGCGATGCCCGCCGGCGCGATCGTGAACTGGGCGAGAAACGCGCTTTCCACCTGACAGCATGGTGGGCGATGACGGGCTCGAACCGCCGACATCTTCCGTGTAAAGGAAGCGCTCTACCAACTGAGCTAATCGCCCGGCACCATGGCCAGCGGCGCGGCTCTGCCAGCAAATTCATCGCCGCACAACCTGCTGCCGCGCGGATCGGTTCCGGTCAGGCGAGGCGCTGCGCGCCCTTGCCCAGTTCCGCGAAGTAGCGCGCCATCGCATCCGCCGCGCGATCGGTCAGGGTGATGAAGGCCCGGCGCCGGTCGGTTGGATCCTCGACCCGTTCGAGCAGGCCGGCCTCGGTCATCTGGCCGATCCAGCGCAGCGCCGTCGTCGGCGGGACGCCGCTCGCGATGCACAGGCTGGTGACCGAAACCCGCGTGTGTTCGGCACGCGCAGCGGTGAGATCCAGCAGCATGTCCCAGGCCGGGTCGGCGAAAAGGTCGCCTTCGAAGAAGCGCCCGCGCAACTGGCGCTGGCGAATGATCCGCCGCACCAGGCGCGGATCGGGAAGCGACGGGCGGGCGGCGCGGACGAGGCGATCGCCGGCGTCCGGGTCAGCGGCCGAAAAGGCGGCGACCGGCGATTCAAAGCGGAATGCACCACCGTAGGCACTCCGTCCCTCTCCCGGCCCGGCGATCTGTTCTAGCCGTTCGGCCAGATGTCCGACCTGTTCGGTCAAACGCAGCAGCGTCAGCCGGTCGCCGTCGGACAATTCGCGCACCCGCCCGCGCGGCGCTTCGGCCAGCACGCGGCCCAATGCGATGACGCGTTCGGCCCTGCTCGGCGCGACGAGAATCTGCGCGCCGGATTGATCGAGGCAACCGAACACGTCGTCGAGCGCGGCGAGGCTGGTCGAGACGACGAGCCGCGCCTCGCTGTGGGCGGCGCGCATGTCGATCCGCGCCAGAGCCGCAAGCGACCTTGCGCCCACCACCGGAACGTCGACTAGGATCACTTCGCCCAATGGGCGCGCTTCGCCTTCGACAAGATCCTCCAGCGCACCACTGGCAGAGAGGCGCAGCCCGGCCGCTTCGGCATCCTCCGCGATCTCGGCGCGGATGTGGGCGCGGTCGGCGAAAACGGAAACCGCGAGGGGCAGCGCGCCTGCCGCGAGATCGCCCGCCAATGGCGTTTCCCCGTGCAGGAATGACTGCAAGACCTGGCTCATCGGCGCTAACCCCTGATTCGTTGAACGCGAACAGGCGTAGAACAAAACAAGTCCGCGTCAAGAATGTTTGGCGCGCGTCCCGATCAGCGTGCCTTTGGCGCCGCGCGTGTCGAGAACGAACTCGAACCCCGGCCAGCGCTTCCGCCACTCGCGCGCGACAACACGTTCGCCCGGCCGTGCGGCATCGTCAAGGAGGACCATGCCTCCTGGGGCGATACGCTCGAACAGCACTTCGGCGCGCCCGCGGATGAACGGGTCGACCGCCCAAGGCGGACCGTCGATCACCAGCAGGTCGATACTGTCGGGAACCCCCGAAAGGTCGTACCAGCTTTCCGACCAGCGCGACGGGTCGGCGACGAGCGGCGCATGCCGCATCGAAGCGTGAAGCCCGTGGTCGGCCAGCCATTCGCCCGTCGCGGCGGTGAAATCGGCGTGCTGGTCGAAGCTCGTCAACCGGCCGCCGCCGTTGCGGCTCAGCGCCTGCGCCAGCACCAGGGTGGAAGCGCCGCAGCCCAGTTCGACCACCTCGCGCGGACGAAGCTTTTCGACAGCGCCCACTATGTGGCGCAGAAAGGCGACGTCGGCCTTCCAGCTTCCGAGGTTGGGCAGCGCATCGTGCGCGAGGCCGAGGTGGTCGAGCAGGACGCGCTTGTCAGCGCGGCGCCCGCCCCACAGGCTGCGGGCAAGCCAGGGCCACTGGATCGCGCCCCAGCCGATTACGCGCGCCCGCGACAGGAACGAGCGTGCCACCGCATCGCGCTGGGCGAGCAGGCCGGTGGTGTCGCGAGTGGTCATTCAAAGTCCTTCGATCCGTCGCTGGATCGCGGCGGTTTGGGGGATAACGGTTACGGGAGAATGTCAATCGGCGTGCCGTCGCCGACCAGCGTCCAGACTTCGTCCATCTCGGCATTGGCGAGCGCAACGCAACCGTCGGTCCAGTCGCCCGCCATGCGTTCGCCACCCTTCAGCGCATTGGGCTGGCCGTGGATGAAGATGTCGCCGCCGGGCGACCGGTTGCGCGAGCGGGCAAAGGCGATGTCGCGCGGACCGGGATAGCTGACGTGAAGCGACAGATGATAGGCGCTTTCGGGATTGCCCCGGTCGATGATGTAGCGTCCTTCAGGCGTCCGCTCGTCGCCCTGGAAATGCTTGGGACCAGTCGGCGCGTCGCCGAGCTGGACCCCCGGGTAGGTGCGCACCGCCGCACCGCCCGACCACAGCGTCAGCGTGCGGGCTGCCTTGCGCACCTCAACCCGGTCCACCACGGGCGCCGGCGCGGCCACTGGCCCGCCGAGCGCCAGCGCAGCGAGCGCCAGGGCGAGCCGCGCGGCCACCTCAGTCGACGAAGGGATCGCGCACGAGGATCGTGTCCTCGCGTTCCGGACTGGTCGAGACGAGCGCCACCGGCGTTTCGATCAGTTCCTGCACGCGCTGGATGTACTTGATCGCCTGCGCCGGAAGGTCGCCGTAGCTGCGCGCGCCGGCGGTGGTCTCGCGCCACCCTTCCATTTCCTCGTAGATCGGCTCGACCGCGGCCTGGTCGGCCGAATGGGAGGGAAGATAATCGAGCACCTTGCCGTTGAGCCGATAGCCGGTGCAGATCTTCACCTTGTCGAACCCGTCGAGCACGTCGAGCTTGGTCAGCGCGATGCCGGTCACGCCAGAGATCGCGCACGACTGGCGCACCAGCACCGCGTCGAACCAGCCGCAGCGCCGCTTGCGCCCGGTCACCGTGCCGAATTCGTGGCCGCGCTCGCCCAGCTTCTGGCCGGTCTCGTCGTCGAGCTCGGTCGGGAACGGCCCGCTGCCGACACGGGTGGTGTAGGCCTTGACGATGCCGAGCACAAAGCCGGTCGAGCCGGGACCGAGGCCCGAGCCGGAGGCCGCGGTGCCGCTGACGGTGTTGGACGAGGTGACGAAGGGATAAGTCCCGTGATCGACGTCGAGCAGCACACCCTGCGCGCCCTCGAACAGGATCCGCGCTCCGGCCTTGCGCACCTTCTTCAGGCGCTTCCACACCGGCTGGGCAAAGCGCAGCACGAAGGGCGCGATCTCGCTGAGCTGGGCGATAAGTTCGGCCCGGTCGATCGGCGGCTCGCCGAACCCGGCACGCAGCGCATCGTGGTGCGCGCAAAGCCGGTCGAGCTGCGGCTCCATCGCATCGAGATGGGCAAGGTCGCAGAGGCGGATCGCGCGGCGGCCCACCTTGTCTTCATAGGCGGGCCCGATGCCGCGCCCGGTGGTGCCGATCTTGCCGCTGCCGGCGGCGGTCTCGCGCAAGGCATCGAGATCGCGGTGGACGGGCAGGATCAGCGCGCAGTTGTCGGCGATCGCGAAGTTCTCGACCGTGATCTCGACGCCCTGGGCGGTGAGCTTTTCGATCTCGGCCTTGAGCGCCCATGGGTCGAGCACCACGCCGTTGCCGATGATCGACAGCGTGCCGCGCACGATGCCCGACGGCAGCAGGCTGAGCTTGTAGGTCTGGTTGCCGACGACCAGCGTGTGGCCGGCGTTATGGCCGCCCTGGAAGCGCACGACGGCATCGGCGCGGCTGGCGAGCCAGTCGACGATCTTGCCTTTGCCCTCATCGCCCCACTGGGCGCCGATTACGGTAACGTTGGCCATGGCTATGGGGCTCCACCCAGCCCGCGCGCGATCCCCTGCGCGGCTTGCGACGGGGTACGGGTGCGGGACATGAACGCACAGGCCCGCGGCCCGCACTGCGCGGCGCGCCCTATCGGCTGGACGCGGCCCAAGTCAAGCAATCCCGGCAAGCCCATGCAGGGTGACACAAGTGACACGGGGTGACACATCCAACTTGCGGCGCCATCCCAGCATTTGCGCGGGGTTGCGGCGGGTCGGGCGACGGTTTCGCCTGTAACCGAAAAAGAAATATTGTTGCGCGCCGGCGTTGCCATTGCGGCAAGCTGGCACGGGCGGACGGTGTAGGAAAGCGGGCGCATACCCGGCGGGGCAGCACCCGCTCGCAAGGGCGAACGTCATCGCCGAGGCCGGACAAGCCCGGGGAGGTTACCAGACTGTCCCAACCTCGGCGATTTTACGGCTAGGGCTTTCACCCAAGCCGCTGACGAAGCGTTCAGTGGCCGGCCTGGACGTGGTCGCGATGCCGGGCGATCCAGCTGTCGCGAGCGGTGAACCAGTCAGCGCGGCGCTGCGCCCACTGCGCCGCGGTCAGGCTCGTACGGTCGGCGATCCACTGGTCGCGCATCGCCTGCCATTCGCTGCGCCCGACCTTGAACTCGTCGCGCCAGTTATCGATGTCCTCGGCCAGGGCGCTGCGGATATCGCGGTCGGCGTTGCGGGGAAGCGTACGTCCTGCGCGCGCGGCCTGGGCATACTGCATTGCAACCGACCGTCGCTGCTGGACGAAATCCTGGCGTTGCTCGGTGGTCATGCGCCGGTCCGAAGCGAAATCGCGGCCGAACGCACCGCGCTGCGATGCGATGTCGCGCGCGCTCGATGACGCACCATGGTCACCGAATGTCGAGTGTCCGGGAGGGCTCATCGGCGGGCCGGCACCCATGCCGCCGCCGGGACCTCCACCCATTCCGCCACCACCTCCGTTGCCGCGGCCCTGGGCCAATGCGGGTGTCGATGCCAAAGCGATGACCGCGGCGACCGCGATCCAGGTCTTGCGCATGTTACTGCTCCTCGGTTCCTGCCCCACGATCTGATGAAACGAATGAGGAGGCCGGGGTATCCCGGTTTACCGCGAATCCAGCCCGGTACGACCGTGGTGGGAGGGTGAAAACAGGTGAAACGGCGCCGTCAGACGGGAAACACGTCCTCGCCCTCGAGACGGTGGGTGCAGCCGAGCTTCGCGGGGCTGCATTCCTGGCCGAGCGCGGCCACGGTGCGCCAACCGACGGCGCGCAGCCGCGCGGCGACCTGCGGATCGTGGCCGAGGGGAAGGAACAGGGCATCGCGCGGCGCTTCGCCCGTTCCGAGCGCGTCGATCAGCGGATCGGGGTAAAGCGAAAAACCCGTCGCCGCCTCGTCCGCCCCACTCTGGCCAGCAATCGCCTTGCCGCGAATGCGGTATGTGCCGCCCCGGCCGACCGCGCTGCGCACGCCGTCGGCGTAAAGGGTGAAGCCGAACCAGGACTGGTATTCGAAGCCGTGACGCTCGCTCGGATCGAGGGTGAGACGCGCCGAATCGCCGATCCGCGCGGCTATTTCCTTCAGCCCCGCGATCCGGCTCGAAAGCGCGCCGCCGGCGTCGATCGCGCGAAGCCGCTCGATCGCGGAGTCGAACGGGCCGGTGGCATAGAGGAGCGGGACATAGGCCTCGCCGCCCGCATCGATCAGCCCGCCCGCGTCCTTGGCGTCAAGCTCGCGCCGCACCGCATCCACCGCCTCGGGGGCCAGCGGCAGCGCCTTCTCGGCAAGCGTATCGACGAGGTCGGGAAGCGTGAAATCGACCGAGATGCCGGTCGCGCCCGCCGCCGCCAGCGCCTCGATCGCCATGGCGACGATTTCGCCCGCCGCGGCCACGGTGTCGCTGCCGATCAGCTCGGCGCCGAGCTGGAGCCGTTCGCGAGCCGGGTCGAGCCCGTCGCCGCGAATCGTCACGACCTGCCCGGCATAGCACAGCCGCAGCGGCCGGGCGGCGCCCGCCATGCTGGTCTCGGCGATCCGCCCGACCTGCACGGTCATGTCCGAGCGCAGCGCCAGCGTACGCAGGCTGGCGGGATCGACGAAGCGGAACATCCGCCGCGGCTGGACCCCCGCCATCCGGCTGGCGAGGCTGCGTTCGAACTCGATCGACGGCGGCTGGACGCGGTCGTAGCCGTGGCCGTCCATCACATCGAGCACGGCGCGCATGACGCGCTGCGCCGCCGCCGCCGCCTGAGGCAGACGGTCCTGCAGCCCTTCGGGCAGGAGATCGCTATCGCTGTCGTCCATCGCGCCGGGCCTTAGCCTCTCGCCGTCAGAACGCCAGTGCCTTGACCGTCTTCACGCCCGGCAGCTTGCAGGCTTCGGCCATGACGCCCTGCGAGATCGGGTTGTCGAGGCTGAGCAGCAGCACCGCCTCGCCGCCCGCGTTGCGCCGGCCGAGGTGGAAGGTGCCGATGTTGATCCCGCTCTCGCCCAGCAGTGTACCGATCCGGCCGATGAAGCCGGGCGCGTCCTCGTTGACGATGTAGAGCATGTCGCCTTCGAGGTCGGCCTCGATCCCGATTCCGAAGATCTCGACCAGGCGCGGCTGGGTATTGCCGAACAGCGTCCCCGCGACCGACCGCTCGCCCTGGCTGGTGCCGACGGTGACGCGCACCAGCGTGTGGTACACGCCTTCGCGGTCATGGCGCACCTCGCGCACGTCCAGCCCGCGCTCGCGCGCGAGGAACGGAGCGTTGACCATGTTCACGGTCTGCGAATAGTTCTTCATCAGCCCGGCCAGCACCGCCGCGGTGATCGGCTTGGGATTGAGCTGCGCGGCCGCGCCTTCGACCTCGATGCTGATCTTGGTCAGGTTGTCGTGGGCAAGCTGGCCGACAAGGCTGCCGAGCTTCTCCGCCAGCGCCATGTAGGGACGCAGCTTGGGCGCTTCCTCAGCCGACAGCGACGGCATGTTGAGCGCGTTGGTGACGCCCCCGTTGACGAGGTAATCGGCCATCTGCTCGGCCACCTGAAGCGCAACGTTGACCTGCGCCTCGTTGGTCGACGCGCCGAGGTGCGGGGTGCAGATGAAGTTCGGCGTGCCGAACAGCGGCGAGGCCTTGGCCGGCTCGGTCTCGAACACGTCGAGCGCGGCGCCCGCGACATGGCCCGAATCGAGCGCGTCCTTGAGCGCCGCCTCGTCGATCAGCCCGCCGCGCGCACAATTGACGATGCGCACGCCCTTCTTGGTCTTGGCCAGGTTCTCGCGGTTCAGGATGTTGCGGGTCTGGTCCGTCAGCGGAGTGTGCAGCGTGATGAAGTCGGCGCGGGCCAGCAGCGCGTCGAGGTCGACCTTCTCGATCCCCATCTCCACCGCCCTCTCGGGGGTGAGGAACGGGTCGAACGCCACGACCTTCATCCTGAGGCCCAGCGCGCGGCTGGCGACGATCGAGCCGATGTTGCCCGCGCCGATCAGGCCCAGGGTCTTGCCCGTGACCTCGACGCCCATGAAGCGGTTCTTCTCCCACTTTCCTGCCTGGGTCGAAGCGTCGGCCTCGGGCAGCTGGCGGGCGAGCGCGAAGATCAGCGCGATGGCGTGCTCGGCGGTGGTGATCGAATTGCCGAACGGGGTGTTCATCACCACCACGCCCTTGGCGCTGGCGGCCGGGATGTCGACGTTGTCCACGCCGATCCCGGCGCGGCCGATGACCTTGAGGTTGGTCGCGGCGTCGAGCACCGCCTTGGTCACCTTGGTCGACGAGCGAATGGCGAGGCCGTCGTAGTCGCCGATGCGCGCGATGAGCTGCTCGGGCGTTTCGCCGGTGATCTCGTCCACCTCGCAGCCGCGCTCGCGGAAGATCGCGGCGGCGTTGGGGTCCATCTTGTCGGAAATGAGTACGCGGGGCTTGGTCATCTAATCCTCGTCGTTCCCGCGAAAGCACGAATCCATGCGCCGTCGCGTATCAATTGGGGGTCGGGTCGATCCCCGCCGTGGCGGGGATGGCGAAGTCAGGACTTCAGGCTCTCGTAGGCCCAGTCGAGCCAGGGGCCGAGCGCCTCGATGTCCGCCGTGTCGACGGTTGCGCCGCACCAGATTCGCAGGCCCGGCGGGGCATCGCGATAGCCGGCGATGTCGTAGGCCGCGCCTTCGGCATCGAGGAGGCCCGCGAACTTCTTGATGAAGTCCTCGTCCGCGCCCTCGACCGTCAGGCACACGCTGGTCTTCGAGCGCGTCCCGTGATCGACCGCGAGATGGCCGAGCCAGTCGCGCGCCGCGACGATCTTGGCCAGCGCATCTGCGTTGGCGGTGCAACGCGCCTTGAGGCCTTCGAGACCGCCGACGGACTTCGCCCATTCGAGCGCGAAGATCGCGTCCTCGACCGCCAGCATCGAGGGCGTGTTGATCGTTTCGCCCTTGAAGATCCCCTCGGTCAGCTTGCCCTTCGACACAAGGCGGAAGACCTTGGGCAGCGGCCAGGCGGGGGTATATTCCTCCAGCCGCTCGACCGCGCGGGGTCCCAGGATCAGCACGCCGTGCGCGCCCTCGCCGCCCAGCACCTTCTGCCACGAGAACGTGGCGACATCGATCTTGTCCCAGGGAATGTCGTAGGCGAACACCGCGCTGGTGGCGTCGGCGAAGGACAGCCCTTCACGGTCGGCGGGAATCCATTCGCCGTCGGGCACACGCACGCCGCTGGTGGTGCCGTTCCAGGTGAACAGCACGTCGTCCGCCCAGTCGACGGTGTCGAGATCGGGCAGCTGGCCGTAATCGGCTCGCAGCACCGTGGGCTCGAGGTGAAGCTGCTTGACCGCGTCGGTCACCCAGCCCTCGCCGAAGCTTTCCCAGGCCAGCGCGGTCACGCCGCGCGCGCCCAGCATCGTCCACATCGCCATCTCGAACGCGCCAGTGTCGGAACCGGGAACGATGCCGATGCGGTGGGTCTCGGGAAGCTGGAGCACCTCGCGCATCAGGTCGATGCAATACTGCAGGCGTGTCTTGCCGATCTTCGCGCGATGCGAGCGGCCGAGCGATTGCGTTGCGAGTTTGTCGGGGGACCAGCCGGGCGGCTTCGCGCAGGGACCGGAAGAAAAAAACGGGCGCGCAGGCTTGCGCGCCGGTCGGGTAAGCTCAGTCATGTAGTCTCTCCTTGCAGAGAGCACGCGCGGCGTTGGGACCGCGTGGCCCGGCGCCGTGAGTAGTGCTGCACTGCATCAAGTCAAGCGGCTTGTCGGCAATCCGTTCGCGTCCGCAGACGGGCCAGCCGTTGCCGGAGCCAAGGCCTGGCTAGTCATGTCGTTGTTGGAGAGAGGCTTTTTCCGCGGCGGAGAGACCCGCCGCAGGGGTCAGGAAACCACGATCTTGCCGGACATGCCGAACATCTTGTGCATCGTGTGCGTGCACTTGAGCGAATAGGTTCCGGCCGCCGGGGTCAAGGCGATATCGCGCGACTCGCGGCTGCCGACCTGCACCGTCCCGTCGACGATCGCGGCGCGGTCGGCCGCGGCGATGGTGGCGGCGGCGAAGAACTGCGGCGCGGAAAAATCGTGCCCGCCCGACCCGGTGTTCTCAAGATGAAGCACGATCGGCTGGCCGGCGCGCAGGTGGATGACCTTGGGCGTGAACTTGAAGCTGGAGAGCAGCACCGAAACGCGCGGTTGCGGCGCCTGTCCCTGCGCGGCGCCAGGGAGGGCAAGGGCAAGAGCGACGAAGGCCAACTTGCGCAGCATGGATGCATGATACACCTCGCCGCGCCACGTTCCAAGCGCGGATCAGGCCGCCTTGCGCGCACCCTCGCCCGCTTCCCACCACAGGCGCACCCCCTCGGCGGAACGGCGTGCGCCCACCCGCGCCAGCGCGTGCATCCGGTGGATTTCCACGGTCCGCGGGCTGATCCCGAGCAGGCGGCCGATCTCCTTGTTCGAACGGCCTTCGGCCAGCAGGCCAAGCACCTCACGCTCGCGGCGCGAGAGCGACTCGATGAGGCTTCGCGCGCGCACCCGCCGGGTCGTCTCCTCGCGGTCGCGCCGGACGTGCGCTTCGGCAAGGGTCAGCGCGCGGGCCAGGTCGGACGTTGCCAGCGGCAGGGCAAGATAATCGAGCGCGCCCTGGCGGATCGCGTCGACCGCCTTGTCTATCGTGGGCGCTGCGCTGGTGGCGATGATCGCGAGCCAGTGCCCGCGACGCTGGAGCAAATCGGCCAGACCGGCGACGCCGCCCGGCGCCGCGTCCTCCAGCGCCAGCACGACCCCGTCCTTGGGCGCGTGGCCGGCCAGTTCGGCGGGATCGGCATAGACTTCGGCATGGTGGCCCAGCGCGAAGACCTGCCGCGCGATGCCCGCGCGGCGGCCATGGTCGCTGTCGAGAACGTGGATGACGAGCCTGCTCACCCGCCGACAATGCCCGCAGCCGCCGCGCGCGCCAGCGGCGCTGGGTTCGAAATGGCAGGAATCCGGGCCGTTCAGCGACTCCCGGGTCCTCAATGCCCCGCGAAACCGCGCCGGAAATATCTCCGAAGCGGATCGATCAGGCGGCCCTATTCGACCTCGGTCGAAGGCTTTTCCTGGTAGAACGTGTAATCGGGAAGCGAATGGAAGGCCGAACGCAGCGCATCGCTCCAGCTTGTCGAGATCGAGCGGAAGTAGGTATCGGTGTTGAGGATCCGGCGCTGGTGCAGCGGCTCGAAGTTGTCGCGCTGGATCACCATCATGTCGAGCGGGAGGCCCACCGAAAGGTTCGCCGCCAGCGTTGAATCGAACGAGACCATCAACAGCTTGACCGCATCCTCGAAGCTCATCGCGCGATCGTAGGCGCGCAGGATGATCGGCCGGCCGTACTTGGTCTCGCCGATCTGGAAGAACGGCGTGTCGAACGAGGCCTCGATGAAATTGCCTTCGGGATAGATCAGGAACAGGCGGGGCTCCATGCCCTTGATCTGGCCAGCCAGGATCATCGACGCGGTGAAGCGCGGGCCGTTGCTGCCGGTATCGCGATTGTCGGCCTGGCGGCTGGTGATCACGTCGCGCAGCATCGCCCCCACAGCGGTGGCGACCTGGAACATCGTCGGCGCTTCGAGGATCGAAGGGCGACGCTCGCCCGGGGCCTTCGTGCGTTCCTCGACCTGGCTGACGACCGCCTGCGTCGTGGCGAGGTTGCCCGCCGTCATCAGCGAGATGATCCGTTCGCCCGGCACCGACCAGTGAAACATCTTGCGGAAGACCGAGATGTTGTCGACGCCCGAATTGGTGCGGGTGTCGCTCATCAGGACGAGGCCCTTGTCGAGCGTCATCCCCACGCAATAGGTCATTTCCTGCCCCTTTCCCGCTCTGGCGGCGGCCGCGCGGCGCGCGGGTACTGTCATTTGAGCGGGCTACTGTTCCACATGCTGCTGCCTGACCGCAAGGCTGACCTGCATCGCCTGCTCGCCGCGGCCGAAGGTAATCCCGGTGACGGGCGCCGCCTCGGTATAGTCGCGTCCGGTGGCGACGCGGACATACCGCGGATCGGGACTGATCCCGTTCGACACGTCGAACCCTACCCAGCCGAGGTTGGTCACATAAGCTTCCGCCCAGGCGTGGCCGGCCTCCTGGTCGATGCGGTCGTCCATCATCAGGTAGCCGCTGACGTAGCGTGCCGGGATGCCCAGCATGCGCGAGCAGGATATGAAGATGTGGGCGTGATCCTGGCACACGCCCGATCCCGCGGCGAGCGCTTCCTCGGCCACGGTGAGCGCGGTGGTCTGCCCGATCTCGTAGGCGACGCTGGCAAGGATCGCCGCCGACACGCGGTGCAGCGTGGCGAGTGCGTCGTCCTCAACCGGAATCGCGCCCAAGAGGCCGCGCAGGCGCGGTCCGGGGCGGGTCGCCGGAGTGTGTTCGAGAAAGTGCCACATCGGCAGGTGGCCGGCGTGGCGGCCCAGTACCCCCGACCGGTCATCGGTCTGGACAAGGCCCTCGCAGCTTACCACCAGCTCGGTCGTGCCCGGTTCGATCGAGACGAGCACAGTCGCGTTGTTGTTGTGATCCTCGTAGCGCGCTTCCTCGCGCGCGCCGATCAGCGTCATCCGCCAGTCCAGGACGGCCTGGCCCGCAGTGGACTTGGGCGTCAGCCGCAGCCGCTGCAACCCGTGCGAAACCGGCCGGTCGAAGGTGTAGCTGGTGACATGGCTAATCGACAGGCGCAGTGGGTCGTTCCTACTCGTTGAACCGGAAGTCGGCCTGGATCTGGCTGGCCAGCAACTGGTTGCCGGCGATGAACTTGCCGATGAACTCGTGCAGCCCCTGGTCGAAGATCTGCTCGATGGTGAGGCCGTGGAGCTGCACGTCGGCGTTGCGCAGCAGTTCGTGGCAGGGATTTTCCGTGCCGTAGTCCTGCGCCAGTGAGGCCATGTTCGAGCGGAGCTTGGCGTAGCAAAAGGCCAGGCTGCGCGGGAACCGCCCGTCGAGGATCAGAAACTCGGCGATCGAGCGCGCGTCCATCCGCCCGGCGTTGAGCCAGCGATAGGCCCGCTCCGCCGAGACCGAACGCAGGACGTTATCCCACTGCACGTTGTCGAGGCTCGAGCCGACGTAGGACACCGCCGGCAGCAAGACGTAGTACTTCACGTCGAGGATTCGCGCAGTGTTGTCGGCGCGTTCGATGAACTTGCCGATGCGCGCAAAATTAAAGATCTCGTTGCGCAGCATGGTGCCGGCGGTGGCGCCGCGCACCTGGTTGGATTCGCGCCGGATCGAATCGAGCACCGTGCCCAGGTTTGTTTCGCGCACCGGGCGGGCGAGCTGCTCGCTCAGCCGCATCCATGCCTCGTTGATCGATTCCCACACCTCACGGGTCAGCCCGGCACGGACCATGCGGGCATTCGTGCGCGCCTTTCCCAGGATCGCGAGCACGCTGCCCGGATTGTCGCGGTCGCGCAGGATGTAGTTGAACACCTGCGGGCCGGAATAATCGGAATGCTTGGCCTCGTAACCGGCGCGCACGCCCGCGGTGATCGCGACCGAGGCCCATTCGTCGCGCGCGTCGGCGTCGCCGCGGGTCAGCGCCATGCGAAAGCCGGCCTCGAGCAGGCGCGCCATGTTCTCAGCCCGCTCGAGATAGCGGAACAGCCAGAACACCCCGTTGGCGGCGCGGCCCAGCATCAGTCTTCCAGCACCCAGCTATCCTTGGTCCCGCCGCCCTGCGACGAGTTCACGACGAGGCTGCCCTTCTTGAGCGCGACGCGGGTCAGCCCGCCCGGGGTGATGTCGACGCCGCCGGGCGAGACGAGCACGAACGGCCGCAGGTCGACGTGGCGCGGAGCCAGGCCGGCGCGGGTAAAGATCGGCACGGTCGACAGCGCCAGGGTGGGCTGGGCGATGTAGTTTTCGGGCCGGGCCTTGAGCTTGGCGGTGAACTTCTCGATCTCGGCCTTGCTCGAGGTCGGGCCGATCAGCATCCCGTAGCCGCCCGAACCGTGCACTTCCTTGATCACCAGCTCGCGGATGTTGTCGAGCACGTAGGCGAGCGAATCCTTTTCCGCGCAGCGCCAGGTCGGCACGTTGGCGAGGATCGGCTTCTCGCCCGTGTAGAATTCCACGATCTCGGGCATGAAGCTGTAGATCGCCTTGTCGTCGGCGATGCCCGTACCGGGCGCGTTGGCGATGGTGATGCCACCCGCACGATAGACGTCCATGATCCCCGCCGGACCCAGCACCGAACGCGGGTTGAAGGTCAGCGGATCGAGATATTCGTCGTCGACCCGGCGATAGAGCACGTCGATCGGCTGGTAGCCGCGCGTCGTGCGCATTGCGATGCGCCCGTTCTCCACCCGAAGGTCCGACCCCTCGACAAGCTCCGCGCCCATCTGGTCGGCAAGAAAGGCGTGCTCGAAGTAGGCACTGTTGTAGATGCCGGGGGTGAGTACGGCGACGACGGGACGGTCGGCGGCGGCATCGGGCGCGCAGGCGGCCAGGCTGCGGGCCAGGCGGCGCGGATAGTCCGAAACCTCGCGCACCCGGACGTGGGTGAACAATTCGGGGAACATCGCCATCATCGTTTCGCGGTTTTCCAGCATGTAGCTGACCCCGCTGGGCGTCCTGGCATTGTCCTCGAGCACCATGAACTCGTCCTCACCGGTGCGGACGAGATCGATCCCGACGATGTGGGTGTACACCCCCCCGGGCGGGGTGAAGCCGACCATGTGCGGCAGGAACGCGCCATTGCCGCGCAACAGCCGTTCGGGCAGCCGGCCGGCGCGCACGATCTCCTGGCGGTGGTAGAGATCGTGAAGGAACGCGTTGATCGCGCGGACGCGCTGCTCGATCCCGCGCGACAGGCGCCGCCACTGCGCCGCGCTCACGATCCGGGGGATCATGTCGAACGGGATCAGCCGTTCTTCGGCTGCATCCTCGCCGTAGACGTTGAAGGTGATCCCGGTGCGGCGAAAGACGGTTTCGGCCTCGTTGCCCTTGCGGCGCAGCATGACCCGGTCCTGCTGGTCCAGCCAGCGGGCATATTCTGCGTAAGCGGGCCGGATCGCACCGTCTTCATCGTGCATCTCGTCGAAACAGACGGGCTTGGGGGGTCTCATCGGGGCATGTCCGATGCAATGCTTGCCGCAATTGCGAAGCGCTGCCAAGCGCGCGGTTTCAGAGCGCGCTTCCGTCCAGCTCGGCGACCAGGCGGGACAGCACGGCGGGGTGGCTGGCAAAGCCCAGATGGGTGCAGCGAAGCGCTATGGCGGCGTCGCGTTCGCCCGGCCGGCCGGCCGCCGAACGCGGCGCGACGATCCCGTCGCGCGGGCTCCACATGGCCACAGTGCGTGCCGGCGGCTTGGCCGAAAAGTCGCCGCCGATCGGGGGCTCGGTCACATCGTGCCCGGCAATCCAGTGGTAGGCCCGCCAGGCATTGTTGGCGTGGAGGTCGCCCGAGAACGGCGTCCCCATCGTCACCACCAGATCGACCGCATCGGGCCGGCGCTTCGCGGCCTCGCGGGCGAACAGTCCGCCCAGGCTCCACCCGACCAGCGCGATCGGAGCGCCGGCGGCCTGCGCCGCGCGCTCAACCCGTCCGCATACCCGGTCGAACAGCTCCGCCGAGGCGCCCAGATTGAAGCCTTCGCCCCAGTCGATGACCTCGTGCCCCGCTGCCGTCAGGCCATGGCGCAAGGCGCGCATGCGGAAGGGGTGGGTGCCGAAACCCGGAAGGAGCATGACGGTGCGCGCGGCCTCGCCCCGGGCGGGCGGCTCGGCGTCACGCCGCGCGCGCCAGATATCGGCGGCCGTCGTAAGCTCGCCCAGCAGCAGACCGATCCGCGGCGCGGTGACGCCTTCGGGCTGCGGCTGGCGCGCCAGCGTGGTGCGCCGCCCCATCTCGGTGCGCATCTCGCGCATTCGCCGCGCTGCGTTGTCGAAGCCGGGAAGCCGGCGGGCCTTGAGCGCAAATGTCTGGGGTTGCCACATCATCAGGCATCAACGCGCGAAGGCGCCGCTGTTTCCGCAGCCCTAATTCGCCGCGGTGGGCGACGGTGCGGGCGCCGACGGCGTCGCCGCGCCGGCGGGGCAATCGCCGATCCGTTCGGACGAGATGTCCATGCCGATCTTGGCGTTGTCCATCGGCCCGCTTCCGCCCGTCTGTTCGACATCGACCTTCACGCTGGAACCGGTGGTGGAGACGGTTCCGTTCATCGCCATCTTCGCGGTGGAGGAAGGACCGGTCTTGCAGACCATGATCGCGTCGATCGTTCCGCTCGTCGCGTCGAAGCGGTCATAGCGGCACTCGCCCTTGCCCACGTTCTTGAACATTTCCTCGAAGCCCTTCTCGGCGTCGGCCTTGCTCAGGCAATAAGTCGCGGTCTGGCCCGTTCCGCCCATCATCTGCTTCATCCGCTCGGCCATCTGGGGCGGAGCGCCGGGGACTTCGAACCGGGTGATCTTGGTGGTCTGGCGATATTGCCCCGGCGCCGGGCGCGAAAGCTGCGCGGCCTCGGCCTTCGCCTGGTCCAGGGTCTTGGGCCCTTTGTCGGGCTTGTCGCAGCCCGCCAGCGGCAGGACGAGGGCGAGACCGAGGGTAGTGGCAAGAACCGCGCGCATAGGACCGTCTCCTCAAGGGGCCACGTGGCCCAGCCGCACAGGGCTATCAGCGCCCGGGCGGCGTGCCAATGCCCCGCGTTCGGGCAAGGGCGGCCAAAGCCGATTGCAGTGGCGCGAGGCGGTGCCCATATGTGCGCCATGGCTGAACTCGTCATCCGCCGCGGTCTCGAAGAACCCGACACAACCGCGGCCTTTGTCCCGCACAAGCCGCAGCGGCCCGACAAGTCGGAGCCCGGGCGCAAGTTCAAGATCGTCTCGGACTATGAGCCGGCGGGCGACCAGCCCACCGCGATCGCCGATCTGGTGGGCCAGGCGCGAGAGGGCGACAAGACGCAGGTGCTGCTGGGCGTGACCGGGTCGGGCAAGACCTTCACGATGGCCAAGGTCATCGAAGAACTGCAACGGCCCGCACTGATCCTGGCCCCGAACAAGATCCTCGCCGCGCAGCTCTATGGCGAGTTCAAGAGCTTCTTCCCCGAGAACGCGGTCGAGTATTTCGTCAGCTACTACGACTACTACCAGCCCGAAGCCTACGTCCCCCGGTCGGACACCTACATCGAGAAGGAAAGCTCGGTGAACGAGGCGATCGACCGCATGCGCCATTCGGCCACCCGCGCGCTGCTCGAACGCGACGACGTGATCATCGTGGCCTCGGTGTCGTGCCTCTACGGCATCGGCTCGGTCGAGACCTATTCGGCGATGATCTTCGACCTGAAGAAGGGCGACACGGTCGACCAGCGCGAGATCATCAGAAAGCTCGTCGCGCTGCAGTACAAGCGCAACGACGCCGCGTTCCAGCGCGGCAACTTCCGCGTGCGCGGCGACAGCCTTGAAATCTTCCCCTCGCACTACGAGGACGTGGCCTGGCGGGTGTCGTTCTTCGGCGACGAGATCGAAGCCATCGCCGAATTCGATCCGTTGACGGGCAAGAGCGGCACCCAGCTTTCGTCGGTGCGGGTCTATGCCAACTCGCACTACGTCACCCCTGGCCCCACGCTGAAGCAGGCCAGCCAGGCGATCCGTTTCGAGCTGACCGAGCGGCTCAAGGAGCTGGAAGCCGAAGGCAAGCTGCTCGAGCACCAGCGGCTTGAGCAGCGCACCAACTTCGATCTCGAGATGATCGCCGCCACCGGATCGTGCGCGGGGATCGAGAACTACAGCCGCTTCCTGACCGGGCGCCTGCCCGGCGAACCGCCGCCGACCCTGTTCGAATACCTGCCCGAGAACGCGCTGCTGTTCGTCGACGAAAGCCACCAGACGGTGCCGCAGATCGGCGCGATGGCGAAGGGCGACCACCGCCGCAAGATCACGCTGGCCGAATACGGCTTTCGCCTGCCGAGCTGCATCGACAACCGCCCACTGCGCTTCAACGAATGGGACGCGATGCGCCCGCAGACGATCGCGGTGTCGGCCACTCCCGGGCCGTGGGAGATGGACGAGGCCGGCGGCGTCTTCGCCGAGCAGGTGATCCGTCCAACCGGGCTGATCGATCCGCCGGTGCTGATCCGCCCGGTCGAGGACCAGGTGCAGGACTGCATCAACGAATGCCGACTCACTGCGCAGGCAGGCTACCGCACGCTGGTCACCACGCTGACCAAGCGTATGGCGGAGGACCTCACCGAGTTCATGCACGAGGCCGGGCTACGAGTTCGCTACATGCACTCCGACGTCGAGACGCTGGAACGCATCGAGCTGATCCGCGACCTGCGCCTGGGGGTCTATGACGTGCTCGTCGGCATCAACCTGCTGCGCGAGGGACTCGACATTCCCGAGTGCGGACTCGTCTGCATCCTCGATGCCGACAAGGAAGGTTTCCTGCGGTCCGAGACTTCGCTGATCCAGACCATCGGCCGCGCCGCGCGCAACGTGGAGGGGCGCGTTATCCTCTATGCCGACCGGATCACCGGCAGCATGGAGCGGGCGATGGCCGAAACCGACCGCCGCCGCGCCAAGCAGCACGAATTCAACGTCGAGCACGGGATCACGCCCGAAACGATCAAGCGCGGCATCCAGGATATCGTCGCTCACACCGCCAACCGCGACAGCGTGCTGGTCGACATCGACGATTCCGAGCGCAACAACCTCGTCGGTCACAATCTGCGCGGCTACATCGAAGATCTGGAAAAGCGCATGCGCAAGGCCGCGTCCGAACTCGAGTTCGAGGAAGCCGGGCGATTGCGCGACGAGATCCGCAGGCTCGAGGCCGACGAGCTGGGCCTGCCCCCGGCACATCCGCAGGCGCCCAAGGTCGGCCGCAGCAACGAGGGCAAGCCTGGAACGCGCAAGACCCGCTTCGGCAAGACCCAGCGCAAGTGGGGCCGATGAAGCACCCCGCGATCCTCGCCCTCGCCCTGTCCGGCACGACGCTATCGGCCTGCCATGGCCGGGCCGAGAACAGCGAAGGGCAGACGGTGAAGATTCCGGTCGAGGAGCTTTCCCCGGCGATCGAAGAGACCCCGGCGCCTCCCGCCACGCTGGAGGGATCGGTCTGGACTCACGCGGAATCGGCCCGTGCCGCGTGGTTCGGACCCCCGCAGGGGCCGGCTCTGCTGTCGATCTCGTGCGAGGACTGGGCCGGGCCGCGCCCGATGCTGGCGATCGTCCGCCACGCGCCCGCCGATCCTGGTGCGAAGGCGCTGTTCGCGTTCCAGAGCGCGAAAGGCATCCTGCGGCTCAAGGTCGACGCGGTTCGCCTGACGGGCGGCGCCAACGAATGGCGCGGTACAATCCCGCTTGACGATCCGAAGGTCGAAGTGCTGCGCGGCGGGGCGATGAAGGCGACCTTGCCTGGTGCGGGCATGCTCGAACTGCCGGCGATGGGGCCGGCGGCGGAAGTGATCGACCGCTGCGCCGTCGGGCGGGACGCCGAAGCGACGCCGGAACCCGGTGAAGTCGCGCCGGCGTCGGGGCCAACCCTGGCGCCCGCGCCCGCCGAAACCGGGCGCCGGATTCCGGGGTCGGGCTAGAGCTTCCCGTACTTGCTTTCGAACCCGGCGGTGTCCCCCCGGGCGAGATAGCCGCATTGGTCGACCCAGTTGTCGCGTACGATCCGGCCCTTGAACGCGCCGAGATAGGGATCGACGATGGCGACGTCGGCATCCTTCCAGCCCGCGATCTGATCGAACCGGGTGACGCCCAGTTCGCCGAGCAGTGCGTTCAGCTTGGGACCCACGCCCTTGATCCGAGTCAGGTCGTCGGGGGCGCCGCTGGCGGGAGCGATTCCCGGACGGTTGGCGGGCGGAACGGGCGCGTCGGCGGCCGCAGGCGCGCTGGCGGCGGAGGCGTCGTTCACTTCCTGCGCGGCCGCCGCCGCGATCACCTGCTCGATCCCCGCCATCGCCGGCGCACTCGCCGGGGCGAGGACGGTGTCGGGGGATGCCGATGCGGGCGGCATTTCGAGCAACTCGTTGTTGCGCTGCGCCGGGGCCGCCCCGGGGGTCAGCACGTCCGGCGTATGGGCACGAACGCGCTCGGCCGGGCGGCGGCCCCAGACCCACCAGGCCACCGCCACGCCGAGCAGCAGCACGATCACGAAGGCGATCCAGTTGGCCTCGATCAGTTCAAGCATTTCGCGCATCCTTCCCCAAGCAAACTGCGGTCCCGCTCAATCGCGCCGCGCGCCCCATTTCATCCACCCCGCGGCAAGCCCCAAGGCGTGCGCGATCAGCATCAGCACGATTGTCTCTATCCAAAGCGGCATCGCGCCTCTCCTATCGGCAAGGCGGCTCAGCGCGCAACCGGGGTGTCGATCGGTGTCGGGCGCAGCGGCTCGGTCGCGACGACCGAAAACTCGATCCGGCGATTGGCGGGATCGTCGGGCCGCAGGCCGGCAAGCGGGCGCTCGGCGCCGTACCCGCGCGCGACGAGCTGGCTGGGCGGCATGCCCCGCGTGATCAGCGCATCGCGCACGGCATAGGCGCGGTCCTCGCTCAGCGCGCCGTTCGCGGCGGGATCGCCCTGAGCATCGGTGTGTCCCGCGATCTCCACCACGCTGCCTCCACACGGTTTCAGCGCGGCGGCGACCTCGTCGAGCAGGGCGTTGCTGGCAGGATCGATGCCCGCGCTGGCGCTGGCGAAGCGGATCGTGCGCACTTTCAGCAGAGCATCGACCCCGTTCTGGCAATGATCCGGCGGGAGCGGCGCGGCGGTTGCGGCCTGCGCCTTTTCAGCAGCGAGTCCGGGTGCGCGACGCCACCATGTGGCGCCGATGCCATCCAGCGCGGCAACAATCCGCGCCAGCCTGGCCCGTTCGCCGTCCGACAGCCGCCGCCCGGTCGAAAGCGAGGGGTGCCGCGTCAGCCATCCCCCGCCGCTGGTGAAGCTGACCCCTACCCGGCGGCCGCCGTTGGCATCGAGCGCGGCGCGCGCGTCGGCGTTGAGCCTGGCGATCAGACCGGGGTTGACCAGCGCATGGCTGGTTACCGAGACGCAGGCGGCCGCGACCGCGCCCAGGAGAATCTTGTATCCATCCTTCACGATGCGTCCGTTCTAAAGATTCTTGTGTCGTGATGGCAACTTGGCGCGCGAACCGGTCATGCCGTGCTGCTGGCGGGCGCGGTTTCGGCGGCGGCCTCGCGGCGGAAGAGGACGCGGTCCTCGGGTCCGAAGCCCCGGCGCCAGATGACGAAGCCATAGATCCCCAGAATGGCGGGAATGCCGAACGCGAGCTGGGCCCATTCGGGCAACTGGCGCACGCCCCATCCGACCAGCACCGCGGGCGCGCAGGCCCACACCAGCGCCCAGCGCCAGTTGTTGATCGGCCGCTGGAGAATCCGGCCCAGCAGCAGCGCCTTGGCGACGCTCGACAGCGCGAGGCTGAGCATGAGCGCCGCCGCCGCTGCCGCCGCCGACCAAAGCGGGGGCAGGTTCAGGCTGCGTACGGTCAGCACCAGGGCGACGGTCAGCGCGCCCTGCAGCACAATCATAGCCAGCGAGATCAGGAGGTTGCGCAGCGGCGCGAGGTAGATCAGCGCCGCCTCGCTCACCACCGCGGTCGCCGCCACGACTTCGGCCAGGAGCAGGAAGTTGACCGCCCCGGTGCCGCCGACGAAATTCGGACCCACGAGGCCCATGACCGCCGGTCCGGGGATGCCTAGCGCCAGCGCGATGCCCGCCTGCGCCGCGGTGATCCAGAAGCCCACCTGGCAGACCTGCTTGGCAATCGCGGCCATGTTGCCTTCCGCCAGGTTGCGGGTGATCACCGGGCCGAGGATCGGCTCGAAGCTGGTGCGCAGCTTCTGCGGCAGGCTCGCGATCTGCTGGGCGACGTAATAGACCCCGACGACAGATGGCGGAGCGAACGCGCCGAGCAGCGCGATGTCGAGCTTGCGCGTGCCCGATTCCACCATGTCGGCGCCCGCGATCGGCAGGTTCGCCACCGCCTGTCGCCCGATATCGAGCGGGTGGGGCTTCCATCCGTGGGGCAACCCGTAGCTTTTGACCAGCGGCACCAGGGCAGTGACCATCGCCGCGGTCATCGAGATGAAATAGGACAGGATGAGCCCGTCGGCGGGGGTGATGAAATAGAAGACTCCGGCGGCAATCGACAGGGTCCACGGCTCGACGATCGAACGTGCGCGCACCGTCGCGCCGATGTCGTAGCGGTAGGCCAGCGCTGCGAGGGCGATGTCGCCCGCCGCGATGGGAAAGATCACCAGCGGCAGCAGCCGTTCGTAAGGATCGTAGTTGCCGCTGGGGAACAGGGGCAGCGGAAACAGCCACAGGACGAGCGCGAGGATGGCCGAGATCGCCAGGCTCAGGAGCAGGCCGTCCGCGATCACGCAGGCGGGGTCCTCGTCCCCGCGCGCGAGCTGCTGGGCCAGGCCGCGCTTCTGGCCAAGCGTCGCGAGTTGCGCCGCGAACTCCACGACGATCACCGCCGAAGCGAAGCGGCCGAGGTTTTCGGGGCCGTAGAGGCGCCCGGCGATGAACAGGAACGGCAAGCGTGCGGCAAGGCGCAGAAGAAAGCCGAAGAAGTTGGTCCGCCCGCCCTTGGCGAGCGCGGCGATGTCCTTCGACGGTGCGGTAGCGGACTGATCGGGCAAGCGTCAGCCGCCCTGTTCGGCGCGCAGAGGCCGCGCGAGGAGCCACGCCACGACCTCGCGGGCAGGCGCGCCGCCATCGAGCAGCGTGACGACGGCGGCGACGATCGGCATGGCGACTCCCTTCGCGGCGGCAAGGCTGGCCAGGACCGGCGCGGTATGCGCGCCCTCGGCCACACTGTTGCGCGCGGCCAGCACGGCGTCGGCGCTCTGCCCTTCGCCCAGCGCCTTGCCCAGCGAATAATTGCGGCTGGCGACCGACGAGCAGGTGAGGACGAGATCGCCCAGCCCGCTTAGCCCCGCGAGCGTTTCGGCCCGCGCGCCCATCGCCAGCCCGAAGCGAAGCATTTCGGCAAAGCCCCGGCTGATCAGCGCGGCCCGCGCGTTCTGGCCGAGTTGCAGGCCGTCGACGACCCCGCAGGCGATCGCCAAGACATTCTTCACCGCGCCGCCGATCTCCGCGCCGACGATGTCGTCGGAATAGTAGGGCCGGAAGGCCGGGCCGGCGACGAGCGGGGCCAGTCGGTCCCACTGCTTTTCGCCGCCCGAACACGCGAGCGTGACCGCGGTGGGGAGGCCTGTGGCGACCTCGGCCGCGAAAGTCGGCCCGGACAGGACTGCCAGCGCCGCGCCCGGCGCCCCATCGCGCGCGACCTCGCCCATCAGGCGCAGCGTCCCCGCCTCGATCCCCTTGGCGCAAAGCACAAGGTCGCGGCCCGCAACGTCGGGGAGCGCCGCGATCGTGGCGGAAAGATGCTGCGCGGGGGTAACCAGCAGGATCACCGGCGCGGTGGCAGCCTCGGCCAAATCACCGGTCGCCCGGATCGACGGCGCAAGCTCGATGCCGGGCAGGAACAACGGATTGCGGCGGTCGTCGTTGATCGCGCCGACGAGTTCGGCCTCGCGCGCCCATAGGACGACCTCTCGCCCATCGCGCGCCAGCACTTGCGCCAGCGCGGTGCCCCACGCGCCCGCGCCGACGACGGCGACAGCCGCGCTCATCCCTTCACCCCGGCGCCGCGCGCCGGCGTCGCCTGCTCGTCGAGCGGCCAGCGCGGCCGGGCGGCAAGGTCGAGCGGATCGTCCTGCCCGAGCGCGAAGCGTTCAGCTCCGGCCCAGGCGATCATGGCCGCGTTGTCGGTGCAGAGCGCGGGCGGGGGAGCGACGAAGCGCAGGCCGGCATCCGCCGCCAGCCCTTCGAGCGCGGCGCGCATCGCCGCGTTGGCGGCGACCCCGCCCGCCACGACGAGCGCGGTCATGCCCGAAAGCGTGGTCAGCGCCCGCCGGGTGCGGTCGAGCACGCAGTCGATCGCGGCCTGCTGGAACGCCGCGGCTATATCGGCATCGGCATGCGCCCCGGCCAGCTTGGCGCGCATGACCGCGCTCTTGAGCCCGGCGAACGAGAAGTGCGGCTCGTCGCTGCCCAGCAGCGGTCGCGGCAGCGGCACCGCGCGCGGATCGCCCTGCAAGGCCAGCCGTTCGACCGCGGGGCCGCCGGGATAGCCGAGGCCGAGGATCTTGGCCGTCTTGTCGAACGCCTCGCCCAGCGCGTCATCGATGGTGGTGGCGAGGCGGCGATAGTCGCCCACCCCGCGTACTTCCACGATCTGGCAGTGCCCGCCGGAGACCAGGAGGAGACAGTAGGGGAAAGCCAGCGTCGGATCGGCCAGCCGGGGCGACAGGGCGTGGCCTTCGAGATGGTTGATCGCGATCAGCGGCTTGCCGGCGGCCATCGCCAGCGCCTTGCCGGTGACGAGACCCACCATGACGCCGCCGATCAGACCGGGGCCGGCAGTGGCCGCGACCGCATCGAGATCGTCGAGCGTCAGTCCGGCATCGGAAAGGGTCGCGGCGATCAGCGGGGACAGCTTCTCGACGTGCGCGCGGGCCGCGATCTCGGGGACCACGCCGCCGTAGGGCCGGTGCGCTTCGTCCTGCGAGGCGATGTGCTGGGCGACGACGCGCGCGGCGAAACCCGCGGCGCTGCTGTCGATCACTGCAGCCGCGCTTTCGTCACAGCTTGATTCTATCCCGAGGATCAGCGCCATCGCCGCCTTCCCCTGAACGACAATCGCGGTTAGGGCAAGCCGAGCCCAGCATGACCGCGCCCCGATGACCCTCCCGCCGCACCGCCTGCCCTTGCGCCTGGGAACCCGGCGTTCTCCCCTCGCCATGGCCCAGGCCGAGGAAACCCGGGACCGCCTGCGCGCTGCGCTGGACCTCTCCGAAGATGCGATCGAACTCGTCCAAGTCATCGCCAGCGGCGACCGGATCCAGGACCGTCCGCTGGCCGAGATCGGCGGCAAGGCGCTGTGGACGCGCGAACTCGACCAGGCGCTGTTCGAGCGCCGGATCGACGCGGCCGTTCATTCGCTGAAGGACGTCGAGACGTTCCGCCCGGACGAGCTGGTCATTGCCGCCGTCCTGCCGCGCGCCGACGTCCGCGACGTGCTGATTGGCGCGGCCACCGTGGCCGCGATCCCGCAGGGCGCGCGCGTGGGAACCTCGGCCCCCCGGCGGGCCGCTCTCATGCTCAATGCCCGGCCGGACGTCGAGGTCGTCTCGCTCCGCGGGAACGTCGCGACGCGGCTGGCCAAGCTCGCGGCGAGCGAGGTCGACGTAACCCTGCTCGCCGCAGCGGGCCTCGCACGCCTGGGCGAAACCGGCGTCGGCACACCGCTTTCCACCGAGGACTGGTTGCCCGCCCCGGCTCAGGGCGCGATCGGGATCGAATGCCGGGCCGACGATGAGGCGATGCGTGCCGCGCTTGCCACCATCGACCACGCGCCCAGCCGCACTGCGGTGATGGCAGAGCGCGCGCTGCTCGCCGCATTGGGCGGAAGCTGCCACAGCCCGATTGCCGTACTGACGTCTTGCGAAGACGGCACGGTGACCTTGCGCGCCGCGCTGCTTTCGCCCGACGGCGCGGCGCGGGTGGACGGCACCCTGGAATTCTCCATCGACGACGCCGACGGCCCCGCGCGCTTGGCGGCCGACCTACTCACGCGCGGCGGCCCCGAGATCGCCCGCTGGTTCCACGCCCACGCGAACGACGGGTGAGCGCTCGGCCGTTCGTCGTCGTCCGGCCCGAGCCGGGCAACCGCGCGACGCTGGCCGCCGCCGAAGCGCTGGGACTGGAAGCCGCGGGCTTTCCCCTGTTCAGCGTCGAGCCGGTCGCGTGGAACGCCGACGGCCTCGACGCCTGCGACGCGCTGCTGCTCGGCAGCGCCAACGCGCTGCGCCATGGCGGCGAGGGGCTGCGCGGGCTTTCCACGCTGCCGGTCTACGCGGTTGGCGAGGAAACCGCCGCAGCGGCAAGGGCCGCAGGTTTCGAAGTGGCTCATACGGGGCGCGGCGGCCTCCAGTCGTGCCTCGCGCCTGCGCAGCGCGACGGCCGCCGCCATGCCCTCCGGCTGGCAGGAGAGGCGCACGTCGCGCTGGCTCCCGTGCCCGGGCTCAACGTGACGACGCGCGTCGTCTACCGGGTCCGCCCGCTTCCCCTTCCGGCCGATGCCGCGCGCCTGTTTTCGGCCGGGGCCGTCGTGGCGCTTCATTCTGGAGAGGCGGCCGTCCACTTTGCCCGCGAGGTCGACCGTCTCGGGTTGCGTCGCCAGGAGATCGCGCTGGCCTGCCTCGCGCCGCGCGTCGCCGATGCAGCAGGTCCCGGCTGGAGACAAGTCGCCGTCGCACCCGAGCCGCGCGATGTCTCGCTTCTGGCCATGGCCCGCGAACTGTGCCAGACCCCCCGTCAGGGGTCATAAACCAGAGCGAAGCCGTAAACCGGATGCAGGACGATATCTATGCGGAGCCGCCGTCGGCGGTGACGCGCCAACGATCCGACAGGTCGTCGACGACACAGTTCACCATCGTTGCGCTGCTTGTCGCGCTCCTTCTCGGAGGCGCCGCGGCGCTGTGGATCGGCCACCGCGCCGGATACGTGACCTTCACGACCAGGACGCCCATGACCAGCGCGGCGCCCGCAGGTCAGCCGCAGCCGGTAGCCGCGCAGCCGGCTCCCATCCCGGCAGAGCAGGTGCAGGATGCCACGCAAGTCGCGCTAGGCGTTCGCATGGCCGAGCTCGAGCAGCGGATGACCCAGCTCAATCTCCAGGCCGATGCCGCGCAAGGCAACGCCGCCCGTGCCGAGGGCCTCCTGATCGCTTTCGCCGCACGCCGCGCGATCGAGCGCGGAACCCCGCTCGGCTATCTCGAGGACCAGCTCAAGCTGCGCTTCGGCAATGCCCAGCCCAACGCGGTCCAGACCCTTACCGAGGTGGCCGCCAGCCCGGTCACGCTCGACATGCTGACCCAGGGTCTGGACGCGCTGGCCCCCACGATCACCCATGCCCCGGCCAGCGCCGACCTGTTCCAGCGGGTGGGCCGCGAGGTCGCCAACCTGTTCGTCGTGCGCCGGGTGGGCACCCCCTCGCCCGCGCCAGAGCGGCGGATCGACCGCGCGCGGATGTTCCTCGACACGGGCCGGGTGGATGCGGCGATCGGCGAGGTCGAGCGCCTGCCCGGCCGCGCCGCAGCGGAGAACTGGATCGTGATGGCCCGGCGCTATGTCCGGGCGCAGCGCGCGCTCGACCTGATCGAGACCGCCGCGATCCTCGAACCGCGCACCTTGCGTGACGAAGCCGGCGCCAAGGTTTCGGCGCCCAGCCCGATCGCGGCACCGACCGGCGCGGTCCCCCCGGCAAGCGCGGCCGAAGCGACTTTCTGAAACCTCAAGCCGGCTGGAGCAATCGCGGCAGGGTGCCCGAAACGCCCCGAGCCTCGTCCATGAACCAGCGCTTGAGCGGCGGCATGCGCTGCACTCCCGCCATCCCGATCCGCCGCACGAGCGACGGCAGCCGTCCCGGAATCCCGAACAGGCGGGTCAGCCCGTCGGTCGCAAGGGCAACCGTGAAGCCATCGACTGCACGCCACCGTTCGTAGCGCGCCAGTACCTGCGCATCGCCCGGCTCGAGCCCCAGGCGCATCCCGTCGGAGATCACCTCGATCAGCGCCGCCGCATCGCGCAAGCCCAGGTTAAGCCCCTGCCCGGCGATGGGATGGATGCCATGCGCGGCATCGCCCACCAGCGCAAGACGGTCGGCGACGATCCGCGCCGTGTGGTGGAAGCCAAGCGGATAGCTCGAGCGCGGACTGGCGAGCGCGATCTCGCCCAGGACACCACCCATCGCCTCGCGCGCCTCGGCCAGGAACGCGGTCTCGGACATCGCCAGCACCCCCGCCGCGTCGCTTTCGGCGACGGTCCAGACCAGCGCGCTGCGATGGCGGCCGGCGTCGTCGTCCAGCATGGGCAGCAACGCGAACGGCCCGGCGGGATAAAAGATCTCCCAGGCGACGTTGCCGTGGGGGATGGAGTGAGCAAGCCCGGCGATGATGGCCCGGTGGCGGTAGTCCCACTTGGCGATGTTCAGCCCGGCCCCGTCGCGCGTCGGCGAATTGCGCCCCTCGGCGGCGACCAGCAGGCTTCCGCCCAGCGTGCGGCCATCGGACAGGGTCACCACGACGCCGTGCGCGCCCCGCTCGCGCGAGAGAACCTCTACGCCGGGATGAAACGCGATCTCGGGACATTCGGCGGCGATCGCGAATAGCGCCAGGCGAAGCTCGCGGTTGGCGAACATCCGGCCAAGGGCGCCATCGCCCTCGTCCCGCTCGTCCGGGCGAAAGTCGATCCTGCCCGGTCGCATGGCGTCGTTGACCGCAATCGCCGCGATCGGGCAGCCCTTGGGCTCCAGCCGTTCGGCCAGGCCCAAATGTGTGAACAGGTTCCAGCTTGCGGTGGAGATCGCGGAGGCGCGTCCGTCGAAGCCCTCGCCGGTCACGCTGGCGGGCTCGGCGCGGTCGATGACGTGGCTCGTGATCCCGGCGCGGGCCAGCCCGATCGCCAGGGTCATGCCGACCAGTCCGCCGCCCAGGATGACGACGTCGCGGCGCTCGCCGCGCGCGGAAGCCGGATCAGCGGGCACAGGTCGTCGCCGCGCCGGGATCGAGATCGAGACAGCGTCCGTCGAAGGCGCCGGGCTCGGACGAAAGGCCGATCAGTGCGGCCAGTGTGGGCGCGATATCGACCGTCTCAACCGCATTGGGCTGCTCGAAACCGGTCATGCCGGGGCGGAAGAACAGCATCGGAACCCTCCGGTCATAGTCCCAGGGCGAACCATGTGTGGCGGTATAGCCAGGCGCAGGCACGGGGATCGGCACGATCGCGCGCTTGAGCAGCATCACCGCGTCGCCCGAACGCGGCGCATAGTAGGACGCGCGCGCCCGCTGGATGAGCGTCCAGGTCTCGGGCGAACCGGTTGGCGGCGGCGTGGCCGCGATTTCCGCGGCGGAAAACACGGCTGCGACCTGGGGCTGGGCCAGCGCCTCGCGCTTAAGCTCGCCAAAGACCTGCGTCTTCTGCCGCGCGGTCAGTGCGCGGTTGAAATAGAGGTCGCCGAACGGCGCGTCGCCCAGGATCAAGGGTCCCTTGACCGCGATCTTCAGCCTCTCTGCGATCGCCTTGCCCAGCGCCTCAGGCACCAGTGCCGGCACCGCGCGAGCCGCATGGGGCAGGCCCTGAATGTCGAGCCGCTCGGGCACGTCGAAGCCGCCGTGATCGGCGGTCAGCACGACCTGGTAATCGATGCCGCGACTTTCGAGGAACGACAGGAGGTCGCCCACCGCGTGGTCGAGCGCGTGCATCTGGATGCACATCTCGGTCCCCTCGGTGCCGGTGGCGTGGCCGATGTAGTCGGTGGCGGACAACCCGACCGCGATGATGTCGGTCGCGGCACCCGTGCCAAGGTCCATCTCGGCGATGACCTTCTTGGCGAGATCCACGGTCGCCGCATCGAGCGCGGGCGAGATACGGAACTGGTTGGCCTCGCCCGCCCCGCGAGCGAAGCGGCCGGTGCCGACCGTGACCTTGCCCGCCTGGATCGGGCGATCCATCGCCGTGCAATCGCCGGGAAGCGGCATCGCGGCGGCGGGGACCGCAAGCTGCGCCGCGACCGCCTCGTTCTCAGCCAGCGCCGAGGGGCCGAGCGTGCGGCCTTCAAGCGTGGCGAAGCCGCTGCCCTTCCACCAATAGACCTGGTCGAGCGTGCGCCCGCCCATCATCAACGCGGCGCGATCCTTGCCCGCCACCGCCACGCTGCGGGTGCGCGGGTCGGCGGCCTTCATCCGGTCGCCCAGCGTGGGCACGAGCAGATGGCCGACCGATGCGACGTAGTCTTTCGGATCGGACGCGGCCTTTGTCTCGTCCTCGGCGCAATAGATGCTCTTCTTGTCGCGCGCGGCGCCAAGATCGAACCAGTTGTTGGCGATGATCCCGGTGCGCGCGGGGTGATCACCGGTCAGGATCGTCGAATGGCCCGGACAGGTCTCGGTCGCCGCGTGGCTCTGGTAGCCGGCGGGGAAGACCGCGCCCTGCTGAAGCCGGCGAAGGCCCTCGGTGTAGCGCGAGCGGTACTGGGCGAAGAGATCGGCGGAAAACTGGTCGACCGAGATCGCGACGATGAGACGCGGCGGACCCGAGGGGACGGCGGCGGGTTCGGCCGCCGGGATCGGCGCGGCGGCGAGCGGAGGAGAGACGGATTGGGCGGGGGCGGTGGCGCAGCCGGCAAGGCCCAGCGGAAACGCGGACAAGGCGAGAAATGTCAGTAAACGGGCGCGGACGCGCATGAACGGCCTCTCTTCGATTCGCAAATACGGACGTTGCCCGGACCGGGCGCGACGCATATGGCGTGATGGCCCCGGGCGACGCGCGACGCAAGCGCATGTCCGATGGCGCGGAGGAAACCTTGTCTAGCGTGCGCCGATTGCTGCGAAGCCTGCTGGTGCTGGCCGCCCTTGCCGTGGGCACGGCCCCGGCGCTTGCCGCCCCCACGCATATCGCCGCCGAACTGGTCCCCGAACGCACCGTCGCCGCGCCGGGCGAAACCGTGGCACTGGCGCTCCACATGCGTCCCGAGCCGACCTGGCACGGGTACTGGGAAAATCCCGGAGACGCCGGGTTCGGCATGGGCCTGGCATGGTCGCTGCCCAACGGCGCGAGCACCGGCAAGCCGCTTTATCCCGTCCCCCAGACCCTGCTGATCTCGGGCCTGATGAACCACGTCTACGAGCGCGAGTATGCGGTTCTGGTGCCGTTTACGGTGCCGCGCGGGTCCGTGGCGGGGTCCGTTCTGCCGATCACCGTCGCGGCCGACTGGCTCGCCTGCACGCGCGAGGTCTGCGTGCCCGAGAAAGCGCAGCTCGCCACCACGATCACGGTCGGCACGCCCGGCGCGCGCGATCCGCGCTTCGATGGCTGGCGCCGCAAGCTTCCTGCGCCGATGGCGGAGACATCGGCGTTCGCACTACAGGACGGCAAGGTTCGCCTGGCGATACCGCTCCCCGCCAGCCTGGCCCTGGCGCGGCCGCACCTGTTCGTCGCGAACGAGCGGGTGGCCGATTACGCTGCCCCGCAGGTCTTTTCGCGGCGCGGCGACAGCCTGATCGTCGAACTGAAGCCGGCGGCCGGAGCCGCTTCGCCCGAGGCGCTGGACGCGGTCCTGGCCTTCGGCACAGGCGACGGCGCGGGCGGGCTGACCGTCCGTGCGCTGCCCGGCGGGGTCCCCCCGGCGGGAACCCCGCTGGCCGGGGCGGCGAGCGAACCTGCCGCGATGTCGACCGCCGGCCTGCTTGCCCTGCTCGGCGGCGCGCTCCTTGGCGGACTCCTGCTGAACGTTATGCCCTGCGTCTTTCCGATCCTCAGCCTCAAGGCGCTGTCGCTGGCGGGCACGAACGCCGACGGCGGCAAGGCCCGGCGCGACGGCCTGGCCTATACCGCAGGGGTGATCCTCGCCTGTCTCGCGCTAGGCGCAGCGATGCTGGGCTTGCGCGCCGCGGGCGAGCAGGTGGGCTGGGCGTTTCAGTTGCAGGAACCGCTGGTCGTTGCCGGGCTGCTGATGCTGGCGATCGCTATCACCGCCAACCTTGCGGGGCTTTACGAACTGCCGATGCTGATGGAGAGGAGCGGGGGCGGAAGCGCCTTTGCCACCGGGCTGCTTGCCGCGTTCGTCGCGACGCCATGCACCGGGCCGTTCATGGCTGCGGCGATGGGCGCGGCGCTGGTCCTTCCCCCCGCGGCCGCGCTGGCGGTCTTCGGCGCGCTCGGCCTCGGGCTCGCGCTGCCGTTTCTTGCGCTCGCCCTCGTCCCGCCGCTGCGCCGCCTGATGCCGCGTCCCGGGCCGTGGATGGTACGTTTCCGACACGCGATGGCGGTTCCGATGGGTCTGACCGCACTGGCGCTTGCCTGGCTCGCCTGGCGGATCGGCGGGATCGGATTTCTCGCGGCCAGCGCGTTACTGGCAGTTGCGCTCATCGCGGTCCTCGTCAGGATCGGGCGAAACCAGCATGCCGGCCGTCCGGCGGGACGCGCGACGGCGGGCTTTGCCGCATTGGCCCTGCTCGGCGTGATCGCCTTGCCGCCAACCGTGTCGGCCACGCCGCCGAGCCAGGAAACCGATGCACTCAATTCACGCAATTTCTCACGCGATGCGCTCGCCCGCGCGCGTGCCTCGGGCAAGCCGGTGTTCGTCTATTTTACCGCGGACTGGTGCCTGACCTGCAAGGTGAACGAGCGCGCCGCGATAGAAAGCCCCGGAACGGCAGCCGCGTTTCGTGCAGCCGGGGTGCGCAGCCTGCGCGGTGACTGGACCCGCCGAGAGCCCGAGATCACCCGCTTCCTCGGTGAAAATGGCGCGGCAGGCGTCCCGCTTTACTTGTGGTATTCGCCGAACGCGCCCCAAGGCGAAGTGCTGCCTCAGCTCCTGACCGAAGCCGAGCTCGTGGAGCGCGCACGAAAGATCTAGCGAATCGGAAAAGGTGAGAGGACGGGAACGCCAGACGGCGCCGTTTCGGCTGCCTTTCGATGACGTTCCCGCCCTGTTTCCCACGGGGACTTCGAATTGGCGACCCGAAGGGCCCCTGCAGGGAATACCGGCCGTCACCTGCCGGTTTCGCGAGGAGTTCTGTCCCCCGCATGCGGCAGGGTCAAGCCAATCCCGCGTTGGGACTGCGGGATTGCGACGAACCGAACGAGGTGGGCGACGGACCCCCCGCGCAAGCGCGCGCCAGCGGCCTTCGCGGCATCCTTTATCCGGTGCGCCGGCCATGCTAGCGAGCGAACCGCGTGGGGCAGGCGCCGCGGGGAAACCTCGCTGCACCCTGGATTGCCGCCCCCGGCCGAAAGTCTGGAGGAAGCCCTTCGATGCGCACAATTCGCTCAGAGACGCTGCCGGCCCCTGCGAGCCGCGCATGCTGACGCTGACGATCCGCAACGCCGAGAAGCTCGACAACGGCTCGCCGCTCGCGCTCGAGGTCGGGCCCAAGGGCGCCACCATAGGGCGCGCCGCCAGCGCGGACTGGTCGCTTCCCGATCCCGACCTGCACATCTCGTCGCGGCACTGCGACATCGTCTGTCGCGACGGCGGCTACGATCTGATCGACAGCAGCACCAACGGCACCTTCGTCAACGACGATCAGGCACGCTTGTCCGCGCCGCATCGAATTCGCGAAGGCGACGTCATTCGCATCGGCCGGTACGAGATCGTGGCCGCGATGACGCCGGCAGAGGCCGCTCCCGCGGTTCCGCCGCCTCCACCACCACCACCGCCACCACCACCACCTCCTCCTCCCCCACCTCCGCCCCCGCCCCCGCCCGTGGCAGCGCCGGCTCCCGCTCCCGCCCCCTCGGCCAAGGCCGACAGCGACGTGTGGAACCGGGTAGCCGCAAGCAATGCGATCGATTGGGCACGCGCAGGCATCGGCGCTTCGGCCGAGGCTGCAGCCCCGCCCGCCGCGCCGGTCGCGGCAGGCGCGGACGAGCACGCTTCGTCGGCAGCAGCGGGCATGGCGGCGATGCTGGGCGGCGCAGGGGTCGATCCCGCGCTGATGCGGCAGGAGCCGGGGGCGGTGCTGGGCCAGGCGGGCGCGCTGCTGCGCCGTCTGGTCGCCGGGATGGTCGTGATGCTCGAGGCACGGGCTCGCGCCAAGAGCCAGATGGGCGCGCAAGGCACCGGGCTCGAGATCGAGGGGAACAATCCGCTCAAGTTCGTCCGCACGCCCGAACAGGCGATGCAGCACATGCTCAACCCGCCCGAGCGCGGGTTCATGTCGGCCGAACGGGCGATCGACGACGCGTTCCAGGACCTTCAGGCGCATCAGCTCGCCACTCTGCGGGCGATGCAGGGCGCGCTTCGGGCCACGCTGGACCGCTTCTCGCCCAAGTCGATCCGGACGCGCGCGGACCGGCGCGGCATCCTGGAGAAGATATTGCCCGCCGCGCGCGATGCCGCGCTGTGGAAGTCCTACGAGCGCGAGTTCAGCGGAGTCGCGTTCGAATCGGACGAGGCCTTCATGGACATGTTCGCCAAGGAGTTCCGCCGAGCCTATGACGAGATCAGCCGCGGGGGCTGATGCCGCGCGTTCAGCCGGGCTGCTCGTCCACCGTCCGGTACCAGATCATTTCGGACTTCCACTCGCGCTTGTCCGCCGCATCGAGGAACTCGTCGATCTGGTTGCGATCGCTCTCGCCCGCGGGCTTGCTCAACATCTTGGCGTCGAACGGGCCCTTGCCCTTGAGGAGCAGGACGCCCGACCAGCCCTTGTGGTCGGTCTGGACCGATAGCCGGAAGACGTCCTTGCGCGGCTCGGCGATCCCGTCGCCGGGGACGAGCTGGCTGCGGCTGGTGATGATCGGCTGGATCTCGCCGCTTTCCTCCAGCCCGAACAGGCCGACGTCACCGTCGTAGTCGCTGAGGTCGATCTCGACGATCGGAACCGCGGCAAGGTCGCCCGCGTCGGCATAGTTGGCGCCGAGCTTCTTCATCTCGTATTTGCGCTGGCTGACGGTGAGGCGGTTGCCGTCGTAATCGCGAATCTGCCGGAAGGCCTCGATCGGCCCGCAGTCCTTCACGTCGATCCGGCTCACGTCATCGAAATCAGCCTTGCCTGCAGTCAGCCCAGCAGCGGCCAGCAGGCCGTCGATCTGCGTTTCCGCCGCCGCGGGCTTGCCCGCCACGCCGCGCAACGCGAAATCGACCGTATCGCCCTGGGCATGGAGCGAGGCGATATCGAGCCAGCTGCATTCGACCTTGGGAAGCCCGGCCAGGATCGCGGTGCGCGCCGCACGCTCGCTTGCCGCACCATCACCGCCGCCAGCGCCGCCGCTGGTCCCGCCACCGCCGCCGAACATGAACCAGCCCCCTGCCGCAAGCGCGACGAGCGCTGCGGCGATCCCGCCATACAAGAGGCCTTTGCCGCCGCCCTGGCGCTGGGGCGAGGCGTCGGGCGTCAGCACCGTTGCGCCGGCGTGGACCCGAGGGGCGTGATGCAGCCCGGTCGTTTCCGGTCCCTGCCCGGAAAGCGCGGCGAGCACTTCGTCCATCGAGCGCAGCCGGTTGGCGGGATCGGGTTCCAGCATCCGCGCCAGCACCGGGCGCAATTCCTCGGGCGCAGCGGAAAGGTCGGGGATCGACTGGCGCTTCTCGAACGCGTCGGCGAGCGAGCCGCCCATGTCCACGTCGCGCTTCTGCGCGACCGCCAGCATCACCAGGCCCAGCGAATAGACGTCGGTCCACGGGCCGACCGAACGATTGTAGGAACCGAGCTGCTCCGGCGCGACATAGCCGAGCTTGCCGGCGAACCCTTCGCCCACGATCGTCTTGGAGCTGGGATCCAGGTCCTTGGCGATGCCGAAGTCGATGATCTTGGCGTCCTTGAGCCGGCCGCCTTCAAGAAGGACGTTGTCCGGCGCGATATCGCGGTGGATCGCATCGAGTTCGTGCGCGGCGCCGAGCGCCGCCGCGAGGCGGCGCAGCATCGCCACCTGATCGGCAGGCGCGGCATCCAGCGTGCGCAGCACTTCGGACAGGTTCACCCCGTCGACGAACTCGGTGACGATGTAGGTTACGCCTAGGGTCGGCTCACGCCCCAGCAACCGGTACTGGACGAGGCCGGGGTGGCGCAGCCGCGTCAGCGTCTTCGCTTCCTTGGAGAACATGGCCTGGACCAGCGGATCGGCTGCCAGGTGCGGCAGCATGACCTTGATCGCCACACGGTCATCCTCGGCGTTGACGTTCACGCCCTCGAACACCTCGCCCATCCCGCCACGGGCAATGAACCGGCGCACCTCGTACGTGTGGTTGAGAACGTCGCCGATCTGGATTTGCCGGGCCTGCCCGGCGGGCTGCGCCGCCTGTCCTGCGGGCGGCGTGGAGGGAGTGGACGGCGGCACGGAACCCGCGGCACTGCCCGCCACGAAGCGGGTCTTGTCGTCGGCCTGGCCGGCAGGGATGAAGCGGGTCGCCTCATCTCCGCCGCCCGCGCCGGCGGGGGTTTCGTCCTTGGGGGTATTCTCGCTCATCATGCGCTTCCTTCTCCGGCAAGCGCGAGCAGGGTCGGCTCGTTGGCATGGACCAGAATGACGGTGACGTTGTCGGGCGCACCGCGGGCCAGGCAGGCGGCGACCAGCGCTTCGCCCGAGCGGCTGCCCGATTTGTCGAGGATGGCGGCGATCTCGTCGTCCGCGATAACCCCGTGCAGGCCGTCGCTCGATAGGAGAAACAGGTCGTTGGGACGCACGCGGTCTCGGATCGCGTCGATCGACAGCGTTTCCTCGACACCGACCGCGCGGGCAAGGATGTGGCGCATCGGGTGATCGGCCAGGTCCTCGGGATCGAGCAGCCCGCGATCGAGCAGTTCCTGGACCTGGCTGTGATCGCGGGTAAGGGGGATGAGCTGGCGGTCGCGGTAGAGGTAGGCGCGACTGTCGCCCGCCCACAAAACCGCGAACTCATCGCCGCGCAGGACGAGCGCGACGAAAGTGGAGCCCATCATCTTGCCCGCATCCTGCGACGCGGCGAAGATCCGCGCGTTGGCGGCGTGGACCGCGTTGCCAAGTTCTTCGCACGCCGCTTCCAGCCCTTCGGGCAGGCTGGTCGCAGCGACCGCATCGACGATCGCCTGCGAGGCGAACTGGCCGTTCTCGTGCCCACCCATGCCGTCTGCGACGAGCCACGCCTGTTCCCGAGGCAGGCTGACGTGGCTGTCCTCGTTCGCCGCCCGGGCAAGCCCGACATCGGTGGTCGCGAAATCCTCGACGCGGATTGATCCGGTCATCCGGCGATCTCCAGCATTCGTTCGATAAGCCCTTCGGGGAAACGGCCGGGTTCGGTCAGGAAGGAGCCATCCTGGCCCTCGATGCTCCAGCCTTCACGAGGATCGACGGGAGGCGGCGAAGCGGGAACCGGCTGGCGCAAGGCTTCGTCGAGGCGGCCTGCGTCCCAGCGGCTGCCGATGGCCGCGGCGGCGAGTTCGAGGCAGTGACGCGCAGCCACCGCGGCCTCGCCCGCACCGGCGGCCGGAATACCCAGGAACAGCGGAAAGCGGCGCCCGACCGCATCGACCGAAGGACACAGAGCGGCCCCGCGCCATCCCCCGTCGCCGCCGCGATCGATCAGGAGCCAGGCCGGTGCGGCGAGATAGCGCGCGTCGAAATCGTCGCTGAACCGGGCGCGGGCCCGGGCCAGCGCGGCGGCAAGCCAGTCGTCGAGCTGGTCGCGGAGCGGGCCCGAAACGCCGCGAACGAGAAAATCGCCGTGAGCGGGGAGCTTGCCGAACAGCCAAGGCTCGGAGGGCAGCGAGCTGTCCGCCAGCGTCCCACCCGCGGCGGGCGGAGCCGCCCGCGCCTGCGTGTTGCGCTGGAACAGCGCCACCGTCAGGCGCCTTTCGCGCTCATCACGATCAGCACCACGCCGATCACCGTGAAGATCGCCACGGCGGCCAGTGCGCCGATCAATTGGCGGCGCTGCTTCTCGCGCGCCGCGCGGCCGGTCTGGACCAGTCCCGCTTCGCGAAAGACGACTTCGCGCAACAGCCGGTTGAGGAAGTAGGTGCGGCCCGACTGTCCGGTCTGCGCTGGCGCCGCGTCATAGATTTCCGCCACGCCCGACAGGATGCGGTCGAGCGGCGCCCCTTCCTGGACGCCGCTGGTGAAGTAGAATCCGCGCAGGGTGCCCGCCGCCTCTCCCGAGGCGAACGCGCCCTCCATGAAGCGCGCAAGACGCGAGCGCAGCGCCGCAAGCTGAGAGGGATAGCCGAGGATCAGGCTGCGGCGGGTCGCGTCGGCTTCTTCCTTCAGCCGCTTCGCCTGACGGGCGCCTTGCGCCGAGACCATCCGGTCGAATGCGGCCACGATCGCGTTCTGCGCCGGCCGCGTGTCGGGATCGGGCAGGGTCACACCAAGCACCGCGCGGCGGCCCTCGACTTCGAGATCGTCGTAGAACTCGACGAAGCCGGCCAGCAGGTCGGCCTTGGTCAGGAGGAGGTACACGGGCGTATCGACGTCGAGCGCGGCGCGCAGCTCGGAAAGGCGGCGGCGGACGCTGGTCGCGTGGCGGTCGATCCCGGCGAGATCGGCCTTCAGCAACTCGTCCACCCCGATCGCGACGATGACGCCGTTGATCGGCTGCTTCGGGCGGTTCCGGCGAAGCTGGGCGAGCAGGCTGCGCCATCCCTGGCTGTCAGCCGAAGCATCGGAATCCTGAGAGGTATAGCGACCAGCGGTATCGACGATGGCCGCCTCGTCGGCAAACCAGAAGTCGAGATTGCGGGTGCCGCCGATGCCCTTGAGCGATTGGTCGGCAAACGGAAAGCGCAGCCCCGAATTGAGCAGCGCAGTCGTCTTGCCCGCGCCCGGCGGGCCAATAATGACGTACCACGGACGGCTGTAGAGATAGTCGCGCGCGCCGCCCGAAGCCTGCTTGAACGAGGCGATAGCATCACGCATGCGCTGGGTGACGACGGCTTCCTCCTGCGCGCCCGAGGCACCGGAAAGCTCTGCCGCGATCTCGTCGCTCGCCCGTCGCGCCTGACGCTGGCGGACCATGACCAGCACGATCCAGATGCCGATGACGACGAGCGCGATCACCGCGCGCACGCCGAATGGCTGGAGTGCGGGGACGAAGAGCGGAAGGCCGAAGCACAGCAGGATGACCAGTGCCGCGGCAAACAGCCCGGTAACGGCGGTCCAGCTTGAGAAGATGCGGTTCATCAGACGGCCCCTCGTCAGGTACGCATCGTGTGCGTGAGCACATAGACGGCGAGCAGGATGACCAGCCCGGCGGCAACTGCCAGCGCCAGCCAATTAATCAGGCTCACCTTGCCCAGGGGGGCGTCGAACCCGACCCATTGCGGCGAGACGAACCGCTGCGACAGGGCGCGGGTGTGGTCGAGCGCCTTGTACATGCGCTCGCGACGTTCGCCGAGCTCGGCCCTGCCTTCGGGCGAGCGGCGGTAGCGGCCCTCGAAGCCGGCGGCGATGCAGGCGTGAGCCAGCTCGATCAGGTCGTAATTGTCCTCGGGCTTGTCGAACGCTGCGTCGAGCGCGCGCCAAATCCCGTCCTCTCCGTCGGGGTGCGGGCCGAACTCGTCGCTCAGGCTGCGGCCCGCCCAGGTATCCGCGGTTCCGTCGAGGTTGGGCAGGTTGCCGGCAATGTCGTCGATCGTCGCGGCGAGCAGGCTGCGCGCGGTCCGGCGCAGGTCCTCGCCGTAGAGGGGGGTGATCGCGCGGTCCCAGGCGGCAATGCCGGCCTGCGCCTCGCGGTGAAGCTCGGCCATCCCGATCCGGGCGCGGCCCGAACGGATGCTCGCCGCCAGAGCGAGGACCGGCCCCGCTTCGGTGACCATCGGGGCGCGCGTCTCGCGCGGGGTGGCGGGAGCCGGGATTCCTGCATCGCTGAGCACGGGAGCGCGCGGGGCGGAAGCTGCGGTCTGGGCTGGAGTAGCGGCGGCGGACGGCGTCGGCGTGCCCAGCCCCGAGAGCGGCGAAGGCCGGAAGACCGTGCGATTGGCGCCCGGATCGGGCGGCACGTCGTTGCTGCCGGGGTCGCTGCCGCTCATCGCGAGTTCTCCATGATGCTGCCAGGACGCGCGCGGACGCCGCCGGGTTGCCGCGTTGCTCGAACCTGTCTGCCCAATCTGATCAAAGGATGCCCCCCTTCGCCGCCGCGGGACAATAAGCACAGGTTTCGCGGATGCAAAAGGCGGGTTATATCCGGCGTGCTGTAGCAAGGCAGGACAAGGTCGCGAATGAAGAGCAATTCCTTCGACCCGCGCACCTGGATCCACCCTCCTTCCCCCGACGAAGCCGGAAAGTCTCCGTCCGCCTCGGGCAATCCGCGCGACTGGGGCCATCCCGCGTGGCACATTGCCGCAGCGGCGGCCCTGCTCGCCGCTGGGGCAGCAGGTGCCTGGCTGACGCGCGCCGATCCGGCGTCGGCCGAGACCACGGCCCGGCGGTAGGCGAGGCAATCAGGCCCGTGCACGGCGGGCCAGCAGTGGAATGATGAGGGCAACGAGGACGATCGTCATCGCGATGCTGGCGTTGAGGCCGTCGTCCGAACCGCCCCACAGCGCCGGGCCGATGATGTCGTGATCGGACAGCGCGCCGAATTCGCCGACGCCGGGATTGGGAACAAGGCCGAGGCCCATGTCTTCCGCCACGTTCCAGCCGAAGTGCGCCATGAACGGGGCGAGGATGCCGCCGCTGCGCCATGCGAGTAGTCCGAACCAGACCCCGCCGAGCATCAGGTTCAGGAGGCTGAGCGGCGCCTGCGCCCCGCCGATGAGGTGAAACAGCGAAAACGCCGCCGCCGAGAGACCGATTGCCAGCGCGGGCATCATCCGGTCGAGCAGGGCGGCCAGCAGCCAGCCACGGAACAGCAGTTCCTCGGCCAGGACCTGGAGCACGGTGATCGCAAGCCCGAGCGCGATGAACCCCGCGCCCCGATCGGCCGCTCCATCCCCGATTGGCGCTGCGGCCAGCACGCCGTGAAGCCAGGCGAACAGCGCCGCGGCGCCAAGTCCCCCGGCGCCGGTGACAAGGCCGATGGTGGCCCAGCGCAGGCGCCGCGTCCCGCCGCGCAGCACGGATCGTCCTTCGATCTTGCCGAGCGCAAGGCTGAGGACGACCAGCGGCCCGAACACCGCGCCATAGAACAGTACGATCGATCCGGTGAGCGAGCTTACGCTGACGAGTTCGGCGACCGCCTGCCCGGCGCGAAGCAGCAACAGCGCGGCGGCCAGGCCGAGCGCCATCGCCAGCCAGCCGAGCATGGCCGACGACCGCCGCCCCCCCGGCGGTTGCTCGCTGCGCTCAGCCGAAATGGACATCGAACCCCCGTGCCTGCATGCGCCCGCGCCGGCTGCAGCGCCAACGAGCGTTGGCCGACCGAGGCCGGCTGACAAGCAACCCTTTGATTATCGTTATCTCTGCGTGGGAGCGAGTTTGGAGGGCGCTCCCGGAGGTGTCAACGTGCTTGCGGCGCGCCGATCCTCAATCCGCCGCCGCGCCCCGCGTCCCCGCCATGAAGGCCGCCCAAGCGGCAAAGGCCGCGCGCTGCTCCTCGCTTGGCGGGGCATCGGGCGACCACTGCTGCTCCATCAGGGCGCGCGCGGCTGCGAGGTCCATCCCCCGTTCCTCGACATGCCAGCGATAGAAGAACGCCGAGACGCGGAAATTCATGATGCAGTGGACGTGCACGGCGCCCGGCCAGGCATCAAGAGCTTCGCGGAACGCGGCATAATGCCCCTCGTCGGGCGCATCGAAGGGCACGGGGATGTGGGTATAGCGCATGCCCGCCTGGCGAACGCTCGCCTCCTCGTCGGGCAAGGCGCGCGGGTGGGAGTGCAGCCCGAGGTTGATCACGTGCTGCACGCCGATCATCGCGAGCTCAGCGATTTGCTCCTCGCTCGGCTGGCCCGAGGTCGTGATCAGCGGATCGAGCCGCTGCCAGTTGAGGATATGGTCCGGGTCCCGCGTCATTACCCGTCGGTTATCACCGCTCGGGTGGTTTCGCCATCGTTCGAAAGGTGATCGACCACCGGGTCTGTTCCAGCGGGACGATCGAATGCTCCCACTGGCTGCGCGCCTCTCCGTCGAGGCAATAGAGCGCACGCGGCGGCAGCGGCAGCGCCGCACGGGTGAACCCCGACGTCGTGCGCCGCCGCAGCCGGAGCACCGCAGGCGCGCCGAGCGACAGGCCGATGACCGTGCCGAACTGCGGACGATCGCGGTGCCAGCCGATCCCCGCCCCGGGATCGTAGCGGATCACCAGCGCCTGGACGAGGCTGGCAGGATCCAGCCCGCACCGGAGGGCTGCGCGGCTGCGCAACGGCTCGAGCCAGACCGGCATCGGCGGCGCCTCCAGCACCCGGCCCCTTTCGAAGTCGTAGGAATGGCCGAACGAGGCCGTCAGCCGCTTGCCTTCCCATCCCTGGAAGCGGAACGGCGCGAGGCCCGCCGCGTCGATCCGCCCGATCAGTGCGCGCTCCTCGTCGGGATCGACGACATCGGCGAACGTTGCGATCCCTGGCACCGGAGGCGCCGCCGTTTCGGGTTCGGCGGCGCCGAAGAGATCTGGCTGGAGGGCGGTCATCGGCGCGCTATATGGGTGTGATGCGCCAGTGTTCCAATGTCATGACGGTCGCCACCACGGGACCCGGCCTGGTCGAGATAACCCGCCAGGTGACCGAGTGGATCGAACAGTCGGGCATCGACGAGGGGGTGCTGACGCTGCTGTGCCGCCATACCTCGGCCTCGCTGACCATCCAGGAAAATGCGGCCCCGGCGGTGCGCGGCGACATCGTGCGCTGGCTGTCGTGCCTCGCGCCTGAGGACGCCGGCTATGCCCACGACGACGAGGGGCCCGACGACATGCCCGCGCACCTCAAGGCGATGCTGACGGGAGTGACCTTGAGCATTCCGGTCAACGACGGGCGGATGATGCTCGGCACTTGGCAGGGCATCTATCTTGTCGAGCATCGCCGAAGGGGGCACCGGCGCGAGATCGCGGCGCACCTGATCGGCGAATGAGCTAGGCCAGTTGGCGGTCGCTCCGCGCCGTCAGTTCACGCCACAGGCCCGCGCCGCCCAGCAGGGCCACTTGCCTGCCTAGCACCCGCGCCCAGTGCGAATCGTTGCCGAACTCGCTGCGCCAGCCCATCAGCCTGCGGGTGAAGCGGTTGAGGCCGTATTCCATCGTGAAGCCTATCGCGCCGTGCATCCGGTGCGTCACTGGAACGACCACGTCGATCGCAAGGTTGGTGCGCAGTTTGGCCGCCGCCAGTTCGAACCCGGCATCCCCGGCATCGAGCGCAACCGCCGCCGCCTGTCCCGCGACATTGACCGCGGCGCAATGCTCGGCCGCCTCGGCGAGTGCCTGCTGCACCGCCTGGAACTTGGCCAGGGGCTTGCCGAACTGGACCCGGCCGTTGACGTGCTCGATCGCCAGCGCGAACGCCGCGTCGAGCGCGCCCGCCGACTGCGCGACGCGCACGAACGCGCCCAGTGCGAGGAGGTCGGCGTTGCTCGAAGCACGCGCGGCAGGTTCGCCGACGAATTCCACCGCGTCGCGCGGCTCGCCCGAAATCGCCTCGCCATTGGTGAAGCGGCAGGCATCGGCCGGATAGAGCCGCAGCTCACCACCTTCGATGGTCAGCACCGCGGCGCAGTCGCGCCCGAACGCCACGCGGGCGCCGTCGACCGCAAGCGCGATCGGTCCTTCGGGCGCTTCGATCCCGGCGTCGGCCAGCAGGCGGTGCGCCACGATCGTTTCTCCCAACGGCGCGGCAAGCGCGTGCTGGCCTGCAAGACGCAGCACCGCGAACAGGTCGCCCCAGTCGCCGCCGAAGCCGCCGCGATCCTCGGCCACCAGCAGGCTGGCGAAACCGCCCTCGGCAATCCGCGGCCACGCGGTATCAAGCTCTTCGCCCGAAAGCTCGGCGAACAGCCCTTCGGCCATGTCGGTCAGGAGTTGGCGCGATTCGCTCATCGATCAGTCCTCATCGCAGCCCCAGTCCCTTGGCAATGATGCCGCGCAGCACTTCGGGCGTGCCGCCGCGCAGCGAGAAGCTGGGCGAGGAGACGAGCACCCACGACAACAGGCGGGCAAGGTCGCTGTTGCCCGCGAGGTCGACCTGATCGGCGACCGCCTGGACGAGGCGCGGCATCGCCTGTTCGTAGGCGTTGCCCAGATCCTTGACGATCGCGGCCTCGACCATCGGGTCTTCGCCGGCAGCGAGCTTTCCAGCGGTGGACATCGACATCTGGCGCAGCGTCCACATCTCTGCCGTCAAGCGCCCGATAAGTTCGGCCAGGCCGGGTTCGGGATCGGTCCCCGCCGCGTCGATCAGCGCGACCAGCAGGGCGTGCGCGGAAAGGTAGCGTTCCGGACCAGACCGCTCGAGCGCAAGCTCGGCGGTGACCTGGCGCCAGCCCTCGCCTTCGGTGCCGACGAGCGCGTCCAGCGGAACCAGCGCATCGTCGAAGAATATCTCGTTGAAGTGATGCGTGCCGGTCATGTCGACGATCGGGCGCACGGTGACGCCCGGCGTGTCGAGGTCGATCATCAACTGGCTGAGCCCGGCGTTGCGCTGGCTGCCTTCCTCGGTCCGCAGCAGGGTCAGCGCGGCATGGCTGCGATGCGCGCCGCTGGTCCACACCTTCTGCCCGTTCACGCGCCAGCCTTCGGGGGTCTTCTTCGCAAAGGTCCGCACGCTGGCGAGGTCGGACCCGGCGCCCGGCTCGCTCAGCCCGATGCAGGCGTAGATTTTTCCGCGCGCCATGCCTGGCAGGTATTTCCGGCGCTGCGTCTCGGTGCCGTAGCGAAGGAGCAGCGGCCCGGTCTGGCGGTCGGCGATCCAGTGCAGGCCAACCGGCGCGCCCAGCGCGAGCAGTTCTTCCATCACGACATAGCGTTCGAGCGGGTCGCGTTCGTGACCGCCGTATTCCTTGGGCCAGGTCATGCCGAGGAACCCGGCCTCGCCCAGCGCGCGGCTGAAGTCCGCATCGAAGCTGAACCAGTTGTTAGAGCGCGCTTCGAGCGGCCATGCCGCCTGGTGGCGGGCCACCAGGACGCGTACTTCCTCGCGCAGGGCGGTGGTGTCGCCGGGCGCATCGAACGGGTGGATTGCGAAGACCTGCATGAAGATTCGCCTAGCCCCGCCGGGTCGGAAAGCGCAAGCGGCTTGCCAAATCGGACGCGCGCGGCAATCAGCGCGAGGCCGACAACCAGCCACATGGCCCGCCACGATGGAGAGACCGCCGATGACCCCCTTCCTCGAAGTCGAACGCCGCGGACGCATCGCGATCCTGCGCATGGACCGGCCCGACGCGCTGAACGCCATCGGCACGATCGAGGACTGCGACAACATCGTCGATACGCTGTTCGAACTGGGCAACGACCGCTCCGTCCATGCCGCGATCCTGACCGGCAAGGGCCGGGCCTTTTGCTCGGGCGGGAACATCAAGGGGATCAAGGAACGCCGCGGCATCGGCCCGCTCGACCAGCCCGACTCGACCCGGGCGAACTACCGCCGCGGGGTGCAGCGCACGACCCGCGCCTTTCTCGACAGCGAGATCCCGATCATCGCCGCGATCAACGGGCACGCCATCGGCCTGGGCCTCGACCTTGCCTGCCTGTGCGACATCCGCATCGCCTCGGAGACCGCGAAGATGGCGGCAAGCTTCATCAAGGTCGGGATCGTTCCGGGCGACGGCGGCGCTTGGACGCTGTCGAAGATCGTCGGCTACTCCAAGGCCGCCGAACTTTTCCTGACGGGCGACACGTTCGATGCCGCCTATGCCAGGCAGATCGGCCTCGTCGGCGAAGTCACGCCCGCCGACGGCCTGCTCGACGCCGCGCTGGCGATGGCGGAGCGCATCGCCGCCAACCCGGTGCGCGCGCTGCGCCTGACCAAGCGCCTCCTGCGCGAATCGCAGCACAGCCGTGCCGACGACGTGCTGGAGCTGTCGGCCGCCTACCAGGCGCTGGTTCACGAGACCAAGGACCACGTCGAGGCAGTGACCGCGATCCTGGAAAAGCGCGCGCCGACCTACACCGGGGACTAATCGGCGCGGATCGCGGGAACGAACGCGGCGCTCGCGGCTTTGGCCCACGCATGACCCTCTCCATCTCCACGCGTCTCGCCTACGAATTCGCCACGCCGACCGACTTCCTCCTGCAGATCGAGGCGGCGGTCATCCCCGAGCAGCGCCTGTCAAACACGCGGCTGACGACCACGCCGAGCGAATACTTCACGCGCGTTTCGGCGCAGGACGACGTCGGCGACCGCATCTGGATGCGGCACGAAGGACCGTTCGAGATCAACTACGCCGCCGATGTCGCGATCGAGCGGATGATCGCGCCGATCGAGGACCTGCCGATGGTCGCTCCGCACGACCTGCCGGCGGAAACGGTGCAGTACCTGATGGATTCGCGCTACTGTCCGGCAACGCACTTCCAGCACTTCATCGATACCGAGTTTGCACACGAGACGGGCGGCGCGCGGATCGCGGCGATGCGCGACTGGATCGCGGCCAGCTTTTCGTACGAGGCGGGCTCCAGCAATTCCGACACTACCGCGATCGAAAGCTTCGTCGAGCGCCGGGGGGTATGCCGCGACTATGCGCATACCCTGATCGCCTTTGCCCGTGCCGCGGCCATCCCGGCGCGCTTCGCCAGCGTCTATGCGCCAGACGTCACGCCGATGGATTTCCACGCGGTGGCCGAAGTGTTTCTGGCCGACCCCACCGTCGATGCGCCCGGCGCGGGCAGTTGGCATCTCGTCGATCCCACGGGGATGGCCAAGCCCGAAGACATCGCCAAGATCGCCATCGGCCGCGATGCGGCGGACTGCAGCTTCATCACCTTTTACGGTTCCGCCGAGCTCGTCGCCAAGGACATTGCAGTCACTCGCACCGGCTAAAATGTTTCAGCCGAAACCGCATTGCATGTAACTTTACGTGACGTTTACCTGCCCCGCCTAAGCCCCCGACAACCGATAAACGGGGGGTCGTCGCGGGCATGGTTTCGAAGAACATTTCGATGGGGGCGGTGATCACCCCCGAATTGCGCGATTGGGTCGATAACCGGCTGGTCAACGCGCACATCCGGATCATCCAGCCGATGGTCCTGGGCACAGTCTTCAACCTGCTGGTGCTGACTATCTGCCTCGCCCCGGAACTGCCCTGGTGGGCAATCGCCGTGCTACAGATGGCCTGCCTCGTGCCCGCCGCCCACCGCCTCTGGCTGGGCCGTGCTAGCGCCCGTTCGCGCCGCGGGCGCAACCCCGGGCAGATGATCGTCGCGCTTCAGGCCAACAGCATCGTCCACGGCATCGCTTTTGGCATGTTCTGCGCCCAGGCGCTGCCGATCCTCTCGCCCGCCGCACAGCTTGTCCTGGCCGTGTCGGCGGCGACGCAGATCTCTGCTGCCGCCTATACGATCCGCACGCTGCCGCGCAGCGCGGTGTTCTTCATGGCGCCGGTCACCGCCGGGCTTGCGCTGGGCCTGATCGGCACCGGCCTGCTCGGTGCGATCGGCGCGGCGGTGCTGATGGCGGCATCGTGCGGATTGCTGATCCGGATGGTCTTCACCGCGCACGACCTGTTCATCACCCGCATCCTGCGCGAGCGCGAACTTGCTGCCACCAGCCGAACGGTCAAGCTGCTGCTCAACGAGTTCGAGGAGAGCGGATCCGACTGGCTGTTCGAGCTCGACGGCGACGGCCGCCTGCTCGGCGTCAGCCGGCGCTTCGCGGAAGCCGCGGGCATTCCGCCCGAAAGGCTGAACACGCGCAACTTCGTCGGCCTGTTCGAACCGGGCGCCGCAGCGGCCACGATCACCGACGCGCTCGTCCGCCGCCGCCCGTTGCGCGACCACGTCGTCGCCCTGGCCGGCAGCGACGGCACCTGGTGGTCGATCAGCGGCCGTCCCACCTACGCCTCCGACCGCGACCGGGTAGCCTATCGCGGGGTGATCTCCGACATCACCAGCCAGAAGCGCGCTGAACGCCGCGTCAATCACATGGCGCACTACGACAGTCTTACGGGCCTGCCCAACCGCTCGCTGTTCAACTCGGTGCTGGCGCGCATGCTCGACGAACGCGGGGCTGAGGCGCGGGTCGCGCTGCTGCTGGTCGACGTCGATCACTTCAAGCCGGTGAACGACATGTACGGCCATCCCGCCGGCGACGCCTTCCTGCGCGAGGTCGCGACGCGGATGGCCAACGCGGTCGAGGACAGCGGACTGGGCGGCGAAGGCAGCCTGGTCGCGCGACTGGGCGGCGACGAGTTCGCGATCATCGTCGGCGGCGACGATGCCTGCGACCAGGCGGTGCGCCTAGCCGAGGTGATCCGCACCGAAATGCACCGCACCTTCTCGGTCGGCGCCAACGAACTCGACACCAGCGTCAGCATCGGCATCGCGCTCGCACCCGATCACGCCGCGGTGGCAGAGCAGCTTCAGGTCAACGCCGACATCGCGCTCTACGCCGCCAAGGGCGACGGCCGCGACCGGTGGGAGATGTTCGCCCCCGGCATGGACGAGGCGCTGCATGAACGCCACACGCTGGCGCGGGACCTGCGTGGGGCCGTGGGCGGCGGCGAGCTGCGGCTGTTCCTCCAGCCGCTGATCGACGTCGAGACCGAGACGCGCACCGGCTACGAGGCGCTGCTGCGGTGGGAACATCCCACGCGCGGGTTGATCGGGCCGGACATGTTCATTCCCCTGGCCGAGGAGACCGGCCTCATCGTCCCGATCGGCGAATGGGTTATCCGCAATGCCTTCGCCCAGGCGGCGCAGTGGAGCGGTGGCCAATCCATCGCGATCAACCTTTCACCGGTGCAGCTCGACAGTCCAAATCTGCTCCCGACCATCGTCAATGCGCTGGCCGAGACGGGCCTCGATCCCGCGCTGGTGGAATTCGAGATCACCGAAAGCGTGCTGCTGCACAATTCCGACGCCAACATCCAGATGCTGAACCGGCTGCACGACCTGGGCCTGAAGATCGCGCTCGACGATTTTGGGACCGGATATGCCTCGCTCAACTATTTGCTGACCTTCCCCTTCGACAAGATCAAGATCGACCGAAGCTTCATATCCGACCTGGAGAACCGCGAGGAATCGCGCGCGATCGTCGGCGCGGTGATCGAGCTGGCCAACAAGCTGGGGATGTGCACCCTTGCCGAAGGCGTCGAGGAGGCGGGCCAACTCGCCAAACTCAGGGAACATGGCTGCCGGATGGTGCAGGGCTGGCTGTTCGGCCAGGCAATGCCCTCGGAGCATTACCAGCCCGTCCCTGCTCGTTCTGCCGCTTCCAGTGAGGCCATCCCGATTGCCGCCGCGCAGACCAGCCGGGCCGCGGTGCCGCGGCGGCGCGGAAGACGAATGCGGGCCGCCGGCTAGACCACGTCGGCCCATTCGATCGACCTGACAGGGCCGTGGCGCAGCCGGGCCAGAACGAGATCGGTCAAGGCCAGCGTCCCGCGGGCACGCAACCGCCGCCAGCCGGCAACGCGCGGCCGGACTGGCGGTCCGGCTTGCGCGCGGGCCGGAGCGAACAACTCCTGCTCGAACGCCTTGACCAATGCCTTGTCACGAGAGATCGCCAGCAAGTCGCCATTGGTGCGATAGCTCGCGACATTGAAGTTCACCGAGCCCAGCAGCAGGGTGCGCCCGTCGACGAGCACGGCCTTCACGTGTGTCATCGCGGGCAGCAGGCGCAGCGAGATCCGGCTGCTTCCGGCCAGCGCGAAAAGGTAGTCGCGCAGCAACGGCTTGTTGTTCTCGCTCGGCGAATAGAGCGTGACCGCACAACCTCGTTCAGCGGCCCGGGCAAGGGCATCGGTGAAGGGCGCGGTCGGATATGCGCCGATCATCTCGATCGAGCGTCGGGCACCGGCGAACATCGCCAGGACCGGCGCAAGAGCTGCCGAATTGCTCGTGCCATCTAGCGTGACCAGCTCGAGCCCGCCGAACCGCCCCGCGGCGCTGGCCGGCCGCCCAGCCCAGTCGCGGTCGAAATCCTCGGCCAGGAAGGCGCTCGCCTGCGGATCGTCGATCCGCACCATCAGATCGTGCCAGGCGAAGTTGTGGTCCGAGAAGTTGATCCCGCCGATGTAGGCGACATCGTCGATGACCAGCAGCTTCTTGTGGTTGCGCAGCGGAAAGCGCAGCGGCTGGTAGCCCACGGGGTTGGTCACCCTCACCCCGGTCCCGCCCGCCGCCAGCGCGCTGAACATCGCGCGCGTGGCCCGCGCCTCCTGTCGCAGGCCGGTCGCCTGATAGGGCATCAGCGGCAGCAGGGTGTCGTTGGTGACATGGCGGCTGTAGTCGTCGATCAGCACCCGCCGGTCGGCAGCCGATGCCAGCCCGATCGCCGTGGCCACGGCCTGGCCGGCAGCATCGCCCTCGAAAGTCATCGCCTGGATAAGGACACGCCGCCTGGCCCCGGCGATATCGGCAGCGGCCTTCGACCAGAAAGCTTCTGCACCGATCAGAAGGCTGTAGTCGGGCACGCAACAGCTCCCTGCCAATCGCATGTTATTGTCACCCGCGCGGACCGCTGGCAATCAGCCGGAGATGGTAACCGTAGCTCCGGACGCCAGCCTCGATCCCGCTTCAACGCCCGGCCGCCCGGTCCGGGTCCTGCTTCTGCTCACTTCTCTCCACGGCGGCGGCGCCGAGCGCGTGGCGGTCCACATCCTCAACCGCCTCGACCCCCGCCGCTTCGAGGTGCGGATGGGCCTTCTGCGCGCCTCGGGACCCTATCTGGCGCAGGCGGACGCTACCCGCGTCGTCATCGCCCCCGGAGACGGTGAGCGGTTCAACTTCGATGGCCCCAATGCCGGCAACTATCGCCCCGGCCGGCTGCTCGCTGGCGCGATCGCCGCCCCGCGCGCCTTTCGACGGATGATCGAAGACTACCGTCCGGACGTCGTCCTGAGCTTCCTCAAAGGCACGAACCTCATCGCCTGGCTGGCGTTGATGGAACTCGGCTTGCGCCGCCCGGCGTGGATAGCGCGCGAAGGCAACAACGTGCTGGCGGTGATCGAACAGGAAGCGCCCGGAAGGATCGCCGCGCGGGTCGTCCGTGCGCTTACCGCGCGCGCCTATCGCCGGGCCGACGTGGCGCTCAGCAACGCGAGCGATCTGACCGCGGATCTCGTCCGTTGCCTCGGCGTCCTGCCGGCCCGGGCGCGCACCATCAACAACCCCCTCGACCTGACCGAGATTGCCAGGCAGGCATCCGAGCCGGTTCCGGGCTTGCCGCGCCGCCCGTTCATTCTCACCGCCGGAAGGCTTGAATACCAGAAGGCGCAAGGGCTGCTGATCGCCGCTTATTCCCGCAGCGGCGCGGCGCGGACGCATGACCTCGTCATCCTAGGCCAGGGCAGCCTGCGTGACGAACTTGAAGCGCAGGTAGCGGGCGCCGGCCTCTCGGGGCAGGTCCATTTTCCCGGGTTCGCCGCCAATCCCTATGCCTGGATGGCGGCCTGCGACGTCTTCGCGCTGCCTTCCCGCTGGGAGGGCTTTCCGACCGCCGCGGGCGAGGCGATGGCCTGCGGCGCGCCGGTCATCCTCGCGGACTGCCGCTATGGCCCGCGCGACCTCATGCGCGACGGCGAGACGGGGGTTCTTGTCCCCGTGGACGACGAAGCCGCGCTTGCCGCTGCGCTCGCGCGGCTTTGCGCCGATCCGGCAGAACGGCGCCGACTGGGCGAGAATGGCCGTCGATTCGTCGCCCGGTTCGATATCGCGCCCATCCTAGCCGAGTACGGCGCGCTGTTCACCGAACTGGCGCGGCGCCGCGTCTCAGGCGAAGTGGAGCCGGCGGTACTTGCCGCGAAAGTAGAGTAGCGGATCGCGCCGCGGCTCGAACTGGGCGCGTTCGACCTTGCCGACGAGGATGAAGTGATCGCCGCCCTCATGCACCGCGTGACGGCTGCATTCGAAGATGCCGAGCGAGCCGGTGAGCACGGGGATACCCTGTTCGCCCTCCTCCCACGCGGTCTGACCGAAACGGTCCTCGTTCCTGCCCGCGAAGCGGTTCGAGGTCGGCTGCTGGCCGATCTGGAGGACGTTGACGGCAAAGTGCGAGGCTTCGCGCAACACCGCGGCGCTGCCCGAAGTATTGGCGACGCAGACCAGCAGGAGTGGCGGATCGAGCGACAGCGAGGTGAAGCTGTTCGCGGTCAGGCCCACCGGCACGCCGTCGGCATCCCGCGCGGTCACGATGGTTACGCCGGTCGCGAAGCAGCCGAGGGCGTCACGCAATGTGCGGGCGTCGGAGCCCGCGCGAAATTCGGCCGCGGCGCGTGGCTGCTTGCGCTCGAGAAAGTCGAGCAGCACGCCCATGAACGCTTCGGTCCGGTCAGTGACGAGGAGCAGGTCTTCCTCGGCCAGATCGACACATTCCCCGTTGGGCAGCGCCGCGTTGAAGGGCCTGCTGTCATCCGACTGCTCCAGCCAGCTGAGGCCGCCGCGCACGACGAGCGTGGGTAAGGCTATCCCCGGAGCCGCTGCCGGCAGGCGGGCGGCGATGTCGTGCGCGCGGAACTGGGAGATCAGACGCTCGTCCCAGCGCCCGACGTTCCCGCGCGCGGGATCCGTCAGGCGTTCGCCCAGCGCGGCCGCGATGTCGCTCCCGCCGCGTGCGGGCATGTCGACCAGCACCAGTCCCGCCGCCAGCAGCGGCGCGTCGGTCGCCAGCGCCATCGTCGCGATCCAGCCGCCGAGAGTCGCCGCGACGACCACGGGGCGGGTCTCGAGTTGGGCCAGCACGGCGCGGATGTCCTCGACGAAGGCATCGAATTCGTAACGTCCGTCGGACGGCCATTCGCTGTCCCCGTGACCGCGCAGGTCAAGCGCGACAACCCTGCGCCCCGCGCGCACCAGCGCTGCCGCAGTGTCATTCCACACCGCCCGCGTCTGGCCCGGGCCGTGGACGAGAAGCACCGCGGGATCGTTATCGTCGCCAAGCTCTTCCGCTTCGAGCCGCACGCCGCCGAAACCCTTGAACTGCCTCATCGTCATTCGTCAGGGCTCCTTTGCGCGATCTTGGCCTGCGCCATGACGCAGCGGATGCATCAAGGCAATCAGGCCATGCCGCGTTCGAGGCTGGAGCGCGAGGCATCGCCCACCTGGCTGCCGCCGTCGACGTCGAGAATTGTCCCGGTGATGTAGTTCGCCGCCGACGAGCACAGGAAGACCGCTGCCTCGCCGATCTCCTCGACCTCGCCCCAGCGCTTCATCGCGATGCGGTCGTAGTGCGCGGCGCGAGTTTCTGCGTTGGGGGCCAGGCGCTTCATGCCCTCGGTGCCGGCGATCGGGCCGGGGGAGATGCCGTTCACCCGCACATGGGGACCCCATTCGAGCGCGAGCACGCGCACGAGCTGGTTGATCCCCGCCTTGGCCGCGCAGGCGTGGGCCTGGAGCGCGCTGGCGTTGACCGCCTGGCCGGCCGTGATCGCGATAAGCGAGGCGCCGGGCGTCGCCAGCAGGTCGTGGCAGCCGCGAAAGACGTTGAACGTGCCGAGCAGGTCGATGTCGACGACCGTCTTGAACGCATTGGCCGACATTCCGAGCGCCGGGGCGAGGAAATTGCCTGCCGCGCCCGAGATCACGATGTCCATCGGCCCAAACTCGTTGCGCACATGCTCCATCGCCCCGCGGATCGCGCCGTAATCGCGCACATCGGCGGAAAGCCCGATCGCGCCGTGACCGATGTCGGCCGCCGCGGCCTTGGCCTTTTCGGGATCCCGCCCCGCGACCGCGACCTTCGCGCCGAGTTCGGCCAGGCGGCGCGCGATGCCGAGGTTGATCCCGCTGGTGCCGCCGGCAACGAAGGCGACCTTTCCGGCGAACAGGTTGTCACGAAACGGACTCATGGCATGTCTCCCAGTCAGGCGGTTCGAGGTGGTGCGATCAGCGCGGCGCCATCCGGATGGCGCCGTCGAGGCGGATCGCCTGGCCGTTGAAATAGCCGTTGCGCACGAATTCGAGCACGAGGCTGGCGAATTCTTCTGGCTTGCCCAAGCGCTTGGGGAACGGCACCGAGGCCGCCAGACTGTCGAGCACGTTCTGCTTGGCGCCCAGCATCAGCGGCGTCGCGAAGATGCCCGGCATGATCGAATTGACGCGGATGCCGAGGTCCATGAGATCGCGCGCCAGCGGCAGGACGAGGCCGTTGACCCCCGCCTTGGCCGAACCGTAGGTCACCTGCCCGATCTGCGCGTCCATCGCCGCGACCGAGGCGGTCAGCGTGATGACCCCGCGCTCGCCGTCCTCAAGCGGCTCGAGCGTTGCCATGCCAAGGGCGGAAAGCGAAGCGATGCGGTAGCTGGCGACGAGGATGCCCTGCACGCCGTATTCGTAATCCTCGGTCGAAAGGCGCTTCAGCGCGCCGGCTTCCTTGTCGAACGCCAGGGTCTTGCCGCGCCGGCTGGTCATCGCGCAGTGGACGGTGATCCGTTCCTGGCCGTGCGCGGCACGGGCGCGGGCAAAGCCGGCGACGACGCTTTCCTCGCTGGTGATGTCGACATTGCAGAAGATCCCGCCGATCGCCTTGGCGACTTCCTCGCCCGTCTCGACGTTCACGTCGAACACCGCGACCTTGGCGCCGGCGGCGGCGAGCGCCTCGGCCGTGGCGCGGCCGAGGCCGGAGGCCGCACCGGTTACGACAGCGGCGGTTTCGGGGGTGATCTGCATGGGATGAACTCTCCTGTGGAACCTTGTCTGGAATTGCCCATGCCAAATTAATTGACCGATTAAAACCGTTTCGCCACTGATCGCTCGATCACGCGACAAAGCAGGAGAATGCCGATGACCGCCGCCTGGGGAACCACCGCCGCCGACCTGCCGCTCTCCCCGATATCCATTGATCGCCGGGCCTTGCGTGATGAGGACGTGGCCATTGCGATCACCCATTGCGGAGTCTGCCATTCCGATCTTCACGCCTCGCGCAACGACTGGGGCGGCACGAAATATCCGTTCGTGCCGGGCCACGAGATCGTCGGAACGGTCAAGGCCGTCGGCCCGGCGGTAACCCGATTCGCGGTGGGGGATAAGGTCGCGATCGGCACCATTGTGGACAGCTGCCGCCATTGCGACGCCTGCGCGGACGACGAGGAGCAGTATTGCCGCGAAGGCGTCACCGGCACCTACAACGGCAAGGACCGGATCGATGGGTCGCCTACCTACGGCGGCTACTCGGCCGAGATCGTCGTGGCGGAACCCTATGTCCTGCGCATTCCCGAGGGCCTCGATCCAGGCCTTGCCGCGCCGCTGCTTTGCGCGGGTATCACCAGCTATTCACCGCTCAAGAACTGGAATGTCGGCCCGGGCTCTAAGGTCGGAGTGGTGGGCCTCGGCGGGCTGGGCCACATGGGGGTGAAGTTCGCCAAGGCGCTGGGCGCCGAGGTGACGATGATCACCACCTCGCCTGAAAAGGGCGCCGACGCGCAAGCGCTGGGCGCGGATCATGTCCTGATCTCGACCGACAAGGATGCGATGAAAGCCGCGCGCCGCAGCTTCGACTTCCTGCTCGACACTATCCCCGTCGCGCACGACGTGACGCCCTATCTCCTCCTCCTGGATCGCCAGGGCACGCTGTGCATCGTCGGTGCGATCGACATGATGCCCAGCTTTCACTCGGGCCTCCTTCTGGGGGGCCAGAAGGCCGTCGCGGGTTCGGGCGTAGGCGGCATCGCCCAGACGCAGGAGATGCTCGACCTGTGCGCCGAGCGCGGCATCCTTCCCGAATGCGAGATGATCCGGATGGACGAGATCAATCACGCTTTCGAGCGGATGGAAAAGGGCGACGTGAAGTACCGCTTCGTGATCGACATGGCCACGATCGGACAATAACCGGCCGAGCCGGCGGCGGGCGCTAGAGCGACTGGCCGTCGTCGATCACGAGTTCTGATCCGGTGACGTGCCGCGACAGGTCGGATGCGAAGAACAGCAGGGGCACGTCCATGTCGCCGATCACGCCCAGCCGGCGGCGGGGAAAGTTCTTCATCAGGTAGTCGCCGCTGGGCGCGTTCCACATGTCACCCGTCATCTCGGTGTCGAAATAGCCCGGCAGGATGACGTTGACGTTGATCCCCTTGCGCGCCAGTTCACGCGCCAGGACGCGACCCATGTGGCCGACGCCCGCCTTGCTGGCGCTGTAGGGCGCGGTGCCCGAGTAGAGCTTGCGCGCGGTGATCGAGCCGACGATCACCACCCGCCCCCGGCCGCTCTCCGCACTTCCCGCCGCGATCAGTCGGCGTGCGCCCTCGGTGACCGTCAGAAAGACGCCCTTGAGGTTGGTGTCGACGATCGTGTCGAACTCTGCACCGCTCGTCAGGAGCGAAGACTTCTCGGTCGAGGTGCCGGCGTTGGCGATGATCGTATCGACCGTGCCGAAAACGCTCTCGGCTTCGGCATAGGCGGCGGCAGTCGCCGCCTCGTCCGTGACGTCGAGCGCGACTGCATGAGCGCTCCCCCCGTCGCGGCGAATATCCTCGACCAGGGCGGCCAGCCGGTCGGTTCGCCGCGCGGCGACGACAACCCGGGCGCCCGCCGCCGCCAGCAGCCGCGCCCAGTGCGCGCCGAACCCCGACGAGGCGCCGGTGACGAGCGCGGTTCTGCCGGTCAGGTCGAAGTGGGGCAGCTGCGGATTGTCGGACATTTAAGCGCTCCTGCAACGGAGTCCTGCGCCAAGCGTGTCGGGAGGTGAACGTCAAGGGGCGCCGGGCATTTCCAGCCCGGCGCCCCTGACATTCGGTTCACCCGTCTCCTAGAAGCGGATCGTGCCCTGCAGCATGATCTCGCGCGGACGCGACGGCTGCTGGCTGATCTGCCCCGGACCGCCGAGCGGCTTGTCGGCCGAGGAAAGCCCGTAGATCTTGTCGGTCAGGTTCCGGCCGATCAGTGCCAGTTCCCACTTGTCGTCGATTTCATGAAGACGGACGCTGGCATTCAAGCGCCAGAAGCCCTGCTGCAACGCGACAGGGTTCTGGTTTTCCTGGGTGAAGTAGTCGTCGGTGTAGTTCGCATCGCCCGACAGGCCGATCGCGATCCCGTCGCTCACCGGACGGTCGTAGCTGAACCCGCCCGAAAGCGTCCAATCGGGCGCGCGGGTCAGCGGCTTGCCCGAAAGGTTCTGCACGCCGCCGACGCAGCCCTGCGCGGCGGTCTGGCCGGCGTAGCAGGCCGAGGTCGGGAACTTCAGGTAGCGGGCGTGATTGTAGCCGACCGAACCGCGGACCGAGAAGTCCGGAGTGACCGCGAAGCGGGTCTCCAGTTCGGCACCGGTGGTGCGGGCGCTGGCCGCATTGCGGATGGTGAAGGTCGTCGTCGCGGCGTTGAACGACGAAAGCTGCAGCCCGTCGAACGTATAGCGATAAAGCGCGGAGTTGATCGACAGGCGCCCGTTGAGGAACGAGCCCTTCGCGCCGATCTCGCCGCCCTCGGCGGTTTCCGAACCGAACCGCGCCTGGTTGATGTCGGCATAGTTGGCCGACAGCGCCGACGGGTTGGAGAAGCCGCCCGACTTGTAGCCGGTCTTGTAGGCCACATAGAGCGTGGTGTTGGTCGTCGGGTGCCAGGTCGCCGTCGCTTCGGGGGACCAGTTGGTATCCTTGAACTTGCCCGCGACGACCACGCCTTCAGGCAGGAAGATGCCGGCGGGGAAGCGCGAGTGCAGGAAGGTGTGGCGCATGTCGATCGACTTGATCTCGTGCGTCCAGCGAACGCCTCCGGCAAGCTCAACCGCGTCGCCGAACTTGTAGATCAACTGGCCGTAGCCCGAGTAGGTGTCGCCCTTGTTCTTGGCCGGGCGATCCCAGGTCTCGTACTTGCCGTTGCGCGGATCGGGCCCAAGTGGCGCTATCCGGCCGTTCGTTTCCTGCTGACGCGAAACGTGTTCGTAATAGGCGCCACCGACGAAATTCAGCGGCGAATCGAAATCGGTCGCGAAGCGCAGTTCCTGGCTGATCGACTTGTAGGCGTCGTCATTCACGCTCTGCACGAGGCCGATCGAGGTGTAGTCGTAGTTTTCCCAGGTGTTGACGTCGTAATTGTAGAACCCGGTGACCGAGGTCAGCGTCAACGCGCCGGTCCTGTAGTTGCCGGTAAGCGATCCATAGGTGCCGTTAAAACGGGCATAATGCTTGCCGTCCTTCGGCGCGCCGGGCCACGGGCCGAGCAGCGCGGGATCGGTCGGCGCATTGGTCGACGAACGAACGCCGTTGAGCTTGCAGTCGCCATAGACGTCGGGGATGCCGAGCGTCGTCGGCAGCGCGTTGGGGTCGGCACAAACGACTTCCGCGATGCTCTCGGCATTGTCCTTCGAATAGTTGGCGAACAGTTTCGCGGTCAGGTCGAAGGAGTCGGTCGGCTTCCAGGTCAGCGTGGCGCGGCCGGCATAGGACTTGCCGCCCGGCTGCGGATCGTTGCCGGCGTGAAGCGGGAAGTTGGGCTCGATCGGATTGGTCCGGTCGGGCGCGTTGTTGCGGATGTAACCGTCGAGCTTGCTCGCCCGGCCGGCCACGCGGAAGCCCAGCGTATCGCTGATCGGTCCGCCGACCGCCGCCTCGAGGAAGCGCTCGTTGGCCTTGAACTCGTACCCTGCCTTGGCATAGCCCTGCAGCGTCTCGGTCGGACCCGCGGTTTTGACCGAGATCACGCCGCCGGGGCTGTTCTTGCCGAAGAAGAGCGCCTGCGGGCCCTTGAGCACTTCGACCTGCTGAACGTCGAAGAACGACTGCAGCACTGCGCGGCCGCGGCTGATCTGGATGCCGTCGATATTGACCGAGACGGTCTGCTCGATGCCCGCGTCGCCCGGCGACGAGCCGACACCGCGTATCGAGAACGCGCCGCCCGTGCCAGCGCCGGAGCGGACGATCTGCACCTGCGGCACGAGCTGGCCGATCTTGCTCAGGTCGGTCGCGGCATAGCGGGTGATGTCCTGGCTGCTGAGCGCGGTCACGGCGACCGGCACGTTGAGCAGCGTCTCATCGCGCCGGCGGGCGCTGACGATGATTTCCTCGTCGTTGACGGCCTGCGTCTCGGGCGCCGCCTCGGGCTGCGTCGCGGCGGCCACGGGAGGGGTCGTCGAGGTATCGCCAGCAGCGGTCTGCGCAGTCGCCGGAACAGCCAGGGCGAGCGCCCAGGCGCCGGCCAGGGTGCTTGCCGTAAGCTTCAGGTGCGCGGCCGTAACGGATTGATTCAACTCATCCTCCCAAGTCTGCGTGCCCTTGTCGGGACGTCACGAAACATGCCGCAAGCGTGACCTGCGGGGTTCGCAAGCGCCCAAGCAGAACGAAACACGTCCCGCCACTGTCAAACAAACTAGTACGCACCCTACTTTTTGAGCAGAGGCCGAAGAAGGGGGATCGTCGTGGAACGCAAACACATGCGCGCAGCGCGCATGCGGTACGGCCGCGCATCACACCGATGCGCGGGCGATTGCCGAAGCCCCCTTCCGCCCTGCAAGTGCCGCTCCAATGGGCGTGCCATGAAGCTCCGCGCGCCTCAGCGCGTCCTCGAAGTTGTGGCGGAGGGAGTGGAGCCCTAGCCGGACCCCCTTTAGCTCCAGCGACTTGATGTGCCGACTGAACCAATCTCCGGCCGCATCGCCCCACTTGCCCTGTTTGTCAGGGTGCTGATCGTGGAATAGCCCCGCCGCTCCCGCCTTCCTCCGCCGCTCCACAAAGTCTAGGAATCCCAGCCGAGCCAATTCTGGGTGCACGGGTAGCAACCGCCTTGCATTCTCATTCTTCAAATCGCCCCGCACCTCAAACAGCGGGATGCCATCTTCAACGTGGAAGTATTGCGGGCGCAGCTGCGCAATCTCGCCCCGCCTCATCCCTTGGTAGAGCGCGATAAGGGGCATCCAATAGCGAACCGGATGGCCCCTTGGGGAATCATCACGGGGCCGCCAAGGGCTCCCCCCGAAGATGGCTAGCAACTGGTCGGGAGTGAAGGCATCGCGCTTGTCCCGGGGCAGAACCGGGTCCCTAACTTTCAAAGTCGAGACCGGGTTGAGCGGAAGCCACCCCTCCCTAACCGCCCAGCCGAAGAGAGACGCCAAGAGCCCCATGTAGGTCCCATTGATTGTTTTAGGGAGGATGGTTGCAAGGCCCTCTCGTTTGCCTCGCTCAATCGCAGCAAGCGTGTCGAGCCCCTCCCATTGCTTTCCCTTGCCGTAGCCCGCGGGGAGCGCCTTAGCGGCCTCGAAGAGCCGCCGCCCGTCATCCCGGGTTAGGCCCTCCACCTCCCGCCGCGCGCCAAGCACGTCCTTCAAAAATCTGATGACTAGGGCGTAGGATGCCTGGGAAGCGGGCTTGATGTTGTCCCAACGGTCGGCCCTGAAAGCAGCCTCAAGATCCTCAATGGTCCGCTTAGGTGCCACCTGGGTCACAGCCGGAGCCGCCACCGGAACAACATCGGCAAGTGCAGCGGCGAAGAGCGGGTCGGATGGCCGCTCGCCGTAGTCCCCCAGCGCGCGGGCAAAGAATATCTCTGCCTTAGCTATGCGGGCCCTCTGGATAAGCCGTGCGAGACCCTTGGTTGCTGCAAAGCCCGCCGCCTCCGCAACTTCGCGGGCTATGCGCCACGCGTCCAGCCCACCACCTTCTTCCGCGAGCTCGCGCCGCAAATCGCCCAACTCTTGAGACTTCCCCCCTACGGCCTGTTCCAGTTCGTCCGGGGCATAGGCCTCCCCAACCCAATCCTCCTGTTCTGCAATGGCTTCGCGAAACCAATGCACTGCAAGCGAGACCTCATCAGCGGGCTTGAGCGGAGCCGCGCCACCCCTTTGCCCCGTGACCCGGGCCGCATCCACCGTCGCCCAATATTGTCGTTCCGCTTCGGGTCGGGCCCTCTGAGCCTCAGCGAGCGAGTCTGTGCGGAGCGAGCGCCTGAAGGGAGCCGCGCCCAGTTTTTCCTGCACATCTAGAGGATAGGCGCGGTTGTAATGCCATCGGTTGCCGCGACGGATGAGGTGGCGTTGGTTGCCCATGGGATCAGAACCCGATTCTGTGACAGTTTCCTGTGTCACGGGTGCCTAAACCTGAGAGTTTCCGCCAATTTCAGCCCCCTAGGAGGTGCTGGTGCCCAGAAGAGGACTCGAACCTCCACGCCCTTGCGAGCGCCAGCACCTGAAGCTGGTGCGTCTACCAATTCCGCCATCTGGGCACGGGTGACCGCCAATCGCGCGGTCCGGGTAGGAGCGGGCCGATAGCGGGGGCGCACCTTGGATGTCAATGCGGCTGGCACGTGGCCGGCGCAAATTGTTGGAACGGGAAGCGCCATGCCCTGCCCAAGGCGGTTGCGGCCCGGCGTACCCCTGTGCCAAAGCGGCCCCCCCCCGTGCCGGGAACGCAACGGGGCATTCATTCGAGCAAGGCAGCGATTACGATGGCCAAGGGCAAGACACGCGATCTCGACGGCAGGCTGGTGGTGCTGATCGGCGGTAGCGGCTTTTTCGGCACACACCTGGCGCAGGCCCTGCTTGCCCGAGGCGCGCGGCTTCGCATCGCCAGCCGCCACCCGGAGGAGGCCTTCCGCCTGCGTCCGCTTGCCAACCTCGGCCAGATCCAGTTCGCCCGTGTCGACGTGACGCGGCCCGATGTTTTGCCGCCGGTGATGGTCGGCGCCGACGCGGTGGTGAACCTGGCCGGCGCCTTTTCAGGCCCGCTCGACGCCCTTCAGGGCGCGGGCGCGGGCCGGGTCGCGGCGGCTGCGCGCGATGCCGGTGCGGCCGCGTTCGTCCATATCTCGGCGCTTGGCGCGGACGCCGATTCGGCGATCGATTACAGCCGCACAAAGGCCGAGGGCGAAACCGCCGTGCTCAAGGCGTTCCCAAGCGCAACAATCCTGCGCCCCTCGGTCCTGTTTGGCGAGGACGATGCCTTCGTGAACCTGTTCGCCGGGCTGATTTCTGCCCTGCCCGCACTTCCCGTGTTCGGTCCCCAGGCCAGGTTGCAGCCGCTGTTCGTCGACGATGCGGCCGAAGCCGCCGCAAATGCGCTGGCCGATCCGCGCCGGCACGGCGGCAAGGTTTACGAGATCGCCGGGCCCGAGCCGATTTCGATGATGGACCTCCATCGCCGCATTGCCGCGGCGCAGGGCCGCGAACGAATGTTGATCGCGCTGCCCGACTTCGTGTCAGGCGCCTTTGCCACGGCGACCGGCTGGCTGCCGGGCGCGCCGCTCAGCCGCGACCAGTGGGAACTTCTGAAGGCCGGCAACGTCGCGTCAGGATCACTGCCGGGCCTGGTCGAGCTTGGCGTTACGCCGCGTCCGCTGGCGCTCTTCCTCGACCGCTGGATGGTGCGCTACCGGCGTCACGGCCGCTTCGGCGACAAGGTGGCCGCCACGCGCTGATTTCCGGAGTTGGCGCTTCAGGCATTCACGTCAGCGTAGTGGCTGGGCGGGTGGATCACGTCCATCCGCTCCGACAGCAGCGGGCGGAAGCTGGGCCGGCTCTTGAACACGGAATACCAGCTTCGCGCCTGCTCGTGGCCCGACCAGTCGATCCCGCCGAGATAGTCGGCCACCGAAAGTTGCGCTGCGGCGGCAAGATCCGCCAGGCTCATCGTCGCGCCGGCCAGCCAGGGCCGGTGGTCGATCAGGTAGTCGATATAGTCGAGGTGCGCGTCGGCCAGTTTCATCGATTCGCGCAGCACGCGTGAGTCGGGCGGCTGGCGCAGGATGATCCGCTTCTTCATCCGTTCGTGGAGCAGCGGGCCGGTGACGTCGCCGAAGAAATTCTCGTCGAACAGGGCCACGAGGCGGCGGATTTCCGCGCGATTGGCCGCGGTGCCGTTGATCATCGGAGCCTTGTCGACCGTCTCTTCGAAGTATTCGCAGATCGCGCGGCTATCGACGAGGGTGATCCCGCGTTCAGGGTTTTCGATCACGGGAGTGCGGCCGGCCGGGTTGCGGGCCAGGAATTCGTCCCGTTCCTCCCACGGGTTCTCCCTCCACAATTCGTAGCCAATGCCCTTTTCGCTGAGCAGCAGGCGCACCTTGCGGCTGAACGGACACAGGGGAAATTGATAGAGCTGCCACATGGGCAAGCGTCATGCCCAAGCCTGTCGGCACCGTCCAGCACCGCGGCGGAAGACAATCAAAAAAAGCCGCCGGGCTATTCTTCCTGGGCGCTTGGAATGTCCTGATCGACCGCGTCAGGCGCATCGCCGCGATCCCGGCCGCGTTCGGCGTCGGGGCCGCCCCTCCGATCTTCGCGACGATCCTCGTCCGAAGCGGCGCCATCGTCACCAGCCCCCGCCATGGCGGCCCCCATCCGGGCGCCCATCTCGCGCGCCATACCTTTCAGTTCGGGCACCATGTCGTCAAACGCACCGGCCATGCGCCCCATCTGGCCCATCATCTTCGGGACCTGGCGGCTCATTTCCTCGGGCATCCGCTCCGCCTCGGGTCCCGCATAGTCGCGCAACGTCGTGTCGGGGTCGATGTGCCGCCCGCGCACCGGGTGATTCACGCTTTCCGCGGCGCGCAGAAGCGGGCCGACGCGCATGTCGAGCATGGCGTCGCTCATCGCGCGGACCGCTGCGGCCATCGTGTGCTGAAGGCGCGGGTCCTGCATCTTCTCGGCCATTTCCGACGTGGCGCGATCACGCGCGGCAGCGGGAAACGGGGCAAGTGCGGCTACGGCAAGCGCGATCGTGGCAACGCGCGAAAGGCGGTGGGCCATGGTGCGACTCCTCTTCAGACAGGGCGAAAGATGGTAGCCCGCGCTGCTTGCTGCGCGGTGAACGCGGTTTTCACCGGGAACCCCCCGCCCCGCAAGGATTCTTGAGTCCGTTACCGGCATTTGGGAGCCGGGCCTGTTCGCAAGGGGATTCGACCGATGGCTGCGCGCGCATACTGGCAAGGACAGATCAGGCTGGCGCTCGTGTCCATCCCGGTCGAGGTCTATCCCGCGACACGTTCGGGCGCGGCAATCAGCTTTCGCCAGATCCACGAACCCACGGGCAAGCCGGTGAACTACGAAAAGGTCGTGGCCGGCGTCGGCCCCATCGACCGTGACGAGATCATCAAGGGCTACGAGGTATCGAAGGGCAACTACGTCCTGCTCGGCGAAGACGAGATCGAGGCGGTCAAGATCGAAAGCCGCAAGACGCTGGACCTGGTGCAGTTCGTAGGGGCCGACGAAATCGACGTTCTCTATTTCGAAAAGCCCTATTTCGTCGTGCCCGCGGATGACCTAGCCGAGGAAGCCTATGTCGTCCTGCGCGAGGCGTTGAAGCAGGCCAGAAAAGTCGCGATCGGTCAGCTTTCCGTGCGCGGGCGCGAGCAATTGGTGTCCATCAAGCCCTGTGGCCGCGGGCTGATCATGGAGGTGCTGCGCTACGCCGACGAGGTGCAGAAGGCGCAAGGCTATTTCCGCGAGATCGGCGACAGCAAGCCCGCGCCCGAACTGCTGGACCTTGCAACGACCCTGATCGACAAGAAGACCGCGCCGTTTCACCCGGAGGAATTCCACGATCGCTATGTCGATGCGCTGAAGAACCTCATCGAGAAGAAGGTGAAGGCCAAGGGCAAGAAGATCCTCGAGGACGTTTCCGAGCCTGCACCGCGCGGGGGCAATGTGATCGACCTTATGGCAGCTCTGAAGAAGTCGGTCGGCGGAACCGGCGCGACCGCGGCGAAAAAGCCTGCCGCCACGAAGGCGCCGGCAAAGGCCCCGGCCAAAAAGGCCGCCTCGCGCAAGCGGGCCTGAGCCATGGGCCGCGCCGATCCCCTCGCCGCCTACAAGGCCAAGCGCGACTTCAAGCTTACCGCCGAGCCCGCGGGCAAGCGCGCCAATAGCGCTACCCGCAACCGCTTCATCGTCCAGAAGCACGATGCGACGCGTCTGCACTGGGACTTTCGGATCGAGGTGGAAGGCGTGCTGAAGTCATGGGCGGTGACGAAGGGACCTAGCCCCGATCCGCACGACAAGCGCCTGGCGGTGCGGACCGAGGACCACCCGCTCGCGTACGCCGAATTCGAAGGGACGATTCCCAAGGGCGAATACGGGGGCGGCACGGTGATGCTGTGGGATCGCGGGACGTGGGCTCCGATCGAGGGGAAAAGTGCGAAGGATCTCGACAAGGGACACCTACACTTCACGCTCGATGGAGAGCGGATGAAGGGCGAATGGATCCTCATCCGACTGAAGCCGCGCGGAAACGAGAAGCGCGAGAATTGGCTGCTGCGAAAAGTTGCCGACGAGTATGCTGAAACCGGCGATGCGCTGGTCGAGCGTAACCTGACGAGCGTTCTCACCGGCCGTTCGATGGCCGCGATCGCAGGCGACGAGGGCGGGGAGCAGTCGCTGGCGGGGAAGGAGGGTACCGATTTCGCGGCGACGATGGCCAAGGCGGCGCGTCACAATGGCAAGATCGCCAAGAACGCGGCGCCTACGAAGAGCGCCAAGTCGTCGACCCGCCGAACGCAGGGAAAGCCGCCTGCATTCCAGGCGCCGCAGCTTGCGACGCTGGTCGATGCCGTGCCTTCCGGAAACGGATGGATGCATGAAATCAAGTTCGACGGCTATCGCGCCATGGTCGCGGTTTCCGGTGACAAGGTGCACGTGTTCACCCGCAACGGGCTGGACTGGACTGACAAGTTCGCGCCGCTGGCCCGTGCGATCGCCGCGCTGGACCTCCCCCCGGCGCTGATCGACGGAGAAATCGTCGCCTACGACAAGGAGGGCAATCCCGACTTTTCATCGCTCCAGTCTGTACTGAAGCGCGGCCATGGCGCCCAGACCGACAAAACGCCGCTGAGTTTCCACGCATTCGACCTGCTGGAACTCGACGGAAAGGATCTGACCGAGCTTACCAACATCGAACGCAAGGAGCGGCTCGAGGCCCTGCTCGCCGCGGCCCAGCCGCCGATTCACGTTGCGGACCACGTGATCGGGGCGGGCGAAAAGCTGTTTGGCGCAATGTGCGCAGCGGGCCAGGAAGGGATCATCTCCAAGCGGATCGACGCGCGCTACAGCGGCAAGCGCAGCAAGTCGTGGCTCAAGGTCAAATGCATCCTTCGCCAGGAATTCGTGATCGTCGGCTGGAAGAAGTCGAGCGCGAAGGCGCGTCCGTTTTCCTCGCTGCTTCTCGCCCAGAACGAAGGCGGCCGGCTGGTCTACAAGGGTAACGTCGGCACGGGATTCAATGGCGATACGCTGGGCGATCTTGCCAGGAGGATGAAGAAGCTGGGTACCGACGATCCCCCTCTGGAGGTACCGCGGGAGGCGCGGCGCGGCGTGACCTGGGTTCGGCCCGAACTGGTCGCGGAAATCGCCTTTGCCGAATTCACTGCGGACGGGTCGGTGCGCCACGGCAGCTTTCTCGGCTTGCGCGGAGACAAGACCGCGGCTGAGGTCACTCCCGAACGGGCCGAACCGGTGCCCGCCGAAAAGCCCTCGGCGGTAACCATCTCGAACCGCGAACGGGTCATCTTTCCCGATTCGGGCGAGACCAAGGGCGACCTTGCCGATTATTATGCCGCAATCGCGCCACTCATGCTGCCGTTTGCGGCCGATCGGCCGATCAGCCTGGTGCGGTGCCCACAGGGGCGCGGCAAGAAGTGCTTCTTCCAGAAGCACGACAGCGGCTCGTTCGGCGCCGCGATGAAGCACGTGCCCATCGCGGAGAAGGACGGCAGCATCGAGGACTATCTCTACCTCGACAGCGCCGACGGACTTGCCGCCTGCGTCCAGATGGGGACGATCGAATTCCATGGCTGGGGTTCGCGCGCCGAGGACGTGGAGCGCCCCGACCGGATGATCTTCGACCTCGATCCCGACGAGGGTCTCGATTTCGAGGCGGTCAAGACGGCGGCCAAGCACATCCACGACCGCCTCGCCGACATCGGCCTTGCCAGCTTCGCCATGCTGTCGGGCGGCAAGGGTGTCCACGTGATCGCCCCCCTCAGCCCGGGCCATACCTGGGACCAGCACAAGGACTTCGCCCGGCGCTTTGCCGAGGCCCTTAGCATGGCCGAACCCGAGCGTTTCGTGGCGACGATGAGCAAGGCCAAACGCGTGGGCAAAATCTTCATCGACTGGCTGCGCAACCAGCGCGGTGCGACCGCGGTGCTGCCCTACTCGGCACGCGCCCGCGAGGGGGCGCCGGTCGCGGTGCCTATCGCCTGGGGCGAGCTCGCTGCCCAGGAACACGCGCATCCCTTCTCGATCAGCGACGCCGAGCGTTTGCTTGCCCGCAGCAAGGGCAAGGGGCTGGCCGGCTGGGGCTTTGCCGAGCAGCACCTGCCCGATTTCTGAATGCCGCCAACCGCTTGGCGCAGGCCGGTGACATTGGTCGATGCCGATGTGACGCTGGTCGATGCCGGGGGGAAATGCCTGTCCGCCCCCGCCAATGAGCTAACAGCGCCGCAAGCAGCGCAGGAGGGGAGCCATTTTGCCGACGACGACCAATTCGCAGGCGCTGACGCTGACGGCCGTGCTGGCAGTCGCGATCGCGCCCGCGGCACGAGCCGAGGAATCGGCCGCGCCCTTGCCCGTGGCGACGCCCGGACCCGCGTCCCCTCAGGTCGCTTCGGCCGCGATCGGCAGCGTGGCCAGCACTGCTGGGCGCCAGGTGTACCAGGCAGCGGATTTCGCGCGTTACGCCCCGCGCAACGCTTTCGACATGCTGCGCCAGGTTCCCGGGTTCTCGATCCGCGACAGCGAACAGATGCGTGGGCTGGGGCAGGCGACCGGCAACGTCCTCGTCAACGGCCAGCGCCTCTCTTCGAAGTCTGACGACATCTACACCCAGCTTTCGCGAATTCCGGCAAGCAACGTCACCCGGATCGAGATCGTCGACGGCGCCACGCTGGATATTCCCGGCCTGTCGGGCGAAGTCGCCAACCTAGTGGTCAAGGCCGACGCATTCTCCGGCCAGTTCTCGTGGCAGCCGCAGGCGCGCGCGCACTTCACCGACCCGCTGCTGACGCGCGGCGCGGTTTCGGTCAGCGGCACGCGGGGACCGGTCGACTACGAAGTCGGGCTGACCAATTCGGATTCCGGACGCAGCGGGGCGGGCGGGCTGACGATCATTCGCAACGGCGCGGGCGAGGTGATCGAGCGGCGCAACGATATCTGGACCTCGAAATACGATTCGCCGAAGCTTTCGGCCCGCCTCGCCATCGCCGGTCCAGGCAAGGCCAAGGGCAACGTCAACGCGCATTACCAGCGGATCTACTCGCATTACGACGAGAACGGCATACGCGTCTCCAGCGGGCTGCCCGACCGCAGCCGCTTCGTGAGCGAGCGCAACGACACCTACAATTACGAGTTCGGCGGCGACTATGCGTTTCCGCTCGGCCCTGGCCAGCTCAAGCTGATCGGGCTCGACCGGTTCAGTCACGAACCCTACCGCCAGACCGTCATCACGCGCTTTGCCGACGGGCGCGTTCCCGAAGGCGATCGCTACGCCCAGGTCGGGGATATCGGCGAGAAGATCGCCCGCGGCGAATACTCGTGGAAGATGCTGGGCGGCGAATGGCAGGTTTCAGGCGAAGCGGCGTTCAACACGCTCGACAACGTGGCCGCCCTGTTCGCGCTCGACCCGGCAAGCGGCGACTTCGTCGGGCTGCCGTTTCCCGGCGGCTCGGGCGGAGTGAAGGAGGATCGCTACGAAGGGCTGCTGAGCTTCGGCCGTCCGCTTTCACGCACACTGTCGTTCCAGCTCGTGGCGGGCGCGGAGCGTTCGACGATCTCGCAAACCGGGGCGAACGGGCTGACGCGCACGTTCTTTCGCCCGAAGGGCTCGGTTTCGCTGGCATGGAAGCCATCGTCCACGTTCGACCTTTCGGCCAAGCTGCGCCGGCGGGTGCTCCAGCTCTCGTTTTACGACTTTCTCGCGCGCGCCTTCCTTGACGACGACAACCAGAATGCGGGCAACAACCAACTCGTGCCGCAGCAGGACTGGTCGGTGGAGATCGAGGCGAACAAGAAGCTGGGGCCCTGGGGGTCGACCAAGCTTCGCCTGATCCACCGTTCGGTCGAGGATTATGTCGACATCGTGCCGATCGGCGCTACCGGCGAGTCGGTGGGCAACATCCCCAAGGCGAGAGCGCATGCAATCGACTGGACAAGCACGGTCCAGTTCGACCCGCTGGGATGGAAGGGAGCAAAGCTCGACGCCCACGTCATCCTTCAGAAGTCGAGCCTGCGCGATCCGTTCACCGGCCAGTCGCGGCCGTACAGCGGTTTCACCAACCGGATCGTAGAGCTCAGCTTCCGGCGCGACATTCCCGGCTCGCCCTGGGCCTATGGCGCGGAGGCGGACTACAATCACCAGCAGGCCAGCTTCCGCCGCAACCAGACTGACCGGATCTGGGAAGGGCCGGTGTTCGGTTCTATCTTTGTCGAAAACAAGAATGTCCTCGGCCTGACCATGCGCGCCGACCTCAGGAACATCGGGAACGCACGCTCGCGCCGCGAACGCGTGGTCTATGGCGGGCTGCGCGGGGCATCTCCGATCGCGTTCACCGAAAGCCGCGATCGGCTGATCGGGCCGATCATCGCGTTCTCGGTCAAGGGCGGCTTCTGAGGCTCTTCAATCGGGTGCTCGCTTGGGCTAGGTCCGCGCCATGACCGAACCCACCGCCGAGATCGACACCCAGGACGAGGCAGCCGCCATCGTCCCGCCCGAGGCGCGCCCGCCTGCGCGCACCTTGCGGCCCCTGAAGATGATCTGGCGGGAATCGCTGAAATACCCGCGCCAGCTCATCGTGGCGGTTCTTGCGCTGATGACTACCTCGGCCGCCACGCTGGCGATCCCGGCGCGGTTCAAGGTGATCATCGACGACGCGTTCGGCCCCGGAGCGAGCATCGACCAGATCGGTCATTCGTTCCGCTACCTGCTGATGATCGTCGCGGTGCTGGGCGCGGCCACGGCCATGCGATTCTTCTTCGTTTCCTGGCTGGGCGAACGCGTCGTCGCCGATATCCGGCTGAAGGTTCAATCGAACCTGCTGCGGATGCCGCCGAGCTTCTTCGAGGAGAACAGCCCCAAGGAGATCAGCAGCCGGATGACCTCCGACACCACGCTGATCGAGCAGGTCGTCGGCACCACCGTATCGGTGGCGCTGCGCAATCTCATCACCGGAATCGGCGGGGTGATATTCCTGTTCACCCTGGCGCCGAAGCTTACGGCGACGCTGCTGCTGGCAATCCCGCTGGTGATCACCCCGATCATGTTGTTCGGCCGGCGCCTGCGCAACGTGTCGCGCACCAGCCAGGACCGCGTGGCCGACGTCGGCGCGATGGTGTCCGAGGTTCTCGGCGCGATGAAGGTGGTCCAGTCGTTCGGGCAGGAAGAGCGCGAGCGTGAGCGCTTCGCCGGCGCGGTCGAGGCGACATTCGACACCGCTCGTCGCCGGATCATGATCCGCGCGGTAATGACGGCCATCGTCATCTTCCTGATCTTCGGCTCGATCACCCTGCTGATGTGGCAGGGCGCGGTGGGCGTTGCGACGGGGACGGTATCGGGCGGCACGATCGCCGCCTTCGTGCTGACCGGCGGCCTCGTCGCCGGCGCATTCGCTGCGCTGACAGAGGTCTATGGCGACCTTCTTCGCGGCGCTGGCGCGGCCAGCCGCCTTGCCGAACTGCTCCACGAGGTGCCTGGCATCGCCGCCCCGGCACGCCCCGTCGCGCTGCCCGAACCGCCCCGCGGCCAGTTGTCGTTCGAGCACGTCACCTTCCGCTATCCGACCCGCCCCGATACCCCGGCGCTGGTCGATTTCAACCTGCACGTCGAGCCGGGCGAAACGGTGGCGCTGGTCGGCCCGTCGGGCGCCGGCAAGTCGACCCTCTTCATGCTGGCGCAGCGGTTCTACGATCCTCAGTCGGGCGCGGTGAAGATCGATGGCGTCCCCCTGCCGTCCGCGGACCCGGCGGACATCCGCCGCCGCATGGCCCTGGTGCCGCAGGATGCGGTGCTGTTCGCGTCCAGCGCGCGCGACAACCTGCGTTATGGCAACTGGTCCGCCACAGACGACGAGATATGGGAAGCGGCCCGGGCCGCCAATGCCGAGGAATTCCTCCGCGCGCTGCCCAACGGGCTCGACACTTTCCTGGGCGAAGCCGGGGCACGCCTTTCGGGCGGACAGCGCCAGCGCGTGGCAATCGCCCGCGCATTGCTGCGCGACGCACCGATCCTGCTGTTGGACGAGGCGACGAGCGCGCTCGACGCCGAGAGCGAGCGGCTGGTGCAGGATGCGCTCGACCGCCTGATCAAGACCCGCACCACGCTGGTCATTGCCCACCGCCTCGCGACGATCCGCGCCGCTGACCGGATCGTGGTGATGGATGGCGGGCGTATCGTCGAGCAGGGCACTCACGCCGCGCTGACGAGCGCCGACGGGCTCTACGCCCGGCTGGCGCGCCTCCAGTTCGACGGGCTGGCGGCCTGATTCACCGCTCCTTCGGCCACGCCTTCCTTGGCGGTTGATCGACCAACGACATACCCGGCTCGTCCAAATGCCTTGCGTTAAGCCACGCTTAAGCGCCAAGGCGTTCTAATCGTTGCAAATGTCACTAAAATTGGTGGGGACTGGGAAAAATGAATAAGCGCCTTGCCGCGTTGTGCGCGGCTGTTTCGCTTGGCGTCCTTGGCGCTGCTTCCGCATATGCCGAATCCGCGCCCGCTGCGGCTCCCGCGCCGGCAAAGCTGGTCGAGCCGACGCCGATGGTCTTTCCAGCGATGGGCTTCGATCCAGGCGACCTCGACCGGACGGTCAAGCCCGGCGACGATTTCTACCGATTCGTCAACGGCAAGTGGCAGGCGGCAACGCCGATCCCGCCCCAGTATCCCGCTTATGGCGTGGGCACGAACCTGTCGCTCGGCGCAAAGCGCGACTTGCGCCAGATCGTCGACCAGATGGCTGCGGTCAATGCGGCCAAGGGCAGCATCGAGCAGCGCGTGGGCGATGGCTACAAGGCCTTCATGAACGTCGCCGCGATGAACGCGCGCGGCTTGGCCCCGGCCCAGCCCTATCTCGCGCAGATCGCCGCGGCCAAATCGCTTGGCGACCTTGCCACCTTGTTCGGGACGATGGGCTATCCCGCGCCGTTCGGCACGTATGTCTCGATCGATTCCAAGAACCCGTCGGCGAATACGCTTTACGCCGGGATGAGCGGGCTGGGCCTGCCCGACCGCGACAACTATCTTGTCGATACTCCCCGCAACATCGAGATGCGGGCCAAGTACAAGGACTATGTCGCGTACATGCTGGGCAAGGCCGGCTATGCCGATCCCAAGGCGAGCGCGGAAGCCGTGTACAATCTCGAAAAGCAGATTGCCGCGGCCGATTGGGATCGCGCGGTGTCGCGCGATCCGCGCCTCACCTACAACCGCGTCTCGCGCACGGACCTGGTGAAGATGGCCGGCGCTTTCCCGCTTCAGGCGACACTCGACAAGCTGGGCATCGGCGACGTCGATTCGCTGGTGGTCGGCGAGATGCCGCCGACGCCGGAAGAAATCGCCGAGCTCAAGCTTTCGCCTGAGCAGCTTGCCAAACTGGGCGGCGGCATGCCCGCGATGTTCGGCATCCTGCGCGATACGCCGGTCGACACCTGGAAGGCATGGATGGCCTCCCATTTCCTGAGCAGCGCAGCACCGAACCTGACCACCGAGCTCGATAACGCGAACTTCGCCTTTTACGGAACCTACCTGACCGGCCGCCAGGTCCAGCGCGAGCGGTGGCAGCGCGCGCTTTCCGCCGTTGAGGGCCAGATGGGCGAGGCCGTGGGCAAGCTTTACGTCGAGCGCCATTTCCCTGCTGCGAGCAAGGCGGCGATGGTCGATCTGGTCGGCAACCTGCGCAAGGCGATGCGTGCGTCGATCCAGGAAGGCACCTGGATGAGCCCGGCGACCCGCGCCGAGGCCCTGACCAAGCTCGACTCGTTCGGGGTGAAGATTGGTTACCCCGACAAGTTCGAGACGTACGATGGCCTGGCGATCAGCGCCGACGATCCGCTGGGCAACTCGATCGCCGCGGAGCAGTGGCAGTGGAACAAGCAGCTGCGCGAACTGAAGGAGCCGGTCGACAAGGCGAAGTGGCTGATGACCCCGCAGACGGTCAATGCCTACTACATGCCGCCGGCGAACGAGATCGTGTTCCCCGCCGCCTATCTCCAGGCGCCCAACTTCAGCATCAGTGCCGACCCGGCAGTGAACTACGGCGCGATCGGCACCACCATCGGCCACGAAATCGGTCATGGCTTCGACGATCAGGGATCGCGCTACGATGGCACCGGGGCGCTTCGCAGCTGGTGGACCGACGCGGACCGCACGGCATTCAACGCACTCGGCTCGCGGCTGGCGACCCAGTACAGCAAGGTCTGCCCCTATGATGACGGGAAGACCTGCATCAACGGCCAGCTTACCCTTGGCGAGAACCTGGGCGACCTGACCGGCGTCACCATCGCCTACCGCGCCTATCACATGTCGCTCAATGGCAAGAAGGCGCCGGTGATCAACGGGCTGACCGGGGACCAGCGGTTCTTCATCGCCTACGCCGTCTCGCACCGCGAGCAGTGGCGCGAGGCGCTGGAACGCCAGATCCTCCAGACCGACCCGCACTCGCCCGATTATGCCCGCACCAACGAGGTGCTGCGCAACTTCGACCCCTGGTACAAGGCATTCAACGTGAAGCCCGGCGACAAGCTGTGGCTCGATCCCAAGGATCGCGTGAAGGTCTGGTAACTTCCTCATCCCTTGCCGGGGTGCGGCGGACTTAACTCCGCCGCGCCCCCGCATCGCATTCAAGCAAAGAAGAAAATCAACTCATGGTCGCACCAAAGTTCCTCGCGGCGTCGCTTGCCGCCCTTTCGCTCGCCCTCACCTTCTCGCCCGCCATGGCCGACGATAACGTCGATGTCAGCGCCGCCACGTCCACGCCGGACGAGGCGCAAAGCTGGGGCGATTTCGGAATCCAGACCCGCTACATCGACCGCAGCGTGAAACCGGGCGACGACTTCAACGCCTTCGTCAACGGCAAATGGCTACAAAGCTTTCAGATCCCGGCCGACCAGTCGCGCTACGGCTCGTTCACGATGCTCGACGACCTGTCAGACGCGCGCCTCCACGCGCTCATGGACGAACTCGTTGCCTCGCAGCCGGCCGTCGGCACGCCCGAAGGCAAGATCGCCGCGAGCTACTCGGCGTTCATGAATACGGCGGCGATCGACGCTGCCGGCATGAGCCCGGCGAAGCCCTATCTCGACCGGATCGCTGCGGCGAAATCGGTAACCGATCTGATGGCCCTTTTCGCCGATTCCGCGTTCTCATCGCCCATCGGCGCCGGTGTCGGCATCGATGCCAAGGCCAGTGATCGCTACGCCTTCCAGATCTCGCAAGGCGGGCTCGGCCTCCCCGACCGCGACTATTACCTCGTCGACAGTCCCCGCAACGTCGAGATTCGCGCGCGCTACATGGACTACCTGGCGTTCATGCTGGGCAAGGCGGGGCATTCCGATCCCCGCGCCGCCGCGCAGTCGGTCTACGATCTCGAGCACAAGATGGCCGCGGCGATGTGGGACCGCGCGCTCAGCCGCAATCGGGACATCACCTACAACAAGCTGCCCGTCGCGGAGCTTGCCGCGATGGCGCCGTCCGCCCCGCTCGACGCGTTCATGCGCGCCTATGGCGCGGGTAGCGTCGACACCGTGATCGTCCGCCAGATCCCGCCGACGGCCGAGGAACTGGCCGCGGCGAAATACACTCCGGAAATGGCCGCCAAGCTGGGCGGCGGCGTGCCCGCGACACTGCGGCTGATCGGCGAGACGCCCGTTGCCACGTGGCAGGCCTGGCTTGCTGCGCATTTCGTGGGCGATCACGCGTCGGTCCTGCCGAGCGACGTCGATGCCGCGCGCTTTGCCTTCTACGGCAAGACCCTTTCAGGTCAGCCCGAGCAGCAGGCCCGCTGGAAGCGCGGCATTGCTGCGGCCGAAGGCCAGGTCGGCGAGCTCGTCGGCCAGCGCTATGCCGAGAAGTACTTTCCCGAGGCGAACCGCGCCGCGATGACCGATCTCGTCGCCAACTTGCGCAAGGCGATGGCCGCGAATCTCGCGGACCTGAAGTGGATGAGCCCCGCGACCCGGGTCGCGGCCAAGGCCAAGCTGGACGCCTTCACGCCCAAGATCGGCGCGCCCGAGGTGTACAAGACATACGATGGTCTTGCGCTTGCCGCCGACAACCCGCTGGGCAACTCCATTGCCTCGGCCAAGTGGGCCAAGGACTACGAGCTCGCGCGGCTGGGCGGCCCCGTCGACCGCAAGGAGTGGGGAATGCTCCCCGAAACGGTCAACGCCTACTACAACTCGACGATGAACGAGATCGTGTTTCCCGCCGCGATCCTGCAGCCCCCGTTCTTCAACCTCGCCGCCGATCCGGCCGTGAACTATGGAGCGATCGGTGCGGTGATCGGCCACGAGATGGGTCACGGGTTTGACGATCAGGGCGCCAAGTCCGACGGCGCGGGCAACTTGCGCGACTGGTGGACGCCGGCCGACAAGTCGGCGTTCGAGGCACTGACCGGCAAGCTCGCCGCGCAGTACGACGCGCTTTGCCCATTCGACGCGGGCAAGACCTGCATCAACGGGCGCCTGACGCTGGGCGAGAATATCGGCGATCTCGGCGGTCTCAGCCTGGCCTACCGCGCCTACAAGATGTCGCTCAACGGCAAGAAGGCCCCGGTCATCGACGGTTACACCGGCGATCAGCGCTTCTTCATGGGATATGCCCAGGTCTGGCGCAGCCGCATCCGCGAGGAAGAAGCCCGCAAGCGCCTCGCGACCGACCCCCACTCGCCCGCCGACTACCGGATCAACGGCATCGTCCGGAATTTCGACGAATGGTACAAGGCGTTCAACGTGAAGCCGGGCGACAAGATGTACCTGCCGCCGGAACAGCGCCTGCGCATCTGGTGACGAATGGGCGGGCGCCGGGCCGTGCCGTGTTGACACGGCGCGCCCGGCGCTCCCACTGTCGGCGGCGATGATCGAACTCTTCTTCGCGCCCACGCCCAACGGCTGGAAACTGACGATCTTCCTCGAGGAAGCCGAGCTTCCCTTCCGGATAACCCCGGTGTTCTTCGCCGACGGCGGACAGTTCGCGCCGGAATTTCTCGCCCACTCCCCGAACAACCGGATGCCCGCGCTGGTCGATCATGCTCCGGCCGATGGCGGCCCGCCGCTGTCGCTGTTCGAGAGCGGGGCCATGCTGCATTACCTCGCGCGCAAGACCGGGCGCTTTCTGCCTTCCGACCCGCGGGGCGAGGCGCGGGTGATGCAGTGGCTGATGTGGCAGATGGCAGGCTTCGGCCCGATGCTGGGTCAGCACGGGCACTTCGCGCTCTACGCCGCCGAAAAGCACCCTTACGCGATCCAGCGCTACCGGACCGAGGCCGAGCGGCTGTACGGCGTGCTCGACCGCCAGCTTGCCGCCACTGGCGCGCATGTCGCAGGCGATGATTACTCGATTGCCGACATGGCGATCTTTCCGTGGGCGATGACGCACAAGGCGCAAGGGTTCACGCTCGACGATTGGCCCGCGGTAAAGCGCTGGTATGCCGAACTGCGCGCCCGCCCCGCGCTCCAGCGCGGCCTTTCCGCGGGCAAGGAGATCTTCGCAGAAAAGCGCGAGATGGACGATGCGGCGCGCGCCCGCTTCTTCGGGCTCAAGCCGGCATGAGCGCGTTGACTTCACCCGCTCCTCCGCCGCTCGAGGTGTTCTTCGACCTTACCAGCCCGTGGACGTGGCTGGCGGTGCACAACCTTGTCCCGATTGCCGCCCGGCGCGGCATCACGATTGCGTGGCGGCCGATCCTGGTCGGCGGGCTGTTCAATACCGTCAATCCCACGGTCTATGAGCGCCGCAACAATCCGGTTCCGGTCAAGGATCGCTACATGGCCAAGGACCTGCAGGACTGGGCTCGGCTGGCGGGCCTGGAGATTCACTTTCCGCCGGCCTGCGGCCACCCTGTGAACGCGGTGCTCTCGATGCGGTGCGCCCTGGCGATGCAGGAGGCGGGCAAGCTGGAACCGTTCGCGTTTGCTGCCTTCGATGCGCTGTGGGCGCACGAGCGCGATCTGGCCGACCCGGAGGTGCTGGCACCCTTGATCGCTGCGCAAGGCGAGGATCCGGAAGCGATCTTCGCGGCCGCCGCTACCCCGCCGATAAAGGATCGGCTGCGCGCCAACACCGACGAACTGATCGCCCGGGGCGGCTTCGGCTCGCCGACGATATTCGTCGGCGGAGACGACATGTATTTCGGAAACGACCGACTCCCGCTCGTCGAAGCGGCGCTCGACCGACTGTCCACCGCAAGCGCTTGACTTCGCTGCGGGCCAAGTCACACCGCAGCCCATGGACAGCCTTACTCTAACCGCAATCCTCCTCGGCATCGTCGAGGGCGTGACCGAATTCATCCCGGTGTCGTCCACCGGACATCTCATCCTGGCGACCGAGCTATTCGGCTACGATGCGAAGCAATGGGCCATGTTCAACGTGGTCATCCAGCTCGGCGCGATCCTCGCCGTGGTCGTCCAGTACTGGCGCACGTTCTGGGCCGTGGGCTGGGGCATCCTGCGTCTCGAGGCCATCAGCTGGAAATTCCTGCGCAACATCCTGATCGCATTCCTGCCGTCGGCCGTGATCGGCCTCGCACTGAAGGATTACATCGACATCATGCTGGAAAGCCCGATGGTCGTGGCCTGGGCGCTGGTAGTCGGCGGGATCGCCATCCTGGCGATCGAAAAGGTGGCCAAGCCCGGACCGCCCAGCGGCATCGGCCAGCTTCCGATGCGCCAGGCGTTCGGCGTTGGAGTCGCCCAATGCCTGGCGATGGTCCCGGGGGTCAGCCGTTCCGGCGCCACGATCATGGGCGCGCTGGCGATGGGGATCGAGCGGCGCACCGCGGCCGAGTTCAGCTTCTTTCTTGCCGTGCCGACGATGCTCGGCGCCAGCACCCTCGAACTGCTCGACAACCGCGCGGCGCTTGCCGCCGGCGGGATCGGAGGCCCGGGCGGGGTCGGCTGGTCCGAGGTGGCGGTAGGCTTCGTCGTGTCGTTCGTGGTCGCTCTGGCGGTGATCAAGGCGTTCGTCGCCTTCGTCAGCCGGTCGGGTTTCGGACCTTTTGCATGGTACCGCATCGTTGCCGGAAGCGCCGCAATCGCGTGGCTTATGCTGCGCTGACGCGATTTTTTGCTGCAGCCCGGATATTCGGTTCGTCGCACTTTAGGAACCAAACAGCGCGGCCAAGGTTTTCCGGTTCAGACTGCAGAAGGAAACTAAAACATGGGCCTCATCATTCTTATCATCGTCGGCGGCATTCTCGGCTGGCTTGCCAGCATCGTAATGCGCACTGACGGACAGCAGGGAATCCTGCTGAACGTGGTTGTGGGTATCATCGGTGCCCTGCTCGCGGGCTTCATCCTGAACCCGATGATCGGCGGCGGAAACATCATGGCGGGCGATTTCAGCGTCTCTTCGCTGCTCGTTTCGTTCCTCGGTGCGGTCGTGCTTCTCGCGATCGTGAATCTTGTTCGCCGCGGTTCGGTGCGCTAAGCACTGGCGGTTAATTGCAAAAGGGGACGGTAGGTAACGCCTGCCGTCCCCGTTTTATGAAGGGGAATACCTTATGAAGACCGTTATCAAGACCGCGATGTTCGCGTCGGTTGCCGCCCTCGGCCTCAGCCTCGCAGCTTGCGACAGCTCGGCCGAGAACGCCCAGGAAGCACAGGCCGACGCCGTGCGCGACCAGGCCGACAGCACCGCCGACGCCATGGAAAACACTGCCGACGCGATGGACACGACCACCGACGGCGTGGACACCCCGGCCGAGAACGCCATGGAAAACAAGGCTGACGCCGTTCGCGAAGCGGGCGACGCCAAGGCCGACGCCATGGAAAATGCTGCCGACAAGAAGGATGGCGGTACGCCGCAGTAATCCTGCAGCATCCGTTCCTAACGGTATGGACCGGCGCCGGGGCAACCTGGCGCCGGTTTTCGTTTGTCTGGACTGCGCGAAATCCGTCGATTCGGGACGCTAGACGGCCTTCGCGCCGGAGGCGCGACCCCCGCGCAGCAGGTATTCCTGCGTTCCCCGGTGCAGTACGTTGTCGACGTCGATCACCGCAGCATTCGCATAGGTGAAGCCGGGGTTGAGCCCGCGATAAAGCCGGTCGAAATCCCGCTCCACCGTCTGGCGATAGAGATCGGCAAAACTGTCGATCACGAAGTAGGTGGGCTGCAGGTCGTCGATTACGTAATCGGTTCGCATCACGCGGTCGACGTTCAGAAAGATGCGGTTGGGCGACTTGGCCTCGAGCGCGAAGACCGCCTCGGTCGGCCCGGAGAGGATGCCTGCCCCGTAGGCGCGCAGGCCAGCCTGCTCCATCACCAGCCCGAATTCAACAGTGTACCAATAGAGGGCGCCCAGGGCCTTGAGGCGATTGTACCGCATCGCCTTCCAGCCGGCGCGCCCATACTCCTGCATGTAATCGGCGTAGACCGGGTCGGCCAGCATGGGAACGTGGCCGAACACGTCGTGGAAGACGTCCGGCTCCTCGATATAGTCGAACGTCTCGCGCGTGCGGATAAAGTTGCCTGCCGGAAACCGGCGGTTGGCCAGGTGCCAAAAGAACACGTGATCGGGGATGAGCATGGGCACCGGCACCACGCTCCAGCCGGTGAGGGCGCCGAGTTCCGACGAGAGGCGGGCGAACTCGGGCACTCCGCCCCGGCCGAGCGCCAGCTTTTGCGTGCCGGCGAGGAAAGCCGAAGCGGCGCGCCCGGGCAGGATATCCATCTGCCGTGCGTAGAGATCGTCCCAGATCGCATCGTCTGCGGCATCGTAATCGCGCTGACGCGGCTCGATCCAGTCGTCGCCGACATGATCGGGCTTGCGCAGGGGTGCAGTGAATACCTCGCCGTCCATGACGGGCAGCGTGGTAAAATCTGGTTCGGGATCGCTCAGTGTCGCCATGGTTTCAACCGTAACTTCTAGCACCTTGCCGTGCCCCAGGCAAACGAGGGGATGCCGCCGAACGAGGCCGCCTTGCGCTGCGCTGCGACCATGCGCACCCTGCCTTATCGAACGTTCCCGTGGCGAATCGGCAGGAATCCGGCGTGAGCAAACTGAAGCGCAAGAAGTACGAAGAACTGCTGGAGCCGATGCAGGAGGAGCTGGTCGCCATGTCGCGCTGGGTCGCGGCAAAGGGGCAGCGCATCCTGGTCCTGTTCGAAGGGCGCGACACCGCCGGCAAGGGCGGCGCGATCAAGGCGGTCGGAGACCGGATCAACCCGCGCCAATGCCGGACAGTTGCGCTGAGCAAGCCGAGCGAGTGCGAGGCCGGCCAGTGGTACTTCCAGCGCTATGTCGCCCATCTTCCCACCGCGGGCGAGATCGTGCTGTTCGATCGCAGCTGGTACAACCGCGCCGGAGTTGAGCGGGTGATGGGCTACGCCACCCCGGAACAGGTCGACGCGTTCCTCGACCAGGTCCCCGCATTCGAGAAGCTGCTCGTCGATGACGGCATCCTGTTGTTCAAGTACTGGCTGGCCGCCGATCAGAAGCAGCAGGAAGAGCGGCTGGAAGAACGTCGCGACGATCCGCTCAAGCGCTGGAAGCTGTCGCCGGTCGATCTTGCGGCGCGTGAGCACTACTCCGACTACACCCTGGCGCGTGAAGCCATGCTCGCGGCAACGCATACCGCCGACGCGCCGTGGACCCTGGTTGATTTCAACGACCAGCGGCGCGGGCGCCTCACCCTCGTGCGCGACCTTCTGGATCGGTTGCCGGATACGCGGGTCGATCCGCCCGAGGTGGACTTCACCCCGCTTGGCCGCCCGCCCCTGAAAGAGCGGTTCACGAGGCTGCAGCCCATCCCGCCGTTCCCGCTCGATTGATTGGCCGCATCGCCGGCGCGGCTTGACTTTATCGCCCGGGACCGCCAAGGGCGTCGGCTTGTAAAGGCGGCGCCCGCGGTGCCGCCCTCATCATTTCAGGCGCGGCGAAATGTCCGCCGGTCGAATCAGGATTTAGCAAGATGGCCAAGCCCGCAACCGTCAAGATCCGGCTGGTTTCCACCGCCGAGACCGGTTTCTTCTATGTCACCAAGAAGAATCCGCGCAACACGACCGAGAAGATGACCTTCCGCAAGTACGATCCCGTCGTGCGCAAGCATGTCGAGTTCAAGGAAGCCAAGATCAAGTAATTCGGCGCGCCGGGCATCTTGCTCGCGCTTTGGAACTGGGTCTTGCGCCGGAACCGGATGGTTCACGGCGAGTTCAACGCCGGTACTCTAGCAGGACCGCAATGACCCAGAACTCTTCCCACCGCTCCACCGGCGCCCGCATTGCGCGCGCGCTAGCCATTCCCGCGCTTGCGCTCGCGACGCTCGGCGTAACGGCTGCCCCGCCGCTCGCCGCCCAAGGCGCGCCGCGCTCGGCCGAACTCGACCGTGCCGTCGCGGCATTGCGCTCGATCGATACCATGCGCGCCGATTTCGTGCAGACCGACCGCAGCGGCCAGCGGACCACCGGGGTGATGACCCTGAAGCGTCCCGGCAAGATCCGCTTCCAGTACCAAAAGGGCGTTCCGCTCCTGATCGTTTCCGACGGACGGGCGCTGACGATGGTCGACTATGAGGTTCGCCAGGTTCAGCGCTGGCCGATCAGCAACAGTCCGCTTGGTGCGCTGCTCGACCCGAAGCGCGATGTCGCGCGGTTCGGCAAGCTGATCCCGACCGGAAATCCCGCAGTCACGAGCATCGAGGTGCGCGACTCCAAGCACCCGGAATATGGCATGATCACGCTGATCTTCGTCAAGGACCCGTCCGCCCCCGGCGGCATGGCGCTTAATTCGTGGGTCGCGCTCGATTCGCAGAACAAGCGGACGACGATTCGCCTGGCCAACCAGAAGTACGGGATGGCCGTCCCCGACAGCACGTTCGCTTACAACGATCCGCGCCGAAACGCGTCGACTCGTCGATAGGAGGCCACGGGTCGCCGTGCGGGGTTCGCTGGATGCGACAAAGTGCGACGTTTCTGCAGATATCGTTCATCGCGCAGCAAGCGGAATCGGCCTAGAACGGTCTTTGACACAGCGGTTGAGGCGGGTTTCCCCCCTGTTGCCCCAACCTCTCAAACATACCGCTGGGTCAAGCGTGACGAACGCAACTGGAACCCCCGCCCCAATGCCCCCGGGGCGGGGGTTTTCCTTTTCGCACACCCTGGGCTAGGCGCTGTGACGATGGTCACAATCGCAACCTGGAATATCAACAGCGTCCGCCTCCGCATGGGGCAGGTCGAACGGTTCCTGTCCGAACAGGCGCCCGACGTCCTTTGCCTGCAGGAGATCAAGACGCGCGAGGAACTGTTTCCTCACGCGGCGTTCGAGGCGCTCGGATACACTCACCGCGTTGTCCACGGCCAGAAGGGCTACCACGGCGTCGCCACGGTAAGCCGCATCCCCTTGCGCGAATTCAGCCGCCACGACTGGCAGGATAACGGCGAGGCGCGCCATGTCGGAGTGGAGCTGCTCGGTCCCGCCAAGGGCCTGGTGATCGAGAACGTCTATATTCCCGCCGGCGGCGACGTTCCCGATCGCGAGGCCAACGTGAAGTTCGGCCAGAAGCTCGATTTTCTCGGCCGGATGACGCGCTGGGCCGATGCGCTGGACCGACCGACGCTGATCCTCGGCGACTTCAACATCGCGCCGCTCGACTGCGACGTTTACGATCACAAGGCCCTCCTCAAAGTCGTCAGCCACACGCCCGTGGAGGTCGAGACGCTGGGTGCGTTCCGCGATGCGCACGGCTGGGTCGACCTCGGCCGCCAGCATATCCCCGCACCGGAACGCAATTACAGCTGGTGGAGCTACCGCTCGTACTGGCGCGAGAAGGACCAGGGGCGGCGGCTCGACCACATGTGGGCCAGCCCGGAACTCGCGCGCGAATCCCGCGCTCACCGGATTGTCGAGGAAACGCGGCGCTGGGACCAACCGTCCGACCACGTGCCGCTCGTAACCGAATTCTCGATATGAACGGTTCGCGCCGGACCGCGCAGGCATTGGACGCGCTGCGGCATGGCTGGGCGATCCGCATTGCCGGCCCGGACGGCGAGCTGACCTTGCTGCCGGCTGAAACCGGCTATGCCGACGTACCGCTCGCCTCTCCGCAGTTGCTGATTTCCGCCGCGCGCGCGGCCACGCTCAAGCTCGCCAACCAGCGCGAGGCTGCCGTTCCCGATGCTCCCGTCCTGATCCGTGGCGCGGAGCCATTCGACCTTGCGCTGGCGCGCGCCATTGCCGATCCGGCGCTGGATCTCGCGAACCCGCTCAAAGGCCCGTTCCTGGCCCTGCCGCTGCCTGCCGGGGAAGCGGCGCGCACCGCAATGGTTTTGGCGCGCCTTGCCGGCATTCTCCCCGCATTCCTGGTCGATGCGGGGATCGAGCCTGCGGTCTCGCTGCACGCCGCCGATCTTGCCGAGTGGAGCGATCCCGCCAACCTCACGATCCAGTCGCGCGCCAAGCTGCCCACCCACGCTGCGGAAGCGGCCGAGATTGTGGCCTTCAGGGCGCGCGATGACATGCGCGAGCACGTCGCGCTGATCATCGGTCGCCAGGACGGCGGGCGAGCGCCTCTGGTCCGCCTGCACAGCGAATGCCTGACCGGCGACGTGCTCGGCAGTCTCAAGTGCGATTGCGGTCCGCAGCTCGACGCGGCGCTGGAAGCGATGGCAGCCGAAGCGGCGGCAGGCGGCTGGGGTATCCTGCTGTACCTGCGTCAGGAGGGCCGTGGCATCGGGCTCATCAACAAGCTGCGCGCCTATCAATTGCAGGACCAGGGTTTCGATACAGTCGACGCGAACGAGCGGCTTGGCCTGCCGACCGAGGCACGCGACTTTCCGGTCGCGGCGCGGATGCTCGCGCTTCTGGGCGTCGATTCGATACGCCTGATGACGAACAACCCGGCAAAGGTCGCTGCTCTTGCCGAGCACGGGGTGACGGTGGCGGAGCGCGTTCCCCACGTGCTTCCTGCCAACCGCCACAACGCTCGGTACCTGGACACCAAGCGCGAACGCTCGGGCCACTTGCTCGGCTAGACTTGCCCGGGAGGCCTAGATTCCCCGCCACACGATCCCGATCAGGATCGCGATGACGACGAGCGTGAAGACGATGGCCCTCACTCCATCGCGCCAGGTCATCCGATCCACGTGATCGGCACGGAAGGCGCGATAGGGCTGCTCGATCGCCGGGTTGCTGGCGATCAGTCCCACATCGAGGCTCGACGCCTCGGATCGGAACCACTGCAGAACGTCGCTCAGCTGCTCGGGCGGCAGATGCGGGTAGTTGGCCAGCGCGGCTTCGATTGACGCGCGGCGGCCGGCGCGATCCGCGCCGTCTTGAACTTGGGTCATTGGTAAAGTCCTGATCTGTCTTAAAAACTGCGCGCCAAAAAGAGACGCGCGACGGATCAGGCGGGAGGAGGTCCCCTTGGCCCGGGTTGAAGCAACAGGACGGAAGCCTTCGGCGGACCCGTAGCCCGTGGCCAGACGGTGCGCTGCGCAGCGGTCTCAGTAATCGCCAGCGGAGTGACTACATTACCCGGCTGGGGCGGCAGAGGCAAAGGCGCCACTGCCGCTGCAATTGCCCTGCGCGGAGCGGTCAGCGCCACGTCGAGAGTTTGCGCGCTGAAGGCCGAACCGTGTCCCCGGTCGAGCGGAATCGCCATCGCTGGCGTCGCCTGCAATCCGACCGTCAGCAGCAGGAACGCTGCGCACAGGCGCGTCAGGGCAGGACGGAAAACACGGGCGAACATCTCGCCCCAGGACGTAGGGACCGAGTGGGCGAACTGCAACCGCGCCGCGCGGTCAGCGCAGCTGGCTGTCCTTGCTTCCCCGGCGGTTGATCGTCGTGTGCGCAACCTGCCGGTCACGTTCGCGCTGGCAGGGCACACAGGTTCGGGTACCGGGCAGCGCCTGTCGTCGCCGGGCCGGGATCACGTCACCGCAATCCTCGCAGTGGACGGTCCCTTCGCCGCTCGGCATGCGCGCCCGCACGCCCAGGACAGCGTCCCGAACCGTATCGTCTATCTGGTCTTGTACCGCGCCGTCGCGCGCCCAGCCGCCAGCCATGGCAGCTCTCCTTCAAGGGACTGATTTCCCGAAAGGAAAACGCGCATTCGGGGTGGCGGTTCCCCTTCGCCTAGCGGCGTTCGAAGCGCTTGAGGCCCAGCCCCAGCCGGTTCTCGCCGATGGCCAGATTATCGCCTGACCAGTCGGCCACGAACGCGGTCGTGCGTCCCACATCCGGGGCAAGCCGGGCGTCGTTGCCGGCGATCTCGAGTCCGTTGGCCGAATGCCGATGACCTTCCGCCGCAATGGCGATGAAGGCGCTGTAGTTTTCCTTGTCGCGACCCTGCACGAACCAGTTGCCGACAATGGCTCCGCCGGCGCCGGCGGGCAGGTCGACCATGTAGTTGGTCGCCGAACCGCGCGAATCGTCGAAGCTGGAATCGCGCAGGTCGATCCGTGGCGCCCGGCTTTTCACGTAGTGCCCGCCCCGGCCCTGTTCGAACCGGCTCCGGCGGATCGTCAGCGCGCCGTAGTCGCCGACGTAGATCGAGTGCGCGCAGGCAAGATCGCGGTCGCAGCGACCAAGGCGCGTGAAGGTCGACTTGTCGATCAGAATGGCGCTCGCCGGATCGTCGGCAGTTAGGATGCCCTCCTCGCTGTCGCGGAACCAGCTCTGGCCGATGGCGAGGTCGCCATGCTCGAGACGGATACCCGCGCCGTTGCCTTCGGGCACGCGCATTCCGGCAAAGACCAGCCCGGTGACCGTGGCCGAGCGGCCGCGCAGAACCAGCGCAGCCTTGCCTTCGCAGATCGTGCCTTCGAAAATGGAGTCGCCGGGTATCTGAGCCACGTATTCGATCGATCCGGCGGTCTGAACGGCGCAGTCGCGGTGCGTACCCGTAGCCACCCTGATCGTGGCGGTGCCGTTGCCGATCGCGTTCACCGCGTCCTGCAGGCGGGCGAAACCCTGCCCTGTCTGAACCACGACGTAGGCCGGGGATGGCGCACCCTGCGCAAAGGCGAGTCCGGCCGGAATGGCGAGGACGGCCACCGCAGCAAGCACCACGCAAGCGGCGGCGAACAGGCGGGGATGCCGAAGCGAACGGGACCGGTTCATGCCCTAACGCCTAGCCTACGATGGTTAATGACCGGTCAACGCCGCTTCGGCGGCGCTCATTCGGCATCGTCGCCGGCCGTTTCCTTCTTGGGCCTGCCACGGCGCGGCGTGGGCGTGACAGCCACCTTGATCCCGCGCCGCGCCAGGGCTTCGCGCAGCAGACATTCGACTTCCCCGTTGACCGAGCGCAGATCGAATGTGGCAGCACGCTCGACCGCGGCGAACAGCGCCGGGTCCAGCCGCAGCGGAAAGGCCTTCTTCGGCGCGGTCATCGCCTACTGGTACAAAGTGCCCGTGTTCACCACCGGCTGAGTATCGCGCTCCGAGCACAACACGACCATGAGGTTGGACACCATCGCCGCACGCCGCTCGTCGTCGAGTTCGACCACGTTCTTGGCCGAAAGCAGCGCCAGCGCGCTTTCGACCATTCCGACCGCGCCTTCGACCAGGGTCTGGCGCGCGGCGACCACCGCTTCGGCCTGCTGGCGGCGCAGCATCGCGCCGGCGATTTCCTGGGCATACGCCAGGTGGGTGAACCCGCACTCGTCCACGCTGATCCCCGCCTGGGTCAGACGCGCGATCAGTTCGGTACGCAATTCGGCGCCGACCTGGTCGTGATTGCCGCGCAAGGTGATCTCCTGGTGCGCAAAATCGTCGTAGGGATAGCGCGAGCCGATGGTCCGTACCGCAGCCTCGATCTGCACGGTCACGAAGGCCTTGTAGTCATCGACGTCGTACAGCGCCTGCGCGGTATCGACGACGCGCCAGACCACCTGCGCCGCCATTTCGATCGGGTTGCCGCGCAGATCGTTGACCTTGATCCGTTCGGAAATGAGGTTGTTGGCGCGGACCGAGATCTTGGCCTTGCCCATCCACGGCCAGACCCAGCGCAAGCCATGGTTGCGGTCGGTTCCGCGATAGCTTCCGAATAGGGTGATCGCGACCGCCTGGTTGGGCTGGATCATGTAGAAGCCCGACGCAATGAGGATCAGCGCAAAGATGCGCAGCGCCGTGAACGATAGGAACCACGGCAGCTCGCCGTCGATGCTCGACAGCGGCAAGCCTTCGGCATTGCCCGAAGCGATCATTATCGTTCGCCAGACGGTGAGCGCGAGAAGCGCGATGAACACGGCCAGCATGAGATAGCCGGTGATCGACCAGGCCGGCTTTTCCTGGCTGGCGACCATCGGAGTGCGGGAATCGGACATCGAAAAGCCCCCTTCGACTGATATAATTACGATATCATAATAATTCAGTTGTCCCGGTCAAGGGATTCCGTTTGCGCTCTGGCTCAGTGGTCGCGCACGACCTGCAGGAAGCGGTCGCCATAGGCTTCGAGCTTGCGCGCGCCGATACCGGTTATCCGGCCCATCTGCGCCCGATTGGCGGGTCGCTCGGCGGCGATGTCCCGCAGCACCGAATCGTGGAAGATGACATAGGGCGGGACGCCGATCTCCTGCGCTATGTCGCGGCGCAGCGCCCGCAGCGCATCGAACAGCGGATCGCCCACGGGGTTCGCGGCCTGGCCTTCGCGGCGGCGTCCGCGTGCCGAACGTTCGCGCGCGGGCGGGGCGACAAGGGCCAGCGCCTCCTCCCCCTTCAGGATCGCGCGGGCGGCGGGCCCCAGCATGAGGCCGCCGTGCTCGGTGGGCAGAAGCGCGCCCCGGACCATCAGCGCGCGGCCGACGGGCTTGAGCAGCGCGGCCTCGGCCCCATCGACGATCCCGAACACGCTCAACCCCTCGTGGCCATTGGTCATGCTGCGCTCGGTCGACTGGCCGGTAAGCACGCTTTCCACGTAGCCAGCGCCGAAATTCTGACCGGTGCGCGCCACGGCCGAGAGGTACTTCTGCGCGGTCACGCTGGCATCGACGCTGGGCGGCGGATTGAGGCAGTTGTCGCAATTGCCGCAGGCCTCGGGCGGGCTTTCGCCGAAGTGGCGGAGGAGGACGGCACGGCGGCAGCCGCCCGTCTCTACCAGCGCACCCAGCGCCGCCAGGCGGGTCCGCTCGCCGGCGCGGCGCGCATCGTCGACTTCGGCAAGGCGCATGCGCGCGCGGGCGAAGTCTTCCGCACCCCACAGCATCAGCGCCTGCGCGGGATCGCCATCGCGCCCGGCGCGCCCGGTTTCCTGGTAATAGCCCTCGATCGATTTGGGCAGGCCGGCATGTGCGACGAAGCGAACGTCGGGCTTGTCGATGCCCATGCCGAACGCGACGGTGGCGACCATCACCATGTCTTCGGATGCCACGAACGCTGCCTGGTTGCGCGCGCGGACGGCGGGATCGAGCCCTGCGTGGTAGGGCAGGACCGCGCGTCCGCCCTTCCCCAGCGACGCGGCCAGCCGCTCGACCCCGGCCCGCGTCTGGGCGTAAACGATGCCGGGCCCCGGCTTCTCGGCCAGAAGCTGCGCCAGCTGCCGGCCGGGATTGTCTCGCGGGGTTATGGCGTAGCGGATGTTGGGCCGGTCGAACCCCGCGACGATCAGGCCCTCTTCGGGAATGCCGAGCTGGGCGAGAATGTCGGCACGCGTATGCGCGTCGGCGGTGGCCGTCAGCGCCAGGCGCGGAACCTCGGGAAAGCGATCGAGTAATTGACGCAGCAGGCGGTAGTCCGGGCGGAAGTCGTGGCCCCATTCGGAAACGCAGTGCGCTTCGTCGATCGCGAAGAGACTGACCGGCGACGAGGCGAGGAGCTGGCGAAAGTGGCCTTGGCTCGCCCGCTCGGGCGCGACGTACAGCAGATCGAGTTCGCCCGCGCGAAACCGGTCGATCGCCGCCTCGCGATAATCCTCGCCGTCAGCCGAAGTCAGCGTGGCAGCGCGGATGCCGTTGGCCTCGGCGCTGCGCAACTGGTCGTGCATCAGCGCGATGAGCGGCGAGACGACGACGCAGGTTCCCGGCAGAAGCACGGCGGGAAGCTGATAGGTCAGCGACTTGCCCGCGCCCGTCGGCATGACCGCCAGCGTGGATTGCGCCGAAAGGACGCGTGCGACGACTTGGGCCTGGCGGCCGCGGAAGCCGGGAAAACCGAAGACGCGAGCCAGCGTCTCGGTCGCACCTTCAAGTGACGCGGCCATGGCGGTCACGGAAGCGTGGTATTGATTAGGGTGGCGGGCATTGCAGCCCGCCATGGCAGATCGAAGGGCGTCAGGACAATGGCGGCGCGGAGGTTATCCGGCCCGCGCCGCCACCCGGTTCAGTTTCCGCGCCCGGCGGCGGCGGCGTCCATGTCGAGCTGGTCGAACAGGAACATCAGGATGTCGGCGGATTCGCCGATCCGCTCGTCGAGCGAAGAGCCGATGCCGTGGCCCGAGGTCTTCGAAGTCCGCAGCAGGATCGGATTGTCGCCGGCGTTGGCCGCCTGCAACGCCGCCGCGAACTTGCGGGAATTGAGCGGATTCACCCGCCCGTCGTTCGCCCCGGTCAGCATCAGCACCGCCGGGTACTTCGTGCCCTTGGCGACGCGGTGGTAGGGCGAGTAGGCGTAAAGCGCCTTGAACTGCGCCGGGTCCTTCACCGTCCCGAACTCGGTGATGTTGAAGGCGCCGTTGGGATCGAGTTCGACCCGCATCATGTCGTAGATGCCCACGGCCGAGACAACGGCCCGGGCAAGACCCGGATGCTGGGTGATCTCGGCGCCCATCAGCAACCCGCCGTTCGAGCCGCCGAGGAGCGACAGCTTCTGGTGGCTTGTGTAGCCGCGCCGGATCAGGTCCTCGCCGGCCGCAGCAAAGTCGTCGAACACGTTCTGCTTCTTGGTGAGCATTCCCTGTTCGTGCCATTTCTGGCCGTATTCGCCCCCGCCCCGGATGTTGGCGATGGCATAGATTCCGCCCCCGTCGAGGAACAGGCGCGCACGTGTGCCCGCGAACCCGGGCACCGTGTTAACCCCGTAGCCGCCATAGCCGTAGAGAAGGACCGGGTGGCTGCCATCGAGCTTGATCCCCTTCTTCGCGATCACCGACACCGGAACCTTGGTGCCGTCCTTCGAAGTGGCGAAGATGCGCGTGACCTCGGCATCCGCGAACGAGATCGGCGAGGTGACTGCCAGCGCGGTCTCGCTCACCTTGCCGGTCGCCGCATCCCACCGCATGAACCGGGGCGGGGCAAGATAGGTGGACACGTCGTAGAGCGCCGAGCCATCGGGCAGCGCGGCGATCTCTCCCACCGAAGATAGCGGCGGCAGCGCGACCTTGGCCGGATGTCCGCCCGCGAGATCATAGCTGGTGAGCTCGGTCGGACCGCCGGCGATCCGGCTGACGAACAGGTGCTTGCCCGCCAGCACCAGCGGGGTGTTGCCCGGCCCGCCATCGATGATCGCGGCGCCCGACTGGGCCGCGATGATGGCCTTGGCGGCGGCGAACCCCCCCTTGTATGGCGCGGCAAGGCGCACGACCCGGCCCATCGGATCGAGCCGCGAGACGCCATAGACGGTACCATCGCGCGCGATCACCGCGCCGCCAATCACGCGATCGGCATATTTGCCGATCTGGATCGCCTTGCCGCCGGGCGTCAGCACGTAGTGCTGCCACTGACCGCCATCGCCGAGCTGGACCGAGGCGAGCGCGTTGGCCCCGCCCTCGCCATTGTCGAGAAACACTTCGGCGGTGCGGGGGAGCCCGTCCTTCTCGCCAAGGACCAGCCGGTCGGAAGCGATCGGCGTGCCGAGCTTGTGCCAGTAGGCCTGGAGGTGGAAATGGCGCTCGCTTTCCGGCGCCGAGGTATCGGGATAGCGGGTGTACCAGAAGCCCTGCGAATCCCCGGCCCAGGCGAGCGAGCCGCCACCGGTGGGGTACTGCACGCGATCGATCGGCGTTTCGATCTCGCGGCCCGTCGCCGCATCGAAAACGTGCAGCGTGCCGTCTTCCGAACCGTTCTTCGACAGCGAAACCGCCACCTTGGTCCCATCGGGCGAGGCGACGTACCAATCGATCGCGGTATGGCCGGCCGGGTCGAGCGTGTTGGGATCGACCAGCGGCTGGCGAGACGCCGGATCGGCGGCCGCGTTCATCGTCACCAGCATCGGCTGCTGGTGCGCCGGGTCGGAATAAGTCGCGAAGACCCGCGGCCCATGCGCCTGAAGGCCGTAATAGGCGGGTGAGCTGGCCTTGATCAGGCTGGTCAGGCGGGCGACGACCGCCTGGCGGCCGGGCAGGTTGTCAAGATAGGCGCGGGTCCTGTCGTTCTGCGCGTCGCTCCACGCCTCGACCTTGGGATCGTCACCATTCTCCAGTGCGCGATAGGGATCGGCGACCTTGACCCCCTGGATCGTGTCGACGGTATTGCCCGCGGGAAACACCGGCGCTGGCATCAGGCGGCTGGCGGGGGTGGCGGCGACGGCAGCAGTGCCGGCGGTCAGCAAGAGTGCGGCAAGTAACGGACGCATCGATAATCTCCCTGTTGTTGCCGGGGGTTATGAACCGCCGGCACGGGAGATCAAGACCCCGCTTGGCCGACGCCTAGTCGAGGTTGGGCCGCAGCCAGCGCTCGACCGTTTGCAGGTCCATCCCGCGTCGTGCCGCGTAATCCTCGAGCTGATCGCGGCCGATCCTTGCGACGCCGAAGTACTGGCTTTCGGGGTGGGCGAAATAGAACCCGCTCACCGCGGCCGTGGGCAGCATGGCCTGGCTTTCGGTGAGCACGAGCCCCGCGTTGGTCCCGGCATCGAGCAGGTCGAAGAGGATCGGCTTGAGACTGTGGTCGGGGCAAGCGGGGTAACCCGGCGCGGGACGGATGCCGCGGTACTGCTCGCGGATCAGGGCATCGTTGGTCAGTTGCTCGCCCGGCGCGTAGCCCCACAGTTCGGTGCGCACCTTCTGGTGGAGCCTTTCGGCCAGCGCCTCGGCAAAGCGGTCGGCCAGCGCTTTCAAAAGGATGTCGTTGTAGTCGTCGTGAGCGGCGCGGAAGCGTACGAGATGCGGTTCGATCCCGTGGATGCCGACGGCAAAGCCGCCGATCCAGTCGCCGTCCGGATCGATGAAATCGGCGAGGCAGAAGTTCGCCCGGTCGCGGCTTTTGCGGATCTGCTGGCGCAGGAACGGCAGACGTACGTGACGCTCATCCTCGATCAGATGCAGCAGCACGTCGTCGCCCTCGCGCGCGCAGGGCCAGAAGCCGCACACAGCACGCGCGGTAAGCCATTTTTCCGCGATGATCCGGTCGAGCATCGCGCGCGCATCGGCGAAGAGCCCGCGCGCGCTTTCGCCCACCACGGCGTCGTCGAGGATCGCGGGATAGACACCAGCGAGTTCCCACGCGCGGAAGAAGGGCGTCCAGTCGAACGTGTCCGCAAGATCGGCCAGGTCCCAGTCGTCGAAAACGTGCAGGCCGGGCTGCTCGGGAGGGGGGGCCTTGTCGCTCATGTCCGCGGGAAAGGCGTTGGCGCGCGCGTCGGCGAGGCTGAGCAGGATCGACTGCTCCTTGCCTGCGCGCACATCGCGCACGTGCTGATAGTCGCCGGCGGTCGCGGCGATGAAACCTTCGGCCTGGGTGTCGGACAGAAGCTGGCTGGCGACGCCGACCGCGCGGCTCGCGTCGAGGACGTGGATGACGGGCCCGGGATAGGCGGGGTCGATCCGCAGGGCGGTATGGAGCTTGCTGGTGGTCGCGCCGCCGATAAGCAGCGGAATCTCCATCTCGGCGCGGGCCATCTCTTCGGCCACCGTCACCATCTCGTCGAGGCTGGGGGTGATGAGGCCCGAGAGCCCGATCATGTCGGCGCCCTCAATCTTCGCGGTCTCGAGGATTTTCGACCAAGGCACCATCACGCCAAGGTCGATCACTTCATAGCCGTTGCACTGGAGCACGACCCCGACGATGTTCTTGCCGATATCGTGGACGTCACCCTTCACCGTCGCCATCACGATCTTGCCCTTGGCGCGCGCGCCGGGTTCCTTCGCCGCCTCGATGAACGGAATGAGGTGCGCCACCGCCTTTTTCATTACCCGGGCGGACTTCACCACCTGAGGCAGGAACATCTGGCCCGAACCGAACAGGTCGCCGACCACGTTCATCCCGTCCATCAGCGGACCTTCGATCACCTCGATCGGGCGCGCGTACTGCAGGCGGGCTTCCTCGGTGTCCTCGACGACATGGGCGTCGATCCCGCGCACGAGCGCGTGCTCCAGCCGGCGCGCGACATCCCAGCCGCGCCATTCCTCGGCTTCCTTTTCGGCCTTGGCGTCGGTGCCGCGATAGCTTTCGGCCAGCGCGATCAGCCGCTCGGTCGCATCCGGGCGGCGGGCGAGGATCACATCCTCGCAGGCATCGCGCAGCACCGGGTCGATCTGGTCGTAAATGTCGAGCTGGCCGGCGTTGACGATCGCCATGTCGAGGCCTGCGGGGATCGCGTGGTAGAGGAATACGGAGTGCATCGCCCGGCGCACCGGCTCGTTACCGCGGAAGCTGAACGAAAGATTGGACAATCCGCCCGAGAAGTGGACGTGCGGGCAGCTCAGCCGGACCGCCTTCAGCGCCTCGATGAAATCGAGCGCGTAACGGTCATGCTCCTCCATCCCGGTGGCGATGGCGAAGATGTTGGGATCGAAGATGATGTCTTCGGGCGGAAAGCCGATCCCGGTCAGCAGGGCATAGGCACGCTCGCAGATTTCGATCTTGCGCTGGGCGGTATCGGCCTGCCCCGCCTCGTCGAAGGCCATGACGACGACCGCTGCGCCATAGTCCATGCAGCGGCGCGCGGCGTCGAGAAACGCTTCTTCGCCTTCCTTCATGCTGATCGAATTGACGATCGGCTTGCCCGAAACGCACTTGAGCCCGGCTTCGATCACAGACCACTTGGAGCTGTCGATCATCACCGGCACGCGGGCGATGTCCGGTTCGGCGGCGATGAGCTTCAGGAACGTGGCCATCGCCAGCTCGGCGTCGAGCAGCCCCTCGTCCATGTTGACGTCGATCACCTGCGCGCCGTTCTCGACCTGCTGGCGAGCGACATCGACGGCCTTTGCATAATCACCGGCGAGGATGAGCTTCTTGAACGCCGCCGATCCGGTGACGTTGGTGCGTTCGCCGACATTGACGAAGCGCGCGGAACTGGAAACCTGGTTCATCGGGTACTTTCAGGAAACGCGGTCAGGCGGCCAGGACGAAGGGCTCGAGGCCGGCAAGCCGGGTCACTGGACCGAGCACCGGCAGCTTGCGCGGGGCCAGGCCCCGCACAGCCTGGGCCATCGCGGCGATGTGCGCCGGGGTCGACCCGCAGCAGCCGCCCAGCACGTTGACCTGCCCGTTCTGCGCCCATTCGCCGACGAGGCCGGCGGTGGTCTCGGGCTGTTCGTCGTACTCGCCCAGTTCGTTGGGCAGGCCGGCATTGGGATAAACCATGATCAGCGTGTCGGCGATCTGGCTGAGCACGCGGACGTGCGGCCGAAGCTGCGAAGCGCCGAAACTGCAGTTGAGGCCAATCGTGATCGGCCGGGCATGGCGCACCGCGTGCCAGAACGCCTCGACGGTGTGGCCTGACAGGTTGCGCCCCGAAAGGTCGGTCAGCGTCATGGAGAGCATGATCGGCACCTCGTGCCCCAGCTCGCGCTCGAGCAGGCGAACGGCCATGATCCCGGCTTTGGCGTTGAGCGTGTCGAACACGGTTTCGATCAGGATGAAATCCGCCCCGCCTGCGACCAGCGACGCGGCCTGCTCGAGATAGACTTCGGTCAGGAAGTCGAAGTCGATCTCGCGGAAGCCGGGATCGTTCACGTCCGGCGACAACGACAGGGTCTTATTGGTCGGGCCGATCGCGCCGGCGACGAAGCGCGGACGGCCGTCTCGCTGTGCATACTCGTCGGCCAGGTCCCGGGCGATCCGGGCCGAGGCAAGATTGATCGCCGAAACCAGGTGTTCCGCACCGTAATCGGCCTGGCTGATCCGGTTGGCCGAGAACGTGTTCGTCGAGACGATGTCCGACCCGGCGTCGAGATAGGCGCGGGTGATCGTCTCGGGTACCGTGGGCATGGTCAGCGCAAGGATGTCGTTGTTGCCCTTTTGGTCGTGCCCCAGTCCCAAGGTGCCGGCATAGGCTGCCTCGTCCAGTTTCCAGTTCTGGATCTCGGTCCCGAAGGCACCGTCGGTGATCAGTATCCGCTCGGCCGCCTGGGCCAGAAACAGTTCGCGCCGGCTCATGCCGCCAGTCCCTTCGATGGTGCGCCCGAAGCCGCGCTGCCGCCCGGGCGCATGCCCAGGAGATGGCAGATCGCATAGCTCAGCTCGGCGCGGTTGAGAGTGTAGAAGTGGAAGTGGCGAACGCCGCCGGCGTAGAGCCGCCGCGCGAGTTCCGCCGCCAGCGTGGCCGCGACGAGCTGGCGGGCGGCGGGATGATCGTCCAGTCCTTCGAACAGGTCGGCAAGCCAGCCCGGGATCGCGGTGCCGCACAGCGAGCACATCCGGCGCACTGCGGCAAAGCTCGTCACCGGCATCAGGCCGGGCACGATCTCGGCGTCGATCCCGGCTGCTGCGGCGCGGTCGCGAAACCGGAAGAACGTGTCGGGTTCGAAGAAGAACTGGGTGATCGCCCGGCTCGCGCCGGCGTCGAACTTGCGCCTCAAATTGTCGAGATCTGCCTCGAGGCTGGCAGAATCGGGATGGCATTCGGGATACGCAGCGACCGAAATCTCGAACGGCGCGATCCGTTTCAGCCCGGCGACGAGCGCGGCGGCGTTCTCATAGCCTTGCGGGTGCGGGGTGAACCGCGTGCCGGGTCCGTCCGGCGCATCGCCACGCAGGGCCACGATGTGGCGCACGCCGGCCTCCCAGTAATCACGCGCAACCGCGTCTACTTCCTCGCGCGACGCTTCCACGCAGGTGAGGTGCGCGGCAGCGGGGATCGATGTCTCGCGCGCGATCCGCGCGACGGTGTTGTGCGTGCGTTCGCGGGTAGAACCGCCCGCCCCGTACGTCACCGAGACGAAGCTGGGCTCGAGCGGGGCGAGCGTGCCGATCGCATCCCACAGCGTCTCTTCCATCTTCTCGGTCTTGGGCGGGAAGAACTCGAAGCTGACTGCGATATCGCCGGGAAGCCCGGCGAATAGCGGGGCGGACAGCGCGGTCTGGAGTTCGCGCAAGGCGCTGGGCGTATCGTTCGTCATTATGTTCCCCTCGCCTCGCGGGCGGCTCTGCGGGCGGGCAGGCGGCGAATGCTGTCGTCCATCCGTTCGCCGGTCCATATCATCACGGTCAGTTCGGCACCGGCGAGCGCGGTCCCGGCGCCGGGCACGAAGCCCGCATCGCCGAGCAACGCGCGAATCTGATCGTCGGCAAAACCCAGGCGGGCGTGGGCGTGCCGATCGCGCAGTTCCTCGATCCCGTGGGCCGCGAAATCGACGATGGCGATCCGCCCGCCCGGACGCGTCACGCGCGCGGCCTCGGCCAGCGCCAGTTCGGGGGCCTGGGCATAGTGCAGGACCTGGTGGAACAGGACGGTGTCGAAACTGGCGTCGGCAAAGGGCAACGCGGCGAAATCGCCCTGGACGAGATCGACCCGCTCGGGCGGAAAATGCTGGAGCCTGGCGCGGGCGAGGCGGAGCATTTCGGGGCTGTTGTCGAGCGCGGTCACGCGCTCCGCGGCATCGCCGAAGAGTTCAGCGATCCGCCCGGTGCCGGTCCCGACGTCGAGCAAGCGACCCAGCGGCGCGGTCCCCAGCAGGCCGGCAAGTGCTTCCTCGACCGGCCCTTCGGCGATGTGGCGCGAGCGCAGTACGTCCCATTCACCCGCATGGCGGGCGAAATAATCGGCTGCGCGCACCTCGCGCGAGGCGCGAATCTGGCCAAGGCGCAGGTGATCCGCCTGGCCCTGCGCGGCGAAGGCAGGGTCTGATTCTTCGCCCTGTTCCAGCAGACGGGCGACCGCGGCGGGAACGTCGCCCCCGGCGATCCGGCGAAGGAAGACCCAGCTACCCTCGCGCCGCCGCTCGGCCAGGCCAGCCTCGCACAGGATGCGGATATGGCGCGATACGCGAGGCTGGCTTTGCCCGAGGACCTGGGCGAGTTCGCCCACGGCAAGCTCCATTCGGGCAAGCAGCCGCATGATCCGCAGGCGCGTGGGGTCGGCCAGCGCGCGCAGCGTGTCGATCATGGTCGGCGAGGGAAACGTCTGCGGCATCGTGAAAGTCATATAAAGAATTCTTTATATCATTGCAACGCATGCGTCGAAACGAGGTGAACGCGCGATGAATTTTGCCGTTTGCCTTGGCTGGGCCTTGTCGATAAATATCCGCTCCTCGCCGCGAACCCGGCTTTTTCAAAAGAGCAGGGAAGCGGCGTCGTTGCATGGAAAGAGGGCCACTCATGAAGAAGATCACTTACGTCGCGTTCGCGTCGGTTGCCGCGCTGGCGCTGGCTGCTTGCGGCAAGTCGGACGACGCTGCTGAAAACGCCGCCGCTGCCGACAACGTCGAAATGCCGGCTGACGAAGCCGTGCCCGCCGACGCGATGGCGACTCCGGCTGCCGACGCGATGGCTGCGCCCGCCGCGGATGCCGCTGCCGCCGCCGGTTCGGCCGCGACCGACGCCAAGGCGAGCGCCGAGGCCGCTGGCGACGCCGCTGCCAAGGCCGCCGATTCGGCTGCCAAGGCTGCCGACGCCGCGACGGAAACCGACAAGAAGATGTAATCGTCGTGGGGATTGCGCCAACCCGCGCGATCCCCGTTGCGCTTTCTCGAATGGGGCGACGTAGGCCAGCTGGCCAGCGTCGCCCTTTTTGGTTCGAACCTTTAGCTCAGGCCCGTGCCGTGGCAGAACCACGTCCATGAACCGTCCCCTGACCCTGCCGTTCGCGGCGATCCTCGCATCTTCCTGTCTCGCGCTAACTGCTTGCGGACCCGGCGAAAACGATCCCGGCCCGGGCGGTGTGACCGTAGGCGAAGCACGCGCGCTCGACGATGCCGCCGCGATGCTCGACGCCCGCGCGCCCCAGGATGCGCCCGCGAACGGTCCCTCCGCGCCGTCCGACTCCCCTTCGTCGCAGCCAACGCCGAGCCCCTCCGCAGCCAATTGATTTCGCGCCGGGGCTGCGCCATGGCGATTTAACGGCGCGGTTAAACGCGCACCTTATCCATCGGAGAAGAGGCGAGCGTGGCAGGTATTCTTGAAGGCAAGGTCGTGGCGGTTACCGGTGCGGGTCGTGGGATCGGGCGCGAGATCGCCCTGCTTTGCGCGGCTGAAGGCGCCGCCGTGATCGTCAATGACCCCGGCGTGGCGCAAGAAGGCGACGGCGGCGATGCCGGACCGGCCGAAACCACCGCCAACGACATTCGGACTGCCGGGGGCAAGGCCCATGCCAACCTCGCCAGCGTTGCCGATCCCAAGGGCGCGGCATCGATCATCGAGGACGCCGTCCAGCGCTTCGGCCGGATCGACGCGGTAGTGAACAATGCCGGCATCCTGCGCGACAGCATCTGGCACAAGCTGAGCCACGAGGACTGGAACGCGGTGATCGACGTCCACCTCAACGGCGCGTTCAATGTCTCGAAGGCCGCTACCCCCTATTTCCGCGAGCAGGGTTCGGGCAGCTTCATCCACTTCACCTCGACCAGCGGGCTCATCGGCAATATCGGCCAGGCCAACTATTCCGCAGCCAAGGCGGGAATCATCGGCCTTTCGCAGTCGATCGCGCTGGACATGGCGCGCGCGGGGGTCCGTTCGAACTGCATCGCGCCGTTCGCATGGAGCCGGATGACCGCATCGATCCCCGTCACCGGCGAAGGCGCCGAGGAGCGGGTCAAGCGGCTCCAATCGATGGGCGCGGAAAAGATCGCACCGCTCGTCGCGTACCTCGCGTCCGATGCGGCGAAGGACGTTTCCAACCAGATCTTCGCCGTGCGCAAGAACGAGATCGTGCTGTTTTCCAAGCCGCGCCCGATCCGTTCGATGACGAAGGTCGAGGGCTGGACCGCGCAGTCGATCGCCGACGAGCTGATCCCCGCCTTCCGCGCAAGCTTCGCCCGTGCGGACGAGGTCAGTGCCCATGTCTTCCCTTACGACCCCATCTGAGGAGCCCGGTCCATGAATGCGATCCCGCAAGCCACCGGCACGACCGTCGGGATGGACGACGACATCTTCGAACAGTTCATCGAGCAGCTTAAGCGCTATGTCCGCGAGCGGCTGATCCCGGCCGAGGCGCAAGTCATCGCCGAAGACAAGATTCCCGACGAGATCCTCGACGAAATGCGCGAGATGGGTCTGTTCGGCCTGACGATGCCCGAGGAATACGGCGGCGCTGGGATGAACATCAGCCAGTATGTCGAGACGATCCGCCAGCTTTCCTACGCGCTGCCCGCCTATCGCTCGATCACCTCGATCAACCTCGGCATGGTCTGCTCGGCGATCAAGAACAGCGGCACCGATGAGCAGAAGGCCGCCTGGCTGCCCCGCCTCGCCGCGGGCGAGATCGCCAGCTTCGGCCTGACCGAGCCCGGCTCGGGCTCCGATTCCGCGGCGATGCAGACCACCGCAACGCGCTCGGGCAACGGCTACGTCCTCAACGGCACGAAGCGTTACATCACCAACGCCCCCTTCGCGAAGGTGGCGCTGATCATGGCACGCACCGAAAAGGAAGCGTTGCCGCGCAACGCTCATGTCTCCGCGTTCCTCGTGCCTATGGACACGCCCGGAATCAGCGTGGGCAAGTCCGACAAGAAGATGGGCCAGGCGGGCAGCCACATCGCCGACATCATCATGGAGGATGTCCATATTCCGGGTGACGCGCTGCTGGGCGGCGCCGAGGGCAAGGGCTTCCAGACCGCGATGCAGAGCCTCGACAACGGCCGCCTGTCGGTCGCCGCGGCCAGCGCCGGCTATGCTCGCCGCATCCTCGACACCGCGATCCGCTATGCGACCGAGCGCAAGGCCTTCGGCGAGCCCATCTCGAACTTCCAGCTGATCCAGGCAATGCTGGCTGACAGCGAAGCCGAGATCTATGCTGCCGAGTGCATGATCGCCGATGCCTGCCGCCGCGCTGACGCCGGCGAGAAGGTGCTGGTCAAGGCGGCTTCGGCCAAGATGTTCGCGTCCGAGATGTGCGGCAGGGTTGCCGACCGCTGCGTCCAGATCCACGGCGGCGCGGGCTACCTCGCCGAATACGAGGCGGAGCGCTTTTTCCGCGATACCCGCATCTACCGCATCTACGAAGGAACGACGCAGATCCTTCAGCTGGTCATCGCCAAGAACATGCTGCGCGAATTCGCCGCGGGAGCGAACTGATCGGTGTACGATCTGCTCTCCGGGCTGACCGTGATCGAGGCGTCGTCGTTCGTCGCGTCGCCCACAGCGGGCCTCTATTGCGCGCAGATGGGCGCCGACGTGATCAGGGTCGACCAGATCGGCGGCGGCCCGGACTTCAAGCGCGCGCAGAAGACTGCCGAAGGCCATTCGCTCTCGTGGGAGAACCTCAACCGCGCCAAGCGCAGCCTCGCGCTCGACCTGGGGCGCCCGGAGGGCCGCGAACTCCTGGCCGAGCTCGTGCGCGCGACCGGGCAGTTCATCACCAACTTTCCCGTCTCGGGCTTCCTCTCGCACGACAAGCTCAGCAAGGGTTGCGATAACCTGATTACCGTGCGGATCATGGGCTGGGGCGACGGCCGGCAGGCGATGGACTTTACCGTCAACGCCGCGGTCGGCTATCCCCTGATGGCCGGACCGGTGAAGCAGGACCATCCGGCACCGATCAACAGCCCGGTGCCCGGTTGGGACCTCATGACCGGCGCTTATGCCGCATTCGCCCTGCTCGCCGCTTTGCGCCGGCGCGATGCTACCGGGCGCGGGGGCGAGGTGCGGATTCCGCTGGGAGACGTCGCCATCGGCAGCGTCTCGATGCTTGGCGGTCTGGCCGAGGTGCTTTATACCGGGCGCAACCGCGAGCGGCTCGGCAACGCGACCTGGGGCGCGTTCGGCCGCGACTTCGAGACACGCGACGGCGTGCTGGTCATGCTTACCGCCCTCACCCCGAAGCAATGGGCCGCGCTGGTCCAGGTCCTCGACCTTGCCGAGCCGATCGCCGCGCTCGAACGCCGATCCGGCGTCGCGCTCGACAGCGACGATACGCGCTTCGCCCAGCGCGACGAGCTTTTCGCGCTGTTCGAGCCCGCGGTCGCCGCCCGCGACTATGCCGACCTTGCCGCCGCGCTGGATGCCGCCGGGGCGACCTACGAACGCTACCGCACGACTCTCGAGGCGGCGAACGATCCGGTTCTGGTGGGTGACAACCCGTTGTTCGGACGGCCCGACGGGCCCAACCCCAGCGGCTTCGACTACCCTGCCGCCGGGCCCTTTGCCGCGCTGCCCGGCGACAATCGTGGCGCGCCCCGTCCCGCCCCGCTCAACGGCCAGCATTCAGAGCAGGTCCTGGCCGAACGACTGAACCTGTCTTCGGGCGAGATCGCCCGTCTCATCGACGCCGGCATCGTCGGCACAGCAAGGACCCAGCACGCATGACTTCCCCCAACGGCCTGCGCCGCGCCGCGATCGTCTCTCCCATCCGCACCGCGGTCGGCAAGTTCGGCGGCGCGCTTTCCTCGCTCACCGCCGGGCAGCTCGGCGCGGTGATCCTTCGCGCGCTGATTGACCGCACCGGGATCGACCCGTCGCGGGTCGACGACGTGGTTTTTGCCCAGGGCTACGGCAATGGCGAGGCGCCCTCGATCGGGCACTGGTCGTGGCTCCTGGCCGACTTGCCGCTCGAAGTGCCGGGCTACCAGCTCGACCGGCGCTGCGGGTCGGGCCTCCAGGCGATCGTGAACGCGGCGATGATGGTCCAGACGGGGGTCAGCGACGTTGTCGTGGCCGGCGGCTGCGAGTCCATGTCGAACGTCGAGCATTACACCACCGACATCCGCAAGGGCGTGCGGGCCGGAAATCTCGTCCTTCACGACCGGCTTTCGCGCGGACGCGTGATGTCGCAACCGGTCGAGCGGTTCGGCGTGATCACCGGGATGATCGAAACTGCCGAGAACCTCGCCAAGGACTATGGCATCACGCGCGAGGCGGCCGATGCCTATGCGGTGCGCAGCCACCAGCGCGCGACCGCCGCGTGGAACCAGCACCTGTTCGACGATGAACTGGTGCCCGTGCCCGTCCCGCAGAAGAAGGGCGATCCGATCGTCTTCGCGCACGACGAGGGCTATCGACCCGATGCCACGATGGAATCGCTGGGCAAGCTCCGCCCGCTCGAGGGCGGTGTCGTGACCGCAGGCAATGCCAGCCAGCAGAACGATGCCGGCGCGGCGTGCCTCGTCGTGGCCGAGGACAAGCTGGCCGAACTCGGCCTCGAACCCACCGCATGGTTCCATTCGTGGGCCGCGGCGGGATGCGATCCGAGCCGCATGGGCATCGGCCCCGTTCCTGCGACCGAGCGCCTGTTCGCCCGTAACGGCCTGAGCTGGGACGACATCGATCTCGTGGAACTGAACGAGGCGTTCGCCCCGCAGGTCCTCGCCGTGCTCAAGGGCTGGGGCTGGAGCGACGACGACAGCCGCCACGAGATCCTCAACGTCAACGGTTCGGGCATCAGCCTGGGCCACCCGATCGGCGCGACGGGCGGCCGTATCCTCGCCAACCTGACCCGCGAGCTGCACCGCCGGGGCGGGCGGTACGGCCTGGAGACGATGTGCATCGGCGGCGGCCAGGGAATCGCCGCGGTGTTCGAGCGCGCCTGACGATGGACGACTGGTCAGCCTGGATCGGCCGCGAGGAGCGGCGCACGGACCGTGTCGATCCCGCGCTCGTCGCCCGGTGGGTCGCGACGCTCGACCGCGAGCCGGCCAATCCCGACCTCCTGCCGCAGGGCCTGCACTGGTGCCTGTGCACGCCCGACGCGCCTACCGCGGGATTGGGAACGGACGGCCATCCGAGACGCGACGAGAGCGCGGAAAGCTTCATGCCGCCGGTGCCGCTCCCGCGCCGGATGTGGGCATCGAGCAAAGTCGAATTCCACACTCCGATGCGGATCGGCGACGAAGTGCGCCGCACCTCGCGCATCCAGTCGGTCACCGCGAAGCAGGGTGGCTCGGGACATCTGGTTTTCGTCGAGGTGCAACACGACACGCGCAGCGACGGCTCGCTTGCCGTGCGCGAGACGCAGAGCCTCGTCTATCGCGAGGCCGCTCCGGCGGGCGCACCGCCCGTGCCGCCCGAGCCGACCTGCGACGAATTCGATCCAGAGCCCTGGCAGTCGCACCGCAGCCTTGTGCCTACCGAGCCGCTGCTCTTCCGGTATTCGGCCCTCACCTTCAACAGCCACCGCATCCACTACGATCTCGCCTACGCGACCAACGAAGAAGGTTATCGTGGGCTTGTCGTGCACGGCCCGCTGACCGCGACGCTTCTCCTCGATCTGGCGGCGCGCGAACTGGGCGACAACATCCTCAAGACCTTCGCCTTTCGCGGCGTCAGTCCCGCGATCTGCGGCGAGATGCTGCACCTCGTGCTGCGCAGCAATGACCAAGGCCTGGAACTGGGAGCATTCGCCGTCGACGGACGCCAGGTCATGACGGCAAGCGCCACGCGCTAGTCGTCGCGCGTCACCTTTCCCCGCGCGGCCTTGACGGTGCCGCGCAACTTCTTTCCCGCGAGGCGCTGCTCCCTGCCCACGCGGTTGAGCCTCGACTTGGCGCGCTTTTCGGGCAGGCGTTGCGCTTCTTTCAGAAGCTCGACCAGACGCTCGCGCGCATCGGCGCGATTGGCTTCCTGCGTCCGAAACCGGCGCGCGGCGATCATCAGCTCCCCCCGCGCGGTCATGCGCGACCCCGCCAGGGTCTTGAGCCGCGCGAAGACCTGTGGGGACAGCCGCAAGGCGAACACGTCGACGCGCAGCTGCACGGCCGTTGCCACCTTGTTGACGTTCTGTCCGCCTGGCCCGCTGGCCGCGATGAAGGATTCGCTCGCAATCGCCAGCGCGCGCTCGGCGATCGCGGGATCGGGTTCAGGCATCGAACCCCAGCGCCCGGAAATCGGCCGGTACGGGCGCGACGGCCGATACCGGAGGCTTGCCGTCGCGGGGCATCGCGATCGACCAGGCATGCAGCATCGTTCGCGACGCCCCGCGCGCCGCCCCCGCGCCATAGACCGGATCGCCGAGCAGCGGCAGGCCGAGGCCGGCAAGGGCGTGGATCCTGATCTGATGCGTGCGCCCCGTTTCGGGAACAAACCGCACCAACGTCGCCTCGCCGATCTCGGCCAGTTTCGTCCAATGCGTGACCGAAGGCTTGCCCTTGCGCGCGGCGATCATCCGCCAGCCGCTCTCGGCGCTGCTGATCTTGCTCAAGGCCAGGGCGATGGTCCCGCTCTCCTCCGCCACCGTGCCCGCGACGATGCCAAGATAGACTTTCTCGACGGTGCGCGCCTCGAAGGCTGCGGAGAACCGCTTCAGCGCCTTGGGATTGCGGGCTAGCAGGAGGCAGCCCGACGTATCGCGGTCGAGCCGGTGGACGGGTACCGGCGCGCGCTGGAAACCGAGTTTAAGCTCGTCGAGGTGATCCTCGAGCGATTCGCCGCCGCTGCGCGGGCGGTCGACTGCCAGGCCTGCAGGCTTGTCGATCACCAGCGCCTCGCCGTCTTCGAACAGGATCGGCAGCGTCATGGGGTATCTTTCAGTGCGGCGGCGACGCGACGCACCGCTTCGTCAATCTGGGCGTCGTCGGCCGCGAAACTGATCCGGAAACCGTCCGCGCCGCCGAAGGCCGAGGCGGGAACGACGGCGACGCCGTGGTCGAGCAGGTGCAGCGCCAGCCCGGTGTCGTCGCCGAAACGCGCGATGTGCGGGGTCGCATCGACAAGGCAGTAGAACGCGCCATCGGGCACCGGGGTCGCCAGGCCCGGAATGGCGTTGATTCCCGCAACCACCCGATCCCTTCGCACGCGGAACCTGTCGCGCCAGTCCGCAAGGAAATCCTGCGGCCCTTCGAACGCGGCGACTGCGGCGGCCTGGCTGATCGAGCAGGGATTGCCGCTGGAATGAGACTGGAGCTTTTCCATCGCGGCGATGAGCCACTCGGGCCCGGCGGCGACACCGATCCGGAAGCCGGTCATCGCATGGCTCTTCGAGACACCCGAGATGGTGAGGACGCGGTCGCCCAGAGCGGGACATTCGACCGCAAGCGTGGCGTGCTCACATGGCGTATAGCGCAATGGCGCGTAGATATCGTCGCTCAGCACCAGGACTTGCGGATGCGCGGCCAGCACTTCGCCGATCGCGCGCAGCAATTCGGCCGGATAGACCGCGCCGGTGGGATTGCCGGGACTGTTGAGGAGGAGCCAGCGCGTGCGCGGGGTGATCGCGGCGGCAAGCGCGGCGGGATCGATCCGGTAGCCATATTCGGCGCTGGTCGGCAGGGCGACTACCGTCGCGCCGGCAAAGCGCACGATCTGCGGATAGCTGACCCACCATGGTGCCGGGATCAGGACCTCGTCGCCCGGGTCCAGCGTCGCAAGCAGCGCGTGGAAGATCGCCTGCTTGCCCCCGGCGCTCACCGTTACCCGTTCGGTCGGGACCGTGATGTCGAGGTCGCGCGCAAAATGGAGCGCCGCGGCTTCCTTGGCCCGCGCGGTGCCGCCGACCGGCGTGTAGCGCGTCTGCCCGGCGTCGAGCGCGGCCTTGGCTGCGGCGACGACGTGCTGCGGCGTGGCGAAATCGGGTTCGCCGACCGACAGCGAGATGATGTCCGCTCCCTCGGCACGAAGCCGCGTGGCGCGGTCGGTCATCGCGCTGGTCTGCGAGGCGGCGATGCGCCCCAGCGCCTGACTTGTCCGGACGCTCACGCGCCGAGCAGGCGGGCGGGCATCAAGCCGCGCAGCGCGTTCCCGATGAAAAATTCGCCTTCCAGGCCGGCCATGGCCACGTCTTCCTCGCGCGCCCGGCCCGCCTCGATCAGCGAGCGGCGGAGCACGCCGGGAAGAAGGCCGAGCGAAGCGGGCGGGGTCGCGAGGCCGGCATCGCCGCGCGCGACGAACAGGTTGGTGAAGCTGCCCTCGGTGACACGTCCGTCGTCGCGCAGGAACAAGACCTCGTCGGCCCCGGCGGCGCGCGCGGCGGCAAGGCCATCGTCATAGAAGCCGCGATCGGTAGTCTTGTGGCGCAGTCGCCAGTCGTCCGCGCTAACCGGCAGCGGGAGCAGCGCTACCTTGGCAGGATTGGGCAAGGCCGCGGGCAGCGGCGTGATCTCGAACGCGGTGGCGCCGCTGCGCGCCAGCAGGAGTCGCACCCGCGAGGCTTCCGAAATGTCGAAGCACAGGGCCTGGAGCGCGTTCTTCACCGCATGGCGATCGAACGCGAAACCAAGCTCCGCCGCGCTCGCCTTCATCCTTTCGAAATGGAGTTCGATCAGCGGCACCCCTTCGGCAGGGTCGAAACGCATCGTCTCGATAAGGTCGAATGTCGCCGCTGCCGATCGCGTCACGAAACCTCCCTTGACCACGCTTTCGCGCCACTCATCGTCCTCGCGCGAGTCCGCCACGATGGCCGAACCGACGCCGAGGACCGCGCGGTTCGTCTCACGATCGAGCCGCAGCGTGCGGATTGCCACATTGAACGCGGCGTCACCAGTGGGGTCGAACCGGCCGATCGCTCCGCAGTAGATCCCCCGCGCATCGCGCTCGACCTCGGCGATGAGTTCCATCGCACGGATCTTGGGCGCGCCGGTAATCGATCCGCAGGGGAAGATCGCACGGACGAGGTCGGCCGCGGTGAACCCGGGAGCGAGCCGCGCGCGGACCGTGGTCGTCATCTGGTGAACGGTGGGATAGCTCTCCACCGCGAAGGGCGCTTCGACCCGCACGCTGCCCGGCACCGCCACCCGAGACAGGTCATTGCGCATGAGATCAACGATCATGAGGTTCTCGGCCCGGTCCTTGACGCTTGCTCCCAGTTCCGCCGAGATCGCCGCGTCCTGTTCCGGGTCGCGCAGGCGCGGGCGGGTGCCCTTCATCGGCTTGCCGGTGATCGCATCGCCTTGCAGCGCCACGAACAGTTCGGGCGAGAAGCTGAGGAGGTGGTGCGATCCATCGAAGACGACGCCGCCATAACCCGCCGCCGCGCTTCCGCGCAGCGCAGCGTAGAGAGTGAGCGGATCGCCGCGAAAGGCACCGGCAAGCGGAAAGGTGAGATTGGCCTGGTAGATATCCCCCGCGACGATCGCCTCCTGCAGCCGAGCGAAGGCGGCACCGTAGCCGCCGCGCGAGACTTGCGGATCGAGCGGCCCGATCCCGGCCATGCCATCGCCCGCAGCCCGCGCCAGCCATTGCGGGACCACTTCCGCAGGGATCGTCTCGTAGCCGGCGAACCGCCCGAACCAGACCAGCGGCCCGGTCGCGCCCACCCGGTGCGCAGCCAGCGGCGCGAGCCGGGGCTCGAGCGCCAGGCCGGCCTCGTAAGCGATGTATCCCGCCAGTTCCGCCCCCTCTGCCCGCATCGCTTCGAGCCGGGCCAGCGCGGGCTCCACCTCGTCGGCGCGGCGCGCGACGACGATCTCCAGCGGCGCGCGGTAGAGCCGCGCATCGCTCGCGCCGTCGGCGCGGGCATCGTCGAGAAGGACAAATGGCGTCGCGGGATCGGGAAGCTCTGGCATGGGCATCGCCGGCGCTCTAGCGGCGCACCGCCGCCGATGCAAAAAGCCCCTCGCCTCGCGCAGCCGCGCGTCCTATCCCGTCAATGACTTGCGAACATGGAGCGTGCGCGATGGACGATATCTTTCTCGGCAAGGCGGGCGACCTGCCGCAGGTCTTGCGGCTCAGCCGGTCGAACCGCCACGGACTGATCGCGGGCGCCACCGGCACCGGCAAGACCGTGACCCTGCAGACCATCGCCGAACAGTTTTCCGCGCGCGGCGTCCCGGTGTTCATGGCCGATGTGAAGGGCGACCTCTCCGGCATCTCGATGGCCGGCAGCCACGACTTCAAGCATGCCGACAGCCTCGAGCAGCGGGCCAAGGACCTCGGGATCACCGACTATGCCTATGCCGACAATCCGGCGATCTTCTGGGACCTCTACGGCGAGATGGGTCATCCCATCCGCACCACGATCAGCGAGATGGGCCCGCTTCTCCTGTCGCGGCTGATGGGCCTCAATGAAACGCAGGAAGGCGTTCTCAACATCGCGTTCCGCTATGCCGACGAGCAGGGCCTGCTGCTGATCGACCTCGAGGATCTGCAAGCCGTGCTGATGGCCTGCGCCCAGAACGCCAGCGAGCTGGGAATCAAGTACGGCAACATCTCGAAGGCCAGTGTGGGCACGATCCAGCGGCAGCTCCTCGCCTTCGAAAGCCAGGGCGCGGACAAATTCTTCGGCGAGCCCGCGTTCGAGATCGCGGACTTCATCCGCAACGACGAGCAGGGGCGCGGCTACGTCAACATCCTCGCCGCCGAGAAACTGATGCAGAGCCCCAAGCTCTACGCGACCTTCCTGCTGTGGTTGCTGTCCGAGCTGTTCGAGGCGCTGCCAGAAGTCGGCGATCCCGAAAAGCCGGTGCTGGTGTTCTTCTTCGACGAGGCGCACCTCCTTTTCGACGACGCCCCGCAAGCCTTGTTCGACAAGGTCGAGCAGGTCGTCCGCCTGATCCGCTCCAAGGGGGTCGGCGTCTACTTCATCACGCAGAATCCCATCGACATTCCCGAAAAGATCGCGGGTCAGCTCGGCAACCGGGTCCAGCACGCGCTGCGCGCCTTCACCCCGCGCGACCAGCGCGCGATCCGCGCGGCGGCCGAGACCTTCCGGATAAACAAGGACCTCAACGTCGAGCAGGTCATTACCGAGCTGAAGGTGGGCGAGGCGCTTGTCTCCACGCTCGAGGAAGATGGCAGCCCGTCGGTAGTCCAGCGCACGCTGATCGCCCCGCCGCGCTCGCGCCTGGGGCCCGTCACGCCGAAGGAGCGGGCGATCGTTCAGTCGATCTCGCCTGTCGACGGCAAGTACGACACCAAGATCGACCGCGATTCCGCCGCGGAAGTGCTTGCGGCCAAGACTGCTGATGCAGCAGCGGTTGCCCAGGCCGTCGAAGAAAAGGGCGTCGAGGCGGTGCGGGCCGAACCCCGCCGCACGCAGACAATGTGGGAGCGCGCAGGCAAGGCGGCGGCGGGAGCGGTGGCGTCCTCGGCCGGCGCGCTTGTCGCGGCACAAATCTCGGGCCGCACCTCGCGCGCGTCGCCTACCCGCAGCGCCGCGGGCGCCATTGCCGGATCGCTGGGGACGGAGCTGGGCAAATCGATCGGATTTCCCGGCCTTGGCCGGTTCGCCCGCGGGCTTCTGGGCGGCCTGATGCGCTGACCGGCTAGAGCGGGATGCGCAGGGTCGCGGTAAGCCCCGCGATCCGGCCGCCGGCGCGCCGGTTGGCCAGTTCCAGCGTTCCCCCGTGCTGTTCGGCAACCGCGCGGGCCAGCGTCAGGCCCAGCCCTGCGCCACCCGTGGAACTGTTGCGCGAGGCTTCGAGCCGGGTGAACGGTTCGAGCATCCGCGCTATCTGGTCGTCGGGAATGCCCGGTCCGTCGTCGTCGATCCGGATGGTGGCGAAACCGGGTTCGCGTCCGAGGGCCAGGCGCGCCGATCCGCCATACCGAAGTCCGTTGTCGATCAGGTTGCGCAGCGCGCGGCGCAGCCAGGTAGCGCGTGCGCGAACCACGATCCGCGGCGATTCGGCGCAGGTCACGGGCTCCCCCATGTCCTCGTATTCCTCGACCACCGCCCCCGCGAGCGCGCTCAATTCGGTCGACTCGGGATCGTCGCTGGGACGGCCCACCCGGGCGAGCGAGAGGATGTCGTCGAGCGATCGGTTTATGTCCTCGATGCCGGCGGCCATCTTGCCGCGCTCGGCATCGTTCTCGACCGATTCGATCCGCACCCGCAGCGCGGCGAGCGGCGTCTTGAGGTCATGGCCGATGGCCCCGAGCATCACGTCCTTTTCATCGAGCAGGCCGATGATGCGGTTTTCCATCGCGTTATGCGCCGCGATCAGGCGGCGCACGTCGTCCGGGCCACTGGGCTCGACCTGGCCCCTGCCATCGCGTTCGGCCGAGAAGCGCTCGACCCGCGTGGTGAGCGCCGCGAGCGGTCGAGTGATCCGGCGCAGCAGCAGCGCCATCGCCCCGACGAGGACGATGTAGATGAAGAGCGTCTGCGCCAGCAGCGAGCCTACCAGGCGCCGCTGGCCGCCAGGCACGAAGATGCGCGCGGTGTGCCAGGTCCCGTCGGGGTCGTGGACACCCGCCAGCAGCATCCGTTCGGGCGGCTCGGTAGAAGCGAACGGGGAATGGCGCGGATGCATCGCAAGCCACTGCCGCGCCAGCGGATCGCCTGCCACGCGGCGCTCGACCACGACCAGTTCGGTATAGGCGACACCTTCGCCCGAAAGAATCTCGCCCAACGTCCGTTCGGCATCGGCGAGGCGTGTCTCGCTGTCGCGCAGCGGCGAGGTTGGCGAAATCTCGACCCCCATCCGCCGGTTCTCGCGGCCGAGAATGCGCGAAGCCGGTACGGGCGCGTCACCGCGACCGGCGCGTTCGCGCGGATTGCCCGTCAGGCGGACGGCGGCGGCGTTGATCATAGCGGCCTCGCGCCGCTGGTCCTGCGCGCGGTAGATCAGCCCCGCCGAAAGCCCCTGTGCGAACAGGAGCGCGAGGGCGAGCCAGAACAGGACCTGGCCCTGCAGGCTGCGCGGCCAGGTGCGGCGCCGGCCGGGGTCCATCAAGCCGTCGCGGTGCTTTGCCGGGTCACGTCGGCGGCGAGCATGTAGCCGCCGCCCCACACGGTCTGGATGATTTCGGGATTGCGGCTGTCGGCCTCGATCTTGCGGCGCAGGCGGCTGATCTGGTTGTCGATCGCACGGTCAAACAGGTGAGCCTCGCGGCCCTGAACCATGTCGAGCAGACGGTCGCGGTCGAGCACTTGCCGGGGGTGTTCGAGGAACGCCATGAGGAGGCGGAATTCCGCCGAAGAGATCGCGACGACCGCTCCTTCGGGATCGAGCAGACGGCGCTTGAGCGGATCGAGGCGCCAGTTCTCGAAAACGTAGAGATCGTTGTCGTCGGCGGGCGGCGCACCGCGCGCAGACCGGCGCAACACGCTGCGGATGCGTGCGACGAGTTCACGCGGATCGAACGGCTTCACCACGTAATCGTCGGCCCCGATCTCGAGCCCGACGATCCGGTCGGTCGATTCGCCCCGCGCGGTAATGAAGATGACGGGAAGCGAGCGGGTCTCGATCAGGTGGCGGCAGAGCGACAGGCCGTCCTCGCCGGGCATCATGATGTCGAGGAGGACCAGATCGAAGAGCCCTTCCGGGCCGTTTTCCGCCAGCCGCGACCGGGCCTCGGCGGCAGTCCCGGCCTGGGTCACCGCGAAACCCTGGCGGACAAGATAGTCCGCCAGGGGCTCACGCAGCGAGCGCTCGTCGTCGACAAGCAGCAGGCGGGTTGGCGACGTGTCGCTCATGCCGTGACTTGGTCCCGCGATGCGGGATCAGTTCCCGTCGTCTTGCGCCATACCGGCATGGTCGGCGCCGCCAGCCTTGCGAGCGGCCTGCCACTTGGCGCGCATTGCGGCACGTGCGGCGTCGCGTTCGGCCGTGCTTATCGAGCCGTCGTGATTGGTATCGACCTCGGCGAAGTGCTTGAGCGTCGCGGCATCGTATTCGGCGCGGGTCACGTTGCCGTCACCGTTGGCATCAGCCATCCGGCCCATCATTCCGCCCATGCCGCCCATACGATGGCCGCCCTTGCCGGAGCCACCCATCTTGTGGTCGCCCATCTTGTGATCGCCCATATCATGACCCGCCATCCCGGCGTGATCGCGGCCCATTCCGCCACGCATGCCGGGTCCGGCCGACAGTTCGGCGGCCGAAAGGCTTCCGTTCTTGTCGGTATCGAGCTTGGCGAAGAACTGGTCGAGCATCGCAGCGCGCTGGTCGGCACGTTCGCCGGCGCGGGCAGCGGCCATCGCCTGGAGCTCTGCCTTGGTCACCTGGCCGTCGTGATTGGCGTCGACCTTGGCGAACATCTCGGCCTGGCGGGCCGTGCGATCGGCGGCGTTGAGCACGCCGTCCTTGTTGACGTCCATGCGGACCCACATCGCGTTGGCGGCGGCGACCGCCTCGGCGCGGGTGACCACGCCGTCGTTGTTGGCGTCGGGGCCGTGCATTTCCGCATTCTGCGCAACGGCATAGGCGCCGCCGCCAAGCGCCATCGCGGCGGCAGTCACTGCAAGAGCAAGTTTCTTCATCGGTGGCATCCTCGTGGGAGAAAAAACGTGAAGCCGCGCCTGCCTGGCGGGACTGAAGGGGAGGAAAGTCCCTTTTGCACGGACAGACGCAGCTTCTGACTTATGCACTAGCGCAAGGTTGTCGCGCGATTATGCCGCGCACCGTCCAATTTGTAGCAATTTGTCTCGCATCGCGAAGCTCGTTCATCCCGCCTGCAGGAGCGCCCGGCGCGCCGTCCCCCGCCTCAGCCCGCATCCATCACGAAGGCGTTGAGCTTGTTGCCGTCCGGATCGCGGAAATAGGCGGCATAGAACCCGCCGTCGCCGCGCGGGCCGGGCGCGCCCTCGTCAGTCCCGCCATTCGCGAGCGCGATCTCGTAGAGGCGCTGGACCTGCGCCGGGTCCTTGGCCTCGAGCGCGACCATGACCCCGTTCCCCACGCTAGCGGCCTTGCCGTCGAACGGCTTGGTCAGTCCGATCCCCGCGCCGCCCCCGGGCGTTCCCCAGGCGATGAACTCACCGAATTCCATCATGCGCCCCGTGCCCATTTCGGCGGCGATCGCGTCGTAGAACCGTGCCGCGCGCGGCAGGTCGCTGGTTCCCAGGGTAACGTAACCGATCATCACAAGTTCTCCCGCTGCGAATCGACCCGGTGGAACATTATGAGAACAAATCCAACGTTACAAGGGTTGGCACTGGTCATCGAGCCATGCGAGGTCATCGCCCGAAAGCTGCGGCGCAAGGACTTCGCGGACCCTGGCATGGTAGGCGTTCCACCACGCCGTCTCTTCGGCGGTAAGCAGCTCTTGCGCCACGAGCTGGCGGTCGATCGGAACGAATGTCAGTGTCTCGAACCCCAGGAAAGGGCCTTCGGCGCCGGCAATCTCGCGTTCCTCGACCAGCACCAGGTTTTCGATCCGGATGCCGTATTCGCCGCTCTTGTAGTAGCCCGGCTCGTTCGACAGGATCATCCCCGCCATCAGCGCCTGCTCGGTGCCGGGCTGGCCGCCGGCGGACTTGGCGATGCGCTGCGGGCCTTCGTGGACCGACAGGAAGCTGCCCACGCCGTGGCCGGTACCGTGGGCATAATCGAGCCCGGCCTGCCACAGGAACTGGCGCGCGAAACTGTCGAGCTGGCTGCCAGCGGTGCCCGCAGGAAATACCGCGCGGGCGAGCGCGATGTGACCCTTCAGCACGCGGGTGAAGCGGTCCTTCACTTCTGCCGGAGCTTCATCGGGGCCGATCCACACGGTGCGGGTGATGTCGGTCGTGCCGTCCGGATACTGCCCGCCCGAATCGACGAGATAAACGCTGTTCGGCGCGATCTGGAGATTGCTGTCCTCGTCCACGCGGTAGTGCGGGATCGCGGCGTGCGGCCCTGCCCCACTGATCGTGTCGAATGAAAGATCGCGCAGCAGCCCCGTCTCCTCGCGCCGCGCATGGAGGTAGGCCGAGGCCGAAAGCTCGGTCTCGGCGCCCTTCGGCGCGGCCTCGCCCAGCCACTTGAGGAAGCGCGACACCGCCACCCCGTCGCGCGCCTGCGCGGCGCGGTGTCCCGCCTGCTCGACCGGGTTCTTGATCGCCTTGGCCAGGACGCAAGGATCGCGCAGCTCGACGATCTGGGCGCCGGCGTCGGTCAGCGCGGCGAATATCGCCTGGACCGAGCGTTCCGGATCGACCGCGACACGCTTGTCCTTCAACCCGGCAAGCGAGGTAACGAACGCCTCCCGCGGGAAGATCCGCACTGCGTTGCCCAGGTGTGCGCGCACTTCGGCGGGCAGCTTTGCTTCGGGCATGAAGAGGTCGGCGGTGCCATCGGCGTTGACGATCGCAAAGCCGAGCGCGACCGGCGTGCGTTCGACGTCGCTGCCGCGAATGTTGAACAGCCAGGCCAGCGAATCGAGCGCCGAGATCACCGCGCCATCGAGCTTGCGCGCGGTCAGCCATTCGCCCACTTCGGCGCGCTTTTCCTGGCTGGAGCGGCCCGCATGGGCGGTGTCGTGCACGATCGCCGGTGCGGCGGAAGGCTCGGGCCGGTCCTGCCACACGGCATCGATCGGATTGCTGTCGACCGCGACGAGCGTGCCCTTGCGGTCGTCCAGCGCACGCGACGCGGCCTCGACCCAGCCCTTGCCGTGCAGCCACGCGTCGTAGCCGATCTTCGCACCTTCGGGCGCGTGTTCGCCCAGCCACGCCGCGATCGTGGTCTGCGGAACCGACTCATAATTCCAGAACCGGCCATCCACCTGTTCGCGGACCTGAAGGGTATAGCGCCCGTCGACGAACATCGCCGCGCCCTTGTCCTGGCCCGGATCGGTCAGAACCACCGCGGTGCCGGCAGAGCCGCCAAAACCCGTAAGCCAGGCGAGCCGCTGGGCATAGCCGCCGACATATTCGCTCAGGTGCTCGTCGGATATGGGGATAACGAAACCGTCGAGGCCGCGCCGGGCAAGTTCCTTGCGCAGGGCGTCGAGACGGGCTTCGTGCGTATTCATCAGCATGGTTCGCGTCCGGGTTGCGGGAGAGTTGGCAGCAACATAGAGCCGCCCGATGCCCAATGCCACCCAGACCACCGCGCCTGTCGCACCGCGCCGCCCGTCCACCGTTACGCACCACGGGATCACCGTCTCCGACGATTACGCCTGGCTGCGCGATCCCGGTTATCCCGAGGTGAAGGACCCCGAGGTCCTGGCCCACCTTGCGGCGGAGAACGCCTGGTTCGAAACACGGATGGCGGATTGCCGCCCGCTGATCGACACGCTCTTCACCGAGATGCGCGGACGGATCAAGGAAGCCGACACATCGGTCCCGCAGAAGGACGGGGACTGGCTCTACTGGATCGAGTTCGAGGACGGGGCCGAGTACAAGAAATGGTGGCGGCGGCCGGTCGGCGCGGCGGACGACGGCAGCGCCGACGAGCTGATCCTCGACGAGGTCGCGCTTGCCGCCGGCAAGGAATACTTCCGCCTTGGCGCGCTGTCGGTCAGCAAGGACGGCCGCCTGCTCGCCTATGCCATCGACGACAATGGCTCGGAACGGTTCGAGGCCCGCATCAAGGTCATCGCGACGGGAGAACTTCTGCCCGACACGATCCCGGGCACGCTCTCGTCGTTGTGCTGGGTCGCGAACGATACCGGGCTCGTCTACTCGCTCGCCAACGACCAGTGGCGGACCGACAATGCCCGGCTCCACTGGCTGGGCCGTCCGATCGACGAGGATGTCGAGCTTTACCACGAGGATGACGAGGGGTTCCGCGTCGGTTCGTCGCTGTCGGCCAACGAGGACTGGCTGATCATCGGCACCAGCGACCACGAGACCAGCGAAGTCCGCCTGATCCCCGCGAGCAACCCGCTCGCCCCCGCACTGCTCGTCCGTCCGCGCCAGACCGGGGTGGAATACGACGTCGACGAGCGCGACGGCACGCTGTTCATCCACGCCAACGACACGCACGAGAATTTCCGCCTCGCCACCGCGGCGCTGGCCGCCCCGCAGCAATGGACGACCCTGATCGAAGGCTCGGACGACTTCTACCTCACCGACTTCGCGCTGTTCCGCGATTTCTACGTCATCGAAGGCCGGCGGGCGGGCCTCGACCAGATCGAGATCCGGTCTTACGACGATCCCTCGGCGATCACGCCGATCCTCTTTCCCGAGGCGAGTTACGACGCCGGTTTGGCCGACAACCCCGAATGGCACGTCGAAATGTTGCGCCTGTCCTATGAATCGATGGTCAGCCCGGCGACGGTCTACGACTATCATCTGGCCGACGGGTCGCTCGAGACGCTCAAGGTCCAGGAAATCCCCTCGGGCTATGACGCCTCGCTCTATCGGGCGGAACGGCTGGAAATCGTCGCGCGCGACGGCACGCGGGTGCCGGTGAGCCTGATGATGCGGCGCGATACGCCGATCGACGGCAGCGCGCCCCTGCATCTCTACGGCTACGGCGCCTATGGCATCGCGATCCCGCCCGGCTTTTCGACCACGCGGCTGAGCCTCGTCGATCGCGGCTTCGTTTATGCCATCGCGCATATCCGCGGCGGCGACGATCTGGGCCGGGCCTGGTACAAGGCGGGAAAGCTCGCCAGCCGGACCAACGCCTTCAACGACTTCGTCGACGTGGCGAAGGGTCTCGTCGCCCAGGGTTACACCCGCGAGGGCCGGATAAGCATCTCGGGCGGATCCGCCGGGGGCGAACTGATGGGCGCGGTGATCAATTCCGATCCCGGGTTGTGGGGCGCGGTGGTCGCGCATGTCCCCTTCGTCGACGTGCTTTCGACCATGCTGGACGCATCGTTACCGCTGACGCCCGGCGAGTGGCCCGAATGGGGCAATCCGATCGAGGATCGCACCGCGTTCGAGCTGATCCGCAGCTACAGCCCCTACGACAACGTGAAGGCGCAAGCCTATCCTCCGTTGCTGGTGACCGCCGGGCTCAACGACCCGCGCGTGACCTACTGGGAGCCCGCCAAGTGGGTGGCGCGGCTGCGCGAAGTGAAGACCGACGACAACGAGCTCCTGCTCAAGACCAACATGGGCGCGGGCCACGGCGGGAAGTCGGGACGCTTCGAAAGCCTGCGCGAGACGGCGGAGGAGTTCGCCTTCATCCTCTGGCAACTGGGCCTGGCCGGGTGAGCAACCGCTTCACCCGGACGTTCACGGCGCTGCCCGGGCACATCGACGAGCTGGGCCACGTCAACAACACGGTGTGGCTGGAGTGGGTCCAGGACATCGCCGTGGCGCACTGGGCGGCCATCGCCTCAGCCGAGCACCAGGCGGCCTTTATCTGGGTCGTAACGCGGCACGAGATCGATTACCGCGGCAACATCGCCGCCGGTGAAAGCGCGGTCGCCGAGACCTTCGTTCCGGACCCGCCGCACGGCGCGCGGTTCGACCGCTGCGTGGTGTTTCGCAATTCGTCGGGTCGCGAGATCGTGAGCGCGCGTAGCACCTGGGCCCTGCTGGACCGGGCAAGCGGCAGGCTGCTGCGGATCCGCGACGAGGTCGCCGCGCCGTTCTTCCGCGCCTAGGCGCGTTGCCGGGCCGGGCGCTGCGCCGGCGCCGGAGAGAAGCTGCGCAAACGCTCCATTACCGTGCGGTTGCGGCCGACGCGCTTGGCTTCGTAGAGCAGGCGGTCGCAATGTTCGTAAAGCGCGGTGAAATCGGAACTCAGCCGCCCGGCATCGCCCGCCCGCTCGGCATGGACGACGAGGCCCATGCTCGCGGTTACCATCCGTTGCAGGCCGGGGAGCTGCGCCGCGACCCGCGTCGTAATGGCGCGGCGACGGCGCTCGGCGCGATCCTCGATGTCCGTTCCGCGCAGCAGCAGCAGGAATTCCTCGCCGCCCATGCGCAGCGCCAGCGTGTCCTCGTCAGGCTCCAGCGCCTCGGCGACGACCTTCAGGACCCGGTCGCCGACGGAGTGCCCGTGCGTGTCGTTCACGCTCTTGAAGTGATCGAGATCAATCACAGCCATCGCGCGGAAGCCCCGCCGGCGAAGCTGCTCGAAGCGCGGCTCGACCGCGCGGCGGTTCATGAGCCCGGTAAGCGGATCGCTTTCGGCAAGGTCGCCCAGCACCCGCGCCTCGCTTTGCGCGCGGTCCCGCTGTTCGCGCACGAGGATCATCCGGTCGGCCACGCCCAGCGCGGTTATCAGTACTTCGATCGCCAGCGAGACGTTCTGCGCGAAGAACGCATCGACCGCACCGGTGGGGGAAATGGCGTTGGTGACCATCCGGATGATTCCGACGATCATCACCGGCGTCCACGCGACGATCTGGAACTTCACTGCGCGGCTGTCGCGCCGCAGGGCCTGGATCATCGCCGCGACGATAAGCAGGAGGACGGGCAGGAAGCTGGCATAGCTTGCGTCGATCAGCCAGGGGCGCAGCGCAGGCGGTCCGGCGGCCAGAAGCAGGGTGTTGGCCACGACCCATGCCGCCGACCAGCGCAACGCCCGTCGCATCCGGGGGTCGAGCGAGCGCTCCTCGATGAAGCCGGCGGAAAACATTGTTGCCGCGGCGACCCCGAAACCGAAGCTCACGATCCCGATCAGCGATGTCGGCCACAGGGGGACCGGATGAATACGCTGGAGCAGGCCCGACAGCGCCAAGGTCTGCATCAGCATGAACAGGACGGCACTGGCGTGCCAAAGGACGAACGGCTCGCGCAGGACGCGCCAAAACGCAAGGTTGACGACCAGCGGCACGAACAGCAGCCCGCACAGCGCGGCTGCAAACAGCAGGCCGCCGGTCGGCCCCTCGGCATCATGCGGGGCAGCGGCCAGCCTGGCGCGAGAAATCAGCGGCGTCGCCCATGCCTTATCGATCGTCGCGACCACCGCGCTCGTCTGGCGATCCATCACTGGCAGGCGCGCGGCGAAGGTCCAGTCCGAGTTCGACAGCCTGACCTGATCCATGTCGTAGCTGCGATGTCGTTGCCGCCCGCCCGGATCGATCGCGGTCAACGTGATGCGCTCGAACCGGGTCGCGCGGCCGATGAACCAGCCTGGCGGATCGCCTGCGGTGCGCGGCAGGTCGAACCGCACAAATACCCGCGCGGGACGATAGCTGAGCGCCTGGCTGCCGCAATTCCATCGCGCCGGTGTCGCCAGAACGCGATCGAGCTTCTCGTCGGCGGCGCCGGAGGCATAGCAGGTCGAACCTGGCGGAAAACCGGCCGCTTCGGCCGGGCGCGCGGCAAGGATCAGCCAAAAGGCTGCCAGCAGCGCTGCCACAAATCGACCCCGTACCAGTCCCATTTGGCCGGTATGGCGCAGAGGCTTTGCTAACGGGTTAAGCGCCTGCTTCCACGACGTTAACCCTGCGGAGGATCAGCCCAGAACGTCGGCCACGGGCACGTAGTCGTATCCCAGCTCGGTGGCGACCGCCTCGTAGGTGACCTTGCCGGCATGGACGTTCAGTCCCGCGGCGAGGTGGGGGTTGGCCTTCAGCGCGGCCTGCCAGCCAAGATCGGCGATCTTCAACGCGTGCGGCAGGGTGACGTTGTTGAGCGCATATGTGCTTGTCCGCGCGACCGCGCCCGGCATGTTGGCAACGCAGTAATGAACGATCCCGTCGACGACGAAGGTGGGATCGGCGTGGGTGGTGGGGTGGCTTGTCTCGAAACAGCCGCCCTGGTCGATCGCGACGTCGACCAGCACCGCGCCGGGCATCATGCACTTGAGCATGTCGCGCGTGACGAGCTTGGGCGCGGCGGCGCCCGGGATCAGCACCGCGCCGATCACCAGGTCGGCATCGCAGATCGAATCGGCGAGGTTCGCTTTGTTCGAAAAGCGGGTCTTGGCCCGGCTTTCGAAGTGAATCCCGAGCCGCTCGAGCACTTCGGGATCACGGTCGAGAATGGTCGTATCGGCGCCGAGGCCCACCGCCATCTGCGCGGCGTTGAAGCCGACGACGCCGCCGCCGATCACCACGACCTTTCCCGGCATCACCCCGGGAACTCCGCCGAGGAGAACGCCGCGCCCGCCGTGCGCCTTTTCCAGCGCGGTCGCGCCTGCCTGGATGCTCATCCGCCCTGCCACCTGGCTCATCGGCTTGAGTAGCGGGAGAGTGTTGCCCGGACCGGTCACGGTTTCATAGGCAATCGCGGTGACGCCGGACTTCACCAGGTCGGCGGTCTGCTCGGGATCAGGCGCGAGGTGGAGATAGGTGTAGAGGATCTGGCCCTCGCGCAGCATCGCGCGCTCGCCCGGCTGGGGTTCCTTGACCTTTACCACCATCTCGCACGCGGCGAAGATTTCGGCCGCGGTGTCCTTGATGATGCCGCCCGCCCCGCGATAATCCTGATCGCTGGCGCCGATGCCCAGCCCTGCGCCGGTCTCAACCCATACCTCGTGACCGTGGACGACGAGTTCGTGGACGCTCTCGGGCGTCAATCCGACCCGGTATTCGTGGTTCTTGATCTCGCGAACGGTGCCGACGCGCATGCTGGGTCTCCTGACTGCGCGCGCTCGTTACATTTGTAACCGCATGCACGCAACTTGCGAGAGCATCGCCGCATATGAAAACGGCCGGTCCGCCATGGGGCGAACCGGCCGCAGATGATGCGGGAAAGGCGATCAGAAGTCGACGCCGATCCGGCCGTAGAGGAAGCGCCCGTTGAACCCGAACGGCGAGAAGATCGAGTAGGCGTTGTACTGGTTGTTCTGCGGATACTGGCCGCCGAGGCTGGTCGGGCGGTTCCCGAACGGCAGACGGTCAGGATAAACGTCGAACACGTTGTCCGCTCCGATCGCCAGATGGTACTTCTCGCCCAGGTCGTAGCGAAGCTCGAGGTCGGTGATCCACTTGGGCGAAAGCGTCACGTCATCCGGGCCGGGTGCGGTGAAGCTGGCCTGGTTCGGCGCTGCCGGCAGGGTCGATCCGGGCGACAGCACCTTGCCGTAGCGGGTAGTGCGCGCGGTGAACCCGAACGACGAGATGTCGCCGTCGAGGCTCAGGACGATCTTGTCCTTGGGCTGACCCTTCTCGAAGCGCAGCGACTCGGTGCGCCCAAAGAGCACGACGCCCGGGATCGAGGCGAGCGGGCCGAGCGTGTTGTTGCGCTTGAGGATCTTGTTCTTGTTGTAGTTGTACGCGGCGGTCAGCACGAACTTGCCGAGCCCGCCCAGCGGCAGACGCCAGTTCATCACCGCGTCCACACCCTGGGTCCGGCTGTCGAGCCCGTTGATGAAGAAGCGCGCGGCGGTAACTGTCGAACCGACGGAAGCGAGGTAGGCGCGGATCGCGGCGTCGGCGGTCGAGGTGCTGGCGCCGAGGTTTTCGGTAAGGACGATCCGATCCTTGATCTTGATGTTGTAGTAATCGACCGTCAGCGACAATCCGGCGAGCGGGTTGGCGGTCACGCCGCCGCTGATGTTGACCGACTTTTCGGGCTTCAGGTCCTTGGCACCAAGGGCGCGGGCCACCGGGCTCGAAACCGGGGCGGTCAGGACGTCGACCGGCACGCCAGCGATGAAGTTGGTCGACGTGGTGGTGAACACCTGCTGGTGCAGCGAGGGCGCGCGGAAGCCGTTCGAGATCGAGCCGCGGACCGCGTATCCAGGGACGATTTCGTAGCGCGCGGCGAACTTGCCGGTCACTGTGTTGCCGAAATCGGAATAGTGCTCGAACCGGCCGGCCAGCGTGGTCGACAGGCCCGGAATGGGGTCGGCGTCGAGTTCGGCATAACCGGCCAGGTTGTGCCGGTCGGCGTCGGTTGCCGCCGAGGCGGGCAGGCCCGGGAACCCTTGTGCACCCGCGCCGCCTGCACGCCCCGGGAAATCGCAGGTGGTGGCGGCGACTGAACCGTAGCGGCCACCGAGCGCCGTGCAGTTGGCAAGCGTGGTATTGGGAACGGCGGCCCGGAAAAGCGGCCCGAGGGCATAGGATTGGAAGTCGCCCGGACGGATCTGGTAGCGCTCGTTGCGATACTCGGCGCCCAGCGCGAACGTCACCGGCTTGGCAAAGCCAAAGTCGAAGTCATGGCTCATGTCGAGGTTGACCAGACCCTGGCTATACTTGAGCCCGCCGGCATCGAAGTTGGTCTGGCTGGCCGGGCCGAACGAGGCGTTGATCGAGTTGAGCGTCTGGTAGTCGAACTGGTTCTGGCCGAAGCCAACCGAAAGATCGGCGTTCCAGCCCGACACGTCGCCGCGCAGGCCGGCGGTGTAGCTGTAGTCGGTCAGGTCGGACTTGATCAGCGGCAGGAACCCGTCGGGGTACAGCACGGCGCGGGTGAACGACCCCGGCGGCGGCTGGTTCGGCGCAAGCACCGAATAGTCGACGTTGTTCGCGTTGTTTTCGCCGCGGTAGTTGGCCGCGCTCACCGAATCGCGCTGGTTGAAGCTGGCGAAGGTGTAGATCTCGAAGTCGCCCAGCGGATAGGCGGCGTTGAGGAACAGGCTGAAATCGTCAGCCGTGGGATCGCCGAAGCGGAATTCGCGGCGGTCGAAGGTCAGCTCGCGCGGGTCGAACAGCGCCCCGCTCTTCACATAGTTCGGGCGCAGGTCGAAGCCGGTGCGGTTGGTGCGGCTGCGATGACGGTATTCCGCCGTCAGGTTGAGGTAGCCGCCCTCGGTGCCGAAGAACGGCAGGCCGAAGTTGCTGGCGAGGGTATAGGTTTCGCCGTCCCGAACATGCAGTTCGCCGCTGGTGTTGGCGAGGAAATAGCGGCTGTCGGTGGGGTCGATGATCGGCTGCCCGGCGGCATTGACCTGAAGCCCGGTGACCTTGCTCACGCCGTCGAGCGTGGTGTCGTACTTGCCGTAGCTGGCGACCGCCTTGCCCCCTTCGCTGGCGTCCTGGAGGCGGATGTTGATCACCCCGGCGATGGCGTCCGAGCCGTACTGCGACGATGCGCCGTCGCGCAGAACTTCGATCGACTTGATCGCGAGCGCGGGGATCGAGTTCATGTCGACCGCCGCCGAGCCGCGGCCCACGGTGCCGTTGATGTTCAGCAGCGCGGCGGTGTGGCGGCGCTTGCCGTTGACAAGGACCAGCGTCTGGTCGGGCGAGAGGCCGCGCAGGGTTGCCGGACGCAGCGCATCCGAGCCGTCCGAAATCGCCGGCTGCGGGAAGTTGAAGCTGGGCACCAGCTTGTTGAGGATCTTGTTGGTCTCGACCTGCCCGCCCTCGGTGATCGCCTCGGCGGAAAGGACGTCGACCGGAACCGGCGAATTTTCGACCGTACGCGTGGTCGAGCGGCTGCCGGTCACGATGATCGTGCTCGCATCGTCGGTGGCGGGCGTGGCCTCTTCCTCGGCCGGCGTAGTATCCTGGGCGAAGGCGGGAACGGCCGTCGCGAACGCGAGGACGATGGCCGAAGCGGCACTGCCGGTCGTCAGAATGGTGCGCAATTTCATGAGCTTTGAGCCTCCCTGTAAGCCACAAACATACGCTCTGCCGGGGTCTGGGCAAATAGCGTTGCATTCCCGCACCCATTTTGCGCGGCTGCGTTGCTGCATCGCAACACTCGCGGAATTGCGGTTGCGGTGCGTGCGCGCTAACGCCTGACGAATGCACTGGAACATGGCCGACCTTCGCCCCGCCGACCGCTATCGGCTCATCGTCAACACGGTGACTCCGCGTCCGATCGCCTGGACGGTGACCCAGGGCGCCAACGGCGGGCGCAATTGCGCACCGCACAGCTTCTTCAACGCACTGGCCGACGAGCCGCCGCTGGTCGTCCTCGGCCTGATGGCGCACCACGAGCGTGGCGGCGACAAGGACACAGCGCGCCATATCCGCGAGACCGGCGAATTCGTCATCGCGCTCGTTAGCGAGGCCGATGCCCCGAAAATGAACGTGACCGCCGCCGATGCACCGCCCGGCACAGACGAACTGGCGGTGGCGGGGATCGAGACCCGCCCTGCTCTCCACGTGAAGCCGCCGCTGATCGCCAGCGCCCCGGTGAACTTCGAATGCCGAACCTGGCAGCTTTTGGACCCGAGCCCGCGCAGCACCGTGGTCATCGGCGAGATTCTGGCGATTCACATCGACGACGCGTTCATGAGTGCCGACGGCCGGCGCATCGATACCCAGGCAATGCACCTGCTCGGCCGCCAGCATGGGGCCGGGATGTATGTGCGCAATACCGACAGCTTCGAAATGAAGCGTCTCGCCTGGCCCCTCGGCGGCGACTGACCCGAACCCGCTTGCCGCGGGTGCGGGCTGCGCCTATCGCGCCGCCAGCCTGCGCCGGGTGATTGCCCGCACCGGCTTACACCCGAGGCGCCGTGTCCAATCCTTTCCAGAAGCTGGTCGGCGCCCTTCCCGGCTCGGTGCGTGAGTGGGCCGAATCCCGAGGCACGGGCTTCCTCCTCGCGCTGGCAGTGCAGGGCCTGTTGGCGCTGCTGTTGCTCACCCTCGGCGTCTCGAGCGTCGAACAGCAAATCGTGCCGACGGCGCTGGTAAGCTTCGACGCGAAGCAAGATGCTGCTCCCGACCCAAAGCCTTCTCCCAGTTCGCGGCCCGAACCGCAGCGGGCGGCGCAGGAGAAGACTTCGCCAAGGGTCGCTCCGCCCAAGCCGACCGCCCCTGTCACGGCTCCGCCCACGTCCCAGCCGCCTCCGATGATCGCCATCTCGCCCAGGGAAATGGCCGCTCTCGACATCGCGAACCTGCCGCGCAGCCAGCCGGCGCCCAAGGCTCCCGGCAAGGCGATGATGGGTCCGGCGGCGCCAAGTGGCGGCGCGTCGGGCGACAGCGCTCGGGTCGGCACCGCGCCTAATGGCGAGCCGCTCTACGCCGCCTCATGGGTCCACGAACCCTATCCGGACGAGCTTGCCGGCTACCTTTCGACTGCGCAGGGGCCCGGCTGGGGGCTAATTGCCTGTCGCACCGTTCCCGAGTTCAGGGTCGAGGACTGCACCGTCCTCGACGAGTGGCCCAACGGTTCGGGTATCGCCAAGGCAGTGGTCGGTGCTTCGTGGCAGTTCCGCGTCCGCCCACCCCGCCTGGGCGGAGAGCTGAAGGTCGGTGAATGGGTGCGGATCCGGATCGACTACGGAATGAGGCGCCGGTGAGCGGACTCTGTCCTTAACGACTCACAGCGGATTGCCGTCGCGATCGCGGTAGATGTCGCGCCGACCGACATGGTTCGCCGGTCCCACGAAGCCATCGGCCTCCATCTTCTCGATCCACTTGGCGGCAGTATTGTAGCCTACACCCATCTGCCGCTGGATCCAGCTTGCGCTGGCCTTCTGGCTTTCGAACACGATCTGGCAGACTTGGCGGTATTTGCGCTCTTCCGGATTGTCGGAAGCGGAATCGACGTCGTCGAATCCGAAGCTGCCGTCCTCCGGCTCTTCGGTGACCGAATCGACGTAGTCCGGCGTGCCCTGTCCGCGCCAGTGCTCGGCGACAGCCTCGACCTCCTCGTCGCTGACGAACGGGCCGTGGACGCGTTTGATCGGGTCGGTGTTGGGCTTGTAGAGCATGTCGCCCTTGCCCAGAAGCTGCTCGGCGCCCTGTTCGCCCAGGATCGTGCGGCTGTCGATCCGGCTGGTGACGTGGAAGCTGATCCGGGTCGGCAGGTTGGCCTTGATCACGCCGGTGATGACATCGACCGAGGGTCGCTGCGTCGCCATGATCAGGTGGATGCCCGCCGCGCGGCTCTTCTGCGACAGGCGCTGGATCAGGACCTCGATCTCCTTGCCCACGGTGACCATGAGGTCGGCCAGTTCGTCGACGATAAGGACGATCTGGGGCAGCGCCTTGTAGTCGAGCTGCTGCTCTTCGTAGAGTTCCTCGCCGCTGTCGGGATCGAAGCCGATCTGGATCCGGCGGCCGAGCGGCTTGCCCTTGGCGGCGGCCGCCTTCACCCGCTCGTTGAAGCCGACGAGGTTGCGCGCCCCGATCGACGACATCATGCGATAGCGCCGCTCCATTTCCTCGACCGCCCATTTCAGCGCGCGCACGGCCTTGGCCGGCTCGGTCACCACGGGCGAGAGAAGGTGGGGAATGTCGTCGTAGCTCTTGAGTTCGAGCACCTTGGGATCGATCAGGATCAGGCGGCACTGCTCGGGCGTTAGGCGATACAGAAGCGACAGGAGGATCGTGTTGAGCCCGACCGACTTGCCCGAGCCGGTGGTGCCCGCGACGAGCAGGTGAGGCATCGCGGCAAGATCGGCGACGATCGGCTCGCCGGCGATATCCTTGCCCAGGATGATCGGCAGCATGGCCTTGGAATCGACGAACGCGGCGCACGAGGCCAGTTCCTTGAAGGCGACTGTCTGGCGGTCGGCATTGGGCAGTTCGATGCCCATCACGGTCCGGCCCGGAATGGCGGAAACGCGCGCCGAGATCGCGCTCATGTTGCGGGCGATGTCCTCGGCCAGGCCGATCACGCGGCTGGCCTTGATCCCCGGCGCGGGTTCCAGTTCGTACATCGTGACCACGGGACCCGTGCGGACCGCGGTGATCTCGCCCTTCACGTTGAAATCGTCGAGCACGTTCTCGAGGAGGCGGGCGTTGCGCTCGAGCGCCAGCTTGTCGACCTTGGGAGCTTGGTGGCTCGGAGGATCGTTCAGAAGGTCGAGACTGGGCAATTCGTACTGCTCGAAGAAATCGCCCTGCTTCGACTTGCCGGTAAGTTGCGCCTTGCGCGGTGGCTGGCGCGGATCGGTGATTTCGGGGGGCTTGCGCGGGGGCGCGACCGGTTCATCCACGGCCTTGCGCACCGCGGGCTCGGCCTTGCGGCGCAGCGGGACCGCGCTTTCGGCGTCGTCGCTCGATGCGGAGGAGCGGTGGAGAGCGCGGGGCAGCGTGAACAGGCCCTTCCAGTCGAGCGCATAGACCCTGCCGATCAGCAGCGCGGCGCCGGCGAGGCAAGCGAAGGCGATCCCCATCGTCGTCCACCCCTGAGCGGCCGCGGGCACGACGTGATCGAGCGCGCGGACGGCGGTAGCGCCGAACAGTCCGGCCAGCCCGCCCATCGAGGCCGGCAGCGATCCGCCCGGCGCGGTGAAGCTCAGGGCAAGGACGGTGCCGATCAGGGCCACGCCCAGGACCAGCGCACCCAGCGAGCGCCACCACCGTGCAGATTCGGTCGGCGCCTCATCCGTCGCGGCGCGCCACAGGCGGCGGGCATGGACGTAGAAAAGCGGCAGGCCCAGCACGGCGGCAGGGCCGAACAGGAACAGCAGCCGTTCAGCCGCCCACGCGCCCGGCAGGCCCATCCAGTTGGCAACCTCGCCCCCCGCGGCGGTGCTCGCCGATGGATCGGTCTGCGTATAGCTCGCCAGCGCGAGGCCGAGGAAGAGCATTGCCGCGATGAGCGCGGCGGCACCGGCCAGTTCGCCGGCGCGGCGCGTCGAGCGGCGCAGCGTTGCCCGCCAATCCGCACTGCCGTGCGCCTGGCCTGGCGCCTGGAATGCCCGTGATGCCATTTCTTCCCGTTCCCCTGATCGCCGGCGCATCATGCGCGCGGGCGAGACTCCGCGTCAAGAATCCTTGGGATTCCAGTCGCGCGCGGGGCCTCAGGTGTTGCCCGAAAGCCCGTCGATCGCAGCCCAGCCGTATGCCGGCAAACGCGCTGCACGAGCCGCGGTCATGCCACCGAGCGCGATTACCGGGAGGGGCGAACGCGCCGCGATCAGCAGGAAGCGCACCGGTCCAAGCACGGCTGCACCGGGATGCGACCGGGTCGGGAACACAGGCGAAACAACGGCGGCGCTTGCGCCGGCGCGCACTGCTTGGGCCAATTCGGCGAGGGAATGCACGGTGGCGAGCGTCGTTCCGCGCGCCGGCGGGCCGTAGCTGCCATCCGCGCCCCATCGCCGGGCCTCGCGGACGTTCGCCGCAAGAACGATAACCACGCCGCGCGCCCGGCACAGGCGGGCGACCGCCGCGAAGCGATTCCGGCGTGCCCCGGGCGCAAGGTGATAGTGGCGAAAGATCAGCCCGCTGCCGCGCGGCAGGTGTCGGATCGCCCGGTCGAGCACCGTGTCATTGCGGGCATCGCTCACCAGCCACATACGGGGAAGCGGGACGGACTGGCGCGCGGTCATCGCGGCGCTATAGCAGCGCCCCATGTCCGAACCAGCTACCGCCGCACCTCCATCGACCGCCTTGGCCAAGACGCGCGACCGCATCGCCGCCGCGGCGCGGATCGCGCGGCGCAGGCCTGAGGATGTGAGTCTGATCGCGATCAGCAAGACGCAACCGGCCGAAGCAATCCGTCCGCTGCTGGCCGGAGGACAACGCCTGTTCGGCGAAAACCGCGTCCAGGAAGCCGCCGCGAAGTGGCCGGCTTTGCGCGCCGAATTCCCCGATATCGTGCTTCATCTGGTCGGCCAGCTCCAGTCGAACAAGGCGGACGAGGCGGTCGAACTGTTCGACTGCATCCATTCGCTCGACCGGCCCTCGCTCGTCGCCGCGTTGGCACGGGCGATGGACAGGACGGGCAAGCGGGTGCCCTGCTTCGTGCAGGTCAATATCGGGGCCGAAGAACAGAAGGGCGGCTGCGCGATCGCCGATCTGCCCGAACTGTTAAATGCGGCCCGTGCTGCAGGCCTGCCGGTGATCGGGCTGATGTGCGTTCCCCCCGCCGGGATCGAGGCGGCGCCCTTCTTTGCGCTTCTCGCCAAGCTCGCCGCCGACAACGGCTTTAGCGGCCTGAGCATGGGGATGAGCGACGACTTCGAGACGGCGGTCATGCTCGGCGCGACACACGTTCGCGTCGGCTCGGCCTTGTTCGGAGAGCGCCGCTAACTGCGACCGCAGCTCTCTCAGTGCTCCTTCAATTCGTCGCCGGTCAGGGTGACCACGTGAAGCAGGTTGGTCGATCCCGGCGTGCCGAACGGGACGCCCGCCAGCGCGATCAGCTTCGATCCTGCCGCGCCGAAGCCGTGGCGCAAGGCCATGCGCTTGCCCTTGGCGATCATCTCCTCGAAGCTGCCGATGTCGCGCGTGTGCACCGCGTGAGCGCCCCACAACAGGCCCAGACGCCGCGCTGTCTTGAGGCTGGGGGTGAGCACCAGCATCGGCACCGAAGGACGCTCGCGCGCCACGCGCCGAGCGGTCGATCCAGATCCGGTGAAGACGATGATTCCCGCAACGGTGACCGTCTGGGCAATCGTCGCGGCACTTTGTGCCAGGGCGTCGGCAGTCGTCGCATCGGGCGGGGTGCGGATGTAGTGCACGCGGCCCTGGTAACCCGGATCGCGCTCAACCTGCCCGGCGATGCGATCCATGATCGTCACCGCCTCGACCGGCCAGGCGCCTGCCGCCGTTTCGGCCGAAAGCATCACCGCATCGGCACCGTCGTATACCGCGTTGGCGACGTCCGACACCTCGGCGCGGGTCGGGGCCGGGCTTTCGATCATCGATTCGAGCATCTGCGTCGCGACGACAACCGGTTTGCCGACCCGGCGGGCGGTCTCGACGATCATCTTCTGTATGGGAGGAACTTCCTCGGGATTCAATTCGACGCCCAGGTCGCCGCGCGCCACCATCACGCCATCGGAAAGCTCGACGATTTCGTCGAGCTGAGTGATGGCCGCCGGCTTTTCGATCTTGGCGATCAGCGAGCCGTGACCGCCCATCAGCTTGCGCGCCTCGGCAACGTCCTCCGGACGCTGCACGAACGACAGCGCAACCCAGTCGGCGCCATGCTGCACGGCAAAGGCAAGGTCGCGGCGATCCTTTTCGGTCAGCGCGGGAATCGGGACGACCGCGTCGGGCACGTTCACGCCCTTGCGATCGGAAATCACGCCGCCGACTTCGGCCGTGCACAGGATGCGGTCGGCCTCGGCGCGAATCACGCGAAGGCGCAGTTTCCCGTCGTCGATCAGGAGACGCTGGCCCTTTTCCAACACCTTGAACAACTCGGGATGGGGCAGGCAGACCCGGGTCTCGTCTCCCGGCGCGGGATCGTTATCGAGCGTGAAGTGACCCGAGTGGCGGATCACCGCCTTGCCGTCCTTGAACGTGCCGACGCGCAGTTTCGGTCCCTGCAGGTCGCACAGGATGGTGATGGGACGCGCCACCTGCTTTTCGAGCGCACGGATCGAAGCGATCGTCTGCGCGTGGGTTTCCTGGTCGCCGTGGCTCATGTTCACGCGAAAGGCGTCCACGCCGGCGCGAAAGAGTTGTTCCAGCATCTCGGGCGAGCGGCTCGCGGGACCGATGGTGGCGAGGATCTTGACCTTGCGGCCGCGAGGGTCGTGAACGTTCGGCGCGATCTTGGCCAAGGGGCATTCCTTCCGATTGCGCGGGAGCCTATGGCAAAGGCCCGCGCGAAACCCAAGGCTGATCGTTGCCTCGCGCATCATATCTGGCCAAGTCGAGTGTTCTCCATGTCTGACGATCCGATCGATGCCCTGCCCGACGCCGTCGCCGCGGCCGCCTTTCGCCGGCTGGTGCGTCATTTGCGGCACCGCCACGACGCCCAGAACATCGACTTGATGGGTCTTGCCGGCTTTTGCCGAAATTGCCTTGCCGACTGGATCGTCGATGCCGGCGCCCCGCTGGAGAAGGCCGCCGCGCGCGAGGCGATCCACGGCATGCCGGCGGCGGAGTGGAAGCAGCGCTTCCAGACTGAAGCGACGCCCGCGCAACTCGCCCGCATGGAAGCGAGCGTCGCACTCAACCGGCGCGACTGATCGCGGGCAGGGGGAAAACCGGCCCGGTGCCCTTTGCGCGGCGGGCCAGCCCTCGCTAAGAGCGCGGGCAACCGATTCACCCATTTACCGGAGACCTGCCCGATGGCCGACGCCACCGACGACCGCCTGCGCCTGCTGATCGAACGCGTCGAGCGGCTCGAAGAGGAAAAGAAGGGCATCGCCGACGATATTCGCGACGTTTACGCCGAGGCCAAGGCGGTCGGCTACGACGCCAAGATCATGCGCCAGATCGTCCGCCTGCGGAAGATGAAGCCCGATGACCGGTCCGAGATGGAAATGCTGCTCGACACCTACAAGGCGGCGCTCGGCCTGGGTTGAGCCCCCGCCCATACCGGCCCGTCCGTTCGCCCCTCGCGACGACGCGCGGAACCCGGCCACCATCGCACGGTTGATCCCATGACATTGAAATCATGGGACGCCTGCGATGACCGACAACCTCGACCTCGCCACTGCCGCCAGGATCGAGCCGATCCAAGAAGACGGTCTGCCCGGTCACGAAAGCGCGCTCGAGCCCAAGCCCGACTGGCAGCCGCGCTACCCCGGCTCGGGGCGACTGGCGGGCAAGGTCGCGATCGTGACCGGTGCCGACAGCGGCATCGGCCGCGCGGTCGCAGTGCTCTTCGCCCGCGAGGGTGCGAAGGTCGCGATTTCCTATCTTTGCGAACACGACGACGCGTCGCTGACCCGTGAGCTGTGCGAGGCCGAGGGGAGCGAGGCATTCGTCTTCCCGGGCGATCTCGGCGATCCCGATTGCGGCAAGGCGCTGGTTGCCAAGACGATCGACGAGTTCGGACGGCTCGATATCGTGGTCAACAATGCGGGCGAGCAGCATCCGGACAAGGACATCCGTGATATCACTCCGGAACAGCTCCAGCGGACGTTTCAGACCAACATCTTCTCGATGTTCTACCTGGTTCAAGCCGCACGCGAGCACCTGAAGAAAGGGGCCGCGATCATCAACTGCACCTCGATAACGATGTACCAAGGTTCCGCCGAGTTGCTCGACTACTCGAGCACGAAGGGAGCCATCACCGCCTTCACCCGATCGCTCTCGGAAAATCTCGTCAAGGACGGGATCCGGGTCAATGCGGTCGCTCCCGGGCCGATCTGGACGCCGCTCAATCCGATGGGGGGAGCCAGCCCGGAAAAGCTGGAGACTTTCGGTGAGGACACGCCGATGGGCCGTCCCGGCCAGCCGAACGAGGTCGCGCCGGCGTTCCTTTTCCTCGCCTGCGAAGATTCCAGCTACATGTCGGGCCAGGTGCTGCATCCCAATGGCGGGACGATCGTGAACGGCTAGGCGCGGACGGCGTCGGGTCTGGAGGTGTCGCGCATCCCACTGTAGGCAAGTGCTTTGTCAAGCAGGGGAACTTCCGTGATCGTCACCACCACGCATACCGTCGAAGGCCGTCCGATCCGCGATTATCTCGGCATCGTGACCGGCGAAGTCATCGTCGGCGCCAACCTTTTCCGCGACATGTTCGCTTCGATCACCGATCTCGTCGGAGGCCGCTCGGGCAGCTATGAACGCGTGCTCGAGCGCGGCCGTCGCGAGGCGATCCTCGAGATGGTCGACAAGTGCAAGCAGCTTGGCGGCGACGCGCTCGTCGGGTGCGACATCGATTACCAGGTCATCGGCAAGAAGGGCTCGATGCTGATGGTATCGGTCAGCGGCACGGCGGTGAAGCTGGCATGAAACCGCCGCCAGTGCTGGCGCTGGCATCACGGAGCGGCGGTTGCCACGAAGCGCCGGGACGGTGTAAGGGCCGCGCCAAGCGGGCGCACCGGCCGGTAGTTGCCCAACGATACGACTTTTCGGGGTTCCGATGGCAGGCCATTCCAAATTCAAGAACATAATGCACCGCAAGGGCGCGCAGGACAAAAAGCGCTCTGCGCAGTTTTCCAAGCTAAGCCGCGAAATCACCGTCGCGGCCAAGATGGGCATGCCCGATCCCGACATGAACCCGCGCCTGCGCGCGGCGGTCAATGCGGCCAAGGCGCAATCGATGCCGAAGGACAATATCCAGCGCGCTATCGACAAGGCGTCGAAGGGCGAAGGCGATAACTACGAGGAAGTGCGGTACGAAGGCTACGGCCCCGGCGGCGTTGCCCTCATCGTTGAGGCCCTGACCGATAACCGCAACCGCACCGCCACCAATGTACGCACCGCATTCGCCAAGAACGGCGGCAACCTGGGCGCCAGCGGCGCGGTGAGCCACGGGTTCGAACGGCTTGGCCTGATCGAGTATCCGGCGAAGGCAGGAGACGAGGAGAAGGTGCTCGAGGCCGCGATCGAAGCCGGTGCCGACGATGTCGAGAGCGGCGAAGACGGTCACGAAATCTGGACCAGCATCGATTCGCTCCATCCCGTCGCCCGCGAACTTGAAAAGACGCTGGGCGAGGCAGAGGCGGTGAAGCTCGCGTGGCGCCCGTCGCTGCGCACCGAAGTGGCCGAGGACGACGCCGGCACCCTGTTCCGGCTGATAGACGTTCTCGACGACGACGATGACGTTCAGGCCGTGTGGGGCAATTACGAAGTGTCCGACGCAGTGATGGAGAAGCTGGGTTAGGGCTTCCGCCCCGCGCTGCGGACTCCGGCGGCCATGCTGATCCTGGGTCTCGATCCCGGCCTCGGCACAACCGGCTGGGGCATCGTGGCGAAGTCCGGCAGCCGGCTGAGCCACGTCGCCAACGGTCAGATCAAAACCGATCCGAAAGCAGCGTTGGCCGAACGGCTGGTCACGCTCGACCGCGAACTGGCCGACGTGATCCTGGCCCATCGCCCCGATAACGGCGCGGTCGAGGAAGTTTTCGTCAATTCCAACGCGCAATCGACGCTCAAGCTCGGGCAGGCGCGCGGAGTCTGCCTGCTCGCCCTCGCCCGTGCCGGTCTTCCGGTGGCGGAATACGCGACGCGGCTGGTCAAGAAGGCGCTGGTCGGCACCGGCGCGGCGGACAAGGCGCAGGTCCAGGCAATGCTGAAAGTCCTGCTGCCGGGCGTCAGGCTTGCCGGCCCCGACGCCGCCGACGCCCTGGCCGTGGCCATCGCCCACGCCCACGTCGCACGCTGAGCGCACTTCCCCGTTTGCAACCTTGCGGCGCGACGAGCGTTGTCATCCAACCTCCCCCTTCGCGTCGCCAGTCGAGGAACAACGAAATGACCCGCCCGACCACCACCAGGATGCTTGCCCCCCTTGCGCTTGCCGCTGTCGCCGGCCTTGCGCTGTCCGCCTGCACCGCCAGCCGCTACCAGATCTCGGATGCGCTTCAGCGCTATGGCCTGTCGCCAAGCAAGTCCGACTGCGCGGCATCGTTCCTGCGCGGGCACCTCACCACCGGGCAGGTCGACCGCCTCGCCCGCGCCGCGCGCGCCACTATAATCCCTCGCGCACCGGCGCACTGACCTTCGGCGACCTCATCGGTGTCGCCTCGAGCCTGCGCGATACCAACACCACGGTTCAGGTCGGCGCGGCCGCGCTCGCCTGCGGGCTTGCCGGGGACGTTCGCATACCCGGTCTGTAGTCGCCGCCAATCCCCGGCTGCCGCGCTGCCGGAGCTTGCATAGCACCGCGATCCTGTCATAGAACAAAGCATGATCGCCAAGCTCACCGGGACGCTCGACGAGACGGGCGCGGACAGCGCGGTGATCGACGTCCACGGGGTGGGCTATCTCGTGTTCTGTTCGGCCAAGACGCTCGCCGCGCTGGGTATCGCGGGTGACGCGGTAACAGTGTTCACGCAGATGCTGGTCAGCGAGAACGACCAGCGCCTCGTCGGTTTCGCCACGGCTGGAGAGCGCGACTGGTTTCGCCTGCTGAGCGGAGTTCAGGGCGTGGGGAGCAAGGTCGCGCTCGCGATCCTGTCCGCGCTGACCGCCGAGGATCTCCAGCGGGCCATCGGCAGCGGCGACGCGGCGATGGTGGCGCGCGCGAACGGCGTCGGGCCCAAGCTCGCGAGCCGAATCGTCAACGAACTCAAGGACAAGGCCGGCGGCATGACCGGTCTGGCCGGATCGGCGCCGGGGGCACCCGCACAGCCAGCCGGATCCGCAGGCGCTGACGCCGTCTCGGCACTTCAGAACCTCGGGTTCAAGCCGGCGATAGCTTCCGCCGCGGTAGCCCATGCCGAAAGTGAACTCGGCGCCGATTCGGGGCTCGATGCGCTCGTCCGCGTCGCGCTCAAGAAGGCGGCGCGATGACCGACGCGGCGTCGATCACCGACCCTGCGCGCCAGCCCGACGATCCCGACGCGGCGCTGCGGCCCAAGTCGCTGGCCGAATTCGTCGGCCAGGAGGCAGCACGGGACAATCTGCGCGTGTTCATCGAGGCCGCGCGCAGCCGCCGCGAGGCGCTCGACCATGTCCTGTTCTTCGGTCCGCCAGGCCTTGGCAAGACCACGCTGGCGCAGATCGTCGCGCGCGAGCTTGGCGTGGGATTCCGCGCCACCAGCGGCCCGGTGATCGCCAAGTCGGGCGACCTTGCAGCGCTGCTCACCAATCTCGAGGACGGCGATGTCCTGTTCATTGACGAGATCCACCGCCTGAATCCGGTGGTCGAGGAAGTCCTCTACCCGGCGATGGAGGATCGCGCGCTCGACCTCATCATCGGCGAAGGACCATCGGCCCGCTCGGTGCGGATCGACCTGCCCCAGTTCACCCTGATCGGGGCGACCACCCGCCAGGGACTGCTCACTACTCCGCTGCGTGACCGGTTCGGCATTCCGGTCCGGCTCAATTTCTACACCGTGGCCGAGCTTGAGCGCGTCGTGACGCGCGCCGCGACCCTGCTCGGCCTCGGCATCGACGGCGAGGGTGCGCGCGAAGTCGCCCGACGCGCGCGGGGGACGCCGCGTGTCGCCGGCCGGCTCCTGCGCCGGGTGCGCGATTTCGCGCATGTCGCGGGCGACGGGATGGTGACCCGCGCAATAGCCGACAAGGCGCTGACCCGGCTCGAGGTCGACAGCCTCGGGCTCGACGCGATGGATCGGCGCTACCTCGCCATGATCGCCGATATCTACAAGGGCGGGCCGGTCGGGGTCGAAACGCTCGCCGCCGGGCTGGCCGAGCCGCGCGACACGATCGAGGAAGTGATCGAGCCTTACTTGATCCAGCTCGGCCTCGTCGCGCGAACCGCGCGCGGGCGCTGCCTCAACGATCGCGGCTGGACCCATCTTGGCCTCGTCCCGCTCAGCGGAAGCCAGACCACGCTATTCGACACCGGGTCCGACCAGGGCGAATAGCGTCTCCACCGGCGTGCCCAGCGCGGCCGCCAGCTTGAGCGCGATGACGGTCGAGGGCACGAACACCCCGTTTTCCACGGTGTTGATCGTCTTGCGGCTGACCCCGATCCGCACCGCGAGTTCGGCCTGGGTCAGGCCGGCGGCCTCGCGCGCCTCGCGCAGGCAGTTAGTGAGCCGATCAGCCAAGTCCGCGCCGCTCAAGGCTGGAAAACCGCAGAAGCGCTGCGAAAAGCCCCGCCGTCACGATCAGGTGGATCGATTCGCCGACGGTAAGCTGCCACGCCCCCTGCGCGACGTAGAGGACGATCCCCGTGGCCATAGCCAGCACGAAGCCCAGTTCGAGCGCGGCGGCGCGGTTGGCGCGAGTGCTCTCGTCGTTGAGCATTGCGCGCAACTCGGAACCACGGAACCAGAAGCCGCCGGTCGTCAGCACGAACAGCACGACGGCGCTCATCACCACCCATGCCCCGACGCGGACATGATCGACGATCCGCTCCCCGCCGCCATGCCCGAAATAGGCTGACTGCTGGATCAGGAGGAAAATTCCGAGGACCGGAAACAGCCTTGCCCGGCGACGCCCGAGGCGCTCCGCAACTTCGGCGCTCGAACCAGAATCGACCATGAATCTTCCCCTCAAGTAACTCTGAGGTTACATGTAACCCAAGGGTTACGTCTCGTCAAGCGCGGTCGGCATTTGGCTAACCGGCACCGCTCTCGCAGTCCCAAACTTGGACAAGTTGCCAGGCCGCCTCCAGAAATCGTCGAATTTGAGGACTTTGCGCCGCTTAACGCGGTTAACACGATTGCTACCCATTGCCGCGTGCCTCCTAGTCGGTCGATCGGGGCTGGTCGCCCCATCGTCGAGCAAGGAAGCGAGCACGGACGATGTCGATTAGGATGGCCTTGGCCAAGCTTGGCGCGGTGGCGGCGGCGACCGCGGTCGTCGGCGGCGGCGCGGTGCACGTGTCGGAGGCCCCGATGCGCGGCAAGGGCTATGTGAAGCACGCCAAGCAGGCCAAGCCGCAGCGCCCCATCCGACACGTCGCCAAGCGCCAGCTTCCCCGTCCCAAGAAACGGCGGATCGTGAAGACGGTGACGACCACGACGCGCGCGCCTGACCAGGTGGCGATGGTCGCGGTTCCCCTGCCCTACCTGCCGCCCGCCCCCTCCCCGCCGTCGCAAGGCAGCGCGCCGGTCGTGATCGGTGGCGGCCCGATCGGTGGATTTGGCGGCGGCGGCTTCTTTGGCGGATTCTTCGGCGGCGGCGGCTCGGGTGGCGGCAATGTCGTCGTCAGTTCGACCAGCACCGGTTCCAGCTCAACCTCGAGCTCGACCTCCGGCGGCTCCACCTCGAGTTCGGGCGGTTCGACTTCCACTTCCACGTCCACGTCCTCGGGCGGGATCACCAGCAGCACGACGACGGGCGGCGTCTCGACATCCACCGGCGGAGTGAGCACTTCGACATCCACCTCGTCGGGCAACGTCTCCACTTCGACCGGGGGAGTATCCACCTCGACTGGCGGCATTTCGACCTCGACCGGGGGTGTTTCCACCTCGTCAGGGAGTGTCTCCACTTCATCGGGGAACGTCTCTACCTCGTCGGGTAATGTCTCGACGTCGTCGGGTAACGTCTCGACCTCGTCCGGCAGCATTTCCACCAGCACATCCACCGGCGGCAGCACGGGTTCCAGCGGCGGTCCGCCGGTCGAAGTCCCTGCGCCCCCAATGCTGCTACTGTTCGGCGCAGCCGCGGCCGCGATCGTCGGGCGCCGCCGGCTGGCCATGCGCCCCGCCTGAACAACCTTGTAAAGCAGGCACGAAAAAAGGGGCGGCCTTTCGGCGCGCCCCTTTTTCATGCGCCCAAGGCGGGCGGGTCAGCCCTTGGCGAGATTACGCAGCACATAGTGCAGGATGCCGCCGTTGAGGAAGTATTCGAGCTCGTTGGCGGTATCGATCCGGCACAGCGCATTGAAGCTGAAGGTCGATCCGTCGAGCCGGGTCACGTCCACCCGTACGTCCTGGCGCGGCTTGAGGTTGGCGACGCCGTGGATGGTGAAACTGTCATCACCCGTGAGGCCGAGGCTGTCGCGCGTGTCGCCGCCCATGAATTGCAGCGGCAGCACGCCCATCCCGACAAGGTTCGAGCGGTGGATGCGCTCGAAGCTCTCGACGATCACCGCGCGCACGCCAAGTAGGTTGGTGCCCTTGGCGGCCCAATCGCGCGAAGAGCCGGTGCCGTATTCCTTGCCCGCGACGATCACCATCGGGACGCCGGCGTCCTTGTACTTCATCGCCACGTCGTAGATCGGAAGGACCTGGCCTTCGTAGCGGCTCATCCCGCCTTCGACGCCGGGGACCATCTCGTTCTTGATGCGGATGTTGGCGAAGGTGCCGCGCATCATGACTTCGTGGTGTCCGCGGCGGCTGCCGTAGGAATTGAAATCGGCCTTGGCGACCTGATGTTCCATCAGCCATGCGCCGGCCGGGCTGTCGACCTTGATCGAGCCGGCGGGAGAGATGTGGTCGGTGGTGATGGAATCGCCGAGGATCGCGAGCGGCTTGGCCTCGATGATGTCGCCGACCGGAGCCGGGGTCATGCTCATCCCCTCGAAGTACGGAGGGTTGGCGACATAGGTCGAGCCGGCGCGCCACTGGTAAGTCTCGCTGCCGGTAACGTCGATCGCCTGCCAATGCTCGTCGCCCTTGTAGACGTCGGCATAGCGCGCCTGGAACATCGCGCGGTTGATCGACGAGGCCATCAGACTGTGAACTTCGGCGTCGGTCGGCCAGATGTCCCTGAGATAGACGTCCGCCCCGTCGCGGGACTGCCCGATCGGGGTGTGGGTGAAGTCCTCGATCACCGTGCCCTTGAGGGCATAGGCCACGACCAGCGGCGGGCTGGCGAGGAAGTTGGCGCGCACGTCGGGCGAGACCCGGCCTTCGAAGTTGCGGTTACCCGACAGGACCGAGGCGGCGACGATGTCGTTCGCATTGATCGCGTTGCTGATCGGCTCGGCCAGCGGGCCGGAGTTGCCGATGCAGGTGGTGCAGCCATAGCCGACGAGGTTGAACCCGATCGCGTCGAGATGCTCCTGCAACCCGGCCTTGATCAGATAGTCGGTCACCACCTGCGAGCCCGGGGCAAGGCTGGTCTTCACCCACGGCTTGGGCTTCATGCCCAGCTCGTTGGCCTTCTTGGCGACGAGGCCCGCCGCGACCAGAACGCCCGGGTTCGAGGTGTTGGTGCAACTGGTGATCGCGGCGATGACGACGTCGCCGTCGCCGATGTCATGACCTGCGCCGTCGATCGGAACGCGCTTGAACCCGCTGTGCTTGTAGACCTTGGCTAAGTCGTCGTTGAACACGTCGTCGACCTGGGTCAGCGGCACCTTGTCCTGCGGCCGCTTGGGCCCCGCGAGCGAGGGCACGACCGACGCCATGTCGAGTTCGAGCGTGTCGGTGAAGATCGGGTCGGGCATGTCCGCCGACAGCCAGAAGCCCTGCTCCTTGGCATAAGCCTCGACCAGCGCAATCTGGCTTTCCTCGCGCCCGGTAAGGCGCATGTATTCAATCGTCTTCTCGTCTATCCCGAAGAAGCCGCAGGTCGCACCGTATTCGGGCGCCATGTTGGCGAGCGTTGCCCGGTCGGCGAGGCTGAGCGAGGCAAGGCCCGGCCCGAAATACTCGACGAAGCGGCCGACCACGCCCTTGGCGCGCAACATCTGCGTGGCGGTGAGCACGAGATCGGTTGCGGTCACGCCTTCGGGCAACTCGCCGGTCAGCTTGAAGCCGACGACCTCGGGAATCAGCATCGAAACCGGCTGGCCGAGCATCGCGGCCTCGGCCTCGATCCCGCCGACGCCCCAGCCCAGCACGCCCAGGCCGTTGATCATCGTGGTGTGGCTGTCGGTCCCGACGCAGGTATCGGGATAGGCAACCGTGGCGCCGTCGGGCGCGGCGCTTGTCCATACCGCCTGCGCGATGTTCTCGAGGTTCACCTGGTGGCAGATCCCGGTTCCCGGAGGCACCGCCTTGAAGTTGTCCAGGCTCTTCGATCCCCACTTGAGGAAGTCGTACCGTTCGAGATTACGCTGGTATTCGATCTCGACGTTCTGCTCGAACGCCTTGGGATGGCCGAACTCGTCGACCATGACCGAGTGGTCGATCACGAGGTGGACGGGCACCTGCGGATTGATCTTCGAAGTGTCGCCGCCGAGCTTGGCGATGGCATCGCGCATCGCGGCCAGATCGACCACGCAGGGCACGCCGGTGAAGTCCTGCAGCAGCACGCGCGCGGGACGGTACTGAATCTCGCGGCCGGTGACCGGGTTCTTCTGCCAGTCGACCAGCGCCTGGATGTCGTCGGTCGAGACGGTGAAGCCGCCATCCTCGAAACGAAGCAGGTTCTCGAGCAGCACCTTCATCGAGAAAGGCAGGCGGCTGACGTCACCAAGCTTGGCTGCGGCCTTGGCGAGCGAATAATAGGCATATTCGCTGGCACCGACGGTCATCGTGCTGCGCGTGGCAAGCGTATCCTGTCCGACCTGGGTCATGGCGTGAAAGTCCCTCCTGTACGGCCTTGCTGGCAGTGAGGCGGCCTCGGACCGCCCTGCCGATTTCGGGCCCGGCGATGCGCGTTTAGCCCCGGCAGGTCAAGGGTGGGGCCTCTGCAAATCGGCCTTAGAGCGCGACCTGCTCGATCGGCGAACGGCGCGCGGCGACGAGACATCCCCCAACGATCAATGCCACTCCGGCCACGGTGAACGCGGTCACCTGCTCGGCATAGGCGAGCCAACCGATGATCGCGGCCCAGACGAACGCGCTGTATTCGACCGGCACGAGCACTTGCGCTTCCGCTCGGCCATAGGCCCAGCTCATCAGCATGAGCGAGACGACGCCGAGCGCCGCGGCCGCTCCGATCAACAGCCACGCCGCAGGGGGCGGGACCGCGACCATCCATGGACTCCCGCATCCGAGCAGGCCGAGGACGACCATGTTCTGGAACAGCGCGATCTCGCGGGGGCCCGCGACCTGCGCCTGGCGCCGCTGCAAAATGAGATTCCAGGCATAGAGCACCGCGGAACCGAGGATCGCGGCGATGCCCCACGATGCTTCATCGGCCGCCTGCCCGGTTGCCGCTTCGCGCCCGAGCTTGCCCAGCACGATCACCAGCACGCCCGCCAGCCCGAGCAGCGATGCGGCGATCGCCTTTCCTTCGATCCGTTCGCCCAGCATCACCGCCGCCAGATAAAGCGCCAGCAGCGGGGCGATGAACGAGATGCCGATCGCATCGGCCATCGGGGTGCGGACCAGCCCCCAGAAAAACAGCAGTGCCATCGCCGTCGCCACCGCACCGCGCAGGAGATGGAGCCGCAGCGTGGCGCGTGCCGGCCAGCGTCCTCCGCCCAGCCTCCACAGCGGGAACATCAGCAGGACCGCGATGCAGCTGCGCCAGAACAGAGTGGACCAAACGCCGAGCGCCCCGCCGGCAGCCTTCATCACCCCGTCCATCACCCCGAACAGGGCGATTCCGGCGAGCGCGGAAAAGATCGGCAGGATCGGGCTGTGGCGTGACATTGAAGCCGCGCCCTAGCCCCGATTCACCTGCCAGTCAGCCGCGATGCTTGATTGCACACCTGAATTTCGGCAGATTCGCCGGACGGTGCAGCGCCAGGAACGGCGCCCCGGACATCACTACAGTGGGAACGAACATGGGCATGATTGGCGGCAAACTGGCATTGGCTGCAGGTACGGCATCGGCCCTGGTCGCCGCCGCGCCCGCATTCGCCCAGGCGCCTGCGGCGAATCAGGCCCAGCCCGCTGCGCGGACCCAGGCCCAGCCGCAGCAGGCGCCCGCACCGCAGGACCTGACTGCGCAAGTCGTTCCGCCCGCGCCCACGCCTCCGCCGCCGCCCCCTCACTGGACGCTGCGCGACGCGCAGGCCCTGCTCGCCGCGATTCAGGGCATCGGCGCCGACGGTCTGTTTGCCAAGGACTACGATCCGGCCGGGCTGACCGCGGCGATCGCCGGTGGCGAAGGCGCGGCGCTCGACGAGACCGCAACCCGCCTCTTTTCCTGGCTGGCCGAGGATCTGCGCGACGGGCGCACGCCCATGACCGCAAGGGTTCAGTGGTTCGCGGTCGATCCCGATCAGGACGTCAATCCGACCGTGGCGATCCTTGCCAGCGCGCTCGAGCAGCACGACATCAAGGGTGCGCTGGCGCGGCTCAACCCCGTCCACCCCGATTACGCGGTACTCAAGTCCCAGCTTGCCACCACCAAGGACCCCAAGCAGCTTGCCATGATCCGCGCCAACATGGATCGCTGGCGCTGGCTGGCCCACGACCTGGGCAAGCAATATCTCATCACCAACGTGCCCGAATACATGCTGCGGCTGACGGTGAACGACAAGATCATCACGACCTACCGCACGGTCGTGGGCAAGCCCGGCCGCACCGCGACCCCGCAGCTGGCGGAGACGGTCGAGGGCGTGATCTTCAATCCGACGTGGACCGTCCCGCAAAGCATCGTGAAGGGCGAAGGACTGGGCGCGCGCCTGCTGGCGAGCCCGAGCGCCGCGGCGCGCGAGGGCTACAAGGTCACCAAGGGAGCCGATGGCTTCGTGTCGGTGGTGCAGCAGCCGGGCCCGGGCAATTCGCTTGGCCTGATGAAGCTCGACATGCCCAATCCGCACGCCATCTTCATCCACGACACCCCGTCGAAGGGCCTGTTCAACGCCGAAGCGCGCGCATTCAGCCACGGCTGCATCCGCACCGAGCGGGCGACCGAACTCGGCATGCTGATGGCCATGCTCGGAGCCGGCCTGACGCGGGAGGAAGGCATCGCGAACACTCTGTCGGGGGTCTACACCAAGGTCCCGATGACGAAGACCTTCCCGATCTACATCACCTACTTCACGATGGCGCGGGACGTGAACGGCGAGCTCAAGACGTTTAAGGACATCTACGGCCGCGATGCGCCGGTTCTCGCCAGCTTTGCCGCGCCTCGCCAGTTGCACACCACCCAGCGCGCGTCGAACGAAGCCGTCGTCGCGCTCGATAATCCTATCTGACGGGAGTGGCTGACGCCGCGGTTGTTTCCCTGCAATCGCAGGGAGCGCCGCGGGATCAGTAGATGCCGAGCCGGTCGGCGAAGATCAGGCGGCCGCCGGAAAGGTGCAGCAGTGCCTCGTTGAAATCGTCAGGCGCCATCGCGAAGCAGCCGTCGCTGCGGCCGAGCTTGCCCCACTTGGCAAGCATGTCAGGCGCCGCATACCATGCCGAATGCATGACGATGGCGCGCTCCAGCGCGTGGGAATTGTCGGGATCCAGCCCGCCGAGACGGATCGAGACGCCGTACTTCCCGACGTACCATTCATAGGAAATGAAGGCTCCGCGCGACGTCGCGAAGCTGCCCGGTTCGTTTGAAAAATACTTCAGGAAACCGTCGTGCTCGGGGTCCGAACCCTTGCCGTGCGCGACAAGGAACGAACGCACCGTGCCCGCTTCAAGATTCGCGAAATGCAGGCGGGGGAGCGAGGACGGCAGGGCGAAATCAGCCACGCCGACGATATCCTTGCGCCACAGCGCCGAGCCCGCGCGATCGGCCTCGCGCCGGGCGATATCGAGGATGCGACGGTTCTGTTCCGAAATCGAGAATGGCTGGGCAAAGGCGCGCGCTGGAAGCGCAAGCGCCGGCAGGCCAAGCGCGGCGGCCTTGAGTAAATTCCTGCGGTCGATCTGTCCGCTCATTCCACGACTTCTAGCACTTGATCCCTAACCATGTGCTGAACGAACCCTTCCCCGCTGTCGAGCGCCGGGCCCCTTCCATCCGACAGGATGGCGCGGCCACGCGGCGGAACGACGCCGGCGCGGCCCCATAGGCACGCTTGGCCGGATTCGTCAGGCACACCCCCTTTTTACGCCTGTCGGGGCCTTTGCACCAGCCGGATGTGCAGCGGCCGAAGCCCGCACGCCTGTCTCGACACCTATCCCTGGGCGCCAAGGGCCGACAGCGCGGCACCGTCGAGCCGCATAATCGTCCACCCGTCCATCGGACGCGCTCCCAGCTTCTCGTAAAAGCCGATTGCCGGCGCATTCCAGTCAAGAACCGACCATTCGAGCCGCGCACAGCCGCGCTCGACCGCCAGCCCGGCAATATGTGAAAGCAGCGCCTTGCCCAGCCCCGATCCGCGAGCCTCGGGCCTGACGAACAGGTCTTCGAGGTAAATCCCGGGCCGTCCCTCGAAGGTCGAGAAGTTGTGAAAGAAAAGGGCGAAACCGTGCGCCGTTCCGTCAACCTCGCCGATCACGACTTCGGCGAAGGCGCGCGCGCCGAACAGGTTGGTTCCGAGCGTCGCCTCGTCGAAGCGGACTTCGTGAGCGAGTTTCTCGTATTCCGCGAGCGCGCGGATCAGCGCGGCGATCAGCGGCAGGTCTTCGCGCGTTGCAGGGCGGATCGCGATGCTCATCCCACCGCCCCTGCCGTGGGCTGGACCAGACGGGCGAGGCGCGGCCAGAGCATGCCGATGGCAAGGCCGACCATGACGAGTATAAACGCCGCCAGCTTCCACCATTGCAGCGGCTCGCCCAGAAGCAACGCGGATGCGCCAAGGCCGAATACCGGGACGAGCAGCGCCATCGGCGTCACCATCGCGGCAGGATGGCGGGCGAGGAGCCAGCCCCACGCGGCATAGCCGAACATCGTGTTACCCACCGACTGCCAGACCACCGCCGCCCAGGTCGCGCCGTCGGCAGCCGCGATCCCTGCCGCAATGCGCGGCCAGCCATCGGTCAGGAGAGCGAGGACCAGCAACGGCGGCACCGCGAACAGGCTGGACCAGATGACGTAGCCAAGCATGTCGACCTTGCCCGCCGCCCGCGCCACCATATTGCCCAGCGCCCATGAGAGCGCGGCAAAGAGGGTCATCGCAAGGCCCAGCGGCGTGGCGCTGCCGTCGGTATGCAGCGCGATCATGGCAAGGCCCGCTGTGGCCAGGAGCAGCGCGACGATCTGGAACGGAGCCACTTTTTCCCCGCTCAGGCGCATCGACAGGCCGATCGTGAAGAAGACCTGCACCTGGACCACCAGCGAGGCGAGCCCGGGTGTGATGTCGGCGCGCATCGCGGTGAACAGCACGCCGAACTGCCCCGCGCCGATCAGGACGCCGTAAAGCGCCAGGTTCCACCATGGCACCGCCGGCCGCTTGACGACGAGCGCGAGGGGGAAGAACGCGATCGCAAAGCGTAGCAGCGCCAGGGTCATCGGCGGCAGGTGGGCCAGCGCGAACTTGATGACGACGAAGTTCGTCCCCCATACCGCCATGATCGCGACCGCGAGCAAGAGGTGCAGCGGCGGCAGGCCGCCCCGCGTTGGCAGAACCCGGTAACTCACGGTCAGGCGGCGGCCTCGGCCACCTCGCCCGCGTCGGACATGCCGGCCTCGATCTCGGCCGCCTTGGCCTCGACCAGCGCAACGATGTGGTCGAGCATCACATCGCTTTGGACGTGGTGATCGGTCACGCCGGACAGGTACACCATGTGCTTGCCGTTACCGCCGCCTGTAATCCCGATATCGGTTTCGCGCGCCTCGCCCGGGCCGTTAACCACACAGCCGAGAACGGACAGCGACAACGGCGTCTTGATGTGGCCCAGACGTGTTTCGAGCGCCTGGACTGTGCGGATCACGTCGAAGCCCTGGCGCGCACAGCTGGGGCATGAAACGACGCGGACCCCGCGGGTGCGCAAGCCGAGGCTTTTCAGAATCTCGAAGCCGACGCGCACTTCCTCTTCCGGCTCGGCCGAAAGCGAGACGCGGATGGTGTCGCCGATCCCCGCCCACAGCAGGTTGCCCATGCCGATTGCGGACTTGACCGTGCCGCCGATCAGGCCGCCCGCCTCGGTGATGCCGAGGTGCAGCGGGCAGTCCACGGCGTCGGCAAGCTGGGTATAGGCGGCCACCGCCAGAAATACGTCGCTGGCCTTCACCGCGACCTTGTATTCGTGGAAATCGTGGTCCTGCAGCAGCTTGATATGATCGAGCGCGCTTTCGACCAGCGCCTCGGGACACGGCTCGCCATACTTTTCGAGCAGGTCCTTCTCGAGACTTCCGGCATTCACCCCGATCCTGATCGCGCAGCCGTTGGCCTTGGCCGCGCGGACCACTTCGGCAACCCGCTCGCTGCTGCCGATGTTGCCCGGGTTGATCCGCAGACAGGCCGCGCCGGCGTCGGCCGCCTCGAGCGCGCGCTTGTAGTGGAAATGGATGTCGGCAATCAGCGGGACGCGCGCCGCCCGCACAATCTCGCGCAACGCGGAGGTGCTTTCGACATCGGGGCACGAAACCCGCACGAGGTCGGCGCCGGCGTCCTCGCACCGGCGGATCTGGTCGATCGTGGCCGCCGCATCGGACGTCAGGGTGTTGGTCATCGTCTGCACGGTGATCGGCGCGTCGCCGCCGACGGGCACCTTGCCCACCATGATCTGGCGGCAGGGTCGGCGGGCGATATCACGCCAGGGTCTTATCGAGGACATCGATCAATCCAGCTGTATTTTCGGAACAAGGCACCATCGAGTGGGCCGCTTGGCGATTGTCCTAGCAGGTTCGCCGCCTGTAGGAAAACGCGCAGAACAAGCGCGATCTAGGCGGAGGCCTCGCCAATCGGGCAGGCGAGCAGGAATTCGTCGTCGCGGTGATCTCCCACCCAGAAATCGATGTCGGCGACCTTGGTGAAGCCGTAACGGGCGTAAAACCGCTGCGCCCCGAAGTTTTCCGACCAGACGGACAGGCGAATCTCGTCCGCGCCATGCGCCCGCGCCTCGGCCATCGCCCAGTCCATCAGTACCGCGCCGACGCCGTTGCCGGTCGCGCCCGGCGCGCAATAGAGCTGGCTCAGCGTAACCGGGCGGCGCGCGGTGCCAGCATGGTCGAACGAATCGCGCAGCACGACCTGGCAATACCCGGCAAGCTGTCCGTCGATCTCGGCAAGAGCATAGACCCTCTCGGGATCAGCGATCCGCCGCGCGACCGCGGCCTCGTCGTGCACCTCGTCCAGGAACCCGGCGAGATTGGCCGGCGAGTAGAGGTGCGCGAAGGATGCCGAGAAGCTCTCTCGGCCGAGCCTGGCGAGCGCGGGAACGTCGGCGGGCCCCGGCGCGCGCAGGGTGACCTTGCCGTTCACCGTTTTCGTTCCGCTCATAGCGCCCTCGTCATGCACATGGAGAACCCATCGTCGACGTAGTCGCCGAACGGTCGGCATGGGGCAAAGCCATGCTTTTCGTAAAGCCGCTGCGCCGGCAGGAACGGCTCGGGCCTGCCTGTTTCGAGGCTGAGCCGCGCGAGCCCCGCCGCCCGCGCCGCTTCGAGGATATGAAGCAGGATGGCCTCGCCGACCCCGGTGCCGAGGAATGCCGGGTCGACTCGCATCGACTTTATCTCGCCATGTCCCGCCTCGATCTCGCGCAGCGCGCCAAACCCCGCCAGGGTGCCGCCGACCCTAGCCGAAAAGAACGAGACATCGTCGGCGGAAAGACAGCTTGCGGGCAGCACGTGGACCTTGTCAGGGGGCGACCAGCGCAGCATCTGGGCATGATGAAAGGCGAGCAGCGCGGCCACGTCGGCGCGCGCGGGATCGTCCCGTGCGACTACCGGTGCCGGTGCTTTTTGCCTGCTGCCGACCACGCCTTGGCTCCTTGCGGGCTTGTCCTTCGCCATCTCACGCGCCAATGCACGATGCATCGCGCTTCCGGCAAGAAGGAACCCTTCCCATACGCCGTCCTCACGCCTTCGCCGCCGTCAGGCTGGCTGCCACGATGCTGGTTCTCGTCCCCGCCCCTGCGCTCGCGTCCAACGGCGATTGGGCCACGGCGAGCGACGTCGCGGCGATCGGCTTGTCTGCCGTAGCAGTCGGCCTTCCCGCGGTAAGGGGCGACGGATCCGGCGCGCTGCAGGCCGGCGCCTCGATCGGCGCGGCAGGGTTGGTCGCCACCGGCCTGAAGGAAGCGTTCCCCGAACTGCGTCCCGACGGCAGCGACCGCCGCAGCTTCCCTTCTGGTCATACGGCGGTGAGCTTTGCCGCCGCGGCGACCCTTTATGAGCGTGAAGGACCACGTGTCGGCATTCCGGCATTTGCCGTTGCCGGTTTCGTGGGAGTAGCGCGGGTCGAGGCCGACAAGCATCACTGGTACGACTCGCTGGCCGGTGCGGCGATCGGCACCGCCTCGGGGCTTCTGATAACCCGCAAGCCCCATGTCATGGAGGCCGCGTGGGTGCCATGGGGCGACCCCCACGGCGGCGGAGTAAGCATGGCGATGGCATTCTGAGGATGGCGGCAAGCGGCAACTGGGGCATCGTGATCCACGGCGGCGCCGGCTCGATGGCGCCCGGAGCGATGAGCGAGGAGGCCGAGGCGGGCTTCCTTGCCGCGCTGGACGTCGCGCTCGCTGCCGGAGAGGCGGTCCTGGCCGCGGGCGGCGGGTCGCTCGACGGGGTCGAAGCCGCGGTCATGGTGCTCGAGGACGATCCCCACTTCAACGCCGGGCGCGGCGCGGTTTTCACCTATCACGGCACGAACGAGCTCGACGCGGCAATCATGGACGGGCGCGACCGTTCGGCGGGCGCCGTCGCCGGAGCGACGCACACCCGGAACCCGGTGCGGCTCGCCCGTGCGGTGATGGAGCACAGCCCCCATGTGTTCCTCAGCCGCGAAGGTGCTGACGAATTCGCCCGTGAGCAGGGGCTCGAACAGGTCGATCCCGACTGGTTCGCCACTGCCGAACGCTGGCGTCAGCTCGAGGAACTGAAGTCCAGGAAGCTGGGCTGGTACGACGTTGATCTCAAGTACGGCACCGTCGGCGCGGTCGCGGTCGATTGCGAGGGCCACGTGGCCGCCGCCACTTCGACCGGGGGCCTGACCGGCAAGCGCTGGGGCCGGATCGGCGATTCCCCGGTGATCGGCGCCGGCAACTTCGCCGACGACCGGGCCTGCGCGGTAAGCTGCACCGGCGCGGGCGAGTTCTTCCTGCGGGTCGGCGCGGGGCACGAGATCGCGGCGCGGATGCGCTTGGCGGGCGAGGATGCGCAGACCGCCGCCGACGCGGTGATCGCAGAGATCGGCACGATGGGCGGGACGGGCGGCGTCATCGTCGCCGCGCCGGACGGGACGCTTGCGTGGAGCTTCAATACGCCGGGGATGTACCGTGCCCGCGCTTCGTCGCGGGGGCTTCGCGAAGTTGCGATCCACGGCCCCCAGCGGCCCGAACAAGGTTAATTTGACTCGACCCTGACGCAGGCATAGCGTCCGCGCTGCTTAGGGACGGCCACGTAAAACAGGGGTCTGGGTCGCCCGCCTCCGAGCAACGAAGCCGGCGCGCTCGCGTCCGGTGCACAGGAGGAAGACTAAATGAAGCACGTTCGTCTCGTGGCGCTTGGCGCCATCTCCATGCTGTTTGCATCCGCCGTCCCCGCAGCCGCGCAGAACGATCCATTCATGGGCGGCGAGTTCGTCGACGTGACCGGCGTGACTCTCGATGACGGCCACTACCTCGACTACGCGACCTTCCTGTCCGGCTACTACAAGGCGCAGGAGGAATACGCGATAAGCCAAGGCTGGCAGACAAACTGGGAAATCCTCGCCAACGTCTACAAGCGCAAGGGCGAACCCGATCTCTATCTCATCCGTCGCTACAAGAGCATTCCTTCGGCAGCCGAGAGCGACAAGCGCGGCCAGATGATCCGCGATCACGTGAAGATGACCGACGCACAGATGGAGGCGGCTTCGGGCGATCGCGCCAAGTTCCGCCATATCGAGGGCTCGCAGTTGCTGCAGGTGCTCGTACCCCGCAAGTAGGCAACCAGGCTCGTGGGCGCGGGGTCAGGCTAGGTCCTGCTCCGCGCCTACAGGCTTTTCGGGCTTGGCCGGCCAAGCAGCCTCGACAGACGTCTCGGCGCGCCCCTACGGGCTTAGCCCCGCGGCCGGGCCATCGGATACGTCCCCAACATCCGCAGCCGCTTGCAGTGGAAGGCCAGCTCCTCGAGCGCGCGGTCGACCGCAGGATCGCCGGGAATGCCCACGATGTCGGCATAGAATTCGGTTGCTGAGAAGCTCGCTCCGCGCTGGTAGCTTTCAAGCTTGGTCATGTTGACCCCGTTCGTCGCGAAGCCGCCCAGCGCCTTGTAGAGCGCCGCGGGGATGTTCTTCACCTCGAACACGAACGTCGTCATTGCAGGACCGGCGATTGTCCCGGAGGCCAGGGGCTCGCGCGCAAGGACGACGAAGCGCGTGGTGTTGTCGGGCGCATCCTCGACCGCCTCGTCGATGATCGCGAGGCCATAGAAGTCGGCCGCGATGCGCGGCGAAATCGCGGCCAGTGTCGGATCGCCGCTTTCCGCAACGAAAGCCGCCGCACCGGCGGTATCTGCGTGGCTCATCGGCACGATCCCGCGCGAGCGGAGATAGTGGCGCGACTGGCCCAGCGCCTGGGGGTGGCTGTAGGCGGCGGTGATCGGGGGGCCCCCGTCGGCATCGCGGGGCAGCGCCATCAGGCAATGCGTGATCCGCAGGAAGTGTTCGCCGACGATCGACAGGCCCGATTCCGGCAGCAGGAAGTGAATGTCGGCGACGCGCCCGTGCTGCGAGTTCTCGATGGGGATTATCGCGCTGGCGGCGCGGCCGTCCTTCACCGCGTCGAGCGCGTCCTCGAACGAGAAGCAGGGCAGCGGCAGGCCGTCCGGCGCATATTCCAGCGCGGCCCTGTGCGAATTGGCGCCGGGTGCGCCCTGGAACGCGATCGCGCGCGCCGGGTCTGCCGCGGCGGCGCAGGTCATTTCTTCGGCAAGCGCAAGCGCGGGGGCGGGAAAGGTCGTCATCGGTCGGTCCGCGCTTAGGCAGGCCGGCACCCCCGCGGCAAGCCTCAATCGCACTTGCGTCGGGCGGGAGCGCTGACTAGAGCAGCCGCGAAACAAGGCCAGCAAACGGGCGCAAGGCGCTCATTCCCACGGGGCTAACGACGGATGGACGACAGGTTCAACACCATTGCCGGATGGACGCTGTTCGGCGGTATCGTTGCGCTGGGGCTGTCCAGCGTCAGCGGTCACTATTTTGAAGCGAACAAGAATCATCGCCCTGAAAAGATGGGCTATGAGATCGAGGGCGTTGAGGCTGAAGGCGGCGCCGCGGCCGCGGCAGTGCCGCTTCCCACCCTTCTTGCCGCCGCCGACCCGGCCAAGGGCCAGGCCGTTTTTAATAAGTGCACCGCCTGCCACACGATCGTTCAGGGCGGTCCCAATGGCATCGGCCCCAATCTTTACGGCACCGTCGGAGAGGGCATCGGCCAGGGCAAGGGCGGCTTTGCGTTCAGCGACGCGCTCAAGTCGCACGGCGGCAACTGGACTTTCGAGAACCTCGACGCGTGGCTGACCAGCCCGAAGAAGTTCGCCAACGGCACCAAGATGACGTTCGCCGGTCTCAGCAACGCCGAGGATCGGGCCAACCTCATCGTTTATCTCAACGCGCAGGGCTCCAACCTGCCGTTGCCCAAGGCCGAGGCGGCCCCGGCCGCGGCGGCTCCCGATTCCGGCGCCGACGTGGCGAAGTCTCCGGCGGGCGGCGCTTCGGCCAAGACCGATGCATCGGCAGCCGGCGCAGTAGCCCAGCCCGCACCCGCGGCCGAGGGCGGCGGCGACAAGGCCGTGGGCAACACCAAGCAGAACTGAGACGTCAGGCGGGAACGGCGGCCGGGCCGGGCATATGGCTCGGGTCCGGCGCGCACTCGTCCTGATGACGGTCGAACCAGCGGTGAAGCGGCCCGGCGGCCGCCAGCAAGATCGTGCCCGCTGAGCCGACGATGGCGGTGTGGACCCACCAGAATGACGCAGGGCTCCACACCTCGTAAAATCCGCCGATCCGCCCGCTGATCAGACTGGCCGCAAAAACCGCGAGCGTGTTCACCCCGATCATCGTGCCGCGCAGCGCATTGGGCGCCTGAGCGGCGAAGAACGCGAGGCCAATCGGCGCAAAGAAGATCCAGCCGAGGTTGGAGATGAGATGAAAGCCGACCGGCCACAGGAGCGGTGCGCGCGCGGTGCCGAACACCGTAGTCGCAAGTGCCAGCCAGCTCGTTCCCGCGGCGAAGATGAGGCAGCCGATAGCTAGTTTCACGAGCATGGAAGGCTCGCGTCCGCGACCGGCTTGCCGCCGCCACCAGAGGATCACCAGCGGAGTCATTGCCGCCGGGGCCAGTCCGTCGAGCGAAGACAGCCACGGCACGGGCACCACGAAGCTACCCACCGTCAGGTCGACGTGATCGCGCACCCACAGGTTGTAGACGTTCCACACCTGGCTTTGCGCGACCCAAAAGCAGACGGAAAACGGCCAGATGGCGAGGAGGCCGATAATCCGCGCTCGCTCGTTGGGGGTCAGGCGGCTCCGTTCGGTGGCCAGCACCCTGACCGGCTCTGGGGGCAAGTGCCGCGTGCCGAGAAGATAAACGGTCAGCCCGATGAGCATCCCGAACCCGGCAAAGGCGAACCCGACATGCCAACCGTACCATAGGGCAAGCGCGCCCGTGGCCAGCGGCGCGACGAACGCGCCCAGATTCACCGACAGGTAATAGACCTGGAAGGCATCGCCGGTGCGCCGGTCGCCATCGGCGTAAAGCGACTTTAGCTGGGCGGAGACGTTGCCGCGCACCAGCCCCGCTCCCAGGATCAGCAACAGCAGGGCGATCAGGAACGAAGCGTCGAACGCCAGGGCGAAGTGGCCGGCGGTCATCAGCAGGGCGCCGAGCGTGATCGCGATGCGGCGTCCGGTCAGGCGGTCCCCGATCAGTCCGCCGAAAATCGGGGTGAAGCTGACAAGGCCGACATAGAGGCCGAATGTCTGCGCGGCGAGCGCCTGGACCGAAAGCGGCCCCGTCACGCTTTCCACCGCGGCGCGGTATCCGGCAAATCCGATCACGTGCTCGACGTGACCGGGCAGCAACAGGGCCCCGACGAGGTACAGCGTCAGCAGCGCCTGCATCCCGTGGAACGAAAGGCGGTCCCACATCTCTGTGCCGGCAAGGACCCACAGGCCGCGTGGATGGCCGAACAGGTCCCGTGTGCCGTTTGCCCTCATGCGCTTTCCCCCCGGATCTATTCGTCGGCCGGCTCCGCCCTGCCCTTGAACCCCTGCGCTACAACGTACCACTCCGACGAACCCTTGCGGCTGGCTGGCGGCTTGGCGTGCTTCACCGTGGCGAAATGCCGCTTCAGCAGCGCCAGCAGGTCCTTGTCAGTCCCTCCGGCCAAAACCTTCGCCACGAAGGCTCCGCCCGGCGACAGCGTTGAAACCGCGAAATCGGCCGCGGCCTCCACCAGCCCCATCGTGCGCAGGTGATCGGTCTGCTTGTGGCCCACGGTATTGGCCGCCATGTCCGACAGGACGAGATCGGGCGGACCGCCCAGCGCCTCGCTGAGCCGCTCGGGCGCCTCGTCGGCCATGAAGTCCATCTCGAAGATCGTGACGCCCGGCAGCGGGTCGACGGGGAGGAGGTCGATCCCAACTATCCTTGCGCCCGGCCGTTGCTGGGCGACGACCTGGCTCCACCCGCCTGGCGCGATGCCGAGATCGACGACGGCCCTGGCGTGTTTGAGGAACCCGAACCGCTCGTCCAGCTCGGCCAGCTTGTAGGCCGCGCGGCTGCGATAACCATCTGCGGCGGCGCGCTTCACATAGGGATCGTTGATTTGCCGGGTCAGCCAGCGCGCGGACGAGGCGCTGCGCTTCTTCGCGGTTTTCAGGCGCTCGCCCGGATCCTTGCCCGACCGGCTCATCGCACGCGCCCGCGTATCGCGGAACGCGTGCGCGCTCCTTCGTCGCCCGCGGCCATCAGGCTGCGCAGGATGCCTTCGCGGATGCCCCGGTCCGCCACACCGAGCTTTTCGGCCGGCCACAGGTCGAGGATCGTTTCGAGAATTGCGCAGCCCGCGACGACCAGGTCGGCGCGTTCGCGCCCGATGCAGGGCAACTGGCGCCTTCCTTCGGCGTCAAGTGCGGCGAGGCGGGAGCTTACGGCGCGCATGGCGCCGGACGGGACGATCAGCCCATCGACAGCGCGGCGGTCGTATTGCGGAAGTTCGAGGTGCAGGCTGGCCAGCGTCGTCACCGTTCCGCTGGTGCCGAGCAGACGCAGCGTCTCGGGCGGGGCCGAGTTGCGGAGATCGGCGATGCGGTCGGCAAAGTCGGCAAAGCTCTGGCTGACGCAGTCGCGCATCGCGGCGTAGACGGCGGCGAGCTGTTCGGGTGAACCGTCGCTCGGCCCGCAGCTTTCGGTGAGCGACACAACGCCCCACGGCACGCTCTGCCAGTCGAGGATACGCGGGACGGGACCGGCGGTCTCGATCAGCACCAGTTCGGTCGAACCGCCGCCGATGTCGAAGATCATGGCCGGCCCGTCGCCCTGTTCGAGCAGGATATGACAGCCTAGCACGGCCAGCCTGGCTTCCTCCTGCGCGCTGATGATGTTCAGCGCGATCCCGGTTTCGGCGCGGACGCGATCAATGAACTCCTGGCCGTTGCTTGCCCGGCGGCAAGCCTCGGTCGCAACCGAGCGGGCGAGATGGACGTTGCGCTTGCGCAGCTTGTCACTGCAGATGCGCAGCGCCTCGAGCGCGCGGTCCATCGCCGCGTCGGACAGGCGGCCGGTTTGGGACAGCCCCTCGCCCAACCGGACAACCCGGCTGAACGCGTCGATCACCACGAAATTCTCGCCCGAGGGACGCGCGACGAGCAGGCGGCAGTTGTTGGTGCCGAGGTCGATCGCGGCATAGGCCTGGCGAAACTGGACGGGTGACGGCGCGCGCGGCTGGCCGCCGCGAAAGCGGGGCGCGCCATTTGTCGCGCGCATGTCGGCTGGATCGGATGCAGGCGCACCGAGCGAAGGAGCTGCGGTTGCGGCGTCCCCGCCGGCGGGTCCGCCACGCTGCAGTTCCGGGCCGGACGCCGGCGGAGAATGGTCCGCCATGGCCACGAGAACTCTTATGTTTTCCCGCGAACGACAAGCCGCCCCGGGTACTTGGAGGCGAGCCTAGCGGTCCCCCGCGCTCGCGGCAAGGCCCGCACCTGACGGCGGCACACCTCCGCTCTTGACCCCTGCAAGGGCGCGGCCTAGAGGCTCCCGCTTCCTGCCCCGTCGTCTAAAGGTAAGACTACGGACTCTGACTCCGTCAATCGAGGTTCGAATCCTCGCGGGGCATCCATCCTGCCTTACACCTCGGTTCGCCGCGTTCGCGCGCAGGCGCGGCGGCGCGTCCGCCTTGTCCGGAACGGTGTTCCGTTTGTCCTTGTCCTTGAATCGATTGCCCTTAGTCTGCGGCCATCGAGGCGAGTCTGCCTGTGCCGATCCTATCGCGGATCGCACTTCCCCAGAATGAGGATGCTCTCATGAAAAAGAAAGCAGTTGCCGATCAGGGTTTGACCTTTCGAATGGACGGTCCGCTGGACGGACCCATTGTCGATGCCAGCAAGTTTTCGTTCTCGTTTCCCGACCCCGGCAGCAGCGACGGCCTGCCCGATCTTGCAATGCCGGGCGAAGTCATCCGCGGCAAGACCGTTTATGGCTTCTCGGGCGACTGGGACCCGGCGCGGGCGGGCGACAACAACGTGATGTCGCAGCTCGACAGCGGGACCAAGCAGGACACCAGCGACGGGATCATTACCTTCGGCTTTCTGGACCAGAAGCACGCGACCGGCCTGACCAACAATCCGTCTTTCGGCGAGGGCAAGGGCTACACCCCGTTCACCGAGGCGCAGAAGGCTGCCGCGCGGGTCGCGGTGCAAAACTGGGACGACCTGATCGCGGCCAAGTTCGTCGAAGTGCCCAATGGCCCCGGCGCCAGCACCTGGGCATCGAAGTCGGTCGACATCATGCTTGCCAACACCTTTACCGGTCCGGCGCAGGCCTATGCCTATTACCCCGGATACGGCACGGCGCTTGAGCGGGTGGCGGGCGATGTGTGGATCGCCGATCCACGCTACAACACTTCGAACCTTCAGCTCGATCCCGGGTTCTACGGGCTGCAGACGCTCAATCACGAACTGGGCCACTCGCTCGGCCTGAGCCATCCCGGCGACTACAACTTCGGCGACGACAACGACGGCGACGGCGTGCCCGACCCCATCACCTACGAAGGCGATGCGTTCTATTTCCAGGACAACAACCAGTACACGATCATGTCGTACTTCGACTCGTTCGAAGCCGGCAACAACCAGATCGACTGGAACCTGATGCGGTTCGTCTATCCGTCGACCCCGATGGTCGACGACGTGCGGGTCATTCAGGCGAAGTACGGCGCGGACATGACCACACGCACCGGCGACACGACGTATGGCTTCCATTCGACCGCCGACGTCGCCAACCCCGCCATGAAGTTCGTCCCCGGCGAAATGTCGACGATCTTCACGATCTGGGATGCCGGGGGCAAGGACACGCTGGATCTGTCCGGGTTCTACACCAAGTCGATCATCGACTTGCGCGAAGGCGCCTACAGCAGCGCCGGCGGGTTCGGCGCCTACAATGCCGCGCTCGCGGATACTGATCCCTCGGCGCTTTCGAAGACGGACTATCTCGATATCGTCAATGCCGCCAACGCAGCCCTCGGTCTTGCCGCGCGAACCGCGGCCTACGATCTCTATTTCGGCGGCCGCGAAGGGGCGAACGAAGGCGTGCCGTGGTTCGAGATCATGGGGCACGATACCCTGATGGAGAACAACATCGGCATCGCCTATGGCGCGATCATCGAAAACGCGATCGGTGGCCATGGTGACGACCGGATCAACGGCAACCAGGCAGACAACGAGTTCACCGGCAACGATGGCGCCGACACGTTCGTCTTCGCCAAGTACGGACCGAACGACATCTCGATCGACACTGTGATGGATTTCCATTCCGGCGAGGACAAGTTCGATTTCTCGGCGTTCGAGGGCGTCGATGCCTCGCGGGTGCACATCGACAACGTCAATCACCAGATCACCGTCGATACCGATCTCAACGGATCCTTCGAGACGACGATCAACGTTCATGGCGACGCTGTGCTGGTGAGCGACATCCTGTTCGGCTGAGCGAGGACGCAGTGAAGGAAGGCGCTTCGGATAACCGGGGCGCCTTCGCTGCGTGCGGCCAGGCGATGAAGACGCGCACGGACTGGCCAAGCCGATCAGACCGCGCTATTGCCCGGCCTCGATTTCCACCGCCTCGTGGGAGTGGACTGGCCGGAACCGCGCGATGCGCCGGATACACCGCTCAGTCGCCCGGCGCGGGGCATCCCGCTACCTTCCAGCTGCCGCATGCGCCCGTGCCCTTTGCGGGCACTCAAGCGAGCGGAGCGGGTGGCGTCCGGCCCAATCGGGTCGCCGCCAACAACGAAAGACCATATCGCATGACCGAGCCGCGCAAGGACAAGGACCTCGTTCGCCGCAAATTCTACAAGGCGGAACAGGAAGCCGGGTTCGCCGAGGCCCAGCCGCACACCACTCCGCAAACGCAGGACCCGTCCTACCGCCTCGCCTTCCGCGACACCGACTTCCTCCTGCGCGAGGAGCTGCGCCCGGTCCGCTTCCAGCTCGAATTGCTCAAGACCGACATGCTGCTCGACGAAGCGGGGATCGGCTCGACGCTCGTCGTCTATGGCTCGGCGCGGATTCCTTCGCCTGAAAAGGCCGAGGAAGCGATGCGCACAGCCACGACGCCTGAGCGCAAGGCCGTGGTCGAGCGTCTGGTGGCCAAGTCCAAGTACTACAACGAGGCGCGCGAGCTTGGCCGGCTTGCCAGCGAATGCGCGGTTGTCGAGGAAGGCAAGCGCCAGTTCGTGATCTGCTCGGGCGGCGGCCCCTCGATCATGGAAGCGGTCAATCGCGGCGCCCACGATGCCGATGCGGAATCGATCGGCCTCAACATCGTTCTCCCCCACGAACAGGCACCCAACGCCTTCGTCACTCCTCATCTTTCCTTCCAGTTCCACTACTTCGCGCTGCGCAAGATGCATTTCCTGCTTCGCGCCCGCGCGGTCGCGGTCTTCCCGGGCGGCTTCGGGACGCTCGACGAATTCATGGAACTGCTGACCCTGATTCAGACCGGCAAGATGAAGCCGATCCCGATCCTGCTCTTCGGCAAGGAGTTCTGGGACAAGATCATCGATTTCGGTGCGATGGCCGACGAGGGCGTGATCAATCACGAGGACGTGAAGCTGTTCCGCTGGGTCGAAACCGCTGCCGAAGCGTGGGAAAAGGTCGTCAACTTCTACGAAATCGACGCGTGACCATCTGATCGGTCAGGTGCGGGCCTGGGCATGTCCCAGGGGGCCGGCACCTTTGCCGAACCCCGGCGCGGCACGCAGGGCCGAGCGCACGAATGCCCGCGCCCGGTCGATCGCCTCCGGCAATGGAAGCCCCCGGCCAAGGCCCACCGCGATCGCGCTGGATAGGGTGCAGCCGGTGCCATGCGTGCTGGTTGTGACGATGCGCGATCCTTCGAACGGCAGGCGTCGGCCGTCGGGACAGACAAGCTCGTCGACAATCATCTGCCCCGCTGCATCCCCGCCCTTGGCCAGATAGGCCACGCCGCGGGCCGCCATCCCGGCGTGCCCGCCCAGCGCCTCGAGCTCGGCGACGTTGGGAGTCGTCAGGGTGGCCAGCCGCATCAGCGGCTCGAATGCGGCGATCGTTGCGGGATCGGCGAGGGTCCCGCCGCTGCTTGCGACCATGACGGGGTCGAATACGACCGGTACGTCCAGCCTTGCCAGACGCGCGGCGACGATGCCCGCGATGTCCGGCGAACCGAGCATCCCGATCTTCACCGCATCGACCCCGATGTCATCCAGACAGGCATCGATCTGCGCGGCCACCATTTCGGGGCCGACCGGCTCGACGCCGTGGACCGCCTTGGTATTCTGCGCTGTAAGGGCGGTTATTGCGGTCATCGCATAGCCGCCGAGCATCGTGATCGTCTTGATATCGGCCTGGATCCCCGCCCCGCCCGAAGAATCCGAGCCGGCGATCGCAAGGACGCGGACCGCCGTCATCCCTGCCTGAACTTGCGCTCGGTAGTGGCCGGATGACGCGCTAGGTTATCGCCCGTGCGGGTCGGCCGGTCGAGGAGCTCGCCCCCGCAGTTGGGGCAACGATCGTCCAGAGCCTCGGCGCACTCGGCGCAGAACGTGCACTCGAACGAGCAGATGAACGCGCCGGCGACGTTGGCTGGCAGGTCCGTGCCGCAGCGCTCGCAATCGGGCCGCATCGCCAGCATCAGGCGGCCGCCCGCTCGACCGCCGCGCAGATCGCGGCGACTACGGCTTCTACTTCCCCGCTGTCGTCGCCCTCCGCCATGACGCGGATCACCGGCTCGGTGCCCGAAGGACGGATCACCAGCCGGCCACGCCCGGCGAGCGCGGCTTCGGCATCGGCAATGGCGCTCTTCACACCCGCACTGTCGAGCGGCTTCCCCCCGGCGAAGCGCACATTGCGCAGAAGCTGCGGCACTGGATCGAAATGGTGGAGCAGCTCGCTCGCGGGTTTCTGCGCAGTGACGAGGGCGGCCAACACCTGCAGCGCCGCGATCGTGCCATCCCCGGTCGTCGCATGGTCCGCCAGGATCATGTGTCCCGACTGCTCGCCGCCCACGTTGTAGCCGCCGCGCCGCATCTCCTCGAGCACGTAGCGATCCCCCACGCCGGTGCGAACGAGCGATATTCCCTTGCCACCAAGGTACCGTTCCAGCCCAAGGTTGCTCATCACCGTGGCGACCACGCCCCCTCCCCGTAGAGCCCCGCGCGCGGCGAGCTGGCTGCCGATAAGCGCCATGATCTGGTCTCCGTCGACCGTACGGCCGCGTTCGTCGACCACGATCAGGCGGTCCGCATCCCCATCCAGCGCGATGCCGATGTCGGCGCCCGTTTCGACGACCTTGGCTGCGAGCGCGGCAGGATGGGTCGAGCCCACCTTGTCGTTGATGTTGAGGCCGTTCGGCTCGACCCCGATCGTGATCACTTCGGCGCCGAGTTCCCACAAGGCGGAGGGCGTTACCTGGTAGGCCGCGCCATTGGCGCAATCGACCACGATCTTGAGCCCGTCCAACCGGACGTCGTCGGGCAGGGAGGCCTTTACCGCGTGGATGTAGCGGCCCTTGGCATCCTCGATCCGCCGGGCGCGGCCAATATCGGGTGCCGGCGCCAGCGCCAGTTCCTCGCCCATCAGGCGCTCGATAGCCAGTTCGTCCGCGTCGGAAAGCTTGTAGCCATCCGGACCGAACAGCTTGATGCCGTTGTCCTCGAACGGGTTATGGCTGGCAGAGATCATCACCCCCAGGTCAGCACGCATCGACCGGGTGAGCATCGCGACGGCCGGGGTCGGCAGAGGCCCAAGCATCACGACGTCCATGCCCACGCTGGTAAATCCGGCGACCAGCGCACTTTCCATCATATAGCCCGAAAGGCGCGTGTCCTTGCCTACGACGACGCGGTGCTTGTGATCGCCGCGCAGGAAATACGTGCCCGCCGCCTGGCCGACCGTCATCGCGGTCGCGGCAGTCATCACGCCGGCATTGGTGCGCCCTCGAATTCCGTCGGTTCCGAAATACTTGCGTGCCATTTGCCGACGCCATCCTCTGCAGTGTCATTACGCCGGGCGTTCGACCTGGCGCGTGAATTGCTATGTCGCGAGCCGCCGCTAAAGTCACGCCGCAGATGGACCGGCAGAGGCGGCAGGGGCGCGTATCGATGAGCGAAACAGGTGCCGGCGCGATCCGGGTTTCCACGGGTGGCATCTTCGCCGCGCTCGCCATCGGGCTTGTGTTGGGAGCGGTGCTTCCGCGAGTTGCCCCGTCCGCGATGCCGATGGTGCTCGCGGTGGCCGGCTCCGTGGGCCAGCTTTGGCTTCATGCGCTGCAGATGACGATCGTCCCGCTGGTCGCCGCCCTCTTGTTCAGCGGCATCGCGGCGACTTACGCGGCGGCGCGTGCCGGCCGGCTGGCACGGCGGGCGCTGATGATGTTCTTCGTCATCTTGTTCGCGGGCGCGGTGGTCGCCGCGATCGCAATGCCGTTGCTCCTTGCCCTGGCGCCGATCCCCTCTGGCGCGGCCGATGCACTTCGCGGAGGGCTGGCAACGGCCGAGCCGGGAAGGGTTCCGACGCTGGCGGACTTTGCCGAAGCGCTGGTCCCGACCAACGTGCTGGCCGCGGCCGCCGCGGACGCGATTCTGCCGCTGATCGTGTTCGTATCGTTCTTCGCAGTTGCCGCAATGCGACTGGCTACCCCGCAACGCGAGCTTCTCGTCGGTCTGTTCGATGCGATCGGCAATGCGATGCTGGTCGTCATCTCGTGGGTACTGCTCGCGGCGCCGCTGGGTGTCCTGGCGCTGAGCATAAGCGTGGCAGGACAGAACGGGGGGGCGGCGATCGGGGCGCTCGCGCATTACATCGTGGTCGTCACAATCGTCGGTGTGATCGTGCTGATCGCGGCCTATGTCGTGGCAATCGCGGTCGCGCGGCTCCGACCCGCCGAATTCGCCCGCGCCATGCTGCCCGCGCAGGCTGTCGCGCTATCGACCCAATCCTCGCTCGCCAGCCTGCCCGCGATGCTTGGCGCGTGCCGCAGGCTCGGTGTTCCCGAAGCGACGGCCGATCTGGTGATGCCGCTGGCCGTGGCGTTGTTCCGGGCGACCGGGCCCGCCATGAACCTGGCGGTGGCGATCTACGTCGCCCACTGGTTCGGCGTCCCGCTCACTCCGCAGGTGCTCGCCGCCGGCGTGGCCGTGGCCACGCTCACGACGATCGGCGCGGTATCGCTGCCGGGCGCAATCAGTTTCGTTTCGTCGATCGGCCCGATCGCGCTGGCGATGGGCGTCCCGGTCGCGCCACTCGCGCTGCTGGTGGCGGTCGAAGTCTTTCCCGACCTGATGCGCACTCTTGCGAACGTGACGATGGACGTAGCCGTAACCGCGGCAGTCGCCCGCGGCAAGGCCGCCGAGGCCGTCTCCGCCCCGGGCGACTAGACACCCTCGATCACCAGCCGGGCAACGAGTTCGGTCACGCCGAGGTCGAGCGAGAATTGCGCGTTATGCGCCCGCGCCATGCGCTTCATCAGGGCGAAGCCGCTGCTTTCGCAAGACTGCGAATCCCCTTCTGGCGATGACGGTTCACGCCAGATCAGGGTCAGCGCACCCCCTTCGTGCTTGCCGGTTATGGCGAGCGAGTGACCCGTAGCCAACGCGCCATGCTTGACGCTGTTCGTGCACAGTTCGCCCAGCACCAGCGCGACCAGCCGCGCCTGCTGCTCGTCGAGCATGACCGGTGGCAGTGCTTCGATGTGAAATGCCGCCTCTTCCCGATTATAGGCATCGGTGAGCAGCTTCACGAGATCGGGCAGCGAACTGCCTCCGCTCTCGTCGAGCAGCTGCGACTGGGCGACCGCGATCGACGAGAACCGGCGGGCAAGATCGCGAGCGAAATCCTCGTGATCGGGGTCCTCTCGCGCGCTGGCCAGGGTGATCGCGCTGCTGACCGCATAGGCATTGCGCAGCCGGTGGCGCATCTCGTGCGCCATTTCTGCCAAGCGCTCGTCAGCCTGCCGGCGGTCCGTGATATCGCCGAGCACGGCCAAGATGCTCGCTATGCCGCCCCGGCCGTCGCGCAGCGGCGACACCGATATCCTCCACCGTCTGGCAGTGCCAAGCGCCCCAGGGGCCAAGGCTTCGAGCCGGGTGGACCGCCCGGCCGCCGCCTCCGCCAGCGCTTCCTCGATTGCAGGACGCCCCTCGCCGGGCCAAAGCTCACTCCAGAGCCTGCCCTCAGCTTCAGCGGGTGATGCCAGTTCTAGCAGCGCCGCGCCGTTGATATTGATCGCCCGGATCCGTCCGCTGGTGTCCAGCGTCATGACGCAATCGCGGCTCTGGTCGAGCAGCGCCTCCGCGAGCGGCAGCGGATCTTCGGAGAATTTTCGGGGATCGTCGGATACGGCGTTCGTCTGAGGATCGGTCATCGTCGCGTCACTGGTCCCGCCGCGTGCGCCCCCGAGCGCAAAATTCCAGATAGGCCGCAACCATCACGGATACGACGCGTTTGAACGACTGTCCCCTTAACCCAACGGAATCGTCATGCCCATCAAACTCATCGACCTGCCATACGCCGAAGATGCGCTCTCCCCCACCATTTCGGCGGACACGCTCGCCACCCATCACGGCAAGCATCACCAGGCTTACGTGACCAAGACGAATGACGCGATCGCCGGGACCGAACTTGAAACGGCCCCGCTCGAGCAGATCATCAAGGCCGCCAAGGACAAGGGCGACAAGCCGCTCTTCAACAATTCAGCGCAGACCTGGAATCACGGGTTCTACTGGCATTCGCTGAGCCCCTCGGCGCAAACGCCTTCTGGCGAACTCGCTGATGCAGTCGCCCGCGACTTCGGTTCGCACGAGGAATTCGCCAAAGCACTGCAGGAAAAGGGCGAAAAGCATTTCGGCTCCGGCTGGGTATGGCTCGCCTCGACCGGCGGGAAGCTTTCGATCGAGGAAAGCCACGACGCCGAAACGCTGGCTTTGGGCGATGCCTTGCCCCTGCTGGTAATCGACGTCTGGGAACACGCCTACTACCTCGACCACAAGAACGAGCGGCCGAAGTATCTCAAGGCCGTGATCGGCCAGCACCTGAACTGGGAATTTGCAGCCGCCAACCTCGCATCGGGCAAACGCTGGACCTATCCCGCCTGACAAACGGTCGCCGGCCCGCGCGACTCGTCGCCGGGCCGGGCTTAGGCCGTGGTTGCCCTTGTTCCTGGGGCCGTAGACGGCGCAGCCGGGGGCGCTGGCGGCACGTCATCGTCGTCGCTTAGTTCATGCGGCTCGAATAACGGCTCACCGAAGAGAAAGCCGACGATGTTCAGCGTGCCGAGATGCTCGAAGAGCGCGGTGAGGGTAAGAAGGATCGGAACCGACAGCAGGGCTCCGACCGCGCCCCAGATCCACGAGAAATAGCTGATCGACAGCAGGATCAAGACAGGGTTCACCGTGAACCGCGCACCAAGGACCGAAGGGGTTACCGCGTTGGCCTCGATCGAATGAAGCGCGAGGAACGCGAGCATCGGCAGCAGCCCCAGCGCCACGCTGTCCGCCGTACCTAACCCGACGAGCCCCAACAGCCCCATCATCGTCAGGGGGCCGAGGTAGGGCAGGAAATTGAGCACCATCGCAAGCCCGCCCCACATCACCGGCGCGGCAAGGCCGAACGCCCAGGCGCCGAGCGCGACAATCACGCCGACCCCTAGATTGATCTGGGCAACCGTCAGAATGTACGAGGCGACCCGGTCCTGCACGTCGCGCATGACCCGCGCCGCCCGCAGCGAAGCGCCGAAGCTGTGACGTTCCAGCAGCAGGCTGCGCTTCATCCGGATGCGCGCCTCGATCATGAAGAACGTCATCAGCAGGGTCAGGAGAGTCTCGAGCACCACCGTCGGCGTCGCGAACGCCACCTGTTCGAGCATCGAGGGACTGGCGACGACAACCTCACGTCCAGAAGAGTGCCCCACAACGCGGGTCAGTTGCTGGTTGATCTCGGACAGCCACTGGAAGTTGCCGCGAAGGGAATTGAACTCCTTTCCGATCTTGCCGATCATCGTCGGCACCTGGTCGACAAGGTCGAACGCCGGCTGGATGATCACCAGCACTGCGAGCACCACCAGGACGACCATCACCACGACTGATAGGGCCGAAGCGACGACATTGGGTAAGCCTAGCCGGATAAGGCGATCGGCCAATGGCGACAGTACGATGGTAAGGATGATCGCCGCCACGAGCGGCAGAAATACGACCGAGCCTATCGACAAGACGAACGGCAGGCCAAGAAAGAGGCCGATTCCGATCAGCAGGACGAGTGCGGAAAGGATGCGCGAAGTCGCCTCGGCCGGTTCGGCCACGACTTTGGGCAGTTCTTCTTCGGGGATCATTCGCGTCCCTGCCCTTCCATGACCGGAACGCGACTTTGTGCGAGAGCTCGCGAGCGATCAAGCCCGCGCGCTACACGCATCAGGATTTCGCGTGCGACTTGCCCTCGGCCTCGGCCCGATCGAGCTCGGCGCCTTCATCGCTGTCGATGGCGCGTGCCGCATCCTTCGCCAACTGCTCGACCTTGTTTCCCTTTTCATCGAGAAACTTCTCGGTCCGCTCGTTGTAGTCGCGGGTCGCCTTGTAATTGCCTTCGCCCTTTTCGGCGTTGGCAAGGGGATCGTCGGCCATTGGAACACTCCTGATCAAGGGTTCGGGCGGACAACCAATTTTGCCCGCCGCTGTCTCGACCAAGAACGGTCGCGCGACGATTAGGGTTCCGGCGCTCCGGCCCTTCAGTGAACCCGGTCGTCGCTGCGCGCGGTGTCCTCGAGCTCGGCCATGATCGCATCGTGCGCCACGGCGTCGCCTGTCTTGCGACGGGGCAGCGAACCGTCCTCGATCATCGCGGTCAGGGCGGCGCGGGCCCGGCCCACGCGGCTCTTGATCGTGCCCACGGCGCACCCGCAGATCTCGGCCGCTTCCTCGTAACTGAAGCCTCCTGCGCCGACGAGCAGGAGCGCCTCGCGCCGTTCAGGCGGAAGGGTCAGCAGCGCCCGGTGCATGTCCGACAGGTGCAGCGGACCTTCCTGTCCGGCAGGAGCGACGAGAATGCGCTCGGCCACCGTCTCGTCGTAGTCTGCCCGGAAGCGATTGCGGCGCATATCGGTCAGATATGCGTTGCGCAGAATCACGAACGTCCAGGCACGCATCGACGTACCCGGCTCGAACCGCTCCTGGGCCGCCCATGCTTTGAGCAAGGCCTCCTGAACAAGGTCGTCCGCCAGGTCCGGACGGCCGCAAAGCCCCCGCGCGAACGCGCGAAGGTGAGGGATGACCGCGGTCAGCTCGCGCTTGAAACCCGCGGCAATCGCCGCGCGATCACCATCAGCCATTCTGGTTGTCTAGCTTGTTGAGGAGGTCGGCGAAGCTGTCCGGCAGCGGCTCTTCGACCACGGAATCGTACAGCCGACGCAGGCCATTCGTCCAGTCCGGCGACTTGCGCCGGGCAGAGATCGTTGAAGAAGGGCGCGTCTTGTTCATTGGTTTGTCTTTGGGCATTCGATTTCGAAAAGTCGCCTCCCCCGAATAACCCGGCTGCACGAAATTGCGCCTCCGGCCCGTCCCTAGTTCATGAATTTCCGCGCAGGAAAACAAGCCCGCCGTCCTCGCAGGCAAATCATAGCGCGCAGGTGGAACGAAATGCCTCGCATCTTGTTCCCATGCCATGGCTAATAGCCGCGCCGGTGACGTTGTCGCCGGATTTTCTTGGGGGTGAGCTTGCTTTGGCGGGCATCGGAACAGGCGGTCGGTCAGCAACAGATGGATGGCATCGTTCCCCAACGTGCGCTGTTGCACCACTGGTACGAGCGGTTTCCGCGGATGCTGCCGGTCGGGATTTTCCTCCTGACCTCGCTTATCACGGTTATCAGCGTCTTCGCGATCGAGCGGGCCGAGAGCGGTCGCCGCAATGCGCAGGTCAACCAGATCGGCCAGGCGATTGCCTCTACGCTTGAGCGGCGGGCAAACGCGAACGCAGCCTATCTTCGTTCAGGCGCCGCGTTGTTCGCCACCCAAAAGGACGTGCCCTCGACGCTGTTCCAGAATTTCATCACCCAGCTTCGCCTCGACGACGACTATCGCGGGGCGGAGGGGATCGGTTGGGCGGCGCGGGTCGAGCGCGACGATATCACCGTGGTCCAGGACGAGATCCGCCGGAGCCGCCCGCGCAACTTCACGATCCATCCGTTGCCGAGCGAGGATCAGGCCTTTGCCGTTCCGGTGATTTTTCTTCAGCCCGAGACGGAGCGAAGCCGACTGGAACTGGGCTTCAACATGTATTCCGACCCGCAGCGCCGGGCCGCGATGCAGGATGCGGCGCGCTACGTCCGGCCAACGGCCACCGGCAAGGTTACGCTGATGCACCCGCCCGGCACCGCTCCGCAGACCGGGTTCGTAATCTACATGCCCGTCTTTGGGCTTTCGGCGGATGGCGCCCGTCAATTGAAGGGATATGTGTTCAGCCCCTTCGCTGCGGCCGATTTTCTCGCGTCTGCGCGCGAGCTTGAGCCCGATCACGACGTCGGGGTCGCACTCTACGACCGGGCGGTGGCGCCGGGCAACCTGATGGCGCGCATCCCCGTTGCCCGGCCGAGCGGCTATACCGCGGTCCAGAGCCTGGAGATCGCCAACCATCCGTGGGTGGTGGTCGTCGAGACGGGCAAGCCTACCCGGCTCACCAGTCTCTCGCTTCTTACCCTGCTGTTCGGGATGCTGGTGGCGAGCCTGCTGCTGGTGCTGGCCCGACTTGTAACGAAGCAGGCAACCGAAGACCGCATCGCGCGCGAATGGCTGGAAGAGCAGCAATCGATCCGCAATTCGCTGACTCGCGAACTCAATCACCGGGTCAAGAACACCCTTGCCAATGTCCTGTCGATCATCTCGCTGACGCGGCGGCGCGCGACCGGACTCGATGATTACGCTAACAGCCTGGAGGGGAGGATCAGGGCGCTTTCGGCAACCCACGATCTTCTAACTCAGTCGGAATGGGGAACGACACCGATCCGCGCTGTCGTTGCGGCCGAAATGGCGCCCTATGTCCAGGAGGACGGCCGGCAGCTCGAAATTACGGGCCCGGACGTGGCGCTTGCCCCCAACGATGCTCTCTCGCTGGGTCTGGCGGTCCATGAGCTGGCAACGAATGCTGCCAAGTACGGTGCGCTCAGCGTGCTCGATGGGCGCGTGGTGGTCAGCTGGAACCTTCTCACCCAGGACCTTGCGCGGGTGGAGTGGATCGAGACCGGCGGTCCGCCAGTCAGCGAATCCCGGGCGCGCGGCTTTGGCACAGACCTGATCGAAAAGATCGTGGCGCACGAATTGCAGAACCCGGTCGACTTGCGCTTCGAGCCCGGTGGCGTGCGCTGCACGCTGATCATCCCGGTTCGCCGACCGGCCGCGTTCGAACTGCGCGCGAACCGGCAGGAGCGCTGACGACCAATTCCTGAGGTCAAGATACGCGGCGCCGGCAATCCGCCCGGCGCCGCTGGCACAACCAGCTCAGCCCAGAGGGCGGCTGGTTCCGAAGAACAGCGCCTGGCTGATCGCCGCGCGGACCGTCGATTCCTGAAACGGCTTGGTGACCAGGTAGGTCGGCTCGGGCCGGTCACCGGTCAGCAGGCGTTCGGGATAAGCGGTAATGAAGATCACCGGCACGCTGGTGATCTTGAGGATATCGTCGACAGCGTCGAGACCGGAACTACCGTCCGCAAGCTGGATGTCGGCAAGGACGAGACCCGGTGTCTGCTCCTGAACGATCTGAAGCGCCTGGCTGCGCGTGGCGGCCATGCCGCACACTTCGTGCCCGAGCGAACGCACGAGATCCTCGAGCTGCATCGAGATCAGCGGCTCGTCCTCGATGATGAGAACGCTGGTGGTCGATTCACGATCGATTTCCTCCACCGCCTCCTGGACCAGCGCCTCGACCTCGGAGGGTTCGCGATCCATCACGAACGCGGCTTCATCGACCGAGAAATCCTCGAGCGTGGTGAGCAGCAATGCCTGACGGCTGAGCGGCGTGATATGCGAAAGACGCGCCTGGGCCGCAGCCTCATGCCCGTTGTCCGCGCCGGGATCCGCAATCTCTTCCTGCGGCACATCGACGTGCGCGCTCGACCAGATCTTGTTGAAGACATGATAAAGCTCGGCGCGGCCGGAGCCGATCATCTCGCGCAGGCCGTCATCGACAAGTGCGGCCTCGAGAGTTTCGCGCACGAATGCGTCCCCCGTGGTCTGCGACCCCGTCAGGGCGCGCGCATAGCGGCGCAAATAAGGAAGATTCCCAGCAACTCTGGCCCCAAGCGACATCAATACCCCTTCCCGGATTCACGAACGCTGAGCGAACGCAATAGACGCGATTTGGTTCCGGCGCCATATCACGCCGGACACCTTGAATTATGTTGGGGGAGGCGCGGCGACGGGTAGCGCGGAAGGGTCGATCGAGGCGACCCATTCCGCCAGGTCTTCGGCGCTCACGGGCTTGACGAACCGCTTGGTAAAAGGAAACTCGGCCGGGACTGCATCCCCGTCCGCGCCCGAAACGATCGCGATCGGGCAACCCATGTCCTCTAGTTCGCGCGCGAGTTCCAGTGAGCTGCCGTCGGGCAACTGGAAATCGAGCAATGCAGCCAGCAGCGGGCTTCCGCCAAGGCGCGCCTTCGCAGCCGATAGCGAACCGGCAAGCACGGTTTCGAACCCGCGCTCGGCCAGCGCGGCCTCGATCGCCATCGATACCAGGACGCTGTCCTCGAGCACCAGTACCCGTCGAGCAGGTTCAGCCACGGCTCTTCCTTCGCCATTCGCGCGCAAGGTCCGCGAGCAAGCTTCCACTAGGGCCGAAAGCAGATTTCTGCTCAATCATATGACATAGAGAATTTTCCTTATCTTCGCTCAACGCTTGTCCTATTCACGGGGTCCGGAGGGGAGCGAATTTTCGATGGCTAGCAGCGAATCGAACAACTGGGTGCCCTGCGCCCAGTGCCCGCTGTTGCAATGTCGCGGGTTGCGCCCGCTCGACGCGCCGCTGCTCGCCTTCATGCAGGAATTCAAGCAGGGGGAAATGCGGGTGGACCGGGGCGCCCAGGTCCTCGTGCAAGGCTCGAAGAGCCCGCATCTCTATACTGTGCTCGAAGGCGTGCTGATGCGTTATCGGCTGCTCGAGGACGGTCGTCGCCAGATCCTGAACTTCGTGTTCCCGGGCGACCTGCTTGGCCTGCAGGTGGCGATGGGCGAACCGATCTCGCATGGGGTCGAATCGCTGACCCCCGCGACCCTGTGCGTGTTTCAGCGAGACCGGTTCGAGGAGATGATCGTCACTCACCCGGCATTGGCCTACGATGTCATCTGGCTGGCCGCGAAGGAAGAGCAGGCGCTCGAGGAACATCTCGTCTCGCTCGGCCAGCGCAGCGCGAGCGAGCGGATCGCCTATCTTGCCGTCTTCCTGGTCGAGCGCGCGAAGGCCACGGGCGTGGCCGACGGCAACACCATCGCGCTCAGCGTCACTCAGAGCCAAATCGCCGATATGCTCGGCCTTTCGCTGGTTCACACGAACCGGACGTTGCAGTCGCTCAGGCGCTCGAATCTGATTTCGTGGAACCTCGGCGGCATCGCGATCAGCGACCTGGACGCAGCGCGCGACTTCGCCGGCATGGACGGCGAATATATGCAGAGCCGCCCCTTCTTCTAAGTCACTGCTTTTTTTCGAAAAAACTTTTTGAGAAAAAATTCCGCTTCCGCTGGAACCGATTTTTGCGCCGGTCATTGTAGCAGTATCACCGCCGAGACCCCCCCTCCCGTCCAAGCGGTCGGTGATACGATCCCGAAGGCCTCCGCTCCAAGCGGAGGCCTTTTTTCTTGGGCGCGCGAAACCCAACGAGTTTCTTTGCTAGCCCGCCAGGCTGGCAACTCAGGTCGTGGTTGAGAGCGCTTCGCGTAGGCGATCGAGGAGGCCGGGCTTGCGCCGCAGGTCGGCAATCGCCGCAATCAGGATCTCGGGCTGGTAGGGCTTCGACAGCACCACACCCAGCTTGGCGATATTTTCGGGAATCGCATCGGGCCGACCGGTCGAGAAGATGATCGCGGGCGGCCGGGGACTGAGCTCTGTGACGAGCTCGGCCATGGCCCAGCCATCGCCGCGGTCGGCAAGCTGCACGTCGAGGATGAGAATGTCGGGCTTCAGGCGATCCAGCTCGGTCATCGCTTGCGCGACCGAGGCGCAGACCACCACCTTGTCGGCGCCGCCTTCGCGCAACGCGTCCTCCAGAGCCATCGCGAGGATGGCATCATCCTCAACCACCAGTGCACGGCCGAGGCTGGGACGGCGGGGTCGGCGGGCGGACTTGGCTTGTGGTGGCTTGCGCGTGGCCATCGAGGCTCCCTGTCGTCGCGACTGAGCGGTCATGTCATCGCATCGGACAGCCCTAAACGCCGCCTCGCGCGGCAAGTTCCGTCAGAGATGCTTGTCGTAGATCAGGTACTCGCGATTGACCTTGCTGTTGATCGCCTCGGCGATGGCGATCATCCCCTGGTTGTCGTCGAGGATCCAGCCGATCTCGGCCCGGACCGAACCGTATTTGCTCACGGCCACCCGGCGGATCGCCTCGATCATCATGAAGGCAAGCTGGCTTGCCATGCGCGACGATTGCAGCTTCTTCAGAACGCCCATCAGCGGCACCCGCATCGAGGCCTCGGTCGGACGGCGCAGCCACCACAGCAGGCGCGCCCAGCCGAACGGAAACAGCTTGCCGCGGATCTTGTGGATGACCTGATTCACGTCGGGCAGCGTCATCATGAAAGCGACGGGCTCGCCATCGAGCTCGGCGATCATGATCAGGTCCTCGTTGACCAGCGGCCGCAATTTCTTGCCGACATAGGCGATCTCGCTGTCGGTGATCGGCACGAAGCCCCAGTTGTCGCTCCACGCATCGTTGAGGATGTGGAGGATCGTCGCCGCCTCGGCGTCGAACTTGCGCGTATCGACCTTGCGAATGACGATCCGCGGGTTCTTCTCACCCGATGCGACGATGCGCTGGATGAGCGGGGGAAAGCCCTCGACGATTTCGAGGTCGTAAGTGACGAGGCTCTTGGCCTTCTCGTATCCCCGGCTCTCGATCCATGCCTGATAGCGGGGATCGTGATGCCCCATCATCACCATCGGACTGTGATCGTGGCCCTGGACCAGCAGGCCGGGCTCGTCCCAGATGGACAGGCTGAGCGGCGCCAGGACGCGGTGCATGCCTTTCTCGCGCAACCATTGCTCGGCGCGGGCGATCAGCGCCTGCGCGCTGGCCTCGTCCTCAGCCTCGAGCATGCCCCAGTTGCCCGTGCCGGGCCCCATGCCCTGCTCGACCGGCATGGCCAGCGCCAGGTGATCGATATGCGCCGAGATCCGACCCACGACCGCTCCGCCTCGGCGAGCAAGGAAGAGCTGAACGTCCGCATGCTCGAAGAACGGGTTCTTGCCCGGGGTAAGCAGCTCGCGCACTTCAGCGCGGAGCGGCGGGACCCAGTGCGGATCGTTCGCATAGAGCCGGTATGGCAGGTCGATGAAGGCATCGAGATCCGCCTTGCCCGCGACGGGCGCGACCGTGATCTGGCCCGCTCCGAGCGCGCTCTCCTGCATTGCCGTGTCCATCATGTCAGGCAGCGTCGGCGCCTTCCTTGCCCAGCGCACGGCGCCGGGGATGGCCGCTGGCGATGCCGCCCGAAAGTTCCTTCACCCACGGATAGGTCTTGGCCACTTCCTCGTCGTAGCCGAGGTTGAACACCGTCGGCGAGCGCTTGGGGATGTCCTTCTTCTCGTAGTACGTGCCGAGGATCCGGTCCCACATGTAGTTCGTGATCCCGTAGTTGCCGTCCTCGTGGAAGTAGTGATGCTCGACGTGGCGCTGCTTCATGTGCTGGATCCACTTGGCCTTCGGCTTGAACGCCAGGTGTTGGATGCAGTGCATGAATTCGTAATAGCAGGTCGTCAGCAGCCCGGTGGCCAGCGCAGCGGCGGCACCGCCGACCCCGCCGATCAGCCAGCCGATCGGCAGCGTCGCGATCGCAATCGTGGGCAGCGTGGTGTGGAGCGCGCCGAACAGCACTTCGAGATGGTTGGGATCCTGGTGGTGATCGTAGTGGATGCGCTTCCAGGTGGGCGACAGCCATTTCGACTTCCACATCCAGCGGCCATGAAGGACATACTGGTGAAGCAGGTGCCAGACGAGCGGATAGATGAGCATCCCCGCCGCCACGGCCGCCGCGGTCTGGAGCAGGCTCGCGGGATATAATGCGAATACCATCACGCAAACCGCCGTCGCCGCCAGATAGGCGAGGATCGTGTAGTGCTGGAAGTAGGCGACGACGAGGCTCTTGAAGTCCATCCGGTCGAGATAGTGCGACCGCTTCCAGAACGGCAGGTGGCTATCGTCGACCGGGTCGCCGGCGCGATTGGCGGCTCCTGGCGCGGTGGTGGTCTGCGACATCGTCATCGTCCTCGAAAGTTCGCCCGGCTTGCCGGCGGCCCGCCGCCTAGCAGGCCCGGGCGGCTTGCGCCATAAGCGCAACTTGCGGCGGGATTTGGGCAAGGGGCCGAACTAGGCGCAGGCGCCTTAACCGTCGCTGAGCGATACTCTCGCCAGAGTGGTCTACATGCGCGTTCCGGCAGGCCTAATGCCGGCCTGAGCCGGACTTCTTGCCGCCGCCGTCCTGCTTGTTGACGGTCGCCCAGGCGCGGCTTTCGGCTTCCTTTTTGGAAACGCCGCGGTCCTCGTACCCTTCCTCGATATGTTCGGCCTTGCGCTTCTGCTTGTCGGTGTACTTGTCCTTGTCGCCCTGTGGCATGGCGAGCCTCCTGTGCAGCAACCGCCTCCCGCAACCGCATCAACCTCCGCTGCCCGCAACCTGTTCCCGCGCTATTCCTCGGTGCGGATCAGGACGGTCTCGCCGATCAGCGCGAACAGCACGAACGCCGACCACGCCGCGAGGAACGGCGGATAGCCGCCGAAGTTGCCCATCGCGAGCGCCGCGTTGTCGACCACGAAGAAGGCAAACCCCAGCCCCATTCCGATCACCGCGCGCACGAAAAGCTGGCCCGAGCGGGCAAGGCCGAACGCGGCAACCGCGCCAAGTAGCGGCATCAGCACGGCAGCCAGCGGGCCGGAAATCTTGTGCCACCACGACCCTTCGAGTTCGCCCGTGCGACGTCCCGCGGCCTTCATCGCGGCGATCGACCGGCCCAGCTCGCTCAGGCTCTCGGCGTCGGGATCGACCTTGCTGATCGCGATCTGCGCGGGCGTCACCGAAGGGGCGATGACCGTTCCATCCGACAGGGGCGCGACCTGCGCGCTCTGCACCTGGAAACCGGTCGGACGATCGAGTTTCCATCCCGGGTTGGCGAAGGTGGCGCGCGGGCTGCGCACGATGCCCTGGGTCATCCCGGCCTGGTCCCGGCGATACCAGCTCACCCCGTTCATGACCGAGCCGGGGCCGGAGCCGGTGATGGTCTGGGCAAAGAGGATGTTGTCGCCGTCGGTCAGCCAGACGTTTGACTTTACCGCGCTTTGCGGCGGGACTACGCCATAATCGACCGCCTGCCACGCCTTCAGCGTGGATGTCGCGCGGGTAACGACGCGTTCGTTGAAGGTGAAGCTGGCGGCGGCAACCAGCACCGCGGTCAGGAACAGCGGGGCGAGCACCTGGTGTGCCGAAAGCCCCGCAGCCTTCATGGCGATGACTTCGCTGTTCTGGTTGAGCGTCGCCAGGGTGATGATCGTTGCCAACAACGCCGAATAAGGCAGAAACCGCGCGACGAGCTGCGGCATCCGCAGCGACACGTAAGTGAGGAGCTGGGCCTGGCCGTTCCCGGCCACGCCGAGGATCTTGCCGCTTTCGCTGAGCAGGTCGAGCATTTGAAGGACCAGCACCAGCATCGCAAGGACTGCCAGAATGCGGACGACGAACAGCTTGGCAAGATAGACGGTCATCGTCTTGGACGGGAAGAAATCAAACTGCATGGACGGCTCCGGCGGGCGCCTGATCGTCCTGGGCGGCGAGCAGGGCAAGTCCAGCGGCGGCACGACGGCGGTTGCGCCGGTCGACCCCCGTAGCCTTGCGCAGGAACCTGACGATTACGGCGAACGCCTTTTCCAGGCCCGAGATCGGTTGGCCGCCCGGCACGTAGGCGACGCGCCAGTACATCCAGACGATAAGCGCGGCGAAGACCGCGAATGGGCCCCATAGCGCAAGCAAAGGGTCGACCCTGCCCAGCGAGCCGATGTCCTGCCCGTACTGGTTCACCTTGTGATAGGCGACGACCATCACGATCGACACGAACACGCCGAGCGCCGAGGTCGAGCGTTTGGGCGGGATCGCCATCGCCACCGCGAGCAGCGGCAGCAGCAGCATCATCACCACTTCGACCATGCGGAAGCTGAAGCTGGCCTGGGTTTCGTTGCGCAGCGCCTGGGGCAACTGCTTGTTCCAGCCGAGCTTGAGCAGTTCGGGCAGGATATACTCCTTCTCCTTCCCGCCGCGCCGGCGGAACTGCTCAATCTTGGGGAGGTCGATGGGCAGGTCGTGGCTGGAGAAGGTGAGGACCCGCGGCGTCTTCAGGTTCGGCCCGTCCTGCACGATCTGCCCGTCGCTGAGGTGAAGGATGATCGTGTCGGGACTGTCTTTAGTCGCAAGGAAGCGGCCCGAGCGCGCCGAGATGGACAGGACCTGCCCCTTCTCGTTGGCCACGCGCGCGAAGATCCCGCGCAGTTCGCGCCCGCCATCGCGGCTCGATTCGATCCGCAGGGCCATGCGGTCCTTCAGCGTCGTGAATTCGCCCACCTTGATCGAGGCGCCCAGCGCGCCAGACCGCAGCTCGAACCCGAGTTGCTCGTAATAATAGGCCGACAGCGGCTGGAGATAGCCGACGTTGGCGAAATTCAGCGCCATCAGGAGGATGGTCAGGACGTAAGGGACCCGCAGCAGCCGGGTATAGCCCAGCCCCACCGCGCGCATCACGTCGAGTTCGGACGAGGTGGCGAGCTTCCGGAACGCGAAGAGGATGCCCATCAGCAGCCCGAGCGGGATCGCCAGGCTGGCATATTCGGGCAGGAGGTTGGCGAGCATCTTGAAGACGATGCCCACCGGCCCCCCTTCGGTCGCCACGACGTCGAACAGGCGCAGCATCTTGTCGAGCACCAACAGCGATGCCGCGAGCACGAAGGTCGCGAGCATCGGCACGATCACCAGCCGGGCGATATAGCGATCGATTGCGGTGAAGGATTTCACGAGTTCTGGCGCAGTCCCGGCGTGGCATGGCGCGGCGCGGGATCGGTCGAGCGCGGCGCAGTTTTCCCCTTTAGGGCCGCGAGGCGGACCGTCAAAGCGCGAAATTCCCTTGCCCGGGCACAGCGGCCGAACCGCAAGCTGCCGATGCGCGGCCAGCGCCGCTCGACAAGCGGGCTCGCGCCCGCCACGATGCGCGGCGGGCAATCCATGGGGGCACTGCGATGCAGGTGGAAATCAGGATATTGGCGTTAGCGGCCATGCTGCTGATGGTTCACATCATCTCCGCAATTCAGGCGAAGACGAAGCAATACGGCAAGGATTGGAACACGGGCGCGCGAGACGAGGTGATGCCGCCGCTGGATCCGGTGCCGGCGCGGCTCGAGCGGGCGCGCGACAATTTTCTCGAGACGCTCCCGGTCGCGATCATCGCGCTGGCGGGTGTCGTCCTGGCAGGACGCACCAGCACGTGGACCGCGCTGGGCGGCTGGATTTGGCTTGGCGCGAGGGTGTTGTACCTGCCGCTTTACTGGAAAGGCGTGCCGAAGGTCCGCACGCTTGTGTACCTGGTCAGCCTCGTAGGGCTTGCTCTCGTACTTGCGCCCCTGCTCTGGCCCTAGCGGCCAAGAGCCGCCGCGTTCAGGCTTTTTCCAGGGTGCACTGCAGCGGGTGCTGGTTCTGCCGCGCGAAATCCATCACCTGGTTCACCTTGGTTTCCGCGATCTCGTAAGGGAAGATGCCGCAGACTCCGACGCCCTTCTGGTGGACATGGAGCATGACCCGCGTGGCCTGTTCGAGGTCCATCGAGAAGAACCGCTTGAGCACCAGAACGACGAATTCCATCGGGGTGTAGTCGTCGTTCAGCATGAGCACCTTGAACATGCTCGGCTTCTTGGACTTGGCGCGGGTCTTGGTGGCGACGCCGACCTGATCGCCGCCGCGGCCGCCGTCGGCCCCGTCGTCATCGAAACGCGGCCCATTGCCCGCGGCGCGGATCAGGACGTCAGGCAAGGGTTGGGTACGCATCGTCATCGGCCCGTAATATCGCATCGCAGTTGCTGATCGGCAAGACCGGCATGGCAGCGCAAGTCTTGCCAAAGCGGAAACGGGCCGGACAGCGCGCGGCTGACCGACCCGAATTTCCGTTATTCCGAGGCCCCGCCGCATCGGCGGCGCGGGCCGGCCGATCAGGCGGCCTGCTTGACCTTCTCGACCGCGAGGCTGACGCGGTTCGAGATGGGCTGGAAAGCATCGTTGACGAGCTTGAGCATCGCTTCGCTGTTCTTCGAGTTGTACGCCACGGCGTTGTCGAAGTACTTGCGCATCAGGGTGCCCTGCATCTGCACGAACTCGGTCGGCGACTTCACCTTGGTGATGTCCTTGATGTCGCCCTGAAGCTTCTCGAAGGTCGACTTGGTTTCCTCGACGTAGCTCTTGCCCATCGTCTGGACGCCCGAAGCGAGAATCTTGGTCGACTCGACCAGCGCCTCGAGGTTGCCCTTGGTGAACTCGCCGGCTTCGCCGAACATCGCCTGGCTCTTTTCCATCGCGGTCTTGGCGCGCGCCTGCGCGTCCTTGACGGCATCCTGGATCTTGGCGGTGAAGTCGTCGGCGGTCTTCTTGGTGGTGGTGGCCATGGTGGTTTCCTTCAATTTCTGAATGATGTTCGCAGGCTTGGTAATGGTTGCGGGCTTGGCGACCTTGGCGACCGCGCTCTTGCGGGCCGGAGCCTTGATCGCGACGGGCTTGGGCTTCGCGGCCGTCTTGACCTTGGCGGTCTTCACCAGCGGCGACTTGAGCGTCGCAGGCTTGCGGGCCGGCTTGGCGGCACGAGCCTTATTTGGCGCGGGAGCGGCCTTGGCGGCGGGACCCTCGGCTTTCATCACCGGGGCCTCAGCCTTGACCGGCTCGGCCTTCGCGGCGACGGACGCGGAGGGCGCCGCCGGAGCCGAGACCTTGTCGGCGGCTTCGGCGTAAGCCTTTTCAGCGACGACGTCGCTCTTGGCTGTCTCGGTATCGGCCATTGCGGCGGTCCTTTGCTTCGGGCGAGCCAGTCCGTTTACCGGACAGTCGCCGACTTATGTTGCAATGCACAAAATACGTATCGCAACTGCGAAGTCAAGGATTAAATGGTGCAGTGCAGCATCGCACCGCGGCCGCAAAACGCTCTGCCGCTCAACGGGTCTTTACGTAGCTGCCGGGGGCATCCTCGATCACCGTGTCCCCCTTGCCGCCGGGGACGCGCTTGCCGCTGGCCTTGACGGTGCGACTGTCCCGCTCCTTCAGCCAGTCGATCCAGTTCGGCCACCAGCTTCCCTTGGTTTCGCTGGCTCCTGCAATGAAGCCGTCGAGCGAGTTCGCCTTCTCCGGGTTGGTCCAGTACTGGTACTTGCCGGCTTCGGGCGGATTGACGACCCCGGCGATATGGCCCGAACCCGCCAGCACGAATTTCCACGGCCCCTTCAGGTAGCGGGTCAGTTCCCAGACGCTGGCCGCGGGCGCTATGTGATCCTCCCGCCCTGCCTGGATGTAAGTGGGCGTCGCGATCAGCGAAAGATCGATCGGGGTGCCGTCCACGCTCAGCGAATCCGGCTGCACCAGCCGGTTGTCGCGGTAGAGGTCCTCGAGATAGGCCTTCTGCCACTTGAACGGCAGGTTGGTAGTGTCACCGTTCCAGTGGAGCAGGTCGAACGCCGGGTAATCCTCGCCCATGAGGTAGTTGTTCACGACGTAGTTCCAGATGAGGTCGGGTCCGCGCAGCAGATTGAACGTCGCCGCCATGTAGCGCCCGTCGAGATAACCGTCGGTGGTCAATTGCTCCATCAGCGAAAGCTGCGCGTCCTCGACCAGCAGGCGCAGGTCGCCCGCCTGCTCGAAGTCCACCTGCGCGGTGAAATAGGTGGCCGATGCCACCTTGTCGGCCTCGCCGCGCCGGGCGAGGACGGCGAGCGTTGCGGCCAGGGTCGTTCCCGCCACGCAATAGCCGATCGTGTGCACCGCCGGCACGTCCAGTCGCTCGCGAACGTGATCGATCGCCTCGATCTGGCTGCGCACGTAATCGTCCCAGGTCGTCTCGGCCATGCTGGCGTCCGCCGATTTCCACGACACCACGAACACGGTAATGCCCTGCTCCACCGCCCAGCGGATGAAGCTTTTCGCCGGATTGAGATCGAGGATGTAGAACCGGTTGATCCACGGCGGGAAGATGACCAGCGGCACCGCCAGCACGTCGGGCGTGGTCGGAGTGTACTGGATGAGCTGGAACAGCGCGGTCTGGTACACGACCTTGCCCGGCGTCACCGCGATGTTGCGGCCAAGCTCGAAGGCCTCCGGGTCGGTATGGGTGAGCTGGCCTTTCCGCAGGTCGGCCAGGAGATGCTCGGTCCCCTTGACGAGGTTGTCGCCCTTGGTGGCCAGCGTCCGTTCAAGGACGACGGGATTGGTCAGCGGAAAGTTCGCCGGGCTCAGCGCATCGAGGATCGCCTGCGTCGTGAACTTGAGCTGGGCGCGCTGCTGCTTGTCGAGCCCGGGCGCCTTGTCGGCCATGCGACCGATCTGCTCGGCCAGCATCAGGTAGGTCTGGTGAATCAGCGCAAAGGCCGGCTGCTGGCGCCACCGCGGATCGGCAAAGCGGCGGTCCTTGCGCGGCAGGTCTGGTCCGTCGGACTTTCCGCCATCCTCGCGCGCCGCGGGGCCGATGCCGAACTGGCCGAGGACGGCCTGCCACAGCTGCAGCCCTTCCTCCCACAGCTGGTTCTGAACCTTGGGATCGCCAAGCGGCATCTGGCGGTACCAGGACTCGACCATTCGGGTCCACTGGGCGGGATCGAACATGCGCCGCAGCGCTGGCTCGCCCTTGGCCATCTGGTCGCCGACCTGCTCGGTCGAGTAATCCAGCCACATCTTCTGCAGCTTCGCGGCGACCAGCGTCCAGTGCTGGAGATCGGCGGAGTCGGGCAGATCGGCCGCCGCGCCATCGAGCGCGGCGGGCAATGCGCCCGGCATGAAGGACCGCAGCGTCTCCTGCTGCATCGTGCGCCAGGTGTCGAACACAGTCGGCGGGTCGTCCTGTTGCTTGTCGGCCATCTGCGATCCTTCCGTCTGCCTGTGCACCATAGCTACAACCGGAAGCCAATTCGACAACCCGTTTGCGTGGCATGGCGATTCGCGCGTAGAATCGATCCTGCGGCGCTACGTCCGCGCATTTTATGAAAAGATCCGCTCACCGCCATGGAAGATGAATTCTACCGCATCAAGCGCCTGCCGCCCTACGTCATCGCCGAAGTCAACGGCATGCGGGCAGCCGCGCGCGCCGCGGGTCGGGATATCATCGACTTGGGCATGGGCAACCCCGATCTGCCACCTCCGCAGCACGTGATCGACAAGCTGTGCGAAGTGGCGCGCAAGCCCGATGCTCACGGGTATTCGCAGTCCAAGGGCATCCCCGGCCTCCGCCGCGCCCAGGCCAATTACTACGGCCGCCGCTTCGGCGTCGATCTGGATCCCGAGACCGAGGTCGTGGTGACCATGGGTTCGAAGGAAGGGCTGTCGAGCCTCGCCACCGCAATCACGGGGCCCGGCGACGTCGTGCTCGCGCCCAACCCCAGCTATCCGATCCACACCTTCGGCTTCATCATTGCCGGGGCCACGATCCGCTCGGTGCCGACGACGCCCGACGAGAATTACTGGCGAGCGCTCGACCGGGCGATGGCCTTCACCGTGCCGCGCCCTTCGGTCCTGATCGTCAACTATCCTTCTAATCCCACTGCCGAGACGGTCGACCTCGCGTTCTACGAACGGCTGGTGGCCTGGGCGCGGGAGAACAGGGTCTGGGTCCTTTCGGACCTCGCCTATTCCGAGCTCTACTACGATGGAAAGCCGACCGTATCGATCCTCCAGGTGCCCGGCGCCAAGGACGTGGCGGTGGAATTTACCTCGCTGTCCAAGACGTATTCGATGGCCGGCTGGCGGATGGGCTTCGCGGTCGGCAACGCCAAGCTGATCGGCGCGCTGACGCGAGTGAAGAGCTACCTCGATTACGGGGCGTTCACCCCGATCCAGGCCGCGGCCTGCGCCGCGCTTAACGGCCCGCAGGACATCGTCGAGAAGAACCGCGCGCTCTATCACAAGCGCCGCGACGTGATGGTCGAGGCGTTCGGCCGCGCCGGGTGGGATATCCCCGCCCCGCCCGCATCCATGTTCGCCTGGGCACCGCTCCCGCCCGCGTTGCGCGAAATGGGCAGCCTTGAATTTTCCAAGCAGCTGCTCACCCATGCCGAAGTCGCGGTGGCGCCAGGCGTGGGCTATGGCGAGGACGGCGAAGGGTACGTGCGGATCGCGATGGTCGAGAACGAGCAGCGGCTTCGCCAGGCCGCGCGCAACATAAAGCGCTATCTCGCCAGCATGGGCGTCAATTCCACCGCGGCCTGACGATCACGGGGCGGTTGCGCCCGGCTTTCTCCGGCCAGTTCTGACTGGACGCCTCGCCGCCGATGGGCGAACAGGCGAGAAAGCCGCGTGCAGCGGCTGCTTCATGGAGGATTCCGGAAGATGAGCGATGAAACCCGCGTGAAGATCACCCTCGAAGGCGGTGTGGCGCATGTCCTGCTTTCGCGGCCCGACAAGATGAACGCGCTCGACGATGCGATGTTCTCGGCGATCGTGGAGACCGGCCAGCGCCTGTTCGACATGCCCGAGGCGCGCTGCGTGGTTCTTTCGGGCGAAGGGCGGTCGTTCTGCGCGGGGCTCGACCTGTCCTCGATGGCGCGTACCGACCGCCACAGCGAAGGCTCGCTGACGGACCGGACGCACGGCAACGCCAACCGGGCGCAGCAAGCTGCGGTGGTCTGGCGCAAGCTGCCCATGCCGGTGATCACCGCGATCCACGGGGTCTGCTTCGGCGGCGGGCTCCAGATCGCGAGCGGGGCGGATATCCGGATCGTCTCGCCTGACGCGCGGATGGCAGTAATGGAGGTCAAGTGGGGGCTTGTCCCCGACATGGGCGGTTACTGGCTGTGGCGGGGCAACGTGCGCGACGACGTTCTACGCGAACTGACCTACACTCACCGGGAATTTTCCGGCGAGGAAGCGCAGAGGTTCGGTTTCGCGACCCATGTCGATGCCGATCCCCTGGCGCGCGCGATGGCGCTGGCCCACGAGATCGCGGGCAAGAATCCCCATGCCGTTCGCGCGGCCAAGCGATTGTCGGAACGGATGCACGAGCTGACCACGGACCAGATCCTGCATCTGGAAAGCCACGAGCAGCACAAGCTGATGTATTCGCCCAACCAGCGCGAGGCGGTCCTGGCAGGGCTCGAGCGGCGGCCCGGGCGCTTCACAAATCCGCAGGATTGAACGGCAATGGGTCGCACCAATCCGTCAAGGCTGATCGCTCTTGCGCTGATGCTCAGCAGCGCGCCGGTCGTAGCACTCGCCCAACCGGCTGGCGCCGGCGCGCCAACCGGGCAGGGCATGCCTATCCTGCCCGATAATCTGACCCGGACGGTGCGCACGCTTGCGTCGGACACGTTCGAAGGACGCGCGCCAGGAAGTCGCGGCGAAGACCGCACGATCGGCTACCTGATCGCGCGGTTCCAGGAACTGGGGCTCGAACCCGGCGGCACTGACGGCGGCTGGACCCAGGCCGTGCCATTGCTCCATACGAGGCTGGGCACGCCGACGACGTTGTCGGTCACCGTGGGCGGCAAGACCGTTCCCCTGGCCCCCGACACCGACGTAGCGCTCACAACGCTGATGCCCGCGGACGTTGCGACGATCCGGGCGGCGCCGCTGGTCTTCGTCGGCTATGGCGTCGACGCGCCGGAGCGCGGGTGGGACGATTTCAAGGGTGCCGACCTCAAGGGCAAGGTCGCGGTCTTCCTGATCAACGACCCCGATTTCGTCGCGGCCAAGGGGGAAGGCGCCTTTGGCAAGTTCGGCGGCCGGACGATGACCTATTACGGCCGCTGGACCTACAAGTACGAGGAAGCCGTGCGGCGCGGCGCGGCGGGCGCGTTAATCATCCACGATACCGACGGCGCGGGGTACGGCTGGAACGTCGCGGCAAGCTCGAACGGCGAAAACTACGACATCGTGAGAGCACCGGGAACCGGCGGGCTGGCACTGCAGGGCTGGTTGGCGGGCGATGCGGCCGAGCGCATCTTCAGCGCTGCGGGGCTGGACCTGGCAAAGCTCAGGCGCGCAGCGCGGAGCAAGGGTTTCCGCCCGGTTGCGCTCGGCGCGAAGCTAGATGCCTCCGTCCCGGTCAGCCACGAGGTGGTCGAAAGCCACAATGTCCTGGCCCGGATACCCGGCGCGCGCCGACCCGACGAAGTCGTGATGTACGGGGCGCACTGGGACGCTTACGGAGCCGCCGCGCCGGGCGCGCCGGGTGGAAAATACCGCGCGGGCGCGAACGACGACGCGCTAGGCATTGCCGGACTGATCGAGATCGCCCGCAATCTGAAGTCCGGCCCACCGCCCGTACGCAGCGTGGTCTTCGCCGCATGGACGGCTGAAGAGCGCGGGCTTCTGGGTTCCGCGTTCTACGCCGCGGCGCCGATCTATCCGCTCGAAAAGACGGTTGCCAACCTCACCCTCGACATCCTCCAGACCGCGGGTCGGGCGCGCGACGTCATTCTCGTCGGTCGCGGGCAGGACACGCTCGAGGACGACCTTGCCCGCTTCGCCGCTGCGCAGGGGCGCACGGTCAGCCCCGAAAGCCTGCCCGAGCGCGGGCTGTTCTACCGCGCCGATCACTTCAGCCTCGCCAAGCGCGGCGTGCCGGTCCTGTTGCTGATGGGCATCGCCGGCGCAAGCGACCTTGTCGATGGTGGCAAGGCCGCGGGCCAGGCATGGGTCGATGCCTATACCGGCAAATGCTATCACCAGGCCTGCGACGCATGGAGCCCCGACTGGAACCTGGCGGGCGCGGTGCAGGATATCGAGGTGATGCAGGCGATCGGCACCGACCTTGCCAATTCGTCCCGCTGGCCGGAATGGAAGCCGGGATCGGAGTTCAAGGCGGTGCGCGACAAGTCGGCCGCCGCCCGCCGCTGAAGGCCGGCACTCGCCTTGGCCATTGAAGTGCGGGCCATGCTAGGCTAGGCGCGCGGCTCGCCCGGTTAGGCCCGATGGCGGAGTGGTTACGCAGAGGACTGCAAATCCTTGCACGCCGGTTCGATTCCGGCTCGGGCCTCCAACCGCCTCGGCGCGCAATGGCGCCGCACGAACTGCCGGTCCGCGATCCGTCGCGGATCCCGCCAACTGACTTCCGGCCGCGCACCCGCCCCCAATGGCGGGGCTGACCGCAATGTGCCATCCCCCGCGTGCCTGCGCGGCAACCGAAAATCGAGCCCGATGCCCTTTTCCCACCTCCCTCCGCCCCTTGCCGCAGCGCTTGCCGAACAGGGCTATTCCGCCCCGACACCGGTCCAGGCGGCAGTCCTCGAACCCGATGCGCTGGGGCGCGACCTGGTCGTTTCTGCCCAGACCGGCTCAGGCAAGACCGTCGCCTTCGGCCTCGCCATGGCGCGCGACCTGCTGGGGGATGCTGAAACCCTGCCCCGCGCCGGGGCTCCGCTGGCGCTCGTGATCGCGCCGACGCGCGAACTGGCGCTCCAGGTCAGCCGCGAGCTGACCTGGCTCTACGCCGGGGCCCAGGCACGAATCGTGACTTGCGTCGGCGGCATGGATCCGTCGAAGGAACGACGTGCGCTGGCGCAGGGCGCGCACATCGTCGTCGGCACCCCGGGGCGCCTGCGCGATCATCTCGAGCGCGGCGCGCTGATCCTTACCGGCCTGCGCTTCGTGGTGCTCGACGAAGCCGACGAGATGCTCGACATGGGCTTTCGCGACGATCTCGAGGAAATTCTCGACGCCACCCCCGATGGCCGCAGGACCCTGCTGTTCTCGGCCACGATGCCGCGGCCGATCGTCGCGCTCGCCAAGCGCTACCAGCGCGATGCGCTGCGCATCTCGACGGTGGGAGACGATCGCGGCCATGGCGACATTGCGTACCAGGCGGTGGCCGTGTCGCCCGCCGATATCGAACACGCGGTGATCAACCTGCTGCGCTTCCATGAAGCAGAGACGGCGATGTTGTTCTGCGCGACGCGCGACAACGTCCGCCACATGCACGCCGCGCTGGTCGAGCGTGGCTTCGCCGCGGTCGCGCTTTCGGGCGAGCACAGCCAGAATGAGCGCAACTACGCACTCCAGGCGCTGCGCGACAAGCGGGCCCGCGTCTGCGTGGCTACCGACGTCGCCGCGCGCGGGATCGACGTCGCCTCGCTCAGCCTGGTAATCCACGTCGAAGTGCCGCGCGATGCCGAGGTGCTCCAGCACCGTTCGGGCCGGACGGGCCGCGCCGGGAAGAAGGGCACCGCGGTCATCGTCGTGCCCTACCCCCGCCGCCGCCGGGTCGAGATGATGCTGAAGAGCGCGCGGATCGCCGCCGAATGGGTCGAAGTGCCCAGCGCCGCGGCAATCCGGGCGCAGGACAGCGAGCGTCTGCTGACGACGCTGATGGCGCCAGTCGAATCGAGCGAGGAGGAGCGCGCGCTCGCCGCCCGGCTGCTCGAAAGCAAGAGCGCCGAGGAGATCGCCGTCGCGCTCGTCCGTGCGCATGCCGCGCGGCTGCCGGAACCGGAGGAACTGATCGACATCTCCACCCGCGATCGCGGCACCGCCGGCGTTTCGACCGCCCACCACCGCCCGGGATTCGACGACGTCGTCTGGTTCCGCATGGATATCGGCCGCCGCCAGAATGCGGATCCGCGATGGATCCTGCCGCTGCTGTGCCGTCGCGGCCACATCACCCGTGGCGAGATCGGGGCGATCCGCATCGCCCCGGGCGAAACCTACTTTCAGGTGCCGCGCGCGGTCGCCGGCCGCTTCAGTGACGCGCTCAAGCGCACTGCGACTCCGGGCGCCGAGGACGAGAGCGGTATCAGGATCGAGCCGTCGCCCGAGCCGCCCCGCGCTCCGCCCCGCAAGCAGCACGGCGGCGCCAACGATGCGCGCCGTCCCGGAGGCAAGCCGCCGTTCCGTCGCCATGACAAGCCGAAGGGCCAGGGTCCGCGCCCGGCCTGAAGGCCGATTGCCGCGCCGTACCGCAGCCGCTAGGGGCCGCCGATGCTCGACATATCCGGGATAACCGTTCGCCTCGGCGGACGCACGATCATCGACGATGCCTCGGCGCGTCTGCCGCCCCGGGGCCGGATCGGGCTGATCGGGCGCAATGGCGCGGGAAAGTCGACGCTCGTCCGGGTCATCGCCGGAATGCTCGAGGCCGATGCCGGGCGGGTCGACAAGCCGCGTGGCAGCCGCCTCGGCTACATCGCGCAGGAAGCGCCCGCCGGGGCCGCCTCTCCGTTCGAGACGGTCCTTGCCGCAGATACCGAGCGTGCCGATCTGATGGTCGAAAGCGAGATGTGCGAGGCGCCGGCGCGCCTGGCCGAGATCCACGAACGCCTGATCGCCATCGAGGCCCACTCTGCCCCCGCGCGCGCCGCGCGCATCCTGGTCGGCCTGGGCTTCGACGAAGAAGCGCAGCATCGCCCGCTCGACAGCTTTTCGGGCGGCTGGCGCATGCGCGTGGCGCTGGCGTCGCTGCTGTTCTCCGCCCCCGATCTGCTCCTGCTCGACGAACCTTCGAACCACCTCGACCTCGAGGCCGTGCTGTGGCTCGAGGACTTCCTCAAGTCCTATCCGGCGACGATCCTGCTCGTCAGCCACGAGCGTGATTTCCTCAACAACGTTGTCGACCACATCCTTCATCTCTCGGGCGGCAAGTTGACGCTCTATCCCGGTGGCTACGACGCGTTCGAACGCCAGCGCGCCGAGCGTCAGGCCCAGATCGCCTCGGCCCGCGCCCGCCAGCAGGCGCAGCGCGAGAAGCTGCAGGACTATGTGGCGCGAAACTCCGCCCGCGCCTCGACCGCCAAGCAGGCGCAAAGCCGCGCCAAGGCGCTCGCGCGGATGCAGCCGATCGCCGAGCTGGTCGACGATCCTTCGCTCAGCTTCGATTTCCCCAGCCCTGAACCGTTGCGGCCGCCGCTGATCACCCTCGACACCGCGAGCGTCGGCTACGACCGCGAGCCCGTCCTGAGCCGGCTCAACCTGCGGCTCGATCCCGACGACAGGATCGCGCTGCTGGGCCGGAACGGCAACGGCAAGACCACGCTCGCGCGGCTGCTGGCCGCACAGCTCGCACCGCTCGACGGCGCGATGACCGCCAGCGGACGAATGAAGGTCGGCTACTTCACCCAGTACCAGGTCGAGGAACTCGACCGCGACGAAACCCCGCTGCAGCACATGACGGTGCTGATGAAGGGCGCAAGCCCAAGTGCGGTCCGGGCCCAGCTCGGACGGTTCGGCTTTTCAGGGCCCAAGGCGACGACCCAGGTGGGCAAGCTTTCGGGCGGCGAACGGGCGCGGCTGGCGTTGGCCCTCATCACGCGCGACGCGCCGCATCTCCTGATCCTCGACGAGCCGACCAACCACCTCGATGTCGATGCGCGCGAGGCGCTGATCCAGGCGCTCAACGACTATTCGGGCGCGGTGGTCATGGTCAGCCACGACCGTCACATGCTGGAAATGACTGCCGATCGGCTTGTCCTGGTCGACGGCGGCACCGCGGCGGAATTCGACGGGTCGATCGAGAGTTACATCGCCTTCGTCCTTGCCCGCGACCCCGCCACCGCACGGGCAGACGGCGGAAAGTCGGCGGGCAAGGGCCTGAACAAGAAGGACCAGCGCAAGGCCGCCGCCGAAGCGCGCGAGCGCGGGCAGGAATTGCGCCGCCGCGCGAAGAGCGCCGAATCGGCACTGGAAAAGCTGGTTGCGGCGCGACAGGCGGTCGACCACGCAATGTTCTCGCCCGACTCCGCCGCGCCCGAATATGCCGCGCTGACGATGACCGAGTTGATGAAACGCCGCGCCGAACTCTCGGACAGGATCGACGATGCCGAGGCCGCGTGGCTGGAAGCGAGCGAGGCCCTGGAGGAAGTGGTTTCGGCCGCCGCCTGATCAGCTTCGCTGCGGCTGGGTGATGATCCGGTCGCGCGCGGCGGTGATGTCGTTTTCGGCGAACTGCACCTTCAGCCGCTCGCGGTCGCTCGCGCGGTACATGTCCTCCGAACGGTCGATGCCCTCTTCCCCGATCTCAAGGCTCTCGAGCGCGAGACGCGCCATCTTCACCGCCGATTCCATCACCTCGCGCACCACGTAGCGTGCCGGGCTGCCCTTGAGCTTGAGCACCGCGCGCCGATCATAGGCGCGCACGAAGATCGTCGCCCCGGGAAACGCCTCGTGAACCGCCTCGATCATCTCGCGCTCGAGCTGGTCGCCGTCGATGCAGAACAGGATCAGCGAGGCTTCCGAAGCGCCTGCCTGGCGCAGCAGGTCGAGCCGGGTGCCGTCGCCGAAATAGACCTTGCTGCCGAACCGCTCGGCGACGTCGATCATCTCGATATCCGTATCGATCAGCGTGACCGGCACGTCGCTGGCGATCAGCATCTGGGCCACGGTCTGGCCGAACCTGCCGTACCCGACGACCAGCGCGTTCGCGCCGTCGGAGACCGGTCCCTCGCGCTCCTCGTCGCGCGTCACCGGCGCGGCGCGAACGCCGGCGGTGATCGCCATCAGGAACGGCGTGGTGGCCATCGATACGGTCACCACCGCGCCGAACAGGCTGGCCGCCTGGGGCGAGATCAGGAGCGCATCGGTAGCCTGCGCAAACAGCACGAAGCCGAACTCGCCGCCCTGGCTCAGGAGCAGGCCAAGCGCGAGCGCCGAGCGCCAGGTCATGCGGAACGCAAGCCCGATGAGGAAGATCACCCCTGCCTTCACCGCGATCAGCGCAAGGGCCATCAGCGCCACGAACAGCGGCCGTTCGGCGATGGCGCCGAGGTCGAGCATCATCCCCACAGCGAGGAAGAACAGCCCGAGGAGGATCGAGCGGAACGGCTCGACATCCGCCTCCAGCTCGTGCCGGTAGGGCGAGTCGGCCAGCATAACGCCGGCGATGAACGCGCCCAGTGCGGTCGAAAGGCCGAGCAGTTCCATCAGCGCGGCCGACGCGACCACCGTGAACAATGCGGCGACGACGAACATCTCGCGCTCGCCGAGGTTGCCGATCAGGCGGAACAGCGGACGGATCAGGAACCGGCCGGCGGCGATCAACCCCACGACCGCGCCGACGGTGTACAGCGCCAGCAGCCAGCCCGGGGGACCGCCCGCATCCGCGGGATTGCGGCTCATCGCGGCGATGATCGTGATCAGCGGGATAATCGACAGGTCCTGGAACAGCAGGATGGCGAAAGCGCGCTCGCCGAACGGGGTGCGCAGTCGGCCCGACGACTGCAGCATCGGCAGCACCTGCGCTGTCGAGGACAGCGCGAGCGGCAGGCCCAGGGCAAGCGCGGCGGGTATCGAGAAGCGGGCGAACAATGCGATGACCGTGGCAATTGCCAGCCCGCAGGCCGCGACCTGAAGCAACCCGAGCCCGAAGATATCGCGCTTCATCCGCCACAGCCGGGCCGGATTGAGTTCGAGCCCCACCACGAACAGCAGAAGCGTGATCCCGAGTTCGGCGATGCCGATCTTCGATTCGGCATCACCCACGAGTCCGAGCACATGCGGACCGACGAGCGCGCCGGCGACGAGGTAGCCCAAGGTCGCGCCAAGCCCCAGCCGGCGGAATACGAGAACGAACGCCAGCGCGAATCCGAGGAGCAGGAACCCGTCGCGCAAGAGCAATCCGTGTCCGGCTTCTTCCATCAGTGTCGCGCCTTCGTTTCCTGAGGGTCCGCCGGGAATCGCCGGCCTGCGAGGCGACCTCGTCGTGGTCCTTGAAACCGCCTATCCCCGACCTGCCCGATCGCAAAGCCGCGAATGTGCCGGCGGCCCACACCCCGGCGATCGGGCAGCGGGCAATCGTCATCCCTCCGTCACAAAAACCCGCCAGAGTTAGGGCTTGCAGGGGGTTTTCGCACCGCGATGACAAAGATCAGTATCCTTCTGACCGACCCGATCGTGGCCAGTCTCCAAGGTCTGGTTCACGATGACCTCGTGGTCGAATTCGCGCCGCTTGGCAGCACCGCCCCGGACCGCCTGTTCGATGGATCGATCTGGGTTTTCGTCGACTGGCTCCTGCCGGACCTGAGCGGGCTGGAACTTTGCCGCCGGCTTCGCGCCAGCCCGCAGACAGAGGGCGCGCACATCACCATGGTGCTCGAAGAGGACGATCCCGAGGCCCGCCGCCGCGCGCTACGCGCGGGGGCAGACGACTATATGGTCGGTCCGCTCGACCGGACGCGCCTGCTCGACCGGATCATGTCGCTTTCACCCGGCGAACTGCATGCGGCGCCCCCGGGCAACGTCATCCGCCACGGCGATCTGGCGATCGACAGCGGCACGCTGCAGGTCAGTTATCGCGGTCGACGGATCGCGCTGATGCCCAACGAATTCCGGCTGTTGCGCTTTTTCGCCGAGCATCCCGGGCGGATCTTCACCCGCAGCCAGCTCATCGCGGGACTCGGCAAGCAGGAACCGACAATCGACGAACGCACGGTCGATGTCTGGGTGGGCCGCCTGCGTCGTGCGCTGCTTGCCGGCGGTGCCGGCAATCCGCTGCGCACGGTGCGCTCGATGGGCTATATCCTCGACCCGGCATAAGGGCGCGGCCGGAACGCTTCCCGGCCGCGGCCCCTCAGCCGATCAGAATTTCACCGAGCCCGAGAGGGCGAAAGTCGTGCCGACATCATAGGTGTTGATATCGACCCGGTTCGTGCCGGACTGCTGGAATTCCTCGTGCTTGCGCCCGGTAATGTTGCGGGCCTCGGCCTTGATCTCGAGTTCCTTGCCGAACAGGTCGAAACCCTCGCGCGCGACAAGGTCGATTCGCAGTCCCGGACGCTCGATCACGTCGGGTTGCGGCGGCGAGCCGTTGAGGCCCCGGCTGACCACGCGATCGCTAGCATAGCTGACCAGGATCGTCTGCTGCGACAGCCGATCGCGGTTTTCCAGGCCGAGCTGGAAGTTGACGATATGATCCGACTGGCCGGTCATCGGCGAACCATCGCGGAAGTAGTCGCTGGCGATGGTCGATGCGGCACCGAAGACGGTCGTCGTGTCGGTCGGCGAGACCTTCAGCTTCGATTTGGTGAAGGTGTAGTTGGCGATGAGCACCAGGCGGCGATTGGCGAGAAAGCTTCCCTCGCCGCCGATCCCGTCGAGATTGACGTACTTCTGCGCCTCGAACTCGGCGCCATAAAGCGTCGCCTCGGGTGCGTTGGCGAACGAGGTCACGAGGTCGCCACCGGCAAGGAAGGCTTCGATCGGCTTGTCGATCCGCTTGTAGAAGCCCGACAGCGAAAGCCGCTGCTCGGGCGCGAAGTACCACTCGTACCGCGCCTCGGCGTTGTACAACTGGCTGTCCACGAGAAGCGGATTGCCGCGATAGGGCCGGTTGGAATCGGGATCGTAGTAAGGCTGGTTGATCAGTTCGCGGAACTGCGGACGGGCTATCGTCTTCGATCCGCTCAGCCGCACCTGCATGTCAGGCCGGAACTGCCAGGTCAGCGTTGCCGCCGGTAGCCAGTAGTCGCGGCGCAGGTCGGTCGATGCGGTCGACGCGCCGGGGGTCGAGAAGACCTGGATCGGCGAAACCTTTTGCGTCGCCTTTTCGAAGCGCACGCCCGCATCGATGCTCAGCTCGTCGGTGATCTGGGCGTTGACCTTGCCGTAACCGGCATAGTTGCGCAGCCGGGCGTCGAACGCCGGATTGCCTTCGTCGGTCTCGATCAGGCTGATCTTGAAGAAGTTGACGATGCCGGGGGCCAGCAGCAAGTCGGGGCGGAACAGCGCCACGCCCGAAGGGAACGAACTCGGCGCCTGGAACTGGAAATCGCGGCGCGAGCTTGTCCGGTGCGTATCCGACCAGGCCCCGCCCAGCGTGGCGCTGATCGACGGCGTGACGAGATAGGTAAGGTCGACGCCCGCCGAGAAGAGGTCCTCGTTGAGATCGCTATAGGTGATCTGCCCATCACCGCGGTTGCCGTTGTTGAGGCGGTTGATGAAGTAGGCGCCGAACGGATCTGAGGCGGAGTTGGTGCGGACGTATTCGAACGCGAGTTCGCCGGGCGCTTCACGCTGGGAATTGGCGTATCCGCCGCGCACGTCGGCCTTGAGCACGTCGGTCAGGGTGAATTCACCGACCAACTGGGTATCGATCAGCTGGCGTTCGTACCAGGCAGTCTTCTGCTGGAGGAAATCGACCCCCGTCCCCTGCCGATTGCCGAGGCTGAGGCGCGCCTGCTTGATCGTGTCGCGCACATAAAGGTTCGTCCACCGCACCTTGTTCGGGCCAAATTCGTAGCCCAGCCCGAGGAGTGCGTTCACGACGATCCGCTGATCGGTATTGAGCTGGAGAAAATCGCTTTCGAGCGTCGAAAGGTCGGCGCTCAATGACGACTGCTGGCGCGGCTGGCGGGTGGTGTAGCGGTTGCTGTAACCCGCAGCGGCGATCACGCCGAGCTCGCCGTCGCCGAGGGGGAACGACTTGCCGCCGCTGAGATTGGCGGAAAAGTTCGGCGGCATATGCTTCCAGCGCTGGACCACGCCGTTGCGCGAATTGACCAGTTGCCCGGCGATAGCCTGGGTGTCGACATTGCCCGAACTGATCCGCTCGCCGCTACTCAGGAACGCCGCGAGCGCGGGCGGGATGTCCCGCTGGCCGTTGTCGAAGCCGAAATTGTCGCTCTTGCTCCCGTAGTAGGTGTAGCCGAGATGGCCGGTCGTTTCGGTATCGCCCGAAACGCCGATGCCGAAGGTCAGGAACGGATCCTTCGGGACGGCCTTGGTCGTCAGGTTGATGACGCCGCCGCCGAACTCGCCCGGGTAGTTCACCGAATAGCTCTTCTGGACAAGCGACGAGGCGATGACCCCGCTCGGGAAGATGTCGAGCGGAACCACGCGGCGCAGCGGCTCGGGGCTTGGCAGCGGCGAGCCGTTCAGCAGCGCGAGACTGTAGCGATCGCCAAGGCCGCGAACATAGACGAGCCCACTGCCCACGACGCTGAGGCCGGTGACGCGCGCCAGTGCGCCTGCGATGTTACCCTCGCCCGTCCGCGCGATCTCCGCCGTGCCGAGCACCGAGACCACCTGATCCGACGACTTGGAAATGTTGCGGTCGCGCGCGCCGGTAACCACGATCTCGTTGCCGGCCCCGGGGACCGAAATCTCGACCGGCTCTTCGGCTGGCTGCTCGGGGGCAGGCGCGGGCTCAGCGACCTGATCGCCCGTGGTGGGCGCCGGGGTCGGGTTTTCGACCTGGGCGACCGCGTGCATCGGGGCAACGAGGGCGGAGGTGAGGAGGAGGGCTCCGGCGAGCCGCAGCGGCGTGGACATGGAGCGGTCCTTGTCTTTTGAATGCAGTTGCGGGGGCAGCCGTTGCGGCCGCCCCCGGTTCCAAAGCGGCAGCCGGATCAGGTCGTCGGCAGCGAGGTGCAGGCGCTCGACGTCGAACCGAAGTTCGCGGTCGCGCTGTTGCAGGTCCAGCCGGCGTACCATGTGTCCGAAGCGTTGCGCACGGCGCCGATCCAGGTCGTGGTGTCGAAGAAGCTGGAGATCGTCTTCGGATCGGTCGCGGTGACCGCGGTCTCGTTCGCACCGTCGATGAACTGCCTCGTCAGCGACGGAGTGAAGGCGTCGTTGTTGTTGTTCGAGCCCGAGCCGAAGAAGCTCGACACCTGCGTCGCGGTGTAGCCACCGGTACCGAGGTACTTGGTGGCGTTGCACTGCATCACCACCGAGCGCGCGGTGAGCGTTGCGGGCGTTGTGCCCGACCCGTTCATGCGGACGCATTCGTTGGACGGAGCAAGCAGGATGCCGTTGACTAGCGTCGTGTCCGAGTTGCCGCGGAACAGCGAGGCCGCAAGGTCGGCTGCTTCGTTGTCGGCGCTCGTCTGCGGCTGGATCGCGGTGAAGTTCGCGACGTTGAGCTTCGTGCGCGGGGTGTCGCTCTCGAACCCGTTGCTGTCGATCTCGAACAGCGCGTCGCCTCGGCCCGCGCGGGGCAACTGGAGCACGTACTGGAAGTTGCCCTGCGCGCCGGTATCGACGTCGAGGCTGTCGTCGTCCGCACCGGTCGCGATGTAGTACTTGAAGTTGATCGCGCCGCCGAAGAACTCCGAACCGTCGTCCGAGCTGTTGTGGGCCTGGATATGGTCGAGCGTCGTGCCCGATCCGATGCCCTCGGTGGTCAGCGCCTGCAGCTCCTTGTCGGCACCCAGGACGAAGCCCGAATAGCGGATCTGGACGAAGCTCATCCGCCCGGCGTTATAAGTGTTGTCCGCGCCGCCGAACCGGGCGAGGTCGGCCGAGCCTTCGGTGTCGCGCTCGCAGGTGCCCGAAGCGACGCTGCCGACGCTGCAGTCGGTGACGATGCCGCGGCCCATCAGGACGACGCCGCCCCACTGGCCCTGGCTGGTATCATCGTTGAGGCCGAGGACGTTGTCGCGGCTGGTGAACACGATCGGCTGCGTGGCGGTGCCGACCGCATTGATCTTGTTGCCCCGGTTGACGGCGAGCCAGGACTGGCCGGTCTTGCCGTACAGGATGGCGCCGGCGGCGATGGTCAGCGTCACGTTGGTATCGGCGGTAAGCGCGGTGCTGCAGCCGACGGTGGTGGAAGTGACCGGCGCCGCAGCCGTCGGGGCGCGGAAACCGCCGTCGCAGCCGACGTTCACGCGGCCGTTCAATTCATAGAGCAGACCCGACACCTTCGGGAGCGTCGACGACGTCTTGATCACGGAAGGCAGGGTGCAGACGCGATACGAACCGGTGGGTCCGCTGATCGTCCCGCCATCCGTCAGGCCCTGCGCGTCGGCGATGGTAGGACAGCCGGCCGCGGCGGTAACGGTGCTGACCGGGGTCGGCGTGGGCGAAGGGGTCGGCGCCGGGGCCGGGTTGTTGATCGTCACACTTCCGCTGCTCCCGGGCGATGCAATATCGCTCGGACCACAGCCGGCGAGAGCCAGTGTGCTGCAACCCAACGCCAGCGGCCACAATTTCTTCGTCACGGTCTTTCCCCTGAATCGATTGCTGATTCGGCAGATCGTCGCTGCCTCAGGGGGTCCGATAGAAGCTGACCGTGACAGTTTGGCTGCGGAACGAAGACAATGGCTGTCACAATTCAAAGAGCGTGATCGATGACAATAATGACATCCGGAATCGGCACCTGATCCGGCCAGGCCCCTCCCCGAACATTGCAGTTTTATGACACTGTTACAGTTTTGTTGCGCGATGGAGGCGGTGGGACATATCCTTCATCGAAAGAAAGACAACGAGGATGCCTCAACGATGCCCGCACCGCTCTTCCTCCTGCCCCTTCTGCTCGCACAGGCCCCTGTCGTGGTGACCGGCACCGCGACCGCGCATCCCGAAGGCGATCGCGTGGACGTCGCTTACACCGAGCTCGCGGCCGGACAGACCCGCGCCGCCATCGCGCGGATCGAAGGCAATCGTGAACTGAGCCAGGACGACCCCGCACGGCTGATCAACCTCGGCACCGCTTATGCGCGCCTTGGCGATGCCGCCCGCGCTCGCAGCCTCTACCTGGCCGCGGTACAAAGCGGGGATCGCTACGATCTCGAGCTGGCGACCGGCCAGTGGCTCGATTCGCGGCGAGCAGCGCGTCTCGCCCTCGAATTGCTGGGCACCGGCAGCACCCTGGCGCTCAAGTAGCGCGCGGCGTGCAAGGCACGAAGCTGCCCTGCACTACGCAAAAGGATTTGCCCCCGCGCCCCACCCTGTCTAAACGCGCGCCCTGGCACACGGGCCGCTTTAGCTCAGTCGGTAGAGCACATCATTCGTAATGATGGGGTCACAGGTTCGAATCCTGTAAGCGGCACCATTCTTTCAGCAGGCAAATCCACAAGGTTAAGCGGAACTACCTCCCGCTGGGGCGCTGTGGCGTCAGCTCGTCGGTAGCGCATAGGATCCCTGTCGCGTCCGAAATAGGGTCGGGAGCGACTCCAAAGGTCGCAGCCTTGCGCGAATGGCGAGGTTCCTACTGCGGCTGTGATCGCGTGTCTGGTGGCGATTTCGCTGACGCCCGAGTTCACTCTCTTTTGCCGCTCACCAAAGTGCGGATTTCGGCCACGGCGTTCTTCACCTTCCAGTTCAGGAACATCAGACCTAGGTCCCGTGAGGCTCGGCGCGGATCGCCTTCGATGCCGACGCCATCCAACGATAGAGGGGCGCCCGGTGGCGGGACTGGAGCGCCTAAGACGAGCCGCTCCGGATGAACGTAATCGGGATTGGCGGCCCATGTGAGCGAGGTATCGGATATGCCGCCATGTCTGCTCGGCGGGTATCCTTTTACACGGAGATATTCGTCGATTTGCTGGTTTGTCTTGGCATAGGCGTCGCTTGAGAAAAAAACTCGCACGCCTTCCGCGCGATGTTTGTCATCAAGTTTGCTAGCAAGCGCACGAAGAAGCGGCTGGTTTTGGTCGTGGTCGCCGATGAAGACGACGTACTTGAATCCGGTTCTGACCATGCTCTCCGCAACGTCTTCGTTCACTCTGGTAAATGTGTCTGCAGAGAGGTTTACCGTTCCTGGAAAACGGGCCTCGTCTGTCGTTGGTGCGAACGGCATTACTGGCGCGACAAGCGCGTTGCCCAGTTTTCGGGCGACGTTCTCAGCAATGTAATTTGCGCGAACGAGATGCTTTCCAAGCGCGACCGCCGGCCCGGTGGCTTCTGTGCTACCGCTAGGTATCAGGACAATCGTTTTGCCGGAACGAATGGCGTCACGGATTTCGACTGTAGTCATTCGCTCTATCATCACCGGCGCAACAGCGAGCGAAGCGTCTGAAGCGCTGTGACCGGCCAGTGCTGGGCTGGTGGCCGCCGAGGCCGAGAGAGCGAAAGCGACGCCGAATGGACTCAACTTCATGAGCGGTCTCCATCGGAGCGGGGCACCCAGTGTGGCCGATTAGCCAAATGGCCGCAACGGTGTCGTTGGCGAAGGGACCCCACGACACTTTAAGGAAGCAAATCCAGTGGATCGGGCGGCACGGCCCATCCGGCTGATACAAGCTGCCCGAAGCTGATGTTGCGACGCTGGAGCCGGACGCTCGCTTCCTTGCGTCCGGCTCCAGACTGGCCACACCCCGAAAGAGGCTGACGCCTCCTCAACGCCAGGCGGCTCGCGCTAGCGTTACTCGCGTTCTTCCTTTTTGCACTGCCCCGGCGGGGTGCAGTTGAAGAAGTTCGCATCGACATAGGCCGCCACCGATTGGCCCAGCAGGGCGCCGTTCACGTCGGCCCTGCGGAAGTGAAGGCCTCCGAGGATCCGCGCCTCGATCATGTCGCCCACGACTGCGGTGAAGCTGCTGTAGTGCCGGGTCGATCCTGTCGGCACGCCGTTCACCACTCCCACGCCCGGGCTCGCTATGTCAAACTCCGCCTGGTCGTTGTCGAAGAACGCCTTCGCGCTGTTCATCACCCCGCTATAGGCGCAGTTGGCGCCCGAAGGTTCGTCCGGGTAAGGCGGCAGGGCCAGGAGAGAAGTCCACGCGGTATCGGGCTCGGTCGCGGGGTTGCCGTCGGTGTCGGCGAGCTGGATCGCCGTCGCCGGCCGCCAGAAGCTCCAATGGGCCTTTTCCGCCCAGCAATTGATCAGGCTGTCCGCCCCGGTCATGCTGGTCATGGCGTAGAACCGCGCCCGTTCCGTGATCGTCAGTCCCTTCGAGGCCGACACCTGGCGCAATGCCGCATAGAGCATGGGAACGGGGTGCGGGGCCGACCAATACGCCAGCAAGGTCTGGGCGTCCGTTCGCGTGGATCCGGTAGCCCGGCCCAGCGCCTTCACCTCGTTGAATTCGGCGGTGTACTGCGCGCTTGTCAGGTCGCTCGGTCCTGAAGTGTGGAAGTATTCCGACTTCGGCAGAGTGAAGGGCCGCACGTTGCGCACCCATGCGTTCGGATCGTTCACCGGCGCCGGGCGCCATTGTCCCGGACCCGGCACGGCGGGGACCGTAAAACCGGGCGGGCCGAAACGGCCGTCACCCATCCGATTGGCCAGCATCGCCGCCGCAGCCGCGGCTCCGACATCAATGCCCTTGGCCTCGGCCTCACCATCCGGGACCTGTGTCAGCGAAGCGGTGTAATCTGCATCGAGCCGCGTCTTTATCGCGGACTTGACCTCGGGAGTCAGGCTCGCCGTCGACGGCGCCTGATCGACGATGGCGACCAGGACATCGTGCGCTGCCGTCGAAGCAGCGGCGTCCTTGGACGCGCTGGTCGGCGCCTTCAGTCCGGCCAGATAGGGGTCGTGCCCGCCCTTGATGGCGTTGACCGCGTCGTACACCGCGCCCTGAACCATCGCGAGATGGATGAACGCGACGGGAGGCGTGAACTGGACGCCCGGCGTGCCGGCAGTGGTTGCGTTGGTGAGCGCGGTTACGGCCCTCTGGTTCCATACGTCCACCGCTTCGTTCTCACCCGGGTAGGCGGCAAGCAGGGGCGCTGGTGACGGCTGGAGCTTCGGGGCGAGCGCGGCGGTGGGAGCTTGTCCCAGGGTCACGGAAGAACTCGCTGAATTCGATCCGCTCCCGCAACTCCCGAGCATCAGCGACAAGAAGCCGCAGGCAAAGGTTGCGCGTAAGCGCGGCGACTTAGCCGAAAGGCAAACTGACCCCGTTTTCATGTCTCGCCACTCCTTATTTCATGCCACACTCCAAGAACTGCCGCGACGAGGGCAGCAAAAGGCCCGCGACGCATCGACAGAAAAAAGCTTTCGAACCCCGCGCGATGCGTGCGGAATTCCGTTGCGACCGAAATTGAGCGAGCCCCTGACCTCTCACCTGCAGGGTTATCGCGGCGCGTGCCCCGCGACATGAGTCAAGCGTGGGCCGAGCATGGCGACTCCCCAATGAGATGGAGTCATTGCGGGATCGAGCGTATCACGCCCCCGAAGGCGCCACAAGTTTACTGTGGCGCCAGCCCAATCGCGGCGAGACCGGTCGTCATCGTGTCCACCAGGCGGTTGGCACCAGGTTTGCCGATGCGCGCCTAGCGCCTAGAAATCGTAGCCGGCCTTCAGCCCGAATAACTGCGGCTTGACCGGGTAGATCCGCGAATACTGCCCACATATCTGGGTGACGCACACCGAGTTGAGGCTGAGCGCCCCGCGCTTGTCGAAGGCGTTCTGAATGAATGCCTCCAGCCGGAACTGGTCCCAGTGCAGCCCGGCCGAAAAGTCGAACGTCGTGAACGCACGCGTCGCGCCGACCGCGGCGAAGTCCGCATCGGTCAGGAACGACCGGGTTCCGCCCTGGTGGTTGACGACGCCCTGAACGAAGCCCTGCGAAGCGCCGAGCGGGAATTCGTAGCGCGCGGTGGCGTTGCCCTTGAACTTCGGGGTGACGGGCAGGCGCGTGCCCTTTGCCGCGGCGGGCGCCTGCGCCGGGACGCAGACGATGTTCTTGGTGATCGGATCGACCTGGCAGAAGTCGGTCGTCAGTTGCGCATCGACGTAAGTCGCCCCGGCCGACAGGATTAGCCCGCCCCAACGCGCCGAGATTTCGCCCTCGATGCCGTAAATCCGCGCGTCGCCCGCGTTGTAGGTGTTGGTCTGGCCGTTCTGGCCCACCGGGACCAGGCTGTACTGCAGGTCCTTCCACTTTTCGTAGAACACCGCTCCGTTGAAGGTGACGTTCGAGAAACGCGTCTTCCAGCCCAGTTCGTAGTTGTCGAGCGTGTCGGCCTTGAACGGATCGACGCCCGGCCGCCGGTTGTTGCCGCCGGGACGATATCCGCGCGAGACGGTGCCATAGACCATGACGTCGGGCGTGACCTGGTACTTGACGCTGCCCTTCCAGATGAAGCCATCGTCCTTCGAGCGCTTGTCGACGTTCACGCACGGTCCCGTCTTGTAGGGGGTCGTGGTCAGGCAGGTCGCCAGGTTGCTGCCCGTGTTAGGCCCGGAAAAGCCGAAGATCGTGTTGTTGTAACGGTAATAGCGCAGGCCCCCGATCACCGTCAGCGCATCGGTGAGGTCGAATTCTCCCTGCGCGAACGCGGCATAGTCGCGGTCGATCCGCTTTACCCGGGTGGTATAGACCGAGTCCGTGCCAGGGAAGGGCGACAGCCATGGCGAGAAATCCGCAGCGCCGGTGCCCTGCACTTCGTAGTCGGCGCGCACCGCGTCGGTCTGCCGCTGCATGAAAAGCCCCGCCGTCAGCCTCATCCGGCGGTCGCTGGGCGAACTGATCCGCAGCTCGTTCGTGATCTTGGTGTAGGTATCGCCCAGAATGGCGTTCTGCGTAGGATCGAGAAAGCCGCCCTTCCCGTCGGGGTAATATGTCGCATAGCCGAACTGGGTGACGCCGTTGTCGTCGACGTAGGTGTAGGAATCGTAGGCGACCGAATAATAGGAATAGTCGGGCCGGTTGTTGACCTTGCGGGAAAAATATCCGCCGGCGTAGGTGAGGTCCCAGTCGCTGATCTTGCCCTGGATGGTGAGCGCGGCCTGGTACCAGCGGTCCTTGTTCACGCTCGGCAGGGAATCGGTGACGTTGAGATCGCCCTTGCGCGGATCGTAGAGGAAGCCGCCGTGGGCGACCTGATGCTGGTAGATGAGTTGCGGCGTAGCCGTCCACGAATCGTCCAGATCGATCTTGAGCGCGGCGCGGCCGCCGTATGTCTCGACGTCGTTGTAGTCGTTCTCGACCAGTGCCGAGTTGTTGACGACCACGTTGGTCGTCGGGTCGCCGTCGTCGAGCGTGAAGGTCCGGGTCTGCGCGATGTTGTCGATGTAGCCGCCCTGCTTCTCGTAGAAGCCCACGACGCGCAGCGCGGCGCGGTCGGACAGGGGCACGTTGATGTAGCTTTCGACCGAGCCGCCGAAGTCGCCCTTGCCGAACTTGTTGCCCTGAACGTCGATGTTGCCCGAAAAGCCGCTCGTACTCGGCTGGTTGGTGATGATCCGCAGCGTACCCGACAGCGAGCTTGCGCCGAATAGCGTCCCTTGCGGTCCCGCCAGCGCCTCGACCCGCGCGATGTCGTAGATATGGACATCGACCGAGCCGAAGATCGTGGTGACCGGAATTTCGTCGAGGTAGAGGCTCGAGGTGGGCAGCGGGCCGATATGGAGCCCGTCTCCGCCCGAGGCCACGCCGCGGAAGAAGATCTGCGACTGGCTGGGCCCGAACGACTGGAAGCTGACGCTGGGCAGGAGCTTGGCATAATCGTCGAAGCTGGCGACCTGCGCCTGGTCGAGCTTCGCTTCGCCGATCGCGGTCACGCTGATCGGCACGTCCTGGAGGTTTTCCTCGCGCCGGTTGGCGGTGACGATGATTTCGGCGTCGGCGGTATCGCCGGAGGCCTGGGGCTCTTGCTGGGCGAACGCGGTGCCGGGGGCGGCAAACATGGTTGTGGCAAGCAGGACGGGGACCATTCGGTCCCGCACGAGCTTCGAACGCATGGCAAGCGCCTCCCAGAGAACGTCCAGCGGCCCAGTTCGCATGCTCCACCCCGAAGGCCCCCGACGCAACGTCCAAAGCGGCTGGAGTCGCCAGATTGGTGAGATTGTCGGCGGAGCGTTGCCGCGCTGCAACAATCACCCGGGGTAAGGATAGTCCGTCAATGCGGTGCCCAGCGCCACCTTCAACGGACCGAGACGATCGGCGACGGGGCGCCACTGGCCCACTCCGTCGCGATTGAGCGGGCGGCGTACCTGCTCGCTGCTGGCCGTACGCACCGCGCGCGGATTTTCATGAAAGCGCAGGCAGGCATCCTCGAACGGGAGATCGAGCGCGGCCAGCAGGCTGCGGACCTGTCCTTCGGGATCGTCGAGCAGCGCCTCGTGATACACGCGGTGGACCGCGCCCGGCATTGCCTGATCGAGATGGGCCATCCATCGGACGTAGTCGGCGTAGTAAGCGCCGATGTCGGACAGATCGTAGCTGAAAGCCTGGCCGCGCGCGAAGTGCTGGCGGAAATTGGACCACCCGCAGTCCAGCGGATGGCGGCGGGCGTCGATGATCCTCGCGTTGGGCACGATCAGGCGAATGAGGCCGATGTGCTGCCAATTGTTGGGAAGCTTGTCGACGAAGCGGGGCTTGCCATCGCGGCGCTGGGTGGCTGCGCCCTCGAGGTATCGCAGGCCCAGATCGCGCAGCTCCTCGCTCGAGAGCAAGCCAAGTCCCTCGGGATAGCCGCAGCGCTTGCCGAGTTCGGCCACGAGCTGCGGCATGTCGGGCAATTCCGCCGTGCCCTCGATCTCGCTGTGGGTGGCAAGGATCTGTTCGATCAGCGTCGATCCCGAACGCGGCAGGCCCACGATGAAGATCGGATCGGACGCGGGACAGCCGTGGCCTTCGCGCTCGGCGAAGAACTGCGGCGTGAACGTTGCGATCAGCGAATCCACCAGGCCCGTCGTAACGGCGGCGCTGTAGGGCAACAGTTCGCGGCGAAGCCGGTTGGCTTGCGCGTAATGGTCGAACGATTCGGCGTGCGCGCCCTGGTCGTCGAGCGCCTTTGCGAGCGCGAAATTGAGATGGAAGCGATCGTCCGCGCTCGTCGACAGTGCGTCGAGCGCCGCCTGCATCGCCGCCACGTCATCCCTGCCCAAGCGGACCGTCTTCAGGTTGGCAAGGCTCCACCACGCTTCGCCGAATGAAGGCATCAGCGCAACCGCGCGGCGATAGGCGGCGATGCTTTCGTCCTGGCGGCCCACGGTCTTGAGCGCGTGCCCGTAGCTCATCCAGATCTTGGGGTGCGCCTGGGCCCGCGCGAGCACGTCCTCGTAAAGCAGGATTGCCTCTTCGAACGCCCCTGCCCGGCTGAGGACTGCCGCGCGCAGGTTGGCGTGCGCGGTCGAGCCGGGCATGTCGGCCTCAAGCCGGTCGAGTTCGGCCAATGCCTCGGTCGTCCGGCCCTGGCGATGAAGCGCGGTCGCGAGGTTCGCCCGCGCCGGCGCGAACGCGGGGGCGAGTTCCAGCGCGCGGCGCAGCAGCGCCTCGGCATCGCGATAGCGCCCGATCCGTCCGGCCACTTCGGCCAGCATCCGGATCGCCGCGACATCGAACGGATCTTCCTTCAGCCGCGAGCGCAGCAGCGGCTCCGCCGCGGACAGCCGGTTCTCCACCAGCGCCATCGCTGCCGACTGGAGCAGCGGATCGCCGGTCGAGGCTTCGATGGCGCGCAGTTCGGCGGCCCGGCCGCCCTGCGTGTCGCCTCGTTCGCGCAGCAGGCGCGCGCGCCGGCGCCATGCCTTGGGCGCATCGATGCCTGAAGGGACATCCCCTTCGCTCGATTCGGCACCGGATGGGGGAGACGTCGCCATGGATGCATGTGGTTGACCGGCGGCCGCGCGATTGCAACCCGGCTCGTCCTGCCGCATGCCGGTCGCCAGCAAGGACAATCACCCCCCTTATGCCCGAAGCCCCGATAAAGCAGGTTGCCGCCGGCATCGCGATAGTGAGCGGCATGGTTCTGGTGACCCGGCGGGCGCATGGACAGAATCTCGCCGGCCTATGGGAATTTCCCGGCGGCAAGCTGGAAGCGGGCGAAACGCCGCAGACCTGCATCGTGCGCGAGCTTCACGAGGAACTGGGCGTCGGCACGACCGCAGGCGAAGTGCTGGTCGAGGCGATCCACCGCTATCCCGGCGGAGCGATCAACCTTATCGCAGTCCAGGTCGTGCTGGATCACCACGATCTGCAGCTATCGGTGCACGACGCCTACGCATGGGTCGCGCCGCGCGAATTGCTGACGATCGGCCTCGCCCCCGCAGACGTGCCCATCGCGGAGGAGATCATCCGGCGGCACGGCTGAGCCGGTTCCGCCAGGCCGACGCGGAAGGCGTTAGGGCCGGCGACTGCGCGCTTTGGCGGTCTTTGCTTTCGCCGCGGCTATCGCTGTTTTTGCCGAGGCAATCGCCCCCGAGACCGCGCGGTGAACGCACTCGGGATCGGGATCGAGCGGGTAAAGCTGATCGAGTTGAAGACATGCCGAGCGCGCGACCCGTTCGAGCCGTTTCATCAGGCGCGCGGCATCGGCCGGCTTGGCGAGGTCGAGATCGCCGTAGAGCGCGGGAATCTTGACCGTGGTCACCACGATCGGCGCACCGGTATAGGGGCTGCGCTCGCCGCGAAGCGGAACCGAGCGCGGTGCTTCGACGACGATTTCAGGGCCGTGCGCTCCGATGGTCGGCTGTGCTGCGGCGCCGGGCGCCAGCGTCGCGCCGGCGAGCATGGCGGCACACGCCGTGCCCATGAGTGACTTCGAGAACATTTGGCAACCCTCCCAATCCGTTACCCGGCCTACACTGACCGCTTCCCGCCGCATTGATCGAGGTCAATTGACGGCCTGCGACCTTCGATCCGCCCGATCCTATATCAGAAACCAATGCGCGCCAGCGCGGCTTCTCGACTGGTGGTCTCGATCGGAAGCGAAACCTGGCGCCCACGCTCAGACGCAGGCGTAGATGTCGTACTCGTTCGTGCCGTAGCGATCGGTGAGTGGCGCCGTGAGCCAGCGGCGGCAGCGCTCCTGGAGATATTTCCGCACCATCGCGTCGGTCTCGACGTTCAGGTAGTCGTTGCGCAGACCATGCGCACGCACGATCGTCGTGGGTCGCCAGGCCAGGACCTTGCGCACCTCGCCCGCCGTATCGAACTGGCTGGTGTTGCGCTCGGGCGCGTAGAACAGGTGCAGCGGAAAGATCAGCGGCGTCGGCGGGTATGAGCCGGTGAGCGGATAGAGAAAGACCGGGCCTTCGAACACGAACAGCCGCGGTGCGGGGTCGCGCCCCATTATCTGGCCCACCAGCGCCTGCATCTGGGCACGCGAGGTTGCACGCTGGCCGAGCTGCTGAAGCGGCATCGCCGACAGGACTGCAAGGACGACGAGACCGGTCAGCACCGTCCCGCGCCGCCACCCCAGCGCCATCGCCGCCGCCACGCTCGTCGGCAGGATCAGCGGGAGCGCGTAGTGGTCGATGAAGTTCGGCACGCTGGCAAAGCCGACGAGGGCGGCGCCAAGCCAGCCGATCAGGAACCAGCGGGCGATCCCCATCGCGCGGCCCAGCAGGGTGAGCGACAGGACAGCAGGGACCAGTGTCGGTGCGAGGAACAGGGCAAAAATGGCAAGCCGCCGCGCCTGGTCGTCGCCAAGGAGATAGGCTTTGCGCATGTTCGAGATGACCATCGCCTGCCAGAACGCGTCGAAGTGGCCGAGCGCGAGGTAGGCCGCCGCAAATGCGAGCATCGGCGCCGCCCCTGCGAGCGCAAGGACCAGCGCACGCAGTGCCAGCCGCGCCGGCCCCGCACCCTGCCGCCAGGCGCTCCACAGCGCAAAGCAGCCCAGCCAGATCCCCTCGAACACCGCCGTCTGTTTGAACGTGATCGCGCTGCCCGCCAGCAGCATCGCCAGCACTTCGTCGCGTTGGCTCCGCGCGTCGTTTCGCGGTTGCGCGGCGCCGCGGAAGACGAGCAGCGCCGCCGCGGCCATCGGCAGGTTATAGAACACCGGCGCGTTACCCGCCCCGCCAGCGAACAGCGGCAGCAGCGCGATGTAGAGCAGGCCGGCGATGATCGCCCCGGCCACCGGTGCGAAACGACTGGCCAGCCGGATCACGAGATAGCCCGTCGCCGCGGCGAACAGCGCCGCGATCGCCTGGTAGGCGACCACGCTGCGCGACAGCCCGGCGATGAGATAATAGACGAGGAACAGGCCCGGTCCCTTGCGGTCCCAGACGCCGACATAGGGCAGGAACCCATCGTGCATCCGCTGGCCGATGGTGAAGAAGAGCTGCTCGTCGGGAAGGTAGTTGGGATCGCCGAACACCGGCGCGCGGGTCAGCAGGGCGATGAAAAGGCACAGCGCGAACTGCACGCGCCGGTCGTGCGGCCATGCGGCGCTGAAGCGACTGTCCATGCCCTTAATTCCCCCGCCTCGCCGACACCGAAGCCTATGGCACAGCTTCGCCGGGCGCGGGAAGGCACTTGCTGGAAACGAGAAAATCACCCTCCGGGATTGAGACTCCGGCGGCCGCGCGACGTCCACCCTTTCGAATGGTCACTCCCTCCCGCCCCCCGCTCGCCCCTCCCTCGACGCCGGCGGCGCAGCGCGCCGCAGCGTTGCAGCTGATCGCCGGACGTTATGCCGAAGTGCATGGCGCGACGATTTCCGCCCTATTCGACGAGCTCCTGACCGAGCCGCTGGGAAAGGGCGAGCCGGCGGCCGTCTGCGGCTATCGCCGTGCGACGGCGGGGCCGCTGTTCCTCGAGAGTTATCTCGACGAGCCGGTCGAGACGGTTCTTTCGTTGAGCCTTGGGAGGACGGTCGCGCGCGGCGACGTGGTTGAGATCGGCAATCTTGCCGCGACCAATGCCGGGGCGATGGTTTCGCTCTGGGCGCGCGCCGCCAACGACCTTGCCGGAAGCGGCGAGATCGCGGTCGCGGTATTGACCCTCCCACTTCGGCGGATGTTCGGCCGGCTTGGCATCAACCTGATCGAAATCGCGCCGGCGCGGCCCGAACGCCTGGGCGAGGACGCCGTGGCCTGGGGCTCGTACTACCAACGCGATCCGCGGGTCTGCGCTGGACTCATCGCCGAGGGGAGCGCGCAACTTCGCCGCTTTGCGCCCGTTTCGCGGGGGCGCTGCGCATGACCATGATCGCTCGCGCCATCGCCCACCATGCCAGCCAGTCCCCATCCGGGATCGCGTTGACCGACGACACCGCGACGTTCGATTGGGCGGAGCTCGACGGGGCGGTGCAGACGCGCGCCGCCGCCTACCGCCGCGACTTGGCCCCGGGACGCGCGGTCGCCGTCGAGATGGGCCAGTCGATCGAGCAGTGCATCGTCGACCTGGCGCTCCTGATGGCGGACCTGCCGGCGCTTCACCTGCCCGGGTTCTTCACCCAACAGCAACGCGACCACGCCCTTGCCGCCGCCGGAGCGCAGGCGCTGATCCGCGACGCCGAAACCGGCGACGGCAGCACCGTCGAACCCCTCGGTAACACTCCGGTCGCGCTGCCCGATGTAACGGCCAAGATCACGTTCACAAGCGGATCGACCGGCGCCCCAAAGGGTATCTGCCTGTCGACAACGCACCTCGAAAGTGTCGCCGCAGCCGTCGTCGCGCATGTCGGCGCGGACCACGCCGGACGTCACCTGCCCCTGCTGCCTCCCGGCATCCTGCTCGAGACCGTCGCGGGCTTCTATCCGATCCTCCTCGCGGGCGGGACTTACCTTCCGTTCGCGGCGAGCGCGCTCGGGCTGGCCAGCCCCTTCAAGCCAGACCCGGGCGCCATGCTTTCGGCCATTTCGCGGACCCGAGCCACCTCGCTGATCCTGGTGCCCGAGCTTCTGCGCGTCCTGGTCGAGGCGATGGAGGCCTGCCACGCCCGCTTGCCCGCGCTGACCCTGGTCGCGGTCGGCGGGGCGCGGCTTGCCCCTTCGCTGATCGCACGGGCGACCGACCTCGGCCTCCCCTTGCGACAGGGCTACGGGCTGACCGAATGCGGTTCGGTAGTGGCGCTTGAGGATGGCAGCGAGACCGTTCGCGGGACGGTGGGCCGCAGCATAGGCGTCAACCGGATCAGCCTCGCCGACGATGGCGAGGTGCTGATCGACGGGCCGCTGTACCTCGGCACGCCGGGCGAGACGCGCGAACCGGGCCCGCTGCGCACCGGCGACTTGGGGACAATCGACGACCACGGCCGGCTGACGATCACCGGACGCAAGTCGAACGTGATCGTCACTGGTCACGGCCGCAACGTTTCGCCCGAGTGGATCGAGAGCGAGCTTTGCGCCCAGCCAGGCGTGCTTCAGGCGATGGCTCACGACGATGACGCGGGCGCCATCGGAGCGTTGCTGGTGACCGCACCCGGCACCGACGCGGCGGCGGCGGTCGCTGCCGCCAACTCCTCGCTACCCGAGTACGCGCAAATCGGCGCGTGGCGCGAAGTGCCGCCGTTCCTCCCCTCCGCCGGCCTGCTCACCGGCAACGGGCGGTTGCGGCGCGATGCGATCGCTCACCGCTACTTGCGCGGAGCGGACGCGATGGGCTTCTTCGACCGGTTGGTGTCCGAAACCGCAAGCGACGCGGCGGCGATGCTTCACGTTCCGCAACTGCGCTCGGGGCTTGCCGGGGCGATCGACCGCGATGCCTACGTCGCCTACTTGACCCAGGCATATCATCATGTGCGCCACACGGTGCCGCTGATGCAGGAGGCGCGGGCCCGCCTGGGCCATCGACCGCTCCTCGTCGCCGCGCTCGACGACTACATCGCCGAGGAAACGGGCCACGAGGAGTGGATCCTCGACGATATCGCCGCCGCTGGCGGCAATCGCGCCCAAGCCGCCGCGAGTGCGCCGGATCCGGCGACCAAGGCGATGGTCGACCATGCCTACCAGACGATCCGCCACGGCAATGCAGCGGGCTTTTTCGGCATGGTCTATGTCCTCGAAAGCACCAGCGTGGCGCTGGCGAGCCACGGCGCCGATGCGGTGCGCAGCGCGCTGGGGCTGCCGCCTGAGGCCTTCACCTACCTCACCTCGCACGGCGCGCTGGACCAGGACCACATGACCTTCTTCGCCGGGTTGATGAACCGGATCGACGACCCGGCGGACCAGGCGGCGATCGTCGCCATGGCCAGCAAGATGTACCGCCTGTTCGGGGGGGTGTTCGCTTCGATCCCGCTCGCGGGCCCTGCGCCGGTGAGGGAGACGGCCGATGCGTAGGCTCGACGGCCAGCAGGCGTTTGTGACCGGCGCCGCCGGAGGCATCGGATCGCTCGTCGCGGGCGGCCTGGCTGCGCTCGGCGCGCAAGTGACCGGGATCGACCGGGTCCTTTGCCCTTCCTGCCACCACACGATGGTCAGCGACCTGTGCGATGATGCCGCTTTGGCGGCGCTGGCGGCCGATCTTGCCGCGCGCCGCGTCGACATCCTCGCCAACATCGCGGGCATGCAGTACTTCGGGCCGCTGGAAAGCCAGCCGTCCGCCGCGATCTGGCGCGGCTACGCGGTCAACCTCATAGCCCCCGCCACGCTGATCGGCGCAGTGCTGCCCCAGATGCGCCGCCGTGGTGCTGGCCAGGTCGTGAACCTGGGATCGGTGATGGGGGCGATCAACTTCCCCTTCTTCGCCACTTACTCAAGCAGCAAGGCGGGCCTGCGCGGCCTGTCCGAAGGGCTGCGGCGCGAGGTCGCGGGCCAGGGAATCGCGGTAACCCACATCGCCCCCCGCGCGGTCCGTACTGCTTTCAACAATGCCGAGGTCAACCGCTTCATGGCGCTGACCGGAATGGCCGCCGACGACCCGGCCGTGGTTGCCCAGCGGATCGTCAGGGCGATTGCCGCCCGCGAGAAGGACGTCTCGATCGGGGTCAAGGAGCGCCTGTTCATCCAGCTCAACGCGGTCATGCCGCGCCTGATCGACGCCGGCCTCGCCGGCCAGACGGCCAAGGCCCGCACGATGTTTCCCCTCCCGGTCGAATGACCGGCACTTCCCCGCCCCAGAAAAGGACAAGCTTTCCCATGCGTACCCTAGGCCGAAAGGTTTCCGCCGCCCTCCTCGCCATTGCCGCGGCCCTGCCCGGCGTGGCTGCCGCATCCGACAACCCGGCGATGCATGCCGACGTGATGCACATCAACAACCAGTGGGCGCACATCCGCTACGAGGTGACTGACCGCAACCAGCAGTTCCGCCAGCTCGCCGCGCTCGCAGTCCAGGCCAAGGCCACCAGCGCCCGCTATCCGGGCGAGGCCGAACCCCTGCTGTGGCAGGGCATCGTGGTGAGCGAGGAAGCCGCGCGCGCCAGCCTGATCAACCAGCTCGGCCTCGCCAAGTCGGCGCGCGACATTCTCCAGCGCGCTCGCGCGATCGATCCCGACGTCGGCAACGGCGGCGGAGCGATGAGCTTGGGCGTGCTGTACTACAAGGTCCCCGGTTTTCCGATCGGCTTCGGCGATGCGAAGAAGGCGCGCGCGATGCTGCAATCGGCGCTGGCCCACGATCCGAACGGACTCGACGCCAACTTCTTCTACGCCGATTTCCTTGAATCGCAGGGCGATCATGCCGGCGCCAAGACTTACCTCGCGCGTGCCCTGCGCGCGCCGGTCGACCACAACCGCCCGGTCTGGGACGCGGGCCGCCGCGCCGAGGCGCGTACCCTGTTGGCCAAAGTCAGCCATTGAGCCAGGCCGCGTCCATTTCCGGCCAAGGGGGTGCGGCGCATGCGCTGGGGCGGCAGCTTGCCTCCCCCAGCGGCATTGCGGGCAGCATCGTCGGCGTGGCGATGGGCCTGCTCAACGCCCGCCCGACCAGGCTGGTGATCGATGCGGCGGAGATATCGGCCGATCACCACGTGCTCGATGCGGGCTGCGGCGGGGGGCAGGCTCTCGCGCTGGTCGCGCCGCGCTGCGCGCATGCCTGCGGTTTCGATGCCTCACCGCTGATGGTGGAGCAGGCGCGTGCGCGCAACCGCCACGCCATCGCCGCCGGACGGGTATATATCCAGCGCGGCAGGTTCGATGACGTGCCGTTTCCAAGCGGTTCGTTCGACCGGATCATTGCCGCCAACGTCGCTTATTTCTGGACCGATTTCGGCAAGGTCATGGCCGAGTTCGCGCGGCTGCTGCGCCCCGGCGGCCGCGTTGCGATCTATGTCACCGCCGCTGAATCGATGCGCAACTGGCGCTTTGCCCAGACCGGCACGCATCGTCTCTTTGATCGCGCGTCGCTCGCCGCGGCGTTGGCTCCCCATTGCGGCGACGCGTTCCACCTCGACGTCGACCAAGCTGCGGTGACGCGACGGATCAGCGGCATCATCGCCACGCTCGACCGGATCGACGCGCGCGCCGGTCCGGCCGGAAAATAATCCGCCCTGCTGATGCGAGGGAACGCGTCCGGCGGCGTCACCGCGGCGTGAGGGTCTGCTTTCTCTTCAATCACGACCAGATTCATCAGGTTGCGCACAGCCTGCCGATCGCGCTTGCCCTTGCCCGTGCGCGTCTGGGATTCGAGATTGTCGTCGCCACCACCAATCTCGCGCTCGCTGCCGAGGTGCGCCGCCTTGGCGGGCCCGGACTTGGCGATCTCGTCACGCTGGTCGACCTCGGCCTGCGCGGTCGCACCTCGCGCATGGCCGCCCGTTCGCTCGAGGCCGTGCTCCCGGTTTCCAAGATCCTCGTCTACCGCGACAACCTCGATTTCTTCCGCGGCCTCGACCTGCTGGTCGTCGCCGAAAAGACCTCCCTGATCCTCAAGACCCGCTACGGCCTCGATTCCCTGAAGATCATTCACACCCGCCACGGCGCGGGCGACCGGGCGATCGGCTTCGACCCCGCCAGCGCCCGGTTCGACCACGTGCTCGTCTCCGGCCCCAAGATCCGCGATCGGCTGGTTTGCGAATCCGGGGTCGATCCCGCACGAATCAGCATCGTCGGCTATCCCAAGTTCGACATCGCCGGCAGCGGCGGGCGGCTTCACCCGATGATCGAGGACGGAAGGCCGGTGGTGCTCTACAACCCGCACGTGTCGCCGCACCTGTCCTCGTGGTTCCGCTGGGGCCGTCAGGTGCTCGACTGGTTCGTCGCGCATGACGAGTACCATCTCGTCTTCGCGCCTCACGTGATGTTGTTTCAGCGGCCGTTCGTCCTGACCGTCGACCGCCTGCGCATCGACCGCCCGGGACAGATCGAGCCACGCTACTTGCGCGCGCCGAACATTCACATCGACCTCGGCAGCCGCGCGTCGACGACGATGCAGTACACCAACCGGGCCGACATCTACCTCGGCGACGTGAGCAGCCAGGTCTACGAGTTCCTGCGCACGCCGCGCCCCTGCCTGTTTCTCAACGCACACGGCACCGGTAGCGCCGACGATCCCAACTACGCCCACTGGCGCGCCGGCCCGGTGGTCGAGGACATGGGTGATTTCGGGGCGCTGCTCGCTCTGGCCCAGACTAGCCACCCCCACTTCTACCGCCCGATCCAGCAACAGCTGTTCGCCCACAGCTTCGATCTTACGCAGGAACCATCGGCGCAGCGCGCGGCACGTGCCATTGCGCGAACGATGGGCTATGCTCTGGTCGAACCAGCGGACGAACTAAGTGAAGCCAGTTGAAGCAGCGAGCGCCCCGCACAAGGGCATCGTCCAGCGAATCTTCCAGAACCTAGGACTCCTGATCGGCGGCAAGGCGACCGCCGGGTTGCTCAGCCTCGCCTACATGGTGATCGCCGCGCGGGCGCTCGGCCCCGCCGACTACGGGATGCTCGTCCTCGTCCATGGCTTTGCCATGACCGTGGGCGGGATCGTGGAGTTTCCCGGCTGGCACGCGGTCGTGCGCTACGGTGCGCAAGCCCTGGAAGATGCCGACGACGGGCGGCTGGTTCGGCTTTTGCGCTTTGCCGCCGGGGTCGAAGGCATCGGCGCCCTGCTGGCGATGATCACGGTCGCGGTCCTTTCGCCGATCGTCGGGCCGCGCTTCGGCTGGTCGGCCGAGGCTCAGGCCTTCGCCCTGCCCTACAGCCTCGCCGTGCTCGCCGCGGCTCGCGCAACGCCGGCGGGCTATCTCCAGCTCCTCGGCCGGTTCGACCTGTTGGGCGCGCATAACGCGGTGGCGCCGCTCGTCCGCCTGGCGGGCGCGGCGATCGCTGCATTGCTGGGCGCTGGGCTGACCGGGTTCCTGATCGCCTGGCTTGTCGCCGCGCTCGCCGAATGGGCCTCGCTTTGGGCGATGGGCGCGTGGCTCGCCCGCCGCAACATAGCCGCGCACCGCCTGCTCGGTCCCGCGCGCGGAGTGATCGAGGAAAACCCCGGCATCCTGCGCTTCATGCTCGCCGCCAACGCCGACATCACCTTCGGCGAACTTGCCGGGCGGATCGCGCCTCTCGCGGTGGGCTGGGTGCTTGGACCCGCCGCAGCCGGGCTCTATGCGGTGGCCCAGCGCGGCACGGTGGTGATCCAGCAACCGGCCCAGATCCTCGGCCAGGCCGCCTACGCGGAATTCGCCCGCACGGTCGCCAGCCACGGCAGGGCATCGGCGGTGCGCCGGGCGCTGGTCCGCTGCCTCGCGATCGCCCTGGCGACGGCGCTCCCGGTCGTGCTGATCCTGACGATCTTTGCCCGCCCGCTCGTCGTCCTCATCGGCGGCAAGGCCTTTGCGGCGGCGGCGCCGATCCTTATCTGGCTGGCCATGGCGCGCGTCATCATGCTTGTCGCCCCGCCGATCAGCGCGGCCCTCGTCGCGCTTGGGCGGCCGGTCCTTTCGGTCGGCGCGAATGTCGCCACCGGGCTCGGCCTCGTGCCGTTGCTGTTCCTGTTGATGCATCGTTTCGGCGTGATCGGCGCTGGCGTGCACGCGGTGATCCAGGCCATGGCATCCTCCGCCCTGCTCGTCTGGTTCGTCTGGCGGGCCAGCGCGCCGCATCCCGCGGCCGAGCCGGCACGCGCGGTCGAACCGGGTTGAGGCCGTTGCGGATCGCCTATGTCATCAACTCGCTCGAGGGCGGGGGCGCGGCCTTTCCCGTTCCCGACATTACGCGTGCTATGCGCGATGCGGGTGCAGAAGTGCGTATCCTGGCGCTGACCCGGCGCGACGGACGCGCGCTTGCGGCGATGGAGCGGGCGGGCCTGACCGTGCGGGTGCGCGAGGGCGGCGAGCGCGACCATCTCGCCGCTGCGCGCTGGATCGACCGCGAGGCGCGCGAGTGGGGGGCGACCCATCTCTGGACCTCGCTCACCCGGGCGACGCTGCTCGGCCTCGCGGTGGGCAAGCTGCGCGGGTTGCCCGTCGCAAGCTGGCAGCACAACGCCTTCCTCAAGCCCGCGAACCGCCGTCTGCTGCGCGCGATGCAGCCGCTCGCCGCGCTGTGGGTGGGCGATTCGGCGGCGGTGACCGAGCTTACCGCGCGCCGTCTCGCAGTGCCGCGGGACCGGCTGGCGTGCTGGCCGATCTTCGCCGCTCGACCCGACGCCCCGGCCGCGCGACCCTGGCGGCCGGGCGAGCTCCTGCGCCTTGGTAGCCTCGGCCGCCTGCACCCTGCCAAGGGCTACGACGTCCTGATCGAGGCACTGGCCATCCTGCACGCGCAGGGCTTCACGCCGCCCGTGCCGTTCGAAGTGGCGATTGCCGGCGAGGGCGCGGAACGTGCCGCGCTGGAAGCACAGGCGCGCGCCGCGGGGATCGCGAACCTCGCGTTCACCGGCTTTGCGGGCGATCCGCTGGCGTTTCTGGCAGGCCTGCACCTCTACCTTCAGCCCTCGCGGGTCGAAGGGCTGTGCATCGCTGCGCATCAGGCGATGCAGGCCGGTCTTCCGGTCCTTGGCACCGCGACGGGCGAGATGCCGCATACGATCGTTTCCGGCCGGTCGGGCGAGATCGTGCCGCCCGGCGACGCGCCCGCGCTGGCTGACGCGCTGGCCCGGTTGCTGGGCCGGCCCGAGAACCTCGCGGAGATGGGCGCTGCCTCGCGCGAGAGGGTGCTCGGCCGCTTCGGCCCCGAAGTATTCGCCGCGACCGGCGCCGCGCTGGTCGAACGGCTCGGGAAAGCGGCATGACCGAGGGAGCGACCGGCGGCCTCAAGGCGGTCTATCTCGACCACCGGCCCGCGCTGGCGCGCTATCTCATGGCGCGCGGGCTGCCCCGCGACGATGCCGAAGATGTGCTGCAGGACTTGTGGATCAGGCTCGACGGCGCGGCACCCGGCCCGGTCGGCGAACCGCGCGCCTATCTTTACCGCATGGCGCACAACCTGCTGCTCGACCGCCGGCGTTCCTCGCAGCGCCGCCAGCGGCGCGAGGAGGCATGGAGCGGCGAAGGCACCGGAATCATCTCGGAGACCGACGAGACCCCGTCATCCGAACGGGTCCTGCTGTCGCGCGAGCGGCTCGATCGGATGAATGCCGCGCTTGCCGCCTTGCCCGAGCGGACGCGCGGCATCTTTGCCGCGTTCCGGATCGAGGGCGAGACCCAGCAATCGATCGCGGATCGGCTGGGAATCAGCAAGAGCGCGGTCGAAAAGCAGATCTACCGCGCCTACCGGGTGGTGACGGCCACGCGCGCGTTGCTCGACGCCGAGGACGAAGACGGCACGCAAGGCGCGAATGAAGGTGCGACTCTGTCGCAGCCAGCGCGTCATGGAAGTATGAGGCACGATCATGACAGTTGAGCGGAACGACGCGCTGCGCGACGCCGCGATCGGCTGGCACATGCGCCTGCCGGAGGCCGACGCCGCGACCTGGGAAGCCTTCGCCGACTGGCTTGGCGCCGATCCGGCGCATGCCGCGGCATACGACGAGGTCGAGCTTGCGCTGGATGAGGCCGACGCCGCTTTGCATGCGGCGCCCACGGTGGTCGAGGTTCAGGCCTTGGCGGCGGCCAACGACGACGAACGCCCCGCCCGCCGCCGTCAGTGGATCGGCGGCGCGGTCGCCGCGGCGCTGGTGCTGGCGATCGGCTTCAACGCGATTCCGCGCAGCGACCCCTATACGGTCCAGACCGGCCCGGGCGAGACCCGCGCGCTGACCCTTGCCTCGGGCGACCGGATCGAGCTCAACGGCGGCAGCCGTGTCGTGCTGGACCGCAAGGACGCCCGCTTCGCCAGTCTTGAGCAGGGCGAGGCCGCTTTCACCATCCGCCACGATCCCGCGCATCCCTTTGCGCTCGAACTCGGCGACGCGCGCATCGTCGATCTCGGCACCGTGTTCAACGTCGCGCGCGACGAGGCCGGCGTTCGCGTGGCGGTGGCCGAGGGATCGGTCCGTTACGAGGCAGGCGGCGATACCGTCCGGCTTGGCGCGGGCCAGGCCCTGAGCGACGCTGGCGGCAGCGCTGCGATCGTCACCGCGCAGACCGACCCTGCCGCGGTCGCCGCGTGGCGCCAGGGACGGCTGACCTATTCGGGCGCGACACTGGCGCAGGTCAGTGGGGATCTTGCCCGCTCGCTCGGCGTGGCGGTCGTGCTCGACCCGTCGCTGGCGGACCGCAGCTTCACCGGCACGATCCGCGTCGGCCGCGATCCCGCGCTGGTGATGACCGATGTGGCGGCGTTGCTCGACGTATCAGTCAGCCATGGCGCGGCGGGCTGGCGGTTGCTACCACACGGGCGTGCGAACCGCTGATCATCTGCCGTACCTGGTAGGCGCTTCGCTTGCCGCCATCGTCGCTTCTCCCCCCGCCCTTGCCGCCGAAGCGGTACTGAACTTCACGGTCGCGCCGGGCCGGCTCGACCAGGCGATCGTCGCCTTCGCCAGCCAGGCCGGGCTGTCGGTCGTCTTTGCCGATCCCGCGCTTGGCGCGCGCCGCACGGCGGGACTGCGAGGCCGGTACACCGTTCGCGCGGGGCTTGCGCGGCTGCTTCAGGGCACGGGCACGCGTTTCGTCTTTATCAATCCCCGGACGGTGAGGATCGAGCGCGAGGCTGCCGCCGCGCCCGTTGCGCGTGCCGCGCCCGCCGCTCCGCCCGCTCCCGCTCCACCCACGGTCGGCGACGTGCCGATCATCGTCACCGCAAGCAAGCAGGGCACTCCGCTGGAACGCTATCCCGGCGCGGTCGAAGTGGTCGACCTTGGCGGGCCGGCGGGACGCGGGCTTCACCGCCCCGCCGATTCGGCGACGATCGTGGCCCGCCTGCCCGAGCTGACCTCCACCGAGCTCGGCTCGGGCCGCAACAAGCTGTTTATCCGCGGCGTCGCGGACAGCAGTTTCGACGGCAGCAGCCAGTCCACCGTCGGACAGTATCTCGGCGATGCGCGGCTGACCTACAGCGCCCCCGACCCCGATCTCAATCTCTACGACATCACCCGGGTGGAAGTGCTCGCCGGGCCGCAGGGCACGCTCTACGGCACGGGCTCGCTCGGCGGGATCGTTCGCCTTGTCCCGGCGCAGCCCGATCCGTCCGGTATCGCGGCGAGCATCCAGGCAGGGCTGAGCACGACCCGCCACGGTGCGCAGGGCAACGACCTGGCGGCAATGTTCAACCTTCCCCTGGGAAGCTCGGCGGCCTTGCGCGCGGTGGGCTGGCGAACCGTCGCCGGCGGCTACATCGACAATCCGCTGCTCGCTCGCCCCGACGTGAACCGCACGGTGACCGAGGGTGGACGGATCGCATTGCGCAAGACCGCAGGGCCATGGACCATCGGCATCGGCGCGGTGGTGCAGAACATCAACAGCGCCGACGGCCAGTACACCCTGCGCGGCGACCCCGCGCTGACCCGGTCCTCCGCCCTGCTCCAGCCATTCGACAACGACTATCGCCTTGGCTGGGCTCAAATGTCGCGGGCACTGGGCGGCGCGGCGCTCGTCTCGACGACCGCAATTGCACTCCATGACGTGACCAGCGTGTTCGATGCGACGATGCCCGGCGGTCCGCCGCGCAAATATTGCGAGGAGGCGCGCATCACCCTCGTCACGCACGAGACGCGGCTATCGGGACGTCGGCACGGGAGGCATGACTGGGTGGCAGGGATAAGCCTCGTTCTCAACAACGAGGCGGAACGCCGCGCGCTGGGCGATCCCGCCGCTCCCGCGCCGCTCGCCGGGGTTCGCAATACCGCCGCCGAGGCCGCGCTATTCGGCGAATATACGGTTCCGCTGGGATCGCGGATTGCGGTCACCTCGGGCGCGCGGCTCACGCTGGCGCGCGCCACGGGCGAATCCATCGGCGCCTTCGCCGTGCCGGGCGCGGAATTCGAGCGCGCGCACACCATTGTGCGGATCAACCCCTCGCTGGCCCTGTCGTGGACGCCCGGTGGCCGCCTCGTCGTCTTCGCCCGGGCGCAGCAGGGCGTGCGCGCGGGGGGGCTGGCAGTTCGTCAGGACACGATGCCGCCAACCGTCGAACGCTTTTCCAGCGATACCCTGAGGATGGTCGAGGCCGGCTTTCGCCTCGCCCGTCCGGGGATCGATACCCTCGCACTCAGCGCGACGGCCTTCGGCGCGCGATGGTCCAAAATCCAGGCCGATCTCATCGACGCCAATGGCCTGCCGACGACGGCGAACATCGGCAGCGGGCGGCTCATGGGCGCCGACGCGCGGCTGACCTGGCGCCCCACCCCTGCGTTGCAGATCGAAGCAGGGGCCTTCCTCGACCGCTCGACCCTGGACCGGCCCGCGCCCGCTTATGCATCGGCACAGGACCGCGACCTGCCCAACGTCGCCGAGGCCGGCGGCCGCGCCGCGGCGGCCTATCGCACCGCGCTGTCGCCGACGGTCGACCTGCAGGTGGATGTCAGCGGACGTTACGTCGGCCGTTCACGGCTGGGGATCGGCGCGCCGCTCGACGTGACGCAGGGCGGCTACGTGACCGGCGATGCCGGCGTGCGGCTCGCATGGGGCAAGCTTGGCCTGTCACTCGACGTGACGAACCTGGGCGACAGGCGCGCCAACCGCTTTTCCTTTGGCAACCCGTTCGGACTTGCCGCGCGCGATCAGCAGACGCCGCTGCGGCCGCGCACGATCAGGGCAGGCATCGACGCGCGATTCTAGCCCGCGCGCCGGGGCGGATCACATCAGCAGGCGAACGCCCACGATCGCCAGGGTGACGGCTAGGATCGGGGTGAGAACGCGGTCCGACACGCGCGTCGCGATCAGGCTGCCGACGATGATCCCCGGGATCGATCCTATCAGCAGCGACAACAGCAGCGAGAAGTCGACCGAGCCCTGGATCCAGTGCCCGATCCCGGCGACGAGCGTGAGTGGAACCGCATGGGCGATGTCCGATCCGACGAGGCGGTTTATCGGCAGGTGGGGGTAAAGGATCAGCAGTGCGGTCATCCCCAGCGCGCCCGCCCCGACCGAGGTCAGCGAGACGAGGACGCCGAGAACAATGCCCAGCACCACCGTGAACCTGGCGATCCTGGCATCGGAGACATCCCGCATCGTCGGACCGAGGCGCTCGAGGATCTGGCGGCGAAACAACATGGCTCCCGCGGTAAGCACCAGCGCGAAACCCAGCACGAGCGAGATCGACTTGCCCACGTCCGCGAACCGGTCGGAGGCATAGGCGAGGAGCGAGAGGGTGATCACCGCCGCGGGCAGGCTACCCGAGGCGAGGCGCCGCACGATCTTCCAGTCGACCGTGTCGCGCCCGCCGTGGACGACGGTCCCGACCGCCTTGGTGGCCGATGCATAGAGCAGGTCGGTCCCGACCGCGGTGGTGGGATGGAAGCCGAACAGCAGGACGAGCAACGGGGTCATCAGCGAGCCGCCACCCACGCCGGTCAGGCCCACGAGCATGCCGACCAGCACGCCGGCTACCGAATAGAGGGGATTCACTTCCAAAATCAGCAGCCCGTTACCAGCGATCAGTTCCACGAGCCGGTCCCCGGCCTCGGCTGGGGACAATGTCGCAAAAGCCGCGCGATGCGACACAGAAATTCTTTTCCGCGCCGCGCGGAGGAATAATCCCGCGAAATTCAGGGTGCAGGAGGACTGCCTGCACGATCAGTGCGAAGGCTGCATTTCTTCCGCGCTGGGCGGGGGGCCTTTCGACACCTTGAGGATCAGCAGCAGCGGTATCGCCACGACACAGGCGATGCTCATCAGCCAGTAATCGTCGAGATAGGCGATCATCGCCGCCTGCTTGTTCACCATCGCATCGACGACCCGCAGCGCCGCCTCGCCGTATTCACCGTAGGCGCCGATCCGGTCGAGATCGACCGGCAGGCCGAAGCGGGTGATGTTGGCGCCAAGCTCTGCGTGGTTGATCTGGATGTTGCGCGACAGCAGCACCGTGGCGATGGCGATCCCGGTGGACGAGCCCATATTGCGCATCAGGTTGCCCAGGCTCGACCCGTCGGTCCGCAGATCCGGCGGGATCGTCGCGAACATGATGAGGTTGAGTGGAACGAAGGTGAAGCTGAGGCCGATGCCCTGGATGAACCCGCTGATGATGATCGGTTCGCGCGGCATGTCGGGCGCCCACCCGGTCATCAGGTAGAGCGAGAACGCGGTCAGGGCGAGGCCGAGGCCGAGCATGATGCGCGGATCGATCCGGGGGATGAATCGCCCGAACACCATCATCGACAACAACATGCCGAACCCGCGGGGGGTGAGCAGCCAGCCCGAATCGATCGCCGGATAGCCGTATATGCCCTGGAGCATGACCGGCATGAGCGCCATGACCGAGAACATCACCATGCCGATCAGGAACATGTAGAACAGTCCGGCGACGAGATTGCGGTCGGCGAACATGGCGGCCGGAAACAGCGGATGCTTCGTGGTGATCGAATGGACCGCGAACATCCAGAACGTGCTGATGCTGAGCGCGGCGTAGAACGCGATCTCGAGCGAGCCGAACCAGTCCTTGGTCGGTCCGCGGTCGAGCATCAGCTGAAGCGCCGAAACCGCCGTGGCGATCAACAGCCACCCGAACAGGTCGAACGGCCGCTTCACTCGCGGCGTCGAGGGCATCAGCGCCAGCAGCGCGAAAACGCAGGCGATGCCGATGGGAACGTTGACGAAGAAGACCCAGCGCCAGTCGAAATTCTCGGTCAGGTAGCCGCCAAGCACCGGGCCGGCGATCGGGCCGAGCATGATGCCCTGGGTGAACACTCCCATCACCCGGGGCCGTTCCGCGGCGGTATGCGTGTTCAGCATCACCGTCTGCGCCAGCGGCGCGAGGAAGGCCCCGGCCATCCCCTGAAACACGCGAAAGATCACGATCTGCGACAGGTTCTGCGACAGCCCGCACAGCACCGATGCCACCGTGAACAGGACCACCGAGCCGATGAGCAGCCACTTGATCCCGATGCGGTCGACCAGCCAGCCGGCCATCGGCAGCATCACTGCCGAGGCGAGGACATAGCTCGTCAGGACCCAGGTAACCGTGTCCTGCGTCGCCCCAAGCGCGGCCTGCATGTGCGGCAGCGCGACGTTGGCGATCGTCGTGTCAAGCATCTGCATGATCATCGCGGCCATCACCGTGGCCATCAGCAGGCCGCGGTGGGGAACGACGAGCGCCGGGACCTCGGCGGCCGCCCTGGGGCGCGGCGACGCTGCGGCAGGGCCCGGACCGCCGCGCGAGGGAACGACCGCGCCGCTCATCGCGCGATCACTTCACGCTGCTGACGTCGATCCTCGCGACCGCGCTCAACCCGGCGACGAGAGGGTGATCGGCCTGGGGCTTGATCGCGATGCGCACCGGCACGCGCTGGATCACCTTGACCCAGTTGCCGGTCGCGTTCTGCGCCGGAAGGACGGAGAATTCCGAACCCGTGCCCGCGCCGATGCTTTCGACCTTGCCTTGGAACTTCACCCCGGGGAAGGCATCGACAGTGATCACCGCAGGCTGGCCCGGACGGATCCGGCCGAGATCGGTTTCCTTGAAGTTGGCGTCCACGCGGGTGCCGTCCTCGCGCACGATGCTGAGCATCGGAACTCCGGGGGCGACCATCTGGCCGACCTGCAGGCGCGTGGCCTGGCTGATGCGGCCGTCGGCGGGCGCACGAACGACCGTGCGCGCGAGCTCGAGCTGCGCCTTGTCGCGCATCGCCTGGCCCGCGGCGATAGCGGGATTGACCCCGGGGACCTGGCTGCCCGTCGCAAGCTGGGCCTGGGCGCGCGCGACATCGGCCTGGATCGAGGCGATCTTGTCGCGCGCCGAGGCGACTTCGTGCTGGGCCGCGTCCATTCGCGCGCGGGTGTTGAAGCCGCGGTCCATGAGCGCCTTCTCGCGGCTGTAGTTGGCCTGGGCGAGCGCGAGGTCGTCGCGCGCGCCGGCAATGTCGGCGGCAGTCGCGCCGACATTGGCGCTGAGCGCGGTGACGTTCGCCTGGGCGCCGGCAATCTGGGCGTTGGCCTGCTCCACCGCCACGCGATAGGGGGAGTCGTCGATGGTGAAGAGGATATCGCCCTTCTTCACGATCTGGTTCTCGCGCACGTTCACTTCGACGATCCGGCCGCTGACCTCACCGGCCACTGAAACGATGTCCTGCTTCACGTAGGCATTGTCGGTCGACACCGTATCGCCGCCTGAAAACCACCACAACGCGCCGCCGATCAGCACGATCAGGGGTACGATCATCATCAGCGGCAGGCGCCATTTGCTGCGCTTGGGCTGTTCGTCGAGCTCGATCCCGGCGTCGGGCAGAGGCGCGCGAGCGGGGGCGGCAGGCTGGGCCGCGGGGCGCGCCGGCGGCGGTGCCGCTTCGATCTTCGTGGCGGGATCGGCATCAGCCATTGATCAGAACCTTGGCATCGTCATCGGAGGAATGCTTCGCAGCTTCGGTCGCATCGAGCCCACAACAGCCTTCCGACAGGTTGTCGCGCATCCGGCCCAACAGATCACGCAGCAACGCCTGATCGTTCTCGTCGATCCCGGCAAGCGAACGGGCGATGACTTTTTCCGCGAGCGCGCGCGCCTCGGCGATCTGGGGCTGGGCCGCTTCGGTCAGATGCAGGCACCACGCCCGGCGATCGCCGGGATCGGGCCGACGCTCGACCAGCCCGGCCTTTTCCAGGCGGTCGATCATGCGTGCGGCAGTGATCGGCTCGACATCGAGGAAATTGGCCAGGGCGATCTGGTTGGCACCCGGATTGCGCTGGATCGCACCGAGCAGCCGCCATTGCGGCCCGGTCAGTCCGGCCTGGCCGCTGGCCGCATCGAAGCGCTTGCGGAACAACCGGCCAATATCGTTCGCGAGAAAGGCAACGTTGTCATGCATCGGCCAGGATATAATAACGATGCTTATAAAGAGTCAAGCCAAATGCTGCACTGCAATATGTGCTCGCCCTACAATTGCTCCAGCGGACAGCGGATCGTCGCGCGCAATCCATCGCGCTGCCACGAATAGACGATCGTCCCGCCGAGCTGATTCTTGACGCTCATCTCGACGAGGCGGCTGCCGAAGCCGGTCGGCTTGGGCCGATCCTTCACCACCGGACCGCCGAATTCGCTCCACTCCATCACCGCGTTTTCGCCATCGGCCCAGGTCTTGACCGAGACCCGTCCGTGCTCCTCGGAGAGGGCGCCATATTTGACCGCGTTAGTCGCAAGTTCGTGGAACACGAGCGCGAGCGGGGTCGCCCCGCGCAGGATCGTGAAATCGGTACCGGTGATCTCGATCGCCGGCCCCTCCGCCCTGTCGTAGGGCGAGAACAGCGTGCGCAGCAGCGTGTGCAGCCCGCCGTCGGCAACCATCTCGCCGGCCGCATCGGCGCGCACGAATCCGTGGGCATGATCGAGCGCGCGCACGCGCTGGGCCAAGCTCGCGGCAAATTCCGCGGCCTCGGGAGCGCCCCGCGCCGACATCGTGACGAGGCCGATGATCAGCGCGAAGATGTTCTTGATCCGGTGATTGAGCTCGCGCGCGATAAGGTCGTTGGCCTCGGCCAGCCGTCGCGACTCGTCGATGTCGGTGATGGTACCGTACCAACGATCGACGTCGCCCTCGGCGTTGCGCACGGGCAGCGCCCGCGCCAGCATCCACAGCCATGTGCCGTCGGCCCGGCGAAGGCGATATTCGGCCTGGAAGTTGCCGCCCTTCTTGAGCGCCGCGTTCCAGGCCTTGCTGGCCTTGCCGACATCATCGGGATGGATCAGCACCCGCCAGTCGTCCCCATGAAACGTGGGAGTGACCCCGGTGTACTTGGCGAAGCGCGCGTTGAAGTAGTCGACGTTGCCGTGGCGGTCGGCCGACCATGCGATCTGGGGCATCGAATCGGCCAGCACGCGCAGACGTTGGTCGCGCAGGTCGATCTGGGCTCGCGCCGCACCCCCGCTGCGCCGCGCCTTGAACCGACGCATGACTGCCGCGGCCAGTACGCTGAGACCCTCGCGTTGGATATCGTCGAGGCCCGCGCGCGGCTCCGTTGCCATCACGCACAAGGTGCCGAGCGGGATGCCGGTTTCCGAGACCAGCGGCGCGGCGGCATAGAAGCGCACGTAGGGATCACCCGAAACCATCGAATGCTGGCGAAAGCGGGCATCCTCGCCAGCATCGGGGACCACCACGATACCATCCTCGTTCATCGCCATCGCGCACAGCGCATGGTTGCGTTCAGCGGCCAGGGCATCGGTCCCGGCACGGGCCAGGAAACGTTCGCGCTCTTCCTCGACCAGGCTGACGAGGGCGATCGGTGTGCCGCAGAGGCGTGCTGCAAAGGCGGCGATGGCGGCAAGTTCGGGATCGTCCTGCAGCGCGTCGAGGCCATAGGCTGCCAGCGCAAGCGCGCGCACGTCCTCGTCGCCCGCGACCGCGCGCGCGCTGGCACCTTGCGGCCTTTCTGGCGTGGACTCCCGATCCATGTATGCTGCGGGGACTAGGCCTCCCGCCCGGTGGTGGCAACCACAACGGTTTGCGCGACCTTGCCGCCTTGCTATGGGCGGCACACAAAGGAGCCCCGCCCGGATGCGCGCTACCCCCGATTTCGATTTCCACCTCGGCGAAGCCGCCGACATGATCCGCGCCGCGACCGCCCGCTTCGCCGATGAACAGATCGCCCCGCTGGCCGCCCGCATCGATGCCGAGGATTCATTCCCGCGCGAACTGTGGCCCGCGATGGGCGCGCTGGGCCTGCATGGCATCACCGTGCCCGAGGCCGACGGTGGCCTTGGCCTGGGCTATCTCGAGCACGTCGTCGCGGTCGAGGAAGTGAGCCGTGCGAGTGCATCGGTCGGGCTGTCCTATGGCGCGCACTCCAACCTGTGCGTCAACCAGATCGCGCGCTGGGCCAATCCTGAGCAGAAGGCGAAGTACCTGCCCCGCCTGATCAGCGGCGAGCATGTCGGCAGCCTTGCGATGTCCGAAGCCGGCGCGGGATCGGACGTCGTCTCCATGAAGCTCAAGGCCGAGCGCGTCCAGGGCGGCTGGGTGCTCAACGGCACGAAGTTCTGGATCACCAACGCTGCTTATGCCGATACGCTGGTGGTCTATGCCAAGACCGGCGAAGGAAGCCGCGGCATCACCACCTTCCTGATCGAGAAGGACATGCCCGGTTTTGCGATCGGCCAGAAGATCGACAAGATGGGAATGCGCGGCAGTCCCACCGCCGAACTCGTGTTCAGCGATTGCGAGGTGCCCGACGAGAACGTGATGGGACCCGAAAACGGCGGCGTCGGCGTGCTCATGTCGGGCCTCGACTACGAGCGCACGGTCCTTGCCGGCATCCAGCTCGGCATCATGCAGGCCTGCCTCGACGTGGTCATCCCCTATGTGCGCGAGCGCAAGCAGTTCGGCAAACCGATCGGCGCCTTCCAGCTCATCCAGGCCAAGGTCGCCGATATGTACGTCGCGCTGCAATCGGCACGGACCTACACGTATGCTGTGGCGCGCAATTGCGATGCTGGGCAGACCACGCGCTTCGATGCCGCGGGGGCGATCCTGCTGGCGAGCGAAAACGCGTTCCGCGTCGCGGCGGAGGCGGTCCAGGCGCTGGGCGGCGCGGGCTACACCAAGGATTGGCCGGTCGAACGCTTCCTGCGCGACGCCAAGCTGCTCGACATCGGGGCGGGCACCAATGAAATCCGCCGGATGCTGATCGGCCGCGAACTGATCGGCGCGGCATGAACGCGCGCGGACTGGTCCACCATATCGACCTGACGGTGAGCGATCTTGCCAGGTCGCGGCCGTTCTACGGCGCGGTCCTGGGATTCCTCGGCTATGCCCTCGCGAGCGATCACGAAGACGGTAGCGACTGGGACAGGCAGGGCGAAGCCAGCTTCCACTCGATCGGGATCAAGCTGGCGACGGGTGCGGGCGCAAAGCGGGCGCACGACCGCTATTCGCCCGGCCTCCACCACCTTGCCTGGACCGCCGGCGATCGCGCCGATGTCGACGCCATGCACGCACTGCTCAAAGGCATCGGGGCGGAAGTGCTCGACGCACCGGCGGACTATCCGCGCTACGGTCCCGATTACTATGCGGTGTTCTTCGCCGACCCCGACGGACTGAAGCTCGAGTTCGTGGCCGGCCGGACGGGAGCGGCGGCATGAGCGCGCCGGTTCTCGAAACCCGCATCGACAACGAGAGCGACGAAGCGCGCGCCAACGCCGCGCATAACCGGGCGCTGGCCGAGGAACTGCGCGCCCGCGTCGCCGAAGCGGCACTGGGCGGCAATGCCAAGAGCCGCGAGCGCCACACCGCACGCGGCAAGCTGCTCCCCCGCGAACGGGTCGAACGGCTGCTCGATCCGGGCTCGCCGCTGCTCGAGCTGGGCCAGCTCGCCGCCAACGGCGTCTATGGCGAGGACATTCCCGGAGCCGGGATCATCACCGCGATCGGTCGCGTCTCGGGCCGCCAGTGCATGATAGTCGCCAACGACGCGACGGTGAAGGGCGGCACCTACTATCCGCTCACGGTGAAGAAGCACCTGCGCGCGCAGGAGATCGCACTCGCCAACCGCCTGCCCTGCATCTACCTCGTGGACAGCGGCGGCGCGAACCTGCCCCACCAGGCCGAGGTCTTTCCCGACCGCGATCATTTCGGCCGCATCTTCTTCAACCAGGCGACGATGAGCGCGGCTCAGATCCCGCAGATCGCCTGCGTCATGGGATCGTGCACCGCGGGCGGCGCCTATGTGCCGGCGATGAGCGACGAGACCGTGATCGTGGGGGAGCAAGGCACGATCTTCCTCGCCGGGCCGCCGCTGGTAAAAGCCGCGACGGGCGAGGAAATCAGCGCCGAGGAGTTGGGCGGCGGCGACCTTCATGCGCGCAAGTCCGGCGTGGTCGATCATCTTGCCGAGAACGACGAGCACGCGCTGACCATCGTTCGCGACATTGTCAGCCACCTGGGCGGGACAGTGCAGGCGGGCATCGTGCAAGCCGACGCCGCCCCGCGCAAACCACGCTATCCGGCGGAGGACCTCTATTCCATCGTGCCGCAGGACGTGCGCGCCCCCTATGACGTGCACGAGGTCATCGCCCGCCTCGTCGACGGTTCCGAGTTCCACGAGTTCAAAGCGCTCTACGGCAGCACGCTCGTCTGCGGCTTCGCCCATATCTGGGGCATGCCGGTCGCGATCCTCGCCAACAACGGCGTGCTCTTCTCCGAAAGCGCCGTGAAGGGAGCGCATTTCATTGAGCTGGCCTGCCAGCGCCGCATCCCGCTGCTGTTCCTGCAAAACATTTCGGGCTTCATGGTCGGCGGCAAGTACGAGGCCGAAGGCATCGCCAAGCACGGCGCCAAGCTGGTCACCGCGGTCGCGACCGCCAGCGTGCCCAAGCTGACCGTCGTGATCGGCGGCAGTTTCGGCGCGGGCAACTACGGCATGTGCGGCCGCGCCTACGACCCGCGTTTCCTGTTCACCTGGCCCAATGCGCGGATCAGCGTGATGGGCGGCGAACAGGCGGCAAGCGTGCTCGCCACCGTCAACCGCGATGCCGACAAGTGGGACGCGAGCGAGGCCGAGGCATTCAAGGCACCGATCCGCCAGAAATACGAGGACGAGGGCAATCCCTACTATGCCACCGCGCGCCTGTGGGACGACGGCGTGATCGATCCCATGCAAACGCGCGACGTGCTGGGCCTCGCCCTTGCCGCCGCCCTCAACGCCCCGGTCGCGGAGGCGCCCCGCTTCGGGGTGTTCCGGATGTGAGCGCGGAACTAGAGGAGTTATCTGGGGAGATTGTCCTCGAGATTGCTAGAGAACGCTCTTTTAATTTGCCCGAGTTGGACAATCGCTGGTTATTCTACCAGAGCGATCCGGAAAAGCCTGAAACAGTCGTTCTCTTGAGCCCCGATACACCTCCAGTTCTGATCTTGAATGGTGGCAATTGCGAACGTCGAATCGGCGTGTCGGGAATGGCTGCGGGCTATTTCCTCACCGCGGATAAGCACGCGTTCTCACAACTGGTTGCTCTTAGACCTGACGATAAAGTTAGGGCGGAACGAGCGAAAATTTTCCTCGCTTCCAAAGGAGCTCGTGTTGCGCGCAGCAATGACGATGCTCGTCAACTGGCTAAGGCATTCTACCTAGCTGAACGCGGGAGTGCCGGCTCGCGTAGTGATCGAGCCGCAGCTTGGACCAAGATCGACAGGGATCACGAAGTCAGATTTGCTGAAGCGCTCACCACCAAATGGCTTGAATGTGTGCAGTCAAACGAACTTGTCCCGGCGGACATCCTAATCTTTCGCGCCGCCGCAGCGCGAGACAGTTCGAAGCCAGACATCGCGGTTGAGTGTTGTCGGCGTGCGCACGTCATTCGATCGCGATATCAAAAGTCGGATTTGGCGGTGTTGGCGACCGAAGGCGCTGCTGCACTTCTGGATATTTGTGAGCAGTCACGTGACCCCCAACTTGCTTCGGAGGCCGAAGAGTTCCTCCGTTATGCGTGGGCAGTTTCCCCAAACGAGTTTGCGAGCGCAGTTTACCGGCGGCTGAGGAGGCTGGAGGCGGCCTTGACTGACGAAGCGGCCTCTCAGCATCGGTTTGCAATGCGCGAAAAACTCACCGATGCCGAAAATCGGCTTAGCCATCCGAATTCCGAGTTGCCAATATGATCCGCTCCCTCCTCATCGCCAACCGGGGCGAGATCGCGTGCCGGATCATCCGCACCGCGCGCCGCATGGGCATCCGAACTGTCGCGGTCTATTCCGACGCCGACGCGCAGGCGCTGCACGTCCGCTCGGCGGACGCAGCGATGCATATCGGCCCCTCGCCCGCGCGCGAAAGCTATCTCGTGGGGGAGAAGATCATCGCGGCGGCGAAGGATGCCGGGGTGGACGCGATCCATCCGGGCTACGGGTTCCTGTCGGAGAATGCCGACTTCGCCCAGAGCGTGATCGACTCAGGGCTGGTGTGGGTCGGTCCCTCGCCCGACAGCATCCGCGCGATGGGGCTGAAGGACGCTGCAAAGCAGCGCATGATCGCGGCGGGGGTGCCGGTAACGCCCGGCTATCTGGGCGCGGACCAATCGCCCGAGCGGCTGCGCGCGGAAGCCGAAGCGGTCGGCTATCCGGTATTGATCAAGGCGGTGGCGGGCGGCGGCGGCAAGGGCATGCGGCGCGTCGATGCTGCGCAGCAATTCCTTGAAATGCTTGCATCCTGCCAGCGCGAGGCGGCTTCCTCGTTCGGCAATGCCGACGTCCTGATCGAGAAGTACGTCCTTTCGCCCCGCCACATCGAAGTGCAGGTGTTCGGCGACACCCGCGGCAACGTCGTCCACCTGTTCGAGCGCGACTGCTCGCTCCAGCGGCGCCATCAGAAGGTGATCGAGGAAGCTCCCGCTCCGGGGATGGACGCCGCCACGCGCGAGGCGATCTGCGCCGCTGCGGTGCGCGCGGCAAAGGCGGTCGACTATATCGGGGCCGGCACCATCGAATTCATCGCCGACGCCAGCGAGGGCCTGCGCGCCGACCGCATCTGGTTCATGGAAATGAACACCCGCTTGCAGGTCGAGCATCCGGTGACCGAGGAGATCACCGGCGTCGATCTGGTAGAATGGCAACTGCGGGTGGCGAGCGGAGAACCGCTGCCCCTGAAGCAGGAAGAGCTCAGCATCAGCGGCTGGGCAATGGAAGCGCGGCTCTATGCCGAGGATCCGGCCAGGGGGTTCCTGCCCAGCACCGGCCCGCTCGGCCACCTGCGCCTGCCGGTGGACCGCTCGCGGGTCGATACCGGGGTCGAGGAAGAAGGCGCGATTTCGCCGTTCTACGATCCGATGATTGCCAAGGTGATCGCCAAGGGAAGCGACCGCGCCGAAGCGATCGCGAACCTCGAGGACGCGGTGTCGAACGTGGAAGTTTGGCCGGTCAAGACGAACGCGGCGTTCCTCGCCCGCCTGTTGCAGGACCCGGATTTTGTCGCTGGCAACGTCGATACCGGGGCGATCGAGCGCAAGCTCGATGATCTTACCGCGCCGCAGCCGGTGTCGATCGCGCTGTTCAAGGACGCGATGGACAAGCTGGTCTTCGCCGATTCAAGGCTGAGCAGCCTGTTCAACGATCCGGCCCCGATCCCCGGCTTCCGCCTCAACGCGGACAAGGCTTTTCAGCAGGGGCTTTACATCGACGGGCACTACGTAACCCACTTCGAGGACAACGACCGCTTCAGCGCCAATGCCTATGCCGTTGGCGGCGCGAGTGCGATCGGCTTTCAGGACGGCGCGGCCTACCAGATGTCGCTCGCCTATCGCGGCGGCGGCCACCATTCCGCCCACGATGGCGACATCCTCTCGCCCATGCCGGGCAAGGTCATCGCGGTCGCGGTGACGCAGGGGCAGGCGGTCACGAAGGGCCAGAAGCTGCTCACCCTCGAAGCGATGAAGATGGAGCATTCGCTTACCGCGCCGTTCGACGGGGTGGTCGCCGAACTGAACGCCGCAGCCGGCGCGCAGGTTCAGGTCGAAGCGCTGCTCGCCCGGATCGAGGCGACGGCAGAATGAGCGCGGTGCGCTTTCGCGATGCCACGCTTGACGACCTGCCGGCGATCGTCACCCTGTTGGCCGAAGACACGCTGGGCGAAAAGCGCGAGGACCCGTCGCTGCCGCTCGATCCGGGCTATGTCGAGGCCTTCGCGCTCATCGATGCCAATCCCGACCAGCGCCAGATCGTGGCCGAGCAGGACGGCACGGTGATCGGCACGATGCAACTCACCTTCATTCCGGGCATCGCCTTCAAGGGGGCGTGGCGCGGGCAGATCGAAGCGGTGCGGATCGCCTCGGCGCTGCGCGGCCAGGGGGCCGGCGGCGCGATGATCGACTGGGCGGTCGAGCAATGCCGCGCGCGCGGGTGCCGGATGGTCCAGCTCACCAGCGACAAGACCCGGACGGCCGCGCACCGCTTCTACGAACGACTTGGCTGGACCCGCAGCCACGAAGGCTTCAAGCTGAAGCTGTGACCGAAATCTACGACTGCGCGATCATCGGCGGGGGGCCTGCGGGGCTGACCGCCGCCATCTATCTCGCCCGCTTCCGCCGCCGCGCGGTGCTGTTCGACCGGGGCGGAAGCCGCGCCGCGCTGATCCCGCGCAGCCATAACCATGCGGGTTACCCCGGCGGGATCGAGGGGCCCGAACTGCTTGCGCGGATGGCGGCGCAGGCGCGCGAGTTCGGCGCCGACATGCGCAGCGGCGACGTGACCGGGATCGCGGCGCGCGGAGCGGACTGGCACCTGACCGGCACGGGCATAGACCTCGTCGCGCGCACCGTGCTGTTCGCCACCGGGGTCGACAATCGCCGCCCCGATATGGACGAGGAGACGCACCGCGCCGCGCTCGCCGCCGGGAAACTGCGCTACTGCCCGATCTGCGATGCGTTTGAGGCGGGCGGCTGGCACCTCGACGGCGTGGGCGGCACGACCCGGATCGGCGTCGTCGGCGCGGAAAGCCACGGGGTGGCCGAGGCGCTTTTCCTGCGCGGCTACAGCGACCACGTGACGCTGTTCACGCTGGTCGAGTGCGAGCTGCACGAAAAGGACCGCAAGGACCTCGCCGATCACGGCGTGGCCTGGGACCCGCGCCCGGTCGCGGCGTACGACTTTGCCGGCAAAGATGTGACCTTGTACTTTGCCGATGGCGACGCGGCGCAGGTCGACACGCTCTATCCCGCGCTCGGCTCCGATCCCAACGTCGGGTTGATCGAGAAGCTGGGGCTGCGCGTCGACGACGAGCGCTGCATCCTGACCGACCAGCACCAGCGGCTGGGACTGAAAGGGCTTTATGCCGCAGGCGACGTAGTGGCCGCGCTCGACCAGATCAGCGTTGCGATGGGCCATGCCGCGGTCGCGGCCACAACCTTGCACAACGACCTGCGCAGCCGCGACGGCGAAGTGCCGGAATAAGCTAGATCGCGCGCATCAGCCCGGGGACGTGGGCCAGCAGTTCACGCGCCAGATAGCCGAGCGGGCCGATCTGTTCCGAGCAGCGCCGCCCTGCCTCGCCGTGCAGCCACACCGCCCACAGCGTTGCCCGCAATGGATCGGCGCCGCGCGCCGCGAGCCCGGCGGCAAGGCCCGCCAGAACGTCTCCCGAACCGCCCGTCGCCAGCCCCACGCCGCCGCCGGCATAGGCGAACAGCCGTCCCTCTGGCTCGGCGATCACGCTCGTCGGGCCCTTGAGCACGCAGACCGCGCCATAGCGGGATGCGGCGCGGCGCACGGCGCCCGCGCGGTCGGCCTCGATAGCGTCGCCCTCGCAGTCGAGCAGCGCGGCCATCTCGCCAATGTGCGGGGTGATGATCGGCGGCAGCGCCCGCCTGCCCAGCGCTTCGGCATTGGCGCCGAGCCGCATCAGCGCGGCGGCATCGACGATCACGGTCACCCCGGCGCCCGCGTCGAGGATCGCCTCGACCACGGCCTGACCGGCCGCCCCGTCGCTCATCCCCGGCCCCGCAATCACCGCATCGCAGCGCTCGAGCAACGGGGCGATGATCGGCGCGCACCCGCGGGCGATTTCGCCCTCGGGAGTCTCGACGAGCGCGAACACGGCCGTTTCGGGGGCAGCGATGCCCAGCGGCAGCGCAGCGCTGGCGATCGTGGCGATCTGGACCTTGCCTGCCCCGGCGCGAAACGCGGCTTCGGCTGTCAGGCTGATCCCGCCGGGAACGCTGCGGCAGCCGCCGATCGCCAGCACGCGTCCGCGGGCGTTCTTGTCGGCGCCGTTGTCGGGCTGGGGCAGCGGGTGGGCGCGAAGCCAGTCGCTGTCGAGCGCGATTGCCGGCTCAGCCACGCGCGGCGACCATCTGGTCGGGCTCGGCGGTCACCTGCGTCGCGGCCGAGGCCATCGGCGCGGTCACGTTGTAGCGCGCGAGGACGAGGTTGCCGTCTCGCCCGGCGGAGGCATCGAAGCGGTATTCGGTGATCGCGCAGTTGGCGACATCGCCCTCGCGGTCGATCGCCAGGACCTCAGCCTCGTCGAGGTTCTCGATGATGTAGCGCAGGCACAGCACCACGACCTGGTGCGCCACGATCATCACCCGGCGCCCGCCGTAGTGAAGCGATACGGTGTCCATCAGGGCGCGCAGGCGGAAGATGACATCGACCCAGCTCTCACCGCCGGGGGGACGGTGGTAGAACTTGCCGAGGAGCTGGCGGAACTTCGCCTGCTCGGGCTGGAACTGCGCCACCCCGCTCGTCGTCAGCCCGTCGAGGATGCCGAACTCCTTCTCGCGCAGGCGCTCGTCGCTGCAGATCTTCTCGTCCGGCGCGCATCCGCCCGCCTCGCGAAAGATCTGCGCGGTCTGGATCGCGCGCACATAGGGGGAGGAAAGCATGACCTCCGGCCGGCCGTCCTCGTGCGCCTCGGCGAACCACTTGCCCAGCGCCGTCGCCTGTTCGCGCCCAAGGTCCGACAACGGAACGTCGACATCGCGGTGGGTAAGCTCGATCCGGGCGAGGCCCTGGTCGTGAGCGGCATCTCGCGCGACGTTACCCGCGCTCTGCCCGTGGCGCACGACCCACAGCACGCTTGGCCAGCGGGGGGTCATGTGAGCTTGCGGATTTGCAGTTGCGGCACAGCCGGCAAACGGTGCGGCTGGCGGTCCGGTTCCCTCACCGCTATAGCCGGCACGGGGGAGACGATGGACGCAGGGCCAGACAATGAGCGCGCGGCACGAAGCGCCGGCCCGGACGGCGATCCCGCGCCGACGCTCGCCTCGCGCGTGGTCCGCAGCCTGCTTCTGCTTTTCTACCGCGCGCGCGGGTGGAAGGCGGTCGGCACCCCGCCCGCCGACCGGCGCTGCGTGATCATCGCCGCGCCGCACACCTCCAACTGGGACTTCCTCAACTTCCTGGGGCTGACCGACGCGCTGGGCGTGAAGGCCCACTTCATGGGCAAGCGCCAGCTTTTCCGCTGGCCGCTGGCCCGGTTCATGCGCGACATGGGCGGCATCCCCGTCGATCGCGACAGCCGCCACAACTACGTCCAGGCGATGATCGACGAGTTCGCCCGCCGGGGCGAATTCATGCTCACCATCGCGCCCGAGGGAACGCGCGGCGCGGTGCGGACCTGGCGCACCGGGTTCTATCACATCGCGCACGGCGCGGGGGTGCCGCTGGTCTGCGGCCTGATGGACTATGCCACCCGTACCGGCGGGCTCGGCCCGGCGATCGTCACCACCGGGGACTACAAGGCCGACATGGCGCGCGTCGCGGAATTCTATCGCAGCGTGACGCCCCGGAACCCACACCTCGCCACCACCGACTTCGGAGAACTTGCCGGATGATCGAAGCGCTTGTGATCAACCTTGCCGCCGATGCGGCCGTCATGCTCGTGCTGTGGCTGCTGGCCGTACGGATCGGCGACGTGAGCTTCATCGATGCGGTCTGGGGCGGCGGGATGGCCGCGCTGGCGTTGCTCAGTTGGCTCCAGCTTGGCCAGCCGGGCGTGCGCGCCACGCTGATCATGGCGATGACGGTGCTGTGGGGCGGTCGGCTGGCGCTGCACCTGCTGGCGCGCTGGCGCAAGGGCGGCGAGGACCCGCGCTATGCCCGCATCCTTGGCAAGGCAAAGGAGCGCGGAGCTTTCGGGTCCGCCGCGCTGACCCGCGTCTTCGCGCCGCAGGCGGTGCTCTTGTTCCTGACCTGCCTGCCCGCGCAGCTTGGCATTCTTGCCAGCCCCGCCCCGGCGCCGATCGGCCCGCTCGCGCTCGCCGGCGCCGCGCTGTGGGCGATCGGCCTGCTGTTCGAGACGGTGGGCGACTGGCAGCTCGCCCGGTTTCGCGCCGACCCCGCCAGCAAGGGCCGCGTGCTCGATATCGGGTTGTGGCGCTACACCCGCCATCCCAACTACTTCGGCGATACCTGCGCGTGGTGGGGCATCTGGCTCGCCGCTGCCGAGGCCGGCTGGCAGGTGGCCGCGCTGAGCGTGATCGGTCCGCTGTTCCTAACCTTCACGCTTACCCGCTGGTCGGGCAAGCCGCTGCTCGAAAAAGGGCTGGCAAGATCGCGGCCCGGCTATGCCGACTACGTCGCGCGGACATCAGGCTTCGTTCCGCTTCCGCCGCGCCGGCGCTAGGGGTCGACACGTCCGTCGGCATTTGCGGGAACCAACGCCGCGTCCGGGATTAGTAGGGGGGATCGTCCGGGTCCGAGACGTTCCCCCAAGTCCCAGCAAGGAACCTGCCCCAATGCGTCTACTGCTTCCGCTTGCCGCGCTCGCCATGGTTTCGGCGTGCAGCAAACCCGCACCCGCCCCCGAAGCGACTGCTACCGCCGATGTCGCCGCCGCAACCCCGGTGGCGCTGCCGACCGTCGGTCCGAACGCGCGCACCACGCTGAACTACGCGGGCACCTATCAGCAGGTCGGCGCCGACGGAAAGGTGACCTCGCTCAAGCTGAACAAGGACGACACCTACGAGTGGACCGACGCCACCGGCAAGGTCACCAAGGGTTCCTTCTCGTGGTACAAGGACGGCAGCCGCATCCTTCTCGATGCCGGAGCCGGCAAGGCGGTCTACGCCATCGCCGACGGCGCAGTTTACAAGCTGGCCGACAAGGACGCCCCGGTCGATGCCCTGACGGCCGACCAGATGTGGAAGCGCGGCGCGTTCTGAGCGCGACGCTCCCGACCGAACAAGCGCAAGGGCGGTCCGCAACGGCCGCCCTTGTTGCATTCAGCGTTTGCATTCAGCGCTTGTCTGGCGGGGTAAGGTCGATCGTCCGGTTCTCGGCAGGCACCGCCCGCGGCGCCGTTGCCGAAAGCCAGGCCTCGGTCGCCACGACATCGATCCCGCCCGTTACCGCGTCGCGGCCCCTGGTGAACAGGGTGAAGCTGTCTCCCCCCTGGGTCAGGAAGTTGACCGCGGTGACGCGGTAGGTCGCCGCCGGATCCACCGGCTTGCCCTGGTAGGTCATCTGCACCACCCGGCTGCCGACCGGGCGCGAGAGGTCGTAGCTGTAGGAGAACCCGGCCGACGGGGTCAGCGCCTGGAACGGCGCATCGTCATCGAAGCCCTGCTCGAGGATCGCCTTCAGCTCGGCGCCGGTGAAGCTTTGCGTGACGAGCTGGTTGCTGAACGGCTGGACCTGGTAAATCTGGCCGAAGGTGATCGCGCCGCCGGGTCCGGGGATGAGCGTGGCGGGCGCGCGGATGCCGAACGGGTTGGTCAGCGCGATCTGCGCGCCCGCCCCGGCGGTGGCGGCCAGCTGCGCATCCGCGATCAGGTTGCCCATCGTCCCGCCGTTCCGCGAGCCGTCGCCGCCGGGGCGGCTGACCGTGCCGGCGAGATGCCCGACGACGCGCGCCGAATAGGCCTTCGACGCATCGACATAGCGCGCAACGTAGGAGGCCACGTCGGCACGCGGGGCGAAGGCGGGGAAGTCGGGATTGTTCGGCACCGGGCCGCGGCTGGCGACGTAGGTTTCGCTCTGCACGATCACGTTGCGCGCGGCGTGGTCGATCACCGCGTGCCGCACCGGGTCGATCCGCAGCGTGATGTCGGTGACGAGCTCGCCATAGACCCCGGCGCTGGTCAGCAGCAGGGGGCCGCTGCGCCCCGGCACCGTCCGCTCGCAGATGTAGGACCAGTGGGTATGGCCCGAAACGACAACGTCCACCCGGGGATCGAGCCGGTCGATGATGGGCAGGATCGCCCCGTTAAGCCCCTCACAGCCCTGGGGATCGGGCGCGCCGGTGGTCTTGCCGCCTTGGTGGATCAGCACCACCACCGCATCGGCGCCGGACTGCTTGAGCCTGTCGACGGCGGCGTTGATCGCGGTCGCCTCGTCGCCGAAGGTCAGGCCCTTGATGTTCGCGGGCAGGGCCAGGCTGCCGGTGCCCTGAAGCGTCGCGCCGACGAAGCCCACCGTCACCTTTCGCGCGCCCTTGCCGAAGCTTTTCATGCCGGTCGCGGCGAACAGCGGCGAGCCGTCCTCGGTCAGCGTGTTGGAGGCCAGGAACGGAAACCTGGCACCCGCGAACTGTTCGAGCTGGCAGGGCTTGTTCAGCGTCGTCTGTTCGCAGCCGCCGTTCTGCAGGCGCAGCAGCTCGGCCCGTCCGCGGTCGAATTCGTGGTTGCCAACCGCGTTGAATTCCAGCCCGATGCGGTTCATCACGCCCACCGCCGGCTCGTCGAGGTAGAGCGACGAGGCGAACTGCGAGGCGCCCACGAGGTCGCCCGCCGAAACGGTGACGTGGTTGGGATGGCGCGCCCGCAGGCTGTCGATCGCCGAAGCCAGCCAGGCCGCGCCGCCCGCCGGAACGGCATCGGGTTCGCTGCCCTTCCCCGGGACGAATACCGACTGCCGGGGCGGCTCGATCGCACCGTGGAAATCGTTGATCGCGACAATCCCGACCTCGACCGGCGCTGCGCCGCCTTGCGGCCCCGATGTCGCGATCGGCGCGGCGCAGGCAGCCGCCAGCAGGGGCGCCAGCAGCGCGGCGAAACGGAGCGGGAGTGACATGGGGCGACCTGCGGTTGATGCGACGAAGAGACGACTGGCCTTCTAGCGCAATCGCTCCGCCGCGCAATTGGTCCAACCGCCGTGACCACCCGATGAACTACATGTCGCTATGTTGAAGAATTCGCGGAAACGTCATAAAACAGGGTCGCGAAAGCGTGCAGCAGCGCGCGAGGAGAGCCATGATGGCCCGACCCCGGACCGATATCGACGCTGGCAGGGAACACCTGCTTGATCTGGCCATCGAACTGGTGGAGCAGCGCGGCGGCGGCGCGCTGACGATGACCGAGCTGGCGAGCATGGCCAATACCTCGCCCGCCAATCTCTATCGCTTCTTCGAGAGCAAGGACGCTGTGGTCGAGGCGATTGCCGAGCGCTGGTTCCAGCCCAAGGTCGCGATCATGGAGGAAGTGCTCGCCAGCGACCTGCCCCCGCGGCGCAAGCTGTACGAATTCTTCGCCCGCCGGTTCGTGCGGCTGCGCGACAGCTACAATGCCGATCCGGTAAGCTTCGCGATGTATTGCGAACTGGGCGAGGAACATTTCGAACTCGTCCGCAGCTATGTCGACCTCGGCGACCACTATCTTGCCGAGATCATCGCCGAGGCGATGGCCGACGGATATTTCACCGGTCTGACGATCGACGAGGCGCTGAGCCTCATCAACCAGATGGTCAGCGTCTATTGCAACATCGGCGCTATGGGGATGGTCATGCCCAAGCTGAGCGAACAGAAGCTGGCGCGGATCGTCGATGCGATCTTCGACGGGCTGTCGGCGCAGGATCGCGGCGCGGTGGGAGTGAAGGGATTGCGCGCGGCCTAAGTCGCCCGACCTAGCCGCCAGCCCTAGCCGAATCGCTTGCGAGCGACTATTTACAGCGGTGTGAGCAAGCCTGCGCCTTTCCGCTATGCCATCGAGGTCGCCCCCGGCGACATCGATTTCATGGGCCACGTCAACAACGCGAGCTACCTGTCGTGGGTGCAGGACGCGGTCGTCGATCACTGGCGCTCGCTGGCTCCGGCAGAAGCCGTCGCCCGCCACCTGTGGGTCGCGCTCAAGCACGAGATCACCTATCGCCGCCCGACCTTCCTGGGCGACGACGTGATCGCCACCGTCCTGCTGGAGAAATTCCACGGCGCCCGGGCGTTCTACGAAACCGTGATCCGCCGCGGCGAAGAAGTGCTGGCCGAGGTCAAATCGAGCTGGTGCTGCGTCGACGCGGAAACCCTGCGCCCCTCGCGCCTGGCCGCCGACATCGTGAAGCGGTTCTTCCCCGAAGGCGAATAAGCGCAGACCGATACCGTCGCTCTGGGTCCGCGGTTCAGACCTCGCCGAACAATTCCCGCTGGGCCTTATCGACCTCCTCTGCATAGCGGCGGGGGACATAATTCTCTGTCAGCAGCCCCAGCACCTCGCGGTCCGGACCGACCACCGCAAGCTCGTCCCCGCCGAAGGTGTCGAAGCTGCGCATCACCGCCACGATGTCCATGTCGGGAGAGAGCGACGTCTCGCGCGCGGTCGCCAGCGTGCCTACCGGCTGATCCGGATCGATCCCTTCGGCGAAGGCGGCGGCGGGATTGGCGATCCCGGCATAGCGCCCGGTTTCATCCAAAAGCACCACCCGGCGATCATGTCGCTTGGGTTCGGCGTTCCCGGCGGCCTTCGCGGTCGCGGTGGCCCGAGATGATCACGCTGTCGATCAACGACATCCGGCCGCCGTGAAGCGCATTCGCCTCGACCGCGTCGACCAGCCTCCGGCCGCGGGCCTTCGTCAGCCAGTTGAGCCCCGCCAGCGGGAGGCCTCCCACTGGCAGGGCAAACAGGCCGAGAATGCCGATATGCTCAGAGGCGCTGAGGTGCGTATCGGGCGGGAGGGCGAACAACGCGTGCTGAAAGGTGCGCGCGATCGCGCCCTGAAGGATGGTCAGCAGCCCGTCGATCGCGCCGACCGCGATCGCCAGCAGCACGAACAGGACCTCGCTGGCCCAGACCTGCCGCTGCAGCCCGATCAGCAGGCTGGCAGGGTGCACGATCATGCGGACCGCGCGATTCACGGGCGGAAATCCTCGCTGACGAGAAGGCGGTCAGACGTCGAGGTTGGCGACGTTGAGTGCGTTGTCCTGGATGAATTCGCGGCGCGGCTCGACGATGTCGCCCATCAGGCGGGTGAAGATTTCGTCGGTCACGTCGGCGTCCTCGACCTTCACCTGCAGCAGAATCCGCATGTCGGGGTTGAGCGTGGTTTCCCACAGCTGCTCGGCGTTCATTTCGCCCAATCCCTTGTAGCGCGAGATCGACAGTCCCTTGCGTCCGCCCGCAAGCACCGCATCGAGCAGTTCGGCGGGACGGGTGATGACGAGGTCGCCCTTGGCCGAACCGCGGGACGCGGGTGCATCCTCGGCGTCGCCGTCGCTCGCAGGCTCCTCGACCGGCTCTATCGTCTCGGTCCCGGCCTTCACCAGCCGGGCCGGGGCGCCATAGACCGCGGCCTCTTCGCCCGCCACACGCGCGAGCTTTAGGGCCTCGGCACTGGCGAGGAAGCCGGCGTCGATGATGTGGTGGTCGGTAACCCCGCGCCACAACCGCTGGACGAGATATCCGCCTTCTTCGGAAAGCTGGGCGGTCCACTTCGCCTCGGTGTCGCCGCGCTCCAGCCAGCGCGTGGTCGCCTGGAGCGCCGCATCGCGGGCCGCGCCGTCGAGGCCGGGGGCCAGCGCGCCCGCCAGGGCCAGAGCCTCGATGATCGTCATGTCATAGCGCCGCGGAACGAAGGCCATCAGGCTGCGCATACGCCGCGCGTGTTCGACCAGCGCGGCGAGCTCGTTGCCGCTGCGCGCCCCGCCCGCGGTTTCCAGCACGCGCCCGGCAAGGCCCGCCTCGACCAGGTAGCGGTCGAGCGCGTCGTTGTCCTTCAGGTAAACTTCGCTGCGGCCCTTGGCGACCTTATAGAGCGGCGGCTGGGCGATGTAGAGGTGCCCGCCGCGGATGATCTCGGGCATCTGGCGATGGAAGAAGGTCAGCAGCAGGGTGCGGATATGCGCGCCGTCGACGTCGGCGTCGGTCATAATCACGACCTTGTGGTAGCGCAGCTTCGCGATGTTGAATTCATCGCGGATGCCGGTGCCCATCGCCTGGATCAGCGTGCCCACTTCCTTGGAACTGATGATCCGGTCGAACCGGGCGCGTTCCACGTTGAGGATCTTGCCCTTGAGCGGCAGGATCGCCTGGTAGTGGCGGTCGCGGCCCTGCTTGGCCGAACCGCCGGCCGAATCGCCCTCGACCAGGAACAGCTCGGACTTGGCGGGATCGCGCTCCTGGCAATCGGCCAGCTTGCCGGGCAGCGAGGCGATATCCATCGCGCCCTTGCGTCGGGTCAGCTCGCGGGCCTTGCGCGCAGCCTCGCGCGCGGCGGCGGCATCGATGATCTTGCCTATGACCGCCTTGGCATAGGCGGGATTTTCCTCGAGCCACTCGCTCATCCGGTCGGCCATCAGGCTTTCCAGCGGCTGGCGCACCTCGGAGCTGACCAGCTTGTCCTTCGTCTGCGACGAGAACTTGGGATCGGGCAGCTTGACCGAAACGATCGCGGTCAGGCCTTCGCGCATGTCGTCGCCGGTGAGGCTGACCTTTTCCTTCTTCAGGAGGCCGGACTTCTCGGCATAGCCGTTGATCGTGCGGGTCAGCGCGGCGCGGAAGGCGGCGAGGTGCGTGCCGCCGTCGCGCTGCGGGATGTTGTTGGTGAAGGTCAGGACGTTTTCGTAATAGCTGTCGTTCCATTCGAGAGCGACGTCGATCCCGATCCCGTCGCGTTCGGAACTGATCGCGATCGGTTCGGGCAGCAGCGGTGTCTTGTTGCGGTCGAGGAACGCCACGAACGCGGCGATCCCGCCTTCGTAGTAGAGGTCATGCTCGACGATCTCGGCGTGGCGACGGTCGCGCAGGAGAATGCGCACGCCCGAGTTGAGGAACGCCAGCTCGCGGTAGCGGTGCTCGAGCTTGTCGAAATCGAATTCGAGGACGTTCTTGAAGGTGTCGCTCGACGCCGCGAAGGTCACCCGCGTGCCCTTGCGCCCGGGAGCGGGGCCGACGACCTTAAGTGGGCTGACCGCGTCGCCGTGCTCGAAGCGCATCCAGTGCTCCTGCCCGTCGCGCCAGATCGTCAGCTCCAGCCATTCGGACAGCGCGTTCACCACCGAGACGCCCACGCCGTGCAGTCCGCCCGAAACCTTGTAGGCGTTGTCGTCGCTGGTGTTCTCGAACTTACCCCCGGCGTGAAGCTGGGTCATGATGACCTCGGCCGCCGACACGCCTTCCTCGGCGTGGATGCCGGTCGGAATCCCGCGCCCGTTGTCTTCGACCGAGACCGATCCGTCGGGGTTGAGTTCGATCAGCACGAGGTCGCAATGCCCGGCCAGCGCCTCGTCGATCGCGTTGTCCGACACCTCGAACACCATGTGGTGGAGGCCCGAACCGTCGTCGGTATCGCCGATGTACATGCCGGGCCGCTTGCGCACGGCATCGAGGCCCTTGAGGACCTTGATCGATTCGGCATCGTAGGTGTTGGCGTTGGGGGAGTTGTCGCGGGGAGTATCGGGCTCGCTTGTCATGCCCAGCATATAGGCATTGCGGCACCATTTCGGAAGCGTTTGCGACCCCTTCCATCCACAGGCATTTCCTGCTCAATTCGCGGCCCTGAGGCAGGGGGTCGGGGCACACATGATCGTACGACGGGCAATAATCGCGGCGCTGCTGGCGGCGGCCCTTCCGGCGCAGGCTGCGGACCAGCCGCTGCGGCCCGATCAGGCCGGTTTCCGCGATCTTTACAAGGAACTGGTCGAGACCAACACCACCCTGTCATCCGGAAGCTGCACGCTCGCGGCCGAGCGGATGGCGGCGCGGATGAAGGCGGCGGGTTTCGCCGACAGCCAGCTCACGCTCTACGCCGGGCCCGACAATCCCAAGGAAGGCGGCCTCGTCGCGGTCTATCCCGGCAGTTCGAAGACGCTGAAGCCGATCCTCCTCGTCGCGCACATCGACGTGGTGGAGGCCAAGCGCGAGGACTGGGTCCGCGATCCGTTCACCCTGGTCGAGGAGAACGGCTATTTCTATGCCCGCGGCGCCGAGGACGACAAGGCGATGGCCGCGACCTGGGTCGATACTCTGATCCGCTTCAAGCAGGCGGGCTACAAGCCCCGGCGCACGGTCAAGCTGGCGCTGACCTGCGGCGAGGAGACCAACGGCGCGTTCAACGGCGCGCAATGGCTGGCTGCCAACCGCCGCGACCTGATCGACGCCGCGTTCGCGCTGAACGAAGGTGGCGGCGGGTCGAGCGACGGCAAGGGCAAGGTGCTGAGCCAATCGATCCAGGTGGGCGAGAAGACCTTTGCCACCTACCGGCTCGAAACCCGCAATCCCGGCGGCCACAGTTCCGCGCCGCGCCCGGACAACGCGATCTACGAGCTGGTCCACGCCCTGGCCAAACTCGAAGCTTACGAGTTCCCCGTGGAATTCACCGACACCACGCGCACGTTCTTCCGCGAGAGCGGCGCGGGACGCAAGGACGCGACCGGAGCGGCGATGGTCGCGCTGGCAGCCAATCCCGCCGATGCGGCGGCGCTGGCGGTGGTCGACAAGGAAGCTTTCCTCCATTCCAACCTGCGCACGACCTGCGTCGCGACGATGCTCGACGGCGGTCATGCCCGCAATGCGCTGGCCCAGCGCGCGGGCGCCTACGTCAACTGCCGGATCTTTCCCGGACACAGCGTCGACGCGATCCGGGCCGAGCTGGTGAAGGTCATCGGCGACGAGGGCGTGAGCGTGACCACGCTGCCCCCGCTGCGCCCGTCGCCGCCCCCGCCGGCGCTCGATCCCAGGATCATCGGACCGATGAAGGCGGTGGCGGCGAAGTATTTTCCCGGCGTGCCGGTCGTGCCGGTCATGGCGAACGGGTATACCGACGCCACCTTTCTCGGCGCGGTCGGGATTCCGACCTATGGAGTACCGGGCGCGTGGGGCAATCCCGACGGCAACGGGGTCCACGGCCTCAACGAACGGATCGAGGCGCGCTCGCTCTATGTCGGGCGCGACTACCTGTTCGATCTTGTGAAAGCCTACGCGGGCTGATTGAAGAAGGATAACGCAGGGGGCCGGCTCAACGGCCCCTGTTTCTCACGGGGAGCATCGGTTACATGAAGACGACGATTTCGGGCGCGGTGCTGGCCGCGCTGCTGGCAGGCTCGGCCCTGGCCCAGGGTGCCCCGGCGGGCACGCTGCGCCCCGACCAGGCCGAGTTTCGCGGGCTTTACAAGGAGCTGGTGGAAACGAACACCACCCTGTCGGCGGGAAGCTGCACGCTTGCAGCCGAGCGGATGGCGGCGCGGATGAAGGCCGCAGGCATTCCCGCCAGCCAGATCACGCTGTTCGCCGACCCCGCGCATCCCAAGGATGGCGGCCTCGTCGCAGTCTATCCCGGCACCGCCAAGGGGTTGAAGCCGATGCTCCTGCTCGCCCACATCGACGTGGTCGAGGCCAAGCGCGAGGACTGGGTCCGCGATCCGTTCACCCTGGTCGAGGAGAACGGCTACTTTTACGGTCGCGGCACGGTCGACGACAAGGCGCAGGCGGCGATCTGGACCGACACTTTCGTCCGCTTCGCCAAGGCGGGCTACAAGCCTAAGCGCACGATCAAGCTGGCGCTGACCTGCGGCGAAGAGACCAGCGGCGCGTTCAACGGCGCCGAATGGCTGGCCGCCAACCACAAGGACTGGATCGACGCGGCCTTTGCCCTCAACGAGGGCGGCGGCGGACGGACCGACGGCAAGGGCGTGGTCGAAGGCGGCAAGCTGGTCGTCCAGACGATGCAGATCGGGGAGAAGGCCTATCAGGACTTCACCCTGACCGCGACGAATCCCGGCGGCCACAGCTCGGCGCCGCCGCCGGACAACGCCATCTACGACCTCTCGCGGGCGCTGCTGAAGGTCGGCGCCTACGAGTTCCCGCTCCAGTTCAACGACGTGACCCGGGCATTCTTCACGAAGTCCGGCGCGGCGCGCGGCGACGAGCTGGGCAAGGCGATGATCGCGCTGGCGAAGAACCCCGCCGACAGCGCGGCCGAGGCGATCGTCAACCGCGACAAGAGCCTTCACTCGATGCTGCGGACCACCTGCGTGGCGACGCTGGTGGATGCCGGCCACGCGCTCAACGCGTTGCCGCAGCGGGCCACCGCCAACGTCAACTGCCGGATGTTCCCGGACCGCACCTCCGCCGAAACGAAGGCCGCGCTGGCCGCCGCGATCGGCAATCCCGCGATCTCCATCGAGGAGAGGGTCAAGGACAAGCCCGTTGCGGTCCAGCCGCCGCTCGATCCGAAGATCGTCGGCCCGGCCGAAAAGCTGGCGGCAAAGTACTTTCCGGGCGTGCCGGTGCTGCCGACGATGTCGACCGGCGCGACTGACGGCATCTACCTGGAGGCGGTGGGCATTCCCGTCTATGGCGTGCCCAGCGTTTGGGCCAATCCCGACGGGAACGGCACCCATGGTCTGAACGAGAGGGTCGAGGCCGGCGCGCTCTACACCGCGCGCGACTACCTTTTCGACCTGGTCAAGACGCTGGCGAACTAGGCGTCCTGCCCTGCAGACAAGCGAAAGGCCGGCGGCGCGAAAGCGCTACCGGCCTTTTTCTCTGGTTCCCACCGGCTCAGACGAGCGTGGCGGCGAACATCCCGGTGCTGGCGCCGAACGCGGCGACGAGCAGGGCGATCTGAAGGACCGTGGTCCGCATGATGCTTCCTCCTGTTGAAGACGAGGCTGGCGGGGGCCGGATCGGCGCCGCACCATCTCGCTGGCTCTGTAATAATGTTGCGCGTGATTAAAATAAGTGAAAATCGTCACATGCTTAATGCTATTAGCGCACCGGGAGTTGCATTTTGCGCAACACAACTTGCGGAAGGGGCCCGCTGGACAGACGCAAGGCGCGTTCCTATCGCTTGCGGCCATGAGCCAGGACACCGCCCCCGCCGCCACATCGGGCCTCGATCCCGCGTATGATCCCTTCGCCGCGCTGGAGCAGGACTTCGGATCGCTCCCCGCGCAGATCCAGGCCTGGGGCCGGATCCGCGGCGACGAACCGGCGCTGCGCGACGAGCGGGGCGAACTGAACTGGCGCGAGACCGCCGCCAGGATCGAGCGGATCGCCGCTCAATTGCAGGCCGACGGGCTTGCCCACGGCCAGTCGGTGGCGATCCTGGGGACGTCGACGATCAACTACGCCCTGGTCTTTCTTGCCGCGATCCGCGCGGGCGGCGTCGCCGCGCCGCTGACCACCAGCGCCAGTCCCGCGCAGCTTGCCGCGATGGCTGCCGATTCGGGCGCCATCCACCTGTTCATCGACCGCGCCAAGACGGCCGAGCTTGCCCCGTTCGCCGCCGAGCACCCGATGCCCGCGCTCAAGCGCGTGATGCTCGATGCGCCCGAAGGCGACGCGCCCTCGCTCGACCAGTGGATGGCGCCCGAAGGCACCGTAGCGGCGCCGTTCTTTCCCCGGCCCGACGATCCGTTCAATATCATCTATTCGAGCGGAACCACCGGCACCCCAAAGGGGATCGTCCACAGCCACATCATGCGCTGGCGCCAGATGGCCTATCGCGCCGCGCTCGCCTATGGGCCCGAGGCGCGGACGCTGACATCGACCCCGCTTTATTCCAACACCACGATGGTCGTGTTCCTGCCGACGCTGTTCGCTGGCGGGGTAGTCTCGATCATGGGCAAATTCGATGTCCAGCGCTGGCTGGAACGCGCGCAGGCCGAACGTATCAGCCACACCATGCTGGTGCCGGTGCAGTACCGCCGCCTGATGAACGAGCCCGCGTTCGACAGCTTCGACCTGTCGGCGCTGAAGATGAAGTACTGCACCAGCGCGCCCTTCCCCGCCGATCTCAAGGCCGAGGTCCTGCGGCGGATGCCCGGCGGGCTGAACGAGATCTACGGCATGACCGAGGGCGGGGTCACCTGCATGCTCGTCGCGCACGAGAACCCTGACAAGCTGCACACGGTCGGCAAGCCGGTGCCGGGCCATTTCCTGCGGGTGATCGGTGAGGACGGCAACGAGCTGGCCCCGGGCGAGGCGGGCGAACTGATCGGTCGTTCGCCGGCGATGATGCTGGGCTACAAGAACCAGCCCGAAAAGACCCGCGAAGGCTACTGGATCGATCCCGTCGACGCATCGGTGTGGCAGCGGATGGGCGACATCGGCCGGGTCGATGCCGACGGCTTCGTCGAACTGGTCGGGCGGACAAAGGACGTGATCATCTCGGGCGGGTTCAACATCTTCCCGATCGATCTCGAGGATGCGCTCGCCGCCGATTCCCGCGTGGTCGAGGCGGGCGTGGTCGGAATCCCCTCGGAACAATGGGGCGAAACCCCCGTCGGCTTCGTCACCCTTGCGCAGGGCGTGGGCGAGGATGCGCTGGAGGACATCCGCGCCAAGGCCAACGCGACGCTGGGCAAGACCCAGCGCGTGTCCGCGCTCCATGCGATCGACGAGATGCCGCGCAGCCACATCGGCAAGCTGCTCAAGACCGAGCTGCGCGAACTAGCGGCGCGGCTCGATCAGAAGGCCCGCGCCTCGGCCTGACGCGGGAGCTTGCGCGCGCCCCACAGGAACAGCGCGAGCGCCAGTAGCGCGAACCCTGCGGCGACGATCAGCGGCATCGCCGGAAAGTGCGGCGCTGCCCGCGGCCCGCTGAAGCGCGCGAACACCCCGGCATAGAGCGGCGGGCCGACGATCGCGGCGATGCTGCCGATGCTTTGGGTCGCGCCCTGCAATTCGCCTTGGCTCGCGGCATCGACCGCGCGGCTGTTGAGCGCGGCGATGGAGGGCTGGATGAAGCCCTGCAGGCCGCCGACCACGATCGCGAAATAGATCATCGGAATGCTGGCGGCGACCGCGTAGAGCACCGCCGAGGCGGCAAACGCCACCACTCCCAACATCACCGCGACCCGTTCCCCCAGGTGCGGCGCGACCCAGCGCAGGCCCAGTCCCTGGACGAGCGCGCTGGAAATTCCGACGACCGCCAGCGCGAGCCCGATCTGGCGCTGGTCGAAGCCATAAGCCTCGATCGCGAAATACGACCAGATCGAGGGATAGACGATATGCGCGAGTTGCCACACGCCGAGCGCGGCGATCAGCCACAGCACCGTCGCGCTTTGTCCTTTTAGCGCCTTGAGCGCGGCAAAGGCGTTGGCGCGCGCCGGATCGAACGGGCGGCGATGCTCGGGCGCCAGGCTTTCGCGCAGGACGACCAGGCCGACGAGGAAATTGGTGAACGCGAGGCCCGCCGCGGCATAGAACGGCACGCGCGGGCCGATCGTGCCGAGCAGCCCGCCGATGGCTGGCCCGACGATGAAGCCGAAACCGAAGGCCATGCCCATCAGCCCGAAGCTGGCGGCACGCTTTTCGGGCGGAGTGATGTCGGCAAGGTAGGCATATGCTGCGGAATAGCTTGCCCCCGTCGCCCCGGCGATGACCCGGCCCGCGATCAACCAGGCTAGCGTGGGCGCGAAGCCCATCATCGCGTAGTCGATCCCGAACCCGAGCAGCGAAGCCAGCAGCACGGGACGACGGCCGAACCGGTCGGAAAGGTTGCCGACGATCGGAGCGAAGACGAACTGCATCGCGGCGTATCCCGCGCCAAGCCACCCGGCATAGACCGCCGCGCTGTCGACCGGCATGTGACCCAGGTCCATGATCCGCTGCGGCAGGACCGGGATGACGATCCCGAAACCCAGCATGTCGATAAGCACCACGGCGAAGACGAAGCTTATCGAGGCCCGTTGCGGCATGTCTTCGGTTCCTTAGCGGCGTTGCCGCCGGGTCTAGCGCCTCGGACAGGCGGGGGCAATTTGCCCGGCTGGACTTGGGCGCGGCGACTGCCTAACGGCTGGCCATGACTGTTCAGCCATCTGACTCGATCCTGATCGTCGACTTCGGCAGCCAGGTAACCCAGCTCATCGCCCGCCGCGTGCGCGAGGCCGGGGTGTATTCCGAGATCGCGCCCTTCGGCACCGCCGCCGAAGCCTTTGCCCGGATGCAGCCCAAGGGGATCATCCTTTCCGGCTCTCCCGCCTCGGTCCTCGATGCCGAAGGACCGCGCATCGCGGACGAGATTCTTGCCAGCGGCTTGCCGATCCTTGGCATCTGCTACGGCCAGCAGGCGCTGATGCACCAGCTCGGCGGCGAGGTGAGCGCTGGCGACGCGGGCGAATTCGGCCGCGCCTACATCGAGATCGCGCAGCGCTGCACGCTGTTCGACGGCCTCTGGGCCGAAGGCGAGACTCACCAGGTGTGGATGAGCCACGGCGACAAGGTGACCCGCCTTGCCCCCGGCTTCGTTCCCGTCGCCGCCAGCCCCGGCGCGCCCTACGCGGTGATCGCCGACGAGGCGCGGCGGATCTACGCGATGCAGTTCCACCCCGAGGTGGTCCACACCCCCGACGGGGCGCGCCTGCTCAAGAACTTCGTGCGCCACGTCTGCGGCCTTGCCGGCGACTGGACGATGGCCGAGTTCCGCAAGACCAAGATCGACGAGATTCGCGCCCAGGTGGGCAAGAGCCGGGTGATCTGCGGACTGTCGGGCGGCGTCGATTCGGCGGTCGCCGCGGTGCTCATCCACGAGGCGATCGGCGAGCAGCTGACTTGCGTGTTCGTGGACCACGGCCTGATGCGGCTGGGCGAGGCGGAGCAGGTCGTCTCGCTGTTCCGCGGGCACTACAACATCCCGCTGATCCACAAGGACGTGAGCACGCTGTTCCTCGGCGGGCTGGCCGGGGTCACCGACCCAGAGGCCAAGCGCAAGTTCATCGGCAAGACGTTTATCGACGTGTTCGAGGCCGAGGCCCGGCAGATCGGCGGGGCCGAATTCCTTGCCCAGGGCACGCTCTATCCCGACGTGATCGAGAGCGTCAGCTTCACCGGCGGCCCATCGGTCACGATCAAGAGCCATCACAACGTAGGCGGCCTGCCCGAACGCATGGACATGCAGCTGGTCGAACCCTTGCGCGAACTCTTCAAGGACGAAGTGCGCGAACTGGGGCGCGAACTGGGCCTGCCCGACACGTTCGTCGGCCGCCACCCCTTCCCCGGCCCCGGACTCGCCATCCGCATCCCCGGCGAAGTGACGCGCGAGGCCTGCGACATCCTGCGCAAGGCCGACGCGATCTATCTTGAGGAAATCCGCAACGCCGGGCTCTATGACGCGATCTGGCAGGCCTTTGCGGTGCTGCTGCCGGTGCGCACGGTGGGCGTGATGGGCGACGGACGGACTTATGACCAGGTCTGCGCGCTGCGCGCGGTGACCAGCACCGACGGGATGACCGCCGATATCTATCCGTTCGACGCCGCCTTCCTCAGCCGCGTGGCGACGCGGATCATAAACGAGGTCAAGGGCATCAACCGGGTGGTCTACGACTACACCAGCAAGCCCCCTGGCACGATCGAGTGGGAATAGGCGAGGGGTCACCCGAAATCGGCGGAACTCCGCTCCGACTCCGTCGCTCCGGAACTAGCAGGTCCTGAACAACGTTCTTGTCCCGTCATGCCCGCCTTCGCGGGCGCGAAGGAGAGCATACATGAACAGGGCAAAAACTATTCTTGCGACCGGATTCCTCGCTTCGGCGATCGCCCTCGCGGGCTGCGCCACAGTCGAGGAAGCGGTGGTCGAAAAGACCGCAAAAACCTATCACGCCACTCTGACCGGGGCGAACGAGCCCGGCGGCGGCGATCCCGATGGTTATGCTACCGCCGAAGTCAGCGTAGCCGACAGGCTCGACCAGATCTGCTACGACGTGAACAACGTCCGCAACATCGAGCCGATCACGGGCGCGCACATCCATCGCGGCGCCCCGGGCGTGAACGGCCCTGTCGTGATAACGCTCAAGCCCGCCAACGAAGGCGGCTACAAGGGCTGCTTCAACCGCAGTGAGTGGACCCAGGACAGCCTGGAGAGCAACCCCGGCGGGTTCTACATCAACCTGCACACCGCGTCGTATCCGAACGGCGCGATCCGCGGGCAGCTTCACGACTGATCGGCGGCAATCCGTGCGGGCGGGCGGTACCTATGGTGCCGCCCGTTCGCGTATCTCGGCTAAAACGCCTGGCCGACCAGCCCCGGCGCCGCCTCAGTTAGAGGCGAGCCGCCGGTACGGTACGAAATCGCCCAGCCCGACGAAGCCGTTATAGAAGCCGGAGCTGCGGTCGTGCAGCTTTACCACGTCGATGTTGCAGAGCGACGAGCTGTGCAGGTCGGTGACCATCACATCGTCGTCGTCCAGCGATTTGGCGCCGCTGTCGGGCCGGTTGACGTAGATGACGCTGCCCGCGTCATAGACGATCGCCGTATGGTCGATCACCTTGGTGTTGCGAACCGAGGGCAGGAAGATGCAGTGCACCGGCTTTCCGGCGACACGGCCATTGAGAATCTTGGCCAGCTTGGCTTCGGGAGACTGCTTCGTCCGCGCGATGGCCGGACCGGTTGCCGACAGGGCGAATGCCGCAACCGCCAGGGCGGCGACCGTCGAAATCGTTTTCATACCCATGACGTGAGTCCTCGCAGACGGAAGAGTTTCAAGCGTCGCATATCGCCGCTTAACCGGGCCTGACCATATCATCCGGCAAACATCCTGCCAGCCTTGGTTTCAGGCGGTTCCGCCCACCGTCAGCCCGCTGACCAGCAGCGTCGGCTGGCCGACCCCGGCGGGAACCGACTGGCCGCCCTTGCCGCAGATGCCGATGCCTTCGTCCAGTTCCATGTCGTTGCCGATTCCGATCACCCGGGTCAGCACGCTCGGCCCGTCGCCGATCAGCGTCGCGCCCTTGATCGGCGCGCCCAGCTTGCCGTTCTCGACCTTGTAGGCCTCGGTGCAGCCGAACACGAACTTGCCCGAAACGATATCGACCTGCCCGCCGCCGAAGCTCTTGGCGAAGATCCCGTTCTTGACCCGGCTGAGCAGTTCGGCCGGGTCGTCGTTGCCGCCGCGCATGAAGGTGTTCGTCATCCGCGGCATCGGCGCGTGGGCATAGGATTCGCGGCGGCCGTTGCCGGTGGGCGCGACGCCCATCAGCCGGGCGTTGAGCCGGTCCTGGATATAGCCCTTGAGGATGCCGTCCTCGATCAGGATGTTTTCCTGCGTGGGCGTGCCCTCGTCGTCGATCGACAGCGAGCCGCGGCGTCCGCCGTCGCCGTCGGGCGCGCCGAGCGAGCCGTCGTCGATCACGGTCACGCCGGGTGCGCCCACGCGCTCGCCGATCCGGCCGGAAAAGGCGCTGGTGCCCTTGCGGTTGAAATCGCCTTCGAGACCGTGCCCGACCGCTTCGTGGAGCAGCACGCCGGGCCAGCCGGGGCCAAGCAGGACGGTGCATTCGCCTGCCGGGGCGGCCACGCTTTCGAGGTTGGTGAGGGCCTGTTCCAGCGCCATGTCGATCGCGCGGTTCCAGTTGGCGGGATCGAACAGCCGGTCGTAGAGCCAGCGCCCGCCGATGCCGAAGCTGCCGGTCTCGCGGCGGCCGGTGGCTTCGGCCACGATCGACACGTTGAGCCTGACGAGCGGGCGGACATCGTGCGCGACGAACCCGTCGGCGCGAACGATCTCGACCACCGACCAGCTGCCCGAAAGAGAGGCCGAGACTTGCGCGACGCGCGGATCGCGGGCGCGCGCCGCGGCATCGATCGTCTCGAGCAGGCGGACCTTTTCGGCAAAGCCCAGCGCGTCGAGCGGACTGGCATCGGTATAGAGATGGCGGTTGGTGTTGGGTGGCGGCGGCGCTGCCTTGCCCTTGGCGGGATCAAGCAGGGCCAGCGTCTCGCCCGCGCGGCGGATCGCGCCGGCGGAAATGTCGTTGGCATGGGCGAAACCGGTCATTTCGCCCGACACGCCGCGCAGGCCGAAGCCCGCGTCGCGGCTGTAGTCGGCGGTCTTGAGCCGCCCGTCGTCGAACCCGAAGCTTTCGGAGGCGATGAACTGGAGGAACAGTTCGCCGTCGTCGCAAGCCGCGAGCGCGTCGCGGGTCAGGGCCTGGGCTTCGTCCGGGGTGAGCGCGCCGGCCTTGTAGAGCAGCGCGCGGGTGTCGGTTGCGGTCATCCCGCCGATATAGCGCGCGGGCGGGCGTTTACCAGCAGCGGCGGTTCAGCCCGCGACCGTCTCGGGCATCAGGTCGCCGGGGCCGACCTCGTGGATGCCGGCGGCGGCGGGGCCGCCCTTCAGCACGAAACGGCGGTCGCAATAGCCGCAGTCGACGAATCCCTTCTCGTCGATCTCGAGCCAGACGCGGGGATGGCCGAGCGCGGCGGCGCGCTGGCCGCGGATCTGGCTGGCGCCGTCGCAACGCACGCGAGCGCTGTCGACCATGGTGATTTCGGGCGGATCGATCATGGCCCGGCAATTAGCAAGGCGGAGCGGGCCTGGCCAGCCCAAGCCGCGCCGGCCTTAAAGGTATTGCACGCTGACGGTGATCGAGCCGTGATAGACGCCCGGCGCCTGGTTGGCGTTGACGTGGAGCGTGGCCCCGATGCTGAGCGTGAAGATCCCGCTGCTCGACACGATCGAATAGCGCTGGTTGCCGCCGCCCGCCGAAAGCCCGACGCCGCTGCCCTGCGCGTTCGTGTTGCCGATGAACACGATGCTGGAGTTGCCGCCCAGCACTATGTTGTCGAGCACCATTGTCGTGCCCGGGCCGGTGAGGTTGGTCGCACTGGCGATCGATACGCGCGCGCCCAGGTTCTTGCTGCCCTGCCCGACGAACTGGGCCGCGGCGCAAGTGCCGAAGCGCAGGATCGGGCCGGTCACCGCGCAGGTCTGGGTCGCCGGGTCGATCGTCACCGTCCCGGCGGTGGGGCGCGGGGCGATCTTGCCGAAGTCCATGTCCTGGGTCTTGAGCAGCGTCAATGGCGCCACGACGACCGCCTTGGCGTTGCCGTTGGCCTTTGCGACGGTGCGCGTCTGGGCCTGCGCGGCGGTCGCGCCGAACCCCATGCACAGCACCGCGGCGACGGCAAAAGCCGCCTGCGTAAACCGTCCCGCAAGGCGGGTGCCGGGGTGAAACCACGAGAACATCGCCTGCCGCAATAGCTTGCGGGCATGAAGACCCCGTCGCAGACCATGGTTAATTTGGCTTAACGCAAGCGTTTTACCCTGCCGCGAAACCGCACCTTGCCCGGCTTCGCCCGGCGGCGAGCGCGAACGCGCGCCCAAGGCTTTACCCCGCGCCCCGCATCGGGCAGGGCTGCGCCCATGGACCAGCCTCCCGCGATCGCGATCCGCAACCTCGTCAAGCGCTATGCCCCGGCCGGGGGCAAGAACGGGCCGGGCGAAGGCAAGCTGGCGCTCAACGACGTATCGTTCGACGTGCCGCAGGGCGGGATCTTCGGCCTGCTCGGTCCCAACGGCGCGGGCAAGTCGACCCTGATCAACATCCTCGCCGGGCTGGTCAACAAGACCTCGGGCACCGCCGAGATCTGGGGCTTCGACATCGACAAGGACCGCCGCAACGCCAAGGCGTCGATCGGCATCGTCCCGCAGGAGATCGTGTTCGACCCGTTCTTCACCCCGTTCGAGGTGCTGGAAATTCAGGGCGGTCTCTACGGCGTGCCCAAGGCCGCTCGGCGCAGCCTCGAACTGCTTTCCGAAGTCCACCTGGCGGACAAGGCCGACGCCTATGCCCGCACCCTTTCGGGGGGGATGAAGCGGCGGCTGTTGATCGCCAAGGCGATGGTCCATTCGCCGCCGGTCTTGGTGCTCGACGAGCCGACCGCCGGGGTCGACGTCGAGCTGCGCCAGCAGTTGTGGAAACTGGTCGAGGAGCTGAACAGCGAAGGCGTGACGGTGGTCCTGACCACCCACTACCTCGAGGAAGCCGAGCAGCTTTGCGATCGCATAGCGATCATCAACCACGGCCGCCTGATCGCCAACAAGCCGACCCGCGAGCTGGTCGAGATGGCGCGGGAGAAGATCGTCGTCCTCACCCTCGACCGCGACATCACCGAGGCGCCGTCGCATCCCGCCTTCGCCAAGAGCGAGCTTACCGCCGACCGGACGGTCGAGATCACTTACGACAAGGACCGCATGAACGCGGGCGAGGTGCTCGCCGTGCTCCAGGCGCAGGGCTATGCGATCCAGGACGTCTCGACGCGCGAGGCGGACCTCGAGGACGTGTTCCTCCACCTCACCAGCGCACCGGCCGAGGCGGCCTGACCGTGGCCCCTGCCCCGCCGCCCGCCGCCGCGCATGACGTTCTCATCATCGGCTCGGGCGCGGCGGGGCTGACCGCGGCGCTGGCGCTGGCCGAGAAGTGCCGCGTCCTCGTCCTGGCCAAGGGCACGCTGACCGGCGGCTCGACCGCATGGGCGCAAGGCGGGATCGCCGCCGTGCTCGATGCCGGCGACACCTTCGAGGAGCATATCCACGACACGATGGTCGCCGGTGCCGGGCTCAACCGGCTGGAGACGGTCGAATACGTGATCGAGCGCGCCCCTCACGCGATCGACCGGCTGGTCGAGCTGGGCGTGCCGTTCAACACCGAGGCGGGCGCGCTCCACCTCACCCGCGAGGGCGGCCATTCGCAGCGCCGCATCGTCCACGTCAACGATGCCACCGGCTGGGCGGTACAGGAAGCGCTGCTCAAGGCGGCGAATGCCAATCCCAACATCACCTTGCTGCCGGGCCAGACCTGCATCGACTTCGTGACCGGGCGTCACGAGGAACGCTACTCGGGGTCGGGCCGGGTCTGGGGGGTCTATGCCCTCGACGAGGCGAGCGGCGCGGTCGTCGCGCACACCGCCCGCGCCACGGTGCTGGCCACCGGTGGGGCGGGCCGGGTCTACCAGTTCTCGACCGCCCCGCGCGGCGCCACGGGTGATGGGATCGCGATGGCCTGGCGCGCCGGGGCGCGCGTCTCCAACATGGAGATGATGCAGTTCCACCCGACCTGCCTCTACAACCTCGAGGTCAAGAACTTCCTCATCACCGAAGCGGTGCGCGGCGAGGGCGGGATCCTGAAGCACCCGGTCACCGGCCACCGCTTCATGCCCGATTACGACGAACGCGCCGAACTGGCCCCGCGCGACGTGGTGGCGCGGGCGATCGACGACCAGATCAAGCGCTTCGGGCTCGACTACGTCCACCTCGACATCAGCGACAAGCCCGCCGATTTCGTGCGCCACCACTTCCCCACAATCCACGAGAAGCTGCTCGAACTGGGCATCGACATGACCAGGGAGCCAATCCCGGTCGTCCCGGCGCAGCATTACACCTGCGGCGGCGTGCTGATCGACCTTGCCGGGCGGACCGACCTGCCGGGCCTCTATGCTGCGGGGGAATGCACCGAGAGTGGGCTGCACGGCGCGAACCGGCTCGCATCCAACAGCCTGCTCGAATGCTTCGTCTTCGGCGAGGCGGCGGCGGCGGACATCCTCGCTCGCTGGGACGAGTTCACCGCGCCCCCGCCGATCCGCGCGTGGGACGAAAGCCGCGTCACCGATTCTGACGAGGAAGTGGTGATCAAGCAGAACTGGACCGAGATCCGCCGCTTCATGTGGAACTACGTGGGCATCGTGCGGACCACCAAGCGGCTCGAGCGCGCGGCGCACCGCACCCGACTGCTGTTCGGCGAGGTCGAGGATTACTACGGCCACTTCCGGGTCACGACCGACCTCATCGAGCTGCGCAATCTGCTCCAGTGCGCCGACCTCATCGTGCGCTCGGCGCTTTCCCGGCATGAAAGCCGCGGTCTGCACTTCACCCTCGACTATCCGCAGACCGACCCGGTCGCGCGCGACACGATCCTGGTGCCGTGACGGCCCGGCCCGGCGTAGGGCAAAAGGAAGCGCAGCCGCAGCTCGTCCGCGCGCTGACACTTGCCCACGCCGTGCTCTACGGTATCGGGGTCACGATCGGCGCGGGCATCTACGTCCTCGTCGGCATCGCCGCCGGGCGCAGCGGGATGCATGCGCCGCTGGCGTTCCTCGTCGCCGCGCTCGCGCTCGCCCCCACCGCAGCCGCGTTCGCCGAGCTGGGCACACGAATGCCGGTCAGCGCGAGCGAGGCGGCCTATGTCCAGCGCGCGTTCGGCCGCCGCTGGCTGACGATCGCGATGGGGCTGCTGGTGATCGCCAGCGCGACCATTTCCGCCGCCACCATCAGCGCCGGCAGCGCGGGCTACATCGGGATGTTCGTGGACCTGCCGCGCGGCTGGATCGTCGCCGGCGTCGTGCTGGCGATGGGCAGCGCGGCAGCACTGGCGACCGCGCGCTCGGTCGCGATCGCCGGAGCGATGACGCTGGTCGAGGTGGGCGGCCTCGTCCTCATCATCGCGGCGGGGCTGGTCGACGGCGAGCCGGTGTTCGCGCGGCTGGGCGAAATGATCCCCACGCCGGGCGAGTTCGCCGCCTGGCGCGGGATCGGCGCCACCGCGCTGGTCGCGGTCTTCGCCTTCATCGGGTTCGAGCATCTCGTCAACGTGGGCGAGGAGATGAAGGAACCGTCGCGCACGCTGCCGCGCGCGCTGTTCATCACCCTGGGGGTGACCGGGCTGCTCTATGTCCTCGTCGTGTGGATCGCGGTCGTCGCGGTGCCGCCCGCGCAACTGGCCGCCTCCGACGCGCCGCTGGCACTGGTGTTCCAGCGCCTGACCGGGCTGCCGCTGGTTACGATGAGCGCGATCGCCGTCGTCGCCACGCTCAACGGCATCGTGGTCCACGTCATCATGATCGCCCGCGTGCTCTATGGCATGGCGACGCTGGGCGATCTGCCCCGCCCGCTGGCGCGGGTCGACCCGCGCACCGCGACGCCGCACGTCGCCACCGCGGTCGCGGTCGCGATGATCCTCGTCCTTGCGCTGGCGGTGCCCCTGGGCGGGCTTGCCGACCTTGCCTCACGCGGGACACTGCTGGTCTTCGCGGGGATCGACATCGCTCTGCTGCGGATCAAGCTGCGGGGCGATCCCCTGCCCGCCGGTGCGTTCTCATGTCCGCTGCCGGTGGTGTGGATCGCCCTTGCCGCCGCGCTGACCCTGCTGGCGCTGGAGCTTTACGTCTGAGCGGTCAGAGACCCCAGCCGAGCAGGCGACCGATCAGGATCAGCGCCATCGCCCCGATGATCGAGGCAAGACAGCCGGCTCGGTGAAATCCGGGGGCGCCGCGGGCGGTGATGAGCCCGGCGAGAAGCGAGCCGGCGATGCCGAGGCCCACGGTCCAGATCCAGCCGATGTTGACCGCACCCGGGTAGAAGAACCGCGCCAGGATCCCGACGACGAGACCGGAAACGATGGCGCCGATGATATTGATCATGTGGAACTCCCTTGACCGCCGGCGACTGTCCGGCCGAATGCGGCAAGGTGTGCCGCCAACCCGCGCGCCATGCAAGCCAGCCCGGACCTGCCGGGGCCGCTCAGCCCGCCGGGCGCAGCATCCCCCAGAAATGAGGACCGCCGCCGGGCACGTCGTATTCGCAGGTCACCGTGAAGCCGAGCCGTTCGTAAATCGTCACGTTCTCGCGCGTCGCAGTCTCGAGGTGCACCGGCAGGCCGCGGGCGGCGGCGCGCTCGAGCCCGGCGCGGATCGCGGTACCGCCCCAGCCCTGCCCCTGGAACGCGGGGGCGACGCCGGCGAAATGAAGGTAATAGTAAGGAAAGCCGCGTGGGTAATGCGCCTCCATCGCGTTGCTGACCTTGAGCCCGCGCCCTACCCGCCGGCCCAGCGCCAGCGCGAACGCGGGAAGTTCGCGCAGCGTCTCCCACACGGTTTCGCTGACCCGATCGGGCTCGCGCCACAAGGTGACGACCTCGCCGCCGGGAGAGCGCAGCGCGCTGCCCGCGGCCATGTCGGAGCGGACAATCAGTGGAAAGAACCGGGCGAAGCGTCGCGCCCGCTCGGCCGCATCGGGGATGATCCAGCTCAGCGCCGGATCGTCCATGAACGCGGCCGAAAGCGTCGCCGCCATGGCCGCCACGTCGCCGTTCGTCGCCTCAACGATTCGCGGCCGCGGCCGCTCGCCCCCTCCACCGTCCATCATCGCCCTCCGTCGATCGGAGCATGAGTGTGCGCTCGGGCCCCGACCGAGGCAACTCGGATCAAGTCGGACGATTTATCCACCGCGGTGTCACAGGATTGAAAAATATTTTGCCGGGGCCACTTCGCTCTTGCGCAGCGCGAAAGGTCCGCGTGGTCCACGCGTCGCTGCACTGCAACGCGGGCCGTGGTGCGCCAAAGCGAATCGCACGTGCGACGAATGGTGTGGTTATTCACGGCTTTACCCTCTTGCGTCGAAATTCGCTTGAGGCACTATAGGTAGTGGTCGGGTTGCAGGGGGCACCTCAACACCTTGTGAAAGGTTGAAACCGCGCATTTGTGCGGGCCCGTTCGTGCGACCGTCGCCGGCAGAGCGGCGGAGCGCCTCGGCCACCAGGTTCTGGGGAAAAGTTTTTCCCCGTGGGACGGACCGTTGCGATAGGATGGGCGCTTGCCTTCCGATTCGAACAGATGCGGAACATGGGGAACTCCCCGGAAGCCGCGGCGAACGACGATCGATAGCGTGCCGGCCCGGTTCGGGCGCACGCCAGGGGGCTGACACGATGGATTTCAGAAGCGGGGACGATGGCGCTGTGATGCAGGACATGTTGGCGACCATCGAAGGCGACACGACCGGTGGCACCGCGCCCGAGGCGCGTCCCGCCACTACGGGAAAGCAGGCGGCAATGACGATGGACAGGGCAAGCAGCGAAAGCGACGCGGGCAGCGCCGCGCTGGTCGAGGCGATGGCCGGGGCCGTGCTGGCGGCGGCCGGGACCGCCGCGCCGGTCAGCGACAGCAAGACCATCAACGCGCGCCGGTTCGCGGTGGTCACCGATGAATCGCGCGACGCGCTCCTGACCGACTTCGGCAAGGACACGCTCGAGGATCGCTACCTGCTGCCGGGAGAGACCAACCAGGATCTCTTCGCCCGCGTCGCCGATGCCTATGCCGACGACGCCGAACACGCGCAGCGGCTGTACGACTACATTTCGAAGCTGTGGTTCATGCCCGCCACGCCGGTCCTGTCGAACGGCGGCACCGGGCGCGGGCTGCCGATCAGCTGCTACCTCAACTCGGTCGACGACAGCCTCGAGGGCATCGTCGGCACGTGGAACGAGAACGTGTGGCTGGCCAGCCGCGGCGGCGGCATCGGCACCTACTGGGGCAAGGTCCGCGGGATCGGCGAAAGCGTCGGCCTCAACGGCAAGACCAGCGGCATCATCCCGTTCGTACGGGTCATGGATTCGCTGACCCTGGCGATCTCGCAGGGCTCGCTGCGGCGCGGCTCGGCGGCGGTCTATCTCGACGTCGCGCATCCCGAAATTGAGGAGTTCCTCGAGATCCGCAAGCCGTCGGGCGACTTCAACCGCAAGGCGCTCAACCTCCACCACGGGGTGTTGCTGACCGACGAATTCATGGAGGCCGTGCGCGACGGGGCCGAGTTCCATCTGCGCAGCCCCAAGGACGGTTCGGTCCGCGGCACGGTCGATGCGCGCAGCCTGTTCCAGAAGCTGGTCGAGACCCGGCTGGCGACGGGCGAGCCCTACATCGTCTTCTCCGACACCGTGAACCGGATGATGCCCAAGCATCACCGCGAGCTGGGGCTGAAGGTCTCGACCTCGAACCTGTGCTCGGAAATCACGCTGCCCACGGGCCGCGACCACCTCGGCAACGACCGCACCGCGGTCTGCTGCCTGTCGTCGCTCAATCTCGAGACCTGGGACGAGTGGAACGGCGACAAGCGCTTCATCGAGGACGTGATGCGCTTCCTCGACAACGTGCTGCAGGACTACATCGACCGCGCGCCCGACGAGATGGCGCGGGCCAAGTATTCGGCGATGCGCGAACGCTCGGTCGGGATGGGCGTGATGGGCTACCACTCGTTCCTCCAGGCCAAGGGGATCGCCTTCGAAAGCGCGATGGCCAAGGCGTGGAACCTCAAGATGTTCCGCCACATCGCCGCCGGCGCCAACGAGGCCTCGATGGTCCTGGCGCAGGAGCGCGGGGCCTGCCCCGACGCCGAGGAACGCGGCGCGATGGAGCGGTTCTCGTGCAAGATGGCGATCGCACCGACCGCGTCGATCAGCATCATCTGCGGCGGCACTTCGGCGTGCATCGAGCCGATCCCGGCCAACATCTACACGCACAAGACGCTGTCGGGCAGCTTCGTGGTCAAGAACCCGTACCTGGAGAAGCTGCTCGCCGCCAAGAGCAAGGATTCCACCAACGTGTGGAACTCGATCCTCGAGCATGGCGGATCGGTGCAGCACCTCGACTTCCTCTCGCCCGAGGAGAAGGCGGTGTACAAGACCAGCTTCGAGATCGACCAGCGCTGGCTGCTCGAATTCGCGGCCGACCGCACCCCCTACATCGACCAGGCGCAGAGCCTGAACCTCTACATCCCGGCCGACGTCGACAAGTGGGACCTCGCGATGCTCCATTTCCAGGCGTGGGAGCGGGGGATCAAGTCGCTCTACTACCTGCGGTCGAAGTCGGTTCAGCGCGCCGGGTTCGCCGGCGGGGTCGAGGCGGACAACACCGCCGAGCCCGCCAAGTACGAGCTGCCGACGACCGACTACGACGAATGCCTCGCCTGCCAGTAAGCCGCGTGCGCGCCGGGGCTGCCGCGCTGGCGGCGCTGGCGCTCGCCGGATGCGCGCACGCGGTCCCGGCAGCGGTCGCGCCGCACGCGCCCGGCTTCCTGCTCGGCCTGTTCCACGGCTGGGTGGTGTTGTTCTCGTTCATCGGCTCGCTGTTCGATCCGACCATCGCGATCTACGCGGTGCCCAACAACGGCGGGTGGTACGACTTCGGCTTTGCCTTGGGCGCGGGCGCATTCGGCGGCGGCGGAGCGGCCGCGGTACGCAGGCGCAGATGAGCGGATGGGATGAGCGGGCGGCGATGAAGGAGCGGGGGGCTTACAAATTGCGACACGCGCGGCGGTTGCCAGCGCTGCGTGGATCGTCTTTCCGGTTGCGAACGATTCGCAACTGTACGGAGTTTCTCAATGCGTAAATGGCATCGCTGGCTGGTGGTCTTCTTCGGCGTGTTCCTCCTGTGGATCTCGGTGACCGGGGTGCTCAGCCAGGTCGTGCCGATCGTCCAGCGCGGCGGGTTCGAGGAGGAGACGGTCGAACGCGGGCGCAGCGAGGCGGCGGCCGTCGAACAGGCGGTGGTCCCGGCGGCGCAAGCCCACGACGAGGATGAGCTTTCCGTCACGACGAAGAGCCCGGCGGCAATGACCGGCGCCGCTCCCGCCGCCGCGCCTGCTGCCTTCGTCTGCCCTGCCAACATGACCTGCCGGCCCAAGCCCAGGGCAGGCGACGGGCGCAGCATCGTGAGCACGCTCCACCACCTTCACTCGGGCGAGAGCTTCGGCCCGCTTGGCGTGACGATCTCGATCCTGTCGGGCCTCTCGCTGATCTTCTTCGCGTTCTCCGGGCTGTGGATGTACATCCAGATGTGGCGCAACCGCGCGAACCGAGGCCTGAAGCCGGGCTGGTTCTGGAAATAGATGCGCGCCGCCCCCGCCTTTCGCGCAAAGAAAAACGCCCCCCCGCCGAGCGGGGGAGCGCCTTCCGGCAGCGTTAAGCCGCCTTTTCCCGAAGGGGGCGGGAAATCCCTATTGTTCTTCTTCCATGCCGTAGGCGTTGGCCGCGGTCGCGCTGAGGCGGACCTTGTCGCCTTCCACCCCGGCGACGAGGCCGCGGCTGATGTAGTGATGGTGCCCTTCGTGGCTGCCCATGCCGCTGTCGGCCTTGGTCAGCTTGATCCGGTGATCCTCGACAGCGTCGACGGTGCCCAGGTGAACCCCGTCGGCGCCGATGACTTCCATGTGCTCGCGAATCTCGTCCATTCATCTTCTCCTTTGAAAGCGGCGCCCTCAGCGGGCGGTATCAACATCGCCCGCCGCGTCGGGATGGGCAAGCGGCGCGGCCGTGGGATCGGCGGACGTGTCCTGTTCGCCGGGGTGGGGAGCCTTGTGCTCGCCTGGCCCTTCCTGGCGCTGCACGCCATCGGGCTCGTGGCTCGTACGATAGTCCTGCGGCATAGGATTACTCCTGTCGGCGATTGCGACGATGTTGGCGACCCGAAGGCTCGGCGCGCGGCCGTCCCGATTGCCTGTTCAACGCCGCCGCGGCGGGTGCGTTCCCATGGTTACCGCAGCGGCAGGACAAGCACTTGCCGCGCCTCGCAATCCACGCCTTTCGCCCGCGCCCGTGCTTCCCAGGCGCGCGCGCAGACCCTATCTTCCCCTTTCACGCAGCAGGACTGAACCGATGTCTCTTCTCGAAGCCCGCAAGACCTACAAGCCCTTCGAATATCCCTGGGCCTACGAGTTCTGGAAGCGCCAGCAGCAGATCCACTGGATGCCCGAGGAAGTGCCGCTGGGCGAGGATTGCCGCGACTGGGCGCAGAAGATCTCGGAGCACGAGCGCAACCTGCTCACCCAGATCTTCCGCTTCTTCACCCAGGCCGACATCGAGGTGCAGGATTGCTACCACGACAAGTACGGCCGCGTGTTCAAGCCGACCGAGATCAAGATGATGCTCGCCGCGTTCTCCAACATGGAGACGGTGCACATCGCCGCCTACAGCCATCTGCTCGACACCATCGGGATGCCCGAGAGCGAGTACGGCATGTTCCTGGAATACCAGGAAATGCGCGACAAGCACGATTACCTTGCCCAGTTCGGGGTCGACAGCGACGAGGACATCGCCCGCACCCTGGCGATGTTCGGCGGCTTCACCGAAGGGCTGCAGCTCTTCGCCAGCTTCGCCATGCTGATGAACTTCCCGCGCTTCAACAAGATGAAGGGCATGGGCCAGATCGTGTCGTGGTCGGTCCGCGACGAGAGCCTGCACTGCGAAGGCATCACGAAGCTGTTCCACGCCTTCACCAAGGAGCGCGGCTGCCTGACCAAGGCGGTCAAGGAAGACATCATCGACTGCTGCCAGAAGACCGTCCGGCTGGAAGATGCGTTCATCGATCTGGCGTTCGAGCAGGGCCCGGTCCCGGGGATGAACCCCAAGGAGATCAAGCGCTACATCCGCTACATCGCCGACTGGCGGCTGGGCCAGCTCGGCCTGCCCGCGATCTACATGATCGAGGATCACCCCCTGCCGTGGCTCGCGCCGCTGCTCAACGGGGTGGAACACGCCAACTTCTTCGAAACGCGCGCCACCGAATATTCCAAGGCCGCGACGCGCGGCAACTGGAACGACGTGTGGTCGAGCTTCGATTCGCGGCGCAAGGCCAAGACCGTCGAAGCGGCGAACGAAGTCGCGGTGGGCGGCGAAGGCGAGCCGGACATGTTCGGCGCGGCGGGGATCGCGGCGGAGTAGGAGTTCAGCGACCCTTCGTCCGACTTTCGCGGGCGATGGGGCGCACGATCTTCTCGTGCGCGGCCGGCGCGCGTGACGATCGGCGGCGCCGCCTGCTTCACCAAATGTTGATCCTTGCCCGGCAGTTACGCGAAGGATGCACTTCGTCGCTCCTTACGTGGCGCCCTTGACGCCCTACCTGGCCCCGGTCGCGCCCTACCTGACCTGGGCCAACATCGGCATCGCGCTGGTCCTGCTCAATCTCCTGACCTTCGCCTCGTTCGGGATCGACAAGGCGCGGTCGCGCGACGGGGGCTGGCGAATTCGCGAAGCCACGCTGCTGCAGTGGGCGCTGCTCGGCGGGACGCCGGGCGCCTATGCCGGGCGCGCGCTGTTTCGCCACAAGACCCGCAAGCAGCCGTTCTGCTCGCGCCTGCACGCGATTGCGTTTCTCCAGGTCACTGCATTGGGCCTGCTGACTTGGTGGATGCTCGCCGCCTGACGCGCCGCGGCGCTGTCCTACAGCCGCCGGACTGTGCCAGCGTCGAAAATGATGGTCCGTCTCGCCTCTCCCGTCCTCCGCCCGTATCCGCTTCGCGGGAAAGATTGTTACGTGGGCACGACCGGACATTTCTTTTTCCTCCCGACGCACGGACGTCCGATTCCGGCCCGCAAGTCCTTGAGCGAGAACGCCAATGTTCGGGCGTCTGCGGTGTCACCCTGTGTAACTTGTGTCACCCTGGCGCGGCGCGAAAGGGGGTGCGCGGTCGCGCGAAATGCGGCACACTTACGCCGGGGTCGAGCTTCGGTGTTGGGGGAGCGCAAGAGGATGCCGGAATTTACGCCACGGGCGCGCAATGCGGCCGAGTTCGGGGCGCTGATGGGGCGGATGGCGACGGCGCGCGCGGATGCGCCGCCTGCCCCCGCGTATGAGCCGCGGCCCGACGACGTGATCATCACGCCTTACGGTAAGTGCGGCACCACGATGCTCCAGCAGATGTTCCACCAGCTGCGCACCGGCGGCGACATGGACTTCGACGACATCAGCCGCGTCGTCCCATGGATCGAGACCGCGCCTGCGCTCGGGATCGACATCAATGCCCCGCAGCGCGCCAACCCGCGCGGGTTCAAGAGCCATCTCGATTACGAATCCCTGCCGCGCGGGGCGCGCTACGTCGTGGCGTTGCGCGATCCCGGCGATGCCTTCGTCTCGATGCTGCGGTTCATGGAAGGGTGGTTCATCGAACCCGGCGCGCTCACGATGGAGGAATTCTTCGAAGGCTGGGTCACCGGAGGAGGGCCGGGGGGCAAGGGCTACTGGCCGCACCTGCTGAGCTGGTGGGCACAGCGCGACAACCCGGACGTCCTGATCCTGACCTATCGCGGGCTTACCGCCGACCGGGCCGGGCATATCCGCCGCCTGGCCGAATTCGCCGGGATTCCGGCCGACGACGCGCTGGTCGATCTCGTCCTCGAGCGCACGTCGCTGGCCTACATGCTGGAACACAAGGACCGCTTCGACGATGCGATGATGCGGGCGCGCAGCGAAAGCTCGCTGGGCCTGCCGCCGGGCGCGGATTCGGCCAAGGTGCGCGTCGGCGGGCGGCATTCGGGCGAACTGCCGCCGGCTCTCGCCGAGCGGCTCGACGCGATCTGGGCGGAACAGGTCGCGCCGGTGACCGGCCACGCCAGCTTCGCTGCGCTGGAAGAGGAACTGAGCAGGACGCGCCCGCCCGTGCAGCTGCCGCCAATCCCGGCGTGAGGCGTGCGCGGCCTTGCTCAGTAAGCGCGCTCGATCGGGGCGATCCGCGCCAGGGTCTTGCCCTGACAGCCCACGATCACCTCGCGGTAGGCGGGCAATGCCGGGCTGATCTGGCTGCGCACGTGCTGCCAGCCCGAGGTTGCGGCGCCGGGCGCGGCGCGCGCAAGCTCGACCGAGAAGCGCTGCCCCGGCGGCATCATCCGGTCGGTCGGGCCGGGAACCAGCCGCGCGGTCGCGCCGGGCGGCACGTCGATCTCGCCGCTGACGATCAGCGTCGGCACGGCGCCCGGGCCGGGCATCGCGTTGACGAAGGCGGTGAAGGCGCGGGCCGCCGGGCAGGCCAGCGGCACGGGTGCGGCACTGCCGTTGTCCACCCGCACGCATCCGCCGGCCAGGGCCGCCAGGGCCGCGCCCGCCGCAAGCTGGATCAATCCTCGCATCGTGTTCTCCTTGTCGCCTCCCTCCAGCATAGCGCCGGCTTCGTGGAGTGCGAATTGTCATTCCCGCTGCGGCCCCGGCAAGGCACGGCGCGCAACCCGCACGAAAGGCCTGGCCGCAAATGTCGCTAGCCACCTGGTACGATGCCCACGTCATGCCGCGCCTGATCCGCGTCGCCTGCGCGCAGCCGCCGATGATGGCGGCGCGCGCCAAGATTGTGCCGCAGGCGGCAGGCGATGTGTTCGAACTCGGCTGCGGCGGGGGCCTCAACCTCGGCCTGATGGACCCGGCGCGGATAACCAGTTTCGCCGGGATCGATCCCACGCCAGAGCTGCTCGACGATACTCGCCGCGTCGCGCAAGAGCGCGGGATCGCCGCCGACCTGCGGGCCGGGATGGGCGAGGCGATCCCCTTCGCCGACGCCAGTTTCGACACGGTGGTCACGACCTTCACGCTGTGTTCGGTGCAGGAACACGCGCAGACCCTGCGCGAGATCCGCCGGGTGCTGCGCCCGGGCGGGACGGCACTGTTCCTCGAGCACGGCGCCGCCCCCGATCCCGGGGTGGCGAAGTGGCAGCGGCGGATCGAGCCGGTGTGGAAGCGACTGGCGGGCGGCTGTCACCTTACCCGTCCGATCACCTCGGCCTACGAGGACGCCGGCTTTGCGATCAGCGAAGGAGGGCGGCGCTATGTGCCCCGCGCACCGCGCTTTGCCGGGTGGGTCGAATGGGGTGCCGGGCGGCCAGCCGGTTGACCGGGAAGCGGCGCCGGGCCATCGCTGACACGACGATGACCGGGCGAACCACCTACAGCAGCTACCTCGACCTCGACCGCCTGCTGAGCGCGCAGCATCCGGTCTCGGGCGCCCACGACGAACTGCTGTTCATCGTGATCCACCAGGCGAGCGAACTGTGGCTGAAGCTGTGCCTCCATGAACTGGAGGCGGCCCGCAACGCGATCGCCGCCGACGATCTGCGGCCCGCATTCAAGATGCTGTCCCGCGTCGCCCGCGCCCAAGGCCAGCTCATCGGAAGCTGGGACGTTCTGGCGACGATGACTCCGTCCGATTATTCGGCGATCCGTCCGCACCTCGGCGCGTCGAGCGGATTCCAGTCGCCCCAGTATCGGATGATGGAGTTCATCCTGGGCGGCCGGGACGCCGCCATGGCCGCGCTGCACGACGAAACGCCCGACGTCGCCGCCGCCCTGCGCGCCGAGCTGGCCCGGCCCAGCCTCTATGACGAGGTCTTGGGAATGCTCGCCCGTCGCGACTTTGCCCTTCCCAAGGCGATCCTCAACCGCGACCTGGCGGTGCCGCACGCCGCCTCGGAGGAAGTGGAAGCCGCGTGGGCCCGGATTTACGCCGACCCCGAAGGGCACTGGGACCTCTACGAGCTGGCCGAGAAGCTGGTGGATCTCGAGTACCATTTCCAGCGCTGGCGCTTCGGCCACCTCAAGACGGTGGAACGGATCATCGGCTTCAAGCGCGGGACAGGGGGAACGCAGGGCGTGCCCTATCTCGCCGGCGTACTGGCCAAGGGCTTCTTTCCCGAGCTGCTCTCGGTGCGGACCGCACTGTGACGCGGCGGGTCTGGGACATCAGCCAGGTGCTGCGCCCCGGCCTGCCGGTCTGGCCCGGCGACACCGCGTTCGCGCAGCGGCGGACGTGGACGATCGCGGACGGCACCCCGGTCAACGTATCGGCATTGACGTTCTCGACGCACAGCGGCGCCCATGCCGATGCTCCGCTGCATTACCAGGCCGATGGCGCGGCGATCGATGCGGTCGCGCTCGATCCCTACCTGGGCGAATGCCTCGTGATCGACGCGCGCGGCGCGGGCGACCTGATCCAGCCCCACAACCTGCCCGAGTTGGGTGGTGCGCGGCGGGTCCTGCTACGCACCTGGGACCGATTTCCCCATGACACCTGGCGCAGCGACTGGACCGCGATTGCCGCCGGCACGATCGCCGCACTGGCGGCCGCGGGCGTTATCCTGATCGGGATCGACGGACCCTCGCTCGATCCGCAGGAGTCCAAGGCCATGGACGCGCACCTCGCGGTTGCTGCCGCAGGCATGCGCATCCTCGAAGGTCTCGTCCTCGATGGCGTGCCTGCCGGGCGCTACGAGCTGATCGCGCTGCCGCTGGCCATCGCGGGCGCGGATGCGGCGCCGGTCCGCGCGGTCTTGCGGGAACTGACATGAGCTTCGCCGACGAGGCGCGGGCGCTCGACGCCGCCGACCCCCTGCGCTCCGCGCGGGACCTGTTTGTCCTGCCCGAGGACGTGACCTATCTCGATGGCAACTCGCTCGGCGCGCTGCCCCGTGCGACCGCGCCCCGGATTGCCGATGTGGTGACGGGCCAGTGGGGCACCGGCCTGATCCGCAGCTGGAACGACGCGCACTGGATCGACCTGCCACAGGGCGTGGGCGCAAAGATCGCGCCATTGATCGGCGCCCGCCCGAACGAGGTGATCGCCTGCGATTCTACCTCGGTGAACATCTACAAGCTGTTGTGCGCCGCCTTGACCCTGCGGCCCGGCCGGCGCGTGATCGTGTCCGAACCGGGAAACTTTCCGACCGACATCTACATGGTCCAGGGACTGGCGGCGCTGGGCCTTGCCGAGCAGCGCCTGGCCCGCGGTAACCCAATCGCCGACTTCGTTGACGACGACGTTGCCGCCGTCCTCCTCACCCACGCCCACTACAAGAGCGGCCGGCTCCACGACATGGCTGCGGTCACCGCGGCGGTGCAGGCACGGGGTGCATTGGTCATCTGGGACCTGTCGCACAGCGCGGGCGCGGTCGAGCTCGACCTTGACGGCGTCAACGCCGACTTCGCCGTGGGCTGCGGCTACAAGTATCTGAACGGAGGGCCGGGCGCGCCGGCGTTCCTCTACGTCGCCGCGCGGCACCAGCACGCCATCGCCAATCCGCTCAGCGGGTGGATGGGCCACGCCGCGCCTTTTGCCTTCGAGGATGCCTATGTCCCCGCCCCAGGCATCACGCGGATGCTGTCGGGCACGCCGCCGATCCTCGGGCTTGCCGCGCTTGAATGCGGGGTGGATACGGTGGCCGCGCTGGGTATTCCCGCACTTGCGGCAAAGAGCCGGCTGCTGACCGATTTCTTCATGCGCGCTATCGCCGGCACTTGTCCTTCGGTCGAATGCGTCAGTCCTGCGCATCCCGAACCTCGCGGCAGCCAAGTTTCATTGCGTCATCCCGATGCCTACGCGATCTGCCGCGCGCTGATCGACCGGGGCGTCATCGGCGACTTTCGCGATCCCGATATCCTGCGCTTCGGGTTCACTCCGGCCTATGTCGGGTTCGGCGATGCCTGGCATGCGGTGGAGCTGCTGGCCCAGGTCATAGAGGGACGTGCCTACGACCGCCCCGAATACCGCGAACGCGCCGCGGTGACGTGACCCTAGTTCTCAAGCTCAATGTCCCAGTAAAGCCAATCGAGCCAGGTATCGTGCATGTAGTTCGGAGGAAAGCCGCGGCCGCGCTCCTGCAATTGCCAGTTCGTCGGACGGATCGGCTCGATCAGCAGCGGCATGTGCGCCTGCTTGGGAGTGCGCCCGCCCTTCCGCATGTTGCAAGGCGCGCAGGCAGTGGCGACATTTTCCCAGGTCGTTCGCCCGCCAAGCCGGCGCGGAACGACATGATCGAAAGTAAGCTGGTGCGGACTGCCGCAGTACTGGCAGGCGAACCGATCGCGCAGGAACAGGTTGAAGCGGGTGAAAGCGGGAAACTCGGATGGCTTCACATATTGCCGAAGCGCGATGACCGAGGGGATCTTCATCTCGAGCGAAGGACTGTGAACTTCGCGTTCGTAGCTGGCGACGATGTCTACCCGCTCGAGGAAAACCGCCTTGATCGCGGTTTGCCAGGGCCACAGGCTCAGCGGATAGTAGGACAGCGGCGTATAGTCGGCGTTGAGGACGAGCGCGGGGCAGGCTGCAGGATTGCGCGAGGCATCGCCTGCCTCATGGTCGTTGCGGCGGGCCCGCGCGGCCCGTTCGATGAGATCGGGATGGAACATCCCAGTTTCGGCCCTCCCTTGCCCCGGGTCCTCCGTCCCGACCCGCCTGCCAGCCGCGAGTTACGGAAAGATGACGCCGTGAGCCAAGTGATCACGCACAGCGGGCGCCAGTCAACCCCCACCGCGCTGGCGAATCCACAGTTCTCCGCGCGGTGTTTCTCCCGGGTCACGCCCGGGCGGGGACCGGCCCACCCGTGATCGTCACCCGTTTCGCCCCCAGTCCCAACGGTTCTCTCCACCTTGGCCACGCCTATGCGGCGATCGTGGCGCACGATCTCGCACGTCAGCGGGACGGCGCATTCCGCCTGCGGATAGAGGACATCGACGCCGGGCGGAGCCGGCCCGAACTGATCAACGAATTTCTCGACGAACTTGCCTGGCTGGGTCTTCGATGGGACGGCGAGCTGGTCCTCCAGTCGACCCGGCTCGACGCCTACCGCGCTGCGGGCGAGCGGCTGAAGGAAATGGGACTGCTCTACCCGTGCACCTGCACCCGCGCCGAGATCGCCGCCGCCGCGACGCGGACGGGTCCGGACGGGCCGCTCTATCCAGGCACGTGCCGGCGTCGGCCACCGAGCGATGAAGGTCAGGCGGCATGGCGGCTGGACATGTCGCGCGCGACAGCGCTTGCGGGATCACTCACCTGGTTCGACGAGATCGCTGGAGAGCAAGTTGCGGATCCGGCCCGGTTCGGCGACGTCGTGCTGCTGCGCAAGGAAGCGCCTGCCAGCTATCACCTCGCCGCCACGCTCGACGACGCTGCGGACGGCATCACGTTGGTAACGCGGGGGATCGACCTGTTCGCCGCCAGCCACCTTCACCGACTGCTACAGGCGCTGCTGGGACTTCCCGTACCGCGCTGGCACCATCACCCGCTGCTCCTCGACGACCACGGGCGCAAGCTTGCCAAGCGCCGCGGAACAACGGGTCTTTCCGCGCTGCGCCTGGCCGGAGAGGACGGCCCCGGCCTTGCCGATTCATTGCGTTCGGGCAGGTTTGGCACTGGTATTAGGCTATCCGAAGGACTAGATTGGCTCCCATGAACACTCTGCTCGCCCTTGTCGTCGTCGGCTTTGCCATCATGGCCGCAATCAGCCTTGTTCGCGGGATCATCGCCTTCCTGCAAAGCACGAAGGAAGACCTCGCTTCGGGCACCGAAGGTGGCGCAACCCCGATGCAGCTGAAGCAGAACAAGATGATGTTCAACCGCATCAAGTACCAGGCGCTCGCGATCATCGCGGTCGCAGTGCTGATGCTGTTCAACCGCTAGAAAGAGGCGGTTCGACCGGCTAGTCACCGGTCATGGTGAAGCTCAACAAGATCTATACCCGCACCGGCGACGACGGCACCACCGGGCTCGTCGACGGAACGCGCAGGGCCAAGCACGACCCGCGAATGATCGCGATCGGCGAAGTCGACGAGTTGAACAGTGCGATCGGCCTGGCCATCGTGGCGCTCGACGACGCAGGCGCGCGTGACCTCGCCCGAATCCAGAATGATCTGTTCGATCTCGGTGCCGATATCGCCACGCCGCTGGGCGAAGTTGGTGGCAAGGACTTCACCCCATCGGAAATGGTCCTGCGGATCGTTCCGGCGCAGGTCGCCTGGCTCGAGGAAGCGATAGACCGCGCCAATGCCGATCTGCCGGCGCTGACCAGCTTCATCCTTCCGGGGGGTAGCGAGGCTGTCGCGCGGGTTCATCTTGCCCGTGCGATCGCCCGTCGGGCGGAGCGGGCGACAACGGCGCTCGCCGCAGTCGAACCCGTGAATCCGGCGGCGCTCGGCTATCTCAACCGCCTGTCGGATTATCTCTTCGTCCTAGCCCGCGCGATCGCCGCGATCGGCGCCGGGGACGTCAAATGGGTTCCCGGCGCGAACCGCTGACGATCGTCCGATGCTGCACTTGCGAAGGCTAGTCATGGCTCCGCTGGTGGTCTAGGGCCGGGTCCGTTTCATATTCCGAGGACGGACCCATGCAGACTATCGCGGTGATCGGTGCAGGCCAGATGGGCTCGGGCATCGCCCAGACCATTGCCCAGCATGGGATGAAGGTTCTGCTTTCGGACATCGACCTCGCAGTCGCCGAAAAGGCCCGTGACGGGATCGGCGGCGCCTTTGCCAAGCTGGTCGGCCGCGGAAAGCTTACTCCCGACGAGGCCGACAGCGCCCTCGCCCGGATCACGCCCGTCGGCGATTACGAGCCGATGTCCGAAGCCGACATGATTATCGAGGCCGCGACCGAGCGCGAAGAGATCAAGCGCAAGATTTTCGAGAGCGCCGGCAAGGTGCTGAGCCAGGGCGCGATCATGGCGTCGAACACTAGTTCGATCCCGATCACCCGTATGGCCTCCTCCTCGCCCGATCCGGAGCGGTTCATCGGCCTGCACTTCTTCAACCCGGTGCCGGTCATGGGCCTGATCGAGGTGATTCCCGGGCTTGCCACCAGCGCCGACACCGTTGCCCGCACCCGCGCCTTTGCCACCGCGCTGGGCAAGCAGATCGTCGAGGCGCAGGATGAGCCGGGCTTTGTGGTCAACCGCATCCTCCTGCCGATGATCAACGAAGCCGTCTTCGTTCTGGGTCAGGGCACGGCCAATATTGCCGATATCGACAAGGGCTGCCGGATCGGGCTCAATCATCCGATGGGGCCGCTCGAGCTTGCCGATTTTGTCGGCCTCGACACCTGCCTCGACATTGTTCGCGTGCTCTACAACACCACCGGCGACAGCAAGTATCGCCCGGCGCCGCTCCTCATGAAGTACGTCGAGGCGGGTTGGCTCGGCCGCAAGACCGGGCGGGGGTTCTACGACTATTCGGGCGAGGCGCCGGTCCCGACACGCTGAACGAGCCTCCTTGTCCGAAGCGCATCGGCGGGGAACTGTGCGGACTGACCGCGAGTTTCGTCTGCAGAAGCGCTGCAGCGATCGTGCGTGCGGCAATGGAGACCCATGAAATGGCCGATGCCGACAACAAGAACCCGCAGTCGCTGAAGGACCAGGGCGAGGACGCGGCCGACCGTTCGCTTCCGCCCGAGGCGCACAACGTCGAACAGGACGACGAGGACGCGCAGGCCCAGACCGTCGCCGACGAGGCGATCTCCCGGGCAACCTCGGTGCTGGGCGAGACGGAAAAAGTCGGATCGGGTGACGAAAACGGCGACGTGCCCGATCTCGTCGATCACATGAAGCAGATGGAAACCAGCGGAAAGATCGACATGAGCGCATTCCGCGGAGAGCGGAACGACGACGACGAGGAAGGCATGCTCGGCGAGCAGGGAATGGAAGACGACTTCCCACACGGAGCCGAATGACCTGATGAGAGGGGGGTCGTCCACGGTCGCCTCCCTTTCGCCTTCAGTGTTGAGCTGCGTCTTTCGCCCAAGGATTCTTGTGCGACATGTGCTGCGCCTGCGCCTTGTCCGCAGGCGTGGGGTCTGGATTCGGGACCGAACAATAGGCGGTCAGCATGACGCCCGCCGCCCAATAGAGCGCCTTCCAGCGACTGGCGAAGACGGTGTTAAGCTTGGGTCCTAACATCATGACGGACCGCAAAATAGCAGGCGGCGGTTAACAAGTTGCCCCGTCAACCGCCGCCCTGCAGATCAATCGATAATCAGACGGTGGCGTGCTTGAGCGCGCTCATCTCGTCGTGTCCGGCCTTGACCGAGGTCCACGCCGCGTCTGCAGCAGCACGGGCCTGGCTCGACAGGTCGACGTTCTTGAGCGCCGTTTCAAACTTGTCCTTCAGGTAGTCTTCGCCGCGCTCGACCTCGTTGATGATCGCCTTGTCATCGCGCGCCGAGACAGCTTCCTTGAGGCTGACGAACGCCCGGTGAGCGCCGCCCAGAAGCGTGCCGTCGTCCTCGGGATTCCCGCCGCACGCGGAGACGGCCTGCTGAAGCTGCGTTACCACCTGCCTGCGCTCGGCGGCGCGGGCACGGAACAGCTCGGCGTAGCGCGGATTATCGACGTCCTCGGCGGACTTTTCGTATCCATCGACGCTGTCGAGAAGGGTGGCGATCAGCGTATTGAGGGTGGTCGTATCCTTGTTATGCTCGGTCATTGAAATAGCTCCTGAATCCGGAATGGGGACTGCCCCTTTCAACGAAGCGCGGCCGATTGGGTTGCACGGAATCTTCATCGGGCCGCCGTTTGCAGGCGTCGGTCCGACCTACGCAATCACCCTGAATTGCCCGCGCGGTTGCTGCTGCCCAACCTCGCGCGATGCGTTACAAACATTCGCGCAAGGTCGGTCTTGCCCATCACCTGGCGATCCTGTGCATCGGCCTGATCCTCGCTACGACGACGGGGCGAGCGGCCGCCGCCGAGGGCGCGGCGGAACGGGTTTCCGCACGCTTCGCATCGTGCGGCGCGGGTGTGCGGATGACTTGCGTGGTCGATGGCGACACGTTCTGGCTCAATGGCGAGAAGATCCGCATCGCCGACATCAACACCCCCGAAACGCATGGTGCCGGGTGCGTGCAAGAGGCGCTGCTTGGCGATGCCGCCACCCGCAGGCTAACTGCGCTTCTCAATAACGGGCCTTTCACCCTCGCGGCGGTGGCGCGCGATACCGACAGGTATGGCAGGCTCCTGCGCATAGTGACCCGCAAACGCGAAAGCCTGGGTGCCCGGCTGGTCAGCGAAGGGTTGGCCGAGCCCTGGCGCGGGCGTCGGCGCAATTGGTGTTGAGCGTCAGTCCAGCGGCACCATCTTCACGCGCAGGCCGTCCTTCGGCTTGGGGATCGGCCAGGGCTGCCACGCCGGATCGTAGCCGGGTTCGACTTCGATCCGGTAACGGGTGAGGAGTTGGGCGGTGAGTATCTTGATCTGCATGTAGGCAAAGTGAAGCCCGAGGCACATGTGCGCTCCGCCGCCGAACGGCACCCAGGCATACTTGTGGCGCGCTGCGATCTTGTCGGGCGTGAACCGCATCGGATCGAACTTCGTGGGCTCGGGCCAGTGTTCCTCCATCATGTGGACCGAGGCGGCGCTGATCCCCACCGGGGTGCCCGCGGGAATCCGATAACCGCCGAATTCGAAGTCCTTCAATGCGCGACGAGGGGTCGAAGGAACCGGCGGGATCATGCGCAGCGTTTCCTTGAACGCCATCTCGGTGAGATCCAGTTTGCCGAGGTCGTCGTAAGCAAGCGCGCGGCCTGATCCGCCGGTCACCGCCAGCACTTCGGCCCGAAGCTTGTCCTGCCATTCCGGATTCTTCGCCAGCAGCCAGATCAGGCTGGTAGCCGAGCTGGTAATGGTGTCGTGCGCCGCCATCATCAGGAAGCTCATGTGATCGACCACGGCATCGACCGGCAATGGCTCGCCGTCTTCCGTCGTAGCGCGACAGAACTGGCTGAACATGTCCTGCCCACCGCCCGCGCGCCGTTCCAGCACCTGCGGAGTGAACCATTCGACCAGGAACTTGCGCCCCGCCACGCCGCGCCCCATCGCGGTGAAAGGCAGCGGCTTGCGCACCACCCCGATCGAGGCCTGGACCATATCGACGAAAGCCTTGTTCAGCCGGTCGGCCTCGGGTCCGAGCGGCAGGCCGAGAAAGCTGGTCGCCGCAAGGTCGAGTGTCAGCCGCTTGATCGCCGGGTAAAACAGCATTTCGCGGCCCGTGCCCCATTGCGCGACTCGCTCGGAAATCCCGGCGTTGAGCGCGTCTGCGTAGTGGCGCATCGGTTCCGGCTTGAACGCGATCGACAGCGCCCGCCGGTCGACCCTGTGCTTTTCGAAATCCATCAGCATAAGGCCGCGCGGGAACAGCAGGTCGAGCACGGGACCCCAGCCCTGCTCGGAACTGAAGGTCTTGTTGCGATCGAACAGGACAAGCTCGTTCGCGTCCGCGCCGGCCAACGATACCTGACGCCGTCCGAAGCTGTTGGCACGGAACACGGGACCATAAGTCCGCCGCATGTATTCGCCGTAGCCCGCAGGGTTCGCCAGCACCTTCAGCGTCGTGCCTACGATCGGCCAGCCATCTTCGCCCGGAATGTGGTCGAGCGCCTTGGGATCGAGCTGCCGCGACCAGTGAGTGAACGCGCGCGCAGTGGAATGAGCCGGGGGAGCAAGCGTTGCCATTCGATCCTCGTGTTACTTACCTTTATGTAAGCAGTTACATCGGTCAAATCCAGCCTGCAAGCTCTCCTCGCATGAGCGTTTCCAGCATGTCCATGCCGCTGTCGGAGACGTTTAGGCAATCGAGCGCCGCAAATTCGCGCCCGCCTGCGCCAAGGAACTGTTCGCGCCCCCGGATGGCCAGTTCCTCGCGCGTTTCGAGACAGTCGGCTGAGAACCCCGGCGCGGCTATCGCCAGCGCGCGCGTGCCCGCCGCGGCCTCCTTCGCAAGGACTGCATCGGTGGCCGGCTCAAGCCATTTCGCCCGGCCGAAGCGCGACTGGAATGCTGTTTCGATGCGCAAGCCCGGGTGGGACGAAGACAGCTCTTCCGCGACCAGGCGCGCGGTCTTGCGGCAATGGCAATGGTACGGATCGCCAAGATCGAGAGTGCGCTGAGGCATTCCGTGAAAACTGAGGACCAGCACTTCGGGTTCGAAGGAAAGCGAGCCGATCTGCCGCGCAAGATCGCTCGCCAGTGCGGCAATATAGGCCGGATGATCGTGATAAGCGGGCAAAGTCCGCATGGCCGGCTGCCATCGCATCGCCTTCAGCGTATCGGCCAGGGCATCGACTGCGGTTGCAGTCGTGGCCGCGCTGTACTGAGGGTAAAGCGGCGCGAACAGGATCCGCTCGCAGCCCTGCGCCTTCATCGCCGCAATCTGATCGGGGATCGACGGATTGCCGTAGCGCATCGCGTGGCGCACGAGGACGCCTTCGCCAAGCCGGGCCTGAAGTTCGCGTGCCTGCGCGGCGGTTATCGCGGCCAGCGGTGAACCATCTTCCCCCCAGACCTGGGCATAGGCGTGCGCCGACTTGGCCGGACGCGTGTTGAGGATGATGCCGCGCAGGATCGGCTGCCACAGCAGCGGCGGTATTTCGACCACCCGCCGGTCCGACAGGAACTGGGCGAGGTAGCGCTTCACGCTTCGCGCATCGGGTGCATCGGGCGTCCCGAGATTGACGACGAGTACGCCGACCCGCGGCGGCGCGATGGCTGGATGGCTTGGGGGTTGATCCACAGCGTCTACAGTCCTTCGGAAAGCAGGGGCAACCTGCGGAATCGCAGGCCGGTCGCCGAAAACAGGGCATTGGCCACCGCAGGTGCAACCGCCACGGCGCCGAGTTCACCGGGGTCGAACGGAGGTGCGTCGCTATCCACGAATTCGACGCTAATTCGCGGGCAATCGGCCATGAGCGGCAGATCAAGCGACGCAAGGCGGCTCGATTCCGGAATGCCGCGATCATAAGCCGCTGCACCGCCCATCGCCATGCCCAGGCCGTACACGAGGCCGCCCTCGATCTGCTGGCGCGCGATGTCGAGGTTGATGATCCGGCCGATGTCGGCGACCGCGGCAAGGCTGTCGACCCGCACGCCGCTGGCGTCGCGTCTTGCGGTCGCGATCACCGCTATCCGTCCGCCGCCCTTCCGCGGAGCCGCAATGTCGTCGATCCGGTGGCAGGCCACTCCCTGCCCGCTGGCATCGCCGCCGCCACCCCACTGGCCGAGGCGCGAGGCGGCGATCAGGCAGCCGACGAGGCGTTCGTCGCCGGCGAGCATCTCTATCCGGAACGACAATGGCTCCCGCCGGGCAAGATGGGCTAGCTCGTCGACGAAGCTTTCGGTGAAGAAGGCGGTGTAGCCGTTGGCATTGCCGCGGTAACGGCCCGTGGGCAGGCCGATCTCGACCGGGACATGGTCAACGGCGAGATTGGGGATCGTATAAGGCGGCGCCGCTCCTTCCAGCGCCAGCGGGTCCTTGCGCTCGCCGTTGTCGACGGCGGCAGCAAACGGACCAGCCAGGTCGAACAGCCGCGAGGCGAATTCGTGCGAGGTTCCCGGCAGCGCGAGCCGCGCCCGCCATGCCGCGATGCCTCCGCTGCTGACAGTCTTCGCGGCCAGGAGCGCGATGACCGGCGTTCGCGGCCAACCGCGCAGCGTTTCTTGGTGGCGCGAATAGACGAGCTGCACCGGACGCCCGACCTCGCGCGCGATAATCGCGGCTTCCACGGCAACGTCCTGCTCCAGCCGGCGATCGAAGCTGCCACCTGCGGGCAGCGGATAGATGACCACATCTGCCTCGGCCAGCTTGAGCGCGCGCGCGGCGGCGCGGCGAGCCTGCTCGGGCGCCTGGGTCGCAACCCACAGTTCGAGCGTGCCATCGATAAGCCGCGCGGTCGCGGTCGAAGTTTCCACCGTTACGTGAAGCGCGGGCGCGACTTCATAACGAGAGGCGAGGCTGGGCTTGGTGCCGATAAGGGCATCGGGATCGCCGATTTCGGCAAGCCGGTGCGCGCGCCCGCTACGCAAGGCGGCATCCATCGCGTTGTCGATCGTGCCGCTGTCGGCGAGGCTACGCGCGTCGAAGCGGGGGCGCATCGCGGCGAGCGCCCGGTCCGCGGCCCACCAGCTAGTGCCCACCGCTGCCAGCCAGTGTGGCGTACGAACGACACCAACCAGACCGACAATCCCCTTCGCGCCGGACGGCTCGAAGCGCGACAGAACGGTTTCGCCAATCGGCCCGTGCGCGATCGCGGCATAGACCATGTTCGGCAGGCGGATATCGCCAGCAAACGCAAAGCTGCCGTCGACCTTCGACGGAGCGTCGAGCCGGGGATAGCGCGGCGGCAGGCCCGCCAATGCGTCGCGCGGCCGCTCGCGTGGCGCTTCCGGACGCATGACCGCGGGCGACGGAACGGAATAAGTCGCGGCCTCGGCAGCGAGTTCGCCGAACCGAGCGCGGTTGCGGTCGTGGAGGATGAATCCGGCCTCGGCCTCGCATTCCTCCCAGGCGACGCCCCAGCGATCGGCGGCGGCTTGCGCAAGGAGGTTGCGCACGCCGGCCGCCGCCTCGCGCACGGGCTCTTCGTAGGCGGCCAGCGCAGTGCCGTCGGCCGTGATCATCAGGCGATGGCTCTCGGCAAAGCGTCGGGCAAGGAGGTCCTCGGGGCTGCCGGCCAGTCCTTCGCCCAGCCCTGCCCACATCCCGGCCCATCTCGCGGCCAGCACCGGGTTCGCGTACTGGGCGCTGATCGCCGCGGGTTCGACCGCGATCTGGCGCCAGTCTGCGCCAAGCTCCATTGCCACGATCTGCGGAATCAGGGTGGTGATCCCCTGCCCCATTTCGCACTGCGGCACGGCAACGCTGACCACGCCGTCACGCGCGACCTTGATCCAGGCATTGAACGCGGTTTCCCCGGGGGCGGGAGAAAGTGGCAAGGGATAACGCCGGGGCATCAACGCATAGGCAACCAGCAGGCCACCGCCCGCAGCGCCCACAAGCAGGCCCCTGCGGCTCAACTGCATCGGCAAAGGGTCGGATCATGGCCCGGTGCGGGCGCGGCGGGCTGGGTCACTTCTGGTTATCGAGCCAGGTCGAAAGCCGCCGGGCGATGGAAGCGAAGGCATCGGCGACAGGGCCTTCGCCTGCGGCTGGCGGACGCCCGCCGTCGCTGTCCACCCGGATGGACATTTGCAGCGGAATGCGGCCCAGGAAGGCGTGCCCCATCGCCTTGGCCGCCGCTTCGGCGCCGCCGATACCGAACGGGTCGCTTTCCTCACCGCAATGCGGACAGATATAGCCGGCCATATTCTCGACAAGGCCCACGATGGGCACGCCGGCCTGCTCGAACAGGCCGATAGCCCGCATCGCGTCCATCAGCGCAAGGTCCTGCGGCGTCGAGACGATAACCGCACCAGCGGGCTTGTGGCTTTGCAGCATCGATAGCTGCACGTCGCCAGTGCCTGGCGGCAGGTCGACGATGAGATCGGTCACGTCGCCCCACTCGGCATCGATCAACTGGCCGAGCGCCTTGCCCGCCATCGGCCCGCGCCAGGCAATCGCCTGGCCGGGAGGGACCAGATGCCCCATCGACAGCAGCGGCACACCCCACGGGCTGGGAACGGGAACGAGCTTGTTCCCCTGCGCTTCGGGGCGCTGCCCCTCGTTGGCGAGGAGGCGAGGCTGCGAGGGACCGTAGATGTCCGCATCCACCAGCCCGACCTTGCGCCCCTGGCGCGCCATCGCGACGGCAAGATTGGTCGACAGCGTCGATTTTCCGACACCGCCCTTGCCCGACCCGACCGCGATGATCCGCGGGCCTGTCCGTGCGCCCTGGGCAGCCGCCGGCGTTGGCGTGGGCGCCGTACTCGGATCGCGCTCCGCGGTCATCGCGACGCGCACCTCAGCCACCCCCGGAACCTGGCGCAAGGCACCGCGCACGGCGATCTCGAGCCGGTCGCGCGCGAGGCGGTCGAGCTCCGCCACGTCGAGAACCACGCTCGCCACGCCGTCCGCCACGCGCAGGGTCTGGACGGCGTTGCCGGCTACCGGCTCAAGCGCGGCGCGGGCGAGGTCTGCGGGTTCGCGGTCGCCCGCGTCGGGGCCGTGGCTCGGGGTTTCATCCATGGCGCCTCCCCTACAAAAGGAAAATCGGCGGCGACACTGTTTTTCCGGGGACCGCATGCCTATAACCGAAGCATGACGGGATCGGGTGGACGGATAGCGCGCGCTGGCGCGGCAGTTTGGGGCGGCCTTGCCATGGCGGGCAAAAAGAGCCCGTGGGGCCGCGGAAGCGGAGACGATACCGCGGAGGGCGAAGCTCCCGGCGCGCCGCCCGAACCGACCGCCGATACCCCTCCTCCGCGCGCGCCGGAAGGTCCGCGCAATCCCTGGGTTCCGCCCTCACGCGAAGGCGGCCCTGAAGCGCCCCGCCGCTCTGCCGGGATCGAGGACATCTTCAAGGCCCGCAACGCGCGGAACCGCGGCGGCGGCGGTGGCGGCGGGTTTCCCCGCCTGCCCGACCGACCCGACGGCAAGAGCTGGTTCCCCCTGATCCTTGCCGGGATCGCGGCGGTTTGGTTCTTTCTTTCCACGGTCCACCAGGTCGGCCCGAAGGAAGAGGGCATCGTCACGACCTTCGGCAAGTATTCGCGCACGATCCGTCCCGGCGTGTCGATGACCCTGCCCTGGCCGATCGAAGCGGTGACGATCACCGACGTTACCTCGATCCGGCGCGATTCAATTCCGGAAGGGGACGTCGAGAAGCTGATGCTGACGGGCGACCAGAACCTCGTCGATCTCAGCTACCTGGTGCGCTGGAACATCAAGGACCTCAAGCTCTATACTTTCCAGATCGCCGAGCCTGACGACACGGTCAAGGAAGTGGCCGAGGCCGCAATGCGGGCTTCCGTTGCTGAAGTGTCGCTCACCGAGGCGATGGGCGGCTCGGGTCGCTCGCAGATCGAACAGAACGTGCGTACCCGGATGCAGGCGATTCTTGATGCTTACCGTTCGGGCGTGATGGTCCAGGGCGTCGAGATCAAGAAAGCCGATCCGCCGGAGAAGGTGATCGATTCCTTCAAGGACGTCCTTGCTGCGCAGCAGGACGCGCAAAGCAAGATCAACCAGGCACAGGCCTGGGCGCAGCAGCTGACCGCGCGCGCCGGGGGCGAGGCCGCGGCCTTCGACAAGGTCTATGCCCAGTACAAGCTCGCACCCGAAGTGACCCGCCGCCGCATGTACTACGAAACGATGGAGCGCGTGCTGAGCCAGACCGACAAGACCATCGTCGAATCCCCGGGCGTGCAGACCTACCTTCCGCTTCCCGAGGTCAAGCGATCCACGCCCCCGGCAACGACGGAGGCAGGGCGATGAACGATTTCTGGCGCGAATATCGCCCGATGCTGATCGGGGCGATCGTCCTGCTGATCGCGCTGATGAGCAGCCTTATCGTCGTTCCCGAAACCAGCCAGGCGGTAATCGTCCGGTTCGGCGAGCCGGTTCGCGTCGTCAACCGCTTCCTCCCCAATCGCGATTTCGGCCAGACCGGCGCGGGCCTCGTCTTTCGAGTGCCGTTCTTCGAACAGGTGGTGTGGGTCGACAAGCGCGTCCTCGACGTCGACATGGAGCGCCAGCAGGTCACCTCGACCGACCAGCTCCGGCTTGAAGTCGATGCCTATGCCCGTTTCCGCATCATCGACCCGCTGAAGATGGTCGAGACTGCCGGTTCTACCGAGCGCGTGGCCGAACAGCTTCAGCCCATTCTCAACTCGGTCCTGCGCCAGGAACTGGGCAAGCGCAGCTTCCAGTCGCTGCTGACGGCCGATCGCGGCGCGGCGATGGTGCAGATCCGCAAGGGGCTGGACCGCGAGGCCCGCGAATACGGCGCACAGGTCATCGACGTGCGGATCAAGCGCGCCGACTTGCCCGACGGCACGCCGCTCGACAGCGCGTTCACGCGCATGCAGTCGGCCCGGAACCAGGAGGCGGCGACGATCCGCGCGCAAGGCGAAAAGCAGGCCCAGATCATCCGCGCAGAGGCCGAGGCGCAGGCGTCGAAGACCTATGCCGAGGCCTTCAACAAGGACCCGGGCTTCTACGACTTCTACCGCGCCATGCAGAGCTACGACACGACCTTTGCCACCAAGGACGGATCGACTTCGATCATCCTTTCGCCTGACAACGAATACCTGCGCCAGTTCCGCGGAAAGTAGGCGCTGCGAGCCGCGAACCCCCGCGCCGTCATTCAATCGGCGTTAAGGCGATCTGGCGTGAATCCGGCGAAGGTCAGCCACTGGGAATCGGGCAGGCGGTTCCCATATTCAAAGCCGGCGGGGCCATCCCCGCCGACCTGCGAGCAAGAGGATCGATACCAGTGCGATATGCTTATGGAGTAACTTCGGCGCTGCTGGTTGCCGGCAGCGCGATCGCCCTTGCCACCGGTTATCCCGCGGGGGCACAGGTTGCACAGAACGACCAGCGCGAGATGCAGTCGGTCGTGCCTCGGGCCGGTGCGCCCGCGAGCTTTGCCGACCTCACCCAGCAGCTTCAGCCCGCGGTGGTCAACATCTCTACCCGCCAGCGCGTTCGCGTGGCCGACAATCCGTTTGCCGGCACCCCGTTCGAAGGCCTCTTCGGCGGCGGTCAGGGCGGCGGCGGGGCGCAGGGAACGCAGACCCGCGAGGCGCAGTCGCTGGGCTCGGGCTTCATCATCTCGCCCGATGGCTACGTGGTCACCAACAACCACGTGATTTCGGCCGAAGGCACGGGTTCGACCGTCGAAGCGATCACGGTCACGATGCCGGACGGGACCGAGTATCCGGCCAAGCTGATCGGCAAGGACGCCGCGTCCGACCTCGCCGTTCTCAAGATCGATGCAAAGAAGGTCCTGCCCTTCGTGAAGTTCGGCGATTCGCGCCAGGCGCGCGTCGGCGACTGGGTGATCGCCATCGGCAACCCCTTCGGCCTTGGCGGGACGGTCACGTCGGGCATCGTTTCTGCCGTCTATCGTAACACCGGCACCGGCAGCGCCTATGACCGCTACCTGCAGACCGACGCGGCGATCAATCGCGGCAACTCGGGCGGTCCGATGTTCGACATGCAAGGCAACGTCATCGGCATCAACAATGCGATCTTTTCGCCCACCGGCGGCAGCGTCGGCATCGGTTTCGCCATTCCCGCCGAAATCGCTGCCCCGATCGTGGAGAAGCTGCGCGCGGGCAAAGCCATCGAGCGCGGTTACCTGGGCGTGCAGATCCAGCCGCTCAGCGACGATCTCGCCGCCAGCCTTGGCCTTCCGCACAACCGCGGCGAGTTCATCCAGTCGGTCGAGCCGGGACAGGCGGCCGCTGCCGCAGGCCTGAAGGCGGGCGACGTGGTGATGCGGGTGGACGGCAAGGACGTTACGCCGGACCAGACGCTGTCCTACCTCGTCGCGAACATCGCGCCGGGCAAGCGTATCCCGATCGACCTCATCCGCGACGGTCGCCGGCTCAGCATCACCGCAACCGTCGGCAAGCGTCCGAGCGAGGAAGAACTGGCCGCGCGCAGCTTCGGCTCTCAGCCGCAGGGCGACGACAACAGCTTCGGGCGTGCGCCCTCGACGCCAAGCCAGCAGGGTTTGATCGAGCGCGCAGTGGGCCTGGCGGTCATGCCGCTTACTCCGACGATCGCGGGGCAGCTCGGCGTCAGCCAGGATACTCAGGGCCTCGTCGTCTCCGCGGTCGACGGGTCGTCCGATGCCGGCACCAAGGGTCTGCAACGCGGCGACATCATCCTGTCGGTCAACAACCGCCCGGTCGCGGCTGCGGCCGACCTGGAGAGCGCGGTCCGCTCGGCCCAGTCGGAAGGCCGCGAGGCGCTGCTGCTGCGCGTGCAGCGGCGCGGCCAGCCGGCGATCTTCGTTCCGATCCGCCTGCGCTGATCGCGTTCGGCAAGTCCAAATGAAAAGGGCGGGCACCGCGAGGCGCCCGCCCTTCTTTGTTCTAGGCCCGGTTCAATACGTGGCGGGCGGGTCGCTTGCCGGAAAGCTTTCGTCCATCGCCTGGTCGGTCTTGTCCCACTCCGGCGGATTACTGCGCATTCCTTCCGGGCCGGCGGTGCGCACCTTGGCGAAATTCGCGCCGTCGCTTTCTCCCGGCGCAAATCCGGCATGCTGCAGCTTGCCGCCCGAACCTGAAATTGCCTTCCAAACCGCGTAACCGATGCCGCCAATGGCGGCCAGTCGCAGAAGTCCCATCGTCGCGCTCCTTGGCAAACCTGTATTTGGCTAACGCGGGGGCGGGGCAAAGGTTCGCGGCGAGGTTCGAAATTTATTGGCCGAGCAGGTAGCGCTGCCAGAACTGGAGCGCCGACCAGAAGGCATAATCGACGTTTTCCTTCTTGGCATATCCATGCCCTTCGTTCGCCGCGACGAGATGCCAGGCCTCGCCGCCCTTTGCCCGGATCGCCGCAACCATCTGATCCGCTTCGGACTTCGGGACGCGCGGATCGTTGGCGCCGGTGATGACGAACATCGGCTTGGTAATCTCTCCCACCCGTGTAAGCGGCGAGATCTTCATGAGCTGGGCGCGCTGGCGGGGGTCCCGCTCGTCCCCGTATTCAACCCGGCGCAGGTCGCGGCGGTAAGCGTTGGTATTTTCGAGGAAGCTGACAAAGTTCGAGATGGCGACCGTGCACTGGGTCGCGCGCAGCCGGTCCTTCAACTGTACCGCGGCAGCATAGCACATGTAGCCGCCGTACGATCCGCCGGTCAGGCCTACGCGTGCGGGATCGATCCGGCTGTCCTTTCGAAGGGCATCGATCATGGCCCCCAGGTCGCGGACCGAATCCTCCCGCTTGAACGGCCCGTTGTCGAGGCTGACGAAGCGTTTGCCGTAGCCGGTCGATCCGCGCACGTTGGGCAGGAATATCCCGATGCCAAGCTCGTTGAGAAGGTAGTTGTTGCGGCCGAGAAAGCCGGCCTGGCTCTGGCCTTCGGGCCCGCCATGCACGCTTACGATCAGCGGGCGCGGCCCGGGAAACCTTGCCGGGTCGGGCAGGTAGAGCAGTCCGGAAACGGGGAGCTTGTCGAAGCTCTTTACCGTCACGATTTCTGGCTCGCTGTTACGTTTCACGTCGAGGCCGCCGGTCTCGCTTTGCGTCCAGCGTGTGACGGCCAGCGTGGATGGATCGACCGACCATACGTCGCTGGCGCTGCGGGCCGAGCTCATCGAAAAGCCGATTTCGCCCCATGGCGCGATTTCGAGGCCGGAAATGACGCCCGCCGGAAGGGTTTCGACCGTTCGCGTGGCCCCGGTCGGCACGTCCAGGATGCGCATGCGGTGAGCGCCCGCCTCGTTCACGATATAGGCGATGGTCTTGCCGTCCTTCGACATGTCGAAGCCGTCGACGTCCCACTTCTCGGCCGGTCCGCGCGGCGTGAACTTGCCCGTGCCGGGGTCGAGTGTCCCGAGCCGGGCAAAGTCGGATCCCGCATCCGAGACCAGCCATATCGTTCCGTCCGGAGCGACCTGGACTCCGCCTTGCGCTACCTGAAGCTTGTTGTCGCCCATCGGCGTCATGCTTCCGCTGGCAAGGTCGAGCCGGTAGAGATCGACGTCCTGGACCGACTGGTAGTTCGCGACGATCGCGCTCGACTTGTCCGGCGCAAAGGCGGCGATGCCCCAGCCCCCGCCCTTGACCTGCGCGACCATTCGGCTGGATGCCGGATCGCGCGGATTCATCACGTAGAGATCGCTGTCGGCGCCGTTGCGGCGGGTGGAACTGAAACCGACGAGCTCACCGTCCTCGCTCCACGCGTTGCCCTCGTTGCGGCTCTTGCCGTCGGTCAGCAGCGTCAGGCGTCCACTGGCGAGGGTGTAGAGCTGGTAATACTCGTCGCCGCCTGTGTCCTTCTGGACCACGATCACGTCGCCCTTGTCCGGAGCATAGGCGCCGCTGACGGGTTCCGCCTCGAACGAGATCTGGGTTCGCGCGCCGAGGGGCGTTGCCACGCGGTGAAGCTGACTGGTGTTGCCGAAGCGCGTGGCGATCAGGACGGCTCGGGTCTTGGGATCCCATCCGGCGAAACCGGCACTGCGCGATTCGAGGTAGGGCCTTGTCTTGGCGACCAGTTCAAGGGGAACGGGGGGAACGTCCTGCGCATCGAGCGCCGCTGGTTTGGGGGAAACCGCCACGGGCAGCGCGGACACCGGACTTTGCGCGGCAAGCGGGCCGGCAGCGGTGGCTAGCAACATGGCGACAAGAATGCGACGCATCAAAAACCCCCTCGAAAATTCGTTTCAGGGGGAACCATAGCGATCGCGGGACGTGCGGCAATTCCCTCTCGACTGCCTCCCGCGGATATCCTCAGTAGCCGCGGGGAACCGGACTGGGGGACGGAGACGGAGCGCCGCGCACAGGTCCATCGGGAGGTATGCGGATGATCCGCGGACCTGGGTTCGTGGGCCGCTGGCCCGGCCCCGCCGCCGCGGGATCGGCCGGTGCCCTTGCCCCGGTCGCCTGGTCGAGGAAATCGTCGTTAGCTGCCGCCGGGGGTGCGGACGGCACCATCTCGCCCTCTGGCGGGAACGCCGGCTGCACCGGCTGGCCGCCCGGAGCGGGAACCTCGGCTGGCTGGGTCGGGTCGATCAGGTTGCCCTGCTCATCGACGTACTGGTAATTGCCGGGATCGCCGAAATTCGCCTCGTCGTCAGGCTCAAGCTGCCATTCGGGCAACTTCAGGTCAGTCTCGAAATTCTCGACCGGACGCTTGGATACGGCATAGCGCATGTAAGCCGCAAAGGCGCGCGCCGGGGCAGTGCCGCCCTGCAGGCCGGGAACAGCACGCGCATCGTCGCGGCCCATCCATACCCCCGTGGTGATCCCGCTGGAAAAGCCGAGGAACCAGCCGTCTTTGTTACTGCTGGTGGTCCCGGTCTTCCCGGCGACAGGCCGGCCGATCTGCGCCGCGCGGCCCGTACCGATGTTCACGGCCGTCTGGAGCAGGTCGGTAATTCCGGCCGCGACGTAGGGGGGGACTAGCGCCTGTCCGCCTTCGCGCGGATGGCGGTACAGCACCTCGCCGTCGAGCGTGGTCACCTTGGTGATGCCGTAGGGATCGACCGCGGAACCCTTGGCGCTCACCGCCGCGAACGCCCGCGTCATGTCGATCACGCGCACGTCCGACGTGCCGAGCACCATCGATGGCATCGTGTTGATCGGCGTGGTGATACCGAAGCGCCGCGCCATCGAGGCGACGGTGCCGAAGCCCACTTCGTTGCCGAGCTGCGCGGCGACAGTGTTCTTCGAATAGGCGAAAGCAGTGCGCACATCGATCGCGCCGGCGTAGGTCCCGCCGGAATTGCGCGGGCTCCACCCGTCGATAGTGACGGGTTCGTCGACGACCCTGTCGGTCGGAGTGTAGCCCGCTTCCAGCGCCGCGAGATAGACGAACAACTTCCACGCCGACCCCGGCTGGCGCACGGCGTTGGTCGCGCGGTTATAGTTCGAGCTGACGTAATCGGTGCCGCCGACCATCGCCAGGACTCCGCCGTCCCGGTCAAGGCTGACCAGCGCGCCCTGCGAACCGCGGGGCACGTTGGCCTGGATCGCGGCTGTCGCGGCGCGCTGCATGCCGATGTCCAGCGTCGTCCAGACCTCGATCGGCTCGGTATTATCGGGCAGCAGCATATCGAGCTGGGGAAGCGCCCAGTCGGTGAAGTAGCGGACCGAATTCTGCCCTTCCTGAGGCGCAAGCTTCACCGCATCGATGTCGGCGTGCGCGGCCTCTCCAGCGCTGATCTTGCCGTTCGCCTGCATCGTCTGGAGGACGACGTTGGCGCGATCGATCGCGGCCTGTGCATCGGCGGTGGGCGAATAGCGCGACGGTGCCTTGACCAGCCCGGCAATGATCGCGGCCTCGGGCAGGCTCAGCGTGTCGGCGGGATGGTTGAAGAACTTGCGGCTGGCGGAATCGATGCCGTAGGCGCCGCCCCCGAAATAGACCTTGTTGAGGTAGAGCTCGAGGACCTGTTCCTTGGTGAACTTCTGCTCGAGCGCCAGCGCCAGCACGCCCTCGCGCACCTTGCGGGCGAACGTGCGGTTGTTGTTGAGGAAGATCGTCCGGGCAAGCTGCTGGGTGATCGTCGATCCGCCCTGGCGCCAGTGCCCGGACTTCACCCGCACCGCGAGCGAGCGTGCGATGCCGAGCGGATCCACCCCGAAGTGGTCGAAGTAGCGACGGTCCTCGACCGACACGCTGGCGTCCTTCATCACCTGCGGAATGCGGGAATATGGCAACCACTTGCCGTAGCTCGGCCCGAGCGACACGATCTCGGTGCCGTCGGCTGCACGCACGACGATCATTTGCCCGACCTGGCTGGACTTCAACTGCTGGTAGCTGGGCAGCGAACGCGTCGCCATGGCGACCGAAATGCCCAGGACTGCCAGGCCGAGGATTACGAGGCCCGCGCCCCACACGATCAGCCGGCGCAAGGCCAGGCGCCAGCCGGTAAGCTCGGATTTGCTGCTCGCGGACCGGCCGCGCTGAGGTTGGCCGCCGCGGGAAGGCTGGGTGCTTCCCGTGCGCCGGCGGCCCGGTTCATCGCGTCTTGCCATCGGCTGTCGCAGGTTCCCTCATCGCGGGGGCAAGGGCCCGCATCCCCATCCGAGCGCACGCCATGCGACCGGATTTCTCAATGCATAGGACATTTGGAACGTGGGGTTAATCAGAAGATTTTCCGGCACCGGCGTCGCCCTTGGGAGCGAACGACAGGCTGGCGCTGTTCATGCAGTAACGCAGTCCCTCAGGCCCGGGACCGTCGGGAAAGACATGCCCGAGATGCCCCTCGCAGGTCGCGCAGCGGACCTCGGTCCGGACCATGCCGTGCGAGACATCGCGCTTTTCATCCACCGCATCGGCCGCAACCGGCGCGGTGAAGCTGGGCCAGCCCGAGCCGCTGTCGTACTTGGTGTCCGAGGCGAACAGCGGCGCGCCGCATCCGGCGCAGCGATATTCCCCTTCGGCCTTGTTGGCATTGAGAGCGCCGGTGAAGGCGCGCTCGGTCCCCGCCTCGCGCAGGACGTGGTACTGGTCGGGGGTCAGCCGGTCACGCCATTCGGCGTCGCTGAGCTTGATCTTGTCGGACATGCAAATCGTCTCCGCCGCAAATGTGCGAATGGCAATATGGGAACGCGCCGGCCCGTTTCCAGCGGCGGTCCGGGTGAAATGCTATTCGACGTGCTCGACGATCAGGATCGCGCCGTCGCTTCCAGCCACGCGCATCCGGGTGCCGGCAGCGGCATCGGGCCCGCGTGCCAGCCATTCCGAATCGCCTTGCCGAACCCTGCCGTTGCCGCCGACGAGCGCCTCGGTCACCAGGACGTTCTCGCCTACGAGCCGCTCGCCGCGAAGATTCATCAGCGGATCGGCCGAAATGATCGGGTTCGCGCGCAGCCAGATCCGTCCGGCGATGACCGCCAGCAAGGCCAGTACCGCGAAGACCGTTACCTGGACGACGAGGATCAGCGGGACGAACCAGGCGATAACTCCGGTCACGAAGGCCGCGACCGCCAGCCAGATCAGGAAATATCCCGGGGCGAGCATCTCGGCGACGGCCAGGGCAAGCCCCAGCGCTAGCCAGACCCAGTGCGAGCCGGCGCTTTCGAGGAGTTCGGTCATCCGCTCAGCCCGCGGGCGGCGGTGGCGGCGGGGCCGGCCGATTGACCGGCGCGGGCCGCGGCCGCGCGGCCGCACCAACCTCGCGATCCGCCATGGCGTCGCGTACCAGTTCGCCCACCCCGCCCAGCGTTCCGATGAGCTGGGTCGCTTCGACCGGGAAGAGGATCGTCTTGGCATTGGGCGAGCGGGCAAATTCTGACACCGCCTCGGTATATTTCTGCGCGATGAAGTAGTTCAGCGCCTGCGCGCCTGAGGCTGCAATGGCGTCGGACACCATCTGCGTCGCCTTGGCCTCGGCTTCGGCCTCGCGCTCACGGGCCTCGGCATCGCGGAACGCGGCTTCGCGGCGACCCTCGGCCTGGAGAATCTGGCTCTGCTTCTCGCCCTCGGCGCGCAGGATCTCCGATGCGCGCAGGCCTTCGGCGTCGAGGATGTTGGCGCGTTTCTCGCGCTCCGCCTTCATCTGGCGGCCCATCGCATTGACGATGTCAGCCGGCGGACGGATGTCCTTGACCTCGATCCGGGTGATCTTGACGCCCCAGGGCGATGTCGCGTGATCGACCACCGATAGCAGTCGGGCGTTGATCTCGTCGCGCTTCGAGAGAGTTTCGTCGAGGTCCATTCCGCCCATCACCGTACGAAGGTTGGTCGTGGTGAGCTGCATGATCGCCAGATAGAGGTTTGCGACCTCGTAAGCCGCCTTGCCTGCGTCGAGGACCTGAAAGAAAACGACCGCGTCTACCCCGACCATGGCATTGTCGCGGGTGATGATTTCCTGGCCCGGGATGTCGAGCACCTGCTCCATCATGTTCACCTTGTGGCCGACGCGATCGATGAACGGAACGATGAGGTGCAGGCCTGGCTGCGCCGCCAGGGTGAACTTGCCCAGCCGCTCGACCGTATAGACGTAGCCCTGGCGCACGACCCGAACTCCCATCAGGAGAAAGACGACCACCAGCGCCACAAGCGCAATCAGGAAACCATTCATGCTCGCCGTCCCCCCTTCGGACATCTGCGGCAGTCTAGCAGCGCGGCGCGCGCCGACAATGGGGCGCGGCGCAGGTACTTGTCAGTAGTGGCTCTTTTCCTCGGGTCGGGCGAGTTCGTAGCAGACCGACAGATCGTATTTCTGCACGCCCGGACCGGCAGCGAGGGACTGCTTGAGCATGGCGTCGCGCTGGGCCGCGATTTCGCGGTCGATCGCGTCCTGCACCTTACCCTGCGCCGCCAAAGCCTCACGCTCACGCGATTCGAGCACCGCCGCCAGCGTCTTCAGATCGCGCGCGGGGGCGGAAAGCCCGTCACGCGCATGGAGCTCGTCATAGGCAAGCTGCATTATGGCGGCGCATTGCGGCAGCGTCGGCCGTTCGAGCGGCGGGACGGTCGCTTCGAGCCGGGGCAAGCATTCGCCCATCTTGCGCGCGATGACCGCATCGGGATGCGATGCCGCCTCGCCCTGCAGCCGCGCGACTTCGGCTTCGAGAAGCGCCTTGACGGCCTCGCGGGTAAGGCCGGCCTCGTCCATGGCGTGAGCGCCGGTGCGCACGAAGAATTCGCGCCCGCGAACCGCCATCGGGGGATAGCTGGCCAGCGCCTTGCCGCCGTGCGCCTGTTCGGTCGCGACGATCGCGAAGCTGGCGGCACACGCAAGGTCGCTGCGCGTCTGCGCGCTGAGGCCCGAAGGAGTTTGAGCAGCCACCGGCCCACCCGGGCTCTGGGCGACGATAGCGGAGCCCGTGAGCGCGGCGGCAACGATGAGGGTAGCGCGAACCGCGCGGGATGAGTTCGTCATGGCGCGCACGGTATAGGGACCGCGCCGCAACCCGTCATGAACAAAACGGGTGCGTCGCTCAGGGACAAAAAACCGGGCCGCGGCGGGGTCCATATCCCGCGCGCGGCCCGAGAAGCGGCGCGTCCTTGTTCGCTGTCAGGGTGGACAGGAGAGCTGGCGGACGCGCCGGGGACTGTCGAAGGCGAAAGCTGCTGATTACTTGCTGGCGACTTCCGAACGCTCCACGCCGTTGCACTTGGCAAGGCCATCGGCGTCGAGAGCTTCGCCCTTGGCGGTGAAGCTGGCGATGGGACCGACCTTCTTGGCCAGCCGGGCGCAAACGACTTCGGGACGCGAGGTGCCCTTGGTCGCGGCACATTCGCTACCGGCGCAGTTGAAGGCGACGTCGTTGACCACCTGAGTACGGGCGGCGGTGACGGGAGCTTCGAGCTGGACGCGGTAGTAGCGGCCGCCGGTCGCGGCATGAGCCTGGCCGGCAGTGATGCCGAACGAACCCGCGGTACCCAGCAGGGCGAGAGCCACGACGGCGGCCTGGCCGATGGCGGAGCGGTTGAGGATGGCGTTCATGTGTATTCCCCTTTCGATTCCTGGGCGGAAATTGACCGGGCGAAAGGCCCTCGTTTTTCCGTTGCGAATCGCTACCTAATCCAATAGGTTTCTAGTTGCAACCTGAAACCGATAATTTTTGCACCTCCCACAAAAATGCGATATCCACGGGTCAGAGGATGAGAATGGGCAAATTAAGAGAACCACTTGCCGAAATCGGCCAATGCGGCCTGCCGGTCGCGCTCGAGGCGATGGGCGAGCGCTGGTCCTTCATGATCCTTCGAGCCGCGTTCAACGGCGTCCGCCATTTCGAGGAATTCCTGGAATCGCTCGGCATCGCGCGAAACATATTGTCCAATCGCCTGTCCAAGCTGGTCGACGTCGGCATTCTGCGCCGTGATCATTGCGAAGACGACCGCCGTCGGATCGAGTATCGGCTAACCGACAAGGGACTTGCCCTCCTGCCCGCGATGCTCGCGTTGCGCGAATGGGGCGAGCGCTACGAACTGGGTTGTCCCTCCGACCTCGTCCTGTGCGACGAGCGGGACGGCAAGCCAATCGCGCCGATCGGAATCTACGCGCACGACGGGCGCTTGCTCGATCACAACGACCTTCATTGGCGCGAACGCCACGAACTGGACGCCGAGGAACTCGAACGGGTCGACCGCCGCGCTAACGCGGCCTGACGACGCTCTTACAGAGCTTCACGCTCGCGGCGGCTGCCTCCGGTAGCTCAGCGCCTCGGCAATATGAATCCGGCCGATCTGCTCGGCTCCCCCCAGGTCCGCCACCGTCCGCGCCACCCGCAACATCCGGGTATAGCCTCTCGCGGAAAGGCGCATCGCTTCAGCAGCCTGTGCGAGAAGCTTGCGCCCGGCCTCGTCCGGCGTTGCATGTTTTTCGAGTGAATCCCCGTCGAGCTGGGCGTTCGTGCGCGCGCCTGAGCCCTCCATGCGTGCAGTCTGTACCGACCGGGCGCGCGCCACTCGCGCGGCGACCTGCTCCGAGCCTTCTGATGACGGGGGCAACGCAAGGTCGGCCGCGCTCACCGGATCGACCTCGACGTGCAGGTCGATCCGGTCGAGCAAGGGTCCCGACACGCGGCTCTGGTAATCGCCCGCGCAGCGCGGCGCGCGGCTGCATCCCAGGGCCGGATCGCCAAGGTGTCCACACCGACACGGGTTCATTGCGGCGACGAGTTGAACCCGGGCCGGAAAGGTCACGTGGGCGTTCGCGCGGGCAACAGTGACTTCGCCGGTTTCGAGCGGCTGGCGCAGCGAATCGAGGACTGCGCGCTGGAACTCGGGAAGCTCGTCGAGGAACAGCACGCCGAGATGCGCCAGGCTCACCTCGCCAGGACGCACGCGCAGGCCGCCGCCCGTCAGGGCCGCCATCGAGGCCGAATGGTGCGGGCTGCGAAATGGCCGTGCGCGGCTGATCCGGCCTTCCTCGAGCGTCCCCGCGACCGACGCGACCATCGACACCTCAAGTGCCTCGGCGGGGGTCAGTTCGGGCAGGATCCCGGGAAGGCAGCTCGCCATCAGCGATTTGCCCGCGCCCGGCGGTCCGATCATCAACATATATGGAGCGCAGAGACCTCTTGCAGGAGCCTCTGCAATGCGCCACTTCTTCGCCATGCCAAAGGTTTATAGCTACATCCGATTTTCCACTCCTGAGCAGGCCCGGGGCGACAGCTTTCGGCGGCAGGCAGCGGCAGCGAAGGCGTTCGCAGCGGAGCAGGGGTTAGAGTTAGACGATACCTTGCAAATTACCGATGCGGGCGTTTCCGCTTACCGGGGGGCGAACCTTTCCGCCGATGCTGGTCTAGGTAAGTTCATGGCCGCAGTTCAACTCGGCCTAGTCGAGCCCGGTTCGGTCTTAGCCTTGGAAAGCCTCGACAGGTTTTCCCGCATGGAACCCCTCGATGTTCAATTTGAACTTACGGCGCTGATCCGCGCGGGCATCGCCGTTGCCACCCTTTCGGATGGTCACATTTATTCCAGAGAGAGCCTTAAGGCGGACGGCGGGTTGGGCCTTGTGGTGTCTGTCATGTCGTCCGGGCGGGGATATGAGGAAAGCAGAATAAAGAGCACTCGGCTTGCCGGAGTGTGGGCAGAAAAGCGCCGTAAGGTCCGCGCAGGGGAAGCCGCCAAGCTTACCTCAAGGGCCCCCGCATGGCTTCGCTGGCAGGAACCCGCCGGATGGTCCGTCGATGAAGCCAGGGCGGCCATTGTCCGCAGGGTCTATGCCCTCACTCTTGCCGGGGAAGGCGAGCACATGATTGCTCAGCGGTTCAATCGGGAAGGCGTGCCCCCGCTAGGCAGGGCGAAGCTGTGGCATAGGTCCAGCGTCTCCAAGTTGCTCCGCAACCCCGCTGTCATTGGCGAACTCACCCCCGGGCAGATCGAATATCAGGACGGAGTGAAGCGCAGGGTCCTTGAGGAGCCCATACCGGGGGCCTTTCCCGCGATCATTGTGGAGCCCGACTGGTTGGCCGTGAGGTCCCTTAAGGACGGCCATGCGCCCGCCGCTAGGGGGCAGGGGGCCAAGCGCCCTCTTGCTAACGTGCTAGCGGGGCTGGCCCGCTGCCCCATCTGCGGTTCTGCCATGACGAGGGTGCAGAAAGGGAACCCCGCCAAGGGCGGGCAACCTAAGCTAGTCTGCACCCGGGCGAAGGCAGGGGCGGGCTGTGTCTATCACTCCGTTCCCCTTGGGGAGGTTGAGCGGGCCGTCTTTGCAAAGCCCGCTTGGTTCGTTGACAACATCCCCGCTGGCGATGGCGGCAGAGAGTTGGACAGGGAGGCTCAATCAGCCCGGAACACCATCGCGGGCCTTGAGGATCACCTTGGAGAGCTTGGCGAGACGCTAGAGCAAGCCCCTTCGGTTGCGCTGGCCCGGCGGCTTGCTTCGCTGGAGGCGGAGATTGGCACACACAAGGCCGCCCTAGCGGACCTTGAGGAGCGTCGTAGGCTTACCGATGGCGGGTTGATCCATGCGCGAGCAGTGGCGCTTGGAGAGGCGATAGAGGAGCGCGGGGAAGCCGATAGGGCCGCGATCAATGCTGCCTTGAAGGTGCTGTTTGACGCCGTAGTAGTTGATTATCGGGCCGGAGAACTGCGGCTCCATTGGCGGCAAGGCGGGGTCACCCCCATGCTGTTTTCCATGCCCCCTGCCCCCGGATTGGGCGGTTAGAAGTGCGCCTTGCATCAGCAACGATAAATCAATGACTTAGGCCGCTTGTCAATCCGGGCCCACATATAGGAGAACCCCACGGGATTCCCATATGGTTTCTTCATGTGTCTGGAAGGGTTCCTTAGGGAGAACCTAGAGGTCCCCTCTAAGGTATCATCCTACGGATAGAGAGTAAGAGGATAACTCTATCTACCATCCTAACGGATAGACACTAGGAGAACCCTCTAAGGGCCCTAGAGGTTACCTCTAAGGGGGGGGCTCAAGAGGCTCCGCCTCTTCCCCATCCCTTAGCGCGGGTGGTCGTCGGCCCATAGGCCGGGGATGGTCTTACCTGAGCGCCTCGTCTGCCGCGAGCGGTTAAGGCCACCCTAAAGAGGCAAATTTCACCCCCCTGATTAGTGTAGGGATACTGGTGCCGTCTAAATAGGTCCTCAGGGCCCCAGAAATGGGCCGCCAGACGTCAAAACGAACCTTACCTATGTCGCCGCTAGGGAAAGACGTCGAAGGGCCTCTACGGGCCTCCTAGAGGCAAATTCCAAATCCCCCCTGTGGACGGCTCTGCCGCCCGATGTCGCCGCCCCCTGTCTTGTGTCTGGTTTCTCCGGGGGGCGGCGGCCCTTTTCAACCCTGAGAACCCCGACCACGAGCAAACCAAGATGAACGATATCGACGAATACGCCGACATACCCGGTATGCCGAGCGACAGCGACATTCGCGCCGAATTGGTGCGAACCTCAGGACCGGCATTCTGGCGACCCACTGGTTCCCCCGATGGAACCGCAACGGACTTTACCGGAGAGTTGGGCCAGAAGGTTCTAGCTGCCCGGCATGCTCTGGGCCCCGGCCCTAATGGAACCGACGTGCAGTACGCCGTGTGGGAACACGAGCAGGCCAAGGAAGCGTTGGACGCTGAAGCGCGCCGCATCATGAGCGCGCTGACAGAGGTCCGTAGTTATGACCCGGTGACGGGAGAAGCCATTTCCATGGCCTCCCCCACCAAGGTCAAGGCGCTAGTGGACCGGCTGGCCGTTGTGCAGGAGGACAAGGCGCGGCTTGAGGGTGAGCCCGGACGCCTGGCGTTGGAAAAGAAAGTGGATGAGGCGGTGCGCAATACGAAGGCGCTCTTCCGCAACCAATACATTGCCGATCAGGCCAAGCGGCTGGCGGCCAAGATCGCCATGGATGAAGAGATTGCCCGGCAGGCGGCTGCCTACGGCAAGTCGCGGCCTAAGCCGTGAGCGCCCGCCTTGCCCGGCTCGCTCAGCGCGCGAGGCGAAGGCAGGAACGCGGCCTGCCGCCGCCCCCTCAATATCCGGTAGGAGATTGGGCCTCGTCCCCGGATCATTGGGCGGGGATTGCTGACAGCGAGCGCGTGACGGAGGTTCGCGAGTTGCCCGGGGGCACTGTCATGGTGACCTATCTCGACAATGTGGAGGGTATTGCCCGGAAGCGCCGAGGACCAACGGCTAAGCCTAAGCCCGCCGCTAGGTCGGAGGACCCGGCTTCCCCGCCCCCGCCGGACCCGAAGGGACCCCCTAAGGCTGCGGAGGGGGACGAGCCTTCGCGGTTCGCCAACTACGCCATGCCGGGCCACGGCCTGCCCGATTGATTTCGGCGCATAAATCCGCGCGGCCCTAGCGCGGTAGACAACTGGCGGCTTCCCCCCATGGGGGTGCCCTTGAGGGGGCGCGGCAGGAGCAGTCGCCGCGCCCCTGTTGTCAGGGCGGAGGGGCGGGGCAGCGGGCCGCCTTATGGCCTAACTCCCCGCCTCTTGACCGCCTGTTACCTTTAGCGTAATGGTCGTTGCGCCATTTGTAACAGGAGATAGCTATGTCCATTGAAGCCACTGTCGCCGCCTTGATTGCTGATGCCCAAGCCGCCGCGCGCGCCGCAAGGGGGCAAGAGGCGCTTCAGATTGCCCGCGCAATGCGTATCCGCGACCGCATCAACACCCTGCTGGGTCTGTGACCATGAAAGCCGTAGCCTATTACCGCGTCTCCACGGCTGCGCAGGGACGGTCTGGCTTGGGCCTTGAGGCGCAGCGCAGGGCGGTTACGGAACTGTGCGCTACCCGGGGTCTCTCCCTGATTGCCGAGTTTACGGAGGTCGAGAGCGGGAAGAACAACGATAGGCCCCAACTATCGGAGGCGCTTCGGCGGGCAACCCTCGCCGGGGCCGTCCTGGTGGTTGCAAAGCTGGACCGGCTCAGCCGCAACGCCGCGTTCACGCTTAGCTTGCGTGATAGCGGGGTTGATTTCATCTGCGCGGACAACCCCGAAGTGAACCGCCTCACCATCGGCGTGCTTGCCGTCATCAATGAGGATGCGCGAGAGCGGATTTCGGAAAACACCAAAGCGGCCCTCGCCGCTGCCAAGGCGCGGGGCACCCGCCTAGGGAACCCAAACGGCGCTGCCGCCCTTCGGCGGGCAGGCAAGGGCAACAGCGCCTCACTGGTCGCCCGTAAGCGCGCCGCTGATGCCCGCTGCGCCGCATTGGCGAAAGATATCGCATTGCTGCGCGCGGAAGGCGCGGAGAGCCTTAGGGACCTCGCGAGGGGGCTCAACGGGCTTGGGATTGAGGCCCCTAGGGGCGGGGCGTGGCACCCTGTGGGTGTGCAGCGCCTTTTGCAGCGAATAGCCGCTCTATCCGGGTGATCTGTTACGTTTGCATTTCCCTTGGCCCCTGCCTTTCGTCGAAAACCCTTCGATGATCGTAGTTAGGCCCGCTTTTCCGCGATCCTGAGATCCAGCTCTATGAGCCACCGGAGGATGCTTGCACCCAAGCTGGAAAAGAGAACCGCGACCTCCAGCGGAACAACTTCCATGGCCTCGACGCCTTGCGCATGGCGGTAAGGGTGAGCCCCATCGACCCAATCAGCAAAAGCAGAGATCAGCTTATTAAGGCCCTCTCGCGCAGTGCCCTCGTGAAGCGACAACACCAACGGCCTCAACGATTTTTGAATTTCCGTGGAGCCAAGCCGCGAAACCTTAGAACCTAAGACTAGGCGAAACACGTTCTCGACAGCATCAAAGGTGTGTCTAATAGCCTCGCGACCCGAAGGCGGGGACATGTCGAAGGAGGCTTGAGCAGCTTCAAACGCAGCCCGCGCGGCTCCATAACGTGGAAGCCCAAGACCGGAAATTGTGGATGCCCAATTCCGCTGGAACTCGTCGTCCACGGCAAAGTGAACGCCGGCCTTTTCGTCACAACGATACCCCAGGTTTTCTTCGCGAAAGATGCGCCCAGTTTCTCTCAACCATGTTTGGCCCCGTCCGCCGGGACCGAGAAGCCGCCAAATAACAGTTATCGCGTCTAAGATATCGCGCAATTCCGCGTCCTGAAAGAAGTCCTCCCAGTCATGACCATAACCGCCCCACGGCACGCGGGCCCCGGTTTCATACTCGACGGCAATTGCAATGCTCTCAGGATCCAGCGCCACGTCTGAAAAGAGCCGATAGAGCCTCCTTCGGAATCTCTCACCATCTTTGAGCGGGCCTCCGCGTGAGAGATAATTCAAGCTGAAGCGAACACCAGTGGCAGCCTCGTCCCTCAGATCCTTCACACCCTGACACTCCTTTGGAAGCGGACCTCACTAACACATGTGGTCAACACTTCTGAGAGAGGTCTTGAAGGGCCCAACTTGAACAGGTTATGCCCGCCCGCCGCCGCGATCTCGAGCGCGCGCTTGGCGGTCTCCTGTCCCTTGACCTGCGCCAGGTCGGCGACGCGCCGCACCGGCTCCGCCTCTCCCGCCAGCGGCAGCGGCAAACGCTGCGTCCCCTTAAGGTGATTGAGCAGACTGGTGAGATCGGGCGCGGCGAGGATTTCGATACCTCCGGCCCACACCGCCTCGGAGCCCTGGCTGGCAGGGCAGATCAGACCTTTGCCCGCGCCGTGTGCGTGAAGCGCGGCCAGCAACACGCCCGGCGACCCGATTATCCGGCCGTCGAGCGCGAGTTCGCCCACTGCGACAAAATCGGCGATCTGCTCCACGTCGACCACACCCATTGCTGCAAGCAGCGCGAGCGCGATCGGTAGATCGTAGTGCGAGCCTTCCTTGGGCAGGTCCGCCGGCGAGAGGTTGATGGTGATTCGCCTGGGGGGGAGCGCCAGCCCCAGCGCCGAAAGCGCGGCTCGAACACGCTCGCGGCTTTCGCCCACCGCCTTGTCGGGCAGGCCCACGAGGTGGAAACCCGGCATTCCGCGCGCCACCTGGCACTGAACCTCGACCGCGCGAGCCTCGAGACCGAGATAGGCAACCGTCGATACCAGTGCGACCATGGAAAAGAACGACCCCTGTTTGTTCCGTCTTGCGCATGCCCTAATGGGCTCCGCCTGTCGAGGCTGCGCATGCATCTCGGCAGGCAAGGAAAATCAATGTCCCCCGCCGGTTAACCTTGCGCGTTAGGGCAAGTGCAGCCTTGGCTGGCGTACGGTGCGCCCGCGATGGCGACATTCCGCTCCTTCCTGCCACTCGCTCTCGGCTGCGCCGCGAGCTGCTTCGCGCCCGTGACTGCTCGCGCACAAGCATTGCCGCCCGTCGCCGAGGCCACGACCACCTACGAGATCGTCGAGGACACAGTCGTTGACGACGAGCGGGGAAGCGACCGATTCGTGGCCTCGGCACTCGCGGACGCCCATCTCGAAGCAACCGCGATCGCCGCATTCGGGCCGTTCCGCGTCCTCGATCCGCACCGCGCTGCGCTGGTCGCGGGGACCAACGCCGGCAGCCCGCGAGCGCTGGCCGCGATGCTGGCGGTGTATCCCGGTATTGCGGTCATCGAAATGGTCGAATGTCCGGGCACCGACGACGACAATGCGAACCTGCGGCTCGGCCGCATGATCCGACGCGCCGGTATCGCTACCCATGTTCCCGCCGGTGGGTCCGTCCGTTCGGGCGCGGTCGAGCTGTTCCTTGCCGGATCGCGGCGGAGCGCAGACCTTGGCGCAGAATTCGCCGTTCATAGCTGGGAAGACGAAAACGGACGCGAACCACCCGATTTCGCGCCCAGCGATCCTGTAAACCAGGCCTATATCGCCTACTACCGCGACATGGGCATGTCCGATGCGCAGGCACAGGCGTTCTACGCGATGACCAATTCGGTCCCCAATGCGGAGGCGCGCTGGCTTTCGGTGGCCGAGATGAAGCGCTATGCCGCGCTGGACTGATCGCGCCGCGCCGCGCGATCGGCCCGGAACCTAGGTTGACGCGGCGGGCCGTTTCGCCTATCGGCCCCGCTCGAAATAACGGCGGTCGCAGTCTCCACTGCTGCTGACTCCAGGCGAATCGCGGGTTGCCCAGACGGCGCCCATACCGGGAATAGATACGATGAAGCGCACCTTTCAGCCCAGCCGCCTCGTGCGTGCCCGCCGCCACGGCTTCCGCAGCCGCATGGCGACCCCGGGCGGCCGCAAGGTCATCCGCGCCCGCCGCGCTCGCGGCCGCGCCAAGCTTTCGGCCTGACCGCCGCCGGCGAAGGTTCGCCGCCGCAGTCTCCTCCCTGTCCGCGTGCCCCTCGTTTAGAGGTGATGCGCAAGCGGGCGGACTTTCTCAGCGCCAACCAGGGCATCCGGGTCGCACGGCCCGGATTCGTGCTGCTCGTGCGCTCGCGTGACGATGCCGCTCCGGCAATCCGCTTCGGGATCACCGTCACCAAGCGCATCGGCAACGCGGTCGTCCGCAACCGGATGAAGCGGCGATTTCGCGAATTGCTTCGCAGCGCGCTACCCGTCGCCGGGATCGCAGGGGCCGACCATGTCCTGATCGGCCGCGAAGGCGGCGTCGAGCGTGACTTTGCCGCGCTGCGAGACGAATTGATGGCCGCGCTTCAGCGCGCCGCGGCGGGAAAGGGCGATCCCCCGCGCCGTCCTCGCAGCGGCCAGCACCGCCGCAGTGCTCGCGCATGAGCGTTCTTTCCCGCCTCACGGCCTTGCCCGCACGCCTCCTCATCCTCGTCGCGCGCGGCTGGCAACTGGGACCGTCGCGGATCTTGCCGCCGACCTGCAGGTTCGCGCCAAGCTGCTCGCAATACGCGATCGAGGCGCTAGCACGCCACGGTGCGATTAAGGGTGGTTGGCTGGCGACGAAGCGTATATTGCGCTGCCACCCATGGGGCGGCCACGGCTATGACCCCGTTCCCTGACCCAAGGTTTCCGCGCCTGCCGCGCCCGGAGCCATGACGCGAATTGCAGGATCTCCTCACTTGGACAACCAGCGTAACCTGATCCTGGCGGTGGTGCTCACCGGCCTGCTCCTGCTCGGTTGGGATGGCGCCATGCGCTATCTCTATCCGGCCCCGCCCAAGCCGGCGGCCGTTGCCACCGCGCCTGCGGGCAGCGCCCCCGTCGCCACGACCGATGCGGGCGAGCCTGCCGCGCAGCCGCGCACGAACCGCGAAGGGGGCCTGACCGCTGCTGCTGACGTAGCGGCCGAGCAGCGCGACCTTGCAGTAGCCCTGGCGGGCGGCAATCGTGTGCCGATCGCCGGCCCCCGGGTCAGCGGATCGATCAACCTCGTCGGCGCGGTGATCGACGACCTGACGCTGAACGACCATCGCAGCGGCGAGAAAAAGAACACCCCGCCGGTACGCATGCTCTCGCCGGCCGGGACGCCTGCGCAGCAATTCGTCCAGGTCGGATGGGTCGGGGCGGATGGCGGCAACGCCGGGATCCAGCTCCCCGACGCGCGCACCGTATGGACCGCGCAAGGCTCCCGCCTCACGGCACAGACCCCGGTCACGCTTCGCTGGTCCAACGCCACCGGACAGGACTTCGCAATTCGCTTCGCGATCGACGCGAATTACATGATCACCGCGACCCAGACGGTCGCCAATCGCGGCGGCGCACCCGTCGTCGTGCGACCCTTTGCCCTCGTCAACCGCACCGACCGGACGGCCAGTGCCGACAGCTTCAACGTCCATTCGGGACCGATCGGGGCATTCGACGGCTCGGTCGACTTCGGCACCAATTACAAGGATGTGCGCGAAAGCGAGCAGCGGACGGTCACTCCCGCCGGTCGGCCGACGTGGATCGGATTTACCGACGTTTACTGGCTCTCCGCGCTCATCCCGCAGACCGACGCCGCGGCGCAGGCTGACTTCCGCTCGCTCGGCAACAGCATCTATCGCGCAGACCTGATCTATCGTCCGACAGCGCTCGCTCCCGGCCAGCAGCTCACCCGCACGACGCGGATGTTCTCCGGCGCGAAGGAAAATCGCGTTCTGGATGCCTACGAGGCCGCCGGGATCAGCAACTTCAGCCTGGCGATCGACTGGGGATGGTTCCGCTGGTTTGAAAAGCCGATCTTCTACCTGCTGGACTGGCTGTTCCGGCTTGCCGGCAACTTCGGCGTGGCGATCATCCTGCTGACGGTCATCATCCGCTCGCTGATGTTCCCAGTGGCGCAGAAGCAGTTCAAGTCCATGGCCGCGATGCGTGCCATCCAGCCCAAGATGAAGGCGCTGCAGGAACGCTATAAGGACGACAAGCCCACCCTTCAGGCCAAGACGATGGAGCTCTACAAGAACGAGGGCGTCAATCCGCTGGCCGGATGTCTGCCCATCTTCCTGCAGATTCCGGTGTTCTTCGCGCTTTACAAGGTCCTGATCCTGACGATCGAGATGCGGCACCAGCCGTTCGTGCTGTGGATCAAGGATCTTTCCGCGCCCGATCCGTTGCACCTTCTCAACCTGTTCGGCTTGCTTCCCTTCACCCCGCCGTCGTTCCTGGCGATCGGGCTCCTGGCGCTGATCCTGGGCATCACTACCTACTTCCAGTTCAAGCTTAACCCGCAACCGATGGACCCGGCCCAGGCGCAGGTATTTGCCTTCATGCCCTGGATCATGATGTTCGTGATGGCACCGTTCGCGGCCGGGTTGCTGATCTATTGGATCACCTCGAACCTGCTCACGATCGCGCAGCAGAAGTACCTCTACATGCGCCACCCGCAGTTGAAGGCCCAGAACGACAAGGACGCGGCCGATCGTTCGCGCGCGAAGGAGCGCGACACCGCGCGCCCCGCGCCGACCGCCAAGACCACCACCACCCGCGCCAAGCCAAAGCCGCGCACGCGATGAGCGACGACCGCCCCGCCGGGGACAGCGACGAGATCGGGGAACGCGCGCGGCGGCTGTTTGCGGGGCCCGTGGACTTCCTCAAGAGTGCGCCCCAGCTTCAGTTCCTGCCCGATCCCGATGCGCCGGAAGTGGCCTTTGCCGGCCGCTCGAACGTGGGCAAGTCGTCGCTTCTCAACGCGCTGACGGGGCGCAAGTCGATTGCCCGCGCCTCGGTCACTCCGGGGCGAACGCAGGAACTCAACTTCTTCGAGGTCGGCGAACCCACCGTGATGCGGCTGGTCGACATGCCCGGTTACGGCTTCGCCAAGGCGCCGCCCGCGGTGACCGAGAAATGGCGCCGGCTGGTGCGCGATTACCTGCGGGGACGCGCCGTCCTCCAGCGGACGCTCGTGCTGATCGATGCGCGCCACGGGCTGAAGCCGGTCGATGGCGAAATGCTCAAGATGCTCGACGAAGCCGCGGTCGGTTATCGCCTGGTCCTGACCAAGGCCGACAAGATCAAGCCGACCGAGCTCGAGGCCGTCCTCGCGGCAACGCAGGCGGAAGCGCGCAAGCATCCCGCGGCGCATCCACAGGTGATCGCAACGTCGGCCGAGACCAAGGCCGGCATCCCGGAACTGCGCGCTGCGGTTCTGGCGGACGCGCTCAACCTCTAGGGCGTACCACGGACCCAAGCCTGCCGTTCATCCTAGACACGCCAATCGTGAACACCTACGGCTTCCGGGACTGCAAGAGCGGGGCAAGCGCATGAAGCTGATCATCGGCAACAAGAACTATTCGAGCTGGAGCCTGCGCGGCTGGCTGGCCGCCAAGCAATCCGGCCTGGCGTTCGAGGAGATCACTGTCCCCCTCTACGGCGAGGATTGGGACGAGGAGCGCAAGTCCGATGAACTTGCGCCCTCTTCGGGCAAGGTGCCGATCCTGTGGGACGGCGAATGCGTGGTCTGGGACAGTCTTGCGATCATCGAGTTCCTTGCCGACAGGGTGGGGCGCGACCGCTTCTGGCCCAAGGACGAGACCGCCCGCGGCATGGCCCGGTCAATGGTCGCCGAAATGCACTCGAGCTATCTCGCCTTGCGCCGCCAGCTGCCCATGAACGTGCGCAAGCGGGTCGAAGATCACCATTTCAGCGACGACGCCAAAGCCGACATCGTGCGCATCCTGTCGTTGTGGGCAGAGGCGCGGGCGCGCTTCGGCAAGGGGGGGCCGTTCCTGTTCGGCAGCTTCTGCGCCGCCGACATCATCTATGCCCCGGTCGTAAGCCGCTTCATCACCTACGGTGTTCCCGTGCCGGGCTTTGCCGTGGCCTACATGCAGGCGGTCTGGGAGCATGAGTGGATGAAGAACTGGGTCGCCGCCGCCGAGGCGGAAGACTGGACGATCGGCCGCTTCGAGGGTCCCCAGCCATCCTGAGACGAACAGTCGCCCGGGTCGTCGCCTGCCTGATTTTCGCCGCCACCGTCCAGCCCGCGCTGGCGTGGAGCGATTATTCCCACCGGGCTATCGCGACGATCGCGCAAGACAACGTGCGACCGCATACCCGCGCCGAAATTGCGCGCCTGCTGCGCGCCGCACCCCAGCTCGGCACGCCTGACTGCCCGGTCAAGAGCATCGAGGATGCCGCGACCTGGCCGGACTGCGTGCGCCGCGACCGCGAACGATGGGCTTATACGACCCCTTGGCACTACGATGACCAAGACATCTGCAAGCCGTTCAAGCCCCAGGTCACCTGCGCCAACGGAACCTGCGTGTCCGCCCAAGTCGAACGCAACCGCAAGCTGTTGGCCGACCGCGCGCTGCCGGCACCGCTCCGGATGGAGGCGCTGGCCTTTCTCGTCCATTTCGTCGGTGACCTGCACCAGCCGCTTCACGAAGCCGACCGCGACGATGCCGGCGCCAATGCGCTCAAGGCGGACTACGGCATTGCGCCGGTCGGCAATCTTCACACGATCTGGGATCGCTATCTTGCAGAACGCGCGGTGTCCTCGGCATCCCCGCCCCTGACCCGGCGGTATTCCGCTGTCGAGCGCGCCGCATGGGGCTCCGGCGAAGTCGTGGATTGGTCGCGCGAGAGCTATGAGCTCAGTCGCGACCTTTCCTATCGGGGCGCGCTGAAGGGCGATCCGTGCGATGGAGCCGCCCCGCACCCGGTCGTGCTCGATGAAGCGGCGATCGAGGCGGCCCTGCCCGCAGTGCGCGATCGTATCGCGCGCGGGGGCCTGCGCCTTGCGCGCTTGCTGGACGAAGCGCTGGACTAGCGCGCCGCCGCTCGTCTAACTCGCCGCCATGGGCGAACCGGTTGATGTCTGCACCTTGGCCGAACGGCTGATCGAGTGCCCGAGCGTGACGCCTGCATCGGGTCTCGTCTTTGATTGTCTCGAGGCGATGCTGGTTCCCCAGGGATTTGCCGTCACCCGCTTTACTGCAGGCACCCCGCCTGATGGCCCGGTGGAGAACCTGTTTGCCGTGCGCCGGGGCCCTCCGGGCAGCCGGCATTTCGCCTTTGCCGGCCATGTCGACGTCGTCCCTCCAGGCGACGGGTGGTCAAGCGCTCCGTTCGCGCCCGTTCGCCGCGCCAGCCCGGGCGGAGACATGCTGTACGGCCGGGGCGCGGTGGACATGAAGGGGTCAATCGCGGCAATGATCGCAGCGGTGGCTACGGTCCCCGCCGATGCCGGCACGATCAGCTTCATCATCACCGGCGACGAGGAAGGCCCAGCGCGCTTCGGCACGATCGCGCTGATCGAGCGGATGGCCGCCGATGGCGAGCGACCCGACCTCTGCCTCGTCGGCGAACCGACCTCGGTCGCCCGCCTAGGGGACATGGCCAAGATCGGCCGACGCGGCTCGGTCAACATCTGGCTGACGGTCGAGGGAACACAGGGCCACGTCGCCTATCCGCATCAGGCCGACAATCCCCTGCCCCGCATGATCGCTCTGTTGGCCGAGCTTGATTCGCTTGAACTGGATCAGGGTACTGACTGGTTCCAGCCCTCAAACCTCGAGATTACCGACATCAGCGTCGGCAACCCCGCCACGAACGTCATTCCAGCGAAGGTCGAGGCCCGGATCTCGATTCGATTCAACGACCTCCACAGCGGCGCCGACTTGGCCCAGCGCGTGTCCGAGATTGCGGACCGCCATGGCGCCATCGCGCGGCCCGTGATCTCGGGCGAACCCTTCCTGACCCCTCCGGGCGCCTTCTCGTCCCTTCTTGCCGACGCCATCATCGCTGAAACGTCGCTGTCGCCTGAACTGTCGACGACCGGCGGCACGTCGGACGCGCGCTTTCTCCGCGCCCTGTGTCCGGTCATCGAGTTCGGGCTGGTCAACGCGACCATGCACAAGCGCGACGAAGCCGTGGCGGTCGAGGATCTTGAGGTCCTCCAGCGCATCTACGGCCGCGTAGTGCGCGCCGCGCTGGTGGACTGAAGCCCTAGCGACGCAGGACGATATAGACGGCGCCCGCGCCGCCGTGACGAGGGTGGGCGGGGCGCACCGCTGCGATCCGCGAGGCATGGGGAGAGGCGGCGAGCCAGTCCAGGAGCTTGGCCCTGATGGCCCCGCGCCGACTGCCCCGGGCATCGTGATCGCCGTGCGGTCGATGCTTGCCGGTCACCAGCAGAACCAGCCGCGCGCGCATCGCGCTGGCCTGCGACAGTCCGTCCATCAGCAAGGCATAGGCAGAATCGAGCGAGTGGCCGTGCAGGTCGATAGTGAGATCGGGCGCAATCTCGGCCTTGGCGAGCTTTCCGTCCCAGGATCCGTCAAGCCCGGCGCGAGTCAATTCGCGCGGCGGCGCTGCTGAGCGCGCGGGCTGAACCGCGACTGGTACCGGGGTCCGTCGCGTCGGCTTCACGAACTTTGGTGGCGACTTGGCGGGGGCAGGCGCCACAGCCGCGGGTTCGGTCAGGGTCGGCGGGGCGATCCGGGTTGGTTCGAGGGGCGTCACAGTGTCCGCCACCTTCCGCCATAATGCGGCCTCGGCGGGCGTCAGCCCGCGTGGCGCGGTCACGGCGTTGTGAGCCGGGCGACCGTTCCCTTGGGCAGAAGCAACAGCGCCTGGCCCGAAGCGCTCATGCCCCCGGCGATCCTGCGGGCGTCGTCACCGGCGCCCCAGAAGCTGTCGAAACGATTGGCGCCCTTGATCGCGCCGCCCGTATCCTGCGCGATCCACAGTCCGTTCGCTTCCGCGCGGTCGAGCGACAGCCACACGGGCGCGCCCAGCGGAGTGTAGGACGGATCTGCAGCCACGCTTGATCCGCCGCGCACGGGAACTCCGAGCGCGCCGAGCGGGCCATCGCCAGTGAGCTCGCGGAAGAACACCCAGCTCTTGTTCTCGCGCATCACCGCGTCGGCTTCAGCCGGGTTGGCATGAAGCCAGGCAATTATGCCCTGCATGCTGGCCTGACCAGGCTCCAAGAGCCCGCGATCGCGCAATGTCCGGCCGATCGCGACATATTCTCGTCCGTTCTGCCCCGCATAGCCGATCCGCATGATCGAGCCGTCGGGCGCGCGCAGCCGTCCCGATCCCTGGATCTGGAGGAAGAACAGTTCGATGCGGTCTGCAACCCAGGCGATTTCCAAGCCCTTTCCGGCCAGCGCGCCGTCCTCAATCTCGCCGCGGTCGAAATAGGGGACGAACGCGCCCGTTTCGTCGTAGCGGCCAAGCGGGGCGCGCCCGGTCCGCTCGCTCTCAGGCGTATCGGCGCTCCATCCCCGCACGAGATCCGGCGGCATCCCGTAGATTGGAATGTCGAACCCCGGCTGACGCGTCCGCACGCCTGCAATCTCAGGTTCGTAGTAGCCGGTAACGAATGCATCGCCCGGGCCGATCCGGGCGGTTTCAAAGTATTGGGCGAAGAACGCCGCCTCGCTGCCCGCGGGCCAGGTCGCGGCGGCGGCGCAGGGCGCCGTCCAGTCACCCGTGCGGGTCAGCCCACTGGCGTCCGCGCGCGAAAGGAGGCGGGGACAGCTCTCGCGGAACGATCGCAGCGCGTCGGCCGCGTCCGACATGCCGAGGCCGAGGCTGGCCACGGCCGGCCCTTTGCGCACGCCGAGGAGCGCGGCGGTCGAAGGCTGCAATGCTGAAGTGGGCCCAGGCGACGGCGACCCTACGGGCGGTGGCGTGCGACTCGGCGGAATGACCCTGCCGCACGCGCTGAGCAGGACGATGCCCGCGAAAATTGCCAGGAATCGAAACAGGCTGCCCGTAAGTAGAGGGCGCCCCTTCACTATGATCGGACCGGCCATGCTTGAATTACGGCCGGTCAGCCTTCGTCGGTTTCGTCGAGCAGCCAATCAGGATCGGTGGAATTGACGTCGCGCGAGAAGGTCCAAAGGTCGCGGCTTTCGATCGCGTCGTCGAGCGAGCCGGCAATGACGTGGCCATCGCGGTCGCGCGTAACGGACGCGACATCGGCCACGAAGCGCACCGTGATCCGCGCGGTGGGGGCGGCGAACTCTGCGCCGGCGATTGTCGCTTCCTCGATGCGGATGAGGCGATTGTCGAGCGTTTCACCCGCAGCCTCGCGCGCATCGATTGCCGCAGCGAACCCTTCGTAAACGTCCGCATCGCACAGCTGGCGAAGATCTTCTTTGTCGCCCCGCCAGAACGCGTCGAGCACCATCGCATAGGCGCCCTTGGCGCCTTCGAGGAACTGACCCATGTCGAAACGGCGGTCGGCGGCGACTATCGCGCGGATGCCGCGCTCGGCCACCGGCTGGAAGCCGGTCGGAACGGCAATTTCGGGCCTTCCGGCGGGCGACTGTGGTCGCGGCAGGGTAGCGGTCCGTTCGGCGGCGGGAGGCGTGGCGCGGCCGGCCTGGGGGGCATCGGGACGGTGCACGGGCTTCTGGAGCGGCTCGTCGTTGTGTTCCGCGCGGCGACCGAGCACCGAATAGAGCCGCAAGCCCAGGAAGGCGGCTACCATGGCCAGAATCACGATTTGGATGATCACGCGTCTTTCCCGAATAGGCGCCGGCACCCGCGGGATGTCGGCAACTTGGCAGCGAACCTGCCCTAAATAGGTACGAAATACAAATGAACAACGCGTGGATGCGCGCACGTTCCCGGACAATTTGCACTGTCTGCCGAACCGTGGCTGTCACTCAGCCGCCGGTTGCCGCTGCCTGAGCATCCTGCTAGGCGCGCGCCAATTCTCATCAAATCCACGAAAGCATGGCAACATGGCCAACGAAGGCGACATCATCAGCGATCTGGGCCTCGACGATCAGGCGACCGGTCCCGCCACGAACGGCGAGGATACGTCCCCCGCGGTCGGCATCATCTCGCAGTACGTGAAGGACCTGTCGGTCGAGAATCCGAACGCCCCCGAAAGCTATTCGTGGGAAGACGCGCCGCAGGTCGATGTCCAGTTCAACATCGGCTCGCGCAACCTGGGTCCCGACGTCCACGAGGTCGAGCTCAAGATCAACATCACCTCGCGTGCCGAGCAGGGCACCGCGTTCATCGTCGAGCTCGCCTATTGCGGCCTGATCGGCATGCGCAACGTGACCGAAGAGATGATGCACCCGTTCCTGTTCGCCGAAGCGCCGCGCATCCTCTTCCCCTTTGCCCGCCAGATCGTCGCGGATGCGGTGCGCAACGCGGGCTACCCCCCGCTGATGCTTGAACCTATCGATTTCAACGGCCTCTACGTCCAGCAGATCGCCCAGCGCGATGCCGAGCAGGGCGGCCAGGATGCGCCGTTCGGCAACGCCTGACCGGATTTCGGCGCCGGGCCGCGCAATGCGCGTTCCGGCGCTGAACCGCCACTCATGAGCGGACTTGCCCGCAGCGTCGGCACGATCGGCGGGCTGACCGCGATCAGCCGGGTCTTCGGCTTCGTCCGCGACATGCTTCTGGCCCGCGTCCTTGGCGCCGGCCTTGCGGGCGACGCGTTCCAACTTGCCTTCACGCTTCCGAACACGTTCCGCCGGCTGTTCGCGGAAGGCGCATTTTCGGTGGCGTTCGTGCCGCTCTACAGCCGCGCGCTCCACGGGGCACCGACACAAGAGGCGGGCGAGGACGCCGCCGCCGATTTCGCCAGCGACGTGCTGGCCGTCTTCGTCTGGGTGCTGCTGATCTTCAGTGCGCTGGCGATGATCGCGATGCCTGCGATCGTCTTTGCCCTTGCCCACGATTACCGCGCGGTGCCCGGCAAGTTCGAGCTGGCCGTGCTGCTCAGCCGGATCACCTTTCCCTATCTCGCGCTCGTCAGCCTCGTGGCGATGCTGTCGGGCCTGCTCAACGCACGGGCGCGATTCGCGCCGGGGGCCTTCGCACCGGTGCTGCTCAATGTCGTGCTGATCGCCGGCATTCTCACCGGGTGGTGGCTGCGCGGCCCGAATGGCGATGACCGTATCGTGGCACTCGCACTGGCCATGGCGGTAAGCCTCGCGGGCGTGGCGCAGCTCGTCTGGATGGGCTGGGCGGCACGCCGGGCGGGAGTGCGGCTAAGCCTTCGCCGCCCGCGCTTTACGCCGCAGGTGCGCAAGCTCGGCGCGCTTATCCTTCCCGCGACCTTCGGCGCCGGAATCTACCAGATCAGCCAGTTCGTCGACACGTTCTTCGCCACGCAACTGCCGCAGGGTTCGCTGACCTTGCTCAAGCTTGCCGACCGACTCAACCAGATGCCGCTGGGAATCGTCGGAATTGCGCTGGGCACAGCGATCCTGCCGCTACTGGCACGCCACATTCACGCCGGCGAGGACCGCGAGGCGCAGGACATTCAGGCAAAGGCGTTCGAGATGGCGACGTTGCTCACACTGCCTGCCGCCGTGGCCCTTGCGATCTGCGCCCCGGCCTTCACCGCGGCGTTCTTTGTCGGGGGCAAGTTCACCGCAGGGGACGGAGCGCTGATGGCCCACATCGTGGTCGCACTCGTCTGCGGATTGCCGGCCTACGTCCTCGTCAAGATCTTGAGCCCTGGCTTCTTTGCGCGCGAGGAAACGCGCACCCCGGTGATGACCGCGTTCGCTGCGCTGGCCTTCAACGTCGCCGTCAATCTGGTCGTGGTAAGGCGCTTCGGGATTGTCGGCCTGGCGGCGGCAACCGCTGCCTCGGCCACGCTCAACTGCGTTCTCCTCTATGCTGTGCTTCACGCTCGCCACTGGTTCCGCTTCAGCGCCCGCCTCGCCTCACGGATCGCGCGCCAGGCCGCTGCGAGCGCTGTCATGGGAGCGGTCCTCTACTGGCTGCTTCCCAAGATGCAGACCCATTATGCTGGCACGGCATTCGAACGCGCGACATCGCTGGGGCTGCTGGTGTCGGCGGGTGGCGCGGCATTCGTGATCGCGGCATGGGCCTTCGGCGCGCTCGACAAGCGGGTGCTCGCCCAGCTACGGCGCCGCCCGGGACGGACGCGCGACGCGGCCGGCCCCGCACTCTAAAGGTCAATCCATGGCAAATCCTCAACCTACGCGCGCGCTGCGCATCGTGTCCGGCATCCAGCCGACGGGGCAGCTGCACCTTGGCAACTACCTTGGCGCGATCCGCAACTGGGTGAGGATGCAGGATTCGCTGGAGCCGGGAAGCGAGTGCCTGTTCTTCCTGGCCGACCTGCACGCGATCTCCCAACCGCACGATCCTGCCGAACTCGGCGCCGCGACGCGCGAGATGACCGCTGCGCTCGTCGCCTGCGGGATCGATCCCGACCGTTCGGTCCTGTTCAACCAGGCCCAGGTTCCCGCCCACGCCGAACTGCAATGGTTGCTCAACGGCACCGCGCGGATGGGCTGGCTGAACCGGATGACGCAGTTCAAGGACAAATCGGGCAAGAACCGCGAGGGCGCCAGCGTCGCTCTGTTCACCTACCCTGTTCTCCAGGCGGCGGACGTGCTCGCCTATCAGGCGACGCACGTCCCGGTGGGCGAGGACCAGAAGCAGCACCTCGAACTGGCGCGGGACATCGCGCAGAAGTTCAACAACGACTTCGGCGCGGGCGAGGAGATCTTCACTCTGCCCGACCCGATAATCCCGCCCGAGGCAGCCCGGATCATGAGCCTGCGCGACGGCGCGGCAAAGATGAGCAAGTCCGACCCGTCCGAGATGAGCCGGATCAACCTTTCGGACGATGCCGACACGATCCTGCAGAAGATCCGCAAGGCGAAGACCGATGCCGAACCGCTTCCGTCGGAGATTGCGGGCCTCGAGGGCCGGGCAGAGGCGGCTAACCTGGTCGGCATTTACGCGGCGATGACAGGATCGACGGCAGACGCGGTGCTGGCGCAGTTCGGGGGACAAGGATTCGGCACGTTCAAGCCCGCCTTGGGCGAGGTTCTTGCCGAATCGCTGGCCCCGATCGCTCGCGCCTTCGTCGAGTTGAAGGACGATGCGACTACCCTGAACGCGATCCTTGCCAAGGGCGCGGCCGCCGCGCGCGACAGAGCGCGGCCGACGCTCGACACAGCTTATCGGGCACTGGGTTTGATCCACGGCTGACGGCACCGCCATACGTCAGATGTTAAACCCAGTATTCAAGCGATATTCAGCGACTTCGTGCTAGTTATCCGGTTGTAATGACAGTCACGTGCCCGGTGCGTTTCCGGGGGCAGCCGGACTGGACACTGGAGACTCCCGCAGATGGAAAACCGCCGCACCCCCCTTGCCCGCCGTCTCGGCTTCATCGCCGCGCCATTGCTGCTTGCCGGCCTTGCCGCCTGCGCCACCCCGTTCAACGCGAACGTCAAGCGCTTTTCGAGCGCGATGCCGACGCCCGCGGGACAGAGCTACGCCGTTGTCGCCGAAGATCCGCGCGATGCCGGGGGCATCGAATTCAGCCAGTACGCCGACCTGGTGGCCGCGCAGATGAGCCGCCTCGGCTACGTCCGCACCGATCCGAGCCATGCCGCGATGATCGTCCGGCTCGACTACGGCGTCGACAAGGGTCGTGACCGCGTGCGCCAGACCGGCTTTCGCGATCCGTTCTGGTCTCCGTGGTACGGTTCGCGGTTCGGCTATGGTTCCAGCTTCGGCGGCTATTGGGGCCATTCCGGCTTTTACGCACCTTACTACCGCCGCGGCGCCTGGGGATACGGGTGGCAGGATCCGTTCTTCTACGGCAGCGGCTACGACGATATCGATGTCGTCACCGTTTATACCAGCGAACTCGACGTGAAGATCGACAACAAGGCCGATGGCCGCCGCCTTTTCGAAGGCAAGGCCCAGGCCGCTTCGCGATCGAACCGCCTGGCTTACCTCGTCCCCAATCTGGTCGAAGCGATGTTCACCGACTTCCCCGGACGTTCGGGCGAGACGGTGCGGATTTCGGTCGCTCCGGAAAAGACGACCGTTCGCAGGGTCGACTGATCTAGCCGCCGCTCCGGCGAAAGCCGGGGCGGCGCGCCTGTATCGTCAGGCGAACGGGCTTACGACGCCCACTCCGGTCGAACCGAAACCGCCCGCGCCGCGCTGTGTCTCGTCAAGCTCGTCGAGCATGAGCCAGCTTGCCCGCACGACGGGCGCGAGAACGAGTTGGGCGATACGGTCGCCGCGCATCACCTCGAACGGCTCGGAGCCGTGGTTGATGAGGATCACCTTCAGTTCGCCGCGATAGTCGGAATCGATCGTGCCCGGCGTGTTGGGCACCGTGATCCCGTGCCGCAAGGCGAGGCCGGAGCGCGGGCGCACCTGGATTTCGAACCCGTGGGGGATCGCCAGCGCAAGGCCGGTGGCGACGGCATGGCGCGCGCCGGGGGCCAGGGTCACGTCCTCGGCCGCCTGGACGTCCATCCCCGCCGCGCCTTCGGTGGCGTAGCCCGGCAGGGTCAGTCCTTCGAACGACGGCAGCCGCTTGACCATGACGGGCACGGAATCGTCAGTCATCGGCAACCGTTGCTCCGTCGATCTCGTCCAGCGCTTGCGCAATCCGTTCCACGAGACGTGCCGCGACGTCTTCCTTGGGAAGGTTTTCCCAACTGTCGATGCCCGCCGAGCTGACGATGTGGACGAGGTTCTCGCCCCCACCCATCACGTCGCCCGAAACGTCGTTGGCGACGATCCAGTCCGCACCCTTGCGCCGCAACTTGTCGCGCGCGTTCTCGAGCACATTCTCGGTCTCGGCGGCGAACCCGACGAGAAGGCGCGGCCGGCGCCGGCTAGCGCCGAGCGTGGCGAGGATGTCCGGATTTTCGGCAAGACGCAGTGCGGGCGGAGCCGACCCGCGCTTCTTCATCTTTTCAGCCGCGGTATCGACCGTGCGCCAGTCGGCGACCGCGGCGACCATCACTGCCGCGTCTGCCGGCAGCGCGTTCTCGACGGCCGCTGCCATCTCGCGTGCGGTCTCCACGTCAATCCGGTCCACCCCGGGAGGCGTGGGCAGCACCACAGGGCCCGTCACCAGCGTTACTCGGGCACCCGCCACTGCCGCCGCCGCCGCAATGGCAAAGCCCTGCTTACCCGACGAACGGTTGGCGATGTAGCGCACGGGATCGATCGGCTCGTGCGTCGGCCCGGCGGTGACGAGAACGTGTCGCCCGAACAGGGGCCGATGCGCCGGCTCCTCAACGAAGTCGGGCTGGCCATCGAGCAGGTCCGGGACATCCGGCGCTGCGGGAGGTGCGGGATCGTCCCCCAGCAGCGCGAAGCCGGGGCTTGGTCCCGCGTCGGGATCGACCGTGGTCGAACCCATCAGTTCGGCAATCGCCTGGGGATCGGTCGGCGGGGCGGCCTTGCCCTTGCCCTTTCGTGCGAGGAGCGGCGCGGCGTTCGGTTCGGCCGGCGCTTGTTCCGGCACGGGTGCTGGCAGCGGCTCCGGTTCGGGCCAAGGCTCGCCCTGGTCTTCGACCCAGTCGTCCTCCGCCAAGTTCACTGGCAGGCGCGAGCGCGGGATCATCATGCCCGACAGGCCCGCAAGCCCCTTGCTGACCAGTCCGGACAGTCCCGACTGGACTGGCTGCGGCTCCTCCGAATCACCTTCGGTGAGGTCGTGGTCATCCTCCGCGCCCGAGTAGTCTATGTCCTCGCCGGACGCTCCGAGCATTTGCTGGATCACGTGCCAGATCGCCTCGGGCTCCGGCAGGCGGCCCGGCCCGTATTCCCCGCAGGCCATCGGGCCCTCGTCGGGCTCGAGCACCGTCACCCCGTCGTTGCGCAAGGTGGCGACGCTGCGGAACGTCGCGGGATGCAGCCACATTCGTACGTTCATCGCCGGCACTGCCAGGACCGGCTTGTCGGTTGCCAGAAGGAGCGTGGTCGCCAGGTCGTCGGCCATGCCGGCAGCCATCTTGGCCAAAAGGTCGGCGGTCGCCGGGCAAACGACAACAAGATCGGCCTCGCGGCTGAGCTGGATGTGTCCCATCTCGACCTCGTTCTTGAGGTCCCAGAGCGATGTGTGGACGATATTCTCGCTAAGCGCGGCAAGCGTCAGCGGGGTAACGAACTGCGCCCCGCCGTGAGTGAGCACGCAAGTCACCGAGCCGCCGCCCTTGCGGATCAGGCGGACGAGTTCGCACGCCTTGTAGGCCGCGATGCCGCCACCGACGATCAACAGTATGCGGGGCCCCGTCATCGTGCGGCTTGTGCAATGGCCGCGCGCCGGGCGCAACCTGTTTGCAGCTTGGCGGAAAGGCGAGGACGAGGCACAAGGCGCTCGGTAGCAGGGGGAGTTTACCGATGCGTTTCGTTCTTACCGCGCTGATCTTCGTCGCCGGACTGTTCGATCTGATCCTTGGGCTGGGATTTCTGATCCATCCGGCGGAAGCCGCGTCGAACTTCTTCCTCTCCCCTGTGGGGCCCGGCGGCCTTGCCGTACTGCGAGCCGATTTCACCGCATTCTTCGTTGTCGCCGCGGCATGCATGATCTGGGGCGCCTGGCGCCGCAACGGCGACCTGCTGCTGGTTCCCGCAGTGCTGTTCGGGATCGCGTTCAGCGGACGCGCGGTTTCGATCTTCGCTGACGGGACGGCGCCGATGTTCTGGATGCCGATGGCGGTAGAAGCATTCCACGTCGTCCTGTTGGTCGCGGCGTGGAAGCTCCTGCCCCATCACCCGATCGAGGAAATCGCCGACTGAGGGCCGTCGCGCCGCGCGGCGCGCACCAGCGAAACAAGCGCCCGGGGCGCGAAGGCAAGGCCGATCAGAAGTGCCGGCACGATCATCACGCCCCAGTAATAGTTCTCGGGCCGCCCGGCGATCATGAAGGCCGTGCCGTAGCCGCCGTAGAACAGCGTGCCCAATGCCCCGGCGGGTGACCGCCATCCCGCCCAGCCCAACATCGTCAGGATCACGACCGGCCCGGCGATCCAGTGGGGAAGAAACCGCAGGCTGCCTGAAAGCACGGTGTTGGAGAGGAAGCCCGAGAGACCGCGAAGCGCGATCCACGGCGCCGAACGCACGTCGGTCGGCAGGGTCACGGCGGTAACCTGCTGAAGGTGCCACGACAGCGCGAGAGCGAAGATCACCACCAGCGCGCTCCAGGCCGCGGCTTCGCGCCAGTCCCGCCGCCACGCCGCCATTGCCGCCATGAGCAATACGAACGGCAGCGAATGCTCGCGGATCGCCAAGGCCAGCGCTGCAGCGATAAGCGCTCCAAGGTAGCGCCCGGGCCGGGTGGCGCTGCGCGGGCGGTGAAGCCCGAATGCGAGAGCAAGAAGCATTCCCGCCCACAATTCGTGCATCACGAAGAAAGTGCGATTGAGGCCGAGCGAGGCGTTCGTGAGCAACAGCGCCATCGCAACGAGCCGATAACGTGCGGCGCCCGGCTCCTCGGCGAGCCGCCGCCACCAGGCGATCAGGGTCAGTGCCAGGAGCAGTATCGCCGCTACAATCTCTCCCGGAACGCCGACCGCGGCCTCGGCAAAGGCCAGCGTGGGCAACCGAACCGCCATTGCGGGACGCAGGGGATACCGCTGGGCCCGGTGTTCCTCGGCCACGACCCGATAGTAATTATCGCCGTTCGCAACGCGTTCGATCACCCGGTCGTAGAGGGCAAGGTCGGCATCGCGCGGTCGCTCGTTCGGATGCTTCTTGAGAGCGGCCGCCACCGTCGGCGGTGTGGCGTGGGGATGACCCCTGCTGGCCGAGATCGGAACGACCGCCGAAAACGCGACGAGGATCGCGACGAGCGCAAGCAGGATTCGCGCGGGCCAGCGCTCCCAGCCCGCGAACCGGTCCCAGGTGGTGTCGGCCTGCATCGCGTGCGGGTTCAGCCGGACCATCCCAGGCGCAACGCGGTCCATGCCAGCATGGCGCCGATGGCGAGTGCGAGGATGTGGCTGACGATCGCGCCGCCCGATCCGCGCCGGCGCCGTCGGTCCCACATCAGCTCGATCCGCGGCAAGGGCAGGGGATCGGGTGCGCCGCCGCGCTCGGGGAAGCGGTCCTCGATCCGGCGGACCAGACCGGGCAAGCGCTGCAGCGTTTCCACTCCCGATCGGATGCGCTCGGCGATCGCGGCCTCGGGACCCAGTTCGTCGCGGATCCAGTCGCGCACGAAAGGCGCGGACACGTCCCACATGTTGATCGCGGGATCGAGGCTGGTGGCGATGCCTTCGACCATCACCATCGTTTTCTGCAGCAGCAGCAGGTGGGGCTGGGTCTGCATGTCGAAGTCCCGGGTGATCGCGAACAGCCCGTCAAGCATCTGGCCGACCGACAGCTCGCTCACCGGCTTGCCGCGCATCGGCTCTCCCACCGCGCGCAACGCGGTGGCGAACTCGTCGACCGAGTGGTGCGGCGGCACGTATTGCGCTTCGAAATGGATTTCGGCGACGCGGCGATAGTTGCCGGTCGTCAGGCCATAGAGGATTTCGGCCAGCCAGACCCGGGCGCGGCGATCGATCCGCCCCATGATGCCGAAATCGATCGCGGCGATGGTCCCATCGGGTTCGACGAACAGGTTGCCCTGGTGCATGTCGGCATGGAACAGCCCGTGGCTGATGGCCTGAGTAAGGAAAGACAGCACCAGCCGCCGGGCCAACTCGGGTCGGTCGTGGCCTGCGGCATCGAGCGCGGCAGTCTCGCTGATCTTGATCCCCTCGACCCAGTCGAGCGTCATGACCCGCCCGTTGGTGCGATCCCAGTCGATCGCGGGCACCCGGTAGCGAGGAAAGGCGCGCATCGCTTCGCCAAGCTCGCTGGCGGAGGCCGCTTCGCGGCGCAGATCGAGCTCGCGCACCGTCCAGCGCTTGAAATTGGCGATGACGAGCCGCGGGCGCAGGCGGCTGGCCTCGCCGCCCAGCGCTTCGAGGTGGGCCGCGGCCCATTCGTAGGTGTCGATGTCGCGGGCGAACTTCTCGCGGATGCCCGGGCGCAGAACCTTGATCGCCACGGCGCGCCCGTCGCTGGTGACCGCGCGATGGACCTGGGCGATCGACGCGGCGCCGACCGGAACCGGATCGACGCTGGCGTAAAGCTCGTCGAGCGGGCGCCCGAACGTGCTCTCGATCTCGGCCCGGATCGCGGGAAACGGGACCGGCGGCAGACTGTCCTGCAACGTCAGAAGGTTGTTTGCCGCTTCCTCGCCAACGATGTCGGGCCGCGTCGCCAGCGTCTGGCCAAGCTTGATCGCTGCCGGGCCGATGTCCTGGAACGCGCCGGCATAATCGGGGATGCGCGGCTGGATCGTGCCGAAGCGCGCGATCCGGCTTAGGCGGCGTACCTGCGGCGGGGTGTTGGGATCGGTTTCGATGATCCGCAGTCCACCGTGACGCGCTAGCGTGCGGCCCCAGCTCAGCAGCCGGAGGATGTGCGTGGCGGGACGGGTCACCCGAAAGCTCGCCCGGTCACGTCTTCCATCCCGAGTGGATCGCCACCGCCCCGCCCAGGATCGCTTCGCTGCGCACCTGCTCGAAGCCCGCCGCGCGGATCATGCCCGAGAATGCCTCCATGTCGGGGAACCGGCGAATCGATTCGATCAGGTAGCGATAGGATTCGCCGTCGCCGGCTATCGCCTCGCCGATCCGCGGCACGATCTTGTGGGAATAGAGGTCGTACGCCTCGGCGAATCCGGGCCACAGCGTGGTCGAGAACTCGAGGCAGAAGAAACGTCCGCCGTACTTCAGCACGCGGCGCGCCTCGGCCAGAGCGCGGTCGATCCGGGTGACGTTCCGGATCCCGAAGGCGATCGTATAGGCGTCGAAGGTCCGGTCGGGGAACGCCAACTCCTCGGCATTCTGGCGCGACCAGACGAGGCCGTCGATCCCGCGCTCCATCGCCCGCTCGATCCCGACGTCGAGCATGTCCTGGTTGATGTCCGAGACCGTCACCTGCGCGCCCGCCTCGGCGAGGCGAAAGGCGATGTCTCCGGTGCCGCCAGCCATGTCGAGGATCGCTTCCCCTTCGCGCGGCTTCACCCGGCGAACGAAGCGCGCCTTCCACAGCCGGTGCATTCCCGCCGACATCGCGTCGTTCATGATGTCGTAGCGGCGCGCCACGCTTGAAAATACGGCACCCACCCGCGCGGTCTTTTCCGCGGGGTCGACGTCCTGGTAGCCGAAGGAAACGCTCTCGGGTTCGCTCATCGCCGCGGCTTTAGATGCAATTGCGGTGTGCGCAAAGCTTGTTAGAGCCAGTCGATGCCAGAGCTTCCCGAAGTCGAAACGACCGTGCGCGGCCTCGCCCGCATCCTCGATGGCGAACGCATCGCGCGCGCGGCGGTTCACCGCGACGGACTGCGCCGCCCGTTCCCCGCCGATCTCGTCCAGACGCTGACCGGCGCGCGGGTCACCGGTCTTGGCCGGCGGGCCAAGTACGGCCTCATTCATACCGACCGCGGCCGCAGCCTCGTCTTCCATCTCGGCATGTCGGGGCGCTGGCGAATCGATCCCGAAGAGATCGGCAAGCACGACCACCTCGTTCTCGAAACAGCCGGCGGCCACGTCCTGTCGCTGTGCGATCCGCGGCGGTTCGGATCTATCGACCTGGTCGACGAGGTCGGGCTCGATGCGTGGCCGCCGTTCGCCGCGCTCGGCCCGGAGCCTCTCGGCCCGCTGTTTACCCCGGCACACCTGACCAAGGCTCTTGCCGGACGGAATGCCGCGATCAAGCTTCTCCTGCTCGACCAGAGAATCGTCGCCGGTCTCGGCAACATCTATGTCTGCGAAGGCCTGTTCCGGGCGCGGATCGATCCCCGCAAGGCAGCGGGCAAGGTCGGCAAGGCAGCGCTGGGACGCCTCGTGCCGGCGCTGCGCCAGGTCCTGGAGGAATCGATCGAAGCGGGAGGATCGAGCTTGCGTGACTACGCCCAGCCGAGCGGCCAGCTCGGCTACTTCGCCAAGCGCTTCGACGTCTATGGCCGCGAGGGCGAACCGTGCCCATGCGGGGGAACGGTAAAGCGGATCGTCCAGGGTGGGCGCAGCACCTGGTTCTGTCCGAAGTGCCAGAAGTAGCTCGCCGCGCCGCAGCCGGTGCTCTGAGCGGTTGACGATTCGCCCCCCTGTCGCTAAGGGCCGCGCTTTCCGGCGGCTCTGACCGCCTGTCAGACATTTCGCACCAGCGTTCGAATCAGCGAGAGGCCGCGCCGCGGCCTGCAGAAGGAAGATCATGGCCAACACGCCGCAAGCCCGCAAACGCATCCGCCGCAACGAAGCCCGCGCGCTCGTCAACGGCAACCGGATGAGCCGCATCCGCAGCTTCGTGAAGAAGGTCGAAGCCGCGATCGCCGGGGGCGACAAGGAAGCCGCCGCGCAGGCGCTGGCTGCCGCGCAGCCCGAACTGGCACGCGGCGTCGCTCGCGGCGTGGTTCACAAGAACACCGCCAGCCGCAAGTTCTCGCGCCTGACAAAGCGAATCGCTTCGCTCTGATTCGCGCGCCGCGCGCTGCCCGCGCGGCACATAACCGGAACATTTAAAACGCCGGCGGCAACCCCGCCGGCGTTTCCTTTTGGGACGCGGATTCCTTCGCGTACTGAATCAAGCTTTTGCGGCGATTCGCTCACACGGCAACGACTTCCCTAGCAATTTCAAATACTTGACGATCAAGCGCGCGGCATTCTGCGGACCGTTTTGAGTCAAGCCGATTATTTCAGTTTTTTTACGGTTCACGGCCTTGCCTCTCGCGCCGGGCCGACCCTAGGAATGCGGGTCCGCGGCGATTCATGCTGCGGGCCGCACAAGACAGGTTTTATGATCTTGGGCCGGGCCAACGGGGGGTCGGTCATAGACGAATCATGTCCTTCGGCCAGCAAGCTTGCGGGCCGGAAAACGAATGATGTGGCAGGGATCGGGGATGGTGATCGCAACGGCAACACAAGACGGGGTGCGCGTGGCGCACGGACCCGCAACAAGGCAGGGGGCGCGTCGAGTGGCAGGAGAAGCGAGCATCGAGGATCAGGAAGCACTCGATCTCGCGGCAGACTGGTCTGATATCAGTCAGGGCTTGCGCAAGGACCTCGGCCAGCAACTCCACACGCAGTGGATCAAGCCCATCCAGCTCGGCTGTTTCTGCAAGGAAACCGGAACGCTGGACCTGTTCCTGCCGACTGAATTTTCCGCCAACTGGGTTGCCGACCGCTTTGCCGACCGGCTCAGCCTGGCGTGGAAGATCGCCCGCCAGGAAGTGCGCCAGGTGCGCATCACCGTTCATCCCCGGCGCCGCGCGCTACCCGAACTGCAGATCGGCGCGCGTCCGGCGGCGCTGGTGACAATGGAATCCTCGGCGGCCGCGCTCAATTCGCGGGGTATCGCCGATTCGCTCTCGGCTGGTCTCGACCCTTCGTTGACGTTCGCCGAATTCGTGACCGGCACCGCCAACGTGCTGGCCTGCAATGCCGCGCAGCGCATGGGCGCCGAAGCGGTGCCCCAGTTCTCGCCGCTCTACCTCAAGGCATCGACCGGGCAGGGAAAGACCCACCTGCTCCACGCCATCGGCCACGCATTTGCCGCCGCGCGCCCCGGCGCCCGGATCTTCTACTGCTCGGCCGAGCGGTTCATGATCGAATTCGTACAGGCGATGCGCCAGAACGAGATGCTGGAGTTCAAGGCCCGGCTGCGCGGGTTCGACCTGCTGCTGGTCGACGATATCCAGTTCATCATCGGCAAGGCATCCACGCAGGAGGAACTGCTGCACACGATCGACGCCCTGCTTGCCGTGGGCAAGCGCCTGGTCGTTGCCGCCGACCGCGCCCCACAGGCGCTCGACGGGGTGGAGCAGCGCCTGCTCTCGCGGCTGTCGATGGGTCTCGTCGCCGACATCCAGCCGGCCGACATCGAACTGCGCCGCCAGATTCTCGAGCACCGCCTCGCCCGGTTCAATGCCTCGCAGGTGCCGGCCGACGTGATCGAGTTCCTCGCCCGGACGATAAATCGAAACGTTCGCGAGCTGGTTGGCGGGCTCAACAAGCTCATCGCCTATGCCCAGCTCACCGGACAGCCGGTTTCGCTGCAACTCGCCGAAGAACAGTTAACCGATATCCTTTCGGCCAACCGCCGCAGGATCACGATCGACGAGATCCAACGCACCGTCTGCCAATTCTACCGGGTCGACCGAACCGAGATGGCGAGCAAGCGCCGCGCGCGCGCCGTCGTCCGCCCGCGCCAGGTCGCGATGTACCTCGCCAAGGTGCTGACCCCGCGCAGCTATCCAGAGATCGGCCGCAAGTTCGGGGGCCGCGATCATTCGACCGTCATCCACGCGGTTCGACTGATCGAGGATTTGCGCACGCGCGACGCCGACATGGACGGCGACGTGCGCAGCCTGCTGCGCCAGTTGGAGAGCTGATTCGCCAACAGTCGGCGAACAGCTTTTGCCCGGCTTGTGAACAGAGTAGTCCACCGGGACGATGCTGCCTCCTGAACGCCTTGAACGGTTTGCCCGCCAAATCGTCCTGCCCGAGATCGGCGGCGCGGGTCAGGTCGCGCTTAGCGGCAGTCATGTCGCGCTGGTCGGCCTCGGCGGGATCGGCAGCCCCGCGCTGCAGTATCTTGCCGGAGCTGGCATCGGCCGGTTCACGCTGATCGACGACGGCAAGGTCGAGACGTCCAACCTGCAGCGCCAGACGATCTACGCCGAGCGCGACGTGGGCCACGGCAAGGCGGTTTCGGCACGGCGCTGGCTGGCGAATTTCGACGCGGCGATCGCGGTCGACCTGATCGACCGGCGAATCGACCCTGCCAATGCGGGGAGCGCCATCGCCGGCGCCGACCTTGTGCTCGACGGAACGGACAATTTCGCGACGCGCCTTGCCGTGTCCGATGCCTGTGTCAGCGAAGGCGTGCCCTTGCTTAGCGCTGCGGTCGGGCGCTTCCAGGGCCAGGTCGGCGCCTTTGCCGGGCACCTGCCCGATCAACCCTGCTATCGCTGCTTTGTCGGTGACGCGTTCGACGCCGAGGACTGCGACTCCTGCGCCGATGACGGCATGCTGGGCGCGATGGCAGGGATCGTCGGAACGCTTGCCGCGCTGCAGGCGACCCGCGTTCTGCTCGAGGGCGTCAGCGCTCTGGGCGATCCGCAGTTCGGGCGGCTGCACCTGTTCGAAGGCCTGGTGCCGTCCCTGCGCGCCATGTCGATTGCCAAGGATCCCGCCTGCCGGGCCTGTTCAACGCGCGCCTAGAACCTCGTCCACCCACGCTGGGACCAAGTCGCTGGCAGGCCCCAGCCGCGTCTCGTCGAACCACGCCGACCCTTGGCTCGGTTCCAGGTTGAGCTCGAGTGTCGCCGCGCCCAGATCGCGCGCGGTGCGCACGAGCCCCGCCGCCGGATAGACCGCACCCGAAGTGCCGATCGAAACGAACAGGTCCGCCTTGCGTACCGCATCGTAGATCCGGTCCATCTGGTAAGGCATCTCGCCGAACCAGACGACGTCTGGCCGCAGCGCCCGTTCCCCGCATTCGGGGCAAGCCGGGCGATCGACCAGCGAATCGCGCCACGGGCTGCGGACGTCGCACGCGGTGCACCAGGCGTTCAGATGCTCGCCATGCATGTGGAGCACGCGCCTTGCCCCTGCCCGCTCGTGCAGATCGTCGACGTTCTGGGTGACGATCAGCAAGTCGCCCGGCCAGCCCGCGTCCAGCCGGGCGAGCGCCGCGTGCGCGGCGTTGGGCTCCTTTTCCTGGATGGCAGCGCGACGCATGTCGTAAAAGCACAGGACCAACTCGGGATCGCGGGCGAAGGCCTCGGGCGTCGCCACGTCCTCGACGCGGTGCTTTTCCCACAGGCCACCGCCGCCACGGAACGTATCGATCCCGCTTTCCGCGCTGATCCCCGCGCCGGTCAGGATCACGATATTGCGGACATCATTGAGATCAGTCGTCATGTGCCGCATGAAGCACGCCACTAGCGGGGTGAGCAATGTCCAGGATCGGAATCATCGGAAGTGCGGGGGCAATGGGCCAGGCGCTGGTGCAGGCGATCGCCGCGGCGGGCGAAACGCATGCCGGCGGGATCGACAAGGACGGCGATCTGGCGGCCCTTGTTTCGGCGAGCGACGTTCTGGTCGATTTCTCCTCACCCGCCGCGCTCGAGGCAAACCTCGATGCCGCCGTGGCGGGCAACGTTCCGATCGTGGTAGGAACGACAGGCCTCGAGGAGCGCCACCACTTCCTCGTCGACCAAGCCGCGGAATCCATTCCCGTTCTTCAGACGGGCAACACCTCGCTCGGCGTCAACATGCTCGTCCACCTCGTTCGCGAAGCGGCGCTGAGGCTGGACGAAAGCTGGGACATCGAAATCCTCGAGATGCATCACCGACGCAAGGTCGATGCGCCATCGGGCACGGCCTTGATGCTGGGCGCAGCGGCGGCCGAGGGTCGCGGGATCGCGATCGAGCACAACAGCGAGCGGGGACGTGACGGGATCACCGGTGCGCGCGGGCGCGGCGCGATCGGCTTTGCCTCGTTGCGCGGCGGCACGGTGGCGGGCGAGCACAGCGTGATCATGGCGGGCGAGGACGAGCGTATCGTGCTTTCGCACAGCGCCGAGAACCGCTCGATCTTCGCGCGCGGGGCGGTGCGCGCGGCGCAGTGGCTGACCGGCCAGGCGCCGGGCCGATACGACATGGCGAAAGTGCTCGGCCTTTGACCGCGCCGCGCACGAAGGCACAGATCTTCGAGTTCTTCCGCCTCCTCGCCGAAGCCGACCCGGACCCGCAGACCGAGCTTGCCTTCGGGAACACCTACCAGCTGCTCGTCGCGGTCGTGCTGTCGGCGCAATCGACCGACGTCGGGGTGAACAAGGCGACGCGCGCGCTGTTCGAAGCCGTGCGCACCCCGGCCGAGATGGTTGCCCTGGGCGAGGAAGGACTCAAGGCGCACATCAGGACGCTCGGCCTGTTCAACTCAAAGGCCAAGAACGTCATTCTCCTGTCGGAACAGCTCATCGCCGAGCATGGCGGTGAGGTGCCCCAGGACCGCGATGCGCTGACCGCGCTGCCCGGGGTGGGACGCAAGACCGCCAACGTGGTGATGAATTGCGCCTGGGGGCAGGAAACCTTTGCGGTCGACACGCACGTTTTCCGGGTGTGCAATCGGACCGGCCTTGCGCGGGGCAAGACACCCGAGGCGGTCGAGGCACTGCTGGAAAAGCGAGTGCCCGCGCCATTCCGGCAAGGCGCGCATCACTGGCTGATCTTGCATGGCCGCTACACCTGCAAGGCGCGTGCCCCCGAATGCTGGCGCTGCCCGGTCATCGGGCTGTGTGGCTGGCGCGAAAAGAACCTTTCGCCACCCAAGGGACGGGCCGCGTCCGCCCCCTAGGCGTTGGCCGTGGGGTCCAGGTCCAGGCCCTTGCGACCGCGTTCGGGCGTGTGGGACGGTGCCCCCGGCAGGTCGATGGCGTCGGGCTCGGGCTTTTCAAGCATTCCTTCCCACTTGGTAATGACCGATGTCGCCACCGCGTTGCCGACCACGTTGGTGGCGGTGCGTCCCATGTCGAGGAAGGTGTCGATGCCCAGGAGGAGGGCGATACCTTCGATCGGGAGGCCGAACTGGGTCAGCGTTGCGGCGATGACCACCAGGCTCGCCCGCGGCACCCCGGCGATGCCCTTCGAGGTGACCATCAGGGTCAAGAGCATCGCGATCTGCTGCCCGGCCGACAGCTCGATCCCATAGGCCTGCGCGATGAAGATCGTCGCGAAGCTCATGTACATCATCGAGCCGTCGAGATTGAAGCTGTAGCCCAGCGGCAGCACGAAGCCGGAGATGCGGCGGGGCACGCCGAACCGGTCGAGCTGTTCGAAAAGCTTGGGCAGAGCGGCTTCCGAACTGGCGGTCGAAAACGCCAGCAGCAGCGGTTCGCGGATGTAGCGGATCAACGCCCAGATCCGGCCGCGCAGGAACACCGCGCCCAGCGTCAGAAGGATCACCCACAGCAGCAGCAGCCCGAAATAGAATTCGCTGACGAGCACGCCATAGGTGACCACGATCCCCAGCCCCTTGGTCGCGATCACGGACGCCAGCGCGCCGAACACGGCGAACGGCGCGAAACGCATTACGTAATCGGTCATCCGCAGCATCAGGTCGGCCAGCGCCTCGGCGCCCCGCGCGAGCATGGCGCCCTTTTCGCCCAGCGCGGAGAGCGCGACGCCGGTGAACAGCGAAAACAGCAGGATCTGGAGGATCTGGTTCTGCGCCATCGCGTCGAACACGCTCGTCGGCACGATTTCGAGGATGAAGTGCCGCACGGTGAAGGTCGAGGTCGCCAGTTCGCCCACATCGCCGGCGGCAGTCATTTCGAGACCGACCCCCGGGCGGAACGTGTTGACGAGCAAAAGCCCGAGCGAAAGCGAGATGAGACTTGCCGAAATGAACCAGCCAAGCGCGCGGCCACCGATCCGGCCAAGCTCCGCGGCATCGCCCATGCCCGCGATTCCCGCGACGATCGTTGCGAACACCAGCGGGGCGATGATCATCTTGATCAGCTTGAGGAACACGTCGGCCAGGAGCTTGAGATAGTCGGCCGCCAGCGCCAGCCGCGGATCGGCGGCATCGAAGGTGGTGTTGAGGGTGAACCCGACGATGAGGCCGAGGATCATGCCGACTATGATGTAGAGGGTCAGGCGCCTGGCCATGGATGCTCCCGAAATTGCGTAGGGCCGACGACTAACAGGCTTTTGGCGCAACGCGCAAATGCGGGCGACCGATCGCCTATCCGCATTGACCCCGGTGGCGCAGCTTGTGGTCGGCCAGCACCAGCGCCATCATCGCCTCCACCACCGGCGTTCCGCGAATGCCCACACACGGGTCGTGGCGGCCCTTCGTCACGATTTCCGCGGCCTGGCCGCTGCGGTCGACGGTCTCGACCGGGGTAAGGATCGAACTCGTGGGCTTGAACGCCACCCGCACGCGAACAGGCTGGCCGGTCGAGATCCCCCCGGCGATCCCGCCCGCGTGATTGGCGAGAAATTGCGGACCTTCGCCGCCCTCCGGCGCGGGGCGCATCGCGTCGGCATTTCCTTCGCCCGTATTGCGCGCGGCGGCAAAGCCATCGCCGATCTCGATGCCCTTGACCGCATTGATGCTCATCATGGCAGCGGCCAGATCGGCATCGAGCTTGGCATAGAGCGGCGCTCCCCAGCCCGCGGGCACGCCGCGCGCCTCGCATTCCACTACCGCGCCGAGCGACGAGCCCGCTTTGCGCGCGCCATCGACCAGCCCCTCCCACCGCGCGGCGGCGGCCGGATCGGGACAGAAGAACGGATTGCGACCGATCTCCGCCTCGTCGAACGCCGCGGGATCGATCGGATCGCCACCAATCTCGCTGACCCAGCCGATGATCTGGACTTCCGGGATGACGAGCCGCGCCACCGCGCCCGCCGCGACCCGTGCAGCCGTCTCGCGCGCCGAGCTACGCCCTCCGCCCCGATAATCGCGCAGGCCGTACTTGGCGTCGTAGGCATAGTCGGCGTGGCCCGGACGATAGGCCTTTGCGACGTCCGAATAATCCTTCGAACGCTGATCGACGTTCTCGATCATGAGGCTGATCGGGGTGCCCGTGGTCTTCCCCTCGAACACCCCCGACAGGATGCGGACTTCGTCAGGCTCGCGCCGCTGGGTAGTAAAGCGGCTGGTGCCGGGGCGCCGCGCGTCGAGAAACGGCTGGATGTCGCTTTCCCCCAAGCCGATCCCCGGCGGGCACCCGTCGACCACCGCGCCAAGCGCGGGGCCGTGGCTTTCGCCCCAAGTGGTGAAGCGCAGCAGGTGCCCGAAGCTGTTGTGGCTCATCGCAGTACCCTTCGCACCGGCCGCGTCGCGCCGGCTCCTCTGGCCTCGCGCTTTCGCGGCAAAGCCGGTGCTTGTCCAGAAGGCCTGCACGACATAGACCCGTGCGGCATGTTCCTCGTCGTCTTCCGCAACCGCAAGCGCGCCGACATCGACGTGGCGGCCTATGACACAGAGGCCGGACGCATGGAGGTGCTGGCCGCGCAACAGCCCGGCTTTGTCTCGTTCAAGAGCTACTTCTCCGCCGATGGCGAGGTGATCGCCCTGTCCGAATGGGAGGACGAGGCTGCGGCCCTGGCTTGGCGCCGCAATGCCGAACACGCCGCCACGCAGGCGCGCGGCAAGTCCGACTATTACGCCGACTACACGCTGTTCGCCTGTGCCAGCCCGCGCATCCACCACTTCAAGCGAGAGCCGCGATGAGCATTACCGTTTACGGCATTCCCAACTGCGAAACGGTGAAGAAGGCGCGCGGCTGGCTCGACGGACTGGGACTTCGCTATCGTTTTCACGACTACAAGAAGGACGGTGTCGATGGCGCGCGATTGCGCCACTGGGTGGAACAGCGCGGGTGGGAAACCATCCTCAATCGCCGCGGCACCACCTTTCGCAAGCTGCCCGAATTGCAGCGAACCGATCTCGATGCCGATAAGGCAGTGGCGCTGATGGAAGCCAACCCGTCCGCCATCAAGCGGCCCGTCGTGGAATATTCGCACGAGGACGGGCGCGGCCTGCTGGTGGGATTCGACCCGCAGGAATGGTCGACCGCACTTGGCGGGTCGCTGACCTGACCGAGCGTCGGTGAACCCGCTGGAAATCGCAGCGGCGGGGCTCGGCCTCGTCAACGTCGTGCTGCTGGTTCGGCGCAGCGTGTGGAATTTCGCCTTTGGAATGGGCTCTGTCGCGCTGCTGGGCTTTGTTCTGGCAGAGGCGCGGCTGTTCAGCGAGGCCGGGCTCCAGGCCTTCTTCTTTGTCGTTCAGGGATATGGCTGGTGGTTGTGGCACCGCGCTGCCCAAAGGGAGCCCACCGCGGCCGACGAAGCGGTGCCGGTGAGCTAGCTCGCCTGGCCCGCGCGCGGCGTTTGGGCGGCGGCCACCGCGGTGCTGTCGCTTTCGCTCGGATGGATGATGGCGCGATTCACCACCGCCGTGCTCCCCTTCGCCGATTCGGCGATCACCGGGGCCAGCATCGCCGCCCAATTCCTCCTCACTTACCGCAAGGTCGAGAACTGGGTGCTGTGGGTTGCCATCGATACCGTCTCGATCCCGCTGTTCGCTTGGCGCGGTCTGTGGTTCGCGTCGGCGCTATACGTCGTTTATTTCGTGCTGTCGGTAGTGGGCCTGCGCGAGTGGATCTGGGCCGCGCGCAAGCCGTGAAAACGTTCTGCTTTCACGGGGCGGAGAGCACGGGAAAGTCCGTGCTGGCGCAGAAGCTGGCGGCCGAGCTGCATTGCCCGTGGGTGCCCGAATACGGCCGGGAATATTGCGAGGAGACGGGTACCGACCTCTCGATGGAAGACCTGCTCGCCATCGCCGAAGGACAGGACCGCCGCATGCGTACCGTGACGGCCTCATCTCCCAGCCTGGTGATGCTGGACACCGACCCGCTGATGACGGCCGCATGGGCCGAAATGCTGTTTGGCGAGGTGCCCAGCGTCCTGCTCGCCTACCCCAAGGCGGATCGTTACCTGCTTTTTGCGCCCGACGTTCCCTGGGTCGGCGACGGCACCCGCTTCTTCGGCACCCCAGTCGAGCGGGCCCGCTTCGCGGCCATCGCCGAGGCCGTGCTGGTGCGGGCGCAAGTGCCGTTCGCCCGAATCGCGGGTGACTGGGCCGCGCGCGAGGCTCAGGTCCGGGCAGCGGTGACGATGTAGTTGAGCGCGAGGTTCTCGCCGAGGTGGAGGCCCTTCACCGGCGAGAAGACGATCCCACGCGGTTGTCCCATGACCAGTCCTTCGGCTGCCAGCAATTCCCGCAGCTCATCGGGCGTGATGAAATCGTCCCAGTGATGGGTGCCGCGCGGGATCGCACCGACGAGTTCGGCGCCGCGAACCATCAGCAGATCCGCCTGGGGCGTGCGGTTTGGGGTGGAAATGACCATCAGGCCGCCGGGCGCAAGCGAGGCGGCGAGTGCGCGCACGAACGCAGCCTTGTCCGCCACGTGCTCGATGACCTCCAATGCGGTGACGAGGTCGAAAGTGCCCAATTCCAGCGCGCCCAGTTCTCCGGCGCGGTAATCGATGACCAGCCGGGAACCTTGCGCATGCGCGGTGGCCGCGGCGATGTTTTCATGCGCGGCATCGACTCCCGTCACCGCCGCGCCCAGACGGGCGAGCGGCTCGGTCAGCAGGCCCGCGCCACAGCCCACGTCGAGCGCGCGCCTTCCGGCGAGCGGCCTCAGCGTCGAGGCATCGCCGTGCCAGTGGCGGTCCACCGCCTCGCGGATGAAGCCCAGCCGCACTGGGTTGAGCCGGTGCAGCATGGCGGACGAGCCCTTCGGGTCCCACCAGTCGGCGGCCAGCTTCCCGAAGTGCGATGCTTCTTCGGCCCGGATCGTTGCCGGTTGGATGGTTGCATTGCTCATGTCTGCTGCCTAACAGGGCCGCCGCTGCGGCGCGAGAGCTGCGTTGCGCAATTTTATTGCCGATTGGTGGAGTTGGCCTTGGCCCGCATCGTGATGAAATTCGGCGGCACGTCGATGGCCGGGACCGAGCGTATCCGCCGGGTTGCGAGGATCGTCCAGCGCCAGCAGGCGGCCGGGCACGAGGTCGCCGTGGTCGTGTCCGCGATGGCGGGCGAAACCGACCGACTGGTAAACTTCTGCCGCGAGGCGAATCCCGCCTTCGACCCGGCCGAATACGATGTCGTGGTCGCTTCGGGCGAACAGGTCACCTCGGGTCTCCTCGCGCTGACCCTCCAGGCATTGGGCTGCAAGGCGCGGTCCTGGCTCGGCTGGCAGCTCCCGGTCGCGACGAGCGACGCCTATGCGCGGGCGCGGATAGAAACGATTGATTCGGCGGCACTTCTCGCCTCGATGGCGGCCGGCGAAATCGCGGTAATCCCCGGCTTCCAGGGCGTTTCGCACGAAGGCCGGATAACCACGCTGGGGCGGGGCGGTTCGGATACATCGGCGGTGGCCGTGGCGGCCGCAGTCCAGGCCGACCGCTGCGACATCTACACCGATGTCGACGGGGTCTACACCACCGACCCGCGGATCGTTGCGAAGGCGCGCAAGCTTGCCCGGGTGACTTATGAGGAAATGCTCGAACTCGCCTCGGTCGGAGCCAAGGTGCTGCAGACGCGGTCGGTCAGCCTGGCGATGAAGGAAGGGGTGCGGGTGCAGGTCCTGTCGTCGTTCATCGACGACGATGCGCCGCCCGCCGACAGCCTGCCGGGCACGCTGATCGTCAGCGACGAGGAAGTGGAAGGAAGCAAAGTGGAACGTCAGCTGATCACGGGCATCGCCCACGACAAGAACGAAGCGCGGATCGTGCTGACGCGCGTGCCCGACAAGCCGGGCGCGGTCGCGCACATCTTCTCACCGCTCGCGGCGGCGGGGATCAACGTCGACATGATCATCCAGAACGTGTCGAAGGATCGCGGCGAGACCGACGTGACCTTCACCGTCCCGCGCGCCGACCTTGCCCGCAGCATGGCCCTGCTCGAAGGACAGCAGGAAGAAATCGGCTTCAACCGCGTCCTGTCCGATGCGCATGTCGCAAAGATCAGCGTCGTCGGCGTCGGTATGAAGAGCCACGCGGGGGTCGCCAGCACGATGTTCAAGGCGCTGGCCGACCGCGGCATCAATATCCAGGCGATCAGCACCTCCGAAATCAAGGTCAGCGTTCTGATCGACGAGGACGAGACCGAGCTGGCCGTGCGCGTGCTGCATACCGCTTATGGCCTCGACGCTGTGGACGCCGCGGTCTGAGCTGTATCGCCCGAGCCTAGCGCTCGGAGTCAAGCATCGCCATCTGCGCCGCGGGATAGCGTTCGCCTGCTATGCTCCCGGCCGGGACCGCCGCCTCGATCGCCGCCATTTCAGCGGGCGTGAACTCGATCCCGATCGCTTCGACGGCTTCGGCCAGCCGGTCGCGGCGACGCGCACCGACCAGCGGCACGATGTCCGTCCCCTGGCAGGCGACCCACGCGATCGCGACCTGGGCCGCCGTGAGATCGAGCGCCGTTGCAACGTCACGCAACCGCTCGACGACCCGCAGATTGGCATCGAGGTTCCGGCCTGCGAAGCGGGGACTGTGGGCACGAAAATCGTCGCGGGTCGCCTGCCTGCCCTTGTCCCAATGGCCGCTGATCAAGCCACGGGAGAGAACGCCATAGGCGGTGATGCCGATGCCGAGTTCTCGGCAGGTGGGCAGGATTTCGGCCTCGATGCCCCGGCTGACCAGCGCATATTCGATCTGGAGATCGCTGATCGGATGAACCGCTGCGGCACGGCGCAAGGTTTCAGGCCCCACTTCCGAAAGTCCGATGTGGCGAACCCAGCCCTTGGCGATGCAATCCGCAATCGCGCCCACCGTCTCTTCGATCGGCACGCTGGGGTCGAGCCGCGCGGGGCGATAGATGTCGATATGGTCGACGCCGAGCCGCCGCAGCGAGTAGGCGAGGTACGTCTTCAGCGCGGCCGGGCGGGCATCGAATCCAGCCCACCCGCCCGCGGGGTCGCGCAGCGCGCCGAATTTGACGCTCAGTTGATAGCTGTCGCGGGGTACTTCGCGCAGTGTTTCGGCAATCAGCAGCTCGTTATGGCCCATGCCGTAGAAGTCGCCCGTATCGAGCAGCGTAACGCCCGCATCGAGCGCAGCATGGATGGTCGCACTGCCCTCCGCCCGATCGGACGGACCGTACATTCCGCTCATCCCCATGCAGCCCAAGCCCATCGCCGAGACCACCGGACCGGACGAACCGAGGCGTCTTTGCTGCATAATACAATCCTCGTTCTTGCCGCGACGCAGCATTTTCGACTAAAGCGCGACCAGAACCAACTGGTTCCCACCTTGCCAAGGCCTTTCCCCGCATGACCGCAACACCCCGCACCGACGCCCTCATGCGCCGTGGTGCCGAATTTCTGGGGAGCCGCCACGCGATCCTGTGCGGTGCGATGAGCTGGGTTTCCGAACGAAACCTCGTCAGCGCGATCAGCAACGCGGGCGGATTCGGCGTGATCGCGTGCGGGGCCATGACCCCGGCCCTGCTCGATGCCGAGATCGCCGCGACGCGCGCGCTGACCGAAAAGCCGTTCGGCGTGAACCTGATCACCATGCATCCCGACCTGTTCGCGCTTATCGCGACCTGCGCCACGCACAAGGTCAGCCACGTGGTCCTGGCCGGCGGCATTCCGCCCAAGGGCAGCGTGGAGGCATTGAAGGAAGCGGGCGCGAAGGTGATCTGCTTTGCACCGACGCTGGCGCTCGGCAAGAAACTGCTGCGGTCCGGCGCCGATGCCCTGGTCATCGAGGGAATGGAGGCCGGCGGCCATATCGGCCCCGTTTCCACCAGCGTCCTCGCGCAGGAAATCCTGCCCGAACTCGCTGGGGACAACCTCGTGTTTGTCGCCGGAGGAATCGGCCGCGGCGAGGCAATCGCCGGCTATCTCGAGATGGGTGCTTGCGGCGTACAGCTCGGCACCCGTTTCGCCTGCGCCAGCGAATCGATCGCGCATCCCAATTTCAAGAAGGCGTTCTTTCGGGCGAGCGCGCGCGATGCCGTCGCTTCGGTGCAGGTCGACCCCCGCCTTCCGGTCATCCCGGTTCGCGCCCTGCGCAACAAGGGAACCGAGGCGTTCACCGCGAAGCAGCTTGAAGTGGCACGCGCGCTTGACGAAGAAGGCATCGCCATGGGCGAAGCGCAACTTCAGATCGAACACTACTGGGCGGGCGCGCTGCGCCGCGCCGTGATCGACGGCGACGTCGAGGGCGGCTCGCTCATGGCCGGGCAGTCGGTCGGCATGGTCAACGAGGAAGAGCCGGTGACAGACATCATCTCCGCGCTCCTTTCCCAGAGTGAAGCGGCACTGGTCCGGCGATGAGCGACAACACTTCCATCCCGACGATCGGCATAGCCGCACCGCGCGGCAACGCGCTGGCCGGCTTCGGCGAACTTCCGGTCTGGCTCGCGCTCGCCGGCATGGCGCTGCTGCCGTTCCTCGTCACCAGCTTCCCCAGCCTGACCGACTATCCGTCGCACCTGGCGCGCTGGCACGTGATGCTGGACCTCGACGATTCGCCGTTCCTGCACAAGTTCTATGACTTCCACTGGCATCTCGTCGGCAACCTCGGGACCGACCTACTGGCGCTGCCCCTGGGGCGGATTTTCGGGGTCGAGCTCGCCGGGCAGATCATCGCGGGATCGATCGTTCCGCTCACCCTGGTGGCACTGTTCCTGGTCGCACGGGCGATTTACGGGCAGATCCCTGCACCCGCTTACCTCGCGGTCAATTTCGTCTGGGCAGCACCCTTTTCACTCGGGTTCCTCAACTACACGCTGTCGATCGCGCTGGCCCTGTTCGCGTTCGCCGCGTGGGTCACGCGCGAGGGTCGCGACTCCCGCGCACCCCTGATGGCGCTCGCCGCCTGCGGCATCTGGCTGTGCCATTCCGGCGGTTGGGGCGCGCTGGTCCTGATGGTCGGCGGCTACGAGCTGGCTCGCACCGGAAACCCGATCATCGCCGGGCTGCGCGCGCTGCCCACCCTGGCCCCGCTTCCGCTGGTGCTGGACAAGACCGTCCAAGTAGCGGGGCACGCGCCGCTGACGACATGGAACTACAAGCTCACCGCGCTGGCCTATTGCCTGACCGGGCGGTTCAAGCTGCTCGACGCGGTTTGCCTTGCCCTGCTCCTGCTGCTTGCGGCCGTGCTGATTGCGCGCGGGATCGTGCGGATCGACCTGCGCCTCGGAATCCCGGCCGCGCTCGTCTTCATGGCCGCGATGGTCCTACCACGTTCGTTCGGCGGCGGGGACCTTGCCGACGTGCGGCTGTTTCCGGTCGCGGGCCTGCTCTTCTTCCTGTCCTTGCGAGCCGAAGGAATGGACTGGCTGCGTCAGGCGGCAATCGCGCTGTTCGCGGCGCGCATGGCGATCGTCGCGTCCGGCTGGCACGACGATGGCGAGTTGCGCGAGCGCCAGGTCGCCGCGCTCGAGGAAGTCGAGCCCGGCAGCCGCGTCCTCAATTTCGTCCTGTCCAACGGCAGTCTCTACGACATGCCGAGCAACTCCCATCTTTCGGGATATGCGGTCATTCGCCGCGACGCGCTCACCAACAGCAACTTCGCGATCCCCGGCGTGCACATGCTGTCGGTTCGCGCACCCTATACCGAGTGGGTCGATCCCTCGCAGTTTCGCCGCCGCAACCGCAAGCTCAACGCGATGAACATGCAAGTCTTGCCGGTCACCGCCGATTATGTCTGGTACATGGGCAAGGCCCGGGCGCTGCTGCCGAAGCGGGCCACGATCGTCTATCGCGACAGCGAATCGCTCCTGGCGCGAATCGCGCCGCGCGAAGGCTAGCGCGCGCCGATCAGGCCGCGCGCGGAAAGATCCTCGATCAGCGGCTCCGCGCCAACGAAATGATGGACTTGCCAGCCGCACGCCGCGGCGCTGCGGATGTTCGCCGCGTTATCGTCGATGAACAGCGTTTGCGCGGGATCGATCGCGAAACGGCGGCGGGCCAGCGCGAAGATCGCCGGATCGGGCTTTGCCAGCTTCTCCACCCCCGAAACCACGATATCACCGAACCGGTCGAGAATCGGCGCGGTGGGCCGGAACATGGCGAAAGTATCGGCACCGAAATTGGTGATGGAGAATTGCGGCACGCCTGCGTCCGCCAGCGCTTCGACCAGCTCGTGAGTTTTGGGAACCGGGCCGGGAATCGTTTCGAGCCAGCGAGGGTGGTAGGCTTCGATCAGCGCCGCATCAGCGGGAAACTGCGCGACGCGTTCGGAGATCATGCGATCGAGCGGGCGACCGGCATCGTGCTGGAAATGCCATTCCTCGGTCACGACGTGGTCGAGGAACCATTCGAGCTTCGCGGCGTCGACGATCAGCTTTTCGTAGAGGTAGCGCGGGCTCCAGCGATAGAGGACGCGACCGATGTCCCAGGTCACCGCGGTGACGGGCATGGCTTCGCCGCTGTCGGCGCGGTCAGCCACGCGCGGCAGGGGTTGTCGTCAAAATTCCAGGGTCCGCCCGCATCTTGCGGGGAACGCGCCGGCGATTCAGCCCTGGCGCGCCTTGAAGCGGCGGTTGGTCTTGTTGATCACGTAAGTGCGCCCGCGACGACGGATCACGCGATTATCGCGATGACGGTCCTTGAGCGACTTGAGGCTGTTGCGAATCTTCATGGCTACGGTCCGAAAAGTGCTGAACGCGGTGGCCGGGAAGGTCATGCGCTCGCGAAAACAAGCCCGGGCGGTTAGTCGCGGGGCCGCTCCAAGTCAACCGCCAAGGCGGTCAGCCGGCGGCGCGGATATCCTCGAGCCGACGCTCCCAAGCCAATGCGTGGCCGACGATCACATCAAGGTCCGCGTAACGCGGGGTCCACGGCAAGGTCGCCATGATCCGGCGGTTGTCGGACACCAGCGAATCGGCATCGCCAGGACGGCGCGGCAGCTCCTGGCGCACCAGCTTGCGGTTGGTCACGCGATCGACCGCGTCGAGCACCTCGCGCACCGAATAGCCCTGCCCGTAGCCGCAATTCATGGTCAGGCTTGTCGTCGGCGCTGCGGCGAGAGCCTCGAGCGCCAGGACATGCGCGGCGGCGAGGTCGGACACGTGGATATAGTCGCGCACCCCGGTCCCGTCAGGCGTGGCATAGTCGGTGCCGTAGATCCCCACCTGCTCACGCTTGCCCAGCGCCGCTTCCACCGCGATCTTGATGAGGTGCGTAGCGCCCGCGGTCGACTGGCCGGTGCGGCCCTGCGGATCGGCACCCGCGACATTGAAGTACCGAAGCGCGCAGTAGTTGAGCGGGTGGGCGCGGGCGGTATCGGCCAGCATCGCTTCAGTCATCAGCTTCGACATCCCATAGGGATTTATCGGCCGCTGCGGCGCATCCTCGGCCACCGGGCTTACCTCTGGCGTGCCATAGACCGCCGCGGTCGAACTGAAGATGAAATGCGGAACCCCGGCGCCGACCGCCGCTGCGATCAAGGCCCGGCTCTTCACCGTGTTGTTGAGATAGTAGTCCAGCGGGCGCGCGACCGATTCGGGAACGATGATCGAGCCTGCAAAGTGCATGATCGCGCACGTCCCTTGCTCGGCAAAGATCCGCGCCAGCAATGCGGCGTCCTCGATGTCCCCCTCGTAGAGCGGACAATCGGCCGGCAGCGCGAATTTGAATCCGGTTGAAAGGTTGTCGATCACGCTGACCGGCCAGCCGGCATCGTGCAGCGCCCATACCGCGTGGCTGCCGATATAGCCGGCACCGCCGGTGACGAGGACGGGAAGCTTGGTCACGGATGGTCCTCGAAGGTTTGCGCCCGGTTCGCAGTAGCCAGCGCTGCCGCCGACCGCAATTCACTCCGGAGATGGCCGCTAAATCGTTCAGCCTTGGGCAATTGCCTGATGATAGGGGATATTCCACGTTCGCGCCAATTGCGCGCAGTCTTTCGTCATGCTCCGGGAAACACAGCCATGCGCCTTGCCCCTGTTCTCATGCTCGCCGCCCTCGCCCTCGCCCCATCAGCGGTGCAGGCCGCTTCGCCGGTCGAGGTGACGCGCTTCCATACGCCTGCCACGCTTGCCGCCCTGGGACGCGGCCCGATCACGGTCGTGCCTGCGCCCGGCAGCGACGTTAGCGGGATCGAGACGCGCGTGTTCCTGGAAGCGGTCGCGGCCGAGCTCAATCGGGGCGGAATCGCGGTGCCCGGCAGCGGTGCTCCGCGCACCGCCGAAGTGCGCGTGACCCGATCTGTTGCCACGGGCGAGCGCGCGCGTTCGCCGGTATCGGTAGGGGTCGGCGGAGGCTTCGGATCCGGAAACTATCGCCATGGCGGCCTCGGCGGGGTCGGGCTCGGCATCGGGATCGGCCTTGGCGGCGGATCGAAGGCGATGATCGACACCGAGCTGGCGGTGACCCTCCGCGACGGCTCGGGCGCTTCGCTGTGGGAAGGCCGGGCGGACACCCGGGTCAAGGACAAGTCGCGCGATGCCGCGACGCAGGTGGTCGCGACCCGTTTGGCCAGGGCATTGTTCGCGGGCTTCCCCGGACGGTCCGGCGAGACTATCGAGGTGCGATGAACGCACCTTCCAACATCGCCGCTCCCATCGTCATCGACGCCGCATTCGACGCGGGCAACATCGAGGTCCTCTCGCTAGATGGCTGCGAGGCCCGCCTCGCGATCCGCAAGGACCGCGAATCGGAATTCGCCCAGTGGTTCTATTTCCGGGTAACCGGTGCGGCGGGGCGGAAATTGACGCTGCGGATCACGGGTCTGGAGAAAAGCGCCTATCCGCAGGGCTGGCCGGGATACCGCGCCTGTTACTCCGAGGACCGCGAGTTCTGGGCCCGTGCTGATTCGGCGTGGGACAAGGATGCAGACGGCGGCACGCTGACGATCACCTGCACGCCGAAGGGTGACATCGCCTGGTTCGCCTACTTTGCCCCCTATTCGATGGAGCAGCATCACAACCTGGTGACCGAGGCGGCGCTGGCGGAAGGCGTCTCCCACCGGGTGCTGGGCCATAGCCTCGAAGGCCAGCCGATCGACTGCCTCGAACTGGGCGAGGGCGATCGGCAGGTCTGGATCTACGCCCGCCAGCATCCGGGCGAGACGATGGCGGAATGGTGGATGGAGGGCGCGCTGGCGCTGCTGACCGACGCGTCCGATCCGGTCGCGCGCGTGCTGCGCGCTGCCTGCCGGTTCCACCTTGTGCCCAACTGCAACCCGGACGGATCGCGCCGTGGCCACCTGCGGACCAATTATGCCGGGGTGAACCTTAATCGCGAATGGGCCGAACCCTCGCTCGAGAGATCCCCCGAGGTGCTGGCGATCCGCAATGCCATGGATGCGACGGGCGTTCATTTCGCGATGGATGTCCACGGCGACGAGGCGATCCCGGCGGTGTTCATGGCCGGGTTCGAAGGCATCCCTTCGTGGACCCCGGAACAGGGCGCGGCCTACGATCGGTATCAGGAGATTCTCGAGCGTCGCACGCCCGACTTCCAGCGCAAGCTGGGCTACGGAACCACGCCAAAGGGCAAGGCCAACCTGACCATGTCGACCAATCAGCTGGCCGAGCGGTTCGGAGCTTCGCACGGGTGCGTGTCGATGACGCTGGAAATGCCGTTCAAGGACAATGCTGGGCTCCCCGACGCGGAGCAGGGCTGGAGTCCTGAACGCAGCCGGCTTCTGGCGCGCGACTGCCTCGCCGCGCTGGCCGAATGGCTGCGCCCTGGCGACTGATTTGCGGGGCCAGGTTTAAGGGTTCGTTAGGGCCGGTTCGGGCAAGATTGGCGCATGGCCGCCCTGTTTGCCCGATTCGAAGCCCCGCTCCGCCTATCGCGGATGGGCGCGGTCCGTGCCGCTGTGGTTTCGGGTTCAGCGCTTGCGCTCATCTTCGCGGGCCAGCCGCTGCCCTTCTGACGGGCTCGGGAGCCACTCCGGTCTAGAGAATTTCCTGCACCTTTTCCTTCGGCCGGCATAGGCGGACCCCCTTTTCGGTCCGCACCAGCGGCCGCTCGATCAGGACAGGCTCTGCCGCCATTGCTGCCAGGACCGCATCGTCGTCGGCCTTGGTCAGGCCTCGTTCTTCGGCATCGGTCCCACGCAAGCGCAGTCCTTCCGCCGGGCGCATGCCCGCCTCGCGGTAAAGCGCGGCAAGTTGGTCCACGCTCGGTGGATGCTTGATATACTCGATCACCTCGACCTCGACGCCTGGCGCAGCGCGCAGGATTTCGAGGACGTTGCGCGACGTGCCGCAGCCGGGATTGTGCCAGATCGTTGCCTTCATCATGCTTTCCTGTTGCCTCCGACGAGACAAAACGCAAGCGCGACAATGGCTATCCATTCATGACTTGCAAATGAGAATTGATCGCAATACGGACCTTCTTGAGAGCGATTCTCAAGAGGGGGTTGAATGCCTGACCGTCGTGCCAAGTTTGCTGCGTATCTGCTTTCCGGCGGCTTCATCGCGCTGCCCTTCGTCGCTCATGCGGAAGAGGAGGCCGCGGCTCCGATCATCGTGAACGGTGATCGAGCGGGTTATGACGCGCGAGACGGCTCGTCCGCCACGAAGACGCCCACGCCGCTGATCGACGTGCCTCAGACGGTCGTTGTCATCACCCGCGAGCGGCTAGACGACCAGGCGCTCGAGCAACTGGGAGACGCGCTGCGCTACGTCCCCGGCGTCACCCTGGGCACCGGCGAAGGGCAGCGCGACCAGATCACCTTGCGCGGCCAGTCGACGACCGCGGATTTCTTCGTCGACGGCCTTCGCGACGATGCGCAGTATTATCGCCCGCTCTACAACATCGAGCGGGTCGAGGTGCTGAAGGGCGCCAACGCGATGATCTTCGGACGCGGCGGCGGTGGCGGGGTCATCAACCGCGTTACCCGCCAGGCCGATCCGGCGCGTGCAGCGGCCGGGGTGCGGGGCTCGGTCGACAGTTTCGGCGCATGGTCTGTCGCCGCGGATGTGAACCAGCCGCTGTCCGACATCGCCGCTGCCCGGATCGACACGATCTACGAGCATTTCGCCAACCACCGCGATGTCTTCGACGGCCGCTTCATAGGGGTCAGTCCGGCGGTCACCGTCCAGCCCGGCGACGATACCCGGATCACCGCCAGCTATACCTATGACGACGATAGCCGCGTCACCGACCGGGGCATTCCATCTTTCGCCGGCTCGCCACTGCGTGGATACGATCGGACCTTCTTCGGCGACGAGGATCTCAACCACAGCCGGGTAAAGGCACATGTCGCCCGTGCGCGACTGCAGCATTCCTTTTCCGCCAGCCTCACCGCCAACCTGACCGCGCAATACGCCAACTACGACAAATATTATGGCAACATCCTGCCCGCCGCCGCTACCGCCACTAAGGTCGACGTCACGGGCTACAACAGCACGAACGGGCGCGAAAACTGGATCGGGCAGGCCAACCTCGTCTGGCAGGGCGACACCGGACCCTTGCGACATACCCTTCTGATCGGCGCAGAAGCCGCGGCGCAGGACAGCAGTTCTACCCGTGCGGACGTTCTCTTCGCCACGGCCGGCGGCGGGACGAGTCTGCGCACCACAGTGCCGCTGGCCCGTCGCCTCGCCTTGCCGGCCGCGATGTTCGCCCCCATCAGCCGTTCGAGCACCTCCGACGCCACCGTCCTGTCGGCCTATATCCAGGACCAGGTCGAACTGGGCGAGCATGTCCAGCTGATCGGCGGCCTGCGCTACGATCGTTTCCGGCTGACCTCGCTCAACCGGCTTACCCGGTTCGCCGCACGCCGGACGGACGGCGTGTGGAGCCCGCGCATCGGCCTGATCGTCAAGCCGCAGGCCAATATCTCGCTTTATGCCAGCTACGCGAAAAGCTTCCTACCCCAGTCGGGCGACCAGTTCGGCGCGCTTGACGAGTCGACCGCGGCCCTCGCCCCCGAACGATTCCGCAACCTCGAGGCGGGGGTCAAGTGGGACCTGACGCCGGGGCTTTCGTTCGCCGCTGCGGCTTTCCGGCTCGACCGGTCTAACACCCGCGCCGCCGATCCGGCAAATCCTGGCCTGTTCGTCCTGACCGGCGCGACCCGAACGAAGGGCATCGAGGCTCATCTCAACGGGCAGATCACTTCCCGGTGGCAGGCCAGCTTGGGCTATTCGCTCCAGGACGGCCAAATCCGCTCGACGACGACCGCGGCTCCGGCGGGCCGGAGGCTGGCCCAGCTGCCGCGCCACCAGTTCTCGGCGTGGACTCGCTACGATCTGTTGCCGTCGCTGGGTCTCGGCGCGGGCGTCGTCCACCAGTCGCGTCAGTTCACGACGATTAGCAATGCGGTCGCCCTCCCGGCGTTCACGCGCGTCGATGCGGCGGTCTTCTGGGATATCAGTCCGAAGCTAGGCCTTCAGCTCAACGTCGAGAACTTGTTCGACTCGCGCTATTGGCCCGCCGCGCATACCGACAACAACATCGCACCGGGCGAGCCGCTCAACGCGCGGCTGACGCTGCGGGTAAAGTTCTAGGGCTTGGCGGTGCCGAGCGCTGGAACGGCGCGGGCGGCATCGGCAGGACTGATCCCCGGCGCCGGAGCCGCGCTGATCGTCTCTTCCCGACGCATCACGCGGCCGGCGCGCTGCACTGCCCGCGTGACCCGCGGATAGACGCCGCAGCGGCAAAGGTTGGGAATGGCGGCCGCAATCTCCGCCTCGGCGGGATCGGCGTTTCGCGCCAGCAGGGCGGCTGCCGCCATCACCATGCCTGGCGTGCAGAACCCGCATTGGATCGCGCCTTCGGCAACGAAGGCCTGCTGCACCGGGTGGCCACGATCGCGGCTAAGTGCCTCGATCGTGGTGACGAACCGGCCCTCGACCTCGGCCAGCGTGACCAGGCAGGCCCGGATCGCCTCGCCGTCGATGATGACCATGCAGGCGCCGCAATCGCCCGCTCCGCAACCGAACTTGGTGCCGGTAAGGTTCGCGGCATCGCGCAGCGCCCACAGCAGCGGGGTCTGCGGGTCCATCCGGAATTGGATGGGGCGGTCGTTGACGGTGAGCCGGGGCATCGCCGCCAGCCCCTAGCCGCGTCGGATCAGTCGCGCCAGCTTCGATCGATGCGGTCGATCTTGCGGGTCCATGCGGCGAACTCGGCCGCGCCCGGCCCGCCGGGCAGCGCGACCTGGCCCAGGTCCCGCTGGTGCACCGCCACGACGTCATCCGACACATGCACCGGCTGGCCCATCGCCAGCGTCGCGCACTGTATTTCGCAGGCGCGCTGAAGCGCCCACATCTGGATGAACATCTCGCCGATCGTGCGGCCGAGCACCACCGGGCCGTGATTGCGCAACATGAGGATGCGCTTGTCGCCGAGATTGGCCAGCAGGCGCTCGCCCTCTTCCGCGCGGACAGTCACGCCTTCGAAGTCGTGGTAGCCGATCTTGCCAATGAAATTGCAGGCGTAGAAGTTGGTCGGCATCAGCCCCTGCTCCAGGCTGCATACCGCCATCGTCGCGGTGGTGTGGACGTGGCAGATGGCATGGGCGTTGGGCAGGTGGCGGTGGAAATAGGCGTGCTGGGTGAAGCCCGCCTTGTTGACCGGATAGGGGCTACCGTCGAGGTTGTTGCCGTCGATGTCGATCTTCACGAGGTTGCTGGCGCAGACTTCGGAATACATCAGGCCATACGGATTGATCAGGAACGCATCATCCTCGCCCGGGACCTTGAGCGAGATGTGGTTGTAGATGGACTCAGACCAGCCGAGCGCATCGAAGATGCGATAGCAGGCGGCAAGGTCCTGCCGCGCGGCCCATTCGGCCTCGGTGCAATCGAGGTTGCGCTTGAGTTGGGTGGCCATCGTTCTCTCTCCGCCGTATCCTGGTTTCGATGTGCAACCTCTATCGCATGACCAGCAATGCCGATGCAATCGCCCAGCTCTTCGCCCCGCTTGCGACGGGCGGGGTGAACGTGCCCGCCTATCACGAGATTTTCCCCGACTACGAAGCGCCGGTCATCGTCGCGGACGAAGACAGCAGCGCACCGCGCCGGATCGCGCAGATGAAATGGGGCTGGCCGCCGTTCGGGCAGGTCAAGCGGCCGATCACCAACATCCGCAACCTGGCCTCGCCGATGTGGCGCAATGCCCTGGCCGATCCGCGCCGCCGTTGCCTTGTGCCGGTTACCGAGTTCTCGGAATGGTCGGCCACTCCCGATCCCGCCACGGGGCGCAAGCGCAAGCACTGGTTCGCGCTGCGCGACGATCCGCTGTTCGCCTTTGCCGGCCTGTGGCGGCCTACCGCGGATGGCCCGCGCTATGCCTTCCTGACCTGCGAAGCCAACCGGCTGGTCGGCGCGATCCATCCCAAGGCGATGCCGGTGATCCTGCGCGGCGGCGAGGAGGCGGATCGCTGGCTGGCGGCTGACGGCGAAAGCGCCGCCACCATGCAATGCGCCTTCGACGACACCGGCATGCGCGAGGTCGAGGTGCCCGAGCTTGCTCCCGACGCCGCGCCGCCAGTGCAGGGCTCGCTGCTCTAGGCGGCCGGAAGGCCGATCAGCGAGATCTGCCGGCCATAATCGGCCTCGCCCCGATGGGTCGCGCGGCGATAGGAATAGAACCGGTCCTCTTGTGCGTAAGTATCCTCACCCAGCCGAGTAACGCTGCCGATCCCCGCGGCTTCGAGGCGATGCGCGACATAGCCCTCGAGGTCGAACTGGGCATGGCCCGCCCTGCCCGGCGAAAAGAACCGCGCATTGTCGCTCCCGAACCGGGCGACGAACGCTTCGTCGACTTCGTAGCTTGGCTGGGCGATGCAGGGCCCGATCGCGGCAGCAATGTCGGTGCGGTGCGCGCCGAGCGCTTCCATCGCGGCAATCGTGGCGTCGGTGACTCCCGCCAACGCGCCCTTCCACCCGGCGTGGGCCGCGCCGACCACGCCCGCGCGCGGGTCATGGAACAGCACCGGCGCACAATCGGCCGTGAGGATGCCCAGCAGAAGACCGGGCGTCGCGGTGACCATTGCGTCGGCGCGGGGCCGTTCGTCGCCCGCCGGAGGTTCGGTGACCGTCAGGACCTCGGGCGAATGAAACTGGAAGACGGTGACGAGCGCGGCGCCGGGAAGCACGGCATCGCCTGCGAGACGGCGGTTTTCAGCCACGACACTCGGCGAATCGTCCGAACCCAGCCCGACATTGAGCCCCTCATGGATGCCGTGCGACGAACCCCCGCGCCGGCCGAGGAACCCGTGCGGCGCGCCGGCTAGGGCAGCCGCGCGCAGCACCTCGGGCCCGTCAGTCAAGACTGCGGCTCACCTGCTCGCGAGTGTCGCGCGACAGGGTCGGCACGGCGGCGAGGCGCTCCAGTTCGGCCTTCATCAGCGCCGAGCGTCCCGGCTCCATCCTCTTCCACCGGCCAAGTGGAGTCACGAACCGCGCTGCGGTGCTCGAATTGAGGGGATCGAGCGTCTCGATCAGGTCCGCGATCATCCGATACCCCTCGCCGCTCGCATCGTGGAACGCCTGCGGATTGGCCGCAAAGGCCATGTAGAGCGAGCGCACGCGGTTGGGATTAGCCAGGTTGAAGTCGGGATGATCGGCCAGCGCCTTGGTATGTTCGAGCGCCTTGGGATTGAGCGAGCCTGCCTGGAGCGAAAACCACTTGTCGATCACCAGCGCGTTTCCGGCGTAGCGATCGTGGAAGGCCGCCAGCGCCTCCTCGCGCTCGGGCCCGGAAAGGCCGCACAGGACCATCAGCGCGCCCTGGCGGTCGGTCATGTTATCGGCGCCGTCGAACTGGGCCTTGGCCCGGCGGATCGCCTCTGCCGGATCGGCCGGGGCAAGATAGACGAGCGCCTGGGTCTTGAGCTTGCGGCTGCCGCGCGCCTCGGGCGAAAGACTGTAGGGCACCGCGCTGCAACGGTCGTGGAGCGCCCGGAACTGCGCGCCCAGGTTAATTCCCAGCCAGGCTTTCAGCTCCTCGCGCGCGGCGTGGATCGCGGCCGGTTCGTTCACCAGCAACTGCTCGGCCAGGTAGGTCTCGCCCGGCAGGATGACGAACTCGCCGCGCATCAGGTCGTCCAGCGCACGGTCATCGAGAATCGCTTCAAAGGCCTCGCCGATCGCGGCGCGGCCCTGATCGAGCGCCGCGCCCGTCACCGAGCCGTTCACGACCCCGACGAGATGCTGGACGACCAGCTGCTGCATCGCCTCGTAGCGGGCGAAGGGATCGTCGTCGTGGCGCGCGAGGAACAGGAGGTCTTCCGCGGGCGTCGGGGTGGCGATGGCGACAGGAGCCGAGAACCCGCGGTTGATCGACAGAACCGGCGGTTCCGCGAATCCGGTAAAGCTGAACTCGCGCGTCGCATCGTCGAGGATTAGCGTCTGCTCGCCGCCGTGGCGGCCGCTCATGCGGTCGAACAGGGCGGTGCGCAGCGGGATCGGCATCGGCGCCTTGTCGGGCTGGCCCGGAGTTGCCGGAACGGTCTGGCGCAAGATCAGCCGGACTTCTCCGCTGGTGGCATCGTGGCGCATCTCCACCTCCACCCGGGGCGTTCCGGCCTGTTCGTACCAGCGGCGGAACTGCTTGAGGTCGAGCCCGGCGCCGTCCTCGATCGCCTTGACGAAGTCCTCGCAAGTCGCCGCCTCGCCGTCGTGGCGTTCGAAATAGAGATCGGTGCCGCGGCGGAAACGGTCGAGGCCCGCCATCACGGTCATCATGCGGATGACTTCGGCGCCCTTGTTATAGACCGTCGCGGTGTAGAAGTTCGAAATCTCCTGGTAGCTGTCGGGCCTGATCGGATGGGCGAGCGGACCCGAATCCTCGGGGAACTGCACGCCGCGCAGCACGCGAACGTCTTCGATCCGCTTGACCGGCGCCGAGCCCATCGCAGCCGAGAACTGCTGGTCGCGCAGCACGGTAAAGCCTTCCTTGAGGCTGAGCTGGAACCAGTCACGGCAGGTTACGCGGTTGCCCGACCAGTTATGGAAATACTCGTGCGCCACGACGCCTTCGATCGCATCGTAATCGCCGTCGGTCGCGGTATCGGGATCGGCCAGGATGTAGCGCGTGTTGAAGATGTTGAGGCCCTTGTTCTCCATCGCTCCGGCGTTGAAGTCGCTCACCGCGACGATGTTGAAATCGTCGAGGTCATACTCGCGCCCGTAGACGTCCTCGTCCCACTTCATCGCCGCTTTGAGCGATTCCATCGCGTGCCCCGTCCGAGCCTCGTCGCCGGGGCGGACGTAAATCGCCAGCCTGACCTTGCGGCCCGAAAGGGTAACGAACGAGCTGCGATTGGCGACCAGCTCGCCCGCGACGAGCGCGAAGAGGTAGCTCGGCTTGGGCCACGGGTCGTGCCATTCGGCCCAATGCGTGCCGGGGCCGTCACGTTCGGGGTCGGCGCCCCGGGCAACCTCGTTGCCGTTGGCCAAAAGGACCGGAAACTTCGCCTTGTCGCCCGCCAGGCGGACGGCATAGCGGCTGAGAACGTCGGGCCGGTCGGGAAAGAACGTGATGCGGCGAAAGCCTTCAGCCTCGCACTGCGTGCAGAGCATCCCGTTCGATGCGTAAAGGCCGGAAAGCTGGCTGTTGGCTGCAGGATCGAGCGTCGTCTCGATCACGATCTCGTGCTTATCCCCATCGAGTTCGATCACGAGGTCGCTGCCGTCCATCCGCCACGAATTGGTCGATTGCCCGTCCACCGTCACGCTGTCGGCGGTAATCCCGTCGCCGTTCAGACGAAGCGTCGTTCCCTGCTCTCCGTGGGGATTACGCTCGACTCGCAGCGTCGACTTCACCCGGGTCGCGTCGAGCTTTAGCGCGAAGTCGAGATCTATCGTCGGCACCAACCATTCGGGGACGCGATAGTCCTTGCGCTGGATGATTGCCGGAGCCTGTGGCGGCGGGGCGGCGTCGGCGAGCTCGGGATTGCCGGGAGGGGTGCTGGGGTTGGGGGCAAGGTCTGTCATGCGTGGCAATGTAGGCCCCGCCAGCCCCCGGGCAAACGACAAACATCGCTTGACAGGACAAACGCGCGCCCCGCATCGCCGAGCCGTTCTCGACAGAGGGAATTCTTGTCTCCGGTGGTCCCAGCGCACACCTTCGCCGCGGCTTTCCCCGCTTGCGCCAGTTCGGTCTGCGCGCGCCGATGATCGCGGCGGCGCGGACATCAGCGCCCGTGGGACCGCCCGGCAGGCTGTTCGTCTTCGGCATGGGCTACACCGCACGGACGCTGGCCGGGCAGCTGCGCGCCGGGGGCTGGACCATCCGCGGCACGGGCGGCTCAGGCGACATCGCGTTCGACGACGAGGCCGAGGTTTGCGCGGCTCTCTCCGACGCCACTCATGTTCTTTCGTCGGTCCCGCCCGACCGCGCGGGAAGCGACCCGGTGCTCGCGCGCTATGGCGACGCGCTGGCCGCAGCGCGTGCGCAATGGGCCGGATACCTTTCGTCCACCGGCGTCTATGGCGACACCGGCGGCGCTTGGGTCGACGAGACCGCGGAGATCGGGCGTGGCCGGCGCACCGCGCGGGCTGCGGCGGACGAGGCGTGGCAAGCGCTGCGCGCCGACATGCGCGTGTTTCGCCTGCCCGGCATCTATGGCCCCGGCCGCAGTCCGCTCGACCGCGTCCGCAGCGGCGCGGCGCATCGGATCGACCTGCCCGCGCAAGTCTTCAGCCGCGTCCATGTCGAAGATATCGCGTCCGCGATCGCGGCCTCGTTCGCCGGGCCCGCAGGGGTCTACAACGTGGCCGACAATCTCCCCGCAAGCCAGAATACGGTGATCGAGGAGGCCTGCCGCCTGCTGCAGATGCCCGTGCCGCCCCTGCAATCGCTGGACGAAGCAGGCCTGTCGCCGATGGCGCGCGCTTTTTATGCGGAGAACCGCCGTGTTGCGAACGGCAAGGCCAGGCGCCTGCTGGGCTGGCGGCCGCGCTATCCTTCTTTCGTCGAGGGATTGCGCGCTCTCAATGCCAGCACCAGTCCGCCCAGCGCCAGCACCGCCCCCGTTCCGGCGAGAAGCGACCAGCGATAGCCTTCGAACAGGGTCGAAAGAAGCATCGCGATGATCGGAACGACGACCCCATTGTAAGCCGCGCGGCCGGCGCCGAGTTCACGCACCAGGCCGAAGTAGATCGGAAAGGTCACCACCGAGCCGACGAGAGCGAGGTACGCAACGCCCGCGCCATAGGTCCACCGCCAGTCGAATTGCGGTGGACCGGCAAGAACCAGCGCGACCGCCGCATCGAACACCGCGCCCCAGACCAGGCCCCAGGCAAGGAACGTGAGCATCGGCACCGATCGCGGGCCTGCGGTCGCCTGCAGCACGTTCGAGGCGCTGGCGGTGAGGATCGCGCAAAGGGTAAGCGCCACGCCGAACAGGACCTGTCCGGTCGGCGGCGCGATGCGATATTCGTGCAGGAGAAGAAGGACGATCCCCACCAGCGCGAGGACAGTGCCGCCGAAAAAGGCACGGGTGATCGGCTGGGCAAGGAAGATGCGGCCAAGGATCGCGTTGGGGACCAGAAGCAGTGCGAACAGGACCGCGACGATGCCAGAGGTCAGGAAATGCTCGGCGCGGTAGACGAACTGGAAGTTGAGCCCGAATTGCAGCATGCCGAAGATCATCGCCAGCAACTGCACACGGCCGGGAATCGCCAGCCGCTGGCGCTTCAGCGCGGCAAAGACGAACATTCCGGCTGCGGCAAGCACGAAGCGCCATGTGACCGACCAGCTTGGCGCAACGGTGCCGATCTGGTCGCGGATGACGAGCCAGGTGGAACCCCAGATAAGGGAGACCAGGAGGAACGGCCCGAAGATGCGCGGGGTCCAGAAGGACACCGGCTGCGTCTGGCTCATAGTGCGGCGATGGCTCTTGCCAGCTTGCCCACGTCGGCAGGATCGCTGTTCCAGGCGGTGACAAGGCGCGCCGCGCCGCGTCCCGGGGGAGCATCGGCATCGGGGCTGGGCCAGTCGTAGAAATCGAAACCCTGCGCCCGCAACGAGGCCGCCTCCGCATCGATCAGCCGAACGAACACCTCGTTCGCCTCGACCGGGTACAGCAAGCGGTCGGCGCACGCGCCTGCGATTTCCTGCGCCGCGGCGTTGGCGGCGCGCGCGTTCTCGAGCCACAGCCCACCTTGGACCATGGCGAGAAGCTGCGCCGCCTGGAAGCGGCCCTTCGAGTGCAGGTGCCCGGCGCGCTTGCGCCGGTAGCGGACCAGGCCAGCAAGCTCGGGATCGAAGAGGACCAGCGCCTCGGCGTTCATGCCGCCGTTCTTGACGCAGCCGAACGACAGCGCGGACACCCCGGCTTGCCAGGTGATCTCGCCCGGCGCGCAACCGAGGAATGCGGCGGCATTGGCAAATCGCGCCCCGTCCATGTGCAGGGCCAGCCCGCGCGACTTCGCGAGCGCGCCAATCGCGGCAACCTCCGCGGGGGAGTAGGCCCGGCCATATTCGGTCGCCTGGGTGATCGAGATTGCGTGAGGTTGGACCTGGTGCACGTCGTCGCGGATCGGGTCGATTACCGCGGTTACGGTTTCGGGGGTCAGCTTCGCCCCTTCTCCCGCAGCAAGCAGCAGCTTTGCCCCGTGGGTGTAGAACCCGGGCGCGCCGCCTTCGTCGACTTCGATATGCGCTTCGCGGTGGCACACGATCCCGCCGTGCGGCGGGCACAGCGCGGCGAGCGCCAGGCAGTTCGCCGCAGTGCCGGTCGAGACCCACAGCGCCGCGCAATCGCTGCCGAACAGTTCCGAGAACGCGCCGTCGAGCCGTGCGCTGAGCGTATCTCCGTCATAAGCGCTGTCGGCTGAGTCGGCGGCACGCAGTGCGTCCCACACCCGGGGGTGGACGCTGGCGGCGTTATCGGAAAAGAACCTCATTGCGAAACGCCCTTAGGGGCCGTGCGTTGACGGTCAAGCGGGGCCTTCCCCGCCAAGGAGACAGAAGCATGGACGGGCTTACCATCACGCGCCACGATCAGGGCGGCAGCGGCGAATATCAGGCACATCTTGACGGCAGCGACCATACCGGACGCCTGACTTATGTGCGCCGCGGAGACACTCTGGTCGCCGAGCATACGCTTGTGCCCTCCGAGATCGGCGGCAGGGGCATCGCCGCAAAGCTGGTCGAGGCGATGATCGCCGATGCACGGCGCGAAGGGCTGACGATCGAGCCGCAGTGCAGCTATGTCGCCGTCGCGTTCAAACGCCACCCTGAATGGGCTGACCTTCAGGCCTGAATCCTACTTGTTCGCAGCGGCCTTTTCCCACGCCTTGCGCGCCCGGGTGAAGGCCCGCTCGGCGGCGGCGCGCTCCTTTTCCAGCCGGGCGAGCTCCTGTCCATGCCGTCGGGCGAGCGCGCGGCGCTGATTGTCGAGTTCAGCGGCTTGCTTGCGCAGCGCCTCGCGTTCGCCAAGTTGGCGATCGCGGAGCGCCTTAAGCGCCGCGTCCGCCGCGTCGAGCGTGTCGCGGCTGGGTGGCGGCGGAACGGGCCTAGGCTTGGAAATCTGCGCCTTGGCGGGCTTCTTTCGAGCGGAGGCCCAATCGCGCGGTACTGATTTCGGCATGGGGCCTAGCGCGGCAAGCTGATCGGCTGCAGTTCCACGCAGGACGCTGATCACCTCTCCCGGCTGGCGCAGCGGGGCCCCCGTGAGCGTGGGATCGGTCACCTCTTCCGCCGCGCCCCGCGCGAACAGGTCCTTGCCGGTGCCCCATGCTGCCAGCGCGGCCTTGCGGCTCGGCGCGGCGACATAGGCATCGTGGAAGCCGACCGCGGTGCGGAACACCTTCAGTTTGCGGGCCATGGCTATGCCTTCGCCTTTGTCTTCCGAGGCGTGCGCGCGGGAGCATCGGCAAGTTCTATCCATACCGGGGCGTGATCGCTGGTCTTTTCCCAGCCGCGGACATGGCTGTCGACTTGCGCCGACGCGAGCCGCCCGGCCAGCGCCGGGCTGAGCAGCAGGTGATCGATCCGCAGGCCGGCATCCCGGCCAAAGGCGTTCCGGAAGTAATCCCAGAAGGTGTAGATCACCTCGCCTGGGTGAAGCGCACGCAAGGCGTCGGTCCAGCCCTGCTCCAGCAGCCGGGCATAGGCAGCGCGGACCTCGGGCGCGAACAGCGCGTCGTCGAGCCAGCGCTCGGGCTTGTAGACGTCGAGCTCTGTCGGCATCACGTTGAAATCGCCGATCAGCGCCACCGGTAGTCCATGGTCGATCAGTCCCTGCGCATGGTCGATCAGGAGGTCGAACCAGCGCAACTTGTAATCGAACTTGGGCCCCGGTCGGGGATTGCCGTTGGGTAGGTAGAGCGCGCCGACGATGATCCCGTTCACCGCCGCTTCGAGGTAGCGGCTGTGGGAGTCGTCGGGATCGCCGGGCAGCCCCCGCCTAGTCTCGTGGATCTCCCCGACGCGCGACAGGATCGCGACGCCGTTCCAGCGGGACTGGCCGTGCCAGATCGCCTCGTAGCCCGCATTGCGCAGCGAATCGCTGGGAAAAGCGGCGTCGGGAGCCTTGAGCTCCTGCAAGGCGACGATGTCGGGCGCGCGCTCTTCCAGCCAGCGCAGCAGCACGGGCAGGCGGCCGTTCACCCCGTTGACGTTGTAGGTTGCCAGCTTCACGCCGGACCAACGCACGAAAGGGGCGAATGGTCGCCGACGAAAATGGTGCTGCTGGGGAGGATTGAACTCCCGACCTCAGCCTTACCAAGGATGCGCTCTACCACTGAGCTACAGCAGCCCACCATTTTCGGGCGAACCGGCGGGACTGTTCCATCGCAGGAGCGGGCCGGCCGGGCAGGGGCGCGCATTGGCGGGGGGCACCTGCTTTGTCAAGCCGCGCTTGCCCTTGGCGGGCGGCTTGGGCAGAGCCTGCGCAATGACTTCGCCGCCGCCCCGGTCTCCCGCTGCTCCGTCGCGAGAGAAACGCCTCGCCGCGCAGCTGCGCGAGAACCTGCGCCGCCGCAAGGCGCAGGCGCGCGCGCTCAAACCGCGGGACAGTGGGGAAGCCAACGACGAGCCGGACTGACGGCCTGACCGGCGCGCCCTTTCCAAACCGGCACCGCTTGGCTAGGGCCGGCCCCACTTCCCGCCTGTGCCCCGCATCTCTCCAGCGTCGTCGAGGATTCTTCCGATGCCCCGCCTTATCCTTATCCGCCACGGCCAGTCGCAGTGGAACCTCGAAAACCGTTTCACCGGCTGGTGGGACGTCGACGTTACCGAGCAGGGCGCCGCCGAAGCGCGCGCGGCGGGTGCGCTGCTGAAGATGCGCGGTATCCTGCCGACGGTCGCCTTCACCTCGCTCCAGACCCGCGCGATCAAGACGCTGCACCTCGTGCTCGAGGATGTGGGCCGGCTGTGGGTCCCCGAATACAAGAGCTGGAAGCTCAACGAGCGGCACTATGGCGGGCTTACGGGCCTCGACAAGGCGGAGACGGCCGCGCTTCACGGCGAAGACCAGGTCAAGATCTGGCGCCGCAGCTTCGACGTACCGCCGCCGCCGCTGGCGCCCGGCAGCGAGTTCGACCTGGCATCGGACCCCCGCTATGCCGGAATCCCGGTCCCGGCGACCGAAAGTCTCAAGGACACGATCGCCCGCGTGCTGCCTTACTACGAGAGCGCGATCGCGCCCGTGCTGGCCGCCGGTGAGACGGTCATCGTCTCGGCCCACGGCAACTCGCTTCGGGCGCTGGTCAAGCATCTGTCGGGCATCTCGGACGCCGAGATCAGCTCTCTCGAGATCCCGACCGGCCAGCCGCTGATCTACGAACTGGCGGATGACCTTGCGGTCAACGACCGCTACTACCTCGCGGAACGCTGAAACGCCATCGCACCGGGGGGAGGAGCGCAATTGGACCGAGCACTCGTCGCAATCGTCATGGGCAGCCAGTCCGACTGGGAGACCATGCGCCATGCTGCGGTCGCTCTCGATGCACTGGGCGTCGCTCACGATTGCCGCATCGTATCGGCCCATCGCACGCCGCAGCGCCTGCACGATTTCGCCGCGGGCGCAGCGGACGAGGGGTTTCGCGTGATCATCGCGGGGGCAGGCGGCGCGGCGCACCTTCCCGGGATGATCGCCAGCATGACCGCGTTGCCGGTGCTTGGCGTGCCGGTACAGTCCAAGGCGCTGTCCGGCATGGATTCGTTGCTTTCCATCGTCCAGATGCCGGCAGGCATCCCGGTCGGCACGCTCGCCATCGGCCAGGCCGGGGCGACGAACGCCGGACTTCTCGCCGCCGCAATCCTGGCCGGGAGCGATCCCGCACTGGCCGAGCGGTTGGCCGCCTACCGCGCGGCGCAGACCGACGGCGTGGCCGAGCGGCCGTCCTGACCGGCGCCCGACCACGATGATCCCTCCGGGCGAGACGATCGGGATACTCGGCGGCGGCCAGCTTGGCCGCATGCTCGCCATGGCGGCCGCGCAGATCGGCTACCGCTGCCACGTATATGCGCCCGAACGCGACAGCATCGCCGCCGAGGTTTGCGCCGCCTTCACCTGCGCGCCCTGGGACGACGCCGCCTCGCTGCGCCGGTTTGCGCAGGACTGCGCGGTGGTGACCTACGAATTCGAGAATGTGCCTGTTGCGCCCCTCGCCGCGCTGGCGCCCACTCCCTTGCTGCCTTCGGGCCGCGCGCTCGAGACCGCTCAGGACCGCCTCGTCGAAAAGCGGTTCGTAGCCGATCTCGGCGGACGTCCTGCGGCCCATGCTCGGGTGGACACTGCCGACGACCTGGCCGCCGCGATCACCGCGGTCGGCACGCCCGGCATCCTCAAGACGAGGCGCGACGGATACGACGGCAAGGGCCAATGGCGCATCGCAAGCTCCGCCGATGCCGCCGCGCTTCGCCTGCCCGGCACCCCGCTGATCTACGAGCAGCTGGTCCCCTTCGTCGCCGAATTCTCGGTCATCCTGGTACGCGGAATGGATGGTGACATCCGCTTCTGGGACAGCGCGGAAAACGTCCACGCGGGCGGTATCCTGGCGCGCTCCACCCTGCCCGCCTCACCGCTCGTGCTGGCGCAGGTGCCCGAGGCCCGCGAACTCGCCCGCAAGGTGGCGGACGCGCTCGGATACGTCGGCGTCCTCACGCTGGAGTTCTTCGCCTGCGAGGATGGCCCGGTGTTCAACGAGATGGCACCGCGCGTCCACAATTCGGGCCACTGGTCGATCGAGGGCGCGATCACCAGCCAGTTCGAGAATCATATTCGCGCGATCTGCGGGCTGCCCCTGGGCGACACCTCGCTCGCCGCCGCGCGGGTCGAGATGCGCAACGTGATCGGCGACATGGCGGAGGACTGGCCGGCTATCCTTTCCGACCCGGCCAACCGCCTCCACCTTTACGGCAAGGCCGCCGCCCGCCCCGGGCGCAAGATGGGCCACGTCACCCGGATCACCGTGGCATGAGCGCGCCCGAAGCGTTCCTCGTCGTCGCGCGGGCGGCGAACGGCACGATCGGGGCGAACGGCACCTTGCCCTGGCACCTGCCGGCCGACCTGAAGCATTTCAAGGCGCTCACGATGGGCCGGCCGATGATCATGGGCCGCCGGACTTTCGAATCGCTGCCGGGACTATTGCCGGGGCGCCGGCACATCGTCCTGACCCGCGACCCCGAATGGTCTGCGCCCGGGGTGGAAAGCGCGCCCGATCCCGAGAGTGCGCTGGCGCTGGCCGATGCACCCGAAGTGGCGGTGATCGGCGGGTCCGACGTGTTCGCCGCGTTTCTCGATAAGGCGATGCGAATCGAGCTGACCGAGATTCATGCCGACTATGCCGGCGACACGGTCATGCCGCCATTCGATCCGAACCAGTGGCGCGAGGTGAACCGCGAGCGGCACCCGACGGAGGCGGACCGTCCTGGGTTCGATTTCGTGACTCTCATCCGCAGGGGCGCGCGGCCTTGATCCGCATCGACCATCGCGATCCGGTGCCCGACGAACTGCGCGGCGCGATCCTCGCGCTGGGCAATTTCGACGGATTCCACCTCGGCCATCAGGCCGTCGTCGGCAAGGCGCTCGCCTGGGCGCGTGACGAGGGTCGCCCCTGCATCGTCGCTACCTTCGATCCGCACCCGGTGCGTCACTTCGTGCCCGACGCTCCCCCGTTCCGGCTGACCACGCTGGACCAGCGCCAGGAGCTGTTTGCCGCTTTCGGTGCGGCAGCGATGCTGGTCTTCCATTTCGACGGCGCGCTGGCCGGGATGAGCGCGGAAGATTTCGTGCAGGACCTCCTGGCGCGCCGGATCGGCGCGAGGGGTGTCGTCACCGGCGAGGATTTCACGTTCGGCAAGGGCCGGGGAGGGAACCGCGAGCGGCTGGTCGAACTTGGCGCCCCATGCGGCGTCAGGGCGCAATCGGTCGGCGCGGTGCTTGACGATGGCCTGCCGGTGTCCTCCAGCCGGGTGCGCGAGGCGCTGCAGGCCGGCGATCCCGCCACCGCCACGCGCCTGATGACGCGGCCCTTCGCGATACGCGGGATCGTCGAGCATGGCGACAAGGTGGGGCGCACGATCGGCTACCCCACCGCCAACGTCGCGCTCGGCAATTACCTGCGTCCGCATTACGGGATCTATGCCGTCACGGGTCGCCTGCCCGACGGCAGCGTGCTGCACGGCGCGGCGAGCATGGGCATCCGTCCCACCTTCACCCCGCCCAAGGAACTGCTCGAGCCGTTCTTCTTCGATTTTTCGGGCGACCTCTACGGGCAGGAGATCGAGGTGGCGTTCCACCACTTCCTGCGCGGCGAGGAGAAGTTCGACAGCCTCGACGCGCTGACCCGCCAGATGGACGCGGATTGCGAGGAGGCGAGGAAACTCCTAAGCGCCCGCGGGTGATGAGCGAGACCCGAACCGACAGCCGCGACTATCGCGGCACCGTCTTCCTGCCGAAGACCGATTTCCCGATGAAGGCCGGCCTGCCCGCCAAGGAGCCGGGCATTCTTGCCAGGTGGCAGGAAGCCCGCCTTTATGAACGCCTTCGCGAGGCGCGCCGGGGCCGTGAAAAGTTCATCTTCCACGACGGTCCGCCTTACGCCAACGGCGACATGCACATCGGCCACGCGCTGAACCACATCCTCAAGGACATGGTGGTGCGCACCCAGACCCTGCTGGGCAAGGACGCGCCCTACGTTCCCGGCTGGGACTGCCACGGCCTGCCGATCGAGTGGAAGGTCGAGGAACAGTACCGCAAGAAGAAGCTCGACAAGGATCAGGTCGATCCGGTCGAGTTCCGCGCCGAATGCCGGGCCTACGCCCAGCACTGGGTCGACGTGCAGCGCGAGCAGCTCAAGCGCCTCGGCATCAATGCCGACTGGGACAATCGCTACCTGACGATGGATTTCGAGGCCGAGGCAACGATCGTCTCGGAACTGATGAAGTTCGCCGAGTCCGGCCAGCTTTATCGCGGCGCGAAGCCGGTGATGTGGTCCCCGGTCGAAAAGACCGCGCTGGCCGAGGCCGAGATCGAATACGAGGACATCGTCTCGACCCAGATCGACGTGGCCTTCGAGATCACCGAGAGCCCGATCCGAGAACTGGTCGGCGCCCATGCGGTGATCTGGACGACCACGCCGTGGACGATCCCGGTGAACCAGGCTTTGGCCTATGGGCCGGAGGTGCTTTACGGGCTCTACGAGCATGAGACTGGAAAGCGGTATCTCTGCGCCGTCGAACTGAAGAATCAGGTCACCGAACGCTGGCTGCGAGACGCAGGCGAAATTGGCAGCTGGTTTGGACACCAGCTCGCCGGAGCGATCGCCCGCCATCCGATGCACCATCTGGGCGGGTTCTTCGCCAAGCCGCGTCCGTTCCTGCCGGGCGATTTCGTCACCACCGACAGCGGCACCGGGCTCGTCCACATGGCGCCCGACCATGGCGAGGACGATTTCGCGCTGTGCAAGGCGCACGGAATCGAGCCGGTCTTTGCCGTCGAAGCCGACGGCAAGTATCGCGCCGACTGGGGCTGGCTTCCCGGCCAAGGCAGCGTCATCAACCCCAAGTTCAACGCATCCGACGGGCCGATCTGCGAAGACCTGCGGGCAAGCGGCGGGCTGCTCGCCGCGTCGGCCGACTACAAGCACTCCTACCCGCATTCGTGGCGCTCGAAGGCCAAGGTCATCTACCGCTGCACGCCGCAGTGGTTCGTACCGATGGATCTTCCCGTCGACCGCCAGGTTCCGCGCTGCGCCGACGAGGCCGAAATCCGCGCCGCGCAGGGCGAAGGCGAGACGTTGCGCGAACTGGCCGTGCAGGCCATCGCGGACACCCGCTTTGTCCCCGACAAGGGCCGCAACCGGCTGGGCTCGATGGTCGAAGGGCGGCCCGACTGGGTGCTTTCGCGCCAGCGCGCCTGGGGGGTTCCGATCACCCTGTTCGTGCGCAAGGGGACGAACCAGTACCTCGTCGACGACGCCGTGAATGCACGTATCGTCGCGGCGGTGCGCGAGGGCGGGGTCGATGCATGGTCCGATGCGCGTGCGCAGGAATATCTGGGCCACGCCCACGATGCCGCCGATTTCGAGCGCGTGACCGATATTCTCGACGTGTGGTTCGATTCGGGCTGCACCCATGTCTTCGTGCTGGAAAGCGGGCGCTGGCCCGAACTGTCGTGGCCTGCCGATCTCTACCTGGAAGGCAGCGACCAGCATCGCGGCTGGTTCCAGTCGAGCCTGCTCGAAAGCTGCGCGACCCGCGGCCGCGCGCCTTATAACGCCATCCTGACGCACGGCTTCACGATGGATGCCAGGGGCTTGAAGATGTCCAAGAGCCTGGGCAACACGATCAACCCGCTAGACCTGATGCGCGACAATGGCGCGGACATCCTGCGGCTGTGGGCACTGTCAGTCGATTTCACCGAGGACCACCGCATCGGCAAGGAAATCCTCGCCGGGGTTTCCGACCAGTACCGCAAGCTGCGCAACAGCTTCCGCTATCTGCTCGGCGCGCTCGACGGATTCGAGGAAGCGGAACGCGTGGCGGTGCACGAGATGCCCGAGCTGGAACGCTACATGCTGGCGCTCCTGGCCAAGCTGGACGCCGCGCTGCGCCAGGCGGTCGCGGACTTCGACTTCAATACCTACGTCCGCAGCCTGACCGATTTCGTCAACGAGGACCTCTCGGCCTTCTTCTTCGATATCCGCAAGGACAGCCTCTACTGCGATGCGCCGACCGACGTGAAGCGGCGCGCCTATCGCACGGTGCTCGACACGCTGTTCCACGCGCTGGTCCGCTATGCTGCGCCCGTGCTGGTGTTTACCGCCGAAGAGGTGTGGGCGACGCGCTATCCGGATGCGGACAGCGTTCACCTGCTCGAATGGCCCGAGTTTCCCGCCGGCGACGCCGACATGGAGCGTTGGGCCGAGCTGCGCGCGCTGCGGGCCACGGTCAATGAGGCGATCGAGCCGTTGCGCCGCGAAAAGGTGCTCGGATCGGGCTTGGAAGCCGCGGTGACCGTGCCGGATGGCGCCGTCCCCGATGTCGCCGTCGCCGATCTTGCCGAATTGTTCATCAGCGCGTCAGTGGCACGGGCGCAAGGCGCGGGCGTGACCGTGACTCGCACAACCGACCACAAGTGCGGCCGCTGCTGGAGGCTCCTGCCCGAAGTCAGCGAAGACGGCGACATGTGCGATCGCTGCGAGGATGTCGTCGCCAGCATGGACGCTGCGGCATGACCGCCAACGCTTACCGCATGATCGGCCTGGGCCTCGCCGGGATCGTCTTCCTCCTCGACCAGGCGATGAAGTTCCTCGTCATGGGCCCGCTCGCGCTGCCGCAGCGAGGGGCCATCGAGCTGCTGCCGATCTTCGCGCTGCGCTATACCGAGAACCACGGGATCAGCCTGGGCCTGCTAACCGCCGATTCGAACGCCAGCCGATGGCTGCTCGTAGCGCTCACCGCAGCGATTGCGACCGGGGTCGTGGTGTGGCTGCTGCGCGAAAAGCTACTGGGTGAAATCGTCGCGCTGGCGCTCGTTCTTGGCGGCGCGCTGGGCAACATCGTCGACCGCTCGCGGCTAGGTTTCGTGATCGATTACGCCGATCTGCATTTCGGCGATTTCCGCCCGTTCCTCATCTTCAACATCGCCGATGCGGCGATCACCATCGGGGTTTTGTTACTGCTTGCCCGTTCGCTCCTGATGCGCGACAAGCGCGCGGATTCGGGCGCGGCGACCAGCAACGACGCGCCCGCCACGGAGATTCCATGATGCGCAAGGCCCTCGTTCCCGTCCTCCTCGTCGCCGCCCTGTCGGGCTGCGCCAGCGGCGGAATCCTCAATCGCGACCGGCCTGACGAATTTGCCGTCTCGCGCCAGGCTCCGCTCGTGATCCCGCCCGATTTCAGCCTGGTTCCGCCCAATCCCGGTGCCCCGCGCCCGCAGGACAGCGACGCCAGCAGCCAGGCGCTCGAAGCATTGTTCGGTGGCCCGGCGCCGCGCAGCAGCGTCGAAAGCGACACGATCAGCCGCGCGGGAACTGCCGCTCCGGGTATCCGCAGCACGGTCGGCGATCCCGCGACCAACACTGTCGCCAAGGGCTCGGTGACCCGCGATATCCTCGCGGCCCCCGAAGGCGACGGCCGCGAAGCGCAGGCAGTCGTTCCCGGCTGACGAACGGTCTGCGGGCTCCGGCCTGCTTAAGATATCTCAGTTGTCCAGATCGGGCTTAGGCACGGACTTGCGCAGCCGCGCGACGAGCAGCTTGTCGATCTTGCGGCCATCCATGTCGACGATCTCGAAGCGCCAGCCCTGCTCGTCGAACCGCTCGCCCTCGCTGGGCAGGCGCTTGAGCACCGACAGGACGAAGCCCGCAGCGGTCGCGTAATCGCGGTCGTCCGGCAGGTCGATGGCCAGCCGTTCGCCCAACGCGTCGGCGGGCAAGGCACCCGCGATCAGCAGCGATCCGTCCTCACGCTCGATCACCATCGGCTCGTCGCCTTCATCACGATGGCTGACGAAATTGCCGACGATGGCGGAGAGCAGGTCGGCCGGGGTGATCATTCCCTCCAAGTGGCCGTATTCGTCATGGACGAGGGCCATCGCGATGTCGGACTGCTGCAGAACGCGCAGCGCGTCCATCGCGTCGAGCTGGTCGGGGACGATCTCGGCCTTGCGGATCAGGCTGGCGAGGTTCACCGGCTCGCCCCGGAGCATCACGGCCATGACGTCGCGCACCTTCACCGCGCCCACGATGTTGTCGATCGACCCGTCGGCAACGGGGATCAGGCTGTGCGGACTGGCGCCGATCGCCTCCGCGATCTGGGCGGTGTCGGCGCCGGCCTCGATCCAGTCGAGCTCGATCCGCGGGGTCATCAGTTCGCGCACGGGACGATCGGCAAGTCGCATGATCCCGCTCATGATCGCACGCTCTCCCTCCTCGATCACCCCTGAACGGGTCGCATCGGCGAAGATCATGTGCAGTTCCTCGGCGGTCACGTCATGATCGCCCGGGCTCGAAACGCCGAGCATCCGCATCAGGAGGCCGGAAGAGCGGTCCAGCGCCCACACGAACGGTGCCGTCAGCCGGGCGACGAGCGCCATGGGCCGTGACATGATGAGCGCGATCGGCTCTGCTGCGCGCAGGGCGACCTGCTTGGGTACCAGTTCCCCCACGACCAGGCTGAAATAGGTGGTCAGCACGATCACCAGCGCAAACCCGGCCTGATCGGCCCAGTCGGGCGGCACGCCGAGCATTGCCAGCCGCTGGCCGACCGGTCCGCCCAGCCGCGATCCCGAGAAAGCACCGGCGACGATGCCCACCAGCGTAATCCCGATCTGGACGGTGGACAGAAACTTGCCCGGGTCCGCGGCCAGAGCCAGGGCGGTCTTCGCCCCGATGCTGCCCGCTTCGGCCGCGACGCGCAGCCGTGCCGGGCGCGCCGACACGATCGCCAGCTCGGACATCGAGAACAGACCATTGAGCAGGATAAGTCCCGCAATGATCAGGACGTCGGGCCAGGGAAACGGGGTCACCATCCTCCGCTAGCAGACAAAACGCCCCGTGCAAAAGGTGTGGCGCGGGAACGAGTCAGCCAGTGTCTCGGGAACCTTGTCGGGATGCGGTACGTTGTCTTACCGATCCGCCGCGCCCGCTCGGGTCGCACTGCGCGCGGCAAAACTATAAATAATCAAAGGGACCATCTCTCCATGAAGACCACACGCCTGCTCGCAACGAGCCTCGCCGCGCTTTCGCTCGCCAGCCTTTCGGCATGCGTCACCGATCCCAACACCGGTGAGCGCAAGGTTTCCCGCACCGCCATCGGCGGCGTCGGCGGCGTGCTGGCGGGCGGGCTGCTGGGCGGCCTGATCGGCGGCAAGACCGGCCGTATCATCGGCGCCGGCGTAGGCGGTGTCGCAGGCGCCGCGGTCGGCTACCAGATGGACAAGCAGATCAAGGAGCTGAAGGAGCAGACCGCCGGAACCGGGGTCGACGTGACGCCGACCGACAACGGTTCCGCCATCCTCGTTAACCTGCCCGAAGGCGTCACCTTCGCGACCGGCAGTTCGACCATCAACGCCACCTTCCAGCGCACGCTGGACCAGGTCGCGCAGAGCCTGAACACTTATCCCAACAGCCTGATCGACGTTTACGGCTTCACTGATTCGACCGGCAGCCCTTCGTTCAACCAGCGGCTGTCCGAACAGCGCGCCAGCGCGGTTGCGAACTACCTCATCTCGCGCGGCGTTTCGTCTTCGCGGATCCGCAGCCAGGGCTTTGGCGAGACGCAGTTCGTCGCCAGCAACGACACGGCCGAAGGTCGCGCCCGCAACCGCCGGGTCGAGATCAAGATCGTCCCTATTACGCAGGAAGACGTCGCCGCCGCTCGCAGCGGCCGCTGATCGCGCATCCGGCCGGGCGCATGGAACGAAGTTTCGCGCCCGGCTTGACCCGACAACGAACCGGCTGGCATCGGCAGGGGTGAAGGAGTTTCGCCAATGCCGATAGCCAGCCGTTCGATTTCCGGCCGCACCGTCAACCCAGTGGGCCTCGGCTGCATGTCGCTGAGCTGGGCCTATGGCACGCCGCCATCAGACGAGGACGGCGCCCGCCTTCTCAACCGCGCGCTCGAGCTGGGATACAACCACCTCGATACCGCGCGGATCTATGGCCTCGGTCATAACGAGACGCTGATCGGCCAGACCCTTGCCGACAGGCGCGACCAGTTCTTCCTGGCCTCGAAGACCGGGATCATCGTCGACGGCGACAAGCGGCGAATCGACTGTCGGCCCGAGACGATCCGCGCCGCCCTGGAAACTTCGCTCGATCTGCTCAAGACCGATCGGATCGACCTTTATTACCTGCATCGCCGCGATTTCACGGTGCCGATCGAGGAATCGGTCGGCGCGCTCGCCGATCTGGTCCGCGAAGGCAAGATCGGGGCCATCGGCCTGTCCGAGATGTCGGCGGAGACCTTGCGTGCCGCCCACGCAGTGCACCCCATCGCCGCGATGCAGACCGAATATTCGCTGATGACCCGCAATCCCGAGATCGCCGTGCTCGAGGCGTGCCGCGAGCTTGGCACGACCTTCGTCGCTTTTTCCCCGGTCGCGCGCGGCGCGCTGGCCAACGGGATCGGCTCGGACGGCGAGCTTGGCGAGAAGGACCTGCGCCGCAACATGCCGCGTTTCACCGGTGACAATTGGCGCGCCAACCGGGTACTGATCGACAAGTTCAACGCCGTCGCCGCGCGCGAAGGCGTGACCCCGGCGCAGCTTTCGCTCGCCTGGGTCCTGGCACAGGGCGATCACATCGTGACGATCCCGGGCACTGCCAACATCGCGCACCTTGAAGAAAACATCGCCCGCTGGGACTGGGAGCTGCCGATCGCGGTGGAGCGCGAGCTCAACGATCTCATCAACCACGAAACGGTGACCGGCCCGCGCTATGCCCCGGCGATGCAGCGCACCATCGATACCGAGGTATTCGCCTGAGCCTGGGGCCGGCTTAATCCGCCGACGGGCGGGCAAGCCGTTCGGCACGCTCGGCCAGCCGGTCGACCGCCGCGGCGTGAATCGCCGGTGCAGTGACAAGGACCCCGAACGCGCGCGGATCGGCCTTGTTGAAGGCAAGTGCGTTGCCGAATGCGTCGCTGACGGCCGCCCCCGCTTCCCGCGCAATCAGGGTAGAAGCGGCTATGTCCCACTCGAATCCCCAGCGCAGCGTCGCGACGAGATCGGCCTCGTCCGCGCCGACCATCGCGATGCGCAGCGCGATGGCGTTGGGCTTGTCGACGATCGCCAGGTCCGAATCGGCAGGAAGCGCATCGACCGGGACGCGTGCCCCGACGATGTCGCCGCGTTGGCTCGCCCGCAGCGGCAAGCCGTTGCGCCAAGCCCCTCGTCCGGCTTCGGCGGACCACAACTCGCCGCGCGCCGGGGCGGACAGCAGCCCCAGCAGCGGCCGCCCCGAGCTCACCAGCGCGACCGATACCGCCCAGCCGGTCCTTCCGCGGATGTAGTCGCGCGTCCCGTCGATGGGATCGACCAGCCAACATAGCCCCCGGCCCAGCCGCTCGGGATGATCTGCGGTCTCCTCCGACAGCCACCCCGCCGCGGGGAGCAGTTCGCCCAGCCGCTCGCGAAGGAAGTTGTCTACCGCGATGTCGGCGGCGCTAACCGGGTTATCCGGGCTCTTGTCCCAGACCTCGGGCGAATGCCCATGGCCGGGCCAGCTGGCGAGGGCGATTTCACCCGCCTGGCTCACGATGCTTTCAAGGCGCGCGCGATCGATCATGGCTTCGCGCTGCCGACTGTGCGTTTCAACGCGCCGGCGCAAGCGCGAACATCGCGTTCTGGGACTTTTCAAGCCCGAACCGCTGTGCTTAAGCGGCCCGCATTCCCGACCCTTGCGGTTACGCCGCCAACCAGCAGGATTCCCGAGCGATGAATATCCATGAATACCAGGCCAAGGAGCTGCTGGCCAAGTACGGTGTCGCCGTGCCCACCGGCTACCCCGCGATGAACGCCGAGGAAGCGGTCGCCGCGGCGAAGAAGCTTCCCGGGCCGCTCTATGTCGTAAAGGCGCAGATTCACGCCGGCGGTCGCGGCAAGGGCAAGTTCAAGGAACTCGGCGCCGACGCCAAGGGCGGTGTCCGCCTGGCGAAGTCGATCGACGAAGTCGAAGCCAATGCCCGCGAGATGCTGGGCAATACCCTGGTAACGATCCAGACCGGCGAAGCCGGCAAGCAGGTCAACCGGCTCTACGTGACCGACGGTGTCGACATCGCGAAGGAATATTATCTCGCCCTGCTCGTCGATCGGGCTTCGGGCCGGGTTGCGATGGTCGTATCGACCGAAGGTGGCATGGACATCGAGGAAGTGGCGCACAACACGCCGGAAAAGATCGCCACGATCACGGTCGATCCGGCGCAGGGCTTCATGCCTCATCACGGGCGTGCGGTCGCCTATGCTCTCAAGCTCGAAGGCGACCTCAACAAGGCGGCACAGAAGCTCAGCAGGCAGTTGTTCGAAGCGTTCATGGCTCTCGACTGCGAGATGCTCGAGATCAACCCGCTTGTGGAGACGACCGACGGCAAGCTCCTGGTGCTCGACGCCAAGATGAGCTTCGATTCGAACGCCCTGTTCCGCCACCCCGACGTCGCTGCGCTGCGCGACGAGACCGAGGAAGACCCGGCCGAGGTCGAGGCTTCGAAGTCGGACCTGGCCTATATCAAGCTCGACGGCGATATCGGGTGCATGGTCAACGGCGCCGGTCTTGCCATGGCGACGATGGACATCATCAAGCTGAACGGGGCTTTCCCGGCCAACTTCCTCGATGTCGGCGGCGGCGCCTCGAAGGAAAAGGTTACTGCCGCGTTCAAGATCATCCTGTCCGACCCGGCGGTTAAGGGCATCCTCGTCAACATCTTCGGCGGGATCATGAAGTGCGACATCATCGCCGACGGCATCGTCGCCGCGGCGAAGGACGTGAATCTCTCGGTCCCGCTCGTCGTGCGCCTCGAGGGCACCAACGTGCAGCAAGGCAAGGACATCCTCGCCAACTCGGGCCTGCCGATCGTATCGGCCAACGACTTGGGCGATGCGGCGCGCAAGATCGTTGCCGAGGTGAAGAAAGCGGCCTGAACCGCCGCATCCGCGCTGGCTGGCGCTTGACCTTGCCGCAACCTGCGGCAATGGCGGGCCCAGCATTTTAATCGCGCGGCTAAACAGATGAAGGGATGGTTGCGATGAAGGTCATGGTGCCCGTCAAGCGGGTGATCGACTACAACGTGAAGCCAAGGGTCAAGGCCGATGGCAGCGGTGTGGATCTTGCGAACGTCAAGATGAGCATGAATCCGTTCGACGAGATCAGCGTCGAGGAAGCGATCCGGCTGCGCGAAAAGGGCGCCGCGACCGAAGTGCTGGCGGTGTCGATCGGGCCGGCGAAGGCTCAGGAAACGCTCCGCACCGCGCTGGCGATGGGCGCCGACCGCGCGATCCTCGTCCAGACGGACGACGAGGTCGAGCCGCTGGCCGTCGCCAAGATTCTGAAGGCCATCGCCGACGAGGAGCAGCCCGGGCTGATCATCTGCGGCAAGCAGGCGATCGACGACGATTCGAACCAGGTCGGGCAGATGCTCGCCGCGCTGATGGGTCGTCCGCAGGGCACCTTCGCCAACGAGATCACGGTCGAGGGCGATGCCGTCACCGTGAAGCGCGAGATCGACGGCGGGCTGGAAACGGTCTCCCTGACCCTGCCCGCGATCGTCACCAGCGACCTCCGGCTTAACGAGCCGCGCTATGCCTCGCTTCCCAACATCATGAAGGCCAAGTCCAAGCCGTTGGCGAACAAGACCCCGGCGGACTACGGCGTCGACATCGCGCCGCGGCTCAAGACCCACAAGGTCACCGAACCGCCCGTGCGCAGCGCGGGGATCAAGGTCGCCGACGTCGATGCGCTGGTTGCCAAGCTCAAGGAAATGGGAGTCGTCGCATGAAGGCGCTGGTCTGGGTCGAGCACGACAACAACACCGTCAAGGACGCGACGCTGGCCGTCGTCACCGCCGCGGCGAAGCTGGGCGACGTGACCGCGCTCGTCGCGGGCTCGGGTTGCGACGGCGCAGCGCAGGCCGCGGCGCAGATCGCTGGCGTGAGCAAGGTGCTGAAGGCCGACGATGCCGCCTATGCCAATGCCCTGGCCGAAAACGTCGCCCCGCTGATCGCGGGCCTGATGGCCGACTATGACGCGTTCCTCGCGCCCGCCACGACCACCGGCAAGAACGTTGCGCCGCGCGTTGCCGCGCTGCTCGACGTGATGCAGATTTCGGACATCCTGTCGGTGGAGGGCGAGAAGACCTTCACCCGTCCGATCTATGCCGGCAATGCGATTGCGACCGTCGAATCGAGCGATGCCAAGCTCGTCATCACCGTTCGCGGGACGGCTTTCGCAAAGGCTGCCGCAACCGGCGGTTCCGCCGCGGTCGAGGCCGTATCGGGACCGGGCGATGCCGGCATCTCGCGCTTCGTCAGCAGCGAGATCGCGAAGTCCGAGCGTCCCGAACTCACCAGCGCCAAGATCATCGTCTCGGGCGGCCGCGCGCTGGGCAGCGCGGAGAAGTTCCAGGAAGTGATCATCCCACTCGCCGACAAGCTCGGCGCCGGCGTCGGCGCCAGCCGCGCCGCGGTCGATGCTGGCTATGTTCCCAACGATTACCAGGTCGGACAGACGGGCAAGATCGTCGCCCCCGAGGTCTATCTCGCGATAGGCATCTCCGGCGCGATCCAGCACCTTGCCGGAATGAAGGACTCCAAGACCATCATCGCGATCAACAAGGACGAGGACGCCCCCATCTTCCAGGTCGCCGATCTCGGCCTCGTGGGCGATCTGTTCACGCTGGTGCCCGAACTGACCAGCAAGCTCTGATATCCGTACTCGGGAGCGCTCGCCGAAGGCGCGCGCTCCCCTCGCGACCTACACGTCTGGTTTTCCGCGCTCGTAAAGTACGAGGACGGCGTCGGCCTCCATATAGTGCCGGTCGTATTCCACGAAGCCCAGCGTCCTAGCCAGCGCCTGCGACGGGGCGTTGCCCTCCTCGATCATGCACGCGACGCGCCCGGCGTGAGGCGACTTGTCGAACCAGTCGAGAATGCCGTGCATCGCCTCTCCAGCGATGCCCTGGCCCCAATGGTCGCGGCCCACGATCCATCCCGCCTCGGGCACATCGTCCATCCCCTGGCCGAACCCGCGCCACGAATGGAACACGCCGCAGATCCCCACTATCGGCTGCTTTCCGCGCAGGCGGATGATGACGCTTCCATAGCCGTAAAGCTGCCAGCTTCCGGCGTTGCGCAGAAGCCGGGCGAAACTGTCGGCGCGGTCCGCCCCCATCCCCCCGAGAAAGCGCCGCGTCTCCTCTGGCTGGAGCAGATCGTGCAAGCCCTCGTGGTCGCCGACGCGGGGCCGCCACAGTTCGAGACGCTCGGTGACGAGCAGCGGGCCGGACGTGTCCATCGCTAGATCAGGTTGTCGACAAGGTGGATGAGGACGCCGACCAGTCCGCCGACGAGCGTGCCATTGACGCGGATGAACTGGAGGTCGCGCCCTACCGCGCCCTCGATGCGGTCGGTCACGGTGCGCGCGTCCCAGCGCCGGACGGTCTCGGACACCAGCCGCACGATCTGTCCGCCATAGCGCGTCGCCGTGCCGACGAGCGTACGCCGGGCGAAGCGGTTGACGAGGAGTTGCAGCCGCGCATCGCGCTGCAGCGCCCCGCCCAGTTCGGCCAGGCTCTCACCCAACTGGCCCGACAACGCGCCTTCCGGGTTACGCGCAGCCCGCAGCAGGGCCGCACGCCCACGCTCCCAGATCCCGTCGAGCCAGCGGGCGAATGCGGGGTTGGCGAGGATTTCGAGCTTCAGGTTGTTGACCTTGCGCTGCATCTCGGGGTCGTGGGCAAGGTCCTGCGCCAGTTTTTCGAGCCCCTCCTCGACCTTCCGCCTGACCGGATGATCGGGCACCACCACGGTCTCGGCCAACAGCTTGTAGAGCCCGTCGAGGATCGCGTTGGCGAGTGTCTCGTCGAGCTTGGTCCAGCGCAGGATCGCGTTCGCGCGCTGGTGAATCATCCCGCGGATGAGCTCCTCGTTTTCTTCCAGGACGCCGCCGGCCCAGCGGATGAAATCCTCGAACAGCGGCATGTGCCGCTTGTCGGCGATCGCCGCGCCAAGGAGCTGTCCCAGAAGCGGGGCAAGGTCGAGCTTCTCGAGCTGGGTGCGCAGCGCACCTTTGGCCAGCCCACCGAGCTTCTCCTGGTCGAGCGATTCGAGCACGTCGCCGACGAGGTTGGCGACGCCGGCGCGCAGGCGCGAGCCTTGCTCGCCCTCGGGCGAACCGTCGCGCGGGTCGGCCAGGAATCCCCCGAGCGCGGCGGCGACGTTCATCGTGCGGATGCGCCGCGCGATCACGGGCGGCGTCAGGAAATTGTCCTGCAGGAACGCCGCCATGGTGTCGGCGATGCGATCCTTGTTCACCGGGATGATCGCGGTGTGCGGGATCGGAATCCCGAGCGGGTGGCGGAACAGGGCGGTGACCGCGAACCAGTCGGCCATCCCGCCGACCATTCCGGCCTCGGCAAAGGCAAGGACATAGCCCATTGCCGGATGAATGTCGCGAAAGGCCCGGGCGATGAGGAAGAGCACGGCCATTGCGCCGAGCAGTCCGGTCGCCACGAAACGCATGCGCCGCGCGCGATCGACCGGAACCAGGGCCTGGGTAAGCCGACGGGGCATGGCGACCCGGCCGGACGGCCGTTGCGACGATAGGGCCGGAGCGTTCACTCCGCGGGCATTACCTCACCATGATCGCCGACGTCACCCCTGTTGCGTGCGGGAACCGCGACGCTGGCCGCTGCGGGGCCCTGAACCGGAGCGGCGCCGCCCAGCGCATGCGACGGATCGTAGCTGAGGACCTTGCGGCCCAGCCACGGCCCCAGGCGCTTCTCGATCCCGTCGGCCAGGCTGAAGCCGGCGGGGACGATCAGGAGCGTCAGCATCGTCGAAAGGATCAGGCCGCCGATCACCACGGTGCCCATCGGCGCGCGGAAGGCACCGTCACCGCCCAGCGAAAGAGCGGTCGGGACCATGCCCGCCACCATCGCCACGGTGGTCATGACGATCGGCTGGGCGCGCTTGTGGCCGGCCTCGAGAATGGCGCCGGCCTTGTCGCGGCCCGTCGCCATTTCCTCGATCGCGAAGTCGATCAGCAAAATCGAGTTCTTCGCAACGATGCCGAACAGCATGAGGACGCCGATGAACACCGGGAGCGACAGCGCCTGGCCGGTAACTATCAGCGCGATCAATCCGCCCAGCGGGGCAAGGAAGAGCGAGCCCATGTTGACCAGCGGCGACACGAAGCGGCGATAGAGGAGCACGAGGACCGAGAAGACGAGCAGCACGCCCGCGGCGAGCGCGACCATGAAGTTGTACAGCATCTCCTGCTGCCACTTGTCCTGCCCGGCCTTTTCGTCGGACACGCCCTGTGGAAGATTCTTCATGATCGGCAGCGCCGCGATGGCCTTGTCGGCGGTGCCCTTGACCACGCCGGGCGCAAGATCGGCCCCGATGAACACACGGCGGTTCTGGTTGTAACGCTGGATGGAGGTGGGTCCCGAGCCGAAGCCGATCTCGGCCACCCGGCCCAGCGGCACCGACCCGCCGGCGGAGGTGGGTACCGGCAGGTTGGCGATGGTCGAAAGGTCGCGGCGCGAGGAAACCGGCAGCTTCACCCGGATCGGCACCTGGCGGTCGGAGAGCGAGAACTTCGCGCTGTTCTGGTCGATCTCGCCGATCGTGGCGATGCGGATCGCCTGGCTCAGCGCCTGGGTCGTTACCCCCAGCGAGGCGGCAAGGTCGAGCCGCGGTTTGATCACGATTTCGGGCCGCCGCATGTCGGCCGACACGCGCGGCGCGACGACTTCCTTGAGCGTGCTCATCTGCTGGACCAGGGTCTGCGCGGTCTTGTTGAGCAGGACCGGGTCGGAGCCCGACAGCATCACGTTGATCGGCCGGCCGGAACCGCCGCCGGGACCGCCGCCCTGATCGCTCTGGAAGGTGACCCGGGCATCGGCGATCTTCTGCAGCACGGGCGTCAGCTCGCGCTCGAACTCCATACTCGTGCGTTCGCGATCGTCCTTGAAGTTGATGAAGACGCGGGCGTTGCCTTCGCCCACGCGCTCCAGGGCCTTGCGCACTTCGGGCTGCGCCGCGATGATCTTCTGCACCCGGTCGGCGACGACTTCGGTCTGCGCGATCGTGGTGCCGGGCACCATCTCGATCTGTATGCGGCTGAAATCGCTGTCGCTGTCGGGGAAGAACTGCATCGGAATGTTGGCGCCCAGTATCAGCGTCAGCACGAAGGCGCCGAGGCCGACGCCCATCATCCAGACCCGGTGATCTCGCAGCCGCGCGCGGAACCGGCGGCGCGGGTGCTGCGCGCGATAGGCTCGGGCCGCGTCCGTATCGACCGACCAGCGCAGCACCGCCATGTAGCGGTCCATCAAGGGCCCCTCGCCGTGTTCGGCGTGACCCTTGGCCTTGAGGAAATAGGCAGCGATCATCGGGGTGATCATGCGCGCGACTGCAAGGCTCATCAGCACCGCGGCAACGACGGTCAGGCCGAAATTCTTGAAGAACTGGCCCGAGACGCCAGGCATGAGGCCGACCGGCAGAAACACCGCGACGATCGAGAAAGTGGTCGCGACGACCGCAAGGCCGATCTCGTCAGCCGCGTCGATCGACGCCTGGTAGGCAGTCTTGCCCATTCGCATGTGTCTGACGATGTTCTCGATTTCGACGATCGCGTCGTCGACCAGCACACCTGCGACCAGCCCGAGGGCGAGAAGCGACATCGTGTTGAGAGTGAAGCCCAGCAGGTCCATGAACCAGAAGGTCGGGATTGCCGACAGCGGAATCGCGATCGCGGAGGTGATCGTCGCGCGCCAGTCGCGCAGGAAGAAGAACACCACGATGACCGCCAGGACCGCGCCCTCGACCATCGCTTCCATCGATGTCTCGTACTGCGCCTTGGTGTAGTCGACCTCGGTGAACAGGCGGGTGAAGCGGACCCGGCCGTTCTGCTCCTTCTGGATCTTATCGAGCGTCGCGACGGCGGCGTCATAAACGCTCACGTCGGATTCGCCGCGGGCGCGGGCGATGCTGAACGTCACGACCTGCTTGCCGTCGACCTTTGCCAGGCTGGTGATCTCGGAGAAGCTGTCCTTCACATCGGCAACGTCGGCCAGCTTGACCGTGCGTCCGCCACTGAGCGCGATATCGGTCTGCGACAGGTCGAACGCAGTCTTGGCGTTGCCGAGCACGCGGACTGATTGGCGCGATCCCGCAACTTCCGCGCGGCCGCCAGCGGCATTGAGGTTGCTCGAACGCAGCGCGGCGTTGATCTGGCTCGCGGTCACGCCCAGCGCCTGCATCCGCGCCGGGTCCAGCGTAACGGCGATCTCGCGATTCACGCCACCCGAGCGGTTGACTTCGGCCATGCCTGGAACGGTCAGCAGGCGCTTCGCCACGGCATCGTCGATGAACCAGCTCAGCTGCTCGATCGTCATGTCGTCGGCGGCGGCGGCGAAATAGGCGATCGGATCGGAGGAGGTCTGGGCCTTGAACACTTGCGGTTCGAGGATGCCGTCGGGAAGGTCGCCGCGGGCCTGGTCGACCGCGTTCTTCACCTCGTTGACCGCTTCCGAGATGTCCTGCCCGATCTGGAACTGTACCATCGTCTGGCTGTTGCCTTCGGACGCGGTCGAACTGATCGTGTCGACGCCGCTGATCGCCCGCACCGCGGATTCGATCCGCTGGGTGATCTGGGTCTCGATCTCGGTCGGGGCGGCGCCGGGCTGCGAGATGGTAACGATCACCATCGGGAACTCGATGTCCGGCTGGTTCTGGATCTTCATCTGCATGAAGGCGACGATCCCGGCCAGGGTCAGGCCCAGGAACAGGACGATCGGAACCACCGGGTTGCGGATGCACCAGGCAGAGATGTTGCGGAAATTCATGGCGCGATCAGCCCGCGGCGGGCTGCGAGGCCGCCGCCTTGGGAATGACCTTGTCGCCGGGAGCGAGGAAGCCGCCAGCACGCAGCACGACCCGCTCGTTGCCACTGAGACCCGAGGTAATCGCGATGCCGTCGCGCGTGACCAGACCGGTCTTCACCGGCTGGCGGATGACCTTGTTGTTGCCGCCGACGATATAGACGAACGTCCCCTTGTCGTCGCTCAGCACGGCGGATTCGGGGAGCAGCGGCGCAACCACCGTGCCACTGTCGATGTTGGCAGACGCGAAGCCGCCCGGGCGCAGCGCAGCGTCATAGGCCAGCGCGATGCGCGCCATCCCCTGGCGGGTCTGCGGATTGATGGTCGGGGAAAGTTGCCAGATCTGCCCGGTGAACGACCTGTCGGTGCCCACGGGCGTCACATTGGCGGTTTCGCCTACCGAAAGCGCGGTGAGGTCGCTTTCGCTGACTTGCGCCATGAGCTCCATCTCGCCGCCCTTGGCGATGCGGAACAGGACGCCGCTGGCCGCGCCGACCACCTGGCCGGGCTCGGTATTGCGTTCGAGCACAAGACCCGCGGCGGGAGCCACGATGCTGAGACGGTTGGCGCGCGCCTGCAATTCTCCAAGCTGGGCACGCGCGACGCGCACCCGGGCGACGGCGGCATCGCGCGTCGCAGTCAGCCGGTCGACGTCGGCCTTGGAGATGAAGCCGCGGGCCACGAGCTTGAGCGCCCGGTCGAGGTTAGCCTGGGCGAGGTTGGCATCGGCCTGAGCGACCGAAATCTGGGCAGACTGGCTTGCGGCCTGCTGGTTCTGGACCGAGCGGTCGACCACGGCCAGCACTTCGCCCTGACGAACCCAGTCGCCGGCATCGACGAGCACGCTGACGACCTGCCCGCCCTCGCCGACCGATCCGACCGGAATCTCGCGGCGTGCCGCCAGGGTCCCGGTTGCCGAAATCACGCCCTGAACGGTGCCGCGCCCGGGGCTGACCACGGTGACGGTCGGCGACTGATCGGCCTTGTCGGCGGGCGCGGCATCGCTGCCCGGGCGCAGCAGAAGCCATGCCCCGATCGCCAGCGCCAGCCCGATTACCGCGATGACCGGCCAACGCCGGCGGCGCGGCGCAGCTTCGCCCGCGAGATCGAGATCGTCGTAAGACGTCACGGGTTCCGCCGTCGCTACGTCGATCTTGGTTTCGTCGTTCATAGGTTTCACGTGCCTTGGCCCCGACAGCCCATGCCGCCGCTCTTTCGTCGCCCTGACGGCGATATGACGCGAGGTGTATTACATCGACAAGTCACTGGCGGCAAGCCGGCAGTCGTCATCGCGCGCCACAGCGCTCGCCCCTGCGATGCGACATAGCCGCCGCGTTGGGCGCTGGCAATCGCGCGCGCTCGGGCCGGTTCAACGCCGCCAAACGAAAAAGGGCGCCCGGCCAGATGGCTGGGCGCCCCTCCAGGCCGTTTCGCGGCCGGCGTCAGTATTTGAGCTGGCGTTCGTAGAGATCGCGGTAATGCTGTATCCGGGTGACCCGCAGGCCCTGCATCCCCGAGCGGTCGACCGCGCGCTGCCACGAGGCGAACTCCTCGAGCGTGAGGTTGTAGCGCTCGCACACCTCGTCGATCGTCAGCAGGCCGCCGTTGACCGCGGCCACGACCTCGGCCTTGCGCCGAACCACCCAGCGCGTCGTTTCCGGCGCGGGCAGCGAATCGAGAGTGAGCGGTTCGCCGAGCGGCCCAATAACCATGGCCGGCTTGATCTTCTGGTTCTCGATCATTGCAGTCCTCGATCGCAATCGGCGCGGTCTTCGAATTGTCCCGCTTCAGTGCGAGCCATGCGTGCCCAGGGTTTTCCATTCGTTGAAGGCTCAGGGTTAATTTCCCGTCTACCATCCTGCCGGCGAGCGGATGCGGCGAGGATCGCGCCCACGTCGGCCGGAGCGAAGCTTGCCTGGCCAGGTTGCGGACGCTGGAGCACCACGGTGTTCCAGACCGCGCGAAGGTCGCTTGCCGCGGTGAGGGTGGCGCAAAGCGCCGACCAGTCCACCGGGCGCAACCCTTCGTCGTCGCCGGGCATTGCCGGCACGGGCTGCGGCAGGCGCAGTAAGGCTTGATCGATATTCATTCCAAGCGTTCTAGCGCGACTTGGATAAGGCAAGGTAAACCCGGCCTTCACCTCGCGTTAGGCAACCTTATCCACGCGAAACCGAGATTTTCGCCCCCTTTGGCGGCAATTGGCCTATAGGGCCGGCCAATGAGCGTTCACCATCCCGACCTCCACGCCGCGATCGGCGCGATCGACCCTGCCGGCCTGTTCCAGCTGGACGGGCCGATCGCGAATCGGCGGATCGTCGTGGCGATGTCCGGAGGGGTAGACAGCTCGGTCGTGGCAGCCCTTGCCGCGCGTTCGGGCGCCGATGTCATCGGGATAACGCTCCAGCTTTACGACCACGGTGAGGCCACCGGTCGCAAGGGCGCATGCTGCGCGGGCGACGACATCCGCGATGCGCGCCTCGTCGCCGACCGTCTCGGCATCGCTCACTACGTGTTCGATCACGCATCGAGCTTCCGCGAAGAGGTGATCGACCGCTTCGCCGACGATTATCTTTCCGGGCGAACGCCGGTGCCGTGCATCCGCTGCAACATGGGACCCAAGTTCACGGACCTGCTGGCGATGGCTCGCGAACTCGGCGCCGACTGCCTGGCGACGGGGCACTACGTCCGCCGAGTGGCCGGACCGGCCGGCCCCGAACTGCACCGCGCGCTCGACCCGGCCCGCGACCAGAGTTACTTCCTTTATGGAACGACCGAGGCGCAGCTCGATTTCCTGCGCTTTCCGCTGGGCGGAATGCCCAAGCCGGCGGTGCGGGCGCTCGCCGCCGCGGCGGACTTGCGGGTCGCGGCCAAGCCCGACAGCCAGGACATCTGTTTCGTGCCTGACGGCGATTACGCCCGGGTCGTGCGCGCGATCCGGCCCCAAGGCGCGGCGCCGGGCGAGGTCGTCCATGCCGAATCGGGCGAGGTGCTGGGCCGTCACGGCGGAGTGATCAACTTCACCGTGGGCCAGCGCCGTGGGCTGGAGATCGGCGGCCAGGCCGAGCCGCTCTACGTGACCGCTCTCGACGCGCCCTCGGCAAGGGTGATGGTCGGCCCGCGCCGCATGCTCGCCGTCGCCTCGGCCCGGGTGATCGAGACCAACCGCATCGGCCCACTCAATCCGGCGGAAGCGCTCACCGCCAAGGTGCGTTCGCTGGCAAAGCCCGTTCCGGTCACGATCGACGGCGCGTTCGGCGAGGGTGCGACGGTGACGTTACGCTTCGCGGCGCCGGAGTTCGGCGTTGCCCCCGGCCAGGCGGCCGTGATCTACGCCGGCGAGCGCGTGGTCGGCGGCGGCTGGATCGATTCGACCTCAGCCTGACGAGCCTGGCCTAGTGCCAGGGCTCCAGCACGCAGCCCCAGCCTTCGTGAAAAGTCGCGGTATCGCTTCGGATCAGCGGAAAGCTGGCGGTCACGCTGCGCGCAGCGCCATCCTCGCTCAGGCTCACCATTTCCATGCCCGGCTCGAAATCCTTGGCGCAGTCTTCCAGCGACCGGCCGCCGACGAAGCGGCAGCTACAGCCGACGCGCGCGGCGTAGGCGGTGCCGACCCCCGCATAGCCGGCAAGCGGCGCGCGAAATGCCGCGAACAACGTCACCACGAGAATCACCAAGGTGAGGACGATCCAGCGGATGCGCCGGCCCCGGCGGCGGACCGGCGGTTGAGCACCGGCAGTCGCGGCGCGGCTGTTTGCAGTTGCCATTACCCATCCGTTGCGCGAGTTGCGGGCACCGCACATGCCCCGCTTCCTCGCCCCCCTTATCGCGCCCCTGTTGCTCCTGCCAGCGCTTTGGGGCTGTAGCCACTCCGCCGCGCCCGCGTCCGATTCGCCGTTGAGCCCGGCGGCACTTGCCGCGGTCAAGGCCGACCCCGGGGTGGGCCGCGAACGGCTCGCCCGTGCGGTCAACCGGCTTTTCACCGACCCCGCGATGGCCGAAACACGCGCAGTGATCGTGATGCACGGCGGCCGCATGGTCGCCGAACGCTATGCACCTGGTTACACTCCGCAGACCCGGTTCGTGAGCTGGTCGATGGCAAAGAGCATCACCGGCGTTATGATCGGCATGCTGATCGCCGACGGAAGGCTGCGGCTGAACGAATCGGCGCCCGTGCCCGCCTGGCAACGCCCGGGCGATCCGCGCGGCGAGATCACCCTAAAGCAGCTCCTGCAAATGCGCTCGGGTCTCAATCACACCGAGGCGGGCGACCCGATCTACTCGTCTGACGAGGTGCGGATGCTGTTCCGCGACGGGCGCGACAACATGGCCGCCTATGCCGAGGCGCAGCCGCTCGAGGCGGAGCCCGGCGCCAAGTTCGAATACTCGACCGCGACCACGGTGATCCTCGCCGACATCGCCACGCGCGCGCTGGTCGAGAACCCCGCGCTTGCCGAGAATCCGGCGATTCGCCGGCGCGCGATGGATGAGTTCCTGCGCACCCGCCTGTTCGAGCCGATCGGCATGCATTCGATGGTCCCCGAATACGACCGCTTCGGCACCCTGATCGGCGGCAGCCTGATCCACGGGACCGCGCGCGACTGGGCCAAGTTCGGCGAGTTTCTGCGCGCGGGCGGATCGGTGCGCGGTGCGCAGTTGATCCCGCGCGGCTGGATAGATTTCATGACCCATCCCAGCCCCCGCAACGCCGCGTACGGGGCGCAGATCTGGCTCAATCACAGGCCGAGCAAGGGCGCCGAGGGAACGCTGTTCCCGGGTCACGGCCCCGCCAGCCTGTTTTCGTGCGTCGGCCATCTCGGCCAGTACGTGATCGTCTCGCCCCGTCAGGACCTGGTGATCGTGCGGCTGGGCAAGACCAACGACGGTGATCGCGCGCCAATGGTCGCGGGGCTGGCGAAACTGGTTGACCTGTTCCCCGCGCGCTAGAGCGCGAACGTCCCTTCGACCACAGTCACGCAATCGCCGCCGAGCCACGCGGTCGCGCCGTCGAGCCGGCAGCTCAGCCGTCCGCCACGAGCCGAAGCCTGGAACGCGGTAAATTTGTCGCGGCCCAGCAGCGCGGCCCACAGCGGGGTAAGCGCCGCATGGGCCGAGCCAGTCACGCTGTCCTCGTCCACCCCGGCGCCGGGCACGAACACGCGGCTGACCACGTCGGTCGCCCCGCCGGGCGCAGTGCAGATGAACTGGTGATCGCCCAGCGTCGCCAGCGCCCGCATGTCAGGTGAAAGCGCGCGAATCTCATCCTCGTTCGCGAACATGAAGACGTTGTAGCGGTCGGGGCTGCGCCAAATGCGCGACGGCCGCTTGCCGAGCGCTGCAACCGCCTCGGCAAATTCGCCTTCCTCCACCGGGATCGCGGGCAAGCCGACCTCGTATCCGCGTTCGGCCCGCCGGACGACGAGCACGCCCGCCTGGCGCGTGGCAAAGCGCACCTGGTCCAGTGCCGCCGCACCGGACAGCAAGACGTGGCCCGAGGCCAGCGTCGCGTGTCCGCACAGGCGAACCTCGCATTCCGGGGTGAACCAGCGCAACTCCCACTCCGCCGCGCCGCTTTCGTCCCTGACGAGGAACGCGGTTTCGGCGAACAGGTTTTCCGCGCCGATCGCCTGCAGCACCGCATCGTCGGGCCAGGCGTCCAGGACCATCACCGCGGCCTGGTTGCCGGAAAAGGGACGGTCGGCGAAGGCATCCACGTGCCAGTAGAGAACCTTGGTCACAGCGCTTCCTGTTCAACTGTTGGTGCGGCCCCCAGGAGCAGGTCCTCGGCGCCCATCGGCCCCTCGTCGACCAGCCCTTCGGGATCCGGGTGAATCAGCACTTCGAGCCCCGGGAACTCGGCCATCAGCTTGTCCTCGATCTCGTCCATCACGCGATGCGCCTCGGTCACGGTCATCCGGCCGTCGACCCAGACGTGGAACTGCACGAAATCCCGGTTCCCGGCGGTCCGAGTGCGCAGGTCGTGAAGCCCGCGCAGCTCGGGATGCTGGGCAACGACGGCAAGGAACCGGTCACGCTTGTCCTCGGGCCATTCGCGATCCATCAGCTGCTCGATCGCCGCCTGCGAGGCGCCCCAGGCACCCCACGCCAGCCATGCGGCAATGCCCAGCGCCAGCACCGGGTCGGCGCCGCTGACCCCTACGTACTGGTCGAGAACGAGCGCCGCGATCACCGCGAGGTTGAGCAGCAGGTCGGACTGGTAATGGACGTGATCGGTCGAGATCGCGAGGCTGCCCGTTCGCCGAATGACATGGCGCTGCCATGCCAGGAGCGCAATCGTCGCGACCATCGCGATGAGCGACACGGCAATGCCCGCCTCGGCATCCTCGGTCCGCACGCCGCCCATCAGCTGCTGCACCGCCCGCCACGCGATTCCCAGAGCGGAAAGCGAGATCAGGACGACCTGGAACATCGCGGTCAGTGCCTCGGCCTTGCCGTGGCCGAAGCGGTGCTCGCGATCCGCCGGCTGCGACGCGAGCCACACGCCGTAGAGCGTTGCCAGGCTGGCGAGCAGGTCGAGCATCGTGTCGGCAAGGCTGCCGAGCATCGCGACCGACCCGGTCGACCACACAGCCCATAGCTTGAGCCCAAGCAGAAGCAGCGCGACAGCCGAACTGGCCATGGCCGCGCTGCGGTTCAGCGAGGCCTGCGCGTCGAGGCCGTGCTCCGCCGTCATGGATAAAGCAGGGAGCTTGACCACTCCCCCTTCGCGTCGCGCACGAATCGGCGCCGCTCGTGCAACCGGGCTTCGCGGTCCTGCCAGAACTCGATCGCCGCCGGGATCACGCGAAAGCCCGACCACCGTTGGGGACGTTCGACCGCGCGTCCGTCGAAGCGCTTTCTCACCGCCTCGACCCGATCGAGGAAAACCTCGCGCGATGGCAGCGGGCGCGACTGGTCAGAAGCCACCGCGCCAAGCTGCGAATCGCGGCTGCGGCTGGCGAAATAGGCATCCGCGGTCGCGGCGTCGACGCTTTCGACCCGCCCCTCGATGCGGATCTGGCGACGCAGCGACTTCCAGTGAAAGAGCAGAGCGGCCTGCGGGTTTGCGGCCAGTTCCCCGCCCTTGCGGCTGTCGAGGTTGGTATAGAAAACGAACCCGTCAGGGCCATGTCCCTTCAGCAATACCATGCGCACGGACGGAGCGCCCGAAGCGGTGGCGGTAGCCAGCGCCATAGCGTTCGAATCGTTCAGCTCGGAATGGCGCGCTTCGGCATACCAAAGGTCGAACAGCGCAAGCGGATCGTCGGCAGGGATGGCGTCGGAAACGTCCTGGGGGGTTGTCATGATGAACTCCAGCGAACCAGCGTCGCCTGATGACCGGCCCAATTCGCCTACTAGGGCTACTTGGCCAAAGGAACACCCTGATTCCCTGTTCTCAGGGAAATCATCTGGCAATCGCTTTGCGTGAAGGGGCGAGCGGCTGCGGGATGGCCTTGGGGATTCTGGGGTTATTTGACGACCGGGCGTCCAATCCTGAGGGTATTCCGGCGTATCTAAACGAAAAGCGGACCGAATTGTTCTCTTTTTGTACTTGCTGGGGTCGAGGATTTGATCTATCACGCTGTGCGAACATCGGTGGCAGTCTGCCGCAGCAGACCAGCCAAAATCCCCCCTCGATGTTCGCTCGTTTTGCGCCGCGGTGTTGCCTGTTGCGAGTTGGCGCCGCGTGCGTCTGGTGGGGGTAAGCATGACTTTATACCGCGGTTAGTTTTCGCTTCAACTAGGCGCGAGGCGTCCGCTGTGCGCGGCGAGGTTCCGGGCGGCCAAGCGAGCACCATCGCGGGAGAAATTCTTGAGCAGTTTGGGAATTTGTGTGGGGGAGCGCGTGTGATGGACGATGTTGATTACGAGGTGGGTTTCGGGAAGCCGCCAAAAAAGAGCCAGTTCAAGAAGGGCCAGTCGGGCAACCCCGGTGGCAGGCGTACCCGTCCGCGGAGCCTTCGTGAGGAAATTATGCTGAAGTTGGATCGTAAGGTCGCAGTCCCTATGCCCGGAAAGAAAACCAAGCAGATAATGACGGTCAGGGAGATTATCGCGACGAAGTTGGTTCAGGATGCGGCAAACGGTAAGCCTGCGGCGCTTAAGCATGTTCTTGAGTGTGAGGATTCTAGCCTTGCCGGCGGCACAGACGATCCACTGATCGAATTTACCCTGAAGCTGGAAGAAGACGGACGAGAACCTAAAGACTGGAACATTCGGTCAAATTAATCTTCGGGATCTCAAAATCCGATATTTTCTAGTCGTGGCATCGGTAGGGTAGTTGGCATATATATTGTCTCAATAAACCATTAGCGACCCGAAATATCTCTCTAGGAACACTATTTACCCATTCACCTGGCAATCCGGTGCGAGCAATGTTGCTGCGATTCTCACTGCAGCGCAATGTTTAGGAGGCCATGTGATGACAATATGCAAATCTAATTCCCCGTTCCCCGCGGGCCTTGTCATGGACCCGCCGCGGGACGTGGCTGGCGACGACTATTTTGGCAACGAGGAGTCGGTCGGGTCGGACCGGGACGACACCCAAGCGGGTAATGGCCCGTGGGCGTGGCCGCCGCTGGCCAGCCTCGGGCTGGGTCCGGCGGAGCGCGCCGCGCGGCGCGCGGGGATCGGCGGAAGCGATGCCAACACCATCCTGTCGGGCTCGGACGAACGCATCCTCCAGCTGTGGCGCGAGAAGCGCGGCGAGTGCGAGGGCGAGGACCTGTCGGACAAGCTGGCAGTGATGCTCGGCTGCTGGACAGAGCCGTTCAACCGGGCGTGGTACGAGAAGGCCAGCGGCTACCCTGTGACGCGGGTCGGCGAGGTGGTGCGCTGCGCACTCAACCCGTGGCGCAGCAGCACCCTCGACGGCTTCGTCGAGCCGCTCGGCGCGGTGTGGGAGGCCAAGCATACCAGCGGGTTCGCCAAGCCCGCCGAGGTGGTCGAGCGCTACATGCCCCAGCTCCAGCACAACATGGCGGTCGCCGGCTGCCAGCGGGCGTTGCTCTCTATCCTGTTCGGCAACGGCAAGTGGGAGTGCTTCGAGATCGCCGCCGACTGGCTCTACCAGCAGGACCTGCTCGAGGCCGAGGCCCGCTTCTGGGCTTGCGTCCAGTCGGGTGAGCCGCCCGTCGCCGCGCCGGCCCCGCTGCCCCCGCGCCCGGTGGGCGTGCGCGAGGTCTGCCTCGAGGGCCACAACCTGTGGGCCGCCTCGGCCGCCGACTGGCTGGCGCACGGCGCCGCGGCCAAGGCCCACGCCGCGGCCTGCACGAGCCTGCGCAGCCTCGTCGAGGACGACGTCGCGCGCGCGTTCGGACATGGCATCGAGGCCAGGCGGAGCAAGGCCGGGGCGATCACCATCCGCGCGGTGGGGCCATGACCCTGCCGCGGGTCTACGCCGCGATCAACGCGGTCACCGCGGCGCTGGCCGCCGCGGGGATCGCCAAGCGCCATGTCAACGTGGGCGATGGCTATGCTTACCGCAGCATCGACGACGTCTACGCCCGGCTCGCCCCGCTGCTCGCGGCGCACCGCCTGTGCGTGCTCCCGCGCGCGCTAGAGCGGGTCAGCTCCGACCGTGCGGGGAGCGCAGGCGAGGTGCTGGTCCATGTCGCGCTGCGCAGCGCGTTCGACCTCGTCAGCGTCGAGGACGGCTCGCGCCACACGGTCGAGGCGTTCGGCGAGGCGCTCGACAGCGGCGACAAGGCCACCAGCAAGGCGATGGCCGCGGCCTACAAGTACGCGATGATCCAGGCGTTCTGCATCCCGGCGGGCAGCGACGATGCCGACGCCGCCTCGCCCCGGCTGGTCCAGCCCCGGCACGCGCCCGAGCCGGTCCAGGGCTGGGAGCAGTGGCGCGACGACCTCACCGAGATGATCAGGGTGTGCGAGACCGCCGAGGCGCTCGACCGGGTGCAGGAGCGCCACCGTCCGGCGCTGCACGCGCTGGCGCGCGAGCGCCCCGCGCTCTACGCCGCGCTCGGCGAGGCGATCGCGGCGCGCCGCGCCGCGCTCTCCCGGCCGGCACCGCCAGCTCCGCTTGCACCGGTTGCCGCGCCCCGGGCGGCCAAGCCGCGCGCGGCGCGGCAGGGCAAGGCCCGGGCGCGTGGCTAGGGTTCACCTGCCGCCGCTGCTGCGTCCGCCCCGCACAGGGCGCGAGGCGGGCAAGGCGCGCGCGTGCTCCGCACACCGCGCCTGGGTGCGGCGTCACCGCTGCTGCGTGCCCGGTTGCACCCGCGGCCCGGTCGAGTGCGCCCACGTCCGCTGCGGGACCGATGGCGGCGCGGGACTCAAGCCGTCCGACCGCTGGACCCTGAGCCTGTGCCGCGAGCACCACGGCGAGCAGCACCGGATCGGCGAGCGCGCGTTCGAGCGGCGCCACGGCCTCGATCTCAAGGCGCTCGCCGCCGAGTTCGCGCGGCGCTCGCCCCACTGGCGCGCGCTGGCCCCCACGCTCCATCGCTCCTGCCAGCTTTACCCGGAGACGTCCGATGACCCACAGCCCTGACAAGTTCACTCCGCCCCGCCCAGCCCTCCGTGCCGACCGGCTCGACGACCTCCAGGTCTACAAGCGGCTCCACGCGCTCATCGCCGAGCTCGAGGACATGGCCGAACGCTGCTGGTCATTGGCTGCAGCCACCTCGCTCAAGGTGGTCAGCCAGCTCATTCGCACGGTGGCTTCGGGGCTGTGGCGGGCGATGGACAGAAAATAGGAGTAGGCAGGCAAACAAAGGGGCTTGCGTCATCACTGCGATTTCGATCTTCCAGCGGTGTGCCCCCAACGTCAGGCTTGGTTCATTCGCCTTTGTTCACCTAAACCATGATCCCTGGATTCCTAAGAGCGTCCTTCGGCGGCGCCTGTTTGCTTTGGGCTAGTGTGCATCCGGCTCATGCCGAGCCATTTCCTGGTTTGGCTTCGGACGGAACCGGTACGCTGCAAGAACCGTACCGCCGGGTATCGTGCGATGATTACCTAGCATTCCTCGAGCCCAAAGCCCGCGGGTTCGAGGCGGGGCCCGACGAAGGCCAATATGGGCCTCGCCACGCACTCCCTGCGCTTGCAGTAGTCAGCCGGATCGGCAATCCGGTTCTTGCGCAAGGGATCAAACGCACCCTGCGGCACTATGGCGAGTGGGTCGACCGGGAGATAGCGGAGCGGGGCGGCGTCCAATCGATGGAAGGCGCGACACTCCTCGCAATACATTTCCGCGAGTTGCGCAAGCGTGGCCAGGTCGGCATTCAGGACGAGCAATGGCTCCGCGACATGCTGCTGAAACTGCGCCGATATTCCTACGGATTGAAGCCGGGCGACGGGCCGTGGCGAGGATCTCAACACCGCGGCGCGGTTGATGCAACGAACAATCTACTGGCCGGCAGTCTCTATTCCAACGCGCCCAAGGCTGCCCAATGGCGCGCGGCCGGCGAGCGGGGCTGGAACGACTGGTGGGCCTATCGCGATGTCGGCATCAACGACATCGCCTATTTTTCAGACAGCCTCGCCATCTTCCTGCGGACTGCAGACGTCCTCCACCGCCGGGAGGTATTCACCGATCCGCGCGTCCGCGCGAACGTTTGGGACCGCCTGCTGTTCGAAACGAGCCCCGACGGTGCGCTGATACCCTATGGCTCGCATGCTGGATGGGACGGCCTCGCCGGGGTACGGATCTGGGCCCTGGAGCTCGCGGCGCGCGAAACCGGCGACGGCCGCTATCGCTTCGCCGCCGGCCAGCTGATGAACTATGCGCTGGCACACGGCGGCTTTTCGCCGGGGCAGGAGCACTGGGCAGGGCAGTCGATCGAAGCAATCGCAATGGCAGCCATCGCGTGCGACGACGCGGTCGAGCCCGTTAGGCCGGAGGCCGGTTCGCGCATCCTCGAGCGGCCCGAAATCGTTCGGCTCGATCTTCCGCAGGTCCGCGCGCTCTATCCCGGCGCAGGAGATCTAGATGCGCGCATGGCAATGACTAACCGGCAGATGCCGAGCAAGTTGATCCTGCGGTCGGGCTGGAACCAAGGCGACATGTTTATGCTGGTCGAAGCCTTCGCCCGCCATGACCCACTTAATCCGACCGCGATCTTAGGCTTCGAGCGGTGGGGATCGTCATTTGCGGAAGCGATTTCCGAAAAGGAAGTGTCACGCGAAAACGCGGTGCGCATTGACCCGATTCAACGGGCCGTGCCGATCGCCGGCGTCACCCAGGCGGGTCCGCCAGATCATCGCCGCCTGCCGACAGGCTATGATCGCATGGACACGCGAGCCCGGATCGTGCGAGACGATCCGCTGGTCACCCATGCCGAAATCTCAGTCGGTAACTACATGGGTTTTCGCGCCACGCAGACCCGCGAATTTCTGTTCGTGAAAAACCGACTCGTCCTGGTCCGCGACGAGACGGCCTTTGCCGAGGGCATGACCGCGCGGGTCGGACCGGTATGGAACACACAGGACATCGGCCGGCAACGTGGTTCCAACTGGGTGGATACCTCGTTTTCCGGACACTGGTACAACGCTAAGCTGCGGCTGTATGGCAATCCTCCGGGCAATCTTCTTCTTTATTATTCACCACGCCCAAAAACCCTGCTGCGCACGGTGCCGGCAGATTCGTCCGGCTATGCGCCAGACAGTCAGCAGGCCGCGCTGCAACACTTTCAGGAGATACAATACGCTTGGGATGGCGCTGTCCAACCGGGTGCGAGGCTCCAGTTCGTCAGTATCCTCCTGCCCCACTCACCGCGATTGCAAGCGGCCCCGCTAGCAAGGGCGATCCATGTCCTGCGCGATGAGCCTGGTCTTGCCGTGGTCACCTTGGGCGGGCCGCAGGCCTGGGAACTGGTGCTCTTGAACAAAGAGGGCCGCCGGCTGACGTTCGACAGTCCGCGCGGACCGGTCACGACCGACGCCAAGGCGCTCTATCTGGCGCTTGGCGATGGTGCACCGCGGTGGTCGGCCACTGGAGCAACCGTGGTCGAAGTAGGAGGGAAAGGGCTCTTCACCAGCTCGACGCGAGGGAGCGCGGGAAGCGAGGCGTAGGCGGCTTACGCCGTACGCCCCGCCCACGGATTGATTCTCAGAAGCCGATCGCAAGCCCAACCCGACCGCCAGTCGATCTTTCCGCTGTTGAACCGGCAAACCCGCTCGAAACATACACTTTTCGGCTAACCCGGGCGACCAGCGCACCCGAGAAGCCCTGCTGGCCGCGGTACGTTGCCACATTAAAACTCAAGCTGACCGAACTGTCGGGCACGACCATCGTCCCACCGAGAGCCATTGCCGCCGCGATGCCGCCACGCGCATCCTTCTCCATGGCATCCAGCCGCCCGCCCAGCAGGTCCACGCGGCCCGAGAGATCAGCGAACTGCTGATCGGTGACTGCAAGCGCGCTGACCAGTTCTGTCTGTACGCGGTTTAGCGACGCCGTAGTGATCACTTGCTGACGACCCAGCGTGCCTTGGGCATCGACTGTGACGGCGTAGGTTGGACCGGCCTGCGCCGCCGTCGACGCCGCGAGATCGCCAAGGCGCACGGAACTACCGGCGCCGCCGAGGGTGACTTGGTTGGCTGCGGTTGTGACCGCACCCGCTCCGAGCGCCGTGGAACCGGCCTGATCCGCGCGCGTGTAGCTGCCCAGTGCAGCCGAATTTATGCCGCTGGCCGCAGCGCGCGCGCCAATAGCGGCCGCGCCTGCTGCATTGGCTTTCGCCTCGCCGCCGACCGCAGTCGCATTCGCCGCGCTGGCGTTGGCAAGGGCACCCAGGGCAGTCGATTGATTGCCCGATGCGGCCGCTGCACGCCCAATCGCGACGGAACGGTCGCCAAGCGCCCGAGCCAGCACACCCATGGCTGCCGACTGATACCCGGTTGACTGGCTGTCCATGCCAACAGCCGAAGCTCCATAGCCGCTGGCGTTCGCATTCGACCCTAGGGCCAGTGCATGCTCGTTTGCGGCCGAGGCAGCGCTCCCGACAGCTATCGCCGCCGTTCCAGCCGCTTGGGCGGCAACCACGCCGGGTCCGGTTGCAACCGCGGCTAGCCCGGCCGGCGTGTTGCCGCCAAGCTGCACCCATTTAGAGCCGTCGGAGTAAAGGACTGCCCCGCCAGGACCGCAGTCCCGGCAATATCCTATGGATCCTGCCTGCCCAGCTACTGACCCACCGACCGCACCGAGCACTAGTGAACCCTGCAGACGGACGCTGTCGGACAGAAGGTCGATGCTGCCGGAACCATTGCCCAGCTTTATGCTCGAGCCGCCAAGTCTGAGGATCTGAACTTCTTCGCCCACTTCGTTAAGCGCTCCGTACCAGCCTCCTGACTCCACTAGGAAATGTGCCGGCGCGCCGCCCGCATTGGCTCGAAGCAGCAAGCCGGTATCGCCCCTGCGACCAAGGCTGAGCTGCAATCGCTCGCCCGTCACGGTGTTGCCCGAGACATCGCCGAGCAAGATGTTGCCGCCGTCATCGATCCGCAGCTTCTCCCGACCCGCGCCGCTGATGACGGAAATTGGCCAGGAATCGCCGGTCGGGCCGCCGTACTGGTTGGATCTGAAGACAGCCGTGGGCCCGTAGACGTCTGACCACACGCCAAGCATGTACGGCCTGTCGGTGGGAGGCAGGAACGTGCGGTTCGGTCCCGCCTCGCTGACAACCCCCGAGATCGTCACCCAGGCGACAGTCTCGATTTGCCCGCCGCTTCCGACCTGGGTGATCGGCCGTCCGTCCGGACCGACAAACCTAGCGAAGGAACCAGAAAAGGTATCTTTGGTGACATCAAGGGCGCTGAGCGAATTTCCGGTGCCGTTGATGACCACTCCGCGGTCGAGATGGCCCGATCCCGACGTAACCACAACTGCATCATCGGGGAGATCCGTTTCGTTAAAAATGGACGCATCGACTTCCAGGTTCCCGACGATGACGACGCCCTCTGTGGTTGAACAGAGAGAAGTTCCGGCCACGGGATTGCACTCTGGGCTTGCTGAATAAGCCTTCGGCAGGAAGCTCACGCAGCCCGCAATAACTATTGCGGAAACTGAGAATCGAGAATGCATTGATATCGCCTTATGTTGAAGCGGGGTATGACGGCCAGAGATGCTTGCCGGCTTGGGTCAAAAGGCGGTCCGATGGTTAAATTCTGGTGAGTCGCTGTGGTTTATGGGACGTGGGGAGGCATCCCCGCGATTCGCTGACTTGTGGCGTCGACTTCGTTCAGCGGGACGAGCAAACCCTTTTGATCCAGCCCCGCTTGCCCGGCGCAGATGCCGCGCCTAGCTAAGGCGCATGGCTGATCCATATACCACCCTTGGCGTTGCACGCGGCGCGAGCGAAAAGGACATCAAGTCCGCCTATCGCAAGCTGGCCAAGGAACTGCACCCCGATCGCAACAAGGAAAATCCCAAGGCGACGGAGAGGTTCTCGGACGTCACCAAGGCCTATGACCTGTTGTCGGACAAGGATCAGCGCGCCAAGTTCGACCGGGGCGAGATCGACGCCGACGGCAATCCCGCGATGCCTTTCGGCATGGGCGGCGGATATGGCGGCGGAGGCCCTCGCGGCGGCGGATATGGCGGCGGTTTCGGCGGTGGCGGCTTCCCGGGAGGCGGACGCGCCGACGAAGGGGTGGACCTCGGCGACCTGTTCGAGGGCCTGTTTGGTGGGCGCGGCGGCGCCGGCGGCTTTTCGGGCGGCATGGGCGGCGGACGCCGCCCCGGACCGCCACCGCGCGGCGCGAACGTGTCCTACCGCCTCCAGGTCAGCTTCCTCGACGCGGCCACGCGTGCCAGCCAGCGGATCACCCTGGGCGACGGCAAGACCATCGATCTCAAGCTACCGGCCGGCGTGGAATCGGGCACCCAGATGCGCCTTTCCGGCAAGGGCGAGCCCGGTCCCGGGGGCGCTGGCGACGCGATCGTCACGATCGAGGTTGGCCCGCACCCGTTCTTCCGCCGCGACGGCGACAACATCCGGCTCGACCTTCCGATCACCCTCGACGAGGCGGTTAACGGCGCCAAGGTGCGCGTCCCTACCGTCGAAGGGCCGGTGATGCTGACGATCGCACCCGGCACCAGCTCGGGAAAGACGTTGCGCCTCAAGGAAAAGGGATTCTCCAGCAAGGCGGGAGGCCGCGGCGACCAGCTGGTCACGGTGCAGATCGAGCTGCCGGCCGACGATGCCGATTTGGCCCGCCGGCTCGAAGGCTGGAGCGATTCGCGCGCGCTGCGCAGCAAGCTCGGCGTCTGACGTGGGGCCCGACCCCGAACCAGGCGCCGCGCCCGCACATCCGCACGAAATACGCCGCCCGCCCGGACTCCCCCCCGGCGCCAAGCCGCTGGTCAATATCCCGGATCTTTCGCCCGAGGCGCGGCGCAAGGACGCATTGCGCTGGCGCGCCGGGTTGCAGGAGCGCGCGCGCTCGCGCCTCGGTCCCGGGAGCCGCTTCTTCGAAATCGCCAAGCGTGTCCTGACGGGCGCCTACAACGACGGATTCATCCATGCCGGGAACCTCGCCTACATGGCGATCCTCTCGCTGTTCCCGTTCTTCATCACGGTGACCGCAGCATTCTCCCTGATCGGCGAGGCATCGCAGCGGGCGGCCGCGATCAACGCGTTCCTGCTGGCGGTGCCGCCGGTCGTCGCCAATGCGCTGGAGCCGGTGGCGCGCAACGTGATCGAGGCGCGCAGCGGGTGGCTGCTGTGGATCGGCGGGCTGGTGGGACTGTGGACCGTGGGCAGCCTGGTCGAGACGATCCGCGACATCTTGCGCCGGGCCTACGGGACGACTTTCGAACACGGCTTCTGGCATTATCGCATCGGCTCCACCGGCGTGATCCTGGCCGCCGTCCTCCTGCTCCTTTTCAGCCTGGCGCTGCAGGTCGTGATCGGCACCGCGCAGGAAGTGATCGATGCGTTCTTCCCGCAACTGATCGACCTTGTCGGCAAGCTGGCGCTGTCGCGCTTCATTCCCGCGCTCGGCCTCTACCTCTCGATTTACCTGCTGTTCCTGTCATTGACCCCCGGCGTCTATCGCAGGCGGCTCTATCCCAAGTGGCCCGGCGCGCTCCTGGTGACACTCTGGTGGGTGGCGGTCACCGTCTCGCTCCCCGCGGTGCTGCGCGCGTTCTTCAACTACGACCTGACCTACGGCAGCCTTGCAGGGGTGATGATCGCACTTTTCTTTTTCTGGCTCGTCGGCTTAGGGATGGTGATCGGGGCCGAACTCAATGCCGCGCTGGCCGAAACGCCGGAGGAACGCGACATGCTGGGACAGGCCGACAATCGCGAACGCAAGCTGCGCGCCGCCGTTGCTTCGCACAACAACAACAGCGGGGAAGCGCCCGAATGAGCGGACTGATGAATGGCAAGCGAGGCCTCATTATGGGTCTCGCGAACGACAAGTCGCTGGCCTGGGGGATTGCCCAAGCACTGCGCGCCCAGGGGGCCGAGCTTGCGTTTTCGTACCAGGGCGAAGCGCTAGAAAAGCGCGTGCGGCCGCTGGCGGCCAGCCTGGGCAGCGATTTCCTGATCGATTGCGACGTTTCCGACATGGGCAAGCTCGATGCAGCTTTCGCCGCGCTGAAAGCGCGCTGGGACAGCCTTGATTTCGTGGTCCACGCGATCGGCTTCTCGGACAAGAACGAGCTGCGCGGTCACTATCTCGACACCAGCCTCGACAACTTCCTGATGACGATGAACATCAGCGCCTACAGCCTGGTGGCGGTGACCCAACGCGCGGCGGCGATGATGCCGGAGGCAGGCGGCAGCATCCTTACGCTGAGCTATTACGGCGCGGAAAAGGTCATCCCCCACTATAACGTGATGGGTGTGGCGAAGGCGGCGCTGGAAACCAGCGTGAAGTATCTCGCCAACGACCTAGGCCCCCGCAATATCCGCGTGAACGCGATCAGCGCCGGCCCGATCAAGACGCTGGCCGCGTCGGGTATCGGCGACTTCCGCTACATACTCAAGTGGAACGAGCTGAACTCACCGCTCCGTCGCAACGTGACAATCGAGGACGTCGGCGGCGCCGGGCTTTATCTGCTCTCCGATCTCGCCAGCGGCGTGACCGGCGAGATCCACCATGTCGATGGCGGCTATAACGTCGTCGGCATGAAGCAGGAAGATGCACCGGACATCGCGCTGGCGTGAGCCGCGGCCCCACGGACTACTCCCTTCGCCGTCAAGGTGATTAACGCGCGTTGTTTCGGGATTTTTCCGGCAGCTAGAACTCTGGAATTTCAGGCAAGTTGTCGTTAAACTGCCACAGACGCGTTTTTCGTCACGACGCGCGGGGGAATTTTCGTGGAATACAGCATCAAAGGCCGCGAAGCGCTCGAGCGCGCAAGCCGTCAGGAAGGCAACACGCGCTGGTGGACCGACCAGACGATGAGTTACGACTGGAAGGCACCGATCCCGGCCGACCCGTTCAGCGCTGAATGGTTCGATGCCAGCGACGCACGTTTTCTGCATGCCGCGCGCCTTTTCACCGGTGAGGAGAATCCGTTTTCGGGCCTGATGGATCTCGCCTCGCTTGCCGGCAAGCGGGTCATCGAAATCGGCTGCGGGATGGGTTACCATAGTGAGCTTCTGGCCCGGTCCGGCGCGCACCTTACCAGTTTCGACATCTCGCCGACTTCGGTCGAGGCTACTCGCCGCCGCCTTGAACTGCGCGGATTGAAGGCCGAGGTCGAACTGCTCGATGCGGAATCGGTCGACCAGACGATCCCGGCGAGCAGCGTCGATCTGGTCTGGTCGTGGGGCGTGATTCATCACAGTGCGCACACCGCGCGGATCGTGCGCAGGCTTCATGGTCTGCTGAAGCCCGAGGGGAGGCTCAAGCTCATGGTCTATCACCTGGGCGGGATGAGCGCGTATTACACCATCGTTCGCCGCTATCTCGCCGGCTTCTGGATGGGGCGCGCGCTCGACGACATGCTGTGGAAGGACGCGGACGGATTCACCGCGCGATTCTATACCAGGGATGCATGGTCTGACCTGTTGCTGGCATTCTTCGACAAGGTCGAAGTTCGCGTTTTCGGACAGGACGCCGACGTGGTCATGCTGCCGCGGCAGGTCCGCAGGCCTTTCCTTTCACTGATTCCGCGCAAGCACCAGATCGCGCTTGCCGCCCATCGGGGCTCGATGATCTACGCGGAAGCCAGCCAGCCCAACTGAGCTGGCGCGGGGTCGGCGAAGCGGCGGCACCAAAGCTCCATCATCACGATGGCAAGCAAGGGGTAGGCGGCGTCGATCCTCCCGGCGAAGTGCGCATCGCGGAGGGCCGCCACCGCCCCCGGCTCGAACAGGCCGCGCCGCGCAACCGTCTGCCGGGAAGTCAGATCGCCGACGATGTCCCGCAACGGACCTCGCATCCACGCGCGCAGAGGCACGCCAAAGCCGGTCTTGGGGCGATAAATGATCTCACGCGGGAGATGGGGCTCCATCGCCTTGCGCAATGCCCATTTCGTCTGGCCTGCGCGCATCTTGCAATCGAGGGGCATCGTGGCCGCAAACGCCATGAGCTCGGGATCGAGGAACGGCACGCGGATCTCGACCCCGGCGGCCATGCCTGTCTTGTCCACGTAGTTGAGGTTGTGGTCGCGCAGGAAGAATTGCTGCTCGAGCCGCAGCATGCGTTCCACCTGCGGCGCAGAACCGCTGCTGGCAACGGCGTTGGTGAAGGGACGTGTCACTTCGGCAGGCGAAGGAGACCGGGCGAGCAGGCCGGCGGCAGTTTCGACCGGGAGCCATTCGAACGCACGGCACAGGCGTGCATCCGCATCCCCCTGCATGGCCCGGAGCGCCTTCTGGATCCGGCGCGCCCTCTCGCCCCGGCCAAGCGAGCCGGCAACCCGCAGCAGCATGGCGCGCACGGCACCGGGGACAGCGCCGAGCGCACCATCGTGGGCGAACTGGCTGTGGCGGCGATAGCCGGTGAAGACATCGTCTCCGCCCGACCCGCCGAGCAGCACCTTGATCCCGCGTTCGCGCGCGGCAGCGGCGATATAGAAATTGCCCATCGCGGCAGGATCGGCCTGCGGTTCGTCCAGCATCTCGACCAGGCGGGGCAGGTCGTCGGCCATGCGCGGCGTGATCTCCGCCTCATGCAGCGATACGCCAAGATGCGCCGCCGCCTGCCGCGCATAAGGTAGGTCGGTGACCATTTCGGCATCGTGGCCATCGGGGTAGGCCAAGGTGAAACATTGCAGGGGACGCGCCGAATGCTTCCGGGCGAAGTGGACGATTGCGCTTGAATCCAGCCCACCGGAGAGAAAGGCACCGACCTCGACATCGGCGAGCATCTGGCGTTCGACCGCACGCGCGAGCTCATCGGCGGTTTCTCGGGCCGCTTCCTCGGGCGTCATCGCAATCGGCCGATAGGGCGGGAGGTTATAAAAGCTTTCGCCCCCCAGCAGGCGGCCTGCCGCATCGAAACGCTGCCAGCGCCCCGCTTCGAACTTGCGCACTGCGGCAAACATCGTGCGTTCGCCTGGGGACCAGAGATAGGTTGCATATGCCGCGGCAGCGACCGGATCGAGGGCCGAGGCAAATTCCGGCGCGGCGCAAAGCGCCTTGATTTCCGAAGCAAAGGCAATCCCGCCCCCAGGCGCGGCCCAGATGTAGAGTGGCTTGACGCCCGCGCCATCGCGGGCAAGCATCAGTTGCCGGTCGCGCCGGTCCCAGATCGCAGCGGCGAATATGCCATTCAGGCGCCCGAACGCGGCCGGCCCCTGGCAGGCAAACAGTTCGAGAAGCGTCTCGCTGTCGCTGCTTCCGCGAAAATCATGGCCCGGCAGATAGGCTGCGCGCAATTCGCGGTGATTGTAGATTTCGCCATTGTAGACCATAATGAACCGCCCCGAGGCATCGTTCATCGGCTGATGACCGGCGCGGCTCAGGTCGACGATGGCCAAGCGGCGGTGGATGAGGGTTACCGGACCGTCGGTCACCACCCCCTGATCGTCGGGTCCGCGGTGCGCCAGCAGGGCCGCCATCTCTTCGGCGCTGGCGCCAGTTGTGGCTTTGGTGAGGCCCAAAGTGCCTGCGATCCCGCACATTTACGTATCTGCTCCAGATTGCGCCCCTGTTAGGTTTCCGTTGCCAGCCGGGCACCGACATGGCAACTCCCCGCGCGATGGCCACCCTCTCTATCCCCGCTAGCGGGGTCCGAACCTCCAATCGGGCCGCGCCCCTCACGGCGCACCAAATGCTGGCACCTTCGTTCGACGAGCTGGCGCTGCTCCTGCTGGCCAGCGCCCTGGGCGCGGTTGCGCTCCTGTTGGGAGGCCTCTGGCTGACGATCATGAATGTGCTCGTGCCAGTCGTCCTGATGTTCACAATGGCCCGCGCGACGATCGGGATGCTGCGGGTCAGCGTGGCGACCGTCTGGACCCCCCTTCTCTGGTTGCGGGCCGCGATCTTCTTCTATGGCGGCTTCGGTACGGTCGTGCTGATCGTGGCCAACGACGCCTCCCGCGATTACGCAGAGATGTTCTTCACGGTCTATGCGCACGACATTCTTGAATACAACGTCATCCTCGTCCTGTTCACGCTGGTGATGCTTGCTGTCGTGCGCATAGTAACGGCGCGGCCGGATTATACCGGCGAGCGCAGGGGCCTTTTCGACCTGCCCAAGTCGTCGCTGGACCTGAGCGTGATCGGCCTCTCGTTCCTGCTGCTCGGGGCCGCGGCGAACTTCATGTTCATCATTCCGTACCAGTTCGGCTATGTCCGGACGACCTTCCCCGCCTTCCTGAGCGAAGTCGCCCAGGCCTCGATGATCGGACTGTTCCTGACGACGGTCTCGCTGGCGCGGCGGCGTTCGCCGCTGCTTCTGCCCGTGATAATGTTCGGCCTCCTTTTCGTTCTGCTTGGCTTGCTGGCCTTTTCCAAGTCATCCACGGTCATGCCCTGGGTCATGCTCTGCCTGGCCTACTTCTACCTGCGGCCCACCTTGCGGCGTGCGGTCATCATGGCCAGCTCGATCGTCGCACTGTTCTTCCTCTCGGCGCCGCTTGTCGACCAGGGGCGGATGCTGATGAGCGTCCGCTACGGCGGAATCGACGCGCCCGCGCCGTTGTCCGAGCGCCTGGAAATGCTCGGTACATACTTCGATGACCGGGCAATGGCATCCGGAGACGAGGATGTGAACTATGCGGCCTTGCGCTTCAGCTATGTCAACGTCGGCTCGTTCGTCGTTGCACTTCGCGATACGGGCCAGGGCGGATCGACCTACGAGAATGCTGCTGCGATCTTCGTTCCGCGGGCGTTGTGGCCGGACAAACCGATCATCACCGATGACGCCCGGCAGCTGTCTTATCAGATGACCGGGAACTGGAACAACAGCCTGGCGCCGGGACTGGCTCCAGAAGCCTACTGGAACGGGGGCTGGCTGGGGGTGGTGCTGATCGCGATGCTGCTGGGCACGGTCGTATCGACATGGTCGATCTACAACCTCTCGGTTCAGCTCAATTCCGCCTGGCACCTTTTCCCGATCGTGCTGCTTGGCGTGCGGATGGGCTCCCGCTTCGACGGTTTCTTCGTTGCCGATGTTCTGGGACCGATTGCGTTCGGGGTAATCGGGCATTTCGTCCTGACCTTGGCCAATGCGGCTGTTTCGCGGCGACGCATCGACCAGGCGGCCTGATCGATGTGCGGGATTGTCGGTTTTTTCACCTCCGCTGGAGGCGCGCGCGAGCGCGAACGACTGGTCGTCATGCGCGACAGGATGCAAAGCCGCGGCCCTGACGATTGCGGCGCTGCCGAGCTGCTCGATGGCCGTCTCCAGTTTGGCCATCGGCGGTTGTCTGTCATCGACCTGAGCCCGGCCGGGCATCAGCCCATGACGGACAGCACGGGCGTACTGACGATTGTCTACAACGGTGAAATCTATAATCATCCCGAACTGCGGGAGGGGCTGGCTCGCGATGGCTTCCGGTTTCATTCGGACAGCGATACCGAGACCATCCTCAATCTCTATTTGCGCGATGGCCGGGGCGCGCTAGCCCAGTTACGCGGAATGTTTGCTTTTGCGCTGTGGGACAGCCGCAGTAACGAACTGCTTCTGGCGCGCGATACCCACGGGATAAAGCCGCTCTACTATCGGCCGGCGACGGGTACCGGGCCCGGCCGGGGTTTCGCGTTCGCTTCGCAGGTGCGTGCCCTCCTGGCAGATCCGGATTCGTCCCGGCGCGTCGATCCCGCCGCAGCGGTCGGCTATGCGGTGTGGGGCGCGGTGCCCGAGCCCCGGACCATCGTTGCGGGGATCTGCGCCCTGCCCGCTGGGCACAGCCTGATGGTCGATGCCGATGGCATCGCGCAAACGCCCGAACCATTCCTGACCCTGGGCGATCTCATGGTGCGCGGGGCCGAGGCGGCGCCTGCCGATCCTGCGGCGGCGCTCCGCGACAGCGTATCACATCACCTTCTCGCCGATGTCGAAGTCGGCTGTTTCCTGTCGGCAGGGGTGGACTCGAGCGCGATCCTTGCCCTGATGCGAGATGCCGGTGCGGACCGCGTAAAGGCGATCACGCTGCGCTTTTCGGAATTTGAGGGCACCGCCCGCGACGAAGCACCGCTGGCAGCGGAAATTGCCCATCGCTATCACGCCGAGCATATCGTCGAGACCATCGACGCCGACGATTTCCGGGCCAGCCTGCCCGCAATCCAGGCGGCGATGGACCAGCCAAGCATCGACGGCGTCAACAGCTGGTTCGTCAGCCGTGCCGCCGCCCGGGCCGGCCTGAAGGTAGTGCTGTCCGGCCTGGGGGGCGACGAGCTTCTGGCGGGCTATTCCACCTTCCAGACGGTGCCGCGCACGCACCGTGCGACGCGCATCCTTGGCAGGATTCCGCTGCTGGGAGCATTGGCGCGTGCGGCCTCGTCACGGCTGCTCCCGGGCAAGCGCGGGCAGGTGCTGGACTATGCGCGCACCCTTCCCGGCGCCTACCTCGCCCGGCGATCGATGCTGCTGCCGAGAGATCTTGGGTCAGTTCTTCCCCAGCACGTCATTGATGCCGGTCTTTCGCGCGCTGGACTGCTGGATCCGGTCGCGGCGGTGGCCGATGGATTTACCCATCCCTGCACGCCGCTGACGATCAGCGCGCTGGAAAGCAGTTTCTACATGCGCAACCAATTGCTCCGCGATAGCGACTGGGCGGGAATGGCACATTCTCTCGAGATCCGACTCCCCCTGGTCGACGTGGCACTGTCGCGCACGATGGCCGCTCACGTGGCCCGATTCGGACCCGGCGATGGCAAGCGGTTGCTCGCCAGGGCGCCGCTCCTGCCCGTGCCGTCCGCGATCGTAGACCGCGCCAAGACCGGCTTCGGGATCCCGGTCGAACGGTGGATCGGCGGCAAGGCCGGCACCCGGCTGTCCGAGGGGTGGGCGCGGCAGGTGCTCGCCGACTATATGGCGGCCGAGCGGCTGTCCTGGTGAGCGAAGATGCACCTGCTCCTCGTCACCCACTACTTTCCGCCAGAAAGCAACGCCCCCGCCAATCGCGCGATCGAACATGCGCGCGCCTGGATTTCGCAGGGGCATCGAGTCACGATCGTCACCGCCGCGCCAAGCCACCCCGGGGGACGAGTCTACCCCGGCTACGTCAATCGCTTCGCGCGAGAGACGGTGGACGGGATCGAGGTGATCCGGCTGAAGACCTTCATCGCGGCGAATCGCGGAATAGTCGGGCGCAGCCTTGCCTTTGTCAGCTTTTTTGCCGCGGTCGCCCACGCCCGGCGCCGGCTGCCTGCCAGCGACGTGGTCATCTCGACCAGTCCGCAGTTCTTCAGCGGATTGGCCGGCTGGCTGCTGAAATCACCTCGCCGGCCGTGGGTGCTCGAGATTCGCGATCTGTGGCCGGAAAGCATTGTCGCGGTGGGTGCAATGCGGCGCAATCCGGTCATTCGCGGCCTCGAACTGCTGGAGCGCGCGGCTTATCGAGCCGCGGATCTGCTCGTGGTGACGACCGATGCCCACCGGGCGCACGTGCTTGCGCAGGCACCGGGAAAAAGGGCGATCGTCGTGCGCAATGGCGTCACCGCTCAAAGCCTGGTCGCTGCACCGGGAGCCGGCGCGGCATTTCGCGCGCAATATGGCCTCGATGGCAAATTCGTGCTGACTTACCTCGGCACCCACGGGATGGCGCACCGGCTCGAAACCGTGGTGGAAGCGGCAGCACTGTGCCGCGACGATCCGCGCATCCACTTCCTGCTGGTTGGCGACGGCGCCGACCGCGGGCGTGTCGCCGCAATTGCCGCGCGCAACGACTTGCCGAACCTGACAATGCTGGGACAGCAGCGGCGCGAGGCCGTGCCGGCAATCTGGGCCGCGAGCGATGCCGCTCTGGTGCTCCTCAAGGATAGCGAAACCTTCCTGTCGGTCCTGCCGAGCAAAATGATCGAGGCGATGGCCATGGCGCGCCCCGTGGTCCTCGGAGTTGCCGGCGAGGCGCGCTCGCTCCTCGAAGAGGCTGACGCCGGCATCGCGATCCGACCCGAGGACGCCGGGGAACTGGCAGAAGCCGCGCGCACGCTCGCCAGCGATCCGGAGCGCGTAGTCCGGCTTGGCGATAACGGCCGCACTTTCGTGGTGCAACGGCTGGATCGGACGCGGCTTGCCGGCGAAATGGTTGCGGCGATCGCAGCGCTGCGGCCATGATCCTCGACCGCCTGGACCAGACGTTTCCGCGCTTTGCCTTCGCCCGGCGGCTCCCTCCGCGGCGGATCGCCACGCGCATTGTCCGCCGCATCGAACAGGCGACGGGTATTGCAGGCCGCGCGGCGCCGCCGCCGGCATTGCGGCTCAGACGGGCGGCGGAGCTGCCCGCGCCAGCGTTTGCGCCCCGCTCTATCGCTGCCAGCTCCGGCCCGGATGGCTGGCACTTCACCTTCCTCGGAACCAGCCGCAGTTTCGGTCCCGACATCGCGTGGCACCCCGATGACCCGGCCCTGGGTCAGCTGTGGCTGATGAATCTTCATTACATGGAGTTTCTGGAGGTGCTCGCGCCCGACTGCGGGCTGGCTGCGATCCTGTCCTGGATCGCCGCCAACCCGGCCGGCGCGAAGGGCGCCCACCGTGCCGGATGGAACGCTTATGCTCTCTCGTTGCGGGTAGTGTGCTGGATGCAATGGCTCAGCCGCCATGGCGAGACGGTCTGCCCATCTGATTTGTGCCGCATCGAGCTTTCGCTGTCGGCGCAGCTAGGGTGGCTGGCGCGGTTTCCGGAAACCGACCTCGGCGGGAACCACCTGGTCAAGAACATCAAGGCGCTGCTCTGGGGCGCCGCCTGCTTCGAGGGCCCGGTGGCCATCCGCTGGCAAAATCGGGCGACCGGCATCCTGCGAGCCGAGCTGCGGCGTCAGGTCCTATCCGACGGGGTGCATTTCGAACGATCCCCGTCGTACCACAACCAGGTGGCCGCCGACCTTATCGAGTGCTGCTCCGTGCTCCCGGCGGCAGAGCGGCAGGAGTTCGCACCGCTTGTCTCCCGAATGATCGCAGTCGCAGGCGCCCTGACCCATCCCGACGGACGACCGGCGCAATTCAACGACGCCGGCCTTTCGATGGCCTACGCCGCCGGGAAGCTGGCCGCGAGCTGGCCATACCCCGTACCTGCCCTTTCGTCCGGCTGCGTCCTGCCCGAAGGCGGCTTCGGCGCCTTGCTGAGCCCGGGCTTTTCGACCTTCATCAAGTTCGGCGAGATCGGCGCAGAAGCCCTGCCCGCACATGCACACGGCGATATCGGCAGCATCGAACTTTCGTTCGGCCTCGACCGGCTTGTCGTCGACCAAGGGGTCTACGAATACGTTGAGGGCTCACGGCGCGATGCCAGCCGCGCGGCGCAAAGCCACAACGTGACTTCGCCCGACAACGAGCCGATGGCCGACTTCTTTGGAGCCTTCCGGTGCGGCTGGCGGCCGGTCCCCTGTGTCGAGCAGGCCCATGCCAATGGCTCGGGCCTCAACGTCACTGTCAGCCACGATGGATTTCGCGGCGCCGAAACGGGCCATTGCAACCGGGTGCGAAGGACACTACGCGCAACGCCAGAAACTGTCCTGATCGAGGACAGCTTGTCCCGGGCACCGAACGTCCCCTGGGCCAGCCGCTTCCTACTTCACCCGGCGTGGGCTTGCTCGCATGAAGATTCCCGGCTGGTGATTGGCAAGGGCCGCGTGCGCCTGGTCTGCGAAGCGGATCTCGCGGGAGAAGTCGAAGATGCCTGGTGGTGGCCCGACATGGGGATAGCCCTGCCAACTCGCCGGATTGTCTTTCGCTGGCCCGCCGGACATCAATCCCTGACTATCCGCTTCGCCGCGGTCTGAGGCACGAAATGCAACAAGTCGAACAAAGCTACCGGACCGGCGCAATGCGGGTCGTCGATGTCCCCGCGCCGCAGGCGCTGCCCGGCCAGAATCTGGTCGCTACCAAGGTTTCGCTGATCTCGGCCGGCACCGAGCGCCAGATCATCGACCTGGCCAAAAGTTCGCTGGCCGGCAAGGCTCGCGCTCGACCGGACCTTGTCCGCAAGGTGATTGCCAAGGCGCGGCAGGAAGGCGTCGCGAACACCGCACGCAAGGTTTTTGCCAAGCTCGATACGCCAATACCGCTAGGCTACAGCCTCGCCGGAACCATCATGGAGTCGAACAGGGACGCAGGCAACTTCACCCCCGGCACACGCGTCGCTTGCGCCGGCGCGGCGGTGGCCAATCATGCCCAGTTCAATGCGGTGCCAAAGCATCTGACCGTCCCGATCCCTGCCAGGGTGAGCGATGACGATGCCGCCTTCGTTACGCTTGGCGCAATCGCCATGCAGGGGGTAAGGGTAGCGCAGCCGACGCTGGGCGAGCGGGCGCTGGTGATCGGGCTCGGCCTGCTGGGCCAGCTTACCGTGCAGCTGCTCAAGGCGAACGGATGCCGTGTGATCGGGTACGACCCACATCCGGACCGGGCCAGGCTGGCGCTGGAAATGGGAGCCGACGCTGTCACGAGCGAAGATCCGGCGGCTCTCGTCGCGAACGAGACCCGCGGCGTCGGTGCCGACTTCGTGATCATCACCGCGTCCAGCAAGTCCTCCGCGCCCGTAAACCAAGCGGCGGAACTGAGCCGGATGAAGGGACGCGTGGTGATGGTCGGCATGGTCGGCCTGGAGCTTGACCGCGAGCCCTTTTACAAGCGCGAACTCGATCTGCGGCTGTCGATGTCATACGGCCCTGGACGGTACGATCCGGCCTACGAGAACGACGGCCACGACTATCCTCTCCCCTATGTCCGCTGGACCGAGCAGCGCAACATGGAAGCGTTCCTCGAGTTGATCGCCCAGGGCCGCGTCACCCCTGCGAAGCTCGTTACCCATCGCTTCCCGATCGACCGGGCCGAGGACGCCTACGCCCTGCTCGCCTCGAGTGAGCCATACCTCGCGGTCCTCCTTGATTATCCGCAGCAGGAGTCGCCGCCAGAGCACGCCATCCGCGTAGCGCCGACCCACACCGGAGGCGACGCCGTGCCGGGGTCTGGCATCGGGTTTATAGGCATGGGGAACTATGCCCGCTCGGTGCTTCTCCCGGCGGTGACTGCCAGCGGCAAGGCCCATCTGCACAGCGTCGTTACCGCCTCGGGGCTTTCGGCACGCAATGCGGCCGAGAAGTTCGGCTTTGCGGTTGCAGCGACCGATCCTGCGGCAGCACTTGCAGATCCCGACGTCGCGACGGTGTTCGTCGCCACCCGGCACGATACCCACGCCGCCCTGGCCGTGGCGGCGCTTGAGGCCGGACGCAATGTCTTCGTGGAAAAGCCCTTGGCGCTCGATCACGCATCGCTGGCGGAAGTCATGGCCTCGGCCGAGGCGTCGGACGGGATCCTTACGGTCGGGTTCAACCGCCGGTTCGCACCGCTGCTGGTTGCGGCGCGCGGAGCCGCGGCCAGCACCGGCGGCCCCTTGCTGATGCACTATCGGGTCAACGCGGGGTACATCCCGCCGGAAAGCTGGGTGCACGGGAGCGAAGGCGGGGGACGGATTGCGGGGGAGGCGTGCCATTTCGTCGATGCCCTGAGCACGCTGTGCGGGGCCGATCCGTTGGATGTCACGGTGGTGGCGACCCCCGGACACGATGATGCGATCCAGGCCATCGTGCGTTTTGCCGACGGGTCGACAGGCCACATCCTCTACACCTCGCTGGGCGACCCGTCCGTGCCCAAGGAGAGGATCGAGGCCTTCGGGCAGAATCTCGTGATTTCGCTCGACGACTTCCGCGAACTGCGCATCACGCGCAGCGGGCGAACTCAAACGACCAAGGCGCGGCAGCAGGACAAGGGCCAGCGGGCCCTCGTCGACCGGTTCCTCGATGCCTGCAAAAGCGGAGGACCACCGCCCATCGCTTACGCCACCCTCTCCGCGGTCTCGCGCGTCACCCTGCTCATGGCGGGAATCGAGCCGTGATTACGCTGCGTCGCCTTGCCGAACTCGCCATGCGCAACCGGCGCCTCGTACGGCATCTGCCCGGCGAGTTCGCCGCCCGCCCCTTGGTCGTCTCGCCGGATGCCTCGTTGCGCTGGCTGCGGCGCGATCCCTGGCGCGATGAAAGTGCGCTGGTCTTCGCGGTCGAGCGGCTCGCCCGCCCGGGAGACGTCGTGTGGGACCTTGGCGCCAATGTCGGGGCATTCGGACTATGCGCTGCGGCGCGCACCCGTGCGCCGGTGCTGATGGTCGAGGCCGACGCCTTCCTTGCTGATCTGCTGCGCGACAGTGCGCGCCGCAATCCGGATCTGCCCATCGAGGTTCTCTGCTGTGCCGTGGGCGAATCCGAAGGCGTGGCCCGCTTCGCAATCGCTGGTCGCGGGCGCAGCACGAACGGGCTTGTCGAGGGCAAGATCAGTACCCAGCACGGGGAAAGTCGCGAGGTTCGCCTGGTGCCGACGCTTTCGGCGGACCGGCTGCTCGATAGCTTTCCAGCGCCAACGGTGGTCAAGGTCGATCTCGAGGGCGGCGAGGGAATGTTTATGAAGGGCGCCCGGCGGCTGCTGGGCGATATCCGCCCCGCGCTCTATATCGAGGTTCATCGCGACAACCGGCCGTCCGTGTTTAGGGCGCTGGCGGACCAGGACTATGAGATCCGTCAATATCACGCCGGAAGCTGGATCGCAGTCAGCGACGATCCGCCAAGCGAGGACTTCTTTTCCGTCCCGGTCGAGAAGGCCGCAGAAATCTTTGTCTGAGCTATCCGTGTCCGTTCCCGCGCCTCTCGACATCACCGTAATCGTGCTGAGCTTCAACGAGGCGATCCACGTCGAACGCTGTATCGGTCGCATACGCGACCATGTTCGCCGCGTGGTCGTCGTCGATAGCTTTTCGACCGACGACACCATCGCCCGGGCCCAGGCGATGGGCGCCGAGACCCTGCAAAATCCCTTCGTCAACCAGGCGCAGCAATTCAACTGGGCGCTCGATGCCGTTCAGATCGACACGGCGTGGGTGCTGCGGCTCGATTGCGACGAATATCTCGATGACGAAGCGCTACGTTGGCTGCATCGCGACATGCCCCGGCTTAGCGACGACGTCGCGGGAGTGGAACTGCGGCTCAAGGTGATCTTCAAGGGCAAGCACCTCCGCTTCGGAGGCTACTATTCGACTGACCTTCTCCGGCTGTGGCGGACCGGCAAGGGCCGCGTCGAACAGCGCTGGATGGACGAACGAACGACGGTGAGCGGCAAGATCACCCGTGCTCGCGGCAATCTCGTCGACGAAAACCTGAACTCGATCGGCTGGTGGACGGACAAGCATAACCGTTACGCAAGCCGCCACGTCATCGATTTCATGATGTTGCAGCACAGCCCCGACCACCAGGTTGCCACGAAAGGAGCCATGTTGCCACGGCGCGCGCGGTTCAAACGCTTTCTGCGCAACCGCATCTACGCGCGTTTTCCGCTTTTCCTGCGCCCTGCGCTTTACTGGTTCTATCGGTACTTCGTGTTGCTGGGGTTCCTTGACGGGAAGCTGGGCCTGATCTGGCACTTCCTTCACGGCTTCTGGTATTACATGCTGATCGACGTGAAGATTCATGAAGCCCGTCAGATCGTCGCCGATGAGGGCATTGACGGACTCGTTCTGCATTACGAGAAAACGCTTGGCGTTGCGCTGGCGCGCCCGATGGCCAACGGTTAATGGCAACCGTTCGTCCGGTCTCGCCGGCCCTCCCGCCGATGGATGTGACGGTAATCGTCATCGCCTTCAACGAAGAGATCCACATCGCCCGGTGCATCGAGCGAATTCGCAATCACGTGAAGCGCGTGCTGATCATCGACAGCTTTTCCACCGATCGCACGCGGGAAATCGCCTCGGATCTTGGCGCCGAGGTGCTGGTGCATCCTTTCGTCAACCATGCCGCGCAGTTCAACTGGGGGATGGAGGCGGCAAACGTCACTACGGGATGGATTCTGCGGATCGATGCCGACGAATACGTGGATGCGGCTGGCCTTGATGCCATCCGCGCTGCGACAACGACCGCTACGGCTGAGATCAGCGCCTTTTCGCTTCGCCGCGGCGTGGTCTTTGCCGGACGCCAGTTGCGATTCGGCGGCATAGGCCAGGTCTTCCTCACCCGACTGTGGCGAACCGGCATGGCGCGGATCGAGGCTCGGTGGATGGACGAGCAGGTTCTCGTGGAACGGGGGGAGACCCGGCAGATCGCAAAGGGCGCAATCATCGACGAAAACCTGAATGACATCGGCTGGTGGACGGCCAAACACAACGGCTACACCACCCGGCAGATGGTGCAGACGATCCTGGGAGAAATGAACCGGGCCGCCGAGATCGATCTCAGCCAGCTCAATCGGCACGTGCGCCGTAAGCGAATCCTGCGGCAGATGGTCTATTCGCCATCCCCGCTGTTTGTCCGTGCCATCGGCTATTTCGTCTATCGCTACGTCTTCGCGCTGGGCTTCCTGGATGGACGCGCGGGGTTCCTCTTCCACTTCTTTCAAGGCCTGTGGAACTTCTTCCTCGTCGACGTGAAAATCTACGAGGCCCGGGCCGTTTTGCGCGAGGGTGGAACTCCTGCGTTCAAGGACTGGCTCGGGCGCGTCTATGGCATCGATCTGGCAGAGATATGATCCCCGATGCGATCCCGACCGTGGCGGTGCTGATCGGCGCGGCCTGGCCCGAAAATGATTCGAGCGGACCTGTGCAAAGCGTGCGCCAGATCGCCGACTTTCTCAAACACGACGTGCGGTTCGAACTGTTTGCACGCAACGGCGCGCCGGTAGAGCGCCCGCGCATTGCCTCCGGCACGCGCCTCGCCATGCCCTGGGGAGGAATCACCTTCTGCGAGGTCGGGCCGCTTGGTGCGCGCGGGCTGATCTCCGCCGTCCGCGCCTGCCGGCCCGACCGGCTGTGGCTGAACAGCGTCTGGGATCGCGAATTCACCTTACCGGCCCTGCTTGCCCGGCGGCTGGGGCGACTGCCGGACGTGCCGGTGCTTCTTTCGACCAGAGGCGAGTTCGCTTCGGGAGCACTTGCCATCCATGCCCGTCGCAAGCGCGTGCTGCGCGGTGCGCTGGGGCTGACGGGCCTGCTCGGGGGAGTGACAATGCACGTCACCGGTGCCGGGGAGGCGGCCGATGTACGGCGCGCGATGCCCGGGGCTGCGATCCTCGATGCCAACAACCTGCGCGGGATCGAGCCGCTCCCCCGGCACCAGCCCGCGCCGACTCAGGCGCTGCGGCTGCTGTTTCTGGGACGGATCAGTCCGGTCAAGGGGCTGCACAACGCTCTCAATGCCCTGGCCATCGTTGAGCGGCCCGTGTTGATGGCCATTCATGGTCCGGTCCACGATCAGGATTACTGGAAACTGTGCCAGGCGCAGATCGCGGCGCTACCGCCCCACGTTTCGGTGGAGGTGCTGGGGCCGGTGGCGAACCGCGATGCCGCGGCCGCTTATGCTCGGGCCGATCTGTTCATCAATGTTTCGGCAAGCGAGAACTTCGGGCACACGATCTTCGAGGCGCTGGCCAGCGGCACGCCGGTCCTGACCGGGCTCCATACCCCGTGGAACGGACTTGAGCCCGACCGGGCTGGCTTCAACCGGGCGAGCGAGGATCCCCAGGCCGTAGCCGAGGCAATCGACCAATTTGCTGTCCTGTCTTCCGCTGAGCGGGCATGCTGGCGGGCGGGAGCGAGGCAGCGTGCCGAGCGTTTCGTTGCGAACCAGGATGCAATTGCGACGTGGAGAACGTGGCTGGGAGCAGCGACCGGAACGCCGCAACCGACAGTGCCAGCGGCGTTGGCGGGAGAACGACGGTGACCGCTGACGAGAAGCCGCTGGATGCATCGCTTTACGCAGATTACATCGAATGGAAGGGCTGGCAGAAGTTCTTCGTGTGCGAGGCACTCGATCACGACCGGTTCGCCCGCGACCTTGCCGGGATAGATCTGCGCGGCAAGGCCCTCCTTGAAATCGGCTTCGGCCAGGGCGCCCTCCTCGCCTGGGCGCGCGAACGGGGTGCCGAAGTCTCCGGCTGCGAACTGACGCGCGAAAGCCTGTCCGCGGCAGAGAAAGCGGGAATCACGCTTGTCGATCCCTCTTTCGAGGAAAGCGGCGCGCTGGCTCCGGACTCGCTCGACATCGTCGTCGCGATCGACGTGTTCGAACACCTCGAGGAAACCGTCATCCGCCGCAAGCTCTTCGCGATTGCCAGGGCCCTCCGCCCCGGAGGCTTCGTCGTCCTGCGCTACCCCAACGGGCAGAGCCCGTTCGGCCTGATTGCCCAGCACGGCGACGTGACCCACAAGGTCGCCTTGTCCGAGCTCAAGGTGGAGCAACTGGCGCTGGGCAGCGGTCTGGAAACCTGGCGATACACCGGCGCAACCTTTGCCCGGCACCGCCGCCTGGCGCACCGCATCGTCACCGCCATCCGCGGCTATCTGCGCAGGGTAATCATCCGGACGGTGCAGTTCGCATTTGCCACCGACGTCGAGCTGGATCCCGTAATGATCCATATCCTGCGCAAATCCTTGGCGATGGACATCAATTTACACTCCGGGGACGTTCCGCTAGAGGCACGCGTCCCCCCGCGCGCGCCGATCCAAAGGACTGATCTCACCCCATGACCCGACTTTACGACAGCCGAAAGCGCATCCTCGTTACGGGGGGTGCAGGCTTCCTCGGCTCGCATCTATGCGATCGTCTGCTGGCCGATGGTCATGAAGTGATCTGCCTCGACAACCTGTTCACCGGATCCAAGCGCAACATCGCGCATCTAGCGGCCAACCCGCTGTTCGAATTCATGCGGCACGACGTGACTTTCCCGCTTTTTGTCGAGGTCGACGAAATCTACAATCTGGCCTGCCCCGCCTCCCCGGTACACTACCAGCATGACCCGGTGCAGACCACGAAGACCAGCGTCCACGGCGCGATCAACATGCTGGGGCTGGCAAAGCGGCTGAAGTGCAAGATCTTTCAGGCATCGACCAGCGAAGTATACGGCGACCCCAGCATCAGCCCCCAGACCGAGGATTATTGGGGCAACGTCAACCCGATCGGCATCCGCTCCTGCTATGACGAGGGCAAGCGCTGCGCCGAGACGCTGTTTTTCGACTATCATCGCCAGATGGGTCTGCAGATCAAGGTCGCGCGGATTTTCAACACCTACGGACCGCGCATGCACCATGCCGATGGGCGGGTTGTTTCCAATTTCATCGTCCAGGCCCTGAACGACACGCCGATCACGATCTACGGCGATGGCAGCCAAACCCGGTCGTTCTGCTATGTCGACGACCTGATCGACGGCTTCGTGCGCCTGATGGATACCGACAACACGGTTAGCGGCCCGATCAATCTGGGCAATCCGTCGGAATTCTCGATGATCGAACTGGCCGAAAAGGTTCTTGCGCAGACCGGATCTTCGGTGCCGATGATCAACGAACCGCTTCCCCAAGACGATCCGCGCCAGCGACGGCCCGACATAACCAGGGCCCGGAAAATCCTTGGCTGGGCGCCGTCGATCGAATTGGATCAGGGGCTCGAGCGCACGATCGCATATTTTCGGGAACGGTTGAAGGACCTGCAGTCAGCGGCCGTATGAAGGCGCAGTTTCCAGCCCGCAGGCGCAGGATCGGGTTCGTCAACTCGCATCCGATCCAGTACTTCGTGCCGCTCTATTGCCGGATCAACGCGAGCGAGGACCTGGAAGCGGTTCCGATCTACCTGACCGATCACAGCATTCGCGGCGATTTCGATCCCGGCTTCCGCCAGAAGCTGACTTGGGACATCGACCTCCTCGAAGGAACCGACCCCGTCTTTGTTGCCGGTGCCCGCAAGCGCAAGCTTGCGCCGGGGCCGCTTCGCATGCTCGCGCCCGATGTGATGCGTGCCGTATGGCGGGGCCGGCTCGACGCGCTCGTCATTCACGGCCATAATTTCGGCGCCAACCATCTGGCGACGATCGCAGCCAAGCTAAAGGGAATTCCGGTCTTCAGCCGCGGCGAAACCCATCTTGGCCTGCCGTTTTCCGAGCGTCGGTTGGGTCTGCGCAATGCCATCATGCCGCGCTATTATTCCCAGCTGGACGGCTTCCTTGCCATCGGCTCGCGCAACCGCGAGTTCTACCGGGCGATGCAGGTGCCTGAGTCGAAAATCTTCGATTTTCCCTATACTGTCGACAATGACCGGATGATTGCGCAAGCCCGGCTCGAACCCGCCGAGAGAGCTGCGCTGCGCGCCCGGCTAAGCCTGCGCGATGGTGTTCCGACGGTCCTTTATGCGTCCAAGTTCATGGCCCGCAAGCATCCCGACGATCTGATCGAGGCGGCGCGGCGCCTGCGCGCATCCGGGCTTGATCTGGACATCCTGATGGTCGGCGCGGGTGAGATGGAGGCCGAACTGAAGGCGCAGGCCCGCGACCTTCCCGGTGCCCCAGTGATCTTCCCCGGCTTTGCCAACCAGACCGAGCTTCCCCGTCTGTTCGGCGCCTCGGATATCTTCGTCCTGCCGTCCGAGGCCGAGCCTTGGGGCCTGATCGTCAACGAGGCGATGTGCGGCGGACTGCCCATCGTCGCGAGCCGCGAGATCGGTTCGGTGGCCGATCTCGTCGTCGACGGAGAAAACGGGCGCGTCTTCGATGCGGGCGATGTTGAAGGCCTTACCGCCGCCCTGCGCGATCTCGTGGCCGATCCCCAGCGCCGCGCCGCGATGGGCCGCGCCAGTCTCGCCCGCATCGAGGCGTGGAACTATGATCGCTGTGTTGCAGGCCTGCGTGCGGCACTGCAATCGGCGACATGAGCGCGTGGGGCAACCGGGCCGCGCCGGCCATTGCCGTCGTAGGCCGGCTCAACCCGGCGAATCCCGCACCGCATTTCGCCACTGCGCTAAGGGAACGCGGGTGGCGGGTCACGGAACTTGACGAAACCGAGCCATATATCCTCGGGGTCCAGGGGCTACCGGCAAAGCTCGCCCAGCGCGCCCTGACCGCACTGGGAGAGCGGGAACTCAATCGCTCGGTGCTCACCCTGCACGGCGCGATCGGCTTCGACGCAATCTTGGTGCTGAAGGCCAGCTGGCTGCGTGCTGCCACCTTGAGGTCGTTACGCGCGCGGGGCGCGTGGCTTGCAAACTGGTTTCCCGACTTCGATTTTTCGCATTCAGGCTTCGACGAGGCCGTGTTCGCTGAATATGACGCGGTCATCACGACTAAGCAGCATCAGCTGGATCATCTCAGGACGCGTTATCCCAAGCTCGCGCTGGCTCATGTCGAGCATGGCTATTGTCCGCTGCTGCATCGGCCGATCCCCGCACCCGCACCCTCTTTCGACGCGATCTACGTCGGCAATACCTCGGCCTACAAGCACCAGCTCCTGACGGCTGTCGCAGGCCGGCTACCTGCGCGCCGATTTGCCGTGGCGGGGGCCGGTTGGGAAGCGCGACCGCTGACACCCAACATCACGGTCCTCGGCAAGCGCACGGGCGACGAAATGGCCGCGGCGCTGGGTCAGGCGAAGCTTGCCCTGGCCTTCCATATGGGGCCGCATGGCCAGTTCGATTGGGAGGATCAGGTTTCTGCGCGCAGTTTCGAAATCCCAGCCTGTGGAGTACCGATGCTGCACATCGACAACGGCGAGATCGCCCGATGGTACGAGCGCGACACGGAATATCTCGGCTTCACCGACGTGGAGGAGTTGGCCGGCCGGATCGAACAGGCGCTGGGCCACGAACAGCTGTGCGCACGATTGGCGGCTGCCGCGCTCAAGCGCGCGGTCCCGGCATACAGCTACGTATCGCGCGGCCATGAGATCGGATCGTTCATCGAGAAGGAACTTTCTCGCAAGGCGGGGTGGCAAGTCCATGATTGAGCGCATCATTGGCCTGCTGGGGCGTGACCGCGCCTGGCGGATCGGGCGGGCGCTCTACATGCGCGCGCGGGGCGAGAAGGACACGAACGATATAGCGAGCAACGGCGAGGCCGCGCTGATCGCGCGCGTCCTGAAGCAGGTCGAAGACCGGTCACCCGTCCTGTTCGACGTCGGCGCGAATCGGGGTGAATGGTCCGAAGCGGCGCTGGCCTGCCTGGCGCAACTCCAGAGACATGCCGCACTCCACTTGTTCGAGGCAGCTCCTCACGCGGCGGCACATCTCCGGGAGCAATTCGCTGCAGTGCCCGGGCTTGTCGTCCACGGCATTGCCCTGTCCGACCGCAGCGGCACGGCTCCGTTTGCCCTGGTGGGGCCGACGGCGGGCACGAACAGTCTCGAGATCGGCAGCCATAATCCCAGTGTAACGACGATCGAGGTCCCGGTGGAGCCAGGCGCGCAGGTCGCGCAATCGCACGGAATCGGATACATCGACCTGCTCAAGATCGATACCGAAGGGCATGATTTTGCCGTGCTCAGCGGATTTGAACCGATGCTCGCAGCAGGGCAGATCGGCGTCGTGCAGTTCGAATACAACAGCCGGTGGCTAGCGGCGCGTCGCTCGCTGCTGGATGTGTTCGGCCTTGCCGAAAAGACCGGCTATCGCGTCGGCCGTGTGGCGCCCGACGGGATCGAATTGTTCGATCGCTGGAATCCCGAGTGCGACCGATTTTTCGAAGACAATTACGCGCTGGTTTCTCCCCCAGCCGCTCATGCACCGCTTTGTCGCGAAATGCGCTGGTCGGTCAGCAACACGCTGGAAGCGGCAGGCGGTTAACCAAGCGCGCGCTGGACCATGCCGACGATCGACCGGCGCCGAACTGCGGTCATGCCAAACAGCGCATGGCACGTGACCAGCGATACCGTCGCCATCGCGCCGCCCAAAGCCACACGCGCCAACGTTCCCAGCTCGGGGCACAGCCAGACGGGCGCCACCATCGCCACGGTCACCGCGAAAGCCAATCCGCTGTAAACCAGCAGCATGGCCGCGCTGCGCATCCGGATCAGCGGATTGAACCGGCCAATCGCTATCATGAGCGGGAATGAAAGACCCACAATCTCTCCGATCGCCAGAGCCTCGGTCATCCTCAACGCGGGATTCTGTGCCGGCAGAACAAAGAACAGCGCGACGCTGACCACCAGCTGGACCACGCGCCCGCGAACGATCGGCCAAGGCCGGTTGGCGTATGCCAGCGCTTCAATCGACAACATCGTTGCCGGCATCAGAACCGGCGGGAGAACGGCGAACAGCAGCATGGTTTCGTCGAACAGCTCAGGCTTGCCCGTCCAGACCGTGAACAGCGGCTGACCAAGGACAAACAGCGCGCCGGTGGCCACTGCGGTCTGCACCGCAAGAAAGCGGTTGGTCTCGCCGAAGACTTGGGCAAATCCAGCATGGTCGCCGACAGCATGACGCCGCGCCAGTTCGATGCCGAATACGTTCGCGAACATCTGCAGGATCTGGCGCACGAAATTGGCGATGGTCCGCATCAAGACGAACTGGGCGATAAGAGCCGGCGCGGCTGTCAATGCCCCGATCGCCATAACCGGAAGCGTGGCGTAGAGCGTCATGAACATCGATTGCAGCCACAACCCCGGCGCAAGCCGCGACATGCTGACGAACTCCGCGCCTCGCGGCAGTCCGATCCGGTCGGCAAAGCCACGATACAGCAGGCGGGTGTGCACCGAAAATGGAACGAACACGAATGCGATCGTTGCCCCGAGCCACACCCACGCGATCTCGAGCAGGCCGATGCCTGTCAGGGCGCCAAGAACCACCGCGGCAATCCGGGCAGCTTCCCCGCCAAGCCGGATCCAGGTTTCTACCGCGAAGTTGCGGTGTGCGCGATAAAGCGCCTGGCGCACGGCAAGCAACTGCAGGACCGCCGCGGCGAGGGTAATCGGGATGGCGATGAAGGGAAGCTGACGATCCAGCACCGGGTCTCCGACGCCCCGGACAAAATAGCCGAACCCGACGGCAATCACCGTCAGGGCGAAAATGACCAATACCGCGATCATCGTAAGGGCTTCGCGATACATGCGATGCGCCGCCTGATGATCGTTCTGTTCCACCAGGGCGATCAGGCGATTGGTATAGAAACGGGTGACCCCGAATTCGAGGACGCTCACGAACGCGCCAGCGGCAATCGCCACCGACCAGGCCGAAAAGCTGGCAACTCCCAAGGTGCGGAGAAATACTGCGGGAATGAAAAGGCGGTCGGAGAGCGCTACGACGAACGCCGCGACTTGCGCGACGTATTCGCGCCCGATCCGGTTAAAGGTACTCATCGGGCGGGTTGATAAGCTTTTCCGCCAGCGCTGGGAACGGGGTCGAGCATTCCCAGCCGATCGTTCTGACGGCAAGCGAGGGGTCGGCGTACTGCTCGTCGCGCGGACGATAGGCCTGCACCTGCTGCGAGCCGCTGACTACTGCGGATTCCATCGTCAGCCCTGCCGCAGCGACGAGTGCCTCGACAGCATCGGCCAGCTGGACACTGTGGCCCGTGGCCAGGATCAAGTCCTGCGGGGTCGCCAGGTCGCTCATGCGCAGCAGCGCTTCGCAGTAATCGGGAGCGTAACCCCAGTCCCGTCTCACCGACAGGTCACCCATCTGGACCCGGTCGGTCATGCTGCCCTCGGCAAGGACCCGCAATCCCGCCAGGAGCTTGCCAAAGACGAAGTCGGTCCCGCGCCTTGCACTCTCGTGGTTGAACAAAAAGGCGTTCGAGGCGTGGAGGCGGTAGGTGCGACGATAGTTGTCCAGCAAGACCGCGGCCATTGTCTTGGCTGAGGCATAGGGACTGACAGGCGTAAATTCATCCGTCTCGACTGCGGGCCGTCCGGCTTCGCGGGGGCCGAAACTCTCGCCGCTGGCGGTATAGACCAGCCGCGTCTGCGGCCCGTGAAGGCGCACCCATTCCAGGCAATTGAGCAGTGGGATGGTGTGCGAGCGGACGGTCTCTGCCGGGCAATCGTACGACCGGCCCACCGAACTCTGGCCGGCGAGAACGAACAGCCGCTCCGGTCGCAGACGATCGAGCAGGCGGGTTACCGCGGAGTGATCGTGCGGGTCGAGCTGGATCAAGCCATTCGCCCCATGCCGCGAGGTGCCCAGCGGCGTAAGTCCGGCGCGCCGTGCAGCGCTCATCACATAGGGGCCGTCCTGCCCGCTCGCCCCGATGACCAGGACATCGCAGCCGGGCTCGCTCAACGTGCGACGCCCCGCAGCACCGCGGCGATCTCGCCGGCGAAACGCGGATATGCGAAGTGCGCGAGACCTTCCGGCACACCCCGGGCGTCATCGAGCGCCAGGATCGTCTGGCTGACTATAGAATCCGGATCGGATGGATCGATCAGCCTTCCGATCATGCCGTCGCGCACCGCTTCCCGGGCACCGTCGGCGATGCTGGCAACCGCGGGGGTGCCGCAAGCCATCGCTTCGAGATGAACGAAGCCGAACCCTTCCTGGCGACTCGGCTGCACGTAGGCGTCGGCAAGCCGGTAGTGCGCGGCTTTTTCGGCTTCGTGAACCTGCCCGGTGAACCGGACGGCGTCGGCGATCCCCAGGGCTTCTGCCTTGGCCTCGAGCCGGGGCCGATCGTCGCCCTCGCCGGCAACCAGCGCAAGTACGCCCGGGCGGCGGTCGCGAATGAGTGGCAGCGCCTCCAGCAACTCGTCAAACCCCTTCTTGCCCTCTGAAGGATGCATTCGACCCAGAATCATCACCACTTCGCGTTCTGCGAGGTCGTACCTCTGTACCAGGTTCGGGTCCCGGCCTCCGTCGGAATATGCCGAGAGGTCGATTGCATTGGCGACGATCGAAATGCGCGATTCGTCGAAGTTGGACCATTCGCGGAAGCGGTCGGCCGTGTAGCGGCTGATCGACACCACCCGATCGACCCTGCGCAAGGCCGGAATGGACGACTTGCGTTCGAACGGCTCCCACGCCTCGACGCCATAGATCGCCAGGATGAGCCTTGCGCCGGCAAGCCGCGAAAGGACCGCGCAAAGCGACAACAGGTTCACGTGGGCGCACCAGATCACGTCGATCGGCCGCCGCCTGATCACGCTCATCATGCATTCCGCGACATAGCGGAGCGATCCGCGCGCCGCCTCCTCCCGCCACTCCACACGAGGCGGCAAGGGCTCGGTGAAGGGTCCGGCAATGCGCGGCAGCGCAACGACGCTGGCAACCTCAGGGCTGTCCGACATCGCCTTGAGAACATCGCGGTTGTAGAGGGCTATGCCGCCACTGCCGCCGAATGCATCGGTCAACGGCACCAGTATCCGCATATTTCGCTTCAAAACAGGATTCTCACTATGCGGCCGGCGCGTCCCTTTGCCGCTTGCGGGCAAGAAGCGCAATGTCGGCATCGACCATTTCGTCAACCAGTTCGCCGAATGAGACGGTCGGACGCCATCCCAGAACCTGGCGTGCCTTGCTGGCGTCGCCCCGCAAATGGTCGACTTCGGCCCGGCGAAGGTAGCGCGGATCGATCCTGACAAGGGTCCGGCCCGTCCTGCGGCACTGCCCTGTTTCCTCAATGCCGGTTCCCGCCCACTCAATGGGCATTTCCGCGCGGGCGAAAGCGCGTTCGACGAAACTGCGAACACTGTGGGTCTCTCCGGTGGCGATCACGAAGTCGTCCGCGGAATCATGCTGGAGGATCCGCCAAATGCCATCGACATAGTCGCGGGCGTGACCCCAGTCGCGCTCCGCATCCAGATTACCCAGGTTGAGGCATTCGGCAAGACCTGCCTTGATCGCGGCAACGGCCATCGTGATCTTGCGCGTAACGAAGGTTTCGCCGCGGCGAGGGCTCTCGTGATTGAACAGGATGCCGCTGGACGCGAACATTCCGTACGCCTCGCGGTAGTTGACCGTGATCCAGTGGGCATACAGCTTGGCAATGCCGTAAGGGCTGCGGGGGTAGAAGGGCGTGCGTTCGGTTTGCGGGCTTTCACGGACAAGTCCGAACATCTCCGAAGTCGAGGCCTGGTAAAACCGGGTGCAGTCGCCCAGCCCGGCGGTGCGGATCGCCTCGAGCAGCCGCAGCGTGCCCAGGGCATCCGCGTTGGCTGTGTATTCGGGCGTCTCGAAACTTACGGCAACGTGGCTTTGGGCTGCCAGGTTGTAAATCTCGTCCGGTTCGATCTGGGCGATGAGGCGGGCGGCGTTGCAACTGTCCGTCAGGTCGAAATAATGAAGGACCAGGTGCGTTTCGGGGTCTTGCGCGCTGCGATAGACGTGCTCGATCCGCCCGGTATTAAAGCTGGAACTGCGGCGGCGCAAACCATGCACCTCATAGCCTTTTTCAAGCAGTTGCTCGGCCAGATACGAACCATCCTGACCGGTAATCCCGGTAATGATTGCTTTCTTCAAGTGGGATTCTTTCTGTGAATGAACGGTCGCCTGGCGGCACGGGAAAACACCTGAAGGCAGCCGCAACGGCTAGCCAACTGGTCACGTAAATCAAGTTGTGACCGCGGGAGGCGTTTGCTTTAACCAATGTCTGCGCTATGGCGCGCCACGATTGCCGCCAAAATACGAGAAATGTCCATTTTCAAGCAAGTACAGCAGGGGTTCGGTGCCCGGACCCTGGCGAACCTGACATTGTTCGTGCTCGTGTCGGCATGGCTGTTCGGTGGCGCCACGCGGTTCGACGTCTTCGCTCCGGTGCTGCCCATGCTGGCAGCGCTTGTGGTGCTGGCGTTGCTTGCCGTCACGCCGGGGAGGCGCCGGCTATCCTTTCTGGAAAAGGCCTGCATCGCGGGTCTCTTCCTGATCGCGGTCGTGCAATTGGTGCCGCTGCCACCGCAAATATGGCGCCAGCTGCCGGCGCATGAATATCCTGCGCACCTGCTGGGGCTGTTCGGCCAGTCGCCATGGCTGCCGCTCAGCCTGACCCCTTCAAGAACTATCAGCAGCGGCTTCGCCTTCGCTCCAGCCCTGGCCGTCTATCTCGCCGCCCGTGACCTGCCTGCTGCCCAGGCCAATCGCATCCTCGGCTGGCTTGTGGCGTTCGCCGGCATTTCGGCGCTTCTCGGCTTGCTGCAGGTATCCGGCGGTACCGGCAGCAAGCTGCGTTTCTATGCGATCACGAACGACGATGCGGCCGTCGGCTTTTTCAGTAATGCCAATCATTTTGGAACGTTCGTCGCCTTGTGCGCGCCGATCGCGGTCTACCTAGGCTTGCGGTTCGACCTGAAGCGGCGCGAGGCGTCCTACGGACCGCTCGTTCTGGGTGGCGGCGTGGCCCTGCTCCTTATCGCGGGCGCGATCGCCAGCTTTTCACGCGCGGCTTATGGCGCCGCCGCGATCGCGCTGCTGCTCAGCGCCTTCATGATCCTCCTGCGGCTCCCCATTCCGCGGCGCGCACGCGGCTTCGCGATTTCCGGACTGGCTCTGGCGATCGCGGTTGCCGGACTGGTGTTGGTACGCACGCCTCTGTTTCAGCATCTGGCCGAGACCGACCAGGTCGGCACCGATGGGCGACTGGCGCTGGTGCCAGTCTATCTGCGCATGATAGCCGCCTCATTCCCCTTCGGGACAGGGCTTGGCAGCTTCGACGCGACCTACCGGGCATTCGAAAACTACGAAAAGATGAGCGCGAACTACCTCAACAACGCCCACAACGACTTGGCGCAGGTCGTCATCGAGGCGGGCCTGCTCGGCCTTGTCGTGTTGATCGGATGGGTGGTCCTGATCGGCCGTACGTTGGGGAACGCTGCGCGCCATCCTGAGGCACTCGAAGGTGAGCGCTCGCTGGGCTGGCTCCGGCTGGCGGTTCTGGCCTATGGCATCATTGTCTTGCTTGGCCACTCGCTGGTGGACTATCCGTTGCGCGGTGCAGCAGCATCGGCAACCTTCGCGTTGCTTCTGGCGCTCACCGTTGGCGGGGCGTCTCCATTGAAGCGTCGCGAAGACGAAGGATGAGCGGTTCAATGCTGACCGCCATCGGTTTCTCGGAGGAATTGGATTCGATGCCTATGCTGGTGCGGTTGCCGCTGTGGCGCCACCTGAGTCTTGCGCTGGCGCTGCCGCTCGCCCTTTCGGCCTGCGGCAAGCCCAATTTCGATCCCGCCGCCGCGAGTCGCGTCGCGGTGACCGAAACGCTGCCCGAACCCGGCGCCGAGGATCTATATGGCACCGCCCGCGAAGCGCGGATCGGGCCGGGGGACAAGATTAATATCGTCGTACTCGGCATTTCCGACCTCGAACGGACTGTAGTCGTCGATGGCAATGGCAGGATCGTCTTTCCGCTGATCGGAACTGTTGATGCGCTGGGCCTCACGCCCGCCGAACTGGCCGCGTCCATCCAGACCCGGCTTAGCCAGCGCTATCTTCAAAACCCTCAGGTCAGCGTGGCAATCACGGAGCCGGTGAGCCAGCGATTCACCATTTACGGGGGCGTCACGCGGCCCGGTATCTATCCCGCGGTGGGCAATGAGACGCTGACAGACGCGATCGCCCAGGCCAGCGGCACCAGCGACACCGCCCGTCTGGACGAAGTCGTCGTGTTCCGCACCGTCCAGGGCAAGCGCATGGCAGCGCGGTTCGATCTCAGGGCAATCAGTGGCGGCCGCGCAGACGATCCCGCCGTATACCCCAACGACCGGATCGTCGTGGGCAGCGACAGCAACCGCACATTGCTGCGCGACCTGGCGCCGTTGACGCCGGTCCTCGGCCTTTTCTACCAAATCCTTTGATTGCGTAAGCGGAGCTCCTGATGGTTTCCTCATCCCTTACGGGCGAAAGCGACGTCGACCAGTTCGTCCGCCCGCTCGAGATCCGGTCCGAACGGCTTTCGTTTGACCGCTCCGAGGACAGCCAGCTCGGCCAGTACGCGACGATCATCCGGCGCCGCAAATGGATCATCCTTGCGGCACTGCTGGTGGCGGTCTTGGGGGCACTGGCTTACACTTTCTCCGCCACGCCGCTCTTCCGGGCCAAGACAGTCCTGCAGATCCAGCGCGAAAGCTCGCGCGTGGTGAGTAGCGGCGAGGACATCCAGCCGGAATCGGCGGTTTCCGGGACCGAGTTCTACCAGACCCAGTACGGCCTTCTCCAGAGCCGGTCGGTTGCGCTGGAAGCCGCCAGGAAGCTGCGGCTGGCCGACAACCTCGAATTCCTCACCGGCTATTCGGGCCAAGACCCCGCCGAAATTTCGTCACTGCCCCGCCAGACGCGTCTCGATCGCGCCGTCGGGCTTCTGGAGCAGCATCTCCAGGTCACGCCGGTCCGCAATTCGGGCCTGGTCGAAGTTGATTTCGACGCGCCTTCGCCGCGCGTGGCGGCGCAGGTCTCCAATGCGGTCGCCGAGGCGTTCATCACCCTCAACCTACAGCGTCGGTACGATGCCACCGGATATGCACGCAAGTTTTTGGAAACCGAGCTGGCCAAGGTTCGCGGGCGGCTCGAGGATTCCGAACGGGCGGTCGTCAATTACGCCGACAACCAGCAGCTGATCGAAATCAACCGCAAGGTCGATCCGGAAGGCAACACAAGCGGCCAATCGCTTTCGGAGATCGATCTCGACGTCCTGAATCGCTCGCTTGCAGCGGCGCGCGCCGACCGCATTGAGGCCCAGGCCAGGGCGGCCGCCGCGCGCGCCGCAGGCACCTCGTCCGAAGCCCTCAACGACCAGACCCTCGGCCAGATCCGAACGAGCTTGGCGCAGCTGGAGGCCCAGTATTCGCGCGATCTCGCAACCTTCAAGCCGGATTATCCGGCGATGGTCGCGATGCGTCAGCAGATCGACGCGCTGCGCAAGTCCGCCAATGCCCGGGGGAGCAATGTCGGCCAGTCGCTCAACGCCGTGGCGAGTGCGGCGGCAGCCCGTGAATCGGCATTGCAGGCTCAAGTTAACGGCCTGAAATCGGCCGTGCTCGACCAGAACCGGCGGCGCATCCAGCTAAATATCTACCAGCGCGATGCCGACACCAATCGGACCCTCTACGACAGCCTGCTCGAACGCTACAAGCAGATCGGGGTGGCCGGCGGGATCGGAGTGAACAACGTGGCCGTGGTCGATCGCGCGCTCGAGCCGACAGCACCCTATACTCCGAACCTCCTGGCGAACCTCCTGCTAGGCCTCTTGGCCGGGGTCATCTTCGGCTTGGCGGCAGCGTTCGTGCTGGACCAACTGGACGACGCGATCAAATCCCCAGCGGACATGGAGAAGTTGCTCGACTTGCCTCTACTCGGGGTCGTTCCCAAGGTCAGTGTCGAACGACCGTCGGAGGAGCTTCAGGACCGAACGTCCGCCTTGGCGGAAGCCTACCTCGCGATCCAGACGTCGCTCAACTTTTCGACGAGCGAGGGCGTCCCGCGCACCCTCGCGGTCACCAGCGCCAACGCTTCGGAAGGCAAGAGTACGACCGCATACGCAATCGCCGCAACCTTGGCCCGCCTGGGCAAGAAGGTACTGTTGATCGACGCGGACATGCGCAACCCAAGCGTCCACCGCATGCTGGGCATCGACAACAACCATGGCCTGGTCGAGTTACTAACCCACAACGCGAAGTTGCCTGAAGTCACGCGACCTTCGACTGTCGACAATCTGACCGTCGTGACCTCTGGGCCCATTCCGCCGAATCCCGCGGAGCTCCTTACCGGCGAGTCGCTGTCGATCCTGCTAGTCGAGGCGCGCAAGCAGTTCGAATATGTCGTCGTGGATTCGCCACCGATCCTGGGCTTGTCCGATGCTCCGCTGATTGCCAGCGCAATGTCGGCTACCGTGTTCGTGATCGCCGCAAACTCGACCTCCGCCAAGTCGGCGATCGGTTCGCTGCGTCGCCTGATGGAAGCTCACGCGCACATCATCGGTGCCGTCCTGACGAAGTTCCAAGCTGCCGAACACGGCTACTCGTACAATTACAGCTACAGCTACGGGGCCCGCAAGCCGGCCTTCGGGTCCTGAGGGACAGGCGGGACATGGGCGACACGCAGGCAATGGTTTCGCAGCCAGCGCGCTGGAAGCTGGCTGTGGCCATGGCCGGGGCACTAGCCGCCTTTGCCATTGGTGCCGGCGATACCTTTGCCCTTGCGACCCGTAACCCTGCGCTGGCCCAGTCCATCGCGGGGTGGAGCGGCGCCACGAAGAGCAAGCATGCTGAACTTCTGGTCCAGAACGCGCGCAGCCTGTCGGCCATCCCGGAAGTAAAGTCTGCCGCGATTGCCGCACTGGTCAGGGAGCCGCTCGATTTCAATGCCGCGCGAACCCTGGGCAGCATTGCCATCCGCGAGAATGACATCCCGCTCGGCCGCGCGATCTTCACCGCTGTCGGGCAGCAGACCCTGCGCGAGCCGGTGTCACATTTCTGGCTCATGTCGGATACCTATGCCCGCGGCCGGTATGGGGATTTCCTGAAAGAGGCCGAAGTCATCCTGCGGCAGAAGCCAGAAATGTCGCCGCAGATCTTCACGCTGTTCACCCGCCTCGCCGACGGCCGCCGCGTGACCGAACGGTTGATCCAGCGGCTGGCTTCACGGCCCGAATGGCGGCCCGGCTTTTTTGACGTCTTGGGCGAGCAGTCGACGAACAGCGACGCGGCCTATGAATTCTATACGCGGCTCGCGCGGACCAAGGCGCCGCCAAGTCCTGCGGAATTGCGAGTCTGGCTTCGCCATGAAGTGGGCCGTACCGACGGCGACGTACTGGTCGGGCGCTGGAAGTCCCTGCAGCGTCCGCCACTGCCGGCCCGTGAGCGTCTGATCCGCAATCCCGACTTCGAGGGCTCGGTTGCGCCGCAGCCCTTTGACTGGACCTTCTATCTACCCGAAGGCAGCTTCGCCGAGATCGGGCCATCGCCCGACGGGCCGGGCAAGGCGCTCTATGTCGAAATGACCGGTCGCGACAACGAAACCGTCGCGAGCCAGATCCTAGATCTCGCGCCCGGACGATATCGGTTCTCCGCCCGCTATTACCCGGTTTCCGATATCAGCCGGCGCGAACTGACAATCAGTCTGACCTGTGCGCAAGGTCGCAATTTCTCGCCGCTAGCAAAAAGTGCGCTGGATGCCACGCCCGAACGCTGGAGCCGCTGGCAGTGGGATGTCGATCTGCCTGCCGGGTGCAATGTCCAGCAGCTGTCGATCGGAATGGAGCCCCGCGCGTTGACCGCCGACGCGCGCAGCTACTTTGACGACTTCGCCGTTACCCGTCTCGGTTCCTGACCGAAGACCCTGTATCGGCGACTGGGACGGGTCCGGTCGCGCCCACCGCTGCGTCGATCGGGCTGGCCGGAGCGCGCCACGACCCGCGCGCCAGACGCCGGCGGCGATCCAGGCTCAATCCCAGGTACAGAACCGCGTATGTAAGGGCGCCGCCAACGAACAGTGTCGGGACCAACAGCGGCGCCACGAGCGCGATAAGGTTGGGAATGCTGACGAGAGCCAGGTAGATGATGAGGCCGGCGGGCCAGCCGAAGCCATCCTCTAGCAAGTGGTGGAGATGATTGCGATCGCCCGCAAACGGCGAACGACCGCGCATCAAGCGCACGAAGAACAGGCGCAGCATGTCGATACCCGGCACCAGGTACAGCAGCGCCAAGGTATCGGCGGTGACATGCCCATCGGCCAGGTTGTAGGCGTAGATCGAGACCATCCCGAGAAACGCAGAGAGCCCATAGGTCCCACCGTCGCCCAGGAAGAGCTTGCCGCGCAGGTTGTAGACCAGCAGCACACCAAGCGCCTGGAGCAACGGCAGCACCACGATGATGAGGCCGATCGGACCCACTGAAAGCAGGAACAGCAGCCAGATGACGACCAGGCCGATGACCAGGCCGTTCTTGCCATCGGCCATGTTCACGCTGTTGATGAAGCCCACATGGATCATCAGGGTGAATACAAACGCGACCGGTCCCGGCACAGCCAGCGAACTGCCTAGACCGGTAATGCGCAGCCGGTCGATTACAATACGGGGCTCGATCGCCATCGCCAGGGCAAAGATTGCCAGCGCCAGCCCGAATCGAAGGGCCGCGGGCAAATCGCGACGATCGTCGATGACGCCGATCAGGGTAACGAGCAGCGTGGCGATTACGATAACGCTGAGCGCCCGGTTGCCCAGCCCTTCAGGCTCGAACACGAACATGAAAATCGGCAGCAACGGCAGCAGTACGCCGATAACAGTGACCCCACCCATCAAGGGGGTCGAGCGCACGTGCAGCTTGATTGCCGCGGGGTGATCCATCAGCCCGAGGCGCCCTGCGAGAAGAGGTGCGAACTGGGCGAGCGCGACCGTCAGGACGACCGCATAGAGGCTAGCCAGGGCGAACCAGACCGGGTTTTCACTCATTCAGCGATGTTTCTTGGAAAATTGCACGGACAGGAGATCAGGTGCACCGCATTGCACAGACCCTTGCATTATACTAGGTCGGGCCCAGCCTCGCCTAGGCGAATTGTTGATCACTCGGGAGCAAATGCGCATTCCGGTTTGGGGCTCGCGCGGAACCTGACATGCTAAATTTGCTCAGACGGCGAAAGCCGCTCGCAGTCACGCCCGAACGGCCCGCAATCCCGACGGGCAAGCGTGCCTATGCCATCGGGGACGTGCATGGCCGGCTCGACCTGCTCGAGCAACTCGTCGAAACGATCGCCGCTGACGATGCCGCGCGCGAACCGGCCGAAACGCACCTGATTCTGCTGGGTGATCTGATCGATCGTGGTCCGCAGTCCCGCGGCGTGCTCGACTTCTTGATGACACCTCCAGATTTCGCGCATGAGCTGGTTCTGCTGCGCGGCAATCACGAACAGTTTCTGATCGACGTGCTGGCATCGCCGCGCGATGTCTGGGGCGGCTGGCTCCAGCACGGTGGTCGGCAGACACTGGCCAGCTACGGCGTGCCGGAACGCCTGGCAATGGGGGACCCGCAGCGCTTCGGCCGGGCGCTCGCGGACGCAATTCCAGTCTCCCACCTCAAGATGATCGAACAGATGAAACTGAGCTATAGTATGGGCGATTACCTGTTCGTGCATGCCGGCGTCCGTCCCGGCGTGCCGCTCGACCGCCAGTCCACCCGTGACCTGCTGACCATCCGCGATGAGTTCCTGAGGTCCGAGCGCGATCATGGCGCGGTGGTCGTCCATGGCCACAGCATCATCGAATCGGTTGAAGAGCTGCCAAATCGCATCGGCCTTGACACCGGAGCCTACCGCAGCGGCAAGTTGAGCGCGCTGGTGCTCGAAGGGGAGACGCGCCACTTCCTTTCTGTTCAAATTGCCGGGCCGGACGACTAGACCCGCTCTATTGCCGGCTTCTTCCAGTTTCCTGCCCCGAGGGACCCGTCCCTTGCGATCGTACTCGGGCCGTTGCCAATCCGACAAGTTGAGGTATCCATTCATGACAGTTGAGTTGCCCGCCGTTGCCATGATCGGCCTCGGCTACATCGGCCTTCCCACCGCGGCAGTGGTTGCCCGGTCCGGGTGCCGGGTAGTGGGAATCGATGTCTCGTCCCGGGTCGTTGAAACCATCAACCGGGGAAGGATTCACATCGAGGAAGCTGATCTCGACGCGCTGGTCCGCGACGTTGTCGCACGCGGGCTGCTCCAGGCTTCGCTCAGCGTGGTTCCGGCCGATGTCTTCGTCATCGCGGTGCCGACCCCGACCGGAGAGGGCCACGCTCCCGATATCGACCATGTCCTCGCGGCCGCCCGGTCAATCGCCCCGGTCCTGCGCAAGGGCAACCTCGTCATCCTCGAATCGACCTCTCCGATTGGCACTACAGAAAAGGTTCGCGACGTTCTGGCGCTTGAACGGCCCGACCTGGCCTTTCCCCGTCCGGGCAGCGATGGTGCCGATGTCTCGCTCGCCTACTGCCCGGAGCGTGTCTTGCCCGGCCATATCCTGGCAGAACTGGTCGGCAACGACCGGGTGATCGGCGGTATGACCCCGGCGTGCTCGGCGCAGGCACGGGAATTCTACAAGCGCTTTGTCGAAGGCGATTGCGTAGTGACCGACTGTCGCTCGGCAGAAATGACCAAGCTGGTCGAAAACGCCTTCCGCGACGTCAACATCGCGTTTGCCAATGAACTTTCCCTCTTGGCAGATGCGCTCGACATGGATGTCTGGGAAGTGATCCGGCTTGCCAACCGGCATCCCAGGGTCAACATCCTCCAGCCCGGCCCTGGCGTCGGCGGGCACTGCATCGCCGTCGATCCCTGGTTCCTCGTGCACAGTGCACCTGAGCAGACGCCACTGATCCGTACCGCACGCAACGTGAACGATGGCAAGGTGGGGCATGTGGTCGAGCGCGCGACCGCAATGATCGAGGAGTCGAAAGGGCCAATCGCCTGCTTTGGCCTCGCGTTCAAGGCCGACATCGACGATTTTCGGGAATCGCCCGCCCTCGCGGTCGCCGAACGCCTCGCAGATCGGTTCGGCGAGCGCATGCTCATCTGCGAGCCCTTCATTTCCGAACTGCCGGAGACGCTGGCTGGGCGTGGCGCACGCTTGGCCACGGCCACCCAAGCGCTTGAGCAGGCATCGGTTGCCCTGTTGCTGGTCGACCACAGCGAGTTCCGCGGCATCTCCGCTGCCCAGCTGGCCGGAAAGCGGATCTACGATACGCGCGGTGTCTGGCCCCGCCTGCCTCTGGACGGCTGAGCGGCGCCCGGCGTTGATCGCCCGGCCAAGCTACTCTAGAGCCACCGGTTCCACCCCATTCTTCCCTGATCCCCAGAAGGTTTGCGCTCCGCATGGTCCGACCAATTCGCGTTACCGTTGTCGGACTCGGTTATGTGGGCCTTCCCTTGGCAGTGGCGCTGGCCCGGCATTTTGAAACAACCGGGCTCGACATCGACCGGCAGCGCGTCGCCGAACTCAAAGCAGGGCATGACCGGACCGGCGAGATCGAGCATGAGCGGCTGGCGGCATCGGCGCTGCGCTTTGCCTCGCAACCCGATCAGTGCGAACCCTGCGACTTCTACATCGTCACCGTTCCCACCCCCATCGATGCGGTCAATCGCCCCGACCTGCGGCTCGTCGAGGCCGCCTCGCGCACGGTCGGCGCCCTGCTGCCCGCGGCGGTCGCGACCGGCCTTGCCCCGGTCGTGGTCTACGAAAGCACGGTCTATCCCGGCGTGACCGAAGACATCTGCGCGCCGCTCCTCGAAGATGCCTCGGGCCTCACCTGCGGGACCGATTTCTTCGTGGCTTACAGCCCCGAGCGGATCAATCCGGGCGATCGCGAGCATACTGTCGAACGGATTACCAAGGTCGTCGCCGGACAGAACCTCGAAGTTCTCGAGCAGGTCGCGGCGGTTTACGAAGCCGTCACATCCGGGGGGGTTTTCCGGGCCTCTTCGATAAAGGCGGCCGAAGCGGCCAAGGTGATCGAGAACGCACAGCGCGACATCAATATCGCCTTCATGAACGAAATCGCCCAGATCTTCGCAAAGCTCGACCTGTCGGTCTGGGACGTTCTCGCCGCCGCGCGCACCAAATGGAATTTCCTCCCGTTCAGCCCCGGGCTCGTTGGGGGTCACTGCATTGGCATCGACCCTTACTATCTTGCCCATCGCGCCGAAGCCTTGGGCCACGACCCCCGGGTGATCCTGGCCGGACGGGGCGTGAACGACGGAATGGCCGGCTGGGTTGCCGACCGGCTCCACGGCGCGCTCGACCGCAAGCCCGGCCGGGTCCTGGTGCTGGGGCTGACATTCAAGGAAAACGTTCCTGACCTTCGCAACAGCAAGGTAGCGGACGTCGTCGCGCGACTAGCCAGTCTGGGTCACGCTGTCACGGTACACGATCCCCATGCCGATTCAGGCGAAGCTGAACACGAATATGGCCTCCGCCTGATCCCCGAACTGCCGCAGGACACCTTCGACCTGGTGTTCCTGGCCGTTCCGCACCGTGAATATCTCGCCACCGGCTCCGGCCCTTTGCGCGCGCTGGTCGCCCCCGGCGGGATCCTGGCCGATCTCAGGGGTGCGCTTGGATCTGACGCGGACTGGACCCTCTAGGGCATGAACGGACCTGCGCGATGAAAGTCCTCATTACCGGAGCTGCGGGCTTCATTGGATCATCAGTGTCGCGACATCTGCTGGCTCGTGGCGACGAGGTGATCGCGATCGACAGCCTCAACAGCTATTACGAGGTGACCCTGAAGCAGGCGCGGATCCGGGCCCTGCGCGAGACGGGGGGTAACCGGTTCACCTTCGAGCAGATCGACTTTTCGGATTATCCGGCTCTTCAGCGCGTACTGGAGCCCCTGCGGTTCGACCGCATCGTCCACCTCGGCGCCCAGGCCGGTGTGCGCTATTCGATGGAGAACCCGCACAGCTACGTGCAGTCCAATCTTGTCGGCCATCTCAACCTGCTCGAAGTCGCGCGGCATCGCGAGGTGGAGCACATGGTCTACGCCAGTTCTTCGTCGGTTTATGGCGGCAACACAAAGCTGCCGTTCTCGGTCGACGACCGCGTCGATCATCCGCTGTCGCTCTACGCCGCGACGAAGAAGGCGGACGAGCTGATGAGCGAGACCTACGCGCATCTCTACCGGCTGCCGCTCACGGGGCTGCGGTTCTTCACGGTCTATGGCCCGTGGGGCCGGCCCGATATGATGATGTGGCTGTTTGCCGAAGCAATCCTGGCGGGCCGGTCGATCCCGGTATTCAATCACGGCCGGATGTGGCGTGATTTCACCTATATTGACGATATCGTCGCGGGGATCGTAGCGTGCCTCGACAATCCGCCGCCTGACGACGACCAGCCGAAGGCCGGCGGGAGCACCAAGCCACACCGGCTCTACAACATCGGCAACAATCGCTCAGAGCCGCTGTTGCGCGTGATCGAATTGCTCGAGCGCGAATGCGGCCGCAAGGCCGAACTCGAACTTTTGCCCATGCAGCCTGGCGACGTGGAACGTTCGCTCGCGGACATCGACGCTATCACCAACGATCTCGGCTATGAACCATCGGTCACGATCGACGAGGGCGTGCCGAAGTTCGTGCGCTGGATGCGCGATTACCGCGGCATCTAGCTGCTCTTCAACGGCGCGGCAAGCAGGTCCCTGATCCGCGCCGCCGAACGTCCATCGCCAAAGGGATTGTGCGCGCGCGACATCGCGGCATAGGCATCCGCATCGTCCAGCAGGCGAAATGTTTCGGAAACGATGGTGTCGGCATCCGTGCCGACGAGCTTTGCAGTTCCCGCGATCACACCCTCGGGCCGCTCGGTCGTCTCGCGCATCACCAGCACCGGCTTGCCCAGCGCGGGCGCTTCTTCCTGCACCCCGCCGCTGTCGGTCAGCATCAGCTCCGAAATGCCGAGGAGGCGCGCGAAGTTGGGATAATCCAGCGGCTCGATCAGCGCGACGTTGGGCAGGCCCGCCAGCGCGCCGTCCATGACGCGCCGCACGTTGGGATTGGGATGCACCGGAAAGATGATCGCCACGTCTTCACGTGCCGCAATCCGGCGCACGGCATCGGCGATCGCCTCGAGCCCGCCACCGAAATTCTCGCGGCGATGGCTGGTCACGCCGATGATCCGCTTGCCTGCGAAGCGCTGCTCGAGCCCGGCCAGTCCTTCGGCAAGTGCCGGTTCGGCTGCGATCCGATCCTGAACCCAGTGGAGCGCGTCGATCACGGTATTGCCGGTGACGTGGACGCAGGCCGGGTCGACCTTCTCGGCGCGCAGCGCGGCCGCCGCGGTCTCGGTAGGCGCCAGGTGCAGCGCGGCCATCGTCCCGATGATCTTACGGTTAATCTCTTCGGGCCAGGGCTGGTAGATATCGCCGCTGCGCAGGCCGGCCTCGACATGGGCGACGGGGATTTTGCGATAATAGGCCGCCAGCGCGCCACACATCGCAGTGGCGGTATCGCCCTGGACAACGACCCGATCCGGCTTCTCTTCGTCCATCACGCGGCCCAGGCTGACCAGCAACGCGGCGGTAAGCGCGTCGAGCGACTGGTCAGGCCGCATCAGATCGAGGTCGTGGTCTGGAGTGATTCCCGCGATCTCCAGCACCTGGTCCAGCATGGCGCGGTGCTGCGCCGACACGCAGACCCGCGAATCGAAGCGCGGATCGTCGGCCAGGGCATGGATCACAGGGAAGAGTTTGACCGCTTCGGGCCGTGTGCCGAAGATCGTCAGGACGCGCAGGGTTCGATTCATTGCGCGCCCCTATAGTCATTTACCGCGGCGCGAAAGACGCGCCGCGAAGCCGGATCACCAGTCTTATGAATTACTTCGGCGGGGCCGGAAGCGGCGCGGCGTCGGCGCCCTTGGCGTCCTCGGCGTCACGCTCCGCCTTCAGCTTCGCGTCGTACTGCGCCTCGAGCGCTTCGACACGGGCCTGCGTTGCCGCCGCATCCGCATCGATCGTTGACAGCCGCTTGGCGCGTTCCTCGGCGATCAGCTTGCCGAAGCGCTTGTCCCCGGCCTGCTCCTTTTCGGCGTATGCGCTCTCGATCAGCTTCGCCATGCAGCCCGTGGCCCCGCCGGCGCCGACCGGCGAGCAACTGTTGGTTCCGGTTGCCCCGACGGTTTCGTAAGCCTTCACCCGGTTCGACCACGCCTGGTTGGCCGGAGCCTGGGGATCGCCTCGCAGCGGCTCGGGAATGCGGTAGCGTTCCTGCTCTTCCTTGCGTGCGCAGACGGTGATCGTGTCCCCGGTCGAGGCCGGGCAGGCATCATCGCCATAGACGATTAGCTGGTTGATCTTTTCACCCTCGCTTTGCGCGCCGGCGGGCTGAACCGGCAGAGCGGCCAGGGCGGCCAGCGAAAAAAGGAGCGGAAACGTGCGCATGGCTAAAACCTCAATCGGGCCGGCAGGCGGCGTTGAACGCCGGCGACACGACCTCTTAGGCCAGTCGCGCGGTGAACGATAGATGAAGTGGCAAAGCGGCTCTTTCGTTCCGCCAGTCGCGCCTCAGATGCGCTTGGACAAACCGATCGCGACACGGCAGCCGAGCCGGATCGCGCCAGAAAGCAGGGGAAATGCCGGCGCGCGTTCGGCGCCCGCGGCAAGCGCCGTTTCGCGATGTTCGCGCTCGTCGTCGCGAAACTCGGTGATCATCGCGCCGAACTCGGGATCCTCTTCGCCGAGCGCGTCGAGCTGCTGCGAGTAGTGGCGATCGATTTCCTCCTCGACCGCGGCGGTGCAGGCCATCGCCGCTTCAGGCCCGATCAGCGCCGTCGCTGCGCCGAGCGCGTAGCCGGCGAAGTGCCACAGCGGCTGGAGCGCGGTGGGGCGCACCCGCCGCTGCGCCATCAGGGCATCCAGCCGGGCACGGTGGCCGGCCTCCTGCTGGGCCATGCCCGCGATCGTCGCGGAATGAGGGGCGCGGTCGCCCATCACCGCAAGCTGCCCGGCGTAGATCCGGGTGGCGCCGTATTCGCCGGCCTGATCGACCCGCAGCATCGAATCCCGGTCCCGGCGGCTCATATCCGTGCCCTCCCGCGCGAAAGAAGAACAAGGATGGCCGCCGCGCTGGCCATCGAGATGAGGAAGTTCCAGCCGGCGAGCGATATGCCGAACAGGTCCCACGGCGAAACGTCGCAGCGGATGACCGGCGCGTTCATGATCGACGCCAGTGGGTCGTTACCAAGCGAACCGCCCGAGCAGCTCGTGATCCCGGTCCACCAGCCGTATTCCACACCCGCATGATAGGCGCCGAGCAGGCCGCCGACCGCGATCGCAGCGGCAGCGAGCCTGACCAGACCGATCTTGCCCAGCGCAAGCGATGCGACCGCCAGGACGAGCGCGGCGATATGGGCGTAGCGCTGCCACCAGCACATTTCGCAGGGCGGCAGGCCGAACCCGTACTGCGCGATCAACGCCCCGCCGAGGAGCGCGGCGGGCACGGCGAGCGCAAGCCACGAGGCGGCCCGAATCTCTGGCGAGTCCTCCATCGGGTCAGCGGCGGCGGGCAGCGAGCGCGCCGGGCGCGGTGTTCTTCAGCGTCTGGAGTGCATAGTAGAGCTGGAAATCGTCGATGCCCTTCGCCTTGAGCTCCTCCGCCGTCATCTTGAAGCGGGGATCGGCGGCCTTGTCGGTCTCGAGAACCTTGTCGTCGATGCCGACCTCGTTGACGAGATGGCCGCGCAAGTCCGATTCGCGGAACATCCGGGCGGCTCGGGCGCGCATGTCGGGGTCGGAAATCTGAGGCACGGCGATGTCGGGCTGGATCCCGCCTTCCTGCACCGACCGACCCGACGGGGTGTAGTATCGCGCGGTAGTGAGTTTGAGCGCGGTGTCGCGGCTCAGCGGCAGAAGCGTCTGCACGCTGCCCTTGCCGAAACTGGTCTGGCCCATGATCAGTGCGCGGTGCTGGTCCTGCAGCGCGCCTGCCACAATCTCGCTGGCCGAAGCGGATCCGGCATCGATCAGCACGATCAGAGGCAGGCCCTTGGCGATGTCGCCCGGTTCCGCGCTGTAGGTCTCGTTGTCGCGGGCGTAGCGGCCACGCTGAGAGACGATCTGCCCCTTCTCGAGGAACAGGTCGCTGAGCGAGACGGCCTCGTCGAGCAGGCCGCCCGGGTTCTGGCGAAGATCGAGCACGACGCCGGTCGGGGCGCGGCCGCCCAGCTTGAGCCGTGCAGCGCGCATCGCCGCGTCGACTTCCCGTCCGACATTTGCGCTGAAGCTGTTGACGGTGATGACGGCCACGCTGTCCTTGAGCTCCCAGCTTACCGGCTTCAGGTCGATGACCGCGCGCGTCAGGGTCACGTCGAAAGGCTCGTCGCGGCCCGGGCGGAAGATCGTCAGGCGGATTTGACTTCCCGGCTCTCCGCGCATCTGGTCGACCGCCTCGTCGAGCGAACCGCCGTAAATGAGCTTGCCGTCGAGATGGGTGATGTAGTCCCCGGCCTTGACGCCGGCCCTGTCGGCCGGGCTTTCGCGGGTCGGCGCGATGACCTTGACCGCGCCATCGTCCATCGTGACCGACAGCCCGAGCCCGCCGTAAGCGCCGTCGGTCTGCGTGCGCAGGTTCTGGAAATCGCGCGCGTCGAGATAGGACGAGTGCGGATCGAGGCTGGCGAGCATCCCCTCGATCGCACCCTTGATCAGCTTGTCGTCGTTCACCGGCTCGACATAGCTCGACTTGATCCGGTCATAGACGGCGAGCAGCTTGCCGAATTCGGGCGCCGACTTTGAATCGACCGCGGCAATGCCTGCGGTGGCCACAGGCAGCACCGCGACCGCCGAAACGAGCAGTGCGGCGCGCATCAGGGGGGCGAACTTCATCGACGGCGAGCCTTTTCGGATGTGCATCTGCGCAGCTTATAACGCAGCGAACCTTAACGCCAGCGGTGCCGTCATGCCCCAGTCCCGGTCAGGGCCCGCCGAGAACCTCGAGAGTGTCGACCGGAACGCCGTTCTTGCGCAGCTCGACCGTAACCGTCGGCCGGCCCGGTCCAGCGGTCCCGAGGGGCGCGCCCTGTACGAGATCATCGCCTACCGACACGCTCAGCGTCGCAAGGTCGGTGATGAGCGTGGTCCAGCCGCCGGGATGCTCGATGATCGCGATGCGGCCGTATCCGCGATAGGGGCCGGCGAACACCACTCTTCCCGCGGCCGGCGCGACGACCTGCGCCCCGCTGCGCGGCGCAAGGGTCAGCCCCTTGGCGCGCAGGCCACCGCCGCTGGATGCCTCGCCGAACCCGGTCACGACCGGTCCCGCCACGGGCAGGATGTAGGAAAGGCGGGCACTCGCCACCGCCGCGCCCGCGACTTCGACGACCTGCGCCTCACCCGGGCGGCTTGGCCGCAACACCGGACCCGGCAATGCCGCAAGCTCGCGGCGCAAGGCACCCGCCGTTTCAAGCTGCCCGATCAACGAGCCGAGGTCGCGCGTCTGTTCGGCAAGCGCCAGCGCCCGATCGGCCTCGCGGTTGGCGGAACCGCGCACGGCGCGCGAGGCGAGGCGCTGGCGGCTTTCAAGCGCGGCAAGCTGGCGCCGGCGATCTCCAAGGCGCGCCTGCGAATCCTCCAGCGCCCGCTGCGCATTGGCGGCCTGCTGTTGCAGTACCCGGCCATGGACGATCTCGGCCCGCAGCGCCGCGGTTCTCTGGCGGATCACCGGCAGCATCGTCTCGAGCATCGCGCGCAGGTGAACCATGTTGTCCAGCGAACCGGGCCGCAACAGGCCCAGCGCGAGCGGACGCCGGCTCATCAGCTGGAGCGCCGCGGTGAGCCTGACCACCGGCTCCTGCCGCGCGGCGAGCCGGGCGCGCAGGGCCATGCGATTGCGCGCGATAAGCTGCCCCGCGGCACGGCTCGCGGCGATTTCGGCCTCGGATTGCTGGATCCGCGCGGCGAGTGCGGCCGAGAGACGAGCCGTGCGGTCGGCACTGGCGCCGGCCTGTGCCGCCTGCTGTTCGAGAAGCTGGGCGCGCATGCTCGCCATCCGCTGCTCCGCGCGCGCGGCGCCGAGCGCGGCGCGAGTTTCGTCAATAGTCTGGAACGGCGCTGCAGGCGTGGCCGTCGTGATCTGGCCCAGTACCGGCGCGCCGGCAACGGCCGCGGCGGCGATCAGCGACAGGGCAAGGAACAGCGGCAGGCGTGACGTCATGGGGCGGCGCTTATCCTTCGCGATGATAGGGATGGCCAGCGATTATGCTGGTCGCGCGCCACAATTGCTCGGCGAGCATGGCCCGCGCCATCATGTGCGGCCAGGTGGCCCTGCCGAAGCTGAGAAGCAGGTCCGCGTCCGCGCGCTGAGCGACATCGTGGCCGTCGGCGGCGCCGATCAAGAAACGTGTCTCGCGCACGCCGTCGTCGCGCCAGCGCGAGAGGACGTCGGCCAGTTCCGCCGACCGCAGGTCGCGGCCCAACTCGTCGAGAACCACTGTTCGCAAGGGAGTTTGCGGCGCGGGCAGCGCGCCGCCGCGCTCGGGCAGCTCTGTGATCGCCACGGGCCAGGTAATGCGCCGCGTGTAGCGCTCGACCAGCTCGGCTTCCGGTCTGCGACCGATCTTGCCCCGCGCAACGATGTGAAGGCGCATCACCGCGACGCGGCCCGCATATCCGGCGCGGTTGCGATCAGGCGGCGGCCGGGGCCGTGTCCCCGAAAGCCCACATACGCTCCAGGTTGTAGAAGCTGCGCACTTCGGGCCGGAAAATGTGGACCACCACGTCGCCCGCGTCGATCAGCACCCAGTCCGCTGCCGGCAGACCTTCGATCCGCACCGGTCCATGGCCTGAATGCTTGATCCGCTCGGCCAGCTTCTGCGCCATTGCCGCCACCTGCCGCGTCGATCGGCCCGAGGCGACCACCATGTAGTCGGCGATGCTGGACTTGCCCGCGAGCGGAATGGTCACGACTTCCTGCGCCTGGTCGTCGTCGAGCGACTTGAGAACCATGTCGTGAAGCGGCGTCTCGCCAACCGGCGGAACATGCGGAGCGCCGAGGGGCGAGGTGCCCGAAGCGGCGTTGGGATCAGTAGTGGTCATGGGGAGAGCGTCTGCTCCTCCTGCTGGTGGACGATGGGTTGAAGGAAAAGCGGCGGAAACCGGCGAGCGATCGTTCCGCGAAACCGGGGGCGTGAACCCCGGTGATGGTTACCGGCGGTGATGATGCCCCCGTCAGGAGGGTTCCGCCCGAATAATGTGGCGGGTCACCCCATCGCGGATCGAAGTGCCGGAAAATCGGCGATGCCAGAGCGGATCGGCACTGCGGATGGCGGTGGCCGAGCGCGAATCGGGATCGAAACGCAGCAGTATCAGCGCGGGGGCGCTCCAATTCGCCGGATCGTTCAGGCTGGAGGCGCGCCGGCGATAGCGGCCGAGCCAGGCCATGGCGGGAGCCGCCAAGGCACGGCCATCATAGCCCGGACGCGCCATCACCGCAATCGGCATCGTCCGGGCGATCGCCCGCCAGGATCGCCAGCGGTGGAACTGGGCGAGGTTGTCTGCCCCCATCAGCCAGACGAACCGCCGTGTCGGATAGCGGCGCATGAGGGCGCGCAGGGTATCGACAGTGTACCGCGTGCCGAGTTCGCGCTCGATCGCGGTCACCCGGATCGGCGCGCGGCGCGCCTGCGCGCGCGCCGAGGCGACCCGCGCGGCGAGCGGCGCCATGCCCGCAGCGTTCTTGAGCGGATTGCCGGGGGACACCAGCCACCACACCTCGTCGAGATCGAGCGCGTCGATCGCGAAGAGGCTGATCCGCCGGTGCGCACCGTGGGCCGGATTGAAGCTGCCGCCGAGCAGGCCGGTCAGCGGGCCGCGACGGGTCACGGACGCGAACCGGTCATGCGCCGGCGATCATTTCGGCTGGCGGCGGGGCGATACGCTGGTGTCGCGATATGCCCCCTGCATCGCGAACATCCAGCCCGGATATTCGCGCGGCAGGCGGCTCACCTTGTCGAGTTGACCGACTTCGGCTGCGGTCAGCTCGATGTCGCAGGCCCCGATGTTGTCGGCCAGCTGATCAGCCCGCTTCGCGCCGACGATCACGGTCGAGACCACCGGCTGGTGGAGAAGCCAGGCCAGCGCGATCTGCGCGACCGTGGCGCCGCGGCTTTCGGCAATCGGGCGCATCGCGTCGATCACCGCATAGCCCCGATCGAGCTCCACCGGCGGAAAGTCGAACTCGGCGCGGCGGCCTTCGCCCTTGCTGCGGTCGTCGTCGCCGCGGCTGTATTTGCCCGAAAGAAAGCCTCCCGCCAGCGGGCTCCAGACCATCAGTCCGACACCTTCCGAAAGGAGCATCGGCACGATCTCGCGCTCAAGCTCGCGTCCGGCGATGGTGTAGTAGGCTTGGAGCGAGGCGAATTTCGTCAGCCCCAAGCGCTCGGCCATGCCCAGCGCCTTCATGATCTGCCACGCCGCCCAGTTCGACACGCCGATATAGCGGGCGCGGCCGGTGCGCACGATGTCCTCGAGCGCGCGCAGCGCCTCTTCCATCGGGGTCTGCGTGTCCCAGCCGTGGATCTGGTAAAGATCGACGTGATCGAGCCCCAGGCGCTCGAGGCTCGCATCGATCTGGTGGAGCAGGTGAAAGCGCGACACGCCGGCGTCGTTGGGACCCTGGCCCATCGATCCCATCGCCTTGGTGGCGACGATCACGTCGGACCGGGCAGTGCCGAGATCCTTCAGCGCCTGCCCGACGAACCGCTCCGACTGCCCGCTGCTGTAGACGTTCGCGGTGTCGATGAAATTGATCCCTGCGTCGAACGACTGCTTGACCAGCGCGGTCGAGGCGTCCTGATCGAGCCCCGCGATGGCGCCGAAGCGACCAGGCATGGTGCCGAATGTCATCGCGCCCGGGCACAACTCGGAAACGATAAGCCCGGTGCTGCCGAGGCGGTTGTAGCGCATGGTCATCGTGCATTCTCCAGCATGGAGTGAGAGATTTCTTCGATCAGGGCCTGGTCTGGCCGCTTCCCCGCACCAGCCACTTGTACGTCGTCAGCCCCTCGAGGGCGACCGGCCCGCGCGCATGAAGCCGCCCGGTGGCAATCCCGATCTCCGCGCCCAGCCCGAACTCGCCGCCATCGGCGAACTGGGTGGAGGCGTTGTGCATCACGATCGCGCTGTCGACCTCGGCGAGGAAGCGTTCGGCGGCCGCCGCATCCTCGGTGACGATGGCATCGGTGTGGTGCGAAGAATGGGCCGCGATATGCGCCAGCGCCGCGTCGAGGCCGTCGACCACCGCAACGCTCAGGACCGCATCGAGATACTCGGTGTCCCAATCGCCCTCCTCGGCAGGAACGATGCGAGGATCGATGGCGCACGCGCGCGTATCGCCGCGCAGCACGCAGCCGGCCGCAAGCAGCGGTTCGACCAGGCCGTGCGGATCGGGATAAGTCGCGTCGATCAGCAGAGTCTCCAGCGCGCCGCACACTTCCGTCCGCCGAAGCTTGGCGTTGAGCACGATCGCGGCGGCCCGGGCAGAATTCGCGGCGGCGTGGACGAAGGCGTGATTCACCCCGTCGAGATGGGCCAGCACCGGGACCCTCGCCTCGGCCTGGACGCGCGCGACAAGGCTCTTGCCTCCGCGCGGCACGATCATGTCGATGAGCCCGGCGGCACCGAGCATGGCACCCACCGCGGCGCGATCTTGGGTGGGGACTAGCTGCACGGCGTCGCCCGGCAGGCCGGCCGCTTCCAGCCCCGCAACGAACGCGGCGTGTAACGCGCGATTGGAGCGCACCGCCTCGCTGCCGCCGCGCAGGATCACCGCATTGCCCGAACGCACGCAAAGCGCGGCGGCATCGACGGTCACATTGGGACGGCTTTCGTAGATGATGCCGATCAGGCCGATCGGAATCCGGACCCGCTCCATCACCAGCCCGTTGGGCCGAACCGAGCGGTCGATCACCGAACCGACCGGATCAGGAAGCGCGGCCACGGCCTCGACGGCGGCAGCGATTCCTTCGAGCCGCGACCCCTCCAGACGCAGACGGTCGAGCATCGCGGGAGATAGACCGGCGGCCTCGGCCTGGACAACATCTTCAGCGTTCGCGGCGAGGATGGCTTTGGCATCCTGCCTGACGGCGGCTGCGGCGGCCCGCAATGCCGCTGATTTCGCGGCATCGCTTGTGCGGGAAAGGATTTGCCCTGCGGCGCGGCCGGCGCACGCAAGGCCTTCGACAAGCGCCGCGGCTTCCGGTTCGGTTCGTGCGGATAGGTGCGCCGGATTTGCCATGTCCAAGCCCGCTATCATCGCGAACGCGGCTTGTCACACGCTCAAAAGAGAGCGCCGCCAAATGCAAATCGAGCGACTTGGTTCCCGCCGGGATCAGATTTTTTCGTCGTTTTTAGCGTTTCATCGCGCGACTCCAACAGCCTGCCCCGAGTCTGGCAGCGCGGATTCGACCCCTTGCCTACAGCCGTGTAAGCGCCCCGCAACGCCAAGAGCACAATCAAAAGGTGGGGTCGTTCCTTGCAGACAGTAAGCCGCGGCGGGTATTTTGCCCGCCTGCGTGACTGGTTCCCCGATCGCGAATTCATCATGCGGTCGCAGGGTCAGGTGCGCTTCGTGAAGATTTCCGGAAAGCTGCAGCTGGCCGCCGCGTCGATCGTCGCTGCGATAGTGCTTGCGTGGCTTGTCGTGATGGCGCTCGCGCTCGCCGGACGGATCGGCGCCGGGTACGAAAGCCCCGAGCTGGCCCGCCGCGAAGCGCAGGTCGCCGGGGCGGAACGCCGCGTCGCGGCCTATCGCGCCGGAATCGGACGGCAGGCCGAGGATCTCGTCCGCCGCCAGCAGTACATCGAGCAGATGGTCGAGACCCACCTTGGCGATCTCCCGGCTGCCGGCGAAGCGCCCGCGGACGGCGCGCAGGCCCCCACCCCCACGAAGATCAGCCTGACAACCACTGGCCCGCTGACCTTCGACCAGATCGAGGCGCGCCAGCTTGCCTTCGTCGAGCGCATGACCCGCCTGGCAGATGCCCGTTCCAGCGCTGCCGAGCGCCAGATCCGCCGTGTCGGCCTTAACCCCCGGATGGTTCTGGCTCGGGTCCGCTCGGCGCAGGGTGGCCCGCTGGAGCGGTTGTTCGCCAAGGACGAAACCGTCGATCCGCGTTTCGCCGCGTTCGGCAAGAGCATGGCGCGGATGAGCGCGCTCGAGCAGGGACTCGGCACCATTCCGAATCACCTTCCCGCCAGCCTTGAATTCATCTCCTCGGGGTTCGGCACGCGCAGCGATCCGATCACGGGCGAACCCGCGATGCACGCCGGGCTCGACTTTCGCGGCCCCATCGGCGCACCGATTCACGCGGCGGCCAACGGACGCATCTCGTTCGCCGGCCAGCGCTCGGGCTATGGCAATTGCATCGAGATCGATCACGGCAACGGCTTGATGACGCGTTACGCCCACATGTCGGCCTTCCGCGCGCACATCGGCCAGGAAGTGGCGGCAGGGGACGTGATCGGGGCCATCGGCAGCACCGGACGGTCGACCGGTCCGCATCTCCATTTCGAAGTGCGGATCAACGGCAGTGCGGTTAATCCGCGCCCGTTCCTGGAGAGCCAGACCCATGTTCAGCAGGAAATCGGCGGACGTCGCGCCGCGCACACGAGCTAGCACGTTGGCGGCCGTCCAGCGTGGCGGAGCCGCGACCTTTTCGGTCTTCGGCCCGGATGTGACGATCACCGGCGACGTTTCAGCCAGCGTCGACCTACATGTCGACGGCAGGATCGAGGGCGACGTGACCTGCGCTTCGCTCGTCCAGGGGGAATCCAGCGAGATCGCCGGAGCGATCCGGGCATCCAGCGCGCGCCTTGCCGGCACCGTGCGCGGTTCGATCGAGGCTGCGCATTGCGTGATCCTGGCGACCGCGCGCATCCACGGCGACGTGATCTATGACGCGCTGACGATCGAGCAGGGCGCGCAAGTCGACGGCCGGTTCGCGCATCGCGATCCCGCAGGCGAGCCGCTGCCGTTCACCGGCGAGCTCGACGAGAATCTCGCCGAGCGCATCAGCCTCACCGGCTAGGGCGCCCGGCGGACCGGTTTCACTCGGGGGCGACGCCCTCGCTCTTGCGGGCTTCGAGCCAGGCGGCGGCTTCGGCTTCCTGCGCGGCGGTCGCGGCGGCCTTGTGGGTCGCGTCGCGCTCTGCCCGCAGTTCCTCGATCAGCGCATTGCGATCGTCGCCCAGGCGCACATCGCCCATGCCATCGTCGACGATCCCGGCCTTCTTCGCCGCCTTGGCGACGAACGCGTCCAGTTCGCGCTGCGAACACAGGCCGAGCGCAACGGGGTCCTTCGGGTTGATGTTCGAGATATTCCAGTGGGTGCGGTCGCGGATCGCCGCGATCGTGTTGCGCGTCGTGCCGATCAGCTTGCCGATCTGCGCGTCCGAAATCTCGGGGTGGTTGCGGATGATCCAGGCGATGCCGTCGGGCTTGTCCTGCCGCTTCGACACCGGGGTGTAGCGAGGTCCCTTGGTCCGGCTGACCTGAATCGGCGCCTTCTGCATCTTGAGTTGATATTCGGGATCGTTCTGGCCCCGGTCGATCTCGGCCTGCGTCAGTTCACCCGCGTGGACCGGATCGCGCCCAGTGTACTTCGACCCGGCCAGATCGTCGGCCATGGCCTGAACCTCGAGGATGTGGAGTCCGCAGAAGGCGGCGATCTGTTCGAACGACAGGCCGGTGTTGTCGACCAGCCACGACGCCGTGGCGTGCGGCATCAGGGGAAACGTCTGCTGGGTCACGATCTTGTCTCCGTCGGCGGGTCGGGCCGGTATGGAATATACGCGCCATCGGCGCGCCTGAAAATATAACGGCCGCCCCTTGCGGAGCGGCCAGCCTCGGCGCGCATGTAGGCCATCCGTTCCAGCGGAGCAAGACTTGCCTGCCTCAGGCGGACATCGCCAGAAAGCCGTCCAGCGCTTCGATCCGCGCGATCCAGGCGCAGACCGCGGGATAATCGGCAAGGTGGAAGCATCCGCCTTCCTCGCAGACGTGCGTGTAGGCGAAAAGCGCGATGTCGGCGAGCGTCACGGTCGGGCCGACGAAAAAGTCCCGGTCGGAAAGATGCGTGTTCATCAGCGCGAGCGCGGCCTTGCCCGCCAGCCACTTGGCCTCGACCTGCCCGCGCTGGAACTCGGTCAGGTTCTCCTCGCCCAGGTAATGCATCCAGAAGCGCAGCGTCGCGATGTTGGGTTCGTGACTGTACTGCTCGAAGAACATCCACCGCAGCATGTCGGCCCGGTCGAACCGGTCGGGCGGGATCAGCGCGCTGCCTTCGGCCACGTACCAGCAGGCCGCATCGCTTTCGGGAAGGAAGCGGTCGCCGATCTGAAGCACCGGAATGCGGCCGTTGGCGTTGACGTTGGCGAGAAATTCGGGCGTCCGCGTCTCCCCCTTGAGGATGTCGTATTCGCGTCGTTCCAGGGGCATGCCGACGAGCGCGGCAGTGAGCCGGATCTTGTAGCAGTTCCCCGAAACGGGGTCCTCGTGAAGGATCAGCCCCTTTTCCATCCTAAGTCTCCAGCACGATCTTCCCGATGTGCTCGCCCGATTCCATCCGCGCGTGAGCGCCTGCGGCATCGGCAAGCGCATATGTCCGGTCCATCACCGGGCGCAGCTTGCCCGCGGCGAACAGGGGCCAGGCCTGCTCGGCAATCTCGCGCGTGAGCAGGGCCTTGAAGGCATTGGGCCGCGGCCGCAGCGTGGACCCGGTGAGGACGAGCCGTCGGCGCATGATCTCGGCCATGTTGATCTCGGCGCGGACCCCGCCCTGGACCGCGATCGTGACATGGCGTCCATCGTCGGCAAGGCACTTCAGGTTGCGTGCGACATAGTCGCCGGCGACCATGTCGAGCACCATGGCCACGCCCTTGCCGGCGGTGATCCGGGCAACTTCCTCGACGAAGTCCTGAGCCTTGTAGTCGATCGCATGGGCCGCCCCGATCTCGAGCGCGGCGGCGACTTTCTCTGCCCCTCCAGCGGTCACGATCACGGTGATCCCGAACGCCTTGCCCAGCATCGCCGCCATCGAGCCGATGCCGCTGGTCCCGCCGTGAACGAGGATGGTTTCGCCTTCGCGCGCCATGCCGCGCTGGAAGACGTTGTGCCACACGGTGAACAGCGTTTCCGGCAATGCCGCAGCCTCGGCCATCGTCAGCGCAGGAGGAACCGGCAGGCAGTGATCGGCCTGGGCGAGGCAATATTGCGCGTAACCGCCGCCCGAAACGAGCGCGCAGACCCGCTCGCCTGGGAGCGGACTGGTCACACCACTGCCGATGGCGACGACCTGGCCCGCGATTTCGAGGCCCGGAATGGACGAGGCACCTGGCGGCGGGGGGTAGAAGCCCTGACGCTGGATGACGTCCGGCCGGTTGACCCCGGCATATGCAACCTTGATCAGCACTTCGCCCGGACCGGGCGCGGGAACTGGCTCGATCCTGGGCTGAAGAACCTCGGACGGCCCCGCTTCGGCAAACGTCGCCACGGTCATTTCTTGCGGGATTTGCGCCACTTCGGTTCCTCTGCCTGCGAGCTGCTGTGGCCCGTTCGCCACAGTCACTTTGACTAGACCCACGCCCGGTTGACAGCAAGCACGCCGCGCGGGACATTGTGCACTGCAATGGAAGACGAAGACCTTCCCCGTGCCAAGGGCGACGCCGCCAGCAAGCTGGCCGCCGAATCGCTCGACCGGTACAGCCACGAAGAACTCAACGAACGCATCCAGTTGCTCGAGGCAGAGGTGGTCCGCGTTGTCGCCCACCGCGACAAGGCCCATGCTCACCGCGTCGCCGCCGACGCCTTGTTCAAGCGATCCCCGACATCATGATGCGCCTCGCCCTTCACGGCTGCGAAGGGCGTACCCATATAGCTGTCATGGACCGGGCCGCGCGGCTCATACCCGCGCTTCATCCTGATGAACCATCCGATAATGTTCCGGCATTCGCCGGGACGCCGAAGGCGCGAGCCGGAAAGTAACTGCCATGCCAAGTTTCGCCCAGAGCCTCGAGAAGACGCTGCATGCCGCACTCGCCAACGCGGCCGAGCGCAGCCATGAATACGCGACGCTCGAGCACCTCCTGCTCGCCCTGATCGACGACGCCGACGCGGCGCAGGTCATGACCGCGTGCGGCGTCGACCTGGGCGACCTGGGCGAGGTGGTACGCCAGTACCTCGACCAGGAATACGAATCGCTTAAGACCAGCGAAAAGGCCGACCCCTCGCCCACCGCGGGTTTCCAGCGGGTCATCCAGCGCGCGATCCTCCATGTCCAGTCGTCGGGCAAGGACACCGTGACCGGCGCCAACGTGCTCGTCGCCCTGTTCTCCGAGCGTGACAGCTATGCGGTCTATTTCCTGCAACAGCAGGACATGAGCCGCCTCGATGCGGTCAGCTTCATCAGCCACGGTATCGGGAAGGGCGGCCGCCAGATCGAGCCGCGCGACCCCAAGGGCGCGACCGAGGAACAGGCCGCGCAGGACGACAAGGGCGACGCCAAAGGCGGACAGAAGAAGGATACCGCGCTCGACCAGTTCACCGTCAATCTCAACGAGAAGGCGCTGAACGGAAAGGTCGATCCGCTGATCGGGCGCGGGCCTGAAGTCGACCGCACGATCCAGATCCTCTGCCGCAGGTCCAAGAACAATCCGCTCTACGTGGGCGATCCAGGCGTCGGCAAGACCGCCATCGCCGAGGGCCTGGCGCGCAAGATCGTCGAAGGCGAGGTGCCCGAGGTTCTGGCCGAAGCGGTGATCTACAGCCTCGACATGGGCGCGCTGCTGGCCGGCACGCGCTATCGCGGAGATTTCGAGGAGCGGCTGAAGCAGGTCGTCTCCGAACTCGAGAAGATGCCGCACGCGGTGCTGTTCATCGATGAGATCCACACCGTGATCGGTGCCGGCGCGACGAGCGGGGGCGCGATGGACGCGTCGAACCTGCTCAAGCCCGCGCTGTCGGGCGGGACGATCCGCTGCATCGGCTCGACGACCTACAAGGAGTTCCGCAACCACTTCGAAAAGGACCGCGCGCTGCTCCGCCGGTTCCAGAAGATCGACGTGAACGAGCCGACGATCGAGGACACGATCAAGATCCTCAAGGGCCTCCGCTCGGCGTTCGAGGAACACCACAAGGTCAAGTACACCCCTGACGCGATCAAGACCGCGGTCGAGCTTTCGGCGCGCTACATCAACGACCGCAAGCTGCCCGACAAGGCGATCGACGTGATCGACGAGGTCGGCGCGATGCAGATGTTGGTGCCGCCGTCCAAGCGCAAGAAGACCATCACCGCGCGCGAGATCGAGGCGGTGATCGCGACGATGGCGCGGATTCCGCCCAAGTCGGTCTCGTCCGACGACCGCACCGTGCTCGAACATCTCGAGCGCGACCTGAAGCGCGTGGTGTTCGGCCAGGACAAGGCCATCGAGGTCCTGTCGAGCGCGATGAAGCTCAGCCGCGCGGGGCTGCGCGACGCCGACAAGCCGATCGGCAGCTTCCTGTTCTCGGGCCCCACCGGCGTCGGTAAGACCGAGGTCGCGCGCCAGCTCGCCTCGATCATGGGCATCCCGCTGCAGCGCTTCGACATGTCCGAATACATGGAGCGCCACTCGGTCAGCCGCCTGATCGGTGCGCCCCCGGGCTATGTCGGCTTCGACCAGGGCGGTCTCCTGACCGACGCCGTCGACCAGCAGCCGCATTGCGTCCTGCTCCTCGACGAAATCGAGAAGGCGCATCCGGACCTGTTCAACATCCTGCTTCAGGTGATGGATAACGGCCGCCTGACCGACCACCATGGCAAGACGGTCGACTTCCGCAATGTCGTGCTCGTCATGACCACGAATGCGGGCGCCAGCGACATGGCGCGCCAGGGCATCGGGTTTGGCGACGTGTCGAAGGAAGATGCGGGCGACGAGGCGGTGAAGCGGATGTTCACGCCCGAATTCCGCAACCGGCTCGATGCGATCGTGCCGTTCTCGTACCTGCCGATGACCGTGGTCAGCAGGGTGGTGGACAAGTTCATCCTCCAGCTCGAGCTGCAGCTGGCGGAACAGAACGTCCACATCCAGTTCGACGGCGAAGCGCGCAAGTGGCTGTCCGAAAAGGGCTACGACAAGCTCTACGGCGCCCGGCCGATGTCGCGGCTGCTACAGGAGAAGGTCAAGCAGCCGCTGGCGGAAGAGCTGCTGTTCGGTAAACTTGCCCACGGCGGCGAGGTTCACGTCACCATGAAGGACGGCGCCCTGGCCTTCGAACTGACGCCGGCCCCGCCCAGGCTGGTACGCAAGTCGGCGAAGAAGACCAAGGGCAGGCCGGCGCCCAGCACCGAGCCCAGCACCGACAGTCCGGAATAACGGGCAGACCCCGCCGGCCGCGCGAAAAGCGCAGGCCGGCGGGCTTACTTGCGTGGCTTGGCTGCCGGAGCGCTAGGCGACGGAACGGGCTGGAGCACGACTTCGTGGCCGGCGTTCCACTCAGCCACGCTGAGGACACCGTCGGCGTTGGTATCGAACCGTTCGAACCGGGCATTGGTATTGGCGACGAACTCAGCAAGCGTCAGCTTGTCGTCGCCGTCGCTGTCCGCCTCGGCGATCAACTTTTCCGAACTGGTCATGCCCGTGGTGTGCAGCGCCTCACGCGCGGCGTCCATTTCCGCGACCGTGATCGTGCCGTCCTTGTTCGCGTCGGTCGCTTCGAACAGCTTGGCGGCGGCGGCGGCGTATTCGGCCGACGAGACCTTTCCATCGCTGTCGGTGTCCGTGCCCGCGAAACTAGCAAGCGGACGGATCGCCGAGGGATCGGTGACCGCCGCTGGAACGGGAGTCGCCACGGCGGGAGCCGACGGCTCGTCCACCGGAGCAGGCCCGGTTTCCTTGTCTTTGCATCCAGCGAGCAAAAGCGCCAACGCGAGCGCGGGCGCGGCGGCAAGCGCCAACCGCCCCCGTCGACGAGGGTCCGAAGCGTGCGCGAGCCCGGCAGACTGGCCAGAAATCATCGCCTTACGCATTCTCATCCCCTTGTCGCCCGCAGTCGCCGGACACCTTATACCCTAACGGCAATTGCCTGATCCGCAACCGCATAGCGGCACGCTCTTGCCTTACGGCGCGTCGGAGGGGGAACGAATCGTCACGCCGCGCGGTTGGGTGGGGACGATGGGCGCTGACTTTTCGTGGATCCGACCCGAGCCGCATGGCATCCACATCGTCCCCGCCGATGCCTGGATCGATCCGGCGCGTCCAGTCGAGCGCGCGCTGGTCACGCACGGTCATGCCGATCACGCCCGGGGTGGGCACGGCCGCACGATCGCAACACCCGCAACGCTCGACATCATGTTGCTCCGCTATTTCACCGACGCTGGTGCGACGCCGATCGCATACGGCGAAACCCTTCGTCTGCCGGGCGAAGTTGATGCGACCTTCATTCCGGCGGGCCATGTCCTGGGATCGGCGCAGATCCTGCTCGAGCATGCAGGCGAGCGGGTTGTCGTTACCGGCGATTACAAGCGCCGGGCCGATCCGACCTGCCCTCCGTTCGAAGTCACCCGCTGCGACATCTTCGTGACCGAGGCGACGTTCGGCCTGCCCCTTTTTCGGCACCCGCCGATTGCCGGCGAGATCGGCCGCCTGCTTTCGGCACGTGCTGCCAACCCCGATCGCTGCGTCTTGGTCGGCGCCTACGCGCTCGGCAAGGCCCAGCGGGTGATCGCCGAGCTGCGCGCCGCCGGTTATTCCGAGACGATCTGGCTGCACGGCGCGATGGAGAAGATGTGCCGCCTCTATGAACGTCACGGCATCGAACTGGGCGACCTTAAGCTCGTCACCGACGCTCCGAAGGGAGCGTTGGCCGGACAGATCGTGGTCTGTCCACCGGGCGCGCTAAACGATCGCTGGAGCCGCCGGCTGCCCGATCCGATCACGGCCATGGCATCGGGCTGGATGCGGGTGCGGCAGCGCGCACGCCAGCGCAACGTGGAGTTGCCGCTCGTCATCTCCGACCATGCCGATTGGGACGAACTGACCCGGACCATCGAGGAAGTGAATCCCGCCGAAAGCTGGATCACGCACGGCCGCGAGGAGGCCCTTTTGCGCTGGTGCCAGCTCCATCAGCGCAAGGCCCGCGCCCTGGCGCTGGTCGGCTATGAGGATGAGGACGACTGATGGAGGCCTTCGCCGCCCTGGTCGACAACCTCGTCTACACCCGCAGTCGCAATGGCAAGCTGGACCTGATCGCGCGGTATCTGCGCGAGACGCCGGATCCCGACAGGGGATGGGCGCTTGCGGCACTGACCGACGGCCTCGACTTTCCGGCGGTGAAGAGCGCGACGATCCGCAACCTCCTGACCGACCGGGTCGATCCTATCCTCTATGCCCTGAGCCGCGATTTCGTGGGCGACACGGCCGAGACCGCGAGCTTGTTGTGGCCCGAGCCGCCGGGCGTCCGTCCGCCTCCGCCTTCGGTTTCCGAGGCGGTGGCGCTGCTTCACGCCACCACCCGGGCGACCGCGCCGGTCGTGCTGGCCGAGCTGCTGGACCGGCTCCCCGCGCCCGGACGCTACGCGTTGCTCAAGCTGGCGACCGGCGCGATGCGGATCGGGATCTCGGCCCGGCTGGCGAAAGTCGCCTTCGCCCAGGCCTTCGATGTCGTGATCGACGATGTGGAAGAGTACTGGCACGGCCAGGCTCCGCCCTATGCCCCCTTGTTCGCCTGGGCGGCCGACGGCGCGGAGCCGCCGCGCACCGACCAGTTGCCGCTGTTCCGGCCTTTCATGCTCGCCCATCCGCTCGAAGAGACGGTCATCGACATGGCCGAATTCGCGGCCGAGTGGAAATGGGACGGCATCCGCGTCCAGATCGTCCACGTTGCGGGCGAAACCCGCGTCTATTCGCGCAGCGGCGACGATATCTCGGCGACTTTCCCCGAGATTGCGCAGGGCCTGTCGATCCCCGCGGTACTCGACGGGGAATTGCTCGTGCGTGGCTCGCACCAGGGCGGTGCGGAGAACGAGCGCACCCAGGGCGGTGCGGCGAGCTTCAACGCCCTGCAGCAGCGGCTTGGTCGCAAGGTCGTTTCGAAAGCCATGCTGGCCGACTATCCCGCCTTCGTTCGGCTCTACGACATCATGATCCAGGAGGGTGAGGACCTGCGCGCATGGGCTTGGGAGCAGCGGCGCGAGCGGCTCGAGGAGTTTCTCCCCCGACTGGACCCGGCGCGATTCGACCTCAGCCAGGTAATCGCCGCCGCCAGCCTCGATGAACTGGCCGCAATCCGGGAGCGGGCGCGCGACGACGCGATCGAGGGCGTCATGCTCAAGCGGCGCGACAGTCCGTACGTCACCGGCCGGCGTACCGGGCTGTGGTACAAGTGGAAGCGCGATCCGTTGCTGGTCGATTGTGTGCTGATGTACGCCCAACGGGGGAGCGGCAAGCGATCCAGCTTCTATTCGGACTTCACTTTCGGCTGCTGGGATGGCGATCCCGATGCAGGGGCGGAGCTGCTGCCCGTGGGCAAGGCCTATTTCGGCTTCACCGACGAGGAGCTGAAATTCCTCGACCATCACGTCCGCCAGCATACCGTGAACCGTTTCGGCCCGGTGCGCGAGACGGACAAGAGCCTGGTGTTCGAAGTCGCATTCGATTCGATCCATCTCAGCAAGCGTCACAAATCGGGCCTCGCGATGCGGTTTCCCCGGATCAACCGAATCCGGACCGACAAGCCCGCGCACGAAGCGGACCGCATCGAGACTTTGAAGGCAATGGTCCAGGACTGAGGACGGCGGCTGAGCGGACTGGCGCGATAGACCTGGCGGCGCTAGCTGTAACCGACCAGCAATCCGCCGATGTGAGGCCCCGCGATGCAGCTCCACGACCTGACCGTCCCGGTCTATATCCAGATGCTCGGCACGCTATCCGGCCTCGTCGTCAAGGCGGCGGACAGCGGCAATGCCGAGGCCTTGTTCGCGGCTCGGCTCGCGCCCGACATGTTTCCCCTGGCCACGCAGATCCGCTTTACCTGCGGCCAGGCGGGCGAGGCAGTGCAGCGGCTGACCGGCAAGGCCTTTACCGCTCCAGCGGAGGACGACGCCACGCCGTCCGCCGCAAAGGCGCGGATCGCCGCGACCCTCGCCTATCTCGAGCAGGCAACGCCCGATGATTTCGCCGATCCCGAACTGCCGGTCGAGCTCGCCCTGCCCAACGGAATGACCTTCGGCATGACTGCCGAGCAATACGTGCGCGACTGGGCGATGCCGCAATTCTACTTTCACCTCGTCAGCGCCTACGCGATCCTTCGCCAGCAGGGCGTGCCGATCGGCAAGGCCGACTATGTCCCGTACATGGCCCGCTATCTGGTGAGCGGGCCGGCGCTGGGCTGACCCGGATGGTGCGTTACCGCCCCGCACTGCGAATGCTTGCGGCATGCCTTGCGCTGCTTGCCGGTTTCGTGGACGCGGTCGGGTTCCTCCGCGCGGGGGGCTACTTCGTCTCCTTCATGTCCGGCAACTCCACGCGCCTGGCGGTCGATGCCCAAGCAGGGCTTGGCGGTGTCCTGATACCGCTGGGCCTGATCGGTGGGTTTGTCGGCGGCGTGATCCTGGGTGCGCTGGCAGGGCGCGCGGCGGGGGCGCGCCGAAAGCCCGCCGTACTGGGGCTGGTGGCGCTGCTTCTCATCGGCGCTTCGATTGCGGCAAGGGTCGGAGCGCCTGCGCTTGTCCTCGAAGCCTTGGTGCTGGCGATGGGCGCGCTGAACAACGTGTTCCAGCGCGATGGCGAAGTGGCGATCGGCGTGACCTACATGACCGGCACGCTGGTGCGGCTCGGCCAGGGTGTCGCTGCGCGGATCGGCGGCGAGGAAGGCACGTCGTGGCTGTTCAACCTGGCATTGTGGGCGTCGCTGGTCGCCGGAGCGATCGCAGGCGCGGCGGTGCAGGTCCACGCCCCGGCGCTGAGCCTGCCGCTGGCGGCCTCGTGGGCGGCTGCGATGACGGCATGGGCCGTCCGCCTCACCGCAAATCCGCCCGCCGGTCAGCTTTCCGAAGGGGCGATCCCGGCCTGAATCGCGGCGGCGTGATGGCGCGCGTTCTCGACATAGTGGGCAACCCCGCCGCGCATCCCGGCAATGGCTGGTTCGGGCAGGTGGCGCATGTATGCGGCGGGGCGGCCGCTCCACAATTCGCCCGAGGGGATTTGCTTGCCCGGGGTCAGCATCGCGCCGGCGGCGAGCATCGCGTCGCTGCCGATGCGGCACTTGTCCATCACGATTGCGCCGAGCCCGACAAATGCCCGGTCGTCGAGAATGCAGCCATGTACCATCGCCATGTGGCCGATCAGCACGTCCTCGCCAATCAGGGTGGGCGAGCCTTCGGGATCTCCCGGACGCGGCGGGTCGCAGTGGATGACGCTGCCGTCCTGCACGTTGCTGCGCGCGCCGATGACGATGCGGTTCACCTCGGCGCGGATCACGCAGTTGTACCAGACGCTCGCCTCTTCGCCGATCGTCACGTCGCCGATGATCCGGCACCCGGGCGCGATGAACGCGCTCGGATGGATTTGCGGCGACTTCCCGTGGATCGCGATGATGCTGACGTCGGGACGGTGCGGGCCGGTAGTCATCAGAACAGGCTTCCCCAAATGTTGCGCCAGCGGACCGCAGGCAGGATCGATGCGTGGTCGTCGCTCCATGCCCGCGTTGACGGGTCGCGGACAAGCGCTTCCCATCTTGCGTCCGTTCCCGCCAGATTCGCAATCGTCGCCGGCTGCCGGGCGACGGCGACCCATACCGAAGGCGCCAGCGCCGGGTCAGTCGTGTTGTCGGTCAGAACCCGCGCGGTCAGTCCGCGTTCGGCAAAGCCTGCCGAAAGCTGGGGCTCGAGCTCGAAATAGCGGTTCGAGATATGAAGGAGGAGGATGCCTTCCTTCTGCAATGCGCGCTCGTAGATTCCGATCGCCTCGGCAGTGAGCAGATGGAGCGGAATCGCATCGGACGAGAACGCGTCGATCGCCAGCACGTCGAAGCTCGCCGCCGGCTCGCGCGTCAGCATGAGCCGTGCGTCGCCCAGCCGGACAGCCGCGTCGGATGCGCAATCGGACAGAAATGTGAACTTGCGGGCAGTCGACAGCGCAAGAACCGCCGGATCGATCTCGAAGATCGTCCAGCGCTGTCCGGGGCGCCGCCAACAGGCCAGCGTTCCCGTCCCCAGCCCGACGATCCCGATCTGCGCCCGCTCGCCAAACCATTCGGGGGCCCGGGACAGCACCCTTCCGACACCCGACGTCGGACCGTAGTAAGTAGTGGGCTGGAGGCGCCGCGCGTCGGTAAACTGCATCCCGTGCAGCGTCGTCCCATGCGAAAGCAGCCGCTTACGCAGTTCGGGGTAATCGAGAACGGTATAAACCCCGAAGTAGCTGCGGGTCCGGCTTCCGGCGAGAGAGGTCTGGATCGTGTCGATTCCTCCTTGCGCCAGCATCAGCAGGGCCAGCACCGTCATCAGCGCCCAGCGCCGGTCGGCCACCATGATCCCGCAGAAAAGGATGCCTGCCGACAGCGCCAGCTTGATGAGGGCCGGCGCGCCGAACCAGCCTTTGAATAGGACCCAGGCAAGGCCCGCCCCAAGCATCACGATCACGATGGTGACGATCCGGGCCGTATCGGTGCCGATCCCCGGACTCTCGCGCCAGCGCAACAGCGGGCGCAGCGGCAACAGCAGCGCCGCGGTGAGCACCAGCATCGGGTGCTCCCAGACCCAGTCGAACAGGACCGGTGCGAGCAGCGCCGCGAACAGCCCGCCAAGGGCGCCGCCCGCGCTCATCACAAGGTAAAACAGCGTCAGTCGCTCCGGCGGAGGGCGCAATTCGTAGAGCCGGGAGTGCAGCGCCACGGCCACGACGAAGAGCAGGACCAGGCTCGCCACCGCGACCAGAAGCGAGCTGTTGTTGCGGCTGACAAGAGCCAGCCCTCCCGCTCCGATCAGCGCCACGGGCGCGATCGACGTCACGAAGGCCGACACGCCGCGCCGCTCGGAGAAGGCCGGGACGAACGAGAGGAGATAGAGTCCGAGCGGGATGACCCACAGCAACGGCATGGCGAAAAGATCGGTCGTCAGGTGCGTCGTCGTCGACAGCATCAGGCCCGACGGCACCGCTGCCAGCGCCAGCCACATGGCAATGCGCCGCCGCGGAATCGATGGCGAGGGTCCGGCATTCGCCTCAATCAGCGGACGGTCGTGCCAGCGCGCACGGGCGGCGAGCACGATCAGGGCGATCAGGACCGCATATCCTACGCTCCAGCCCCAAACTTGGATCCGCAGTGGCAGCAGCGGCTCGACCAGCAGCGGGTAAGCGATCAACCCGGCGAAGCTGCCGAGATTGGAAGCCGCGTAGAGCGGATAGGGGTCGCTCGCCGCCCTGCTTGCGGAAAACCAGCGCTGCATGAGCGGCGCCTGGGCTGAGACGAGAAAGAAGACGGGGCCGATCGAACTGGCCAGGAGCAAGGGGACCCACCACGCTTCCTGCCCCGCTCCCGGCGGCGCCATCGCGGCCAGGTGAACCGGAAGCGTGAACGTCGCCACCAGCAGGAGGCCTAGCTGTATCATCGCCTGGCGCGCAACCGGCCAGCGCGAGAGCCAGTGGGCATAGGCATAGCCGCCGAGCAGAAGCGCCTGGTACACCAGCATCGCGCTGTTCCATACCGCGGGCGCGCCTCCGAGCCGGGGCAAGGCCAGCCGCGCCACCATCGGCTGGACGAGGAACAGGAGAAAGCTTCCCGCCAGCACCGTCGCAACGAACAGGCCGCGCTGCGCGGTCGACGCCCGTTCCGAGCCCGCTGCGCTCATGCGGGGCGTTCGATCCGGTACAGGACGTGGCGGCGCAAGGGGTCGCCTTCGGGCACCGACGGATGATCGAAATCTGCGCCCTCGTCGCGCTTCATGCCGATCCGGTCCATCACCGCCTGGCTTCGCACGTTCTCGGGAACGGTGATCGCGACCACGCTCATCGCCTCCGGGATGTTGTCCCAGGCCCACTGGAGCGAGGCCCTTGCCGCTTCGCTGGCAAAGCCCTGGCCCCAGGCGTCGCGCGCCAGGCGCCAGCCGATCTCCACTTCGGTAAGGGGCGGCCGGGGCGCCATCAGGCCGCAAAAGCCCAGCACGGCCCCGTCCTCGCGTCGTTCCACCGCCCAGAAGCAGTATCCGTCGCGCCCCTGTGCGGCCATGAGCCGGTCGATGACGTTGTCGCTTGCCGCCCTGTCGAGTGCTGGCAGGTAGCGCATTACCTCTTCGTCCTGCGCAAGCGCAAAAAACTGGTCGCGATCCGCGTCGCTCCAGGGGCGAAGGCGCAGGCGAGCGGTTTCGATCACTGGGCCATCAACCTCGCGGCGTGCGCAGCATGATAGGTCAGCACGCCCGAGCAGCCCGCGCGCCGGAACGCGAGCAGCGTCTCGAGCACGAGGGCATCGCGGTCCCCGGCGCCGGCTGCGGCCGCAGCTTCGATCATCGCGTATTCGCCGCTGACTTGGTACGCGAACACGGGCACCTCGAACCGCGCCTTTACCCGCGCCACGATGTCTAGATAGGGCAACCCGGGCTTCACCATCACGCTGTCGGCGCCTTCCGCAAGGTCCAGGGCGACCTCGCGCAAGGCCTCCTCGGCGTTCGCCGGGTCCATCTGGTAGGTCTTCTTGTCGCCCTTGAGCAATCCGGCCGAGCCCACGGCATCGCGGAACGGACCATAGAAGGCCGAGGCGTATTTCGCCGCATAGCTCATGATCTGGACGTTGCCGTGGCCCTCGCGCTCCAGCGCAGCGCGGATCGCGCCGATCCGGCCATCCATCATATCGGACGGAGCGATGATGTCGGCCCCCGCAGCCGCCTGGTTCAAGGCCTGGCCGACCAGCACCTCGACCGTATCGTCGTTCGTGACGTACCCGCCGTCGTCGACGAGGCCGTCCTGCCCGTGCGTCGTATACGGATCGAGCGCGACATCGGTCAGCACGCCGATATCGCTTCCGCAGGCGTCACGAATCTCGCGGATCGCACGGCACATGAGGTTGTCGGAGTTGAGAGCCTCCTTGCCAGTTTCACTCCGTCGCTCAGGCTGGGTGTTGGGAAACAGGGCGATGCACGGGATGCCCAGCGCCACCGCTTCCCGGGCGCGGGCAGCGATGCCGTCGACCGACCAGCGCGAGACGCCAGGCAGCGATCCGATGGGTTCTTCGGCACCTCGCCCCTCGGTAACGAACAAGGGCCAGATCAGGTTGGCCGGCGAGAGCGAGGTTTCGCGATGGAGCGCGCGGCTCCAGCCGGTCGAGCGGGTGCGGCGCAGGCGCAGCGCGGGATATGAAGCGGTGGTCATGCGCGAGCGCTTCTGCCGTAAAACGGCGTTGGTGCAAAGCGCCGGCGCCCGCCGCCAACGCGCTTACTGACCGGCGGCGTCGCTCAGGCGGTCGATTTCGCGCGCTGGTGTCGCGTTGCCATGCTGCTGGCCGATGCTCGCCAGCGCTGCGCCGGGCTTGACCTGCTGCAGCGCGGCCAGCCGCGCCCGGAATGAGGCCAGTTCGGCCCCTTCGAGCTGGGCATGGCTGACGAACTGGACCGAGCCCGGGTTGACCGGGCGACCGTCGCGATAAAGCTCGTAGTGAAGGTGCGGGCCGGTCGACAGGCCGGTCGAACCGACATAGCCGATGACCTGCCCCTGGCGCACGCGCATGCCCGGCGAAACCGCGATCCGGCTCATGTGGCCGTAGCCCGTGCCGATTCCGCCGCCATGCTCGAGTCGAACGTAATTGCCGTGGCCGCCGTGGCGCCCCGCGAACGACACGACGCCGTCGCTCGTCGCGTAGATCGGCGAGCCGTAGGCCGCCGCGAAATCGATCCCCGCGTGCATCCGCACGAAACCCAGGATCGGGTGGCGCCGCAGACCGAAGGTCGAGGTAATGCGTCCGTTCACCGGCGCGCCAAAGCCGCTGCGCTGCTGTCCGATTCCGCTGGCTTCGTAGAATTGGCCGTCGCTGCCCCACTTGAGCAGTTGGGCGCGCGGCTTTCCGGCGCTGCTCAGCCCGGCATAAAGCAAGTCGCCAGTCTCGCTCTCGCCGCTAGCCGAGCGCTTGTAATCAACCACGATGTCGAATTCATCGGCCGGGCTCATGTCCTGCTCGAGGTTGAGGTGCTGGTCGAGCGTGCGCAGGTATTGCTGGATGGCCTTGACCGGCGCGCCCGCCGCGCGGGCCGAGCGGTAGAGGCTGTTGCCGACGATTCCGCGGATCCGCAGCGGCGTGGAATCGACCGCAATCGGCTGACGTACGAGCGCCAGCGCATTGCCGCGGCGTTCGATTGCAAGGCTCAGGTCGAACCGGGCGCGAAAGGCCAGGTCGTCGAGCGGACGTGGCATGGCCGGTCCCGTGCGGCGGCCCAGGGTAAGGTCGAAGCGGGTGCCAGGCGCGATCTGGTCGAGCGGGATCGCTGCGTTGACCAGTGTGGAGATCCGGGCGGCGTCCTCGGCGCCGACACCGGCACGTTGCAGCATCCGCCCGAAGCTGTCCCCCTGGCCGAGCGTAGCAGTGAGCTGCAGCGTCGGGCGCTCTGGAGCGTTGGCCAACGGGACCACCGCCGCGGTCGCTCCCATGTGCCGTCCCGAATCGCCTCCGTAAGCGAGCGGCACGATCATCTGACTGCGAAACTCGTCACGCGTCGCGCTGGTGAGGCGCATCGCGGGCGCGGCCTCGACCGGGTCGAAACTGGGCCAGAAGAACAGCGCCAGCGCGCCCAGCACGAGCATCGTTCCGAGGCCGCGAAACCACCGGGCGCTGCCGACGTCGATGGCGAGGTCGGGAACCCAGTCGAGATCGCGGACCGCCGCCTCGATGTCGTGGCGCCATTCGTGAGCGAGCTGTCCGATCGCCTTGCGGCGGCCGCGGCGCAATTTCGCGGGCACGCGGCTTTCGGCGTGGGAATCGTCGGGCGCGCGAAGGAGTTGCGAGAACGACAGCGAGGCCGGAGAGAGCGCGGCCGTGCCCGACGCGCCGAAGATGCGCGCGTCGATACCTGCGGCCAGCTGCTCACGCCCCTTGTACAAGAACGCCCCTTCCACGTTCGTCCGGGGGCGATCCACTCCACCCGGAAACGACCCTGCGCGCCGGAAAACGTCCGTCCGCGCCCTCCCGCGCTTTTGCGCCGGTAAAGTTAATGTCGACTTAAATCACTGATTGTCGAAGGGCCAGCGTTAAAGCCCGCAAGGCTCGTTCCGGCGCGCCGCCTCTTGAAGCGGACGTTGGCGCCTGCCACATCCTTGTCCATGAAGACGGGTTCGCCCAACCGGTCCCGCTCGCAAGTGACGGGGGACTCGCGCATCCGCGCTGTGCTGGGCCCCACCAATACCGGCAAAACCCATCTCGCGATCGAACGGCTCTGCGCGCATTCGAGCGGAGCGATCGGCTTTCCGCTGCGCCTTCTGGCGCGCGAGGTGTTCGACCGGGTGCGTGCGATAAAGGGCGATTCGCAGGTCGCGCTGATCACCGGCGAGGAGCGGATCGAGCCCAAGGACGCCCGCTGGCTGCTGTGTACGGCCGAGGCGATGCCCGTTTCCGCCGACCTTGCCTTCGTCGCGCTCGACGAAGCGCAGCTCGCCGCCGATCCCGAACGCGGCCACACCTTCACCGATCGCCTGCTGAACGCCCGCGGGCGCGAGGAGACGATGCTCCTGGGCAGCGCCACGCTCGAGCCGATGGTCCGCGCCCTGGTGCCCGAGGCCGAAGTGATCGCGCGGCCCCGCTTCTCGACCTTGTCGCACATCGGCCCCCGCAAGCTGTCGCGGATCCCGCCGCGCAGCGCGATCGTCGCGTTCTCGGCCGAGCAGGTCTACGCCGTGGCCGAGATGCTCCGCCGGTTCCGCGGCGGGGCGGCAGTGGTCATGGGAGCGCTGAGCCCGCAGACCCGCAACGCGCAAGTCGAGCTCTTCCAGTCGGGCGAGGTCGACTACATCGTCGCCACCGATGCGATCGGCATGGGCCTCAACCTCGATATCGGACATGTCGCGTTCGCGGGCCTGAGCAAGTTCGACGGGCATCGCCAGCGCCGCCTGACCCCTTCCGAAATGGCCCAGATCGCCGGGCGCGCCGGACGCCACCAGCGGGACGGGACCTTCGGCACGTTATCTGGCCAGGGCGGCCACGGCACCGACGCGGAATTCGCGCCCGAAGAAATCTACGCGATCGAGGAGCATCGTTTCGCCCCGCTGACGCACCTGTTCTGGCGCGAGGCCGAGCCGCGGTTCGACGATCTGGCGACTCTGATTGCCGACCTTGAGGCCCCACCCCTCCACCCGGCGCTGCGCGCCGCACCGACCGCTGTCGATCTGGCGGTGCTGAAGCATCTGGCAGAGGATCCTGTCGTCGCTGGAGGCGTGCGGGGGCCGGCGCTGGTAAGGCGCTTCTGGGAAGCCTGCTCGCTGCCAGACTTCCGGCAACTCGGCCCGGACCAGCATGCCCGCTTCGTCACGCGCCTGTGGCAGGATCTTTCCGCCGGCAACGGCTATCTGGGCGCCGACTTCGTGGCCCAGCGGATCGCCGAGCTCGACCGCACCGGCGGCGACATCGACACGTTGCAGGCGCGCATCGCGACGATCCGCAGCTGGGCCTACATCGCGCAGCGGCCCGACTGGGTCCTCGCCCGCGACGAGATGGCAGCGCGAGCGCGGGCCGTGGAGGCGCGGTTGAGCGACGCCTTGCACGCGCGCCTGACCGAGCGGTTCGTCAACCGGCGCACCACGGTCCTGATGCGCAAGCTGGGCCAGGACAGCGCGCTCCTCCCAGTTTCGCTCGAAGAAGGCGACGTCGTGGCGGTGGACGGCGAGCCGATCGGGCGGCTCGATGGATTTCGCTTTCACGTCGATCCCGCCGCGCGCGCGGGCGACCGCAAGCTGCTGCTCGCCGCTGCCGAGCGTCACCTGCCCGAATTGCTCGACAAGCGGCTTGCCGCGCTTTTGGCGGACCTCGACCACGGGGGCGGAGGTTTGAAGCTCGCTGGAGACGGGCAAATTCTCTGGGAAGACAAACCCGTCGCTTGCCTCGAATCGGGAAGATCGCTGCTCCGCCCGCGCGTTCGGCCTGACCCCGCACTCAATACGCTGGGTCCGGCTCGCGATGGCCTGGCCCTCCGGCTCGAAGAATGGCTCGAGCGCACGATTGCCCGCGACCTCGCCCCCTTGGGCAAGGTCGAAGCCGCCGGGACGGCGCTCGAGGCCGGGGCAAGCCTGCGCGCGCTGGCCTTGCGCCTTGTCGAGCATGGCGGCGTCCTTCCGCGCGAATCGGTAGATTTCGACCAGTTCACCCGCGACCAGCGCGAACGACTGCGAACGCTGGGCGTACGCACCGGCGGTCTCGACATATTCATGCCCGCTATGCTCAAGCCCGCCCCGCTCGCGCTCTGGTCCACGCTGGCCCAGATTCGCGGCCTGGCCGCTGCACGACCCAGCGCGCAGTTCGAGCCGGTGCGGGACTCGCATGCGACCGGCTATCGGCGGCTGGGGCGTCAGTGGCTGCGGGTCGACCTTGCCGACAAGCTTGTCGCTCGCGCCCACCTCGTGCGCGGCGCGGCGCCCTGCCGGCGTTTCCGGCTCGATCCCGGCGATGCCCAGTCGATGGGGCTGTCGACCGCAAGCTACGCGCAGCTCCTGCGCCTGGCCGGGTTCAACGCGCGGGTGCCGGCGCCGCACGATGCGCTGCGCTTTGGCCCGCCCGCGCCGTTGCTATGGGATTGGCGACCGCCGCACCGGGACAATGCCCGGCGAAAGGTCCCGCCGCAGGTTCACGTCCGCGCGCCTGCGACCGGCCACTTCGCCGCGCTGGCGGAGTGGGGCGCCCGATGACCGATCCTGGCGGCACGCTGCGGATCGACCGGCTGCTGTGGTTCCTTCGCTTGGCGCGCACCCGCTCTGCCGCCCAAGCGTGGATCGCGTCGGGCCATGTCCGCCGCAACGGACGCCGGGTCGAGCGGACTTCCCAGCCGGTCGCGCCGGGCGACGTTCTCACCTTGCCGATCGGCACGGGCGTGCAGGTTGTCGAGGTAGTCGCGATGCCTCGCAGGCGCGGACCGCCGGCCGAAGCGCGCGGCTGCTATCGCGTGCCCGGTGAAGATGCCGGACATCAGGCGCTTGACGATTCCGGGCAGATGGCCATAGCACCGGGCGCAACGCAGGGCATCGGTGTCCGCGACAACAACGAAGTTCGTGAAGGGGACCTGCAGCCATGACCTATGTCGTCACCGACGCCTGCATCAAGTGCAAGTACATGGACTGCGTCGAGGTCTGCCCGGTCGACTGCTTCTACGAAGGCGAGAACATGCTGGTGATCAATCCCAGCGAATGCATCGACTGCGGGGTCTGCGAGCCCGAATGCCCCGCCGAGGCGATCCTTCCCGACACCGAGAATGGCCTCGAGCAGTGGCTTGAGCTGAACACGAAGTTCAGCGCCGAGTGGCCGAACATCACGACCAAGAAGGATTCGCCCGAGGACGCCGACGAGCACAAGGGCGAAGAAGGCAAGTTCGAGAAGTATTTCTCGCCCGAGCCCGGCGAAGGCGACTGAGTCGCCCGGCCGCCGCGCCTAGCGCCGGTGGTTCGCGGAAAATCGGCTGAATTCAGCGCTTTTCTGCCCCACGCGCCGCATCGGCGCGCGGGGGTGGAAATTTTATTGCCGATCTGCTATATAATCGGTCAAGCGGCAGTCCTCCGGGTCCATGACGGGCGTCGGGGTGTGCCGTCATCTTCTAGAGCAGGACACGTACAGCCAGGCTACGATCGATGCGCGCCGCGACCGGTCCCGCACGGGATCGACCGCTCGCCAGCCTTGCGCCTCTCCGCGCGCACGACATCGCTCCTCCCCCTCGCTCCCGTCCCGCGACGAAAGGACAATGCATGGCGGTCAAGGCCTTCGCCTTCGATGTGGGTGATTATGTCGTCTATCCCAAGCATGGGGTAGGCCGGGTTATCGAGCTTCAGAGCGAAGAAATCGCCGGCATGCAGCTCGATCTCTATGTCCTTCGGTTCGAGAAGGAGCGGATGACGCTTCGCGTACCGGTGAACAAGGTCGAATCGATCGGGATGCGCAAGCTGTCCTCGGACAAGACGCTGCGCGAGGCGCTCGACACTCTCAAGGGCAAGCCCAAGGTCAAGCGCACGATGTGGTCGCGCCGGGCCCAGGAATACGAAGCGAAGATCAACTCCGGCGATCTCGTCTCGATCGCCGAGGTGACCCGCGACCTGTTCCGCGCCGACGATCAGCCCGAGCAGTCCTATTCGGAACGCCAGATCTTCGAGGCCGCATCGTCTCGCCTCGCCCGCGAACTCGCGGCGATGGAGAAGACCGACGAGCCGACCGCACTGCAGAAGATCCTCGCGATCCTTAACGAACACGCGCCCAAGTATTACGAGGCCGCCTCGGTTTGATTTAAGGACTTTTGCATCACCAGAGAGGGCCGCCGGGCAACCGGCGGCCCTTTTCGTTGGGCCGGGCCCCCGCGCATCGTCCCATGTCGTTCGTCGATCACGGCATCCATTTGGCCGAGCTCAATTGTTGCCTATTCCCGCATGGTGTATTGTCACCCTAATACACAGTCACCATCAATCGATCATTCGCTCGGGGAGTTAGCAGGCATGATCAGGCATTTCTTCAAGGCGGTCGCGCCCGTCGCAATGGTAGCAGTTATCGCGGCACTGGGCGGCTGCGACCTCGCCAAGGTCAGCATCAACGGCGAGGAAGGCAAGAAGCTCGCCGACCTCGACCTTACGGCGGAAACGCCGCACGATCTCGTCCTGCTTGGCCCGGACACCGTTCGCATCACGCGCGGCGACAAGCTGGCGATCGCCATCGAAGGCGACAGCGCGGTCGCCGAAAACCTGCGCTTCACGCTCAAGGACGGCACGCTCGGCATCCTGCGCAAGGACAAGCCGTGGAGCGGCGATAACGGCAAGGTAACGGTCAACGTGACCATGCCCGATCCGGTCGGGCTGACGATGGCCGGGTCCGGCGTGATCGAATCGCAAGCGCTGTCGTCGGCCGACGCGAAGATCAACATCGTCGGTTCGGGATCGGTGGCAACACCAGTGGTCGCGGCGGAGAGCCTGAAGGTCAACATCGCCGGCTCGGGCAGCTATCGCGCTGCCGGCACCGCCAAGAACCTCAAGCTGACGATCGCGGGCAGCGGCGACGCGCGCCTCGACGCCTTGAAAGTCGAGGATGCGAAGGTCGATGTTGCCGGATCGGGCGACAGCACTTTCGCCTCGGATGGGTCGGTCAAGGCCAACATCATGGGATCGGGCCAAGTGCGCGTGCTCGGCCGCGCTACCTGCAAGGTATCGAGCATGGGTTCAGGTCGTTTGGTGTGCGAGCCCGGCCCGGACGCTGAAGGGACCGCCAAGCCTGCCGGTCAGCCCGCCGCCTGACCGGTTCGCCGCCCGGTTCACGATCGCGTAATCCCGTGCTGCTAGGGCTTCGGCCACTAACAGCCCGGGATCGCACATGAAAACTCTGCAGCCACTGATGCTTGCGCCCCTCGGCGCGCTGTTGCTCTCCGGCTGTCTCGCAAAGACGGCGCTCGATGTGGTCACCCTGCCCGTGAAGGTCGCGAGCAAAGGGGTCGATCTTGCCACCACCAGCCAGTCGGAAGCCGACGAGAAGCGCGGTCGCGAGATCCGCAAGCGCGAGGAAAAGCTCGGGCAGCTCGGCCGCAAGTACGACAAGCTCTCGGCCAAGTGCGCGCACGGAGACACGGACGCCTGCGCCGAGGGAGAAAAGGTCCGCGCCGAGATGGATGCGCTCTCACCGGGAATCCCGATCGAGCGCTAGCCCGCCGCGGCTCGGCGCAACCTGTCGTTTATCGCCACGCCGATGCCGTGTTCGGGCACCCGAGCGACCGCGATCCGCGGCTCAGGCGCGGCGTCTGCCGCGTGGAGGCAGGCGTAGAGCGCCGCCGCCGCTTCGGCGAGATCGCCGCGCGGCGACAGGCTCGCGTTTCCGGCGACCGGGCCGAAACCGATCAGGTATTCTCCTTCCTGGGCATTGACCGCGTCGAGCCGGACCGGCTTTGAGGGCGCGTAATGACTGGCGAGTTGGCCCGGGGCCTCGATTCCCGGGTTCGAGACGATGACCTCGTTTTCCGCCCCGAGGATTTCGGCAATCCGATCCTTCTCTAACGGACCTTCACGAAGGACCTGCCACCCAGCCCCTTCGCGCAGAGCGACGATGGTCGATTCGATTCCACGCTCGGTCGGGCCACCGTCGATGACCAAAGGTAGCGCGGCCCCCAGCGATGCCGCGACGTGATGTGCGGTCGTCGGGCTGATCGCGCCGCTTCGATTGGCTGAAGGGGCCGCAAGCGGCAAACGGACCAAGGCCAGCAGATCGCGCAGAACCGGATGCGCCGGGCACCGCAGGGCGATGGTCGGTAACCCCGCGCTTACCGCCGGCGCCAAGCCCGCATTGGCCCGGCGCGGCAGCACCAGCGTAAGTGGACCCGGCCAGAACGCCTGAGCGAGCGCCATCGCCCGATCATCGAACTGGGCGAGTGTTCTGGCCTGCGCAATATCGAGGACGTGGACGATCAGCGGATTGAAATCCGGCCGACCCTTGGCACGATAGATCGCCGCGACCGCCTCGGCGCTGTCGGCCCGGGCCGCGAGCCCATAGACGGTCTCCGTCGGCACGGCGACGAGACCACCCGCGACAATCATCGCAGCCGCTTCTGCAAGCGCCTCGGGCCCGGCAATGCGCGGCATCCCGGCCGGCGAGGAGGTCTTGGTTGCGGGCATGCGCGCAGCTATAGGCGGGCGCTTGCCGCCATCAAGGAAAAGCGCATGGCCTTTGCCGCTCCCACTGCCGACCAGCTTCTTGCCCTGCGCGCATGCGCGGGGATCGACGAACTTGCGGCGGAACCCCGGTTCGCCGCCGCCAGCCCCGACCTGGTCGAGGCGATCGTCGAAGGGATCGGCGCGTTCGCGACGGGAGAGTTCGCTCCCCTCAACCGGCTCGGCGATACCGAAGGAGCGCGGCTTGCCAACGGCACGGTAACCCTGCCCGCGGGGTTTGCGGAAGCCTATCACCATTACGTGGAGCAAGGCTGGGGCGCGGTCGCCGGACCGGAGGAGTTCGGGGGCCAAGGGCTTCCCTTCAGCCTGGCGACTTGCGTGATGGAGTCGCTGGGGGCCGCCAATCTCGCCTTCACCCTGCTGCCGATCCTCACCGTGGGCGCGATCGAGGCGATCGGCCATCACGGCAGCGAGGCGCAGAAGGCCCTGTTCCTGCCCAAGCTCATTTCCGGCGAATGGTCTGGCACGATGAACCTGACCGAGCCGCAGGCGGGAAGCGATGTCGGCGCGTTGCGCACTTCGGCGACGCGGATCGAAGATGGGGAGCATGCCGGGCGCTACCGGATCTCGGGCACCAAGATCTTCATCACCTTCGGTGAGCACGACCTGGCAGAGAACATCATCCACCTGGTCCTGGCACGCACACCCGATGCTCCGTCCGGATCACGCGGCATCTCGCTGTTCATCGTTCCGCGTCACCACGTCGCGGCGGACGGCACGATCGGACCGCGCAACGATGTGCGCTGCGTCTCGATCGAGCACAAGCTGGGCATCAACGCCTCACCGACCTGCGTGATGAGCTACGGCGATAACGGGGAATGTATCGGCGAGCTGATCGGGCGCGAGAACGAGGGCCTCAAGGCGATGTTCACGATGATGAACTCGGCCCGCATCAATGTCGGCAGCCAGGGCGTGCAGATCGCCGAACGCGCCCTGCAGGCCGCCGCCGAGTACGCCCGGACGCGCGTCCAGTCGGCACGTGCCGGTTCGGCCGACAAGGCGCCGGTCGCCATTATCGAACATCCCGACGTTCGCCGCATGCTTCTGAGGATGCGCGCGCTGACCGAGGGTTCGCGAGGCCTGCTCTACTACACTGCGGGCCAGGTCGATCGCGGCGCGCTGGGCGATGCGGCCGCTCAAGCCCGCGCGGACCTACTCGTCCCGCTGATCAAGGGATGGGGCAGCGATATCGGAATGGAGGTCGCGAGCCTTGGCGTCCAGATCCACGGCGGGATGGGGTTCGTCGAGGAAACCGGCGCCGCGCAGCACTATCGCGACGCCCGGATCGCGCCGATCTACGAGGGGACCAACGGCATCCAGGCGGCCGACTTCGTCACGCGCAAATTGGGCTACGACAATGGCGGCGTGCTCGCCGAACTGATGCGGGAAATCGCCGAGGACGCGGCGGGTGAGGCGGAAGGTCTCACCGCACTCGCGCGCGAATGTGCCGAGATCGGCTCGTGGATGGTGAACGAGGCGAGCCTCGACGATCGCCTGGCCGGAGGCACCGCCTTCATGACGATGAGCGCTGTCGCGGTGGCCGGCTGGCAGCTGCGGCGCGAGGCACGCGTGGCAACGGGCGCCGCTGCCCAGACCAAGCCGGTCGTCGCCCGCTTCTTTAACGAACAGATCGTCGCCGAGGCACGGGGGCTTCGCACTCAGGCCCTCGCTGGCTCTTCTCTTCTCTACGCGCTCGACAGCGCGGCACTGGCAGGATGAACGACGGGGGTCAGGACCCAGCGCTGGCGCGCATCGCCTCTGCGCTCGAGCGGCTGGCCCCTGCTGCGGCCACACTCACCGATTGGCTGGCTAACCCTGCCTACGTGCGCGACGCAAAGGGCGTGCGTGCGGTGGAACGGCTCGACGCGCCGCCGTTAGACCTGCTGCGCGGAATCGACGCCCAGAAGCTGGCGGTCACCGCAAACATCGGGCGGCTTGCGCAGGGATTTGCCGCGCATGACATGCTGCTCTGGGGCGCGCGCGGGATGGGCAAGTCCGCCCTGCTCCGCGCCGCTGTCGCGGCGGCACAGGATGTGCCCGGCGCATCCCTCGCACTCGTCCAGGTTGCGCCGGACGCGCTTGACGGCCTTGCGACGTTGTTCGCAGAACTCCGCCTGGTTTCGCGCAACTTTCTCGTATTTCTCGATGACCTCGGTTTCGAGGGCGACGATGCCGACGGCGGCCGGAATTTGCGCAGCTGGCTCGATGGTGGGGTGGAGGCACGCCCCGCCAATGTCAGGCTCGCGGTTACATCCAATCGCCGGGCGATCGTCGAACGCCACGCCGCCGAACAGGACGATCCGCTAAATCCGCGTGACGCGGTCGACGACCGGCTGGCCCTGGCCGACCGCTTCGGCCTGTCGCTGGGCTTTCACGCCTGCAGTCAGGACGACTATCTCGCCATCGTTGCCGGCTACGCCGAGCATTTCGGCCTTGCCTGGGATCGAAGCGAGGCGCTCGAATGGGCAAGACGCCGGGGCGCGCGCTCGGGCCGCGTCGCCTGGCACTACGTCACCGACCTCGCCGGGAGGAGCGGTCGAGCGCTGGGCTAGTTTCTCGTCTCGAAAGCCGAGCCCTTGCTGCCCTGCGGGTCGGGAATATTGAACTTCGTCCCGACCGGATCGCTCTTGATCGCGGTGATGGCCGGTGCCGGCGCCGCGCCGGGGGCGGTAACCCGCCAGATGGCGTTGCCGACATCGTCGCTGACCAGCATGGCGCCGTCCTTGGCAAATACGACCCACACCGGGCGCCCGTGAGTGCGCTTCTGGTCGGGCGTGAGGAAACCCGTCAGCACTTCTGTCGGCTTCGAGCCGGTAGCGTTGCCGCGGGTGTCGAAGGGCACGAAGACGACATCGTAGCCCGACAACGGCTTACGGTTCCACGAACCGTGGCGTGCGATGAACGCACCATTGGCAAAGGCCGGTCCCATCAGGTTGCCCGGCCGGGCAAACGCCAGGCCCAAGGGGGCGACATGCGCGCCCAGTGCGTATTCGGGCTTGCGCACGTATTCGAAGAAATACTGCGGCATCGGTGCGTCGACCCGGTCGTCCATCTTGTCCTTCCAATAGACCCACGGCCAGCCGTAGCTGGCGCCGAAGGGAACGTTGGTAAGGTAATCGGGCACGAGATCCGAGCCGAGCTGGTCGCGCTCGTTCACGACCGTCCACAGTTCGCCGGTGTAGGGATTGAAATCGAGGCCATTGGGATTGCGCAGGCCGCTGGCGTAGATCCGCGAATTGCCCTTCACGAAATCGTATTCGTGGATGGCGGCGCGGCCCTTCTCTGCCTCGATTCCGTTTTCGGCGATGTTCGAGGACGACCCCACGGTCACGTAGAGCTTGGACCCGTCGGGCGAGAGGAGCAGATTGCGCGCCCAGTGATTGCCGTTGCCCGGAAGGTCCATGAGCTTGGTCGGCGCACCGGTCAGCGTCGTCTCGCCTACCTTGAATGGGAACGAGAGAACGGCGTCGGTATTGGCGACAAGCAACTGCTGACCACCCTTGCCATCGTCGCGCAGCGCCATCCCGAACGGCGACTTGAGGCCGCTGCGGAACAATGTCTTGCTGTCGGCGCGTCCGTCGCCGTTCGTATCGCGCAAAAGCTGGATCCGATCGGGCGACGAACCGCCAGCCCCGACGCGGTTCATCAACCACTTCATCACGAAACCGGTGATGCCTGAAGTGTCGCGCGGCTGACTGTTGGTCTCGGCGACCAGAACGTCGCCGTTCGGCAGGACCAGCATCGTGCGCGGATGATCGAGACCGACTGCGAATGGCGCCACCTGAAGGCCCTGCGCGGCAACCGGCGTTTCGCCAGCCTTCCAGCCTACCGGCTTGGCGGTCACTATCGTCGGGATGGTCTGCGGGTCGGGATCCTCGATCGGCGGCTTCGGGCCGCTGAGCTGATCCGTGGTCAGCTTGCCCACGTCGGGCCGTGTCACGAAGTAAAAGACGAGGCCGAGGACGACTATGACGCCGACGATGCCGAGGAGGACCTTGCGCGCTGTGCTCATTCCTCAGCCATATTGCGAGCGCAGTCGCGCGGCAATGGCGCTTGCGACGGCGTCCGCTTGGAGTAATGCGGCGCAATGTACGAATTTGCCCCCGCGCCCGGCCAGGCGAAGCCGGAATTCTACGCCGATCTGCTCGCCGCTGCCGATGCGCTGACCGCGGACGAGCCTGACCGTGTCGCCAACATGGCGAACCTCGCCGCACTGATCTGGCAATTCGTCCCTGCCCTGAACTGGGCGGGATTCTATCGAGTGATCGGGGATGAACTGGTCCTTGGCCCGTTCATCGGCAAGCCGGCCTGCATCCGGATCGCGATCGGTCAGGGCGTATGCGGGACAGCGGCGCAGAGCGGGCACACGCAGACCGTGGCCGACGTTCATGCCTTTCCCGGTCACATAGCCTGCGATGCGGCCAGCGCGTCGGAACTTGTCGTGCCGCTGGTGCATGAGGGCAAGGTCGTGGGGGTGATCGATCTAGACAGTCCCGATCGCGCGCGGTTCGATGCAGAGGATGCCGCCGGGATCGAAGCCCTCGCCGCGCTGGTCGCCGGGCGCATCGCTTAGCCCGCTCTGCTCCGCGTCAAATAGGGACACCGGTACTGTCCCGCATCCTCGCGTCTGGCGCGACTTCTCGCGGATAATTAGGGTTGGGCGGAATTGTCCGGATCAAATGATCGGACGGCTTTCACGGAAAACCGTCATGCGAAAAAGCACGCTCCTCTCCTTAAGCAGCGCCCTGGGCGCGCTCCTGTTCGCCGGGAATGCGCGAGCCCAGAGCGAATGGCCCGAGGTTCGCGACGTGGCCGTCTCCGGAAATGGTTATTCGCAGACTTATGCGCAGGGCCATCCACTGCCAGCACCCATCCCTCAATCGGTGCTCATTCCGGCGGAGCTTGCGAAGCGGGTCGCTGCCTGCTCCGGGGCCGGCTCGGCAGAGTGCGATGCCGCCGTTGCGGCGCTCCCTCCGGGCTACAACCAGCCGGGCGGTTACACCCTGGTGCCGGTCACCGTCCCTGGCGGGGTGATCACCCGGACTGTGACCACAATCGAGGAGTTGGTGCCGGAAACCGGGGAGACGCGCCGCAGCATCCCGGTGCGGGCGCAGCCGCCCAACCCACGCTCCCGCCGCTGAAGACGCGACGGAAGCGGGGAGAACAGGTGCCGAGGCCGATCAGAGCTTGCGCCCGATTAGCTCCTTCATGATCTCGTTCGTGCCGCCGAAAATCCGCGTCACCCGCGCGGCGCGCCAGCTACGGGCGATCGGATACTCGTTCATGTAACCGGCGCCCCCGTGAAGCTGCAGGCACTTGTCCATCACTTCCCACTGCAGTTCGGTGTGCCACAGCTTTGCGGCCGCGCCTTCCTCGGGCGTCAGTTCCCGCTTGAGATGTCGGGCCAGCGCCCAGTCAAGGTGAGCCCAGCCGACCTGGAGCTTCGCCTTAAGGTCTGCGAGGACGAAGCGCGTGTTCTGGAAATCGAGCACCGGCTTGCCGAACGCCTTGCGATCGCGCGTGAACTCCACTGTATCGTCGAACGCGCGCTGGGCCGCGGCCTGCGCGCTAACCGCGATCGACAGACGCTCCTGCGGCAGCTCGCTCATCAGGTAGATGAAGCCCTTGCCTTCTTCACCGAGGCAATTCGTGATCGGCACGCGCACGTCCTCGAAGAACAGCTCCGAGGTGTCGGCCTCGTCCTGTCCGATCTTGTCGAGGTTCCGGCCGCGCTTGAATCCTTCGCGGTTGGCCTCGACGAGGACGATCGAAACACCCTTCCACTTGGGCTCGATCTCGGTGTCGGTCTTAACGCAGACGAGGATGAGGTCGGCATTCTGGCCGTTCGTGATGTAGGTCTTGGACCCGTTGATCACGTAGTGGTTACCGTCCTTCTTAGCAGTAGTGCGCATCCCCTGAAGGTCGGAGCCCGTGCCCGGCTCGGTCATCGCGATCGCGGTCACGACTTCGCCCGAGACCATCTTTGGCAGCCATTCCTTCTTCTGTTCTTCGGAACCGTACGAGACGAGATAGTTCGTCACGATATCCGACTGGAGCGAGAAGCCGGTGGTGGCGCGGCCGTAATAGGCGCTCTCTTCGTCGACGATGGCGTTGTAGCCGAAATCGAGGCCGAGGCCGCCGTATTCCTCCGGAACCGTCGGGCAGAGCAGGCCAAGCTCGCCGGCCTTGGGCCAGAGGGCCTTGGGAACGATGCCGTTCTCGGCCCACTCGGCCGCGTGCGGGGCGATTTCCTTCTGCATGAACTGGCGCACGGTCTGGCGGAACGCCTCGTGATCATCGTTGTAGGCGGTGCGGGCGAGCTGATCGAGCGACATGGCGGTTCCTCTTGAGCTTTGAACTTGTGTTCTTGGCGGCGGGGATAGGCGCGGCGGGCGCGGCGGGTCAACGTCAATTTAATCGCCCGGTTAAGGGGCGGCCTGGGCGATGCGCGGTGCGGGCGCCAGGCTGGTCGGACCGAGGCGCGCCACGGGCTCTGCCCGATTGACGGTGACGGTGCCGATAATCGCCTGAGTAACGCCGAGCGCGCTCGCCGAAGCTGCGCTCAGGCGCACGCGGTAGCTGCCGTAGGGGACCTTCTCGAACAGGAAGAAGCCGTCGTATTCGCTGCGCGCAGTGGTCGTGACCGCACCGCGCATATCCACCAGATCGAGATCGACGCCTTCGCGCGGATCGCCATTCGTGTCGAGCAGAGTCCCCTCCACTTCGCCGGTCGGAACCAGCGCGATCGATACCTTGCTGGCGATTCCCGGGCGCGGCGTGATCACGATGCCCTTCGTTGCCGGCTGGAGCAGCGCATCCTCGAGGTCGGAAGTGTCGACCGAAAGCATCACCGGCTGGAACGGCCGCAAGCCGGTTACCCGGCTGCGTCCCGCGGCATCGGTCGGCACGGACTTGCCCGCCAGACCTGCGGCGACAATTGCGCCCTTCACCGCTTCCTCGCCCGCTTCGCGCCGACCGTCGGCATTCTCGTCGCGGAAGACCTCGACTGCCGCCTGGCCGTTGGTCGCCAATTTCTCGTTCGAAAAGCGGATGCGACCGTCGGTCGGGTCCTGTCCGAAGCTGAACGCGAACGACAGGCCTGCCCCCACGGTGCCGTCGGTCGCGACATCTCCTTCGGCCCGCAGCGAGAATTGCCGGAATTGGCGCACAAGCGCGACGCCTAGCCCCGCCCGGTGGTTTTCGGCCGTGTAGTCGCCGGTCACGCGCAGATCGGAACGCTCGCTCAGCGAAACCTCGCCGACCACGCGCGCCGCCTCGAAGCCGCCGCCGCCAAGGCCGAAGCGGCTTTCCCCGCGCAAGCGGACTTTGCCGATGGCGCTATTGGCCAGAAGGGTGAGCCGTGTCTCGTTACCGAGAGGACCCGGGGGGCCATAGGTCTCGCGCGTGCGGACACGCGAAAGCTCGGCGGTGAGGCTGATCGGGCGGGTGTTGATGGATACGCGCGTTAACGCTTCGGTAACTTTTCGACCGTCGCGGCCCTCTGCACGGCGCAGACCGATTTGCACGGGAACGTTCAGCCGCCCGAAGTGGAACGATTTCTCCAGTTGAATCAGGTCTTCGCGGCGCTGGTCGGCGGTGACGAGCTCGCTTTCGTAATCGCCCTGGACCCACAGCGTCTCGGCCTTGAAGTTCACGCCGTAAGCCGCGCCCAGCGCCTGGGCACGCAGCGCCCGGCCGCTGCCCACTCCAGGCACGGCAAACTGCTGAGCGCCCGAGAGCTCGACCAGCATCGGGCCGAGCGCACGGGTGAGCGTCGATTCTAGGTAGGTATGGCGCGTTCCATTCAGCATCAGGCTTTGCGCCGCCAGTCCGATGCCGGTTCTGGCATCGAGACCGCGCTCTACACCCACGCCCCAACGCCAACCGGCATGGGTGGGGTTAGAGCGATTGCCGAATTCGATCAGGTCGCGGCCCTGGTCGATAATCCCGGCCCAGTACCAGGTCTGGCCCGCCGGTATATTGTCCGCGCCGACCGGAACCTCGCTGGTCTCGCGCCGGATTTGTCCCTGAGGACCATAGAGCACGACCTCGAACAGGTTCTGGCCATAAAGCAGGTCGACATCGAGGAATTCGTAGCGCCCGTCCAGCCGGCCCTGCTCGAAGGCAAGGAGCTGGCCATTGCGGTAGAGTTCCGCGTCCCAACCGGTCGGAAGGGTCCCGCGAAACTCGGTGACGGCGAAGCGGTTGGGGCGTGCAATAGGGCGGTTGGAGATGAATACCCCTCGACCGACCGCGCTCTGGCCGGTCAGATTGCCCGCAAACGTCCCGACATCGCCGCCCGCCACTTGGGTCGCGTGCAACGGGCCGAGCAAGCGTCCCTGCGGGTCGCTGCGGTAGGCGCGCAGACGCAGGGTCGCGGGCCGCCCCACCGTGTCGGAGGCAAGCCTGGCATCGACGCTCGCGCCGGCGATCTCACCGGCAGCGAGAAACTCGAACCTGGTCTCGCGCAAAGTTCCGTAGCGCGGCTCGTTGCGCAGCGCGAACTTGATCAGGCCGTCAACCGATGGCGCGCGGAAGGCGCGATAGGGCGTCGGGGCCTGCGGCAGCAAGGAAATATCGAAGGGAGCTGATGGACGAAGTCGCGCGGCGCGACTCTTGCGCTCGATTGCGGCCAGGAAGGGAAGCTTGCGCTCGCTTTCAAGGATCAACGTCGCGTTGCCCAGGTCGGGACGCAACGTCACGCCCATCCAGCGCGACAGTGCTGTCGTCTCGACGCACCAGCCTTCCGCGGTGTCATGAATGTCTTCCGCACTGAGCGGCTGGACGCCGTTCACGTTTTGTACCGTGTCAGCTTCGCGGTCGAGGGTGAATTTTTGATCTTCTGCGAAAAACCAGCCGGTTGCGCGGCGCGACTTCTTGTCCATCCGAACGGGAAGATCGAGCGCCTGGACCAAGTCGGCGAAATCGACACAGACCCCGCTCGGCGTCTGATAGCCGCGCAGCGCTTCGCCTACGCGGTATCCGCTCGAACGCAAGTCAAGGAGAAGTGAATCGTCGTCGGTGGGCTTCCAACCCGGCGTAGCCGCGGCAACTGGCGCTGAAAACGTCAGAAGGCCGGCACCGCCAAGCAGTGCCAGCCCCATGGCCGTAGCCATCTTCTTCAAACCGGATATGGCCCGGCGCACCGTGCGTGGTCCCTTCAGGTCCGTACAGTCGCGGTGCTGCGATCAGCCAAGATTCGCGTCGACGGCGGCGATGAGCTTTCCGCCCCCTTCCGGCGCTTCGCGATATTCGAGCCGGACCGGTCCCCTCAGTTTCTGCGCCTGCTCTGCCGAGACAGGGAGCTTGACGGTACGCGCCGATAATTCGGGATAGATCGCCACCCCCCGCGCGAGGAACAGCGGTTCGCCGCCCCCGCGCGCCAGGACGCGCACTTCGCCGTAGAGCGACTTGTTGCCGCTGCGGGTCATGTCGAACCGGAGGAAAGTCGTCTCCCCGCGCCGGTCGACTTGCGGATTGCTGACTGCCGCGGTCGCCTCGACTAGTCCCTTGCGCACGATGATCGGAATGGTGACCCCGTAGATCGGAACAAGATTGACGATGAAGCCCTGCGTCGGCGGGGCCTGCTCGCGGGTCACCGGCTTGGCCTCGGGGATCGCGCGGAATGACATGTGCACGCGGTACTCGCCGTCGGGCAGGTCCGCGCCCGGGCGCGCGCTGATGCGGATCGATTGCGGCTGATCGGGAGCGAGCGTGATCCGGCGCGGGGCGTAGCGGATCATCTCCAGGGCCTTTGCCTCGACCGCGCTCGCCTGCTCATCGGGAACATCCTCGAGCTCGCCCGTGGGCAGCATGCGCCGCAACTCGAGCGAGATCCGGTAGGTCGCCGGTTCGGCCCCGATATTGTCGAGCACAACTTCCGTGCCCTGGTTGCCGTTGAGGATGACGCGCGTCGGGGCGACCAGCAGATCGCCCGCGGCGCTGGCCGGCTGCGCCAGCGCCAGGCACGAAATCCCTGCCATGAGCGCCTTGACCCAGGCTGCAGACCGCCGCGGCGCGATCGTCCCTTCCTGCATGATTCGTAACTCCTGAAACTCGATGGCGATGCCCTCTGCCGGGCCCGGTCAACGCCATAGGAAATCAGAGTTAATTTCCCGCTAACCCACTATCGATTGGGCTTCGCGCCTAAACGAGAAGGGCCGCGCCGGATTGCTCCGCCGCGGCCCCTGGATTCACCCGATGAGAGGTGGCCGCGAAAGCCGCCACGCCTCCTCAAATCGAGTTAAATCAGTTGTATTCGACCGAAACCTGGAACGTGCCGTTGTAAACGTCGGCAGCCTGGGTCGCACCCACGGTCAGCGTTCCGCCGACCTGGAAGGACGTGGTCCCGGCAACGAGCGTGTTCCCGTTGGGGAAATACTGCGTGAAGCTGCCCAGCGACATCGTGGCTGCAGTGCTGACGCCGGTCAGCGTTGCGGTGCCGGTCGGCAGGGTCACGGCAATGCTGGCGCCGGGCGTGCCGCTGACGTCGAAGACCACCGGAGTGGCCGTGCCGACGCAGACCAGCGTGGCCGAGCAGGTGCGCGCACCCGAAGCGGCGACGACGGCCGTGCCCGCACCGTTGACAGCGATCTGCCCGAAGTCGAGCGCCGAACCCGAACGGGCGGCGACAGTCAAAGTCGAGAGAATCTCGGCCTTGGCGTCGGCGGTGGCGGTGGCAGCCGCGTTGGCCGAGGTTGCCAGGGCCATCGAGGCGATCATGGCCGAACCGGCCACGGCGAGACGAACGAACTTCTTCATAAAACTTGGTCCCTAACTTGCGTTGCTTGCCCGATAAGGCAACGCGACGCGCTACCCCCGGAAGGACTATCCCAATCCATCCGAAAGGCGCTTTTAGGGAACCGGCGCTGCGTTTTCCCTTCCGGGAATGGTTAACGCGGTGACAAAATCCGTTAGATTCCGCCACCTGTGAGACGCTGGCAAATCAGGTCCAGCTGGTCGAGCGTCCGGTAGCGGATCGTGACCGCACCGGAACGGGGATCGGCATCGGCATGGATCGCCACCTTCAGTCCGAGAAATTCCTCGAGGTGACGCTGCACGGCGACGATATCCGCGGTGTCCGACGGGTCGCGGGTCGTACGCGGGCGGCGGGCCTTGTCCTCGGGATCACGCTGGGCCTTGCGGGCAAGACGCTCGGTCGCACGTACCGACAAACCGCGCGCAACCACTTCACTGGCCGCCGCGCCCGGATCAGGGACGTTTACCAATGCCCGCGCGTGGCCCATCGAAAGTTGCCCGTCCTGCACAAGTGCAAGAACTTCGGCCGGCAGTGCGAGCAGGCGCATCATGTTGGCGACGTGGCTGCGCGATTTGTCGACCATCTTGGCGATGTCCTGCTGCGACAGGCCATCCTCCTCGCTCAAGCGATGATAGGCCTGAGCCTCTTCGACAGGATTGAGATCCTCGCGCTGGAGATTCTCGATCAGCGCGAGCGCGGTCACTTCGCGGTCCGCAAGTTCGCGGACAAGGGCAGGTATCTCGTGAAGCCGGGCACGCTGCGCCGCCCGCCATCGGCGCTCGCCCGCAACGAGCTGGTACCGTCCATCGGGAGTCGGCCGGACGATGATCGGTTGAATCACTCCGCGCGCGGCAATGCTGTGCGCCAGGTCGTCCAGCGCCGATTCCTCGAAATGGCGCCGCGGCTGATCGGGGTGAGGCACGATGTCCGCGATCGCCAGCATCGCAAGTCCATCGCGCTTCGGCGCTTTCGACTGTTCGCCTGACTGGTGCGGAACTCCCGGTTGCACCAGCGCTACCAGTGGTTCTTCGCGGCGGGTTTCGCCCATCAAGGCACCGAGCCCGCGGCCCAGCGCCGCGGGGCGGCGTTTCGCATGGGGTTCCGCGGCACTTGCCGACGGCGTCACTGACAGCCGGATGATGTCGTCGTCCCGCGTCATGCTGCAATTCTCCGCTCGGGAAGGCGCCCGATAAGTTCCCGCGCCAGCGCCATGTAAGCCTGTGAACCCGCACAGTGATGGTCGTACACGAGGGCAGGAAGCCCATGGCTCGGCGCCTCGGACAGGCGGACGTTGCGCGGGATCACCGTCTCGAAGACAAGCGCGCCCAAGCACGAGCGTACATCGTCCGAAACCTGGTCAGTCAGTCGATTGCGCCGATCAAACATCGTAAGCACCACGCCGACGATGCCGAGCGACGTATTGAACCGTTGTTGAACTCTCTCGACTGTCTGAAGAAGCTGGCTTAATCCCTCCAGAGCAAAGAATTCGCATTGCAACGGGACCAACAGCGTATCGGCCGCCGTGAGCGCGTTCAGGGTCAGCAGGCCGAGAGAGGGGGGACAATCGATGAGGCAGATATCGTGGTCCGAGGCCCCCTCAAGAGCAGCTTTGAGCCTGTCCGTGCGGTTATCGATTCCAACCAGTTCCACTTCCGCACCCGAAAGATCGACCGTGGCAGGAACGACATCGAGACCGGGAATACGAGTCTCCTGGATGCACTCCCGCAGCGGCACCTGGTCGATCAGCAGATCGTAAGTCGATCTTTCCCGGCTTCCGCTGGCAACACCGATTCCCGTCGAAGCGTTGCCCTGCGGATCGAGATCTATGAGCAGAGTCCGCCAGCCAGTCGCCGCAAGCGCGGTGGCGACGTTTATGGCGGTGGTTGTCTTTCCTACTCCACCCTTCTGGTTCGCGACGGCGATGCAGATCATCTCTTGCGACCCTTTTCAATTACCGGACAGCCTCGCCCGACAAGGATACCCGCATCGGCAGAAGTGATGCTTTGTTCCACGTGAAACATCGTTTGAATGCGATTTGGCATTTCCAGCAATTCTTGCCGTGCATTGCGCCCCTTCGGCAACAACCAAATCGTATCCGGTGTGGAAAAACGCGCGGCCAGCCGCAAAAGCTTGTTCAGTGGCGCGAACGCCCGTGCGGAAATGCACGCCGCCTCGATCGTCTCGACAAGCTCGAGGCGTTGATGGACCACGACCACATTCCTCAAATCAAGCTCGACGGCAGCGTGTCTAAGCCACGCGGCGCGGGTTGCGCGGGATTCGACGAGAGTGACTTCGCGTTCGGGTGATGCAATTGCCACGACGAGGCCCGGAAAGCCCGCACCCGTTCCCAGATCAAGCCAAGATCCCGCCGGCAATGTTTCACGTGAAACCCAAAGCAATTGCAAACTGTCCGCGATATGGCGGAGCCAGAACTGGTCGAGCGATGTCGCGGCCACCAGGTTCTGTCGCTGGTTCTCGACAGCCAACAGTGGGGCAAGCGCTTCGAGTTGTTCGAGCGCCCCGGAGGGAAGTGGCCTGCTACTCACCCAACGTCGAGCATCCTCCTCGGTAGCCAGGATCATGCGGCGCGTCGGGCACGCTGGCGTGCGTGAACAAGCAGCAATGCCAGTGCAGCAGGGGTGACGCCGGGAACGCGGCCCGCTGCTCCCAGAGTGGCGGGACGTGCCGCATCAAGGCGCTCGACCATTTCCCGCGAGAGGCCGGGCAGCGCGGCGAACGGAAAATCGTCGCCCAGCGATACGCCTTCGCTTGCTCGCAACTCGCGAAGTTCGGCTTCCTGCCGCGCCAGATAAGGCGCGTAGAGCGCATCCTCCTCAATCTCTTCGACTAGTTCGCTCGGCAGGTCGGCACAGAACCCTCCAAGAAGGGCAACCGAATCCCACCCGATCTCCGGGAAGCGAAGCCAGTCGCGCAGTCGTCTTTGCTCGCCGTCCTCGGGCACCCGGTGCCCCAATGCCTTGAGCGCATGTGGTGCGGCGGTCGAATTCAGCACGGCCTCGGCACGCGCGAGCTGCTGGGCACGTTTGGCGAACCAGGCGGCACGTTCCGGACCCACGCAGCCTGCGTCGATCCCCAGAGGGGTCAGTCGGCTTGAAGCGTTGTTGGCGCGAAGTCTTAACCGATACTCGGCGCGTGCGGTGAGCATACGGTAGGGCTCGCTCACCCCGTGCAGGGTTAGATCGTCTACCATGACCGCGAGGTAGCTGTTGGAGCGGTCCAGTGCGACCGGCGTCCTCCCGAGAGCTGCCGAAGCGGCAGCCATCCCAGCCACGATTCCCTGACCGGCGGCCTCTTCGTAGCCCGTCGTGCCATTGATCTGGCCAGCGCAGTAAAGGCCAGGAAGCGCCCTCACCTCGAGCGTCGGGCGCAACGCCCGCGGGTCGATATGATCGTATTCCACCGCGTATCCCGGGACTATCATCTCGACCCGCTCAAGCCCCTGCATGGTGTGGAGCATCGCCATCTGCACGTCGGCCGGAAGCGACGTGCTGATTCCATTGGGATAGATCAATGGCGAGGCCATGCCCTCCGGCTCGAGAAAGACCTGGTGTCCGTCACGGTCGGCGAAGCGGTGGATCTTGTCCTCGATAGACGGGCAATAGCGCGGACCCTGGCCGCCGATGGCGCCACTGAACAACGGCGAACGATGAAGATTCTCGCGGATGACGTCGTGGCTGCGCTCATTCGTCCGAGTGATCGCGCAGAACAGCTGCGGGAGCGATCGCGCACCTGACATGGTCGACATCGTCCAGTGGTCGGTATCGCTCGGCTGCTCTTGGAGACGAGCCCAGTCGATCGTCCGCCCATCAAGCCGCGGCGGGGTGCCCGTCTTCAGGCGCGCCATCGGCAAGGCGGCGTCGCGGAGTTGCGCGGCCAGGCGGTGTGCCGCCGCCTCGCCGATCCGCCCGCCATCGATCCGCTCTTCCCCGCGGAACATCTTCCCCCCGAGGAAGGTGCCGGTACACAAGATCACCGCGCCCGCTGCAAGCGAAGTGCCATCGCCCAGTTCGACCCCGGTGACCCATCCGCCCTGTTGGCGCACGGCCGCAGCCTCGCCTGCGATCATGGTCAGGTTGTCCTGCCGCGCCAGCGCGTCCTGGATCGCGGCACGGAACAGTGTCCGATCGGCCTGCACGCGCGGTCCGTGAACCGCCGATCCCTTCGATCGGTTGAGCAAGCGATAATGGATCGCGGCACGATCAGCCGCCCGCGCGATCAGGCCGTCGAGCGCGTCGACCTCGCGAACGAGATGCCCCTTCCCCAAGCCGCCGATCGCAGGATTGCACGACATCGCACCGACTGTCGCCGGATCGAAGCTGACGAGGGCTGTCCGCGCACCCATGCGCGCGGCGACCGCTGCGGCTTCGCAGCCGGCATGGCCGCCACCAACTACGATGATGTCGAACGTCTTCACGTCAGGGCGAATAGCGATCCGCGGCGCGCGGGTCAAAAACCGCGTCGCTTTGTTTCACGTGGAACATCACTTACCGACGCAGAAACGTCCAAAGAGAGAATCGAGCATATCCTCCGTCGCGACCTTGCCAACGAGCCTGTCGAGCGCTGCGCGACCGCTTCGGAGTTCCTCAGCAATGAGCAACGGGTCGGCAAGGGCAGCAGCCCGAACAGCAGAGTCTCGCACCCGCCCAATCAGATCGCGCTGCCGGTTATTGAGGGCGGCAGTGCCCGGACGCTGCATGGCGTTTCGCCCATGTTGAACGAGGTCGCCGCGCAAGGCTGCGATCCCTTCGCCGGTGAGCGACGAGACCCGATGTCGGGCATCTGAATCAGACACGACGCCCTGACGATCGATCTGAGCCGTGATTTTCCAGGTCCGCATCGGATCGTAAGAATCGCCTGGGGCCTCGCCCAGCCACAGGACGAGATCTGCCTCATCCGCTGCAGCGCGTGCGCGACCCATTCCCTCTGCCTCGATTGCGTCGCTCGTTGAATCACGCAATCCGGCCGTATCCACGAACAGGAAGGGAATACCATCCAATGCCACTGTCCGCGTGATGATATCGCGCGTCGTGCCGGGTTGCGGCGAGGTTATGGCTGCCTCGCTTTCCGTCAACTTATTGAAAAGCGTGCTTTTTCCGGCATTTGTGGGTCCCGCTAGAACGACGCGGAAGCCTTCGCGTAACGTTTCGGCCTGCGGCCGCGCGAGCCATGCATCGAGTTCGGCAGCAAGCATCGATGCATCGGCCAAGAACGCTTCGTCGATGCCCGCAATCCCGTCCTCTTCATCGAAGTCGAGGGTAGCTTCCACTCGCGCGGCGAGGTTGAGCAAGGATATGCGCCATGCACTCACCGCCAGCGAAAGCTCGCCCGCGGCCATCGCCATTGCGCTCTTGCGCTGGATTTCGGTTTCGGCGGCAAGGAGGTCCGCGAGGCCTTCGGCCTCGGCAAGGTCAATCCGCCCGTTTGCAAAAGCCCTCCGGGTGAACTCTCCCGCAACCGCCACGCGCATCCCCGGCAGTCGGGCCAAGGATCGTTCCACGGCTGCAACAACCGCTCTTCCCCCGTGAAGGTGAAGTTCGGCAATGTCGTCTCCGGTCGCGGTCGTCGGCCCGGGGAGCCAGAGAGCCAAGGCAGAGTCCAGAACTTCGCCGTTGTCCGGATCCCATAGCCGAACGGCCACGGCACGACGCGGCGCGGGCAACTTTCCCGCAAGCGCGATCAATGCGTCGGCTGCTAGAGGGCCGCTGATCCGGACCACTGCGATGGCCGCGGGTGGGGCCCCGCTCGACAGCGCGAAAATCGTATCGTTATCGGGCACGCTTGTTTCCTGTGGAAGCGCGCCAATCGAAGGGCTGCGCTCAGTCTTCGGTGCTCTTGCGACCCTTCGCGCCCTTGGTGAAGCCGGAAAATGCCGCGTCGGCGCCGTTTTCCATGAACTGCTGGAACAGCTTCATGCCAATCTGGCCCATGGGCGCGATCTGCTTGGCGTAATCCTGAAGCTGGTCGACGCTGCTTACGCCCTTCATCGCCTTGGCGATCGCATCGACATAGACGTCGTTGGCCTTCGAAACGTCGGGAAAGCCCAGGAACCGCCGCGCTTCCTCGGGTGTGCAATCGATTTCGATGTTCATCTTCATGGCCGAAGACCTTCCGGTTGCCCCCTAGCCCGATGCCTCCGGTAATGCCGGATGCTCGCGCCGCTCGAGCGTGTCATAGCCCTCTGGCAATGTCCACGACCAAGGCATAGGCTCCGAGCGCGCTCCGGCCACGCCAGAACAATCGCTAGAACGAGGAAGCCTCATGACCGAAACCATCGCAATCAGCGCCCTCAACGGTACGGACACTTTTTCCGCCTACGTCGCGCGGCCCGAAGGGACGCCAAGGGCGGCGATAATCGTCATCCAGGAAATCTTCGGAGTGAACCCCGGCATCCGCGCCAAGTGCGATTCATGGGCGCAGCAAGGTTATCTCTCGGTGGCTCCCGACTTGTTCTGGCGCATGAAGCCCGGCGTTACCCTTGACCCCGATGTGGAAGATGAGCTGCAGGAGGCTTTCGGCCACTTTCAGGCCTATGCCGACCGTCAGGGCTCGACCGAGAGCATGGAAGACATCGAGGCGGTGATCCACTGGATCCGGCGGGAAGAAGGCATCGCTAAGGTCGGGTGCGTCGGTTATTGCCTCGGCGGAATGCTGGCCTATCTCGCCGCCTGCCGAACCGACATCAGCGCATCAGTGGGCTATTATGGGGTCTCCATCGACCAGATGCTTGGCGAAAGTCATGCGATCGCCAACCCCCTGATGCTCCACGTCCCGACCGCTGACCATTTCGTGGGGCCTGAAGCACAGGCGGCAATGCATGCCGGACTCGATCCGCATCCGAAGGTGACGCTCCACGACTATCCCGGGCTCGACCACGGTTTTGCAACCGAAAGCGGCAATCGCCGCAACGATGCCGGCGCTCGGCTGGCCGACAGCCGCACCGCCGACTTCTTCGCCCAGCACCTGGCCTGACGCGACCGGTGATCGGATCGAAGCGCTTTGCGGGGTCGATCGACGGACTGACGAGATTCATCGTACCGTTGGGACTGCTCGCCGCAACGCTCGGCAGTGCGAGCTGGCGTCCCGCCCGCTGGGCCTTGTGGGTGTTGGTGCCGCTTCTCGCCATCGCGCTTTGGGACTTCCTCCAGACGCGTCATTCGCTCCGGCGCAACTACCCCCTCGTCGCGCGAATTCGCTGGATCATGGAGGATCTGCGCCCGTTCCTGCGCAGCTATGTCGTCGAAAGCGACCTGGACGGCCGTCCCTTCAATCACGACGAGCGCTCGCTGATCTATGCGCGCGCCAAGGGCGAACTGGACGCGCACCCCTTCGGCACGGAGCTTGACGTCTATTCTGACGAGTACGAGTGGCTCGCCCACTCGATCTCACCAAACGTCGATCTTCCGAAGACCTGGCGCGTAGCGGTGGGTGGTCCGCAATGTGCCAAGCCGTACGAAGCCTCGCTGCTCAATATCTCCGCGATGAGTTTCGGCTCATTGTCGGCAAATGCGATCCTCGCGCTCAATGCCGGCGCGCGCGAGGGCGGGTTCTACCACGACACCGGCGAAGGCGGACTGTCGCGCTATCACCGCCAGAACGGTGGCGACCTGGTCTGGGAGATCGGCAGCGGATACTTTGGCTGCTGCGATGAAAAGGGGTCGTTCGATCCAGGCAGGTTCGCCGAGAACGCCCAGATCGACCAGGTTCGGATGGTCGAGATAAAGTTGAGCCAGGGGGCCAAGCCGGGCCACGGCGGCGTTCTTCCGGGCGCAAAGGTCTCGGCGGAGATTGCAGCCGCGCGCGGGGTACCCGAAGGCGTCGACTGCATCTCGCCCGCCGCTCACTCAACCTTCTCAACACCGATACAACTTGTTGAATGGGCGGCGAAACTTCGCGACCTGTCCGGGGGCAAGCCGGTCGGGATCAAGCTTTGCGTCGGCCAGCCGCACGAACTGTTCGCCGTGATGAAGGCAATGCGCGAAACGGGAATCCGGCTCGACTACATCGTGGTCGACGGCGCCGAGGGCGGCACCGGTGCCGCACCCGTCGAACTTTCCAACAGCGTCGGAATGCCGCTGCGCGAAGGACTTGTCATGACCCGCAATGCCCTTGTCGGATGCGGGCTGAAACGGGACGTGAAGCTTGCTGCGGCGGGCAAGGTGCATTCCGGCGCCGGCCTGGCGATGAACCTCGGCCTGGGCGCCGACTGGTGCAACGCCGCACGCGGGTTCATGTTCGCTCTCGGCTGCGTCCAGTCGATGAAGTGCCACACCGACTTGTGCCCGACCGGAATCACGACTCAGGATGCTACACGCCAGCGCGGCCTGTTCGTCGCCGACAAGGCTCCGCGGGTGGCAAGGTTCCACCGGCAGACGCTCGCCGGCCTGCGCGAGATCGTGGTGGCGATGGGGCTCGAAAATCCGTGGCAGATCACGGCGGCCGACATTCGCGAACGGCTCAACAGCGCGCGATCGGATAGCGTCGACCGGATCTATCCCTTCCTCGAGGAAAATGCGCTGCTGGATGACCCGGGCGCAACACCCTATGCCAGGTATTGGGCAGCGGCCCGCAGCGACAGCTTCAGGAGGACGGGATGAGCGCTAATCAGGGACTCGCGGCCTGGCATAAGGTCATGTCGCGCGGAAACCGGCCCGAGGACCTCGCCGAGATCCTGGCGCCCGATGCGGTGTTTCATTCACCGGTTGTCTTCACTCCCCAGGAGGGGCGGGACAAGGTGATGATGTACCTGGTAGCGGCGGGCAAGGTGCTGGGCGCGCCCGGCGGACATGCCAAGTTCCGGTATGTGCGCGAGCTGGTCGACGGTTACGAGGCGTTGCTCGAATTCACCGCCGAGATTGACGGGATCTCGATCAACGGGATCGATCTCATCACCTTCGGTCCGGATTGGCTCATCCGCGATTTCAAGGTGATGGTCAGGCCGCTGAAGGCGATCAACAAGCTGTGGGAGATGATGGGCGCGCAGCTCCAGTCCGCTGGTTCCAGCCCGCCAGACGGGCGCGGATGAACGCCAGCCGGTCGGCCACGCTCGACAGCGGAAGGGCGATCGGGTCGTAGCCGTACTTGCGCCACGCCGACGTCACGGCTTCGTCGCTGGCGACCGCCTCCGCCCAGTCCTGGATACGCTCCTCGTCCGGCGAATAGATCGCTGCCCAGGCGGGCGCGCGAAAGACCGGACCGTGGTAGCGAAGCGCACGGCATACCTTGTCGACGGAAGGCGGCACGGGCAGTCCGGACACATCGAGAAAGCCGGCCACATCAGGAAAGCCGCGGTCGAACAGGACGGTGCCCGGGCCCGAACGGGCGGCGTTCTCGTACTCGACCATGTATGCGGCAAGCATGGCCTCGGCAAAGGCCAGCGGGTCGTCCTCGCGCAGAGTCATTCCGCCCGGTTCGCGCAGCAAGCGCCGTGCGACCTCAGGCGAAGTGGAAAGGCCCGTCTCTGCCGCCGCATCGACCAGGGTGGTCTTGCCCGCCCCCGGAGCTCCCGTGAGCACCGCGCGGCGGGCAGCGACCATTTACTGATTCATGGCGGCGAAGAAGTCCTCGTTCGACTTGGAGTCCTTCATCTTGTCGAGAAGGAATTCCATCGCGTCGATCGTGCCCATCTGCATGAGAATGCGGCGCAGGACCCACATCTTCGAAAGCTTGTCCTTCTCGACCAGCAGCTCTTCCTTGCGGGTGCCGGACTTGCCGACATCGAGAGCCGGGAAGATGCGCTTGTCGGAGACCTTGCGGTCGAGAACGATTTCCGAGTTGCCGGTGCCCTTGAACTCTTCGAAGATGACTTCGTCCATGCGGCTGCCGGTGTCGATCAAGGCGGTGGCAATGATCGACAGCGAGCCGCCCTCCTCGATGTTACGCGCCGCGCCGAAGAACCGCTTGGGGCGCTGCAGGGCATTGGCGTCGACACCGCCCGTCAGAACCTTGCCCGAAGACGGTACGACGGTGTTGTAAGCGCGGCCGAGGCGGGTGATCGAATCGAGCAGGATAACCACGTCGCGCTTGTGCTCGACGAGGCGCTTGGCCTTCTCGATCACCATCTCCGCGACCTGGACGTGACGCGTCGCAGGCTCGTCGAAGGTCGACGAAATGACCTCGCCCTTCACGCTGCGCTGCATGTCGGTGACTTCCTCGGGACGTTCGTCGACCAGCAGGACGAGGAGGAACACCTCCGGATGGTTGTCGGTGATCGCCTTGGCGATATTCTGCAGTAGCACCGTCTTGCCGGTCCGCGGCGGCGCGACAATCAGCGCGCGCTGGCCCTTGCCCTGCGGACTGATGATGTCGATCACCCGCGCCGACTTGTCCTTGACCGTGGGGTCGAGGGTATCGAGGCTGAGCTTCTCGTCGGGATACAGCGGCGTGAGATTGTCGAAGTTCACCCGATGGCGAACTGCTTCTGGATCGTCGAAGTTGACCTTGATCAGCTTGGTCAGCGCAAAATAGCGCTCACCGTCCTTGGGAGCGCGGATCTCGCCTTCGACGGTGTCGCCGGTGCGCAGGCCGAACTTGCGGACTTGGTTGGGCGATACGTAGATGTCGTCGGGCCCGGCGAGGTAATTCGCCTCGGGGCTGCGCAGGAAGCCGAACCCGTCCGAAAGAACTTCGATCGTACCGAGGCCCATAATCTGCTCGTCGGCGTCGGCAAGTTCCTTGAGGATGCCGAACATGATGTCCTGACGGCGCATCGTCGACGCGCCCTCCACGCCCAGCTCTTCGGCCATCTCGACCAGTTCGGCCGGCGTTTTCTTTTTCAGTTCCTTGAGGTGCATAAATGTATTCCGCAGATACGTCTGGATGGCCGGCGGGCGATCTATGGGCTTGGGGAAAGCAGACCCGAACCCCGCGCTGCGCGGGCGTTCGACGCCGGAGAGAGGCCCCGCAGATAGGCGTTGAACTGCCGAAAGTCAATCGAAGGCGCGGGTGCGCCCGCGCAGCGCAGCGGCGGTTCAGAACGGTTTGACGATGACCATGATGACGATCAGCGCCGCAGCGATACCGGGCACCTCGTTCAGCATTCGCAAGCCCTTCCCGCCCAGCCGCCGCTCGCCCTTGGCCAGCGCCGCAGCATAGCCCGCCAGCCAGAAGTGATAGGCCGAAAGACCCAGGACGAAGCCCAGCTTGGCGTGAAACCACCCCTGCCCCCAGGCATCGATCGTGTCGGCCAGCGCCAGTCCAAGCAACCACACGACGACCAGGCTGGGCCACATGATGATCCGCAGCAGCTTTCCCTCGCGCTCGATCCACATGGCATTCTCGGGCGCATCAGGGGCGCATTCCTGATGATAGACGAAGAACCGTGGGAGCATGAACAGCCCGGCCATCCAGAAGATCACGAAGATGACGTGTCCGGCCTTGAGCCACAGATAAAGCACTTGGAGCACCTGTTGCATGGAGCGGTGATAGCCGGAACCGGCGGGATTGATCTAGCGTGCGGTTAGGGACCCAACAACCGCGCCGCGTGGCGCAGGGTCAGGCCCTGAGCCGCCATCGCCGGACCGCTCCCAGAACCTGCTCGACATGCTCGATCGGAGTGAACTGGCCGATCCCGTGGCCGAGATTGAAGCAATGCGGTCGGTCGGCGAAGCATTCGAGCAGGGCGTGCGTCCGCTCTTCCAAAGCGTTTCCGCCGGCTTCGAGAAGCAGCGGATCAAGGTTGCCCTGCACCGGCAAGCCGGCGGGAAGTGTTTTGTTCGCCCACAAGGGATCGATCGTTTCATCGAGGCCGAGCGCATCGACCCCGGTGCCTGCGGCATAGGCCGGAAGCTTTTCACCCGCACCCTTGGGAAATCCGATGACGGGAACGTCGGGGAAGCGCTGCTTCAGACTTTTTACGATCGCAGCATTGGGAGCGATGACCCAGCGTTCGAACTGGTCGGGCGCCAGACTGCCCGCCCAGCTGTCGAAAAGCTGCACCGCCTCGGCACCGGCGGCGATCTGCCCGGCGAGATATTCGACAGTGACGGCGACAATGGCATCGATGATCGCGCCAAAGGCCCCAGGATCACGGTAGGCGAGCGCGCGGGTCACGTGCTGGTCACGGCTCCCCTCGCCCGCCACCATGTACGTGGCGACCGTCCAGGGGCTCCCTGCAAAGCCCAGAAGGGTCTTGTCACTCCCCAGCCGCGCCCGGACCTGCCGGACGGTCTCGTAGATCGGCGTCAGGCGTTCAGGCACCGCGTGGAGGGCGGCAAGCTGGGTGTCGATCAGCGTCGGTGACAGGCGCGGCCCCTCGCCCGCGGTGAAGGCAAGGTCCTGGCCCATCGCATAGGGAACGATCAGGATGTCGGAAAACAGGATCGCGCCATCGAAGCCGAACCGGCGGATTGGTTGAAGCGTGATTTCTGCCGCTGCCTCACTGTCATAGACAAGCGCGAGAAATCCGCCCTTTTCCGCACGCAGAGCGCGGTATTCCGGCAGATAGCGGCCCGCCTGGCGCATGAGCCAGATCGGGCGCTGGGCAGCGTTCTCGCCTTTGAGCGTCTGGAAGAGCAAGCCGGGCACGTCGGACCTTCTTCAATAGAATCTATAAAAGAGATTCAGGTTGATGGATTCTGTTGGGCTGTGGATAGCGGGGACGGGTCGCGCCTTGCCCGAATTGTCGACGCGGGCACAGAGAAATGTCTGTTCCCGAATCGACGGCCGAGCCGAGTCAAACGGAACCTGTGCCCGTTATCCCGGGGGTGTGGACAAGCCAGCGGCGCTGTCCATGAACGCCCTCCTGGCGGACTCGCTCGACTGACAAATTGCGCCGCGCGACTTGTCCGCGCTTTGCTGGACAGGTCTGTACGCACGCTTCCCACAGGGTTCGCGTTTCGCCATAGCAGGTTGCGCGATGACCCGGCTTCACCTTCATCTCCTGTCCGATTCTACCGGCGAGACGCTGGAGATGATCGCCAAGGCCGCGCTCGCCCAGTTCGACGATGCGTCGATCACCCGTCATTTCTGGCCGATGGTCCGCAGCCAGCAGCATCTAGACCGGATCATGCTCGAGATAGCCGCCAATCCGGGTCTTGTCCTCTTCACGCTCGTCAATGCCGAGACCCGCACCCGGCTCGAAACCCGCTGCGCCGCGCTGGGGCTGCCCGTGGTGCCCGCGCTCGACGCGGTGACCGACGCGCTGGAGGACCTCCTCGGCCAGCGTGCGAAAGCGCGCCCCGGCCGCCAGCACGCGATGGACGCCGCCTATTTCGCGCGGGTCGAGGCTATTCAGTTCACCATCGCCCACGACGACGGCGTGGGGGCCGATAACTGGGAGGAAGCCGACATCGTCCTGGCCGGCGTGTCGCGTTCGTCCAAGACCCCGACCTCGATCTACCTGGCAAATCGTGGATACAAGGTGGCCAACATCCCGATCGTGGTCGAAAGTCCTCCGCCTGCGTCGTTGTTCAACTTGCGCCATCCCCTCGTCGTGGGGCTCACGACGTCGCCCGAACGACTGGTCCAGGTTCGCCGCAACCGGCTCCTTTCGCTCAATCAGGCGCCGGAGACTGCTTATGTCGACAACGAGAAGGTGACCCGAGAAGTGCAGTATGCCCGCCGCCTCTTCGCCGACAACGGCTGGCCGGTGATCGACGTCTCCCGCCGCTCGATCGAGGAGACCGCAGCCGCGGTCATCAATCTCCTTAACGCCCGCGATGCGGCCGATGGCGCGGCCCTTTCGGGGGCCCACCCGATATGAACGCGCCGCTTGTCCTTGCCTCGCAAAGTGCGTCGCGCCAGGCGATGCTGGGTGCCGCGGGGATCGAGTTCGTCGCGCGGGCTAGCTCGCTCGACGAATCCGCGTTCAAGCGTCGCCTTGCCGCAAGCCCCGCGCCCAAAATCGCTCTTGCTCTCGCCGAGGCGAAGGCCGCCGCGGTGAGCGAGGACATGCTCGGTGCGCTCGTCCTGGGCGGGGATTCGCTGGTCGAGGTGGAAGGCCAGATCTTCGACAAGCCGCGCAGCCGCGAGGAGGCTGCAGAGCATCTGCGCAAGTTCTCGGGACACACGATGGCGCTTCACAGCGCCGCCGCGCTGGTGCGGGATGGAGTCACCGTGTGGCGCCATGTCGAGTCCGCGGCCCTGCAGGTGCGGCGTCTTTCGGCACAATTCATCGAGGATTACCTCGATTTCGAATGGCCTGCGGTGGCCGGATGCGTCGGCGTGTTCCGGATCGAAGCGCGCGGGGTCCAGCTCTTCGATCGCATCGAGGGAAGTCACTTCACCGTTCTGGGAATGCCGCTTCTCGCCGTCCTCGCGGCGCTGCGCGACGTGGGTGCGATGGAATGAGCAGCGTCCCCTATGCCGAAGTGATCGGCGACCCGATTGCGCAGTCGAAATCACCGACTATCCACAAGTTCTGGCTGGAGAAGCTGGGACTGCCGGGTGACTACCGCGCCCGGCGCGTAGCTGCCGACGACCTTTTCGACTTCTTCGAGCAGCGCCGCCGGGAGCCGGATTGGCGGGGCTGCAACGTGACAATTCCCCACAAGCTGAGCGCGCTCGATCTCAGCGACCGGCGCGATGATCTGGCCGACTCCATCGGCGCAAGCAACTGCATCGTGCGCGGTGACGACGGACTCCTGACCGCAACCAATACCGACAGCGACGGCTTTGCCGAACCAATCGCGGGAATGGACTTTTGCGGGCGCGAGGTCGCGGTGATCGGCGCGGGCGGGGCAGCGCGGGCGGTCTTGATGTCGCTCGCACGGCGCGAGGTCGGCTTCGTCAGGATCCATGCCCGCGACCGCGTGCGCGCAGGAGAGTTGCTGGAACATTTCGGCTTGCCGGGCGAACCCGTTCCCTTCGATGCTCCGCTGGCGAGCGCGACGACACTTCTCGTCAACTCGTCGCCCTTGGGCATGATCGGACAGCCTGCGCTTGAAATCGATCTCGGCCCGCTTGGCGAAGGTGCGGTTGTCTACGATCTCGTCTATAATCCGCTCGAGACGCTTTTGCTCGCTGAGGCGCGGCGGCGGGGTCTGTGCGCGATCGACGGTCTCGGCATGCTAATCGGTCAGGCGGCGATCGCGTTTGCGGAGTTCTTCGAAAGCCCGGCACCGCGCGAACACGATGCGGAACTGCGGAAACTGCTGACGTCATGACAAGACCGTTCATTCTTGGCCTCACCGGTTCGATCGGCATGGGCAAGTCCGCCGTCGCAAGGATGTTCCAGGACCTGGGCGTCCCAGTTTTCGATGCCGATGCTGCGGTCCACATTCTGCAAGGCCCGGGCGGCGCGCTGGTCGCGCCGATCGAGGCCGCCTTCCCCGGAAGCACCGGACCCCTGGGGGTGCTTCGCCAGGAACTGGGCACGCGGGTGTTCGGCGATGCCGACGCGCTCAAGCAACTGGAAGGAATCGTCCATCCTGCGGTCGCGGCAATGCGCGCAGATTTCCTTGCCGCCAACGCCGATCGTCCGCTGGTCGTGTTCGATATTCCCCTGCTCTATGAAAAGGGCGGCGCAAGCGTGCTCGACGCGGTCGCTGTTGTTTCCGCACCGGCTGACGAACAGCGCCGGCGGGTCCTCGCCCGGCCGGGCATGACCGCGGAGAAATTCGAGCGGATCCTCGCAATCCAGGTTCCCGACGCAGAAAAGCGCGCCCGAGCCGATTATGTCATTGATACCGGTAGGACATTGCCCGAGACGGCCGCCGCCGTAGCCTTGCTGGTACGGCAACTGGTCGAAAGGGCCGGCGCGCGCGCGGGTTCACCCCGCAAGTCTTCCTTGTAACTCCAGCTCGGCGGGCCGATAGAACGTGCGATGCGCGAAATAATCTTCGACACCGAAACCACCGGTCTCGATCCCCAGAGCGGCGACCGCATCGTTGAGATCGGCTGTATCGAGATGGTCAACCGGGTTGCGACCGAGCGCACGTTTCATGCCTATTTCAATCCCGGTCGGTCGATGCCAGCAGGTGCGGAAGCGGTTCACGGGCTGAGCGACGCGTTCCTTTCCGATAAGCCGGAATTCGCGCTGCGCGCCGAGGAGCTGCTAGAATTTCTCGGCGATTCGATGCTCGTGGCGCACAATGCCGGCTTCGATTTCGGCTTCCTCAACGCGGAATTGGCGATCTGCGGGCGCGATCCGGTCTGCCGCAGCCGGATGATCGATACCGTTGCCCTCGCCCGCGTTCGCCATCCGGGAGCAAAGCTGTCGCTTGATGCGTTGTGTGGAAGGTATGGGATCGATCGCAGCCATCGCACCTTGCATGGTGCACTGCTCGACGCAGAGTTGCTGGCCCAGCTTTACGTCGAGCTTACGGGTGGGCGCCAGATCGGCCTCGAACTCGCCGCCGAAGCCATGGCCGATCCCGCGTTTTCAACCACTCTCGCGGTTGCGCGCGTGTTTCGCGCCCCGCGTCCGCACGGTGCCAGCGCCGCAGAACTCGAACGCCACGCGGCGTTCGTTGCCACCCTCGCCTCCCCGCTGTGGTCTAACGCCCGCTAGCGGGGCCGGCCCTAGCAAACGGAGAACACGTCGATGGATATTCGCGTTTCGGGACACCAGCTCGACACCGGCACCGCCCTGCAGTCTCACGCCGAGGACCGGCTCAACGCGATAATCGAAAAGTACTTTGCCCGTGCGCTATCCAGCCATGTGACCTTCGGGAAGGCGCCTCAGAACGCCTTCCGATGCGATATTGTGCTGCACGTGATGCAGGGGTTGATCCTGAAGGCGAGCGGCGTGGCGCACGATGCACACCAGGCGCTCGACCAGGCGAGCGAGAAGATCGACACCCAGCTGCGCCGCTACAAGCGGCGGCTCAAGGATCATCACGACGGCGCCGCCCAGGCCGCGCGCGATGAAGAAGCCGCCTATGTCGTCTTCCAGTCTGACGAGGAGGCCGAGGAAGCCAGCGACGCGCCGGTGGTCATCGCCGAAACGCGGGTCGACGTGCCGGAAGCCAGCGTTTCGGACGCGGTTATGATGCTCGACCTCCGCAACACCAATGCCCTGCTTTTCAAAAATGCTGGAACGGGGCGGCATAATATGGTCTATCGCCGCGGTGATGGCTCGATCGGATGGGTCGAACCGGGCTAACCCCGATCCGTCCGGCCGGACACCTGGGGAATCCGGCGCCGGCCGGGCTTGAATTGCACCGACGCACTCTGGCGCCATGCCTTTACGCGCGACCATGCGGGTCGGGCGGTGGGGAGGCGCGATGCCTCTGAAGGCAAACCGATGATGAGCGATCTTTTCACTCTCGACGCTGCGGCGGTCAGCACGGCGCGCGCCGAGAGCAAGCGTGACGTGCTGGCCAAGCTCGCCCGGATCTGCGCGCAGGTCTATGGGCTCGAGGATGCCGTGGTGCTCGAGCGGATCGAGGAGCGCGAGGCACTTGGCAGCACCGGTTTCGGGCGGGGCGTGGCGATTCCTCACGCCCGTGTCGCCGGCCTTGCCCATCCCGTCGCCGGATTTCTCCAACTCGACGCGCCCGTCGAATTCGATGCCGCCGACGGTATGCCGGTCAATCTCGTCTTCATGCTCCTTTCCCCCGAACAGGGCGGCGCTGCGCATCTCCAGGCCCTGGCCGCTATCTCGCGGATGATGCGTGACGAGCGGATGCGCACGAATCTCGCTTCGGCTACCGGGCGCGAGGAAATTTACGGACTGCTGTCCAATGTCATCGATCGCGACGCCGCCTGATACGCAGGATTCCGGCGATGCGACGGGCGCGGGCGCGCACTGGCATGCGCTGGAACGGCTCTACGCGGCGGCCCCGATCAACCGTCTGTTCACTTCGCGCCTGACTATCACCGGCGAAGGTCGGTCGCGGATCGTCTTTACCGTAACGCCCGAAACCTTTCACGCCGCAGGCGCGGCCCACGGCACGATCTATTTCAAGATGCTCGACGACGCCGCGTTCTATGCCGCTAACACGCTGGTTACCGACCGCTTCCTTCTGACCACTTCCTTCAACCTTCTGTTCAGCCGGCCGTTGCGCGGCGGCGAGATCGTCGCCGAAGGCCGCTGGGTCAGCGGGCGCCGCCGGGTCCTCGTCGCCGAAGCGAGGCTGGTTGACGAAGAGGGCGAGGAAGTGGCGCGCGGCACCGGGACCTTCATGCGTTCGCACATCCCGCTGTCGGGCCTGCCCGGCTACGCGACACCTGCGGACGGGCCGGGCTGATCGTGGCAGGGCGGCTTCCCGCGCACCTCGAGGCGGGCGGCCTAATGCGCGCGGTCAACGCTGCGGGGGGATTCGCGACGGTCCTCCATCACGGTTCGGACGAACAGGGCACGATCTTGGTCCTTTTGACCGAGAATGGCGCAAATCCGCGACTTTTTGAGCGCATGCCGCGCGTCGACGGCGACCCGGAATGGACCGCGTTAACCATGGATCCTGCTGAATTATTACGCAATTCTGGCGGCTATTTGGATCGCAGAACGGCTCAGGACCCTGATTTGTGGGTTATTGAACTGGATATCGCGCAGGGCGAACGGTTCATCCTATCGGACGATCGGGCCGATTGACTCTGTTGCGGCGCAACATAGGTCCGGCTGACACGTTTCGAGCGCAGGCGGCGGCTGTCACCATTCAGTGACGACGCTAGCACGCAGACGGAGGGTAGCCGGTACGGCCTTGTCGGAAATGCGAAAATTTCGCGCTTCCGCCAAACCCGTATGCAGGTCTGCCAGCCGCCCAATGCAGATAACTGATGAGCAACAAGCTTCGTTTGGCCAGCGGCATCGCCGTGGCTGCCACCTTTCTTTCAACCCTGATCAGCGCCGATGGTTCCGGCGCATCGGCGCAAACCCTCCCCAACCGGCCCCTCGCCACGGTCACCCAGCCCGCTCCCCAGGCTCCACAATTCGTCGCTCAGCCGGTCGTGCAGGCAGTTGCTGCCGCCCCCGCTGAAGCCGCGGTTCTCGATTCTTCAGACGATGACAATTCCGCCGCGGTCGACGCCGACACGCTGGCCGAGCTCATCGCTGCCCAGCCCGTTCCCGAGCATCTCTCGGACGAACTCAACTGCCTCGCGGGCGCGATCTATTTCGAAAGCAAGGGCGAGTCGCTCGAAGGCCAGCTCGCCGTTGGCCGGGTGATCATCGCGCGGTCGCGTTCGGGCCGGTTCCCCGCATCGTATTGCGGCGTTGTTTATCAGCAGTCTCAGTTCTCGTTCGTCCGCGGCCATTCGATGCCGGCGATCGACAAGAGCGGCCGCAACTGGAAGCTGGCCGCCAAGATCGCCCAGATCGCCGACGACGGCAGCTGGAAGAGCCCGGTCGAAGGAGCGCTGTTCTTCCATGCCGCGCGCGTTTCGCCCAACTGGCGCCTGAAGCGCATGGCGCGCGTCGACAACCACGTCTTCTATCGCTGATCACGCCGTGGGACCTGCGGGCTCCCTGTCGCAGCGTTGCGTCAGTCGCGGAGCGTAACCCACATGGGAGCGTGATCGCTCGCCTTTTCGCGCCCGCGATAGGCCTTGTCCACGCCCGCGCCCACGAGCCGATCCGCGAGTTCGGGCGAAAGCAGTGCGTGGTCGATACGAAAGCCGTGATCGCGCTGCCACGCGCCTGCCTGGTAGTCCCAGAACGTCCACACCCCTCCGCGCGGATTGTGCAGGTCGAGCGCGTCGGTCCATCCGTCGTTCAGCAGTCGGGCAAAGGCATCCCGCGATTCGGGCTGCATCAACGCGTCGGGCGCCATTGCGGGGACTGACCAGGTGTCCTTGTCCTGCGGGATCACGTTGTAATCGCCGATGACCACGGCCGGTATCTCGGCCGCGCGCAGTTCGCGCATGCGGTCGCGCAGCCGGCCCATCCAGCGCAGCTTGTAGTCGAACTTGGGTCCGGGCTGCGGGTTGCCGTTGGGGAGATAGATACAGGCGACGCGGATGCCGAAGATGTCGGCCTCGATGTAGCGGGCGTGTTCGTCGTCGGGATCGCCGGCCAAACCGCGATGCACCTCTACGGGCGCACTGCCGTCGGCCAGTATCGCGACACCGTTGAAGCCTTTTTGCCCGTGCCATATGGCCTGGTAGCCGATCTTCTCGAACTCGGCGGCGGGAAAGCCTTCGTCCTGGCTCTTGATCTCCTGCAGGCAGGCGACCGAAGGCCGGGTCTCCTCAAGCCATTCGAGCAGGCGCGGAAGCCGCGCTTTCACCCCGTTGATGTTGAACGAGGCAACCTTCAGCATCAGACGGAAAAGCTGGATCCGCAGCCGCACCCGCTCGCCGCATTGGGATTGCTGACCTGAAAGGCCGATCCGCTTAGCGACTCGACGAAATCGACGACGCTGCCCTGGACCAGATCGAGACTGATCGAATCGACGAGCAGCTTCACGCCGTCGGTTTCCGCGACCGTGTCGTCGTCGGCAGGCGCTTCATCCAGCCCGAACCTGTACTGAAAGCCGGAACAACCGCCGCCTTCGACCGAAAGGCGAAGCATCGCGGGCTTGCCTTGCCGTGCCGCGATGGCCGCGACGCGGGCGGCGGCGCTGGGGCTGAGGGTTATGGAGTTCATGCCAGCCAAGATAGGGGCGCGGGGACGTGCGAACAAGCGCGCGCGGTCAGGATCCCTCGATCAGCTTGGCGTTGATCGCCTTGGTGCGCTTGTAGGCATCGCGTGCGCGCAGCCGCTCGGCATAGGCAGTCAGGGCCGGGCTCGCAGGAATCGAGCCGAACTGGAGACCCCAATCGACCTGGCTGCCGACATATACGTCCGCCGCGGTAAAGCGGTCGCCACAGACGTAGTGGTGGCTGCCGAGCCAGTCGTCGAGCGCCTTGATCGTGCGGTCGAAGGTTCCGAACCCGACCATGCCCTCTCGTCCCTCGGGCACTTCCCAGCCCATCGACTTGCCCACCACGGCCTGCTCCACCGGCCCGGCGGCAAAGAACATCCAGCGGTAATAAGGGGCGAGTTCGTCCGGCCGCGGGCCAAGATTCGCTTCGGGAAAGCGGGCCGCGAGATAGGCGATGATCGCCGCCGCTTCGGTCACCGAATCGCCTTCCACCGCCAGCGCCGGGACCTTGCCCATCGGATTGGCCGCAAGAAAATCGGCCGGCTTCTCGCCGCCGAAGCGCACGACAACCGTATCGTAGGGCTGGCCAACTTCCTCAAGCATCCAATGGGCGATCTGTCCGCGCGACTGAGGGTTGGTATAGAACTTCAGCATCCTTACGGCTCCGGACGTCAGGCAGACTGGATATAGCTGCGCATGGCCTCGGCCTCGGACTGAATGCGGTCGATCCGGTATTTGACGAGATCGCCGATCGACACGAAGCCAAGCACCTGATTCTCGTCGACGACGGGCAGATGGCGAATCCTGCGGCGTGTCATCAGGCCCAGCGCTTCGTCCACCGCGACATGCGGGGCGATGGTGATGGCCGGAGCCGTCATGACGTCGCGGACCTTCATGTCCAGCATCGCCGCGCCCTTCGTATTCAGGCAGTAAAGGACATCGCGTTCGGAAAAGATTCCGGCGACGCTCTCGTCGCGGTCGTGCACCGGCAGCGCGCCGATCCGCCGCTGGGCGAGAAGCGAAACCGCGTGTGCCACGCTGTCGTCGGCGTGGCAGGAGATGATCTCGCCGGTCCGGCCGGCGATGAGGCGGGCGATGGTCATGGGCCGTCTCCTCGTTGGCCGTACAGCATGACACATGATCTGCGCGAAAGCCATTGCCACTGCCGAGGGCTGCGCGCATTGGCTTGGCCACCATGCCCCGACTCTCCCCACTCGACGATCCCGACCGCGCTGCCTTTGCCTGGGCCCGTTATCGCCGGCTGATGAAGTTCATGGGGGTCGTCACCGTCATCGCGGTCGTGGTGTCGCTTACGCTGATCTACCGCGACAACGGCATGGTCTCGATCCATCTCTACATCGCGACCGCACTGGGCATCGGGGTGATGATGATGCTCATGGCCGCGCTGATGGGGCTGGTGTTCCTTTCCAGCGGCAGCGGCCACGACGAGGCGATCGACGATCCGCTCGAGGAGCTCGGCGAATCCTGGCGCGAGCGCGAGGATTAGACCGGGGAAAGCGATCCTTTCGGCGGATGAAGGCGGTATTCCTCTACCGGAGCGCCCCCGATCAGATGTTCGCGGATGATCCTTTCAAGCACCGGCGGGGTGCAATTGCGGTACCATACCCCTTCCGGATAGACGACCGCGACAGGCCCTGCCACGCAGACGCGCAGGCAGCTGGCCTTGGTCCGCAGGATGCCGACATGGCCACCCAAGCCCAGCTCGCCCAGCCGGCGCTTGAGGAAGTTCCAGGCTTCGAGCCCGGTTTCCCTGTCGCAACACTTGGGCTTTTCCGGATCGGCGCAAAGCATGACGTGATGCCGCGTCGTGAATCCGCCGAGCTTTGCCAGCACGCTTTCGGCTTCGGCAGCCTCGGCACTCGTCGGATCGCTCATCCCCGCAACGTCACCCGGGCAAGATTCGTTCGGAAGGCGTCAGGCAGCGGCGCGGGCCGCGCCTGCGCAATGCCGACCGCCACCGACCGCGCGAAGGCGACCGGCTGACCCTGCTGGACCATCAACTGGACCAGCGTCCAGCTACTCCGCCCGACCGATTCGACCGCCGCGTATCCGCTAATCGGATGAGGGTAGTACCCTTGGGCGAGATAATCGATCGCGACGCTGGCGATCATCGCGCCCATTCCGCCCATCGCGGCGCGAAAGTCGTTGGCGGTGTTGAAGCGCACGCGCGCATCCTCGATCAGCGCGGCCATCGCCACGTTGTTGAGGTGGTGGTTCGGATCCATGTCGGCGTAGCGCGTCGTGATCTCCACCACGAACGGATAGCGCGCGGCATCGAGCAACGCCGGTTCTGGGCGAGCCATGCAATCAGCCCTGGACGACGATGAAGGCGATCAGCCGCGCTTGCCTGCGATCCGCGCGATCTCGGCCGCGACCATGCGCTCGACCATCGGCGGCAGGTTCTGGTCGAGCCACTGCGCCAGCATCGGGCGGAGCAGATCGCGGGTGAGGCCCTCGAGCGAGGTTTCGCCCGAACGAACGATCTGCGGCTGGGCGCCGGGTTCGGCCAGCATCGCCAGCGCGGTCAGCGAATCGCGCATGGAGGCGCGGGTGTTAGCGGCGAGCAACGGCGATTCGGGTGCCTCCCGACCGTCATCTTCCTGGCCAGCCTCCTCTTCGGACGTTTCCTGCGCGAACTGGGGCGTCTCGTCGTCGGCCATCGGATTCTCGCTTCTCGCAGAAGGTTCGCGCATTCCGCCATCGGGCGCGGCATCGGCTTCGGTAAGTTCGAGCACTGCGCGGTCGTCGTCGTCATCGAACGCGCGATGCGCGGGCGCGGAAAAGCTGGCGTAATCGTCGGCATAATCCTCAACCGCGAGGGCCACGCGCGGGGCCGCTTCGCGGCGTGCGGCTGGCGTCACGCCCTGCTGTTCGCGCCGGCGGCGCAGCTGGTCGGCTTCGGCGCGATTGTCGCGCGCGATGACTTTCTTGATCGATTCGAGGATTTCCTCGACCGAAGGCTCACCTGCATGGCGCACGCTGCGGGTTCCTTGGCTGGTGCCTGACGTCATCCGCCCCCCCGGCGAATGAATCACTGCGGGGGAATAGACGCATCCTGCGCCGGCGTGTCAACGGTGCGGGTCGATTGCGCGACCGGATCCTTGTCTTTCGCCCAGTCCCAGATCTTTCCGCGGACCCGGCGATAGTTGACGTCAGGATCATAGAGAATCCCGCCGTCGAGCCCGAGATCCTGCGCCTCTGCCTTGCCCATCGCGGCGAGCAGCGAGAAGCCCGCGACATAGGCATTACGTCGCGCGGTGACGAGCTGGACCTTGGCGCGCAGGAGCTCCTGCTCGGCGTCGAGAATGTTCAGGATGGTGCGGTTGCCGACCGAATTCTCGGCCTGAACGCCTTCCAGGCTCAACGACGCGGCATCGACCGCGGTCTGGTTCATGGCGATGATCTCGTTCGCCGCTTTCCACGAGGAGTAGGCCGAGCGGACCTGGGCGATGACGTCACGCTCGACCGCGATCTCGGTTTCGTAGGTCGCGGCGGCGCGGGCCTGGGCCTGGCGCTCCTGCGCCGCGGGCCGCCCTCCCTGGAAGATCGGGATTGTCGCCCGCACCCCCGCCTGTGCGGTTGACTGGCTCTGCGCGAATGGGGCCGTCGTCGCGCCACCGAGCGTTCCGAGGTAATTGGTGTAGTTGCCACCGGTGAACACCTCGACCCGCGGCATCCGCCCGGCGCCGGCGATGTCGATATCGTACCCGGCGGCCTTGCTGCGTTCCTTCGCCGCGATGAGGTCGGGGTTGTTCTCGAGCGCGATGGCAACCGCGTCTTCTGGGCTGGCGGGCAGGCCGGGAAGCGGCGGCGGCGGCTGGAGATCGACCGGCGCTTTGCCCACGACCTGGATGTACCGTTCGCGGCTGGCGATGAGGTTGGCCTGAGCGGAGCGCAGGTCGCCGCGCGCCAGGGCCAGACGCGAACCCGACTGGGCGACGTCGGTCCGGGTGACGTCGCCGATCTCGAACCGGTCGCTGGTCGCGCGCAGGTTGACCTGCAGGACATCGACGTTGTTCGCCGAGAGCCCGACGATGGCCTGGTCGCGGATCACGTCCATGTAAGCTGCTACCGCCTGGGTGAAGACGCTCGCCTCGGTTCCGCGCAGATCGGCCTGCCCCGCTTCGACGCGCGTCTTGGCCGCGCGGATCGAATTCTTGACCGCTCCGCCGGCGTAGATCGGGACGCCGAGGTCCACCCCGGCGCCGATCGCGCGCGAGGGCGCGGTGAAGCTGTTCGAGCTCTGCTTGAGATACTCGACGTACTGGGCGTTTCCATCGACCGAGGGCAGGCTGTCTGCCCGGGCGATCGGAACGTTTTCGTCGACCGCGCGCTGCTGGGCGCGGGCGCCCTGCAGGGTCGGGTTGGTCTGGTAGGTGCTGACGAGCGCTTCGCGCAGGTCGTCGGCCAGGGCGGGCGAGGCGGCAAGGGAAGCAAGCCCCGCCGTGCCTGCGAGCAGGACGCGGCGCAACGCGCGCGGCGAGACATGTATCATGCGGTCAGAAACTCCAGCGCCGCGGCAGGGCGAATTCAGCGAGCGGGGCGAAGTCCGCTTCGGCGAGGGTCAGGAAGGCCACTTGTGTCCCGGACTTGCGGCCGATGGCCAGCCGGGTGACGCCGCGTTCGACCAGCCCGGTCACGATGCGGCCATCTTCGGCTAATTGCGCAGCGAGGCTTTCGGGCAGCGCCTCGATCGCACCGTCGATCACGATCAGCGAATAGGGCGCGCCGGCTGGGGCGCCCGCGGCGAGCGGGCCACAGGTCCAGCGACCTGCGTTGCGCGCCGTGCCCTGGGCGAGCGCGTCCTCCGATTCGACGACGTCGAGCGATCCGACGAGCGGCGCCAGCACTGCCGCAAGGTACCCGCTGCCGCCGCCGACGAGCAATGCCTTGTCCGCCGACGTCGGCGCGGCTTCCGTAAGCAACAGGCCGTGCGTGAGCGGCGGACTCAGCGCGCGTCCCGCGCCAAGCGGCAGCTTCCGATCGACATAAGCCGAGGCGCGCAGCGCCGCGGGGACGAAATCCTCGCGCGCGACGGCGGCCATCGCGGCCAGGATCGCCGGATCGTTCACGCCGCTAACGCGCAACTGGCTGTCGATCATCGCGCGCCGCGCGGCGGCCGCCACGTCTCCCCCGGTCGCATCGCCGCCACCGGTCGCCGTATGCTCCGCCACCACCGTCATCGCTGCTCGCTTTCCTTGTCGTCGCGCCGCCGGGCGCCGGGTGTCTTACACTAATAATACACGGCGGCAATCCAGTTGCTTTAGAGGATGGAAAATTGTGCGCCAAGCGCTTCTTGGCAGCACCGGGCGGCAGGGGTAAGCGGTGGGCCGACCAGCACGGCGGGAGTATCGATATGGGCGACATGGTGACGATCCGCGAGGAGGACCTGATCGACAGCGTGGCCGATGCGCTGCAGTTCATCAGCTACTACCACCCGATGGACTACATCCGTGCGCTGGGCGTCGCCTACGAGGCCGAGCAGAGCCCCGCGGCGAAGGACGCCATCGCCCAGATCCTGACCAACAGTCGGATGTGCGCCGAGGGCCACCGCCCGATCTGCCAGGACACCGGCATCGTCAACGTCTTCATCGAATGGGGCCAGGACTGTCGCCTCGAATCCGGCCGTTCGCTGCAGGAGGTCGTCGACGAGGGCGTGCGCCGCGCCTATCTCAATCCCGAGAACAAGCTACGCGCCTCGATCCTCGCCGATCCAGCGTTCACGCGGCGCAACACCCGCGACAACACGCCCTGTGTCCTTTCGGTAACGATGGTTCCTGGCAGCAAGGTCGGGGTCGATGTCGCGGCGAAGGGCGGCGGCAGCGAAAATAAGTCGAAGTTCAAGATGATGAATCCCAGTGATTCGATCGTCGACTGGGTGATCGAGATGCTGCCCCAGATGGGTGCCGGCTGGTGCCCGCCGGGGATGCTGGGGATCGGCATCGGCGGAACGGCGGAACATTGCATGAGCCTGGCCAAGCGGAGCCTGATGGACCCGATCGACATGGCGCAGCTCAAGCAGCGCGGGCCGCAGACCGACATCGAGAAGATGCGCGTGGAAATCTACGATAAGGTCAATGCGCTCGGCATCGGTGCGCAAGGCCTCGGCGGACTGTCCACCATCCTTGACGTCAAGATCCTCGATTGGCCGTGCCATGCCGCGGGCAAGCCGGTGGCGATGATCCCGAACTGCGCGGCCACCCGGCACGCGCACTTCACGCTCGACGGATCGGGTCCGACCTTCCTGGAAAAGCCCAACCTGGCCGACTGGCCCGACGTCAACTGGGCGCCCGACAAAGCCGCCAAGCGCGTCGATCTCGACAAGCTCACGCCCGAGGAAGTGCGCAGCTGGAAGCACGGCGACCGGCTGCTGCTCAACGGCGCGATGCTTACCGGCCGCGACGCGGCGCACAAGCGCATCCAGGACATGGTCGCCAAGGGCGAGCCGCTCCCGGTCGATTTCCGGGGCCGCGCGATCTACTACGTCGGCCCGGTCGATCCGATCATGGGTGAGGTCGTAGGACCGGCAGGGCCGACCACCGCCACCCGGATGGACAAGTTCACCGACATGATGCTCGATCTCGGGCTCCTCGCGATGATCGGCAAGGCCGAGCGCGGGCAGGGGGCGGTCAAGGAGATCGCCAAGCACAAGGTGGCTTATCTCATGGCCGTCGGCGGCGCCGCCTATCTGGTGAGCCGGGCGATCCGCGAGGCCAAGGTCGTCGGGTTCGAGGACCTGGGGATGGAGGCGATTTACGAGTTCGTGGTTGAGGACATGCCGGTGACGGTCGCCGTCGATGCCGAGGGCAACAATGTCCATGAGCTGGCCCCGCTGGTGTGGCGCGAACGGATCGCGCGCGAACATCTCCTCGAAGGCACTTGAGGTCGCGGCCATTCGACCAACCGCCGATCCGGTTCGATCAAGCCGCTGGCCAGCCGCGGATACCTCCGGCTATGCCGCGGCAATGGCAGTACCCATCGAAGTCGGCATAGAGCCCGATCCAATAGCGCGCGTTCCGTTTCGGGCAGTGATCGCTTCCGCCGCCGGCGTCTGGATTTTCTACTACATCCTGATCACGCTGCGCAGCACGGTCCTCGACGACGACTTCTTCCTCGAAATGTTCCTGCGACGCGGGCTCGTCACCCTGGTCGGCATCGCGGTCACCTTGTTCGCCTGGTGGTTCATCCGCCAGTGCGACGGAAAGCCGCTGGCTGTGCGGATCGCGGTGGCGCTTGTTTTCATGATCCCGGCGGCAACGCTGCTTGCCGCGGTGAACCAGCAGGCTTTCGCCAGCCTCGAACACAAGGTCGTCGTAAGCGCGATGAAGCGTGACATCCAGCTGCGCCACGACATGTCGGGCAACGTCGTGCTCGAGATTCCGGATCCGCAAGGCGTCCCGCGCGAGCAGCTCGACACGATCCAGGCCAAGCTCGACCAGGCGGGAATGTGGAAGCAGCTCACCGATGTGGCGGTCGGCCGCTACTTTCTTCTCGTTGCCTGGGCCGCGCTTTATTTTGCGTTGAGCTATGCCGAGACGGCCCGCGCGGCGGAGCGGCGCGAGGGCGAGTATCGGCGTGCCGCCCGCTCGGCGGAACTGCGGAGCCTGCGCTACCAGGTCAATCCGCACTTTCTCTTCAATACGCTGAACTCGCTCTCGGCGCTGGTGCTGACCGGTAAGACGGCGGCCGCCGAAACGATGATCCAGACGATCTCGACATTCTATCGCCGCAGCCTCGCCGGCGATCCGACGGCGGACGTACCGTTGGAAGAGGAAATCAGACTTCAGCAGCTCTACCTCCAGGTCGAAGGCGTGCGCTTTCCGGACCGGCTCCGCACAGTTATCGACGTGCCGCGCGAACTGGCTTCTGCCTGCATTCCGGGAATGCTGCTCCAGCCGCTCGTGGAAAACTCGGTGAAATACGGCGTCGCGCCCGTGGCGCGCGCGGTGACCATTACGCTTGCGGCGCGCGAAGAACATGGCCGGCTTGTGGTGACGGTGTCAGACGATGGCCCCGGCGCGGCAGAGCAGGGCCGCCGCCCGGCGGATATGGATGGATGCGGTATCGGCCTACGCAACGTCCGCGACCGTCTGGCGGCGCGTTTCGGGGCAGAAGCGAGCGTCGTGTCGGGATCGACCGGCGCGGGCTACGCCACGATCATCCGCCTGCCGCTCGTTCGCCATGGCTGCTGATCGCTCGCCCGAACCGGTGCCGCAAGCCCAACTTCGCACGCTGATCGTCGACGACGAACCGTTGGCGATCGAGCGGATGCAGATCATCTGCGCGGGAATCCATTCCCTGCAGATCGTCGGCACGGCCAACGACGGCGCGGCGGCGCTGCGCCTGATCGACGCGCTGCACCCCGACCTTGTCCTGCTCGACATGACAATGCCCGAAGTCGATGGCCTTGCGGTCGCGCGGCAGCTGTCGCGAAACTCGGTCCACGGGGATGCCGCGGCGCACCGGCCGGCGCTGGTGTTCGTGACCGCGCATGACAGCTTCGCGGTCGAGGCGTTCGACCTCGATGCAGTCGACTATGTCCTCAAGCCCGTCACCGCCGAGCGGCTGGAGAGGGCGATCGATCGCGCGATCAGCCGCCGCCCGGAGGCCACCCGGCCTGCGGCCAGCGGCTGGATCGCCGAATTCTGGGTGCCGCATCGCTCTGAGCTGCTACGCCTCGCTGCCGCCGACGTCGACCGGATCGATGCCGAGCGAGATTACGTGCGGCTCCACGTGGGCGAGCGCAGCTATCTGCTGCTACAGACCATCGCGGGGCTCGAGGCGCGGCTCGATCCCGCGCAGTTCATTCGTATCCACCGCTCGGTGATCCTGCGTCGCGATCGCATCGCGGGCCTTCGGCACGACGGGCTCGGGGTGTGGTCGGTCGAACTGGTCAATGGCGACCAGGCCCGGATCGGGCGAACCTATCTGCCGCAGGTCAAGGCAATGGCCGGACGCTGACGTCAAGAAGGCCCGTCTTTCGGACGGGCCTTGTCGATTTTGCTGGGAAAAATTGCCCGGGCCGGGGGACTGGACCAGCCCGGGCAAAACCCGTCGGTGCGGGTCAGCCGCCGACGCGGGTGTTCTTGCGCATCATCGCGACGCGAAGCTTGGCGTTCTCCTTGGCAGCGGAGATGCATGCCTGGTCCGCCGTCGTCTGGACGAGAGTGCGACGGCCGCTCGAGATTTCGCAGGCATCGCGCGCGGCGCGGTTGATCCGGCCGTCCAGTGTGGCCTGGCCTGCCTCGGTTTCGAGGTTAAGATCGCCGTAATTGACGATGACGCTGCCGGCGAACGCGGCGGGGCTGGTGGCGAGGGTTGCGGCGGCGATTGCAGCGGCGGCGAAGAGCTTGCCCATCATGATCGTGATCCTCTTATCGATCCCGCACGGCTGGGTGGTCTGGCTGGGGTCGTAGCGTTGCCGTGCCCCATCTTGCTACGCCGCCAGGCGCCGCCGCGCGCGCCGTGGTCGACGGGCAAGCGATCGGTGTCGACCGAAGGCGCGCCGCGCCGACGAACAGCATTCGCGGGTCCACGAACGGCAGGGAAGATGCCCGGGCGCGACAGCTTTTGCTGGCAAGTGCGACGCGGGTCCCTACATTCAGGCCACCCCACCATGCCAATTCTGATCACCTTCCTGCTGGGAATCGGCAACTTCACCCTGCACAAGGCCGTCATGGAAAGCGGGCATCCGCTCCTTGGCCGGATGCCGTGGTTTTATCATGCCCTGGGCGGGCGCTTCAGCCTGGGGGTGGAGTTCCTGATGCTGCTCGCCGCGCTGCTCTTGGCGGCGGAAGGGATGATCGGCGCGGCCATCGCCTACGTCGTCTATTCGATGCTCAACAGCTTCTCGGCTTGGCTCATCCTGACCGACCGCCTGTAAAGCCGCCGATTAGCCCGTCGCCGGGAACTTCGGGGGATGCGGCGCGCTTGGCCCGCATGAGCGAAAATGAACTGCTTTGGCTGCTCGTCAACAACGCCAGCGGCAGCAACGATCCCAAGGCGATCGCGAACCTGGAACAGGCGTTGGCGCATGCCGGCCACCCCGCTGCGGTCACGGTGGCGCTCCCCGACGACGACCTGCCGGACCGCGCGGCGCTGGAACGGGCTGGGGTCGATACCCTCGCCATATTCGCGGGAGACGGCACTGCAAACGCGGCGATCAGCGGGCTCTACGGCTGGGAGGGCAAAGTCCTCGTGTTGCCGGGCGGAACTCAGAACCTGCTGGCAAAGTCGCTGCACGGCGACGCAACGCCTGAAGTCATCGTCGCTGATCTCGCAGCGGGCCGCCTGACCCGGGTCGACCGTCTTCTCCTGCGTTGCTCGCAGGGCGATGCGCTGTGCGAGATCGTGGCCGGCCCGGGCGCGCATTGGTCGGACGTGCGCGAGACAATGCGCGACGGCGACATTGCGGAAATCGCAAGCTCTCTGGGCGAAGCCATCAGCCAGAGCGCGGCGGGCCCCATGGTCGTCGTCGGCGATCCACCGCTGGGACGGCCGGAAGGGTATGCCGCGGTCCGCGCGCATTTGAACGACGGCAGGCTGGTGGCCGATGGCTATGGCGCGCAAGGCCTGGCCGATTACGCCAAGCAAGGCGTTGCGCTGATCCGCAGGGATTTTCGCGAAGGTCCGCATGACGAACTCGGCGTGCAGGACGAGGTCATCTGCATTTCCGAAGCGCCGATAGAACTGATGATCGACGGAGAGCGGCGCACTGGGGGAACCCGCGAAACGATCACCACGCATCCTTGCGAGGTTGCGTTTCTTTCCTCTTCGACGGCACAAGCGGGCGCATGAGCGATCCGGCAACAACCCTGTTTCACATCAGCGACATCCATTTCGGGCTCGAGGACAAGCGCGCCCTGTCCTGGGTCGAGGAATGCATTGCCACCGAGCGCCCCGCCGCCGTGCTCGTGACCGGCGACCTGACAATGCGCGCGCGCCATCGTGAATATGCCGCCGCCTGTCGATGGATCAGCAGCCTCGGCCCGCCGGTAACGGTCGAGGTCGGCAATCACGACATGCCCTATTTCAATCTGATCGAGCGTTTCGTCGATCCCTATCGCCGTTTTCGCGGAATCGAATCGCTGATCGAGCGCGACATCGACCTGCCGGGCGTCTCGATCGTGTCGCTCAAGACAACCGCGCGGGCGCAGTGGCGCTTTCACTGGTCGAACGGCTGGGTCACGCCGAAGGCACTTCGCGAGACGCTTGATGCGATCGATGCGCTGCCCAGTGATCGCCGTGTTCTCGTGACGGCGCACCACCCATTGACCGAGCGGGACCCCAACGGGCGAAGGCTAACCATCAATGGCGCGCACGCGATGGAAGAGTTGGCGCGGCGCAAGGTGAGCGCCATACTGACTGGCCACGTCCACGATGCGTTCGATCTGTTTGCCGAGACCGCGTCTGGACCGCTGCGGATGATTGGCGCGGGCACCTTGTCGAAGCGAATCAGGTCGACGCCGCCGAGTTTCAACCAGATCGTTCTTACACGCGACGGGATCGATGTGCGGGTGCGAAATCTCGAAGGCGTGACGACGCCCGCGATGCAGATCGACGAGGTTCCCGCGAACGCCCTGCCGCCGCGCAAGTCGCAGGACCCGGTTGCGCCGGTCGGCACCGTCCCGGCCGAGGATCCACCCGTCCACTAAGGCCCGTTCGGACACAAGAAAAAGGGCGGCCCGTTGCCGGACCGCCCCATTTCGTATTGCGCGCAGGCTGGATCAGCGCTTCGAGAACTGGAAGCTCTTGCGCGCCTTGGCACGGCCGTATTTCTTACGCTCGACGACACGCGGGTCGCGGGTAAGGAAGCCGGCGGCCTTGACCGAGCTGCGCAGCAGCGGCTCGAACTTGCTCAGCGCTTGGGCGATGCCGTGCTTGACCGCGCCGGCCTGGCCCGAAAGCCCGCCGCCCTTGACGGTGCAGACGACATCGTACTGGCCCGAACGCTCGGCAACGTCGAAGGGCTGGTTGATCACCAGGCGCAGGGTCGGACGGGCGAAGTAGACTTCCTGATCGCGACCATTGACCGTGATCTTGCCGCTGCCGGGCTTGATCCAGACGCGGGCGACCGCGTCCTTGCGGCGGCCGGTGGCATAGGCACGGCCCTGCGCATCGACTTCCTTGTCGCGGATGATCGCGGCTGGACCGGTGCGAACCGGCGGCGCAGCGGGAACTTCACCCTCGCCCGCGGGCTCGGCCGAAGCAGCAGCCGCCGGAGCGACCGAGGTCAGGTCCTTGAGGTCGGCAAGCGACTGGACCTGGTTGGGGGTTTCGTCGGACATCAGGCGCCCACCTTGTTCTTGCGATTGAGCGAAGCGACATCGAGCGTCTCGGGCTGCTGGCCCGCGTGAGGATGCTCGGTGCCGGCGTAGAGGTGCAGCGCACGCATCTGGGCACGGCCCAGCGGCCCGCGGGGGACCATGCGCTCGACAGCCTTTTCGAGGACGCGCTCGGGAAAGCGGCCGTCCAGCACCTTGTCGGCAGTGATTTCCTTGATCCCGCCGGCATAGCCGGTGTGCTTGTAGTAGGTCTTCTGCTTCAGCTTGTTGCCGGTCAGACGAACCTTGCCCGCGTTGATGACGACGACATGGTCACCGCAATCGACGTGGGGAGTGAAGCTGGGCTTGTGCTTGCCGCGCAGGCGATTGGCGATGATCACCGCGAGGCGACCTACCACCAGGCCATCGGCATCGATCAGATGCCATTTCTTGTCGACCTCGGCCGGCTTGACCGACCGGGTGACCTTGCTGAGAGCCTTCATGGGCTGACGGTCCTTCGAATTTGCGAATGGTACCGGAGGCGCGAGATGCGCCGGTGTTCCGGGAAGCGGCGCATCTGATGGAATGGGCGCTTCAAGTCAAGCAAATCGGGGCGTTTGCCGAGAGGTAAAATGATACCGCCGACTAATGGATTGTCGGCTGCGCCATTCCGGTGTTGGGCTGACGCTCGGTCTTGCCGATCGCAAACACCCCCCAGACCGTCGCTACGACAAGCAGCGCGCCGACCAGTTGATGAAGCACCGCCAGCCAAAGTTCCACGCCGCTCATCACCGTGGCGATGCCGAGAAGGATCTGGCTGCCGAAAGCGGAATGGATTGCGATGCTCGGCGCACGATCCCCGCTGCGCTTCACTGCGCGCGCCAGAACGATCAGCGCGGCCACCGCGGCCCAGGCGAACCAGCGATGGATGAAATGCACTATCGCGGGATCCGCAAAGAGCAGGTAAGCGGGACTCGCCCCTGCCTGCGTGGGTCCGGGAAAGAAGGTCCCGTTCATCAGCGGCCACTGATCGGTCACCAGCCCTGCGCGAAGGCCTGCCATCAATGCGCCGTACACGATCTGGACGGCCAGAATGGCCAAGGTCGCGGCGCCCAGCGCGCGGAGCCGGGCGGGGCGTGCGGCGGGATCGGCGGCAAGCGCCCGCAAGTCGAGCGCGGTCCAGATCATCGCCCCCATCGTGAAGAGCGCGGTCGCGAGGTGCGCGGCCAACCACTGCGGGGCCACCTCCGTCCGGTCGGTGAGACCAGAGCGGACCATCAGCCAGCCGAGCGCGCCCTGCAGTCCGACGAGCGCGAGAAGCGCGAAAAGCCGCGGGCCATAGCCGGCGGGGATCTGCTTGCGCAGCCAGAACCAAGCGAGGGGTAGCGCGATTGCCAGGCCGATCACCCGGCCGAGCAGGCGATGCACGTATTCCCAGAAGAAGATCGTCTTGAAGCCGTCGAGCGTCATCCCCGCGTTGTGCGCCGCATACTGGGGAATTTCGCGGTAATGGGCGAACTCGGCTTCCCACTGCGCGTCATTGAGCGGGGGCACGATGCCGCTGATCGGCTTCCATTGCGTGATCGACAGCCCCGATTCAGTGAGGCGGGTAATCCCGCCGACCGCGACGATTGCGACGATCAACAAGGCCACCAGCAGCAGCCAGTTGGAGAGAAGCCGCGGAGCCCCTCGCGAACGTGCCTCGCCAGCCCGGCCCCGACCGTCCATCGTGCTCAACCCCGCATTCCTTTCGGCAAGCGCGCTCATGGCCGGCTCCCTGATCCGGCCGCGTCCAAACATCAAGCGCATTATCCATCCGCCGCGTCGGACCTTGCATCATGATATATTGTCACATATATCGCGTCCATGAGCGACGCCCTCCTGAGCCTGCGCGACCGATTCGACCGGCTGGGAATTCTGCTTTCCGGCCTGTGCGCGGTGCATTGCCTGGCGACATTGCTGGTCGTTGTCCTGTTCGGCGTGGGCGGAGGAGTGCTTGCCAACCCGGCCATTCACGAGGTCGGCCTCGCCCTGGCGATCGTTGTCGGGTCGCTTGCGATCGGCCTTGGCGTCTACCGTCACCGCAATGTCGCGCCGCTGCTGATCGGCGGCGCCGGTTTGTCGCTGATGGCGACCGCACTTGCCGCAAGGCACGGCCCGGTCGAAGCCTTGCTTACCATTTGCGGCGTGGCGCTTGTCGCCTTCGCGCACTGGCGCAACGTAAGGCATCTGGCCTAGTCGCGGCGCCGCCGCTATCAGCGCGGCATGTCTTCCGGCCAATCACCTTCCTCGCTCCTCCCGTCGCTCTCGCTCACCGTGAACGGCGAGCCGCGCCGCGCATCACCGGGATCATCGATCGCGGAACTGGTCCGGTCGCTGGAACTCGATCCCGCAAAGGTCGCGGTCGAACGCAACGGCGTGATCGTCGCCCGCTCGACGCTGGGCGAGGTGGCGCTAGCCGAAGGTGACGTGCTCGAGATCGTCCATTTCGTGGGAGGCGGCGAAGCGGCGCCGGCGGATGAGGATAGCTGGACCGTCGCTGGCCGCCGGTTCACATCGCGGCTTATCGTGGGCACCGGCAAATATCGCGATTTCGCACAGAACGCGGCAGCGGTCGCCGCGTCGGGCGCCGAGATCGTCACCGTGGCGGTCCGCCGGGTCAACGTGTCGGACCCCAAGGCGCCGATGCTCACCGACTTCATCGACCCCAAGCGCATCACCTACCTGCCGAATACGGCGGGCTGCTTCACCGCCGAAGACGCGATCCGCACGCTGCGCCTGGCGCGCGAGGCGGGCGGCTGGGACCTGGTGAAGCTCGAGGTTCTGGGCGAGGCGCGCACCCTATATCCCGACATGCGCGAGACGTTGAAGGCGACCGAGGTTCTCGCCAAGGAGGGCTTCCTCCCCATGGTCTACTGCACCGACGATCCGATCGCGGCAAAGCAGCTGGAAAGCGCCGGCGCGGTCGCGGTCATGCCGCTCGGCGCACCGATCGGCTCGGGTCTCGGCATCCAGAACCGGGTTACGATCCGCCTGATCGTGGAAGGCGCCAGTGTTCCCGTGCTGGTCGACGCCGGGGTAGGCACCGCAAGCGACGCCGCGGTGGCGATGGAGCTGGGCTGCGACGGCGTGCTGATGAACACCGCCATTGCCGAGGCGAAGGACCCGGTCCGCATGGCCCGCGCGATGAAACTCGCTGTCGAGGCGGGCCGCGAGGCATACCGATCGGGCCGGATGGCCACGCGCAAGTATGCCGATCCCTCGAGCCCGCTGGCAGGACTTATTTAAACCGCGCGCTAACTTCGAATTAACCATGTTGCGCGATTGTGGCCTCTCCAACAGGGGGGAAGGCCGCATGGCCAGCATCGAAACCACTTCGCTGACGATTTCCGAACTGCGCGAATTCGCCAGCTTCACTTCCGGCGAGCAGCGCTACATCAAGCGCAGCCTCGACATCGGGCTAGGCCGTCAGGACGCATTCCGGCTGTGGGCGCGCAACGACGAAGAGCGCACCGCGATCCGCAGCCAATATGCGCAGTATCAGCAACTCAAGACCTTGCGCAGCGCCATGCCCGACGGCGCGGGCCTCGACGGGATCGAGGAGTTCATGGGCCGCCTCATGCGGATCAGCGCGTTCGATCTCGGACAGGACCGGCTGACCTGCTTTGCCGCCTATCGTTTCCTCTATGAGCGGCTGCTCGGGGCCGACGTGCGACCCTGGCTTCCATCGGCCTTCTGCGCGGCCGCGGCGCTGCCCCAGATCCGTCCCGAGCGGCGCAAGCTGCTGCTCCAGTCGCTGAGCGAAGCGGCGGCGACCGCTCCCGGCTGGTCGGCCCGCGCGCCGACGTTCTATCCCGAATGGGTGGCCAAGGAAGCGGCGTAATTAGCCGGGACTTGCTGCGCCTCAGGCTGAAGCTGCATCAAGTCCCTAGGTATTGCTCAGCCTTACGCCTTGTAGAGCGCATCCAGCCGGGCACCGTAGCGTTCGCGAATCTTGTGGCGGCGAATCTTCAGGCTCGGGGTCATTTCCTCGTTCTCGATCCCGAACGGTTCATCGGCGAAGGCGAACTGGCGGACTTTCTCGATCACTGAAACGTCGGCATTGACCCGGTCCACCGCCGCGCGGACGGCGCTGCGGAAGGCCGGCAGGCCCTGAAGCGCCGCCATGTCGAACTTCTCGCCCTGCGCCTGCGCCCAGGCCACGGCCCATTCGCTGTCGGGTACGATCAGCCCCACGATGTAGGGGCGGCGGTCGCCGGTCACCATCGCCTGCGCGATCTCGGGCTGAAGCGTCAGCATGCCTTCGATCTTCTGCGGCGCGACATTGTCGCCCTTGTCGTTGACGATCATGTCCTTCTTGCGGTCGGTGATCATGATCCGCCCGGCTTCGTCGAAATGGCCGATGTCGCCGGTGTGCAACCAGGGCGGCCCGTCAGGGTCAGCCAGGTCGCGCTTGAGCACGCGGGACGTCTCCTCCTCGTTGCGCCAGTAGCCATGCATGACCAGTTCGCCGCGGACGAGGATTTCGCCGTCCTCGGCGATCTTCACATCGACGCCGCTCAGCGGCGGGCCGACGGTGTCCATGCGGATCCCCGCAGCGGGCCGGTTGCAGCTCACCACCGGGCCGGCCTCGGTCTGGCCATAGCCCTGCAGCAGAGTCAGCCCCATCGAATCGAAGAACACGCCGATTTCGGGGTTGAGTGGCGCCCCGCCCGAGACCATCGCCTTCATCCGCCCGCCGAAGCGCGCCTGGATCTTTGGACGCAGCGTCTTGTCGAGGACGAAATTCAGCGGACGGTCGAACAGCGAGCGGTTGCCTGCCGCCTCGCGCTCACCCAACGCGAGCGCGCGGTCCATGAGGAGATTGGCGACGCGGCCCTGCTTCTCGACTTGGCGCATGATCCGCGTGCGCAGCACCTCGAAGAGGCGCGGGACTACGACCATGATCGTCGGGCGAACCTCCTCGATGTTGCTGGCGAGCTTTTCCAGGCCCTCGGCATAGGCGATCTCCGCGCCCAAACCGATCGGGAGGAACTGCCCGCCCGAATGCTCGTAGGCATGGCTGAGCGGCAGGAACGAGAGGAACACCTCGTCGCCCCAGCCGAAATCTTCGGCGATGACCCGCGCCGCACCGGCCACGTTGCGCAGGATCGCGCCGTGATGGAGCATGACGCCGCGCGGCACCCCGCCGGTGCCGCTGGTGTAGATGATGCAGGCCAGGTCCTCGCGGCGCATTCCGGCCGCCCGTTCCTCGACCGCCGCGCGCGCGGCGGCGGTATCGCCGGCAAGAACGTTCGCCCAATCGTGGAACCGCACGGTTCCCGCCTGCGCCTGGCGCAATGGCTCGATCCCGATGACGTGCTCCGCCCGGTCGCTGCGCAGGATCGCGGGAAGGAGAGGGCGCGCCAGCTTGGCCGACGAGACGATGACCGCCCGCGCACCGGAATTCTCGAGGATGTGAAGGTGATCGCGCTCGGTATTGGTGATGTAGGTCGGCACGGTGACGAGCCCCGCGGCCATGATAGCCAGGTCCGCAATGCACCATTCGGGCCGGTTTTCGGAGACCAGCATGACCCGGTCGCCGTCGTTCAGACCCAGGGCGCGCAGGCCCTCGGCCATCCGGCAGACCTGGTCCGCCACCTCGCGCCACGAGCGGCCCTTCCAGGTCGCGCCCTCCTTCGATGTCAGGAAGGTGCGGTCCGCTCGCGCGGCGGCGCGGTCGAGAAACATCGCGACAAGGCTGGTATAGCCCTCAAAGTCGGCAAGCTGCACGCGCTACCTCTGCCCCTTCTTTCGTTATTGCCGCTGGTCTAGGGCGATGCCGCCATGACGGCAACCGCGCTGGTTCATTGCGCCACCGCCGCGCCTTCGCTGCGCGGATCGGCCGCGCCAACCCAGCGATCGCCGACCCGCTCGATGGCGTTGGCCTTGAGCGGCATCGGGCGGCTCTGGACATCGGCATGGCCCAGCGCCTTGAGCGCGGGGATCATCGCCTCGAGCGCGGAATCCTTTTCGACCATGACGGTGTTGCCGCCCGGCGCGAACAGGACTGGCAGCGCGATCGCCTGCTGGGCGGGCAGGCCCCAGTCGATCACCCCGATGATCGCCTTGGCGACCTGGACGATGATCGTCGCCCCGCCGGCTGCGCCCAGGGCCAGCTTCAGCTTGCCGTCGGGGCCGTAGATCAGCGTCGGCGACATCGAACTGCGCGGGCGCTTGCCGCCCTCGACCCGGTTGGCCACCGGAATCCCGCCGACGTCGGGCACAAAGCTGAAATCGGTCAGTTCGTTGTTGAGGTAGTAGCCGCCGACCATGATCCCCGACCCGAACGCGGATTCGATCGTCGAGGTATAGCTCGCGGAATTGCCTGAACGATCGACTACGACGAAGTGCGAGGTGCCGTGTTCCTCCGGCGTCTTGCCCGCGGCGCCCATGATCAGCCGAGCCCCGGGCGGCGTCCCCGGCTGCACGAGCGCGAGGGTGCGGTCTGGCGAAATCAGCTCGCCCCGTTGCGCGAGATACGAGGGGTCGGTCAGGCCGGCGACCGGGACCTTGATGAAGTCCCCGTCGGCCAGGTATTTTTCGCGGTCGGCGTAGGCCAGCCGCTCGGACTCGGCGATCAGATGCCAGGCGACGGGAGATTGGGGTCCCAGTGCTTTCAGGTCGAATCGCTCGAGCTGCCCCAGGATTGCCTGGACGGTCGTGGCGCCGGAGGATGGCGGGCCCATCCCGCAGATGCGATAGCCGCGATAGGACCCGCACACCGCCGGGCGGGCCTTTGCGTCATAGGCGGTGATGTCGGCCACGGTCATCGGCGCGGGATTGTGCGGCGCTGCGCTGACCTTGGATGCGATCTCGCGCGCGTTGGCCCCCGAGTAGAAATCACCTGCGCCCCTTGCGGCGATCCGTTCCAGCGTCGTCGCCAGGGCGGGATTGCGGATCGTGGTGCCGACCGCGCGCGGCGTGCCCGCGGAATCGTAGAAGATCGCGCGCGCCGCCGCATCGAAACCGCCCGTCGCCACGCCATCGCTCAGCGCGTGGTTGAGCCGCGGGGTGACTGCAAAGCCATTTCGGGCAAGCCGGATTGCCGGTCCGAACAGGGTCTTCCACGCAAGCTTGCCGTGGCTGCGGTGCGCCAGAGCGACGAGACGCATGCTGCCGGGGACGCCCACACTCTTGCCGCCGGGCTGGGCGTCGGCAAATTCCATCGGCTTGCCGCCGCGCATGAACCAGTCGCCCGTCGCCGCGGCGGGGGCGGTCTCGCGGCCGTCGATCGTGTCGACGTTGCCTGCTGCGTCGCCCATCAGCAGGAAACCGCCGCCGCCGATGCCCGAGCTCTGCGGTTCGACCACCGTAAGCGCGAGCATCGTCGCGATCGCGGCATCGGTCGCCGACCCGCCCAGCCGCAGCATCTCCGCGCCAGCTTCCGCGGCACGCGGATCGGCCGCGCTGACGAGCCCTTGCACGCCGACTTGCGCGCTGTCGAGCTGGCCGATGCGGGGCGGCGCGGCTGGTGCCGCCGATGGCTGGGGGAGAGTTGCGCAGGCGGCGAGCGCGAGCGGGCAGAGCGAAAGCAGGATGTGGGGCTTCATCGCCCGAACGCTATTCGCTCCCGATCGCCTCGGCAATGCTGGTAAACCCGTCGCGCTGCATAAGCTTGACCAGACCCGCGTTGATGGTGCGGGCCAGGCCGGGGCCGGCATAGACCATGGCGCTGTAAAGCTGGATCAGGCTCGCCCCGGCGCGGATTCGCGTCCAGGCATCCTCGGCAGTGGCGATACCGCCAACTCCGATCAGCGGAATTTGGCCGCCGCTGGCTTTTCGGAAATCACGCAAACGGCGAAGCGCCAGCTCGCGCAGCGGCGCGCCTGACAGCCCGCCCGCCTCACCGGCATGGCGTGAACGCAAGGTTGGGCGCGAGATCGTGGTGTTCGAGACGATCAGCGCGTCGATCCCCCGGTCGATGGCGGTGCAGCAGATCGGATCGATGTCTTCCGGCTGCAGGTCTGGGGCAAGCTTCAGGAACACTGGCGGCCCGGCCCGCCCGCGCGCCTCGGCCACGGCATCGAGCAGTTCGCCCAGTGTGCCCTGGTCCTGCAGTGCGCGCAGTCCCGGCGTATTGGGCGAACTGATATTGACCGTCAGGTAGCTGGCGAGCGGCGCCATCGCCCTGGTCATCGCCGCGTAATCGGCAATCCGGTCGGCCGAATCCTTGTTCGCGCCGATGTTGACGCCGACGATCCCCGGCCGCCCCGCCCGGCGACGCAAACGCGCCGCGACGGCCTCGGCGCCGTCGTTGTTGAAGCCCATCCGGTTGATCACGGCCTCGTCCTCGGCCAGCCGGAACAGGCGCGGCCGTGGGTTTCCCTGCTGCGGGCGAGGGGTCACCGTCCCGATCTCGACGAAGCCGAATCCCAGCCGCAACAACGCGTCCGGGACCTCGGCGTTCTTGTCGTATCCCGGAGCCGCGCCGAGGGGCGAGGGGAACGACAGGCCCGCAACGCGGACGGCCAGCGCCTCGGGGATTTGGGTTCGTCCCAGGGGCACCGCGCCCAGCGCTGCCAGCGAAAGCTTGTGCGCGGTTTCCGCCGGCAGCGCAAAGAGCGCGGGGCGAACAAGGGAAAACGGGCTGAGCGGCATCCAGGGCGCTATGGCAGCGGCGTTCGTTCGCGGCAATCGCCGAGCGGAGGCTTGCTTGGGCTCGCACCACAGCCTCCCCCGCATCGTACGAAAATTTCCGTCGGATTGGACCAATTTGTCGAATCCATACAATTTTCTGGCGCTGGACGCATGTAGTTGGCCCTTGCGACCCGAAGGGCTCGGAGCAGAGATGCAACGAGTTCTCCACTTTAGAAGGCAGCTTCCGCTTCGGCGGGGCTGCCTTTTTTTTTGTCGCTAGTGGTGGCCCTGTTTGCTTGACAGTGCGGCGGGGCCGCTTGCAGGACTGCGGCCGACATGGGGCCGCTGATCAATAGACTACGCAACGGGGCGCCCGTCTGACATGGCAAGCCCGGCGCGCAGGGAAGAACGGCTTCGTGAAGGGCGGCTGACCAGCCTCGCGCTGATCAAGCTCGATTACATCGCGCCCCCGCCCGACCTCGCCCCGTTCGTCATCACCTTTTACCTGTTCCGCTGCGACGAGAGCGAGATTCACGACATCCAGCCGGGCACCGGATGCAATCTGTCCATCTTCATGCGCGGCAAGGGCGAGATGGCGTTCCGTGACGGAATGATCGACGCAAGCCATCCGATCAACGTCCTGACCCCCTGCGCGGTGGCGGCGCCGTTCATGGTCGACGGTCCGTGGCATGCCTTCGGCGCGGCGCTGTCTCCGCTCGGATGGGCGGCGTTGACTGGGAAGTCGGCGGCGAAAGAGGGCAATCGGCTGCGCAACGCGACCGAATTGCTGGGTGCCGATTTCGCGGCGGCTGGCGAACGAATCATCGCGGGCTACAACGCCGGAGCGCTGGATGGCGGCGGGATGGAGGCGATCCTGTCGGACGCCATCCGGCGCAATATCGGCCCCGTCCCATCTAGTCACGTGCGCCTGATCCAGATGGTAGCGCAGTGGCTCGGCAGTTCGCTCAGCCCATCGGTCGACGATCTCAACGCGATGGCCAACTATTCGCCCCGTCAGGTCCAGCGGCTGGTCGACTACTATTACGGGCTGCCGCCCAAGCAACTCGCGCGAAAGTATCGCGCGCTGCGTGCTGCCTCGCTTCTCGCCGAACCCGGCATCACCGCCGATGATGCCGATGCCATCGCCGGACATTTCTACGACCAGTCGCACATGATTCGCGAAATCCGCCTGTTTGCGGGCCGCACCCCCGCGCGGGTGGGCGAAGCCGATAGCCCGGTGCTCGGCGCGCTGCTGAACTTGCGCAATTTTCGCGAGATTCGCCCGCAGGTTGCACCGCTGCCCGACGACCTGCACCGCTGACTTGCCAGAATCGGACCGCCGCCCTATTTAATCGGAGTAATCCGGTCCGATTTTGGAGCGGACCCGCTTCGTTAAGAGATCGCCGCGATGCGCCTGTCCAACATGGCCGACTATGCCGTCGTCACGATGTCCGCCGCAGCGCGCCATTGCGGCGGTGCGCGCGTCAATGCCGGGGCCCTCGCGGTCGAGACGGGATTGCCGGCGGCCACCGTCCAGCGCCTCGTGAGCAAGCTTTCCGCCGCCGGCCTGCTGCGCTCGGTGCGCGGCGCGGGCGGGGGGCTGATGCTCGCGCGCCCCGCAGCGGCGATCAGCCTGGCCGATATCGTCGAGGCGGTCGAAGGCCCGATTGCGCTGACCCCGTGTGTCGAGCAGGGGCGTCACGACTGCAGTCTGGAGGGCGCTTGTGCGGTGCGTCCGCACTGGAGCATCGTCAACAACGCGGTGCGCGGCGCGCTGGCCGAGGTTCCGCTGACCCGCCTTGTCGCGATGGCGGAGGAACCGGCGTGAGCGACGATATCGAAATCCAGGATCGCGCCGCGCGCGAGGCGGCGAAGAAGCTCGAGACCTACGAGTGGGGCTTCTCCTCGGACATCCAGCAGGACTTCGCGCCGAAGGGGTTGAGCGAGGACACCGTCCGTTTCATCTCGGCCAAGAAGAACGAGCCCGAATGGATGCTCGACTGGCGGCTGAAGGCGTTCCGCCACTGGCAGACCCTGACCGCGCCGGACTGGGCGAAGCTCAATGTCCCGCCGATCGACTACCAGGACGCCTATTACTACGCGGAGCCGCGCGCAAAGCCGAAGCTCGGCAGCCTCGACGAGGTCGACCCCGAAATTCTGCGGGTTTACGAGAAGCTGGGCATCCCTATCGCCGAGCAGGAAGTGCTCGCGGGCGTGGAAGGCGCGCGAAAGGTCGCGGTCGATGCCGTGTTCGATTCGGTCAGCGTGGCCACGACCTTCCGCAAGGAGCTTGAGGCCGCCGGGGTCATCTTCCGCTCGATCTCCGAGGCGATCCGCGAGTATCCCGACCTCGTGCGTCGCTGGCTGGGCAAGGTCGTGCCGATGCACGACAACTACTTCGCCACGCTCAACTGTGCGGTCTTTTCGGACGGCACCTTCGTCTACATCCCCGAGGGCGTGCGCTGCCCGATGGAGCTGAGCACCTATTTCCGCATCAACGCGGAAAACACCGGGCAGTTCGAGCGGACCCTGATCGTCGCCGACAAGGGCAGCTACGTCAGCTACCTCGAAGGCTGCACCGCGCCGATGCGCGATGAAAACCAACTCCACGCCGCGGTGGTCGAGCTCGTCGCCCTCGACGATGCCGAGATCAAGTACTCGACCGTGCAGAACTGGTACCCTGGCGACGCGCAGGGGAAGGGCGGAATCTACAATTTCGTGACCAAGCGGGCGCTGTGCCAGGGCGCGCGCAGCAAGGTCAGCTGGACCCAGGTCGAGACCGGCAGCGCCATCACCTGGAAGTATCCGAGCTGCGTCCTCAACGGCGAGGATTCTGTGGGCGAATTCTACTCGGTGGCGGTGACGAACAATTTCCAGCAGGCCGACACCGGGACCAAGATGATCCATAACGGCAAGCGCAGCCGCTCGACGATCATCTCGAAGGGCATCAGCGCCGGCCACAGCAACAATACATATCGCGGCCTCGTGCGCGTCGCCCCGAATGCGGACGGCGTGCGCAACTTCACCCAATGCGATTCGCTGCTGCTGGGGGCCGAATGCGGCGCTCACACCGTGCCTTACATCGAGGTGCGTAATCCCGGCGCGCAGATCGAGCACGAGGCGACCACCAGCAAGATCAGCGACGACCAGCTGTTCTACGCGATGCAACGCGGGCTGGGCCAGGAAGAGGCGGTGGCGCTGATCGTCAACGGCTTTGCGAAAGAGGTGCTCCAGCAGTTGCCGATGGAATTCGCGGTCGAGGCGCAGAAGCTGCTCGGTATCAGTCTTGAAGGAAGTGTGGGCTAGTGCTCGAAATCAATGACCTCCACGCCACGGTCGCGGCCAAGCCGATCCTCAGGGGCCTGTCGCTCAGCATCAAGCCGGGCGAAATCCACGCAATCATGGGGCCGAATGGCGCGGGCAAGTCGACGCTGGCCTATACGCTCGGCGGGCGGCCCGCGTACGAGGTGACCGCGGGCTCAGTGACCTTCGACGGCGCAGACCTGCTGGCGATGGACCCGCATGAGCGCGCGGCCGCCGGCCTGTTCCTTGGTTTCCAGTACCCGGTCGAGATACCCGGCGTCTCGTTCGTCCAGTTCCTGCGCGAATCGCTCAACGCCCAGCGCAAGGCGCGTGGCGAAGCGCCGCTCTCGGGCGGCGAATTCCTCAAGCTGGTGCGCGAGAAGGCGGGCCTGCTCAGGATGGACATGGAAATGCTCAAGCGGCCGGTGAACGTCGGCTTTTCGGGCGGCGAGAAAAAGCGCGCCGAAATGGTCCAGATGGGCATCCTCGATCCAAAGCTGGCGGTGCTCGACGAAACCGACAGCGGGCTGGACATCGACGCTCTGCGGATCGTGGGCGACGGCATCAACACGATCATGCGCCGCCCGGACAAGGCGGTGCTGCTCATCACGCATTACCAGCGGCTGCTCGACACCGTGAAGCCCGACTTCGTCCATGTGCTTGCCGGCGGACGCATCGTGCGCACCGGCGGACCGGAGCTTGCCCATCAACTCGAGGACGAGGGCTACGAGGCCGTCGCCGCATGATCGCCGAGGATGTTCCCCTGCCTCCGGTGGGCGATACCGGCGCGCTGCGCCGCACCGCGCTCGTCGTCGCGGCGCTCAACTTCGCCTATTTCGCGGTCGAGATTGTCGCCAGCAACCGTATCGGCTCGGTCTCCCTTTATGCCGACTCAGCCGACTTTCTCGAGGATGCGGCGGTCAACACGCTGATCGTGATTGCGCTGGGCTGGAGCCTGGCGGCGCGGGCGCGGCTGGGCTTCGCGATGGCGGGCATCGCGCTGCTGCCCGGTCTTGCCGCGCTGTGGACCGCATACGGCAAGCTGACCGGCCACGGCGGTGCGCCCGATGCGGTTATCCTGGGCTGGGTCGCGGCTGGCGCGTTCGTCGCCAATGTCGCCTGCGCCTTCCTTCTCATGCGTCATCGCGAGTCGGGCGGAAGCCTGGGCAAGGCGGCTTGGCTGTGCGCGCGCAACGATGCGCTGGCGAATGTCGCGATCCTGCTCGCGGCGTTGGCGACCGTCCGCTGGCCTACGATCTGGCCCGACCTCATCGTCGGCGCCGGCGTGTTCCTCCTCAACCTCGATGCGGCGAGCGACGTGCTGAAGGCCGCGCGCGACGACCGCCAGAGCTTGCGCGCATGACGCTCGCCGAACTCCCCACGCGCCGCGACGAGGCCTATCGCTACAGCGACCTTGCCGCGCTCGCCCCGTTGTGGCCCGTCGCGCGAGAGACGATTGCGCTCGGCGCGGGTGAGACGCTGGCGCGAAGCATCGTGCAGGATGCCGAGGCCGCGACCAGCACCGCGCGGCATCTCGCAATCGAACTCGGCGCCGGGGCGAGGCTCGACCTAGCCGTTCTCAATACCGGCGGCGCGTTCGGACGGATCGCGCTCGACGTGGCGCTGAGCGAAGGCGCACAATTCAATCTCGGCGCGGCCCAGATCGGCGGCGCCGCGCAGATGCTCGAGATCGTGACCGAGGTTACACACGCCGAACCCGATGCGGTCAGCCGGCAGGTAATCCGCTCGGTCCTCGCGGACAATGCGACGGGGACCTACCTGGGCAAGGTTGCAGTTGCGCGTGGCGCGGTCGGCACCGATTCGGAACAGTCGGTCCGAGCGATGCTGCTCAGCCGCACAGCGACGGCGAACGCCCGGCCCGAGCTGGAAATCTACGCCGACGACGTGAAGTGCGCACATGGTTGCGCGGTCGGCGAGCTGGATGCCAACGCGCTGTTCTATCTCCAGTCGCGCGGGCTGCCGCCAGCGCAGGCCAAGCGCCTGATGCTCCAGGCGTTCCTGGCGGAGGCATTCGTCGGGATGGCCGACGAAGAGAGCCTGACCGCGGCCGCGCTCGACCGGCTGGGACACATCCTGTGAGCGCCACGGCATCCGCCACGGCCACGCAGGCTGCGATCCTCGGGCGCAAGGCCGACTTCCCGGGTCTCGTGAACTCGGACGGCTCGCCCTGGCACTATCTCGACACCGCCGCCACAGCGCAGAAGCCGCAGGTCGTGGTCGATGCCGTCGGCAACGCGCTGGGGCGGGACTACGCCACGGTCCATCGCGGGGTCTACACGCGCTCCGCCGAGATGACGCTGGGCTACGAGGCGGCGCGGCGGCGCGTTGCCGAGTTTATCGGCGGAGCGGAGGACGAGATCGTCTTCACCCGCGGCGCGACCGAGGCGATCAACCTGGTCGCGCAGACCTGGGGCACCGCCAACCTCAAGCCGGGCGACCGCATCCTCCTTTCGCAGCTCGAACATCATTCCAACATCGTGCCCTGGCAACTGATCCAGGATCGCACCGGGATCGAGATCGACGTCTGCCCGCTGACCGCCGATGGACGAATCGACCTCGATGCCGCCGAGCGGATTCTGACCGGCGCGCACAAGCTGGTTGCGTTGGCGCATGTCTCGAACGTTCTCGGCTCGGCGCTCGACGCACGCCGTGCCGCCGATCTTGCGCACGGAGTCGGGGCACTGCTGCTGCTCGACGGCTGCCAGGCGGTACCGCGCATGGCGGTCGACGTGGCCGCGCTCGATTGCGACTTCTATGCCTTTTCCGGGCACAAGCTCTACGGCCCGACCGGGATCGGGGCGCTATGGGCGCGCGCCGACCTCCTTGCCGCGACGCCGCCGTGGCAGGGCGGCGGCTCGATGATCGACCGCGTGACTTTCGCGCGGACGACCTTCGCCCCTCCTCCTCAGCGGTTCGAGGCCGGCACCCCCGCGATCGTCGAGGCGATCGGGCTGGCGGCCGGGATCGATTATGTGACCAGCATCGGAATCGACACGATCGCCGCCCACGAAGCCGAACTGGTCCGCACCACCCGCGAGGCGTTGCGCCGGATAAATTCAGTGACCCTTTTCGGCCCCGAAGATAGCGCCGGTATCGTGAGTTTTGCGTTGTCGGGGGTGCATCCCCACGATCTCGGCACTATCTTGGACGAGGAAAACGTCGCGATCCGCGCCGGGCACCATTGCGCCCAGCCGCTGATGGATCACTTGAAGGTCCCCGCCACGGCGCGCGCCAGCTTCGGGCTCTACAGCGACGAGGACGATGTGGCCGCGCTGCTGCGCGGAATCGAACGGACGATGAGGATTTTCGGATGAGCGAACAGGCAGCCGACCGGACTATCAGGATCGAGGAAGTGGACGCTGTCGCGCCGCCGCCGCGCGCGCGGGTCGACGATGCTTCCGCGCCCCCGGAAAGCGCAGCCGACAAGCTGGAACGCAAGCGCGACTATCTCGACGGCTTCCTCGCCGCGCAGCCGCCTGCCTCCGATCCCGGCGCGCCGGGCGGCGAGCTTTACGAGGCAGTGATCGGCGCCTTGAAGGAAATCTACGACCCGGAAATCCCGGTCAACATCTATGACCTTGGCCTGATCTACGGCGTCGATGTCTCACCCGAGAATCATGTGGTGGTGACGATGACGCTGACCACCCCGCATTGCCCGGTAGCCGAATCGATGCCGGGCGAGGTCGAACTGCGCGTGGGCGCAGTGCCCGGTGTTGGCGATGCCGAGGTCAACCTGGTGTGGGATCCCGCGTGGGACCCGGCGAAGATGAGCGACGAGGCCCGGCTCGAACTGGGGATGCTGTAATGTCTGTCGAAACCCGTGTCCGCCGTCCAACTCCCGCCGCGGTCACGCTGACCCCTGCCGCCGAGCAGCGCATCGCCGACCTGATGGAACAGGCCCCCGAAGGCGCGATCGGCGTGAAGCTCAGCACGCCGCGCCGGGGCTGCTCCGGGCTCGCGTACTCGGTCGACTACGTGAACGAGGCCGTCCCGTTCGACGAGCGGATCGAGACCCCGGGCGGGACCTTCTTCATCGACGGCGGCTCGGTTCTTTATCTCATCGGCAGCACGATGGACTGGCGCGAGGATGATTTTGCCGCGGGCTTCGTTTTCGAGAATCCCAACGCCAAGGGCGCCTGCGGCTGCGGCGAAAGCTTTACGGTCTAGTCAGCGCTGGCGCAGCGCGGCGACGCATGCCGCGCGGTCGACATCGAGGCCGTCGCTGCGCCGCGCGTCGACGTAAGTCGTTTCGGGCTCGCGCCCTTCCGCCGGCGGATAGAGATAGACGTCCAGAACGCAGGCACTGCCTTCGAACTGGAGCTTGCGGGCATCGCCCTCGACGATGTCGAGCCGGGCCGGCCCGAACATCCGCACCAGGTCCGCCGCGCGGGCGCCGATCACCGCTTCCAGGCCGGGGAGGTTCTGCCTGGTGGCGGTGCGCGGAAGATGGCGCGGCACGCGTGCGCGCGACGGCGCAGCGGGGCGGGTAGCCGGCGCGCTCGCCGCGGGGCGAGGCGGGCCGGATTCGGGCACCGCGGGGGCGCACCCGGCCAACGCCAGGGAAGCCGCCACGCTGATCGCGATGCGGCTAGGCTGCATGGGCCGCCGCCAGCTTGCGATGGACGATGTGGGTCGCCATCGCCGCGCCGAGAACCGGGGCGAGCAGATTGACGAACGGGACGAGGAGCAGCGCCACCACGATTGCTCCCAGCGCCAATCGCGTCAGTGCCGGCGGCAGGGGTGGCAATCCGTCGGCGTCGCGGTGGCGCAGGGCCACCATCTCGGTCAGTTCGCGGCCCAGAAGCACCGCGTTTACCAGTCCGAACACGATCGCCGGCCCCAGCCCGGTCGCCATCACCAGCAGCGCCACCGGCAGAGCGGCCAGATTGTAGCCGAGCGAACGCAAGACGCCCTGAAGCGCAATCTGGACCTGGCGATGCCAGCCGAGCGGATGCTCGGTCAGGGCGGCGGCGGGATAATGCCTGGCCTCGACCGCCAGGACCACATCGTCGGCGAAGAGCTGCAGCACGGCCAGCGCCACGATCCTGAACAGCACCCAGCCCAGGACGACCGCCAGCAACACCGCCAGCAGCGTCTGGAAATCCTGGCCCGCGCCCCATTGGCCCAGCGCCCAACCGATCCCGATCCAGCCGAGCCAGCCCAGCGCAGCGAACACCGCAAGCGTGACCACCAGCGTCTTGACCAGCACCGCAAGGATGCGGCGGTCCGAAAGCTGGCCGAGGGCGAGGGAGAGGGCGCTGAACATCATGGGCGGGGATTGCCTCTGGCCCGGCAACTGTCAATCGCCCGCATCGCATGTGCTGAAGAGGCCAGCATTCGCCTTGCCTGCGAAGGGGTTGGTCGCTAACCGCGCGCCTTTGCGTCACAACCCCCAGGACAATTCGATGACCCAGCCGCACTCCGATGCCCCTCAGTACGATGTCATCGCCATCGGCAATGCCATCGTCGACGTGATGGCACCCTGCGAGGATGCGCTGATCGAGCGGCTCGGCCTGACCCGCGGCGGGATGACCCTAGTCGATACCGCCCGCGCGGGCGAACTCTACGACGCGATGGGCCCGGCGCGCGAGATCAGCGGCGGTTCGGCCGCCAATACTCTCGCCGGCCTCGCAGCGCTGGGCGCGAACTGCGCGTTCATCGGGCAGGTCGCCGACGACCAGCTCGGCGAGGTTTTCGCGCACGACATCCGCGCCGGCGGGATCGCGTTCGCGACGCCCGCGCGCGCCGGCGATCCGCCGACCGCGCGTTGCCTGATCTTCGTGACTCCCGACGGCCAGCGCACGATGAACACCTACCTTGGCGCGTCGCAGTATCTCCCGGCCGAGGCGCTTGACGAGGCGCTGATCGCTTCGGCCAAGGTGCTTTATCTTGAAGGCTACCTGTGGGACCCCGAAGAACCGCGGCACGCGATGCGCCGCGCCATCAGCGCCGCTCGCAAGGCCGGCTGCAAGGTTGCCTTCACCCTGTCCGACGCCTTCGTCATCTCGCGTCACGGCGACGATTTCCGCGCGCTGATCGAGGCGGGGGAGATCGACATCCTCTTCGCCAACCACGTCGAGCTGGCCGCGCTGACCGGCCATGAGGATTTTCACGACGGCATCGCGATGCTGAAGGACAAGGTCCCCGTGCTGATCGTGACCCGCGGCGCCGATGGTGCCGTCGCGGTGGCCGGGACCGACCATGCCGAAGTGCAGGCAGAATTGATCGCGAAGGTGGTCGACACCACCGGCGCGGGCGACCTTTTTGCCGCCGGATTCTTGGCCGGCCATGTTCGGGGCAAGAACCTGGAAACCTGCCTGACGATGGGCGCGGTCGCGGCGGCGGAGATCATCTCGCACTATGGCGCGCGGCCCGAAGTGAACTTGCGCGAACTGATCGCGGGCCGGCTCGGCGATTAGAACTTCGGCAACGAACAGGCGGTTATCCAGCCGCCATGAACGTTGCCGAGGCCATCCGTTCCGTCCGCGACGATTACGTCGAGCAACTCGGCGCCTTCGTCGCGCAGGAGCAGCGGGCAAATTCCGTCGCCGCGCGCGACTGTCGCCTCGCCATGCCGCAAAGCACGCTGTTCGCGAGGGCCTACGTCCCCGATATCTACGTTCCTGGCCCGCCGGAACGGATGACGGATTTCGTCCCGCGAGCGCGGGATGGCAAGCTGCCCGAATTCACCTTTCGCACGCCGAACGTGACGGTGGAGTTCGAGGACCTGTGGTGGGACGATCTTCGGCTCGACCATGATGGGGAATTTACGGGGCCGCTGATTTCGGCCTGGTTCAACCGCTGGTTTCCCGCCGCCCAGCCCCAGCCAGCGCGAAGCGCGGGAGCCGAAGGCTACATCCATTCGGCCTGCGTCGACGAGCGGTGGATCACGGCCGACCTCGGCTCCGCCGACGCCAAATCCTTGTTCGAACTGCTCAACGTGGCGCAGAAATGCGGCGCCACGCACGTCCGCGTGTCGACAACCCGGGCGCAGACCGCCCTCTAGGCTGCTTCCTCGCGTGCGACTTCGCGCCAGCCAATGTCGCGGCGGCAGAACAGGCCCGGGGCATCGATCGCATCGACGGCGGCATAGGCGCGGGTCTGCGCTTCGCTGACGTCGGCTCCGGTTGCCGTGACGCTCAACACCCGCCCGCCGCTTGCGGTCAGTACTCCGTCGCCGCCCAGCGCGGTCCCGGCATGGAAAACGGTCGCGCCCGTCGCCTCGGCGGCAGGAACGCCATCGATCCGTGCGCCCGTTTCGGGCGCACCGGGGTAGCCCTGGGCGGCCATGACCACGGTCAGCGCGGTTTCGTCGGAAAAGACCGGCGCAGGCAGCGCGCCGAGCCGGCTTTCCGCGCAGGCGAGGAGCAGTTCGGCAAGGTCGCTCTCCAGCCGCATCATGAGGACCTGGCATTCGGGATCGCCGAACCGGGCGTTGTATTCGATCAGGCGAACCCCGTTGCGGGTCAGCATCAGCCCCGCGAACAGGACGCCCTGATAGGGCATTCCGGCTTCGGCCAGCTCCCTGACGGTCGGGGCGATGATCCGTTCGATGGTCTCTCCTTCGAGCAGCGGGGTCAGCACGCGCGCGGGGCTGTAGGCGCCCATTCCGCCGGTGTTCGGCCCGGTGTCTCCCTCGCCGACGCGCTTGTGATCCTGTGCCGACCCGAAGGGCACGATCGTGGCGCCGTCGGTCAGCGCGAAAAAGCTGGCTTCCTCGCCTTCGAGAAATTCCTCGATCACCACCTCGGCGCCCGCGCGGCCGAACGCGCCCTGGAACATGTCGGCGACCGCGGCGCAGGCTTCCTCGGCCGTTTCGGCGATGACCACGCCCTTGCCGGCGGCAAGTCCATCGGCCTTGATCACGACCGGCGTGGTGAAGCTGTCCAGCGCGGCCAGCGCTTCGGCCTCACTGCTGGCGCGCACATAGGCGGCGGTGGGAATGTCGGCGCGGGAGCAAAGGTCCTTGGTGAAGCCCTTCGATCCCTCGAGTTGGGCGGCAAGCCGGCTCGGCCCGAACACCGCGAATCCGGCGCCGCGCAGCGAATCCGCCAGCCCGTCGACCAGCGGCGCTTCGGGTCCGACCACCACGAGCGTGATCCGCTTCGCCTCGCACAGCGCGATGACCGCGGCATGGTCGGTGATGTCGACCGCCAGCAGCGAAGCATGCCGGGCGATCCCCGGATTGCCCGGCGTAGCGTACAGATTTTCGAGGCGCGGAGATTGCGCCAGCTTCCAGGCCAGCCCATGTTCGCGCCCGCCCCCGCCCAGCAGCAGGATATTCATGGAAGTTCCTTACAACGAACCGGATGCCGGGCTGTTAGCGAAGCACGGGGCGGGCGACAACGCCGCGCCGCTCAGCATCACCGAGATTTCCGCTCTGCTCAAGCGCACCGTCGAGGACCGGTTCGGCTTCGTGCGGCTGCGCGGCGAACTGTCGGGGGTGAAACGCGCCGCTTCGGGCCACTTGTACTGCAGCCTTAAGGACGAGGGTGCGCGGATCGACGGGGTGATGTGGCGCGGAACGGCGCAGCGACTGTCGTTCCAGCCGGAGGACGGGATCGAGGTGATCGCCACCGGCAAGCTCACCACCTACCCGGGGCGCTCGTCCTACCAGATCGTGATCGAGCGGATGGAGATCGCGGGCGAGGGGGCGTTGCTCGCGCTGCTGGCGCGCACCAAGGCACGGCTTGAGGCCGAGGGCCTGTTCGATGCCGCGCGCAAGCGACCGCTCCCGTTCATGCCGCGCACGATCGGCGTGGTTACCTCGCCCACCGGCGCGGTCATCCGCGACATCCTTCACCGACTGGGCGACCGTTTCCCCGTGCGGGTGATCGTGTGGCCGGTGCTGGTCCAGGGTCAGGATGCAGGACGCCAGGTCGCGGCTGCGGTGCGCGGCTTTTCAGACCTTGCCGAAGGCGGGTTCGTACCGCGTCCCGATCTGGTCATCGTGGCGCGCGGGGGCGGCTCGATCGAGGACCTGTGGGCGTTCAACGAGGAGGAGGTGGTGCGCGCAATCGCCGATTCGGTGATCCCCGTGATCAGCGCGGTCGGACATGAAACCGATACCACGCTGGCCGATTTCGCCGCCGACCTGCGCGCGCCGACGCCGACCGCCGCCGCGGAACTGGCGGTGCCGGTTCGTGCCGAACTGATCAACCAGATCGCCGAGCTTCTGCTGCGCAAGCGGCGCGGCCAAATGCGCGCCCTGGCGCTGGCGGGCGAACGCCTCGCCTCGCGGGCCGATCGGCTCCCCTTGCCCCAGGCGATCCTCGCCAGCCGGACGCAGCGCCTCGACGACGCGGCGGAGCGCCTGCGCCGGGGGCTGCTGCACCGCACCGGCGTCGCCCAGGCCGCGCTGTCACGCGATGCCGGCGCTCTGCGGCCCGCCTTGCTGGCGGCAAGAGTGGCGCGAGGGCGTGAACGCGTCGCGGCCGCGGGTCTGCGCGCCGCGCTGCTCGGCACGGCCCAGGCGCGAGCGCGCGATCGGTTGGCCGGACTTGCGCGCGTGATGTCGCAGCTCGACCCCGACAAGCCGCTCGAGCGTGGTTTTGCTCGGGTGCTCGATCCGGCGGGGCAGACCGTCACCAGCGCGGCTGCGGGCGCGCGCGAGGCGGCGCTTACCCTGAAGTTCCGCGACGGCGCGCTCGCCGTCCAGCCCGTCACCGCCGGCGCACCGCGCCCTGCCCGGTCGACGCCTGCTCGCCCTGCGCCGACGAAGAGCGAGCAAGGGCGTTTGTTCTAACGGCCAACGCTTGCTAGGCTGGGAACCATGCTGATGTCCTCCCGAGACCGCCTCGCGCGGCTCCACTACATGCCCAACGGGTTCCGCGTGCTCGCCCCGGGCGACCATGTGATCTGCGCGGTCAGCGCCGAGCGAATCTCGCTCGACCTCCTGCGCTACTGGAGCGTGACCCGCCAGGAAGCCTACGCCAGCGCCGAACTGGCGACCCGCCGGGCACTGGAAGAAAAGTGACCGCGCCGCGCCACGCCGCCCTGGCGGTGGTGGTCCTGGCCAGCGGGTGTGCCGCCACGCCTGCCCCCGCACCTGCGCTCGATGCGCCGCCCGCCGCGGTGGTTCGGCCGGCAGCGCCGCAGACCGCGCCTGCCCGGTTCGTGTTCGACGGGCCAGCGACCCAGGGCGGATTTCTGCGCGGGACCGCTCCGCGGGGTACGACGACCCTCACCCTCGACGGCAAGCCGGTCGAACTGGCCGAAGACGGCGGGTTCATCGTCGCCTTCGATCGCGATGCGCCGCCCGAGGCGCGGCTCGCAGCCCGGCTCGCGGACGGCACGACCCACGTCCAGACGCTCAGGATCGCGCCGCGGGCCTGGGACATCGAACGGTTGAATGTACCGATGCGCCCGCCCGCGATGACGACCGAGGAGTTCCGCCAGCGCCGCGCGGGCGAGCTGGCCCAGATCGCGCAAGCGCGATCGGCCGATGCTCCCGCGCGAGGATGGCGCCAGGGCTTCATCTGGCCGGCGCAGGGGCGCATTTCGGGCAAGTTCGGCGCGCAGCGGATCTATCGGGGCGAACCTGGCGCCTATCACTCGGGGCTCGACATCGCGGGCGGCGCGGGGACGACGTATGTTGCGCCCGCCGACGGCGTGGTGGTGCTGGCAGCGTCCAGCCCCTTTACGCTGGAGGGCAACCTGCTGATCATCGATCACGGTCACGGCCTCAACAGCGCGTTCCTGCACAGCTCGCAACTACTGGTGCATGAAGGCGACACCGTGCGGCAGGGACAGCCCATCGGCCGCATCGGAATGACCGGCCGCGCTTCGGGGCCGCACCTGCACTGGTCGATCAAGTGGAACGACGCGCGGCTGGATCCGCTGCTGTTCGTGCCGCCCCGAAACTGACCGTCCCGGCTATTCCACCCGGCGCATCTTGATTCCGGGCTGGCCGTTCACCGATACGAAGTAGCTGCCGAAGGCGCCCTTGGTGATGGCAGCCTTCTGGCCGATCTTGGGCGACATCACGAAGTTCTTGAGGTCGACCTGTTCCCACACGCCGCCTTCGTCGAACGACAGGCGCCAGCCGTTGGGAATCGACCGCACGGTCGCCACCTTGGTGTCGATCCGCTTGATTTCGGTCGCTTCGTCGTCCCCGCCGCCGAAGCCCAGAAGGCGCCCGACGGGGGCGGCGAAGCCGAACAGGCCGCGCTTTGCCTCCTGAATGTCCTTGCGGTCGGCGACGACGATCTCGTGGCTTTGCGTCGCCTCGGCGAAGACCGCCACCTGGCGATCGAAGCACGCCAGCCGCGCGGCATTGTCCGCGATCTGCCGGCATTCGACGAGCTGGCGGACGACTTCGGGCGGCGCCTTGTCCTTCGCGGCCTTGTCCTTGGCCAGGGCCGTGCCTGCCCCGGCGAGCGTTGCCAGTGCCATCATCGCGATTGCAGCTTTGCGCATATCCGTTCCCATCCCTCGCGACCGGTTGCTAACAGTATCGCGGCGCTCGCGACAAGGGCGGCTGGACGGTCGTCGCCGTCGCTGTGTCCATTGTTGCAATTGAGGTACAGTACGCGCGCAAATCTGCCGCAATTCGGCGGCTGCGCTTTACACCCCCGGACCGTTTCGGCATCGACCCCGCATTCCTGGCAATCCTCGCCCTTCAAGGCGTCGATTGACCGGCGAGACCACGGCGGCTCGGGTCGCCAGAACAAGGGACCATCTTTGTGAAAAAATTCGTCACGCTCAAGGCCAGCGCAGCGCCCATCGCGCTGGGCATCGCTCTTGCCGGCGCGCCGGCGTTCGCTCAGGACGCCACGACCCCGGCCGATGACACAACCGCAGCCGCGCCGACCGCGGAGCCCATCGTCGTTACCGGTTCGCGCATTCTGTCGCCGAACCAGACGTCGATCGCGCCCGTGACCACGGTCACCAGCGATGACATCAAGCTGACGGGCACGACCCGCACCGAGGATCTCCTCAACTCGCTGCCGCAGGTTACCGCGGGCCAGTCGTCGCAGCTCGCCAACGGCGCGAGCGGCACCGCCACCGTCGACCTTCGCGGCCTCGGGCCGTCGCGCACCCTGGTCCTGATCAACGGCCGCCGTCTCATGACCGGCGATCCGAACTCCACGACCTCGGCCGCCGACCTTAACTTCATCCCCGCCTCGCTGGTGAAGCGCGTGGACGTGCTGACCGGCGGCGCTTCGGCGACCTACGGCGCCGACGCGGTCGCGGGCGTCGTCAACTTCATCATGGACACCGATTTCACCGGTTTCCGGATCGACGCCAACTACGGCCTTTACACCCACAGCAACCACGACAAGACCACGCCGCCGCTCTTGCTCGCCCGCCAGAAGGCCGGATTCAAGAACTACGGCTTCCCCACCGGCCACAACGCCGATGGCGCGCAGTACGACGTGACCGCCTCGTTCGGTGCGAACTTCGCCGACAACGCCGGCCACTTCACGGCCTATGTCGGCTACCGCAAGGCCAACCCGCTGCTTCAGGCGCGTCGCGACTTCAGCTCGTGCACCATCCAGAACACCGGCTCCGCCTCGGCGACGGGTGCGGTGACCGGCCTGCAGTGCGGCGGTTCGGCCACGTCCGACACCGGCACCGTGTTCTACTTCCAGTCCGACACGACCTCGTCGACCGTCGGTGCGCTGGGTGCAGGCACGCTGACCCGCGGCACGCTCAACCGCTACAACTTCGCGCCGCTGAACTACTTCCAGCGTCCTGACGAGCGTTACACCGCCGGCGCCTTCGCCGACTACGAGATCTCGCCCGCGATCCATCCGTACATGGAATTCATGTTCATGGACGATCGCACGCTGGCGCAGATCGCGCCGTCGGGCGATTTCGGCAACACGCTGACCATCAACTGCGACAACCCGCTGATGTCGGCCAGCCAGCGCGCGCAGATCTGCGTTCCCGCGAACCTGATCAACACCTACCTGGGCAACTTCCCGGTCGCAGCGAACGCGGGCTACAACCCGAACGGCGCCAGCCCGACCAACCCGGCGCTGGTGTTCAGCGATCCGACCACGGGCAATCCGTACAACATCGCGTTCCTGCAGCCGCTGCGCCGCAACGTCGAAGGTGGGCCGCGTATCAACGACCTGCAGCACACGTCGTATCGCGCGGTTCTGGGTTCGCGCGGCGAACTCGGCTCGTCGTGGTCGTATGACGCGTACTACCAGTACGGCAAAACCGAGTACTCGCAGCGCTACCAGAACGAATTCTCGGTTTCGCGCCTTACCAGCGCACTCGACGCGGTCCTCGCGCCGACAACCTATACCGGGAACAACTTCGTCCTCAACTCGGCCGGCCAGAAGGTCGTCTGCCGCTCGGCGCTGAGCGGCGATGCCAACTGCGTTCCCTACGACCTGCTCGGCGGCAAGCCGTCGGCCGGTGCGCTGGCTTATGTCCAGGGCAGCGGCTTCCTCCGCGGCCAGACCTCGGAGCAGGTTGCCAGCGCGACCATCAACGGTTCGCTGGGCGACTACGGCCTGAAGTTCCCGTGGGCGAGCGACGGCGTCAGCGTCGCGCTCGGCACCGAGTACCGCAAGGAGAAGCTGGAACTGTTCGCGGACAACGCGTTCCAGACCGGCGATCTCAGCGGTCAGGGCGCGCCGACCAAGGACGTCGCGGGTTCGTATGACGTGGTCGAGGCCTTCGGCGAAATCGAAGTGCCGATCGTCCAGGACAGCTTCATCTACAGCCTGTCGCTGAACGGCGGTTACCGCTACTCGCACTACTCGATCTCGAACGGCCAGAAGTACAACACCGACACCTACAAGCTCGGTGTGGACTTCGCCCCGGTTCGTGACCTGCGCTTCCGTGCCGGCTACAACCGTGCGGTTCGCGTGCCGAACATCCAGGAACTGTTCGCGCCGCAGATCGTCGCGCTCGACGGTTCGACGGATCCGTGCTCGGGCGCTCCGATCACGGCAGCCGACACGGGCTGTCTGGCGCAGGGCCTGCGGGTCGGCCAGACCGTCGCCGGCAACCCGGCCGGTCAGTACAACGGCCTGATCGGCGGTACGCCGACGCTGCGTCCGGAAGTGTCGACCACCAAGACCCTGGGTGTCGTTCTTGCGCCGCGCTGGGTTCCCAGCCTGACGCTGAGCGCCGACTTCTTTGACATCAAGGTCAAGGGAGCGATCCAGTCGTTCGGTGCCGACGCGATCCTCAACGCCTGCGTCAACGACACGAACCTGTTCGCTTGCGGTCTCGTCCATCGCAACGCGGCCGGCTCGCTGTGGCTGACCTCGGACGGCTACGTCCAGGATCTCGCGACCAACATCGGTAGCGTCAAGACCCGTGGCTTCGAGTTCAACGGCAACTACGGCACCGAGATCGGTTCGCTCGGCCGCCTGTCGTTCAGCTTCGTCGGCACGCTCCTCGACAAGTTCGTCACCGACAACGGCCTGACCGATCCGTACGATTGCCGTGGCTTCTTCGGCCCGACCTGCGGTGTTCCGCTGCCCAAGTGGCGCCACAAGGCTCGCGTGGGCTTCACCGCCCCCAACGGCCTCGGTGCGTCGCTGCAGTGGCGTCACATCGGTTCGACCGATATCGAGTACAAGAACTCGAGCCCGTCGCTCAACGGCAAGTACTACGCCTTCGCTTCGCACCTGAGGCCGGTGAACTACTTCGACCTCGCGCTGACCGCGAACATCGGCGACCACTTCTCGTGGCGCCTGGGCGCGAACAACCTGTTCGACAAGGATCCGCCGCTGGTGTCTTCGGGCAACTCGGCCGGTTCGGCGAGCGGTTGCGCCAGCGTGGTCTGCAACGGCAACACCTACCCGGGTATGTACGACTCGCTGGGTCGCTACGTGTACACGGGCATCACGCTGGACTTCTAATCCGGCGGATATCCAACTAACCTGGCGGCGGTCCCTCGCGGGGCCGCCGCCTTTGTTTTATCTGCATGGCCCCTCCGCCCAGGGGCAGGGACGCCCATCACCAATGTCGGCAACGATTTCGCCCGCAACCGCCGAAACGATGCAGACGCTTGCCGGACTGGCCCGCGCCGGCCGGCTAGACGAGGCCGCGCTCATGGCGGCCAGGGTGACGGCCGACAACCGCGATCCCGCGCTCGCCGCGCTGGCAGGGGCGATCGAATCCCATCGCGGGCAGTTCGAGCGTGCTGCCGCCTATCTGCAAACCGCCCATCTCGCCCGGCCGGACGACGTCACAATCCGCGCCAACCTGATCGAGGCGCTCTACCGCACGGACCGCAGTGCCGAAGCGCTGGCGCTGGTCGAACCTGCCGCGGCGAGGGCCGACCGCACCTCCCGCATTGCCCGGATCGGCGCCCACCTCGCTCAGGAAGCAGGCGACTTCGCGCGGGCGGAGCCACTGCACCGCCTCGTCGTCGAACGCGATCCGCATGACTGGGGCGCCTGGAACAACCTGGGCAATGCGCTGGGTCCGCTCGGCCGTCATGCCGAGGCGGTCGAAGCCCTGCGCCGCGCCGCCCAGCTCGCGCCCGATTCGCCCCCTATCCGCCTCAACTTCGGCAACGCGCTGGCCGAGGCGGGCGAGGGCGAGGAATGCGAAAAGGTCCTTCGCGATCTTGCCGCGGACTTTCCGGACGATCCGCAGGCGCTCGTCACGTTGTTTGCGCTGCTTCGTGCCTCGGGCCGCGAGGACGAAGCCTACGAGGCGATCGCCGAGGCCGCGCGCCGCGCTCCTGCCGACGCCGGAATCCGCTCGGACCACGGGCAGGACGCAGCGCGCCGCAACATGTACGATGTGGCCGAGCGTGAATTCGAAGCAGCGCTCGCGATCGAGCCTGGGCTCGGTCCGTCCTATGTCGGCCTCGCGAGCGTCTATGAGCGTGTGAACCGCGAGGCGGAGCTTGAGCCGCTGCGCGAACGTGCGGGCGCGAACGGCACCGACGACCAGACGATCGCCTATATCGACGCGCTGCGCCACAAGCGCGCCGGGCGCGTCGACGAGGCCTTCGCCGCGCTAGAGCAGTCCGGCGACGTCGTGGTGCCGGGGCGCAAGCACCATCTGCGCGGAACGATGCTCGACCGGCTCGGCCGCCACGAAGAGGCGTTTGCCGAGTTCGAGGCGATGAACACCCATTGGCGCGAAGACCCTGTCCGTCCGCTCGAGCGCGCCGCCCAGTACCGCCGGAGCGTGGAGCATGCGCGCGACTTGCTGTCGCGTTCGTGGGCCGACAGCTGGAGGGACTACACCCCGGCAGACGGCAGGACCGCGCCGGTCTTCGTGCTCGGCTTTCCGCGTTCGGGAACGACGCTGCTCGACACGATGCTGATGACCGACCCGGTCGTCGGCGTGCTCGAGGAGGAACCGCTGATCGCCGAGGTCGAGCGCGATCTAGGCGGGGTCGATGCCTTCCCCACTCTTGCGCGCGATCAGATCGACGCCGCGCGGTCCCGCTATTTCGAGCGTGCCGGCGACTTCCTCCAGCTTCGCCCCGAGACCCGGATTGTCGACAAGCACCCGCTTCACCTTAACAAGGTCGCGACGATCCGCCGGGTATTTCCCGAGGCGCGCTTCGTGCTGGCGCTGCGCCATCCCTGCGACGTGATCCTGAGCTGCTTCCTCACCAACTTCCGCCCCAACGCGGCGATGGCCAACTTCCTCGACCTCGACGATGCGGCGCGCCTCTATGACCTGACTTTCGGTCATTGGCTCAAGGCCTGCGAGGCGTTCGACCTTCCGGTGCGCACGGTGGTCTATGAGCGCCTTGTTCAGGATACCGAGCGCGAGCTTCGCCCGGTGTTCGACTGGCTCGACCTCGCCTGGCCCGAGAGCGAGTTCGATCACCGCGAGGCGGCCCGCGCGCGCGGCGCGGTCGCTACCGCCAGCTACGCCCAGGTGACGGAACCCGTGTACCAGCGGGCGCGCGGACGCTGGCGCAACTACGAGCGCGAACTGGAGCGGGTTTTCCCGATCCTTGCCCCGTGGGTCGAGCGGTTCGGCTATTCGCTGGAAGACGATCGCATTCCCGACTGGCCAGTGGGCGAGTCCGCCACGGCATGACCGGCGCGGTCGCCGACCCGGACCGCCTGGTCGCGGCCGGCGACCTCGCCGGCGCGGCGGCCGTCCTCGAGGCGACCCTTGGCCCCGGTTCACCGACAGATGCCTGGCTCAAGCTTGCGGGGCTACGGCGCGCGCTCCGCCAACCGCAACGGGCGCTGGACGCGGTCCATCAGGCGTTGGCGGTCTCGCCGCTCGATTTCGTCGCGCTGATCATGCGCGCCGGACTGCTCGAACGGTTGGGCGATGCGAATGCGGGCGAGGCTTGGGGCGAAGCCCTGGCCCAGCGCGTGCCGGGAGAACTGCCGCCGCCGCTGGCCACGGCCGTCGCTCACGGCGAAGAGGTCCACACCGCGTGGCTCGGCGCACGTGAGGCCGCGCTCGGCGGCCGGATCGAGAGCGTGCTGACCGAGGCGAGCCAAGAGGAGGGCGCCCGCATTGCGCGGTTCGCGAGCAATGCCTTGCGCAAGACCCGGCCCTATCATTCCGAACCCACCCACTTTCACTTTCCCGGGCTCGTCGAGCGGGAGTTTCATCCCCGCAGTGCATTTCCCTGGCTTGCCGAGGTCGAAGCGGCGAGCGCGGAGATACGGGATGAAATGCGCGCGGTGATTGCCTCCGAACGCGCCGAACTCGTCCCCTATCTTGATTACGAGGCGCACGAGGCGCTGGCGCAGTGGAAGCCGCTGAACCGGCATCGCGACTGGACCGCGGTGCACCTGTGGCAGCAGGGGCGCCGGGTGGACGCCAACGCCAACCAGTGCCCGCGCACAATGGCGCTGCTGGCCCGCCTGCCCCAGCCCGACATTCCCGGCGCTTCGCCCAACGCGATGTTCTCGCTGCTGGCGCCGCACACCACCATCCCGCCGCACGTCGGGGTCAACAATGCCCGACTGGTCTGCCACCTTGCCTTGGACATTCCCGAGGGTTGCTGGTTCCGCGTCGGCGCCGAGACCCGCGACTGGCGCGAGGGCGAGGTTTTCGTTTTCGACGATACGATCGAGCACGAAGCGGCCAATCCCAGTGCGCGCCTGCGGGTCGTACTGATCTTCGACGTCTGGCATCCTGGCCTGACGGAAATCGAGCAGCGCGGAGCGGCCGCAGTGGTCGCGGGGATGGGAGCACCCGCTGGCGGCCTCTAGGCACGGCGGGCCTCAGCCCACGCGCGAGGCGCTGATCGCGGCCGCCGAAGCCGCGCTCGACAATCACGCCGAGGAAGCGGCAGTCCCCGCGCTTGCTGCCTTCCACCGCGCAAATCCTGGCGACCTAGGCATAGCCCACTGGCTCGCCCTCCTGCTTCGCGCGCTCGACCGGCGCGAGGACGCGCTGCCGCTTGTGCGGCAGGCCGCCGCGGCCTCACCGGGCGATGCCGGGCTTGCCTATGCATTGGCGCAGATCCTGCTCGAGGCCGGTCTACCCGCCGTCAGGGAGTTCGAGACGGCGGTGAAGCTGGCGCCCGGGCGCGGGGACATGCGCCTGGGGCTGGCCGCGGCGCGGCTCGCCGCCGGACAGGGGCCCCAAGCCTTGACGGAACTCGGCGCGACCCTTGCGGCCAGTCCCGGCTGGATCGAGGGGCATCGCCAGTATGCGCAGCTCGCCTCGCTCGTCGGCCGGCACGGCGATATGCTTGCGACCCTCGAACGTGCGATCGCAGCGCATCCGACGGTGGTGGAGTTGCACCAGACGGCCGTCCAGCTTCTTCTCGACGCCGAACGGTTCGCCGATGCCCGCGATGCCGCGCAGCGCGGACGGCGGGTCGCGGACGATGACATCGCCTTGCTGCTGGGCGAGGCCGCTGGCAGCGACGAACTTCGCGATTTCGCGGAGGCGCGGGCGCTGTTCAACCGGATCGGCCCATCGGCCGAGCGAGCTATCCTGGTGCGCCGTTCGCGCCATTTCCTGCGAACGGGAAGTCACGCCCGGGCGGCCGCTGAGCTTGAGCCGCACCTGGGTCCGTACGGCGCCGACGACCTTTGGCCATATGCCGCTCTTGCTTGGCGGATCGGCGGGGATCCCCGGGCGACATGGCTGGACGAGCAGCCCGGGCTGATATCGGTCACCGACCTGGAGTTCGACGAGGCCGCGAGGGAAGCTTTGGCGGGCGTGCTGGGCGCGCTACACGACCGCTCGGGCCGTTTCCTGGACCAGTCAGTGCGTGGCGGAAGCCAGACCGACGGCGCACTGTTCGCGCGGGTGGACCCCGAGATCGTGGGCCTGCGCGAACGCATCCGCGCTGCTGTGGCCGCGCACATTACCGGGCTGCCGCCTCCGGATCCCCGCCACCCCACGCTGGCACGCCGCCGCGACCGGCCAATCCGTTTCGCGGGAAGCTGGTCGGTGCGGCTGCGCGATGCGGGTTTCCACGCCGCGCACCACCATCCGCAAGGCTGGCTTAGCTCGGCCTTCTACGTGTCGGTTCCTCAGGGCGAGGGCGGCATGCTCGAACTGGGGGGAGCACCGGCCGATTTCGGTCTCGACCTCGCCCCGCGCCGGGTAGTCGAGCCGCGCGTCGGGCGGCTGGTGATGTTTCCATCGTGGATGTGGCACGCGACGCGCCCGTTTTCGCGCGGCGAACGCATGACGGTCGCGTTCGATATCGCGCGCACTTGACCTGCACACCGGGCTTGGTCACTCTTGCGGACAGCCACCATTCCTTATTTCAGAACAGGTTCCGTAAGATGTTGATCGCTACGTCCCTTGCCATGCTGCTAGCCGCCGGCGTCGCAGCCGAGCCGCCAGCACCCGCCGTTCAACCGGCGCCAAAGGAGGCTGATCCGCTGATCTGCGAGCGTCAGCTCGAGCCGGGTTCGCTGCTCAAGAAGAAGAAGGTGTGCAAGCGCAAGAGCGAGTGGGCCGAGCAACGTCGCGACAACCGCATGCTGATCGAGCGTTCACAGACCCAGCGCACGATGTCCGGGCAGTAAGAGCCGCCCGGGGATTACGGACGCGAAAAGGGCGGCGCCGCGAGTGCGGCTGCCGCCTGATTCTTTTTGGATTAGGTAAGGCGGGGCGGGTTGAAAGCCCCCGGCCTGGAAATCAGGCGGCTTGAGCGACGCCCTGCTTGGCCAGCTCGCGCTTCAGCTTGAGCGCACGGGCGCTGAGCTTTTCGTCCGAAGTCTTGAGCAACCAGTTGTCGAGCCCGCCGACGTGCTCGACCGAGCGCAGCCCCGCGGCCGACACGCGCAGCTTGACCGCACGGTCGAGCTTTTCGCTGAGCAGGGTGACGTTCTGCAGGTTCGGCAGGAAGACACGCTTGGTCTTGTTGTTGGCGTGGCTCACGTTGTTGCCGACCAGACGACCCTTGCCGGTCAGTTCGCAGATGCGCGACATGGCTTTAACTCTCAATTCTTCGCTGATTGCGGGAAAGGGCGGCGCTTAGCGATTCATCGCTTGGTGGTCAAGGTCGGCCGGGATAGCGATCACGCGATGTCGCGCGACGAACCTTCCCCGGCCTGGCCGCTACCCTTGCCCATGCGCGCCGCGCTGGACGAGGCCGCCAAAGGCGCCGCCGCGGGCGAAGTGCCCATCGGTGCCGTGGTGGTCAAGGACGGGGCCATCATCGCCGCCGCGCACAACGCCCCGCGCGCGCTCCACGATCCGACGGCGCACGCCGAAATCCTGGCGATTCGCGCCGCCGCCGCGGCCTTGGGCGACGAGCGGCTGAGCGGGTGCGAACTGTGGGTGTCGCTCGAACCTTGCGCGATGTGCGCCGGCGCGATCGTCCATGCCCGAATCGCTCGGCTCTATTATGCAGCGCCCGATCCCAAGGGCGGGGCGGTGGAGCACGGCAGCCGGGTCTTTGCGCAGGACCAGTGCCTGCACCGGCCCGAGGTCTATTCGGGACTGGGCGAATCGGAAGCGGCGGCCATGCTGCGCGGCTTTTTCGCGGAGCGGCGGGCCTAGAAGCTCCGCCAGATCGAAACCCGTGCCGAATCCCGCGGACCCGCGTTCCGGGCGGGGCAGCGGCGTGGCCGGTAACGCTGGTCGAGGCAGACCCGCACCTCGCGCAGCCACCCTCCTCGTGACAAGAGCAAGCCGAAGCTCTGCGGCGGTCGCCCGGGATTGGTCTGCGCGAGCGCCTGGCGGAGTGCACCCGCATTGAGCGCGCGATCGCGCGAGAGGCGCGCCATGTCGGGATAGCGCATTGCATCGGCGAGGATGTTGCTGACGCGGAAATAGACCTCCGGGCGGCGGAAGGCGCAGCTTCCGTGCTTGGCCCAGGCGTGGGAGATCAGCGCGGGGCTAGGTGTCCTGCAGAATTGGCCGGCGGCAACGGGCGGCGCAGGTTGGGCGACTTTCGCGCACCATTGCGGAAAAGTTGCCGCCCCTTCGGGCCACAATCCGTGAACGACGAACCCGAAACGCCCGTTGCCGCCGCCGCATTGCATCCGTTGGGCAGCGCTGCCGCGATGGCTGCGGCAGAACTCCGGCGACCAAGACAGGGCGAGCGTGTAGCCGGTGACCGGGACGCGGCGGACGGGGCCGTCAGGCCGCTCGATGGCCGGCCGGGGCCAATGCGCCGGTACGGAACACTGCCATGCCTGCGCCAGCGCTGCGACTGGCAAGGCCGCGGCCACCAGCGCGCATAGCGCAAGGAAGCCGCGGACCTTCATTCCTCTCAGTCGATCGTCGTGGAATCCACCGGCGCGTCGGCGCCCTTGCTCTCCAGCCACGCCTTGGCATCGGGCTTGAACAGAAGGACCCCGGCCCAGACCTGAAGCGCCAGCGAAAGAGCGCCGATCACCAGCGTAAGACCGCCCGGTGCGTTGGGCACCGACAGGCCGCGCAGGAAGCCGAGCACGCCGAACGCGAGGAGAACCACATAGATCCATTTGGCCACGTTGCTGGCGCGGCGGGCGATGAAATACCACAGCAGCAGCGGGATCAGGATGCCGATGATGAGCGCCCCGACCAACAGGCCCGACGCCACGCCGGTCTTCTGAAGCGCCGGGTCGCTGGCGGCCTGGGTGACGAGCGACCAGCTCATCACCGTGTTGATCACGCCCAGCACGATCGCGGCGAGATAGACTTTTTCGAACAGGACGATCGATTGCGGTCGCATGGTTTTCCCCTTCCCATGAGTGGCTATGCGTACACGCTAGCGCCGCCGCATGGCGTGGCAAGCGCCGCCCTCAGGAAAGCGGCGTAAAATCCAGGCCGATGTCGGCGGCCGGGGCGCTCTGCGTAAGCCGACCGACCGACACGTAGTCCACGCCGCTGGCGGCGATCGGCCCGATCGTGTCGAGCCGCACCCCGCCCGAAGCCTCGGTCGGTACGCGGCCAGCCACGAGCGCGACCGCTTCTCGCAGCAGGTCCGGCCCCATGTTGTCGAGCAGTAGGCGGGTCGCCCCGGCCTGTAGTGCCGGTCCGATCTGGTCGATCCGATCCACCTCGCAGATGATCTCGGCGACGCCTGCTTCGCGCGCACGACGCACTGCCTCGGCCACGTCCCCGGCGACAAGGACATGGTTGTCCTTGATCATCGCCGCATCCCACAGCCCCATCCGGTGGTTCTGCGCGCCGCCCGTGCGGGTCGCGTATTTTTCCAGCAGGCGCAGGCCCGGTATGGTCTTGCGGGTATCGAGCAGCACCGCGTTTCCGCCCATCGCATCGACATATTGCCGGGTCATCGTGGCGATGCCCGAGAGATGCTGAACCGTGTTGAGCGCGCTGCGTTCGGCTGTGAGCATGGCGCGCGCATTGCCCTCGAGACGCATCAGGTCGGTGCCGGGACCCACCCGCGCGCCTTCCTCCACCATCGCGGTGATCCGCATTGCCGGGTCCAGCCTGGCGAAGAAGGCCGCGGCAAGCGGCAGCCCGCACACGGTGATCGCGTCGCGACTGTCCATCACGCCCGAGAAGCGGGCGTCGGCAGGGATCACGCTTTCCGAGGTGACGTCATGCCCGCCGCCGGGCCAGCCTTCGCCAAGATCCTCGGCGAGCGTTGCGGAAACGAACGCGTCGAGGTCGAACCCCTCGACCCGCCAGCCGCTCAATGCACGAATCTCGCCACGACGTCGCGATAGCTGCGGCTGACCTTCACCTGCGCGCCCGAATCGAGGACGAGGAAGCATTCGCCGTTGGTGTGCGGCTTGACCTGGCGAACCTGGTTGAGGTTGACGATGGTCGAGCGGTGGACCCGCTGGAACACGCGGGGATCGAGCCTGCGCTCGAGGTCCTTCATCGTCTCGCGCAGGATCAGCGAATTGTCGGCGGTACGGATGCACATGTAGTCGCCCGCCGCCTCGATGTGTTCGATCGAATCGACATCGACGCGGAAGATCTGGCCGCGATCCTTGATGTTGATCAGCTTCTCGAAGCGACCGCCGGCGGCCGTTTCATCCTCTTCGGGCATCGCGTCGATCGCATCGGGGGCGACCTCGGCGAGCACGTTCTTGAGCTTCTCGACCTCCTCGAGCCCGCGCTTCTCGGCCAGCCGCTTGCGCGCGCGTTCAAGGGCATCGGCAAGGCGATCGTCCTCGACCGGCTTGAGCAGGTAGTCGACCGCGTTGGCCTCGAACGCCTTGAGCGCATGCTCGGAATAGGCGGTCACGAAGACGAACAGCGGGGGCTCGATCTCCATCACCCCCTTCACCACCGAGAACCCGTCGAAACCGGGCATCTGGATGTCGAGGAAGACGAGATCGGGCTTGCCGGTCTTGATCTTGCGGATCGCCTCGCGGCCGTTGGCGCAAGTGTCGATTATCTCGACGTCAGGATATTTCTCGAGCCGATGCTGGAGTCCCTGGATCGCCAGTTTCTCGTCATCGACGAGGATCGTGCGGATGGTCATTCGCTCCCTTTACACTAAGATTCGCGTGCGCCGAACGCGTAAACACGGCTGGGCGGCTATCTCGCACGCCCTGGCACGGCGGTTACCCCGCAGCGGCGAGGCGAGGGGGCGCGCCCGAGGTGACATCGGCGGTGCGCGCCCCGGCGGGACTCGCCCGTTCCTCGAACGGCAGCTCGATCAGCACCGCGAACCCGCCTTCGGGCGCGTCCTGGATCTCGAAGCGCTGGTTCTCGCCATAGGCCTGCGCCAGGCGATCCCGGATATTGCCAAGTCCCACTCCCGTCGAAACCGGATCGCCAGCGTCGAATGTCGACGCGTCGAGCCTGCGGTTGCCGAGTCTTGTGGGGTCGGGGCCGTTTTGCAATCCCGGTCCGGTATCGGAGACGGTGACGCGAAGCATGGGGCCGACGAGTTGCGCGGCGACCGTGATCTGCGCGCCCTCCTCCAGCGGGGTGACGGCGTACTTGATCGCGTTCTCGACCAGCGGCTGGAGCAGCAGCGACGGCAGCAGCGCATCCGACACTTCGGGATCGATGCGGAATTCGGTGCGCAGCCGCTCCTCGAACCGCATCCGCTCGATATCGAGGTAGAGCTTCAGGGTCTCGACCTCCTGCGCCACGGTCACCCGGCCCGAAGGTTCGTTCACCAGGGTATAGCGCAGGAAGGACGACAACCGGCTGAGCATCGCGTTGGCAGGCTCGGTCTGCTTGAGCAGGACCAGCGTCGAGATGGAATTGAGCGTGTTGAACAGGAAGTGCGGATTGAGCTGGTAGCGCAGCATCGCGAGCTGCGCGCTGGTCGCCTGCGCCTCAAGCCGCAAGAGCTGGTCGTTCTGTTCCTCCACCTGAAGGAAGAAGTTGATCGCGTAATAGAGCGCCGACCATGCCCCGAGCAGCGTGAGGTCGAGGTAGAATACCCCCAGGAAGAGCTGGGCAAATCCGGAATCGCTGTTGGGCCGGTAAAGGCTGATCACCCAGCTGTCGATGAAGGCGTAGAGGCTGACCGCGAGCGCCAGGACAATCGCGGTCACGCCCCATGTGACGAGCGGCGTTCGGCTGATCAGCGCGCGGTAGATCACCGCCAGAATCAGCGAGATCGAAAACCCCGTGATCGAGGCGATCAGCACGAGGACGAGGAACGACAAGGGCTGTGCGTTGGCCAGGCTCGACAGCGCGCGCAGCACCATCGCCCCGCCCCAGCCGGCCGCCTGAAGCTGCCAGAACGCGCGGTTCTTGTTGCCGAAGAACGGCGTTGGTCTGAACGGCAACATCGCCATGGTCGAACCGCTTAGCGCCTTTCCCGGCCGGCGAGAAGGTTTTGCGCGAGCCGCGCCTTTGGGTTAGCCTGCGGGGGCACAGGAGAGAGATGCGATGGACAACGTCAGCGAGATCGCCGCGGAAACCGAACACGCGATCGAGGAACGCGCCCGCTTTACCGCGATGGAAAACGGAACGCGCGAGGACTGGGCGATCATCAGCCGCGATTACATGGCTTTCGCGAAGGATCTGCCCGACCGGGTGCTGACCCACCTCAAGCTGCTCGACGGCGATTTCGGGGGTTTCCCCATCTGCCGCCTCGAACATTCGCTGCAAACGGCGACTCGCGCGCATCGCGACGGGCGCGACGAGGCCTATGTCGTGATGGCGTTGCTCCATGACATGGGCGACACGCTGGGGACCTACAACCATCCTGAGGTCGCGGCGGCGATCATCAAGCCTTTCGTGACCGAGGAAGTTCACTGGATCTGCCAGCATCACGGCGCATTCCAGGGCTACTACTACTTCCACTTCCTGGGGATGGACCGCGAGTTGCGCGAGCAGTTCCGGGGCAGCCCCTATTTCGACGCCTGCGCTGAGTTCTGCCAGAAGTACGATCAGGCGGCGTTCGACCCTGATTACAAGAGCGAGCCGCTCGAGTTCTTCGAACCCATGGTCCGCCGGGTCATGGCCAAGCCGCTGCCCAAGACCTTCGTCCGCGACGAGGCCGCCTGACGAACGGCTGATCTAGCCGCGCGCGAAGTCGCGCGGCCAGTTAACCTCGTGCGCGGGATCGGCGGCGACAGCCGTGCGCAGCGCCGCGATCTCGCGCGTCATGCGCTCAATCCGGGTCTTCCAGCGATCGTGATCGGGGGTGGAGAAAATCCCGTTGTCGTTCGCCGGCCCCCAGCGCGCCATGAACCGCAGCGCGGCCTCCGGGTCATAACCGGCGGCGGCCAACAGCCATACCGACAGGCGGTCGGCCTCGCGCTCGGTCGCCAGGATGTTGCCCCAGCTTCGGCCGCTGGCGTCAAGCCGCGCGCGGTGGCCAAGGATGTTGTGCGCCAGTTCGTGGGCAAGCAGCGCGGCGAGTTCGTCGTCCGCCGGGAGGAATTCCACCAGCTTGCGGCTCACCACCACCCTCGTGCCGTCAGCGGCGGCGTGGTTGTCCTCGGTCAGCATCTCGAACCGGCTGGCGCAGACGGGCTGCCCCGTAATCGTCACCGTGCGCGTGGCGGCGCCCGAGCCGACGGCCAGCGTGACCGAATTGGTGGCCACAAGCGCCGCGTCGATGGCATCGTGCAGGGCAACGAGGCGCGCATAGGCCGAACGTAGCGGCGGTGCGCCCGCGGGTTCGGTCGGCTTGCCGGCGATCGCGCTGACGGGAAGATGCGGCGACAGGCCCGCGCTCCCCGCGGGAGAGCCGTCGGCAACCGCTTCAACCGCTATGTCGCCGGGAAGCGCCAGGGCTGCCCGGACTGCACCCGGATCGCCAAAGCTGGCGGCGTCGAACAATTGCAAGCCGATCGCCGGGACTGGCCGGGCGCACCAGCGGGCATTGCCCGCGGCCAGCTTCCACCCGACCGACTGCACCCGCGTGTCGAGCGCCTGCAGGGCATCGAGCGCAGGCCGCAGCGCTGCACTTGCCGCGGGCGGGGCCGGGGCGGCAGCGACCGGACTGGCCAACGCGCCGGCAATCAGCGCCAATCCCAGCATTGCCCGGGCGATCATGCCGGGTTGCGCGCCTCGCTGATCGCGCGCTCGAGCTGGTCGCGGCCCACCGCGCCGACCATGACCTGGTTTCCGATGACCCAGGCCGGAGTACCCTGGACCTGGAGCTGGGTGGCGAGCTGCATGTTCTTGCGCACTTCGGCTTCGGCCTCGGCGCTCTGGGCGAATGCCTTGGCCTTGGCCATGTCGAGCCCGGCGCTGCGCGCGGCGCTTTCGATGGTCTGCGGATCGGGGCGCCCTCCCGCGTACATCGCATCGTGGAAGGCGGCGTAGCGGCCCTGCCGCGCGGCGGCGAGCGCCATGCGCGCGGCAACGCCGCTCGCTTCGCTGAGGATCGGAAGCTCGCGGACGACCACCTTGAGATCGGGATGCGCGTCGATCAGGGCGTGAACGTCGGCCACGCTCTGGCGACAGAACCCGCAGGCATAATCGGTGAACTCGACCAGCGTGACCTTGCCTTGCGGATTGCCGAGAACCGCGCCCGGAAAGGCATTCTCGATGGGTCCGCGCAGCGCGTTGACCTGTTCGGACGCGCTGCGGCTGCGCAGCCGTTCGATCGCCTCGGGGAGGATTTCGGGATGGGCGAGGATGTAGTCGCGCACCACGGTTTCCATCGCGACCCGCTGCTGAGCGCTGAGGGTGGAAACTGCCGCGCGGTTGGCCCACCACCAGCCGCCGGCCACACCGGCCGCGGCGCAGGCGAGACCCGCCGCCACCAGCCATACCCGCGGGGCAAGGCGGTGCATCGTCCGCGGCTCTCCGTCGCTCATGCCCCGTTCCCCCTCAACGCTTCTTCTTGTCCTGGCTCTCGATCTCGGCGCGGGCCTGGAATGCGATGTCCTGCGCGCGCAGCCAGTCGGACGTGCCCTTTGGCAGCCCGGCCTCGGCGGCGAGGGCGCTGCGCAGTGCTTCGGGAAGCTGGCGGCTCATCACTTGCTGCTCGGCACTTGCCAGCTTGGCGCGCGGAAGGTCGCCCTTGGCCTCGTAGACCACGCCGAGCTGGTACCAGGCATCGGGGTTCTCGCGGTCGCGGCTGACTGCGGCTTTCAGCACGCGCTCGGCCTCAGCGAAGTTGGCCTTGTCCTCGGTCGCGATCAGGGCGTGTCCGAAGGTCGTGGCGATCAGCGGCTGGTTGTTGGTGATCCGGGTCGCTTGGCGCAGCGGCTCCAGCGCCTGCTGCGGCTTGCCCGCCTCGAGCAGCATCTGGCCCTTGAGCTCGAGAAAGTAAGGATCGTTGGGGGCGTCGGCGAGAAGCTTATCGACCTCGGCGACCGCGCGGTCGATGTATGCTTCCTTGTGATAGGCATAGGCGCGGGCATACCGCGCGGGCACGGTCTGGACATATTCAGGGTAGGATTTAAGCGTCTCGGCCGGTTCGGCAAGGTAGCCGTAAAGCTTTGCCTTGATCCGCTGGAACCGCGCCTCGATTGCCGGATCGTTGGGCTTGTTCCATGCCGGATCCTTCTCATAGACATCGGTCAGCGTCGCGATGCGGTCCGACGAGGAAGGGTGCGTGTTGTAGAACTGCGCTTCGGGATCGCGCGAGCTGTAGCCATAGCGGAATTCCAGGTTCTGCAGCTTCTTGAAGAACTCGACCGAGCCGCGCCCCGAAATGCCGGCCTTCGCAAGAAAGCTCGCGCCGGCGGCGTCGGCGGACGATTCCTGTCCGCGGCTGAACGCGAGGTACTTGCCCAGCGCGGCCTGTTGTCCCGCGCCAATGATGCCCATCGCCGCGGCACCACCCCCGACCGCGGCCGCCGCCGCGCCAAGCAGCAGGCTGAGCAGGGTGATCCCGGTCGCCGTCCTGGAGCCGCCGTCGCCGATCGCATGGCCGCCGGTGACATGGCCAAGCTCGTGCGCGATCACGCCCTGGACTTCGTTGGCGGTGTCCGCCTCGCCGATCAGGCCGCTGTTGAGATAGACCGCCTGCCCGCCGACGACGAAGGCGTTGATCGACGGATCGTTGACCAGCACGACATCGACGTTCTTGGGGTCCAGCCCGGTCGCGGCGACCAGCGGCGTCGCCATGTCGTGCAGAAGCGCCTCGGTTTCCGCATCGCGCAGCACCGACTGAGCGGCGGCGGGCGTCACGGCCATGGTGACCGCAGCCAGAACGGCAAGCTGCGAAGCGACGAAGCGGGAGATGCGGCGCATGTCCCGGGCTATGCCGCCGGGGCCTGAACCGCGGCTGAAGCCGGTGTTGAAGCAGGCTTGGCAGCGGCGCCGGCAGCCCCGGTTTGGGCCGCCAGAAACGGCAGCAAGGCATCGCGCACGCGGTGGTCGAAAGCCCCGAAAGGGCGGGCCAGGGTGATGACGAGCCCGTTATGTCCCATCCCGTCGATCAGCGCGAGTTCGGCCGGCTTGCCGAGAGCCGCCATCGCCGCCGCCAGCGCGCGGCTGTTGCGCGGGCGGACGAGCGTGTCTGCGGTGCCGGCCACCAGCAGCAGCGGAGGCGCATCGCGGCGCGCATAGGCGATCGGCAGCGTTTCGCGCGGATTGGGCCAGTGTCCCATGGCATCGCGAGCGGAATCGCTGGTCCACGGATAGAAATCGTAGGGTCCGGCAAGTCCGACCGCGCCCTTGATTGCGTTAGCGGGCAGGCCGGCGGCGCTTGTCCAGCGGGCATCGAGCGCCAGCATCACCGCATTGTAGGCGCCCGCGGAATGACCCATCACGATCGTGCGAGAGGGGTCTATCCGGTGCCGGGCGGCATGGTCCATCGCCCACTTCAGCCCGCCCGCGCTGTCCTCCAGCATGGCCGGATAACGGCCCCCCTGGTTCAGGCGGTAGCCGATCAGCGCGACGGCATAGCCACGGTCGGCGAAGGTGCGCGCGATGAAGCGGTAGCTGTGCGGATCGCCGTTATGCCAGCCGCCGCCGTGGTAGAACGCGATCAGCGGCCAGCCGGCGGCGGGCGCCGCGCCGGACGGCACGAACATCTCGAGCTTCTGCGCCGGATCGGGGCCATAGTGCGCGGCTTCGACGAGCCTGGCGGTACGGTCGCGGGGGAACAGGGCGTCCACCCCGTCGAGCAATGCAACCGCATCGTTGCGGGTCGCCCAGGCCGCCAGCACCGCGAGCAGGGCCGCGATGCCGAGGATCGCGGTGAAAGACCAGCCAAGCCAACCCATGCGTCTGCGCTTCGTCCCGGCCTGCCTCATCGGGCGCTGTATAACCGGGAAAAACGGGCTCGTCGCGCAATGCTTTCGGCAGTGCGACGGGGTCCGGGTCAGCCGATCAGGCGGCGCGCCGCGCGTTCGAGCAGGGCGACGTCGTCGGGTACTTCGCCGACCAGGACAACGCTGCCGTCATCCATGCGCCGCGCGATCAGCACCGCGAATTCCGCGCCATCGGCGGGCAGATCGGCAAAGTCGAGCGTGGGCAGGGCACGCAGCTTGCGGGCCAACTTTTCGCGCGCGGTATCCGCCGGATCGACCGTCTTGCCGGCCTGTTCCTTGCGCAGCCGGCGTTCGGCCTGGACCACGCCCTTGAGCCCGCCGGGCGCCTCGATCAGGTAATTGGCGAGCGCGCCGCGCGGCAGGCCAATGCGCTGGGCATGGCCGAGCGCGGCGGCGTATTCGGTCAGGCGGGTCTTGTCGTAATCGACCCCGAAGACCAGCTTGACCACCGGGGTCAACGGAGCACGGTCCTGCACCGCAAGCCCGGCGTCCTCGATCAGTTCGCGGAACTCCTCGGGTTCCTCGGTCGCCGCAATGGAGAAGTCGTAAGCCCGGCCGATCGCGGCGTAGAGCGCGCCGCGGGTGCGGTCCTCGCTGCTCCGCGCCGCCTGCGCCATCTCGCGTGCCGACGCGAGCCAGTCGGCAAGTCCCATGTCCGCCGCTTCCGTTTCGTCGACCGGCTCAAGGGCCTCAGCGGCGGCGCGCTCCAGCGCCTCCGCAGCCGCGGCGAAGGGATCGCCGTTGGCGAACGGCATCGCGCTGTCCGCGCCGAATCGCGGCTCGGGCCAGGCAAGGCCGTCGTCCTCGTCGGCAAGCATCGCGTGCGGATCGAGGCTGAGGTCGAGTATCGCCGGATCGTCGCCGTCCTCGTCGTCGTGCGAAGCCGGACCGTCGGCCCAATCGGTCAGCGGCATCTTGAGCTGCGCGACCGGTTCGGCGACCGGCTCAAGCGCCTGGTCGATCTCGAGCATCAGCTCGTCGGTGGCCTGCTGGTCGGCGAGTTCCTTCCAGTTGATCACGCCGAGAATGAAATCGATCGTGTCGTTGTCACTGGAGAAGGGCAGCAGGATACCGCGATAGGCGATGGCCTTGCCGCGCTGGTTGACGAACTCCGCCTCGAACCCGATCGGCGCCTGGTTGGCGATGATCTGCATGTAATGGTCGGTGATGCGCGACAGCAGCGAGCGGCTGGGGACATCGTCGAGATTGCGAATGTGCTCGCCCTGCGCGCCGCATTCGATCCCCAGCTTCTCGCCGAGGAACTGGATCGCCGGGTTCTCTATTCCGCCGGTAAAGTCGAGCAGGACCGAATTGGGCCCGAAATCGGGCAGTTCGGCGGGCACGAGATCCTCGATCGCCGGGAAAGTGCGATCGCCCAGCATCCCGGCCCAGTGGTTGTAGGCACGAACCTGCATCCGGCGCTCGTCCTGGCCGATCGCCGCGGGCGCCGTGTCGGTGCCGCTGTCCGCCGAATAATCGTAGCTCTGGTGGTCGTCGGTGTCCGAGCGCCCGCCGTAGATGCCGCGATAAGTATCCATTGCCCCAAGTCCTTCAAACCTGACTGACCCGCGTTTTGGCGCGACATGGTAAATTAACGGTTAAGTAGCGCCAGACTTTGCGCCGCGGCCCGGGCCGCCAGCGGCGCGCCCCAGTGGTTAACCCGGTGGTTAGCTCAGGTAGCGGGGTCGACCCGGCCTTCGTCACGGCGGGGCATCGGGGCGATAATCCGCAAAGCCAGGGTCGCGATCAGCCAGACCGTTGTGGCGTGCAAGGCAAAGCCCAACCCGCGCCAGTCGGCCACCGCACCCCAGGCATAGGCGCCGACCGCCATGCCGCCGAAGGTCACCGCCTGGTAGATCGACAGGCAGCGCCCCAGGATCGCGTCGGGCGAGCGCAGCTGCATCGCGACGTTGAGGCTGGTCATCGCCGCGACCCAGCCCGCGCCGCCCAGGAACAGGGCCCCCATGGCGACAGGAAGGGTGGACGCATTGCCCAGTAGGAACGTGTTCGCCGCAAATGCCACCGTGGCGACCGAGACGACCGCCTCGCTGCCCCAGCGGCGGCGGGCCTTACCGACCCACAGCGCGGTCACGATTGAACCGATGCCGAATGCGCCCAGCATCAGGCCATAGGAGATTTCGGTCCCGTGAAGCTGGTCGCGCGCGACGACCGGCATCAGCGCCTGGCTGCCCGCCGCGCCGAAGCCGAACAGCAGCCCGCGCAGCAGCACGCGGCGAATCGGGATCGATGCCGCGCAAAAGCGGATGCCGCGCCGGATGGCGGCCAGCATCGGCTCGCGCGCCCGCTCCCCCGCCTCCGCGCGGGGCGGCTGCCAGCGGAAAAGAACCACGATCATCCCGATGAAGCTGGCCGCGTTCAGCGCGAAGGCGAGGCTGATGTTCCACAGCGAGATCAGCAGGCCACCCAGCGCTGGGCCGACGCTGCGCGCCAGATTGAATGATATCGAATTGAGCGCGATGGCCTGGGGCAGGTCCGCCGGCCCGACCTGAAGCCGGACCGAGGCCTGCCACGCCGGTCCGTTGAGCGCGGTTCCCAGGCCGACAGCAAGGGTCAGGGCGAGAAGCGACAGCGGCCCGATCATGCCCAGCCAACTCAGCAGGGCAAGCAGTGCCGAGGCCGCCAGCATCCCTGCCTGGGCCAGAAGCATCACCCGGCGACGGTCGTAATTGTCGGCGATCGCCCCCGCGAACACGCCCAAGAGGAGGATCGGGATCGTCGCCGAAGCCTGAACCAGCGCGATGAGCTGGTGGCTGCGGGTGAGGTCGGTCATCAGCCACGCCGCCCCGACCGACTGGATCATCGAACCGATCGAAGAGAACAGCATCGCGACCCAGATCGCGCGGAACGCCGGATACCTGAACGGGGCGAGCGCCCCTCCGCCACCTGACGCCGCCGGGGCGCTCGCCGTCATCTAGAGCAGGTAGCGCATGCGGATCGCCTCCGCCGCGCCTGCGCCCGGCACGGTGAACGCGGCGCTGCCGAACTTGGGCGGCCCGAACCGCACCGCGGCGTTGCGCGAAAAGCCGAAACCCTCGCGTGGGATCATCAGCGTCATGTCGGCCTTGCCGTTGCCGTTCTCGTCATGGAGCAGCGCGATCGCGTAGCGGCCCGGGGCAACGGTTGGAAACCGCAGTTCCGCCGCCGTTGCCGGAACGGTCAGCCGGCGCGCCGCGGGATCGTTGCGGCAATCGGGAAAATGCGCGGGGTTCGGGGTCAAGCAGGCCTGGATATAGCCCTTGGTCGAACGCATGCCGGTGACTTCCACGGTGACGTCGGTCGATGGGACAGGCGTGGTGGCCGCCGAACAGAACAGCGCGGCGCAGATCGCAAGCGCGGCTCTCATAGTGTGCCGATCCCCCGATCGGTGCCGCAGAGCCGGTCCCAGTGACGGAAATAAAGGCCGTAGTTGCATGAATAACGCTCGTGATGCCGCTGATGATGGCTGGCCGTTATCAGCCACTCACCGACCCGCGAATGAACGAGGCGGCGTGGGAAAAGCTCCCAGCCCATGTGATTGGTCACACCCATCACGGTCATTATCGCCAGCACGAGACCGAGCACGGCGACGTGAATCGGAATGAGGAAGACGAGCGCCGGGATCACTACCGCGCCGGTCAGCGCCTCGATCGGATGAAAGCTCATCGCCGCCCACGCCGTCGGCGGGCGGCTGGCGTGGTGCACCGCATGGGCTAGGCGAAAGGCGCGTGGCCGGTGCATCCAGCGGTGGGTCCAGTAGAACCAGGTGTCGTGCGCGAGGAGATAGGCGGCCAGCGACAGCGGCATCCACCAAAGCGGCCGCGCCGCCGGATCGGAATAGATCAGCGTCCAGCCGCGGTTCTGCCAACCCCAGGCGACAATGCCCGCCGGAATGCCATAGATCGCCGCCGAGGCGAGGCTCCAGCCGATCTCGCGCCGGATCTGGGGGGCCATGCCGTTGTAGAGCCCGGGACGTACCCGGCGCGTGGCGAAGGCGAAGGCTCCGCTGGCGGCAAGATAGCGCAGCGCGACGATCGCCGTCATCGCCAGTGCCGCGAGGGCGGCTGGAAACAGAGCCGCGCTCATCGCGGCACCGGATAAAGGAAAGGGGACGGGCGCATCATCGCCCGTCCCCTATGCCAAGGCCCTGTCGTGTAGGACAGGGTTTAAAGTTTGTCTTGATCGGCCTGCTCAGCTCGCGCGGCGGACGGGATTGCGCCCGCCTCCGCCACCGCCCTGGCCGCCGCCGCCCGGACGGAACCGGCGCTTCTGGCGCGGTTCGCCGCCAGCAGGACGTTCGGCCTGCTTGTCGGCGCGCGGGCCGTTGCCGCCCTCGCGCCGCGGATCAGTCCGCGCCTCGGTTCGCACGACCCGATCGGGGCGCTGGTCGGCGCGGGCGTCGGGACGATAGCTGGAGCCGGTGCCGATCGGCGGGTTGCGATGCTCGGGACGGCCCTGGCGAGGATCGACGCCGCCTTCGCGGGGCTTGCCGCGCGATTCGTTGCGCCCGTCGCCCCGGCCATCATTGCGCCGGTCGCCGTGTCCCTCGTTGCGGCCGGCGCCGTGACGGCCCCGGCTGGTATCCTCGCGGCGGCCATAGGCGTTACCGCGCGGAGCATGTTCGCGGCGGCCGTTTTCGCTGCCGGGATTGTGGCGCGATGCCGCGGGCAGCTTCGCCGCTTCCTTCTGGAAGTCCTCGGGCAGCGGCAGCGGCATCAACGTGACGCCGGTCAGCTTCTCGATGTCGCGCATGTAGGGCTTCTCGTCAGGCGCGACGAAGCTCAGCGCGATGCCGTCGGCCCCGGCGCGCGCAGTGCGGCCGATGCGGTGGACGTATTGCTCGGCCACATTCGGCATCTCGTAGTTGAATACGTGGCTGACGCCGGTGACGTCGATGCCGCGTGCCGCGATGTCGGTCGCGACCAGCACCGGGGTCGCGCCCTGGCGGAATGCCTGAAGTGCGGCGGTGCGCTGGGCCTGGCTCTTGTTGCCGTGGATCGCGGCGGCCTTGACCCCCGCCGCCGCCAGATGGCGGACAACGCGGTCGGCGCCATGCTTGGTCCGGGTGAACACCAGCGCCCGCTCGATCGCGTTGTCGGCAAGGCCGGCGCGCAGCTTGAGCGAGAGCAGCGCCTGTTTTTCGGCCTGGTTCACGAAGGTGACGAACTGCTCAACGCGTTCGGCGGTGCTCGCCTGCGGGGTCACTTCGACGCGGACAGGGTTGTTGATGAACTGGCGGCCTAGATCGGCAATGGCCTTGGGCATCGTCGCCGAGAAGAACAGGCTCTGGCGCTCCTTGGGGAGCATCGCGGCCACGCGCTTCAGGGGAACGATGAAGCCGAGGTCCATCATCTGGTCGGCTTCGTCGAGCACGAAGATCTCGACATGGCGCAGCGTCAGCGCGCGCTGGTCGATGAGGTCGAGCAGACGGCCCGGCGTGGCGACGAGAATGTCGGTGCCGCCTACCAGCGCGCGGGCCTGCTTGCCCACCGGGACGCCGCCGAAGATGCACTGGACCGAAAGGTCGAGGTTCTTCGCATAGCCGCGCATGTTGTCGGCGATCTGCGCGGCCAGTTCGCGCGTCGGCGAAAGCACGAGCATCCGGCAGGCGGCGTTCTTGCGCGGCTGGGGATTGGCGGCGAGGCGGTGGAGCGAAGGCAGCGAGAACGCGGCGGTCTTGCCGGTCCCGGTCTGGGCGATGCCCAAGAGATCGCGACCCTGCAGCAGGGCGGGAATCGCCTGGCGCTGGATCGGGGTGGGATCGTTATAGCCCTTGGTGGCGAGCGCGCGGAGAATGGGCTCGGCGAGACCAAGGTCGGAAAAATAGGACATGAGTATTCTTTCAAGGAATGCGGCGCGCGCGGCCCATTAAGCTCGCAGCACGAGGCAAGGTGTCGTTCGATGCGACCCTGCGTGAAGAAGGAAGCTTCCAGCGGTACGGCGACCGTAAGTCGGAGCGGGTTCACCCGTTGAGACGGGGACCTCACGCTGCTCAGACTGCGCCGGGACAAGGCCCGTGCGCCGATTGCTGGAGCGGCATCTAGGTTGCGTTGCAGCAAAAAGCAAGAAAATTGCGCGGCCGCGGTCGATGGCGGTTGGGGCTTGTGCCAAAAGGCGGGGTTGCGGATAGGACGGAGATGATCCGCGCTCCATTGCTCGCCCTCCTGACGGCTCTCGCCGCCGCACCGCTTTCCGCCGCGGCCGCGCCGCCCACTGCCGCGGAGCGCACGATGACAGCGACCGTCGATGCCGAGCAGCCGCGCACCGTTGCGCTGCTCGAACGGCTGGTGAACCAGAACAGCGGGACCCAGAACCTGTCGGGCGTGCGCGCAACCTGCGAGCTGATCCGGCCGGAGTTCGAGGCGCTGGGCTTCAAGGTGCGCTGGGTGCAGCAGGACGCCGTGGCCCGGGCGGGTCACCTCGTCGCGACGCACGCCGGTCGCAAGGGCGCAAAGCGGATCCTGCTGATCGGCCACCTCGATACGGTGTTCGAGCCGGATTCACCCTTCCAGAAGTTCGAGCGAGTGGACGAAACCCACGCGAAGGGGCCCGGCGTGAGCGACGACAAGGGCGGCGATGTCGTGATGATCGCGGCGCTGCGCGCGATGCAGGCGGCAGGAACGCTGAAGAAGGCCAACATCGAGGTCATCCTCACGGGCGACGAGGAAGAGGCGGGCCTTCCCATCTCGGCCTCGCGCGCCGACCTCGTCGCGGCGGGCAGGCGGGCCGACGTGGCGCTCGATTTCGAAGGACTGGCGCGGGAGGACGGGCGCGACATGGGTTCGGTCGCGCGGCGCTCCGCCGGCAACTGGACGCTTACCGTCACCGCACGGAGCGGACACAGCAGCGGCGTGTTCTCTCAGTTCGCGGGCGACGGCGCGATCTACGAACTGGCCCGCATCCTCGCCGCCTATCGCCAGGAGCTGCCGCAGCCCAACCTCACCTACAACGTAGGACTGGTCGCCGGCGGGGCCACCGCCGCACTCGCGCCCGACGGCGCGCATGCCGAGGCGACCGGCAAGACCAACATCATTCCCGCGCAGGCGATAGCACGCGGCGACCTGCGCGCACTAAGCGGCACCCAGATCGCAGCCACCGTCGCCAGGATGCAGGCGATCGCGGCAACCTCGCTCAATGGCACGAAGGCGGTGTTCGAATTCGAGGACAAGTATCCGCCGATGGCGCCCACCGCGGGCAACCGGGCGCTGTTGGCCCGCCTCAACGGCGTGAATGCAACGCTAGGCCTCGCCGCCATGGGCGAACTCGACCCGCTGAAGCGAGGCGCCGGAGACATCAGCTTCGTGGCAGCCGATGTCGACAGCCTGGCGGGGCTCGGCCCGGTAAGCGAAGGCGATCATACGCCCGGCGAAACCGTGGATATCCCAAGCATCTTTACGCAGGCCAAGCGCGCCGCCCTGCTGATGAGCCGGCTGGCCGCAGAGAAGCCCTAATCCGGATCTGTTACCGTTCGCCGCCCCACGGCGCGCAGTGCGGGTCGGCGCCGACCAGCTGGCGGCGCAAACTGGCGCGGGCCAGCCGCTCAATCTCGGCCTTGCGGCGCGCGGCATTGAGGATGAGCGATGGGGCCGGGCGGACGATCTCGGCGTCGTAGCCGTCGGCCACGATCACTCCGCAACGATCGGGCATGAAGCCTTCGCCTTCGAGGCACGCGCGGTCGAGCTGCGGCGGCAGACCCCAATAGAACCGGTCGCAATGGTCGAGGTAGTCGGGCCACTTCGCGTCGCCGATGAGGTCGGCGCGGCTGACCTTGATCTCCACGATCACGAGGCGACCCTTTGCGTCGATCCCCATCAGGTCGGCGCGACGATTCGAGCGCAGCGGCATTTCGGCGATGCACCAGATGTCGTTGCGCGCGAAAAGGCGGCAGATCCCTCGCGCAACCGCCAGCGCCGCGCGCTCTTCCGCGCGCACGGCAAAGGCGGCGACGGGAGTGGATCCGTCTTCGAACGGATCGGAGAGCGCGGTTGATTCGGCCATCGGCCAAGTCTTAGGAACAGATCAGGAACTGCGCAAGGACGGCAGTGGTGGCAAGCGCCCGGCGTGTCAGGCGGCAGAAGCGGCCTGCGTAGGGGGAAGCAACGCCAGAAGACCGGCCCGGGCGCGGGTGAACTCGCCCCACAGGGCGCGGGCAGGTGCCTGTGTCGGCGCGCCGCGGGCATGGAGCGAAAGAAGCGCGGCAAGGCCTGGCTCCATGATCGCGGCCAGATCCGACACGCCCTGTTCGGCCAGATCGCGGCGCCAACCGCCCGTATCGCGAATCGCGGCGGGAAATCGGCGGACTTCGATATGTCGCGGTTCGGCCTCGAGCCCGGCGAGCAGCGTCACGATCCCCGCGGCGCGGTGCAGGACCGCCCATTTGCGGGCCAGCGGCCCGATGCGGTTGGGATCGGCCGGCGCACGCAGCGCGGCGCTGTGGGCCAGAGCGGGAGAGGAGGGCGCGACGGTCATCGACTCGTGCTAGCCGCAACAGGCTTGCCAAAATGCTAATCCGCGCAGGGAAATCGCCAGCAATTTTCCCGCTGGCAAGCAGCCGGACCCGCTGCTAGGCGCTTTCGCCCAGGCACCCGTAGCTCAGCTGGATAGAGCGCTGCCCTCCGAAGGCAGAGGTCACAGGTTCGAATCCTGTCGGGTGCGCCACCCCTTCAACCGCGTCCAGGCCCGCATCGATGCGGAGCGATTTGCGCGCGTGGCCATCGTGGGCCTATGCCGAGAGCGGTTGCTTCGGGAGGATCATGGCGCAGGGAAGCTTGCTTGAGCCGTCGCTCGCGCTGTCGCTGATGGCGGCGCTCGCGGTCGGGCTGCTGATCGGGATCGAGCGCGGCTGGCGCCAGCGCGGCGAGCCCGATGGCGCGCGGGTTGCAGGGGTTCGCACCTTCACCTTGCTCGGTGGGCTCGGCGGGCTGGTCGCAGTGGTCGCCCAGGCGGTCGGGGTGGCGGTCGCCGCGGTGGTTCTCGCGGGAATCATGGTGCTTCTTGGCGCCGCGTTCCTGCGCGGACCCGCCGATCCGGCGCGGCGCGACGCGACCACGGGGGTGTCGGCGATGATCGCCCTTGCCCTGGGCCTGGTGGCGGGGGCGGGCTATCCCGCGGTCGCGGTGGCCGGGGCGGCGATAACTACGCTGGTGCTGGCCACGCGCAACCAGGCGCACGGCTTCCTCCAGTCGCTGAACGAGGACGAGGTCCAGGCCATCGCGCGCTTCGCGGTGATCTCCGCCGCCGTCCTCCCGTTCCTGCCAGATTCCCAATACGGCCCCTACCAGGCCTGGAATCCTTTCAACCTGTGGCTCGTCGTGGTCTTCGTGACCGGATTCTCCATCGCCGGCTACGTCGCCAACCGCCTGTTCGGCGAGAGCCGCGGGACGATCGCCACCGCCATCATCGGCGGCGCCTATTCCTCGACCGCGGTCACCGCGGCGCTGTCGGCCCGGTTGAACGACGGCGAGCCCGGGCCTTTTGCAACCGGCATCGCGCTGGCCACCGCGGTCATGTACCTGCGCGTTCTTGCGCTGGCCTCGATCCTCGCGCCGGAACTGGCACTGCCGCTGGCAGCCGTGATCAGCCCCGGGGCGGTCGTGGCGTGGCTGTCTGCCGCGCTGATCTGGCGGGGCGAGGAAACTGGCAAGGCGAAGGACGGCCACTCGGGGTCGAAGCCGTTCGAGCTGATTCCCGCGCTGGGTTTCCTGGCAGCGGTCGCAGCGGCATCGCTGCTTGTGCGTTGGGCCCAGTCCGCTTTCGGGGAGGCCGGCGCGGCCTGGTCGCTGTTCATCGCGGGAAGCTTCGATGTCGATGCCGCCACGGTCACGTTCGCCGGCCTGCCCGCCGGGGCGATCGACATCCACGTTGCCGCGGTGGCGCTGGGCGGGACCGTCGCGGTCAACATGGCGTTCAAGATCGGCATCGTCCTCGCCAACGCGCGGGCGCGGGGACGAAGGGCGGCGATCGGGCTGACGAGCAGCCTGCTGGTGTTGCTGGCGACACTGGCCTGGCACCTTCTTCAGCTTTAGAAGGCGCCGCTTCGGCTTCCCGCCCGCATTCTCCTGAAGGCCAGCCCGCATGATCGCCCGTGAACTGATCGGCACCGCGCAAGTCCCCGGCGGCGGTGAACTGCGCCTGTTTCGCCACGACCGCGACTTCATCATCGATCTCGACCGCAGCGAGCTGATGAGCACGCGGATGAGCGGATCGGAAGAGCGGCTGGCGACGATGGCCTGCGACCGGCTGGCCGGCCGCCCTGCCCCGCACCTCCTGATCGGCGGCTATGGCATGGGCTTCACCTTGCGCGCCGCACTGGCCCGGCTGGGACCCAGTGGGCGGGCGACGGTGGCCGAACTCGTTCCCGAAATCGTGGAATGGGCCCGGGGACCGATGGCTGAAGTGGCGCAAGGCTGCCTCGAAGATTCGCGCGTCACCGTGGAAATCCGAGATGTCGCGGCGGTGATCGGCCGCACCACCGCCGGCTTCGACGCGATCCTGCTGGATGTCGACAACGGGCCCGACGGCCTGTGTCGTGCGGCCAACGACCGGCTCTATTCGCGCGAGGGGTTGGCCGCCGCGCGCCGCGCGCTGCGTCCCGGCGGGGTTCTCGCGGTCTGGTCGGCGGCGCCCGACAAGGTCTTTGCCCGCCGGATCGCTGACGCAGGGTTCGTGGTCGAAGAAGCGACGGTCGCGGCGCGCAGCAACGGCAAGGGCCCGCGCCACGTGATCTGGTTCGCCACGCCGCGCGGAACCTGACGCAAGGGGACTTGGGCGACCGCGCGGATCGTGCCAAAGGACCGGGCCGCGAGCAGGAGAGCAATGCCATGACCGACCCCGAACGCATCCCTGTCATCGTCGGCGTCGGCCAGGTCAACGACCGCCCGGCCGATCCTGCGCAGGGGCTCGATTCGCTGGCGCTGATGGTCGCGGCGCTGCGCGCGGCGGACGAGGACGCGGGCGGCGGCTGGCTGGCGGACTGCGATGCGCTGGCGGTGGTCGACCAGATCGCGTTCCGCGACACCAACCCGCTTGCCGATAAGGTGGCCTGGGCCATCGGTGCCGCACCGCGCCACTGCGAGCAGACTCCTGCGCCGATGGGCGACAGCCCCGTGCGTCTGCTGCACGAGGCCGCGAACCGCATCGCCGCGGGTCAATCGACCATCGCGGCTGTGACCGGCGGCGAGGCGCTGAGGACCGCAGCCCAGCGCGCGGCACTGGCGGCAGGGACTCAGGTTTCGGCCGATCACGCGGTGCGCAACGCGCCGCATCGCAAGACCCCCGGCTGGCGCGCCAGGTATGGCCTCTCGGCGCCGGTCGACGTCTATCCGCTCTACGAGAACGGCTGCCGCGCGGCCTGGGGTCAGTCGCTGGAGCAGGCCCAGGCCGAAAGCGGCACGATCTGGGCGCTGATGTCGCAAGTCGCCGACCGCGTTCCGGCCGCGTGGATTCACAAGCCGGTGACGGCCGAAGAGGTGATCGAGCCGACGGCTGCGAACCGGCCCATCGCGCATCCCTATACCAAGTTCATGGTCGCAAACTCGTCAGTCAACCAAGGCGCGGGGTTTCTCGTGACGAGCCTTGGCGAGGCGCGCCGGCGCGGCGTTCCCGAAGAGCGCCTGGTCTATGTCGGGATGGGCGCGGCTGCGCATGAGCCCGACGATATCCTGTCGCGCGATCGCTACGACGCCTCGGCCGGAATGACGGTCTCGATCTCGCGGACGATGGAGCTCAATGGCCTTTCCGCTGCCGATCTCGATCATGTCGAGCTGTACAGTTGCTTTCCCTGCGTCCCCAAGATGGCACGGCGGGTGCTTGACTGGCCCCTCGACCGTCCGGCCACGGTATTCGGGGGGCTGACGTTCGGCGGCGGCCCGATCGGAAACTACATGAGCCATGCGGTGGCCGAGATGGTCCTTGCCCTGCGCCGCGACCGGCCTGAGGCCAAGGGCCTGCTGTTCGCCAATGGCGGCTTTGCCACGCACAACCACTCGCTGGTCGTCTCGCGCGCTCCGCTGCCCCGGACTGCGCTGCCGCAGGACTTCGACTTTCAGGCCGAGGCCGACGCGATGCGCCGACCGGTGCCGCCGCTGGTCGAGGACTACGAAGGAGCTGCCGTCATCGAGAGTTATACCGTGCTTTATGCGCGCGACGGCAGTGTGAAGTGGGGCGTGATCGTCGCGCGAACCGCCGACGACCGCCGCACCCTTGCCCGAGTTCCGGCCAGCGATGCCGAAACGATTGCCTTCCTCGTCGACGGCAAGCGTGAGCCGTTGGGCACGCCCGGACGGATCGTTGCCGAGGGCGACGACCGCATTTGGGTTCGCGCGCTCTAGACCAGATCGCCCGCTGCCGCGGTGAGCACGCCTGCCAGCCGCTCAGCCCATTGCGCAACCCCTTCGGGCGAACCGAGCAGGTCCTGGCGGATCTCGAGCTCGGCGTAGAGGCGGTCTGCCGGGTAGCAATGGTGCGGCACGGTGTAGTCGATACCGTCCATCGCATAGGGTTCGTTGTCGCCGACCGGCGCGTCGATCGCCGCCGACAGCCGCGCCAGCACCGCGTGGGCAAAGCGCGTGTCGCCCCGATCATAGAGCAGGCCGGCATGCCACGGTCGGTCGAACCCGTTCATCCGCGGCGTAAAGCTGTGAAGCGCGACCACGATGGTCCTGCGCCCCAGCGCATCACGCTGTCCCAGCGCCGCGGCAATGGCGGCATGATAGGGCGCGTGGATTTCCTCGATCCGCGCAGCCCGGCCTTCCGGGGAAAGCGAGGCGTTGGCAGGGATGGGGGTCCCGTCGCTGACCGGGGGAATTGCGTCGGCTCGTGCCGGGTCGCGGTTGCAGTCGATGACCAGGCGCGAATAGTGCTGGCGCAGCAGCGTGGCGTCGAGCCGTGCGCTCAGAGCCTCGCCCAACGCCGCGACACCGATGTCCACGGCGATGTGTCGCGCAAAATCCTGCGCTTCCAGCCCCAGGTCGCCCAGCCCCGACGGCACCGCGCAGCCGGCGTGATCGGCCACCAGCAGGAACGATGACGCGCCAGCTGGGTTAAGGACGATGCAGGGGGCCGGGTCGTCCGGGCCCAGCAGGCGTACGCCTGCGCTCATGTCAGCCCTCCCCGCAATGTCCTTGCCGCCCAGCTCCCGGAACAGGTCGTCCCTTTCTCCGCAGCTTTCGCCAACGGGTCCAACGCTTCCGAAACCGACGATGCCACTGCTCGAACTCTCCCACGTGACGACCTATCGCTACCGCCAGCCGGTAGCGTTCGGCGAGCACCGGATCATGGTCCGCCCTCGCGAGAGCTACGACCAGCACCTGGTCGACGCCAGCCTTTCGATCACGCCCGAGCCGCAAAGCGTGCGGTGGCTGCAGGATGTCTTCGGCAATTCGGTCGCGGTTGCAACTTTCGGCTCGCGCGCGTCGGAGCTCCGCTTCGAGAGCCACTGCCGGCTTCACCACGATCCCGCCGAATCCGACCGGATCGCGATCGAGGAATATGCCCGGTCCTATCCCTTCACATATTCATCCGAGGAGATGCCCGATCTGCTGCGTTCGATCGAGCGCCAGCATCTCGACCCGTTGCGCGTGGTCGATGAATGGGCGCGGCGCTTCGTCGAGGCGCCGGGCGGGAACGACACGCTGGGCATGTTGACCGCGATGACCCGGACCATCCGCCAGGAGTTCACTTACGTCGGGCGGCCCGAAAAGGGCACCCAGTCACCGCTCGAGACGCTCGCGCGCGGGCGCGGCACCTGTCGGGATTTCGCCACCCTGATGATCGAGGCGGTGCGCGCCCTCGGCCTCGCTGCGCGGTTCTGCTCGGGCTACCTCTATTCCCCGAGCGCAGGCGAGCGGCGCCGCGGCGGGGGCAACACTCATGCCTGGGTCCGGGTCTACCTTCCCGGCACCGGCTGGATCGAATTCGACCCGACCAACGGGATCGTCGGCAACCGCGGCCTGATCCGCGTCGCCATTGCCCGCGACATCTACCAGGCGGTTCCCATCTCGGGGACCTACATCGGCCCCCCAGGAAGCTTCATCGACATGGATGTCTCGGTCGACGTGCGTCTGGCCGAACATTCCCACGCCTCTTCTGTAACGGCGCTACGCCTGTGATCCCCCTGCCCTCCCAGAAAGCCCCCTCATGCTGATCCGTGCCGGCTACGACATTTCCTTCAACGCCGAAGTGCCGACGCCGATGCTCGCGCTGTTGAGCATCCGCCCGGAGCGGGCATTTGACCTGCGCACTCCGCATCGCATCGCGCTAGCGCCCGATGTGCCGGCGTTCGATTTCGAGGATGCGTTCGGCAACGTTTGCACCCGCTTCACCGTGCCGCCGGGCGGGGTCACTCTGTCGTGCGACTTCGTGATCGAGGATGGCGGCCAGCCCGACCGCGTCGTGCCGGACGCCGTCCAGCATCCGGTCGAGGAACTGCCCAACGAAGTCCTGCCGTTCCTGCTCGCCAGTCGCTATTGCGAAACCGACCTCCTGCTCGACACGGCGTGGAGCCTTTTCGGCAACACGGCGCTGGGCTGGGCGCGGGTCCAGGCGATCGTCGATTTCGTGCACGGCCACGTCGAGTTCGGCTATCCCCACGCCGACAATCGCCGCACGGCCTGGCGCGGCTTTCAGGAACAGGTCGGCGTCTGCCGCGACTATGCCCACCTGGCAGTCGCGCTGTGCCGCTGCATGAACATCCCCGCCCGCTATTGCACCGGCTACCTCGGCGACATCGGAATTCCGCCGGTCGATGCGCCGATGGATTTCTCCGCCTGGTTCGAGGTCTATCTCGGCGGCGAATGGTACGCGTTCGATGCGCGCCACAACCGCCCGCGCATCGGGCGCATCCTGATGGCAATCGGGCGCGATGCCGCCGACACCGCGCTCACGACAGCGTTCGGCAATGCCGAACTCGTCCGCTTCGACGTTCACGCCGACGAGGTTGAAGCAGTCCCGTCCTAGGCGAGCGCCGCGACCCGCTCCGCAATCCGCCGCGCGGCGGCATTGTGCGCAGCGACCGAGAACGCCAGCAGCGCGGTCAGCCACAAGCCGCCAAATGCGAAATATGCCAGGGGGCTGTTGGTGAGGAACATCGCGGCACCCAGGACGATCGCGCGCTGGTTGGGCCCGAGCATCTTCTCGATCTTAAGGAGCCGTCCCGCTTCGGCGCGGATCGGTGCCCGCAATGTCTCCAGCCGCGCCGGATCGCCCTTTGCAGCGGTGATTGCGGCATCGATCTGAAGCGCGTGGGGCGTCATTCCGGCGGCGACGCGCAGGTATTGCGTTACCAGCCAGCCGAATAGGCCGCCGGTATCGCCGCGCTGGTTGTTGAGCCAGGGCTTGCCGTAGATCCAGTAGAGATAGAACCGGCGCTGCGCCTCGACATGGTTCGACTGGATCGCGTGCGCGACGCCCGCCAGGATCGCGATGGGCCAGGCGATCCAGCCGATCTGCCCCTCGAGAAACATCGCAAGCAGGATGTAGAGCACGATGTGGCTGGAATAGTCGCATAGCCCGTCGATCATCTCGCCGCGGGGGCTGGTGCGTCCGGTCATCCGCGCAAGGTCGCCGTCGGCCCCGTCGATCACGTGCCACGCCATGTGCAGCGCCATGCCGAGCAGGGCAGAAACTGGCCAGGCAAGCTCGGTGTAGCAGATTCCGGCGATGACCACGGTGATCCCTCCCGCCACCGACACCATGTTGGGCGTGAGCGGGGTGCGGGCCAGCAGCCGGGCCAGTTGCCAGGCCAAGGGATGATAGACATGGTAGTTGAGCGGATCTTCCAGCTCGCGCGGGCGGATCGGCCGCTGCGGCACGGTTCGCACCCCCTTCAGCTCGGCTTTGGCTTCAGTCACGCGGCTGGTCCCCCATCGTCTCGTCGAGCGTTGCGTCTGCTCCCCCGCGGCTGTCCGTGCCCGATGCGCGCGACACTGCGTGAAGCGTGCGCCGCGCCATGATGCCCATCGCAAGATAGCTGACCAGCCCGCCGGCCGCCACCGCCCACGCCGCGCCGACCGCGCCGTAAGGTTCGATCGTCAACACCAGCGTGGCCGCCATAACCACGACCGCCATCAGCCGCGCGGCGAGCGAGTACTGAGCGTGACCGGTGGAATGAAGCACCGGTTCGAACGCGACGCTGGCAAGGTCGAACGCCGCCGCCACGGTCAGCGGGACGAGGATTGGGTAGCCGCGGGCGAAATCCTCGCCTCCCAGCAGGATCAGGATCGGCTTGCCGATGGCCACGGCGAGCGCGACGACCGCCGCGCCGGCCGCCGCCGCGACAATGCTCGTCTGGCGGGCAAGGCGGCGGAACTCTCCGGCTTCGGCGGCAACGCGGGCGCGATTGACCTCGGCATAGACGGCGCGCGTCAGCAGTGTGGACAGCTTGCTCATCGCCTGGCTGACCTGGTTCGAGAGGCGGTAAAGGCCTGCCGCTTTCGTCCCCACGAGGCCGCCGACCGCGAGCAGCGGCCCGCTACGCATCGCGGCGTCGAGCGTCGCGCCGGCGTAGGTTATGGCAAAGAACCGCTCGATCCCGGGGTTGTCGCGTAGCGCCTGGCGCCAGTTGCGCGCATGGCGCAGGCGCACTGCCTTCGGGCAGAGCCAACGCGCCATCGCCCAGTAGCACGCCGCCTCTAGCAGATCGACGACGGCCCAGGCGAACAGGAACCGGCCGACGGTCGGCCCGGTCAGCGAGATCGCGATCGCAGCGCCGAGCCGGCCGATCGGGACCAGCGCCTCGACGTAGACCGCCATGTCGAACCGGTCGAGCGCGCGAACGATGCCGGTAGGCGCCGAAACCAGCGCCCATAGCATCGCGCAGTTGAACAGGAATGCGAGGTCGCGATAGCCGGGGTTGATCCCCAGCATGTCTCCGAAACCGTAGATCACCACGCCCGAAAGGACGCAGCCAACGGCGGCGCCGGCTGCGTCGATCATCCCGCACAACATGCCGAGCTGGCCGAACCCGCGCCAGTCGCCGGCGTGGACATGGGCCGCGCCATAGCGCACGACGACGCGCCAGGTCTGGAAGCCGGCCAACGCGACGAGCGCCTGCGAGGTGCCGAAGATCAGGGAAAAGTGGCCGAAGCCCTTCAGCCCCAGCGAACGCGTCAGGATCGCGAGATAGGCGATCCCGCAGATTGCGCCGAAACCCTTGCCTCCCAGCAGCCAGGCGGTGTTGGCCAGCATGCGGGCAATGGGCGACTGGGCCCGCGCACCGGGATCGTGCGGGCCGGGGGCAGTCTTGGAACGGGCGCGACCGGCAGGCATCGCACCTGCATTTGAACGAGGCCGCCCCCGCGCGCAAGCGCTGCGCCAAGGCCGCGACATTGCGGCCGGCGGGTTTGCCAACTAGAGGCGCTGCGATGATCGAACACGCCATCCTGCTCAGCGCCGGCCAAGGCAGCCGCATGTTGCCGCTGACCGCCGAACGTCCGAAGTGCCTGATCGACTTTTCGGGCCGCTCGCTGCTCGCCTGGCAGATCGAGATGCTGGCGCGCGGCGGGGTCCGGCGGATTGACGTCGTGACCGGGTTCATGACCGACCTCGTCGATGCCGAACTCGACGCGCTGCGCGACGACCGGGTGACGATCACACGGCATTTCAATCCGTTCTACAAGGTCGCCGACAACCTGGGGTCCTGCTGGATCGCGCGCGAGGCGATGGCCGGCGACTTCCTGATCCTCAATGGAGATACCCTGGTAGGCGAGGACATCGTCGCGCGGGTGCAGCAGGGCGGCGACTGGCCCATCGCGGTCACCGTGGATGTGAAGCCCGACTACGACAGCGACGACATGAAGGTGACCCGCGCCGCCGGTGGACGGCTGGAACGGATCGGCAAGACGCTGACTGCCGAACAGAGCAATGCCGAATCGATCGGCTTCCTGGCCTTCCGGGGCGAAGGCGCGGCGATGTTCCGCGACGCGGTTCGCGCAGCGATGCGCACCCCCGAAGGGGTCCAGCACTGGTATCTCAAGGTGATCGACAGCCTTGCGCCTTCGGGTAAGGTCGGGACGGTCTCGATCGAGGGAATGCGCTGGGCCGAGGTCGATTTCCTCAACGACATCGAGATCGCGCGGGCGCTGACCGATAGCTGGAGCTAGGACCCGGCGGGGAAGAAGCCCTTCAGCCACTCCACCAGTCCGGCGAGCTCCTCGCCCTCAAGCGCGATGGCGTGGCCCAGGTCCGGCACCTTCGGCCAACCGATGTCGACGAATTCGCGCCCGTTCCATTCGCGTGTGCCCTCGTATCGCGGGATCACGTGGAAGTGAACGTATGGGTCGACCATCATCAGCATCAGGTAATTGATACGGCCGTAATCGACCGCCCGGGAAAGCGCGCCTTCGAGCGCTGGTGTGATGGTCGCCAGCTCGGCATGGGCGCCTGCCGGAAGGGCGCCGAACGCCGTCGCCTCGCCCTTGGCGGCAAGGATCACGCTTCCCAATGTCGGCTGCGAGGGTCGGGCAAGCAGCACCCAGTGGTCCCATTCGCGCACCAGAGTCCCGGGCCAGCCGAACTTCTCGATCGTCGCGTTCATGGGCCTACCCTTCGGCCAGCCACGAGGTGATTGGCAAGCCCCGTCGTGACCGGGCCAGCGCCTGCACCAGCCGCACCGCGTGGAACGCGCAGCTCAGCACCGTCCACCACGCCACGGCGATCAGGCCGACATCCGGGCGAGCCAGCAAAGTCGAGGCGAACAGGATGACCATGTTCGGATTGCGGCGCGCGGTGATCAGCCGGAACCGGCTGTCGATCCGCCGCCATACGTGGATGTGCATGCCGTACAGGCGCATGAAAGCGCCCTCGATGAACCGCTGGACGATGTAGCCGCCCTGGATCGCGGCCTGCACCCACCAGAACGTGGCGTCGTCGTAGGCCAGGCCCCAATGGGCAAGGCCGGTGCCCCAGAACCACCACCAGAACGGGGGATGCACGATGTCGAGGCCGTGGTCGAAGATATTGCCCCACCACGAAGAGGTGATGGTGCACCGGGCCAACTTTCCGTCCACCGTGTCGAGCACCATGAACCCCAGTCCCAGCGCCATGCCCAGCCAGTAGCGGCCATCGGCAAAGGCGAACGTCGCCGCCACGCACAGCGCCGCGCCAAGCGCGGTGACCATGTTGGGGGTGATCCCGAACCGCGCCGCGATCCGGGTCAGAATCAGCGCCCATTCGGGCCAGAGATACTTGGTGAGAAGGTCGGTCACGCCCTTGTACGCGCCGAAGTAGCTGGCGCGTTCGACCTGGCGAACGGTGTCGGCCCTGAGCGGCAGCAGGAACGGCGTCTCGCGCTTGCGCAGCTGCTTGTTCTCGATCGTGGGCCCGTCCTCGAGCGCGGTCAGGGCAAGCCCGCTGCCTGAACCCAGGGCCTGCCCTCTCACCATCGCCTCGCGCAGGAGCGCTGCCTCGCGGGCGTCGCGCGCGTGGCCCAGGGCAGGAACGCCTCCCACCGTCAGGACCATCCCCGGCTGCCCGGCCACATGGCGGAGCCAGGCGGGATCAAAAGCGAACGCGGCGTTAGCGAGGATGCGATGGTCGCCCGCCACATCCGCCGTTCCGAAGGCCAGGCCTGCCGCCGCTGCGACCCGGCGCGTGCGTTCCTCGGGTGCAAGACCCCACAGGCGGACCGGATTGGCGCCGGCGCTTTCGACGATCGCGGGAGCAAGGGGAGCGTGCATGTTCCGTTCAGCCGTAAGAGGGCAAGGCGCGCAAGGCAATGCGCGACACGGAAGTTGTTGCTGCACTGCAACATAGCGGTAACATTTGTCCGCCGGGCCGAGATCTCGGGCGCCAATTCCCGCGGCGCGCGTTTCCTGCGCGCGTGACATGTAAAAAAACTGTAGTGATTAGGCGGTCGCGCGAGGGTAAGGCGAAATCATCGTGCACGGCTTCATTCATGAATTCGATCAGCTTCCGCGGGCCTCGAGCCTCGCGGAAAGTCGTGGTTCGATCAGGCCCGATCGGGGTGCCCGGCTGCTGCTTGCCGAACCCCTGATTGGCATCATCCGCAATCCTCGCAGCCACCGCAACCGGGGGCGCGAGCTGGAACTGGCGAACCGGCCCAACCTTCTGGTCGAAACGCCCCGCACCCGCGAGGCGCTGTGCCACACCCTCATTGAATTCGCGCGTCGCGGGATCGATTACCTCGTCGTCGACGGCGGTGACGGGACCGTTCGCGACGTCATCACCTGCGGCGAAGAGGTTTTCGGCGATCACTGGCCTACCCTGGTCGTGTTGCCGAAGGGCAAGACCAACGCGCTCGCAGTCGACCTCGGCCTGCCCAACGTGTGGTCGCTCGGCGAAGCGCTCGACGCGGTGGCCGGCGGCCACACGATTGAGCGTCGACCGATGGTCGTGACCCAACAAGACTGCCAGGCGGGCACCGCCGGCGACGGGCGCGTGCGCGGCTTCATCCTGGGCGCCGGTGTGTTCACCACCGCAAGCCAGGGCGTGCAGAAGGCGCATCGCCGGGGTGCGTTCAATTCGTTCGCAGTCGGCCTCATCAGTGCCTGGGTCGTCCTCCAGGGCATGTTCGCGGGCAATGCCAACCCCTATCGCCAAGGCACGCGGATGAGTATTCGCCTCGGTCGCCAGCGCCGCCCGCTGGCGCACAGCGGACGCGGTGGCACCGATCGGCGCTTCCTCACCTTCATCTCCACGCTCGAACGCTTTCCGCTGGGCCTCAAGCCATTCGGTCCGGTTCGGCCCGGCCTGAAGCTGGCGACCATCGATTTTCCGCTGCGCCGCCTGATGTCGATGCTACCTGCGCTCCTCGCCGGGTTTCACAAGCCCTGGCTGGAAGAGATGGGCGCGCATCGTGCGGATGCCGACGAGATCGAACTCGCGCTCGAGGATCGCTTCATTCTCGACGGCGAGTATTTTCCCGCAGGCTGCTATGTCCTGCGTCAGGGACAGCCGCTGCGCTTCGTGGTTCCCTGAACCGGTCCCAGTGACCCAGCCGTGACCCCGCTGCTCGCCGATCGCATAGCCGCCATGCTTGCGCTCCCCGTGGTCGAGCCCGTGCGCGCTTTCGCGCGCGAGCTGGGCGAAACCGCGGGGGCGCTGGGCGTGCTGTTCTACGGCTCGAACCTGCGCACTGGCGCGCTCGACGGCGTGCTGGATTTCTACGTCCTTCTGCCGGGTGAGGTGGAGCGCGGGATCTGGCCGCGAGTGAGCTACCACGAACGCGGGACGGGCGGCCAAGTGCTTCGCGCAAAGGTGGCGACGATGACCCTTGCGACCTTCGACGCGGCGGCGTCGGGCGAGACGATCGACACCACCATCTGGGCGCGGTTCGTGCAGCCGAGTGCGCTGGCATGGGTCCGCGACGATGCCGCCCGCGCCCGGATTGCGGAAGCCGTGGGGTCGGCCGCGATCACCGCGGCGCGGCTGGCGGTTGCGCTCGGTCCGACCCAGGGATCTGCCGAGGAGTTCTGGCGCGCCTTGTTCCGCGCGACCTACGCCGCCGAATTCAGGGTCGAAAAGGCGGGGCGAGAGGATTCCATCCTCGCCGCGAACCCTGCGCACTTCGCCGGCCTGCTGCCGGTTGCGCTCGCAGCGGCAGGGATCGCGGCTGAGAGCGATGGTCAGGTTCTTCGTCCCGCGCTGGTGCCGGCCGCACGGGCCGCACTGTTGCGCCGCTGGGCCTTGCGGCGGCGACTGGGTCGCCCCCTCAACCTCGTCCGCCTGGTGCGTGCGGCCACGACCTTCGAAGGGGCCGCGCGCTATGCTGCCTGGAAGGTGGAGCGCCACACGGGTGTTCCGGTCGTCCTGACGCCGTGGCGCGAGCGGCACCCCGTGCTCGCCGCTCCGGGTGTCCTCTGGCGCGTCTGGCGCGCCCGCCGTGCTGCCAGGGGCGCCGGTTCGTGAACCCGGTTGCCGCGCTCATCCTCGCCGGATCGCGGCCCGGTGGGCCCGATCCGGTCGCTGTGGCCGAAGGGGTTTCGCACAAGGCGCTGGCCCGGATCGGCGATCGACCCCTGCTCGCCCGGGTCGGCGCGGCCCTGCGCGACGCCGGCATCGCGCGGATTGCCGTGGCCGCAAGCGACCCGCAGGTCGTCGACCTCGGGACCTCGCTCGGCATGGAAGTCCTTCCACCTGCGGCCGGCCCGAGCGCCAGCGTGGCGCTTGCCTTTGCCGAACTGGGTGCGCCGCTTCTGGTGACGACTGCGGACCATGGCCTGCTCGAGGCCGGGTGGGTGACCGATTTCCTCGCTGACATTCCCGCCGGAACCGATGTCGCCGTCCTTCTCGCGCAGCGCCCCCTGGTTGAAGAGGCGATGCCCGGATCGCGGCGGACCTGGCTCCGGTTCGCCGACGGCGACTGGTCGGGCTGCAACCTGTTCCACCTCGCCACCCCCCAGACCGCGCGCGGCATCGCGCTGTGGGAACGGGTCGAGGCCGATCGCAAGCGTCCATGGCGCCTGGCCGCGCGGCTCGGCCCCGCGATGCTGGCAAGCTATGCCTTGGGCAGGCTCGGCCTGGCCGATGCCGTCACCCGGCTCGGGCGACGTCACGGCCTCGCCGCCGCGGTGGTCGCCGCGCGCGACGGACTCGCCGCGGTCGACGTGGACAAACCCGCGGATCTGGCCGACGCAAGGCGGATCGTTGCTGCCCGCGGGGATGACCGTGCAGGGGTGGTTCAGGGAAACAAGTTGCTTTTATGACGGGTTTTGCGAAATGGGACGTTTCGCGTCGCCCCCAAGGTTCATTGGGCGCTGGCCATAAGGATAGAATTGAATGCAGCCGATCAAGACCGCCATCATTGGCGTTGGGAACTGCGCAAGCTCGCTGGTCCAGGGAACCGCATATTACCGGGAATCGAACACCTCCGCCGGGCTGATCCATGACGTGATCGGAGGCTACGGCGCCGGTGACGTCGATTGGGTCCTTGGCGTCGACGTCGATGCCCGCAAGGTCGGCAAGGATATCAGCGAGGCGATCTTCGCCGCGCCAAACTGCACCAAGGTCTTCCAGAAGGACGTGCCGCCCACCGGCAACAAGGTCATCATGGGCAAGGTGCTCGACGGTGTGGCCGGCCACATGACTGACCACGGCGACCTGGGCTTCATCGTGGCCGACGAGCCCGAGGCGACCCGGGAATCGATGGTGGCCGCGCTCAAGGCGAGCGGCGCCGAGGTGATGCTGAACTTCCTCCCCGTCGGGTCGCAGGAAGCAACCGAGTTCTACATGGAATGCGCGCTCGAGGCCGGCGTCGCGGTCGTCAACTGCATGCCCGTGTTCATCGCCAGCCGGCCCGAGTGGGAGGCGCGCTTCCGCAAGGCGCGGCTGCCGATCGTGGGCGACGACGTGAAGGCGCAGCTTGGCGCCACGATCGTGCACCGCGTGCTGTCGAGCCTGTTCGGCGCGCGCGGCGTCAACGTCGACCGGACCTACCAGCTCAATACCGGCGGCAACACCGACTTCATGAACATGCTCGATCGCCAGCGGCTGGGCAGCAAGAAGACGTCAAAGACCGAAGCGGTCCAGGCGATGCTGGCGCAGCGGCTCGCGGACGAGAACATCCACGTCGGCCCGTCCGACTACGTGCCATGGCAGAAGGACAACAAGCTGTGCTTCCTGCGCATGGAAGGCGAGCTGTTCGGCGGCGTGCCGATGAACCTGGAACTTCGCCTGTCGGTTGAGGACAGCCCCAATTCGGCGGCGGTCGTGATCGACGCGATCCGGTGCTGCAAGCTGGCGCTGGACCGCGGCGAGGGTGGTGCGCTGGCCGGTCCGAGCGCCTATTTCTGCAAACACCCGCCGGTGCAGTACAACGACGACCTGGCCGCGCAAATGGTCAACGAATTCATCGCCGACACCGCGATCGCCGCAGAGTAAGGTTCGATCGGGCCGGGCGCGATCCCGGCTCGTTCGCTCTTCGATGACGACAGACGCGCTGATCATCGCTGCCGGCTACGGCACGCGGATTGCGGGCATTTCCGCGTCGAAGCCTCTCACCCCGGTCGCGGGGGTGCCGCTGATCGAGCGCGGCATCGCGCAGGCCGCTGCCGCCGGTATCAGCCGGGTGGTGGTGGTCACAGGCCATCGTGCCGAAGAGCTCGAAGCCTTCCTCGCCGCCCTTGCTCCGCGCATCGCCATCGAGATCGTGGCCGAGCGCCTTGCCGACTGGAGCATGCCCAACGGTCGTTCGGTGATCGCCGGCGCCGCGCGCATTTCCGGCGACTATCTGCTGATGATGGCGGACCACCTGTTCGAGCGGTCGATTCTCGAGCGACTGCGCGGTGAAGGCGCGCCCGACCGTGGCGTCACGCTGGCGGTCGACCGGCGGCTGGACAATCCGCTCGTCGATCCAGACGACGCGACCTGGGTACGGCTTGGCGAAGGCGGGCGGATCAGCGCGATCGGCAAGTCGCTGACGCAATACGATGCGGTCGATTGCGGCGCCTTCCTCGCGACGCCCGAACTGGCCCGGGCGATCGAGGCGGCGATTGCCGACGGCGCGGCGGGAAGCCTGTCGGACGGGATGCAGCGCCTTGCCGACGCCGGTCGCGCCGCGACCATGGAGATCGCGGGCGCGTGGTGGCTCGACGTCGACGACCCGCACTTCCACGCAATCGCGGAAGCGCAGGCGCCGGCCTATTTCCGTTGATGGCTGACGCGCGAGGGCGCGTCAGGGATACTTCATCTGGATGTGGGTGGTCAGCCCGCTCTTGGGCACATTGAGCCGCACCGAGCTGAACGACGGAAGCCCGGCGAGCGTGCGCGGGTTGTTCGAGAAGCCGTAGCCTTCGGTCGGAAGGCCAAGGCCACTGCGGTTCAGCTTCCGGCTGCCGTCGGCATCGTGGTAGACGGCCAAGGCGTAGACGCCGGGCTTGGGCACATAGATGCAGGCGCGTGTAACCCCGGCATGCGCCGGGGTGCGGTTGACCTTGATCGAGCCCTTCTTGACCAGGAACTGGCGCGAATCGTCGCCGTAGAGCGTGATCGTCATCAGTCCGCTGCTGCTGCGCACGCCTTCGACCGAGACATTGAGCGTAGTCGCGCTGGGAACCCCGAGGCAGCCTGACTGGGCATGCGCCGCGGGCGCCGAAAGCGCTGCAGCGGAGACGAGCGCGAGCGCCGCGGCGCGGAGACGTTGCGGCTTGTTCATGATCGAAAAAATCCCGGTTGTTGCATCGAAACTTCGCCAAGTCCGCCATCGCGGCGGCCTGTCCTGCCGGCAATGGCGGCCGAACGGCGAGGTGGCGCTATAGCATTTCAGGGCGTGAACCGCCTGTGAATTGTCCGTTGGCGGACCTTCAGGACTGGAGCCAGCGCAGCAGTGCCGCAGCCTGGCGCGCTTCGGCCGCCACGCGCGGGTCGCGAGCCCTGTCGGCCAAGCGCGAAATCCTGCGCCACGCCCAAACCGGCCAGAACCGCCAGGCAGGCATTCCCTCGCCCTCGCTGGCGGTCACTTGCTTATCGGGCGTGAGCCGGCGCCGGATCGCCCCTCCCAGCGCCGCGGGCGACCGCGCTGCGAACAGGTCGGCCATTGCCTCGCCGTGGCCCCTCTCGTCGAGGTCCTGGAGCATGGCCTCTTCGGCTGCCTCGATCATCTCGATGGGCGGTTGAACGACATCGGGCGGCAAGACCGCGCCGTGCGTGCTAAAGCGACGCTCTACCAAGGCCAGCAACAGCGCCGCGCCGCGGCTCCAGCGATCCTGCCGGGCCGCTTCCCAGAACGACCGCCAGTCGATCGTCTCGCGGTCCAGCAGGAAATGGATGTCCGCCAGCACCAGCGGGCCGCAGTCGAGCCTGTGGCCATAAAGTGCATGAACCATGAGGTGAGCGAGCAGATCATTTGGCCGCGGGCAGGGCATCGCCACCCCGCCGAGCTCCACCGCCTCGGCTCCGGCGAGCATCGCCGCTGGATCGAGCTGGGGAACGTGGTAGGCCCGCCGCGCGGGCAAGTCGGTCAGGCGGTGATGGAGCTCCACCGCAACCCCCAATGTCTCGTGCCACAGCGGCGGCAGGTGCTTGTCCTCGGCCATCGCCCGCGCAAGCAGGGCCGACTCCGCAAGAGGGGAACTGAACCCTGCCTGCGCCAGCGCCTGCGCGGCAGGCAGAAGGTCCTGTGGGGCGACGAGGACATCGAGGTCGCGCATCGGGCGCAGCGCGGGCGCCGGATAGACCGACCACGCCAGGCGTGCGCCCTTGAGAACGACGAAGGCAATGCCGCGGGCGGTTAACGATGCACTTAGCAGGCGCAGGGCCGCTTGTTGAGCGAGGCTCTGGCGTGCGGAATGGTCGAGCGCCTCGCGCCACCGCGCCGCAACCGCTTCCGGCACCGCCCATCGCGGTCCCGTGTTCGGGCCGTCCCGCCACGCTAGCATCGGCTCAAGCCTATGCTGCCGCGCCATCGCGCCGACTGTCGCCCATTCCCCCTCGCTCAGCGCCGGCGGGGGCGATCCCCCCAACATCGCGAGCAAGATTGCCTTGAGCGAACCCGGCAGCACGCTCATGCCGCGGCGACCTTGGCGTGAGTCGTGGAAATACGGCCTTCGGCAAGGTGCGCCTGCCGGTCCGCCAGCGCGGTCAGCGCGCCGCGGTGACCGATGATGAGCAGGGTAATCCGCCCGCGCATGTGGCCTACCGCTGCCGCGATCTCCGCCTCGCTAGCCGGATCGAGTGCGCTCGCCGCCTCATCGAGGATCATCAGCACAGGCTCGCGCAGCAGCGCGCGGGCGAGCACGATGCGCTGGCGCTCACCCCCCGAAAGTTGCCGTCCGGCCTCGCCGACCACGGTGTCGAGTCCTAGCGGCAGGTCGAGCACGAAGCCCGCAGCGGCGCCGCGCAGGGCCGCGACCATTCGGGTCTCGTCGGCGTCGGGGACCGCCCAGAGGAGGTTCTGGCGGATCGTCGCGTGAAACAGGATCGGCTCCTGCTGGACGTAAGCCACGCGCTCACGCCAGGCTACGCGTTCGGCGGGGTCGAGGACTCGGCCGTCCAGCGTCAGCGCGCCCGTATCCGGCTGGATCAGGCCGCCCAGGATATCGGCGACCGAACTCTTTCCCGCGCCGGAAGCGCCGGTAAGTACGGTCGCGCTGCCCAGGGGGAGGACCAGGTCCACCCGGTCGAGCGCCGGCCGCACTCTCCCGGCATGGCGCAAGGAGACGCCCTTGAGCGCGATCTCGCGGTCGGGAGCCGGTGCGATCCGGGCAGCAACATCCGCAGTCTCGTCCGCGTCTTCTGCCGCGCCGATCAGCGCCAGCGTCGCGCCCAGCGCGGGCTGTGCCGCGCGCCAGCTTTGCCAATGGGCCTGCAGCCCGTCGAGCAGGGGCAGTACCCGCGCGAACAGCGCGATGAGCGGCAGCAGGACGATGGGCGCGGTGTGCCACTGGCGAATGCCGAGCCACACCAGCACCGCCGCCAGGATCGCACCTGCGACGAGGAGGAGCGCCTGGCCGCGCGCCACCATCGCCTGGTGGGCGACCCGCTCATCCGCGGCCTCGCGCTCGATCGCGTCGAGCGCCGCAAGGCTGCGGTCTTGCGCGCCGAAGCTCTTGATCAGACGCAGCGCGCCGAGAGTGTCCGCGAGTTGCTGGTGGAGTTCGGCATTGAGCGCCGTGAGCATTGTGCCATGCGCCAGCGAGCGGCGGCGGGAGGAGGCGTAGGCCGCGACGACCGCCGCTCCGCCGGCCAGCGCAGTCAGCGCGACAAGCGGCGACAGCAGCAGCGCCGCCGCGAAGGCGATGCCCAGCGTGGCAAGCGCGGCAAAGGCCCCGGCAAGATCGCCGATCCCCAGCGCGATCCGCTCGCTTTCGTTGACCAGCAGGCTGGTCACCTCGGCCTGGCGCCATTGTCCCGATTGGCGCAGGTCCGCGCGGATCAGTGCCGCAACCGCCCGGCGGCGCAGCCTGCGAACCGCGATCCGCTGCAGGCGCGTGCCTTCAGTAAGGCGTGCGAACTGGAGCGCGGCGCGAACCACGACAAGCACAACGAAGAGCGCCAGCATCGCGGCAAGCCCAGGAGCAGGCGGAAGCAGCGAAAGGACGCGGGCGAGAGGACCGCTGGGCGCCGCGCCGGTCCGCCCGAGCGAGCCCAGCAACGGCACCAGCAGGACGATCCCGATCCCTTCGCTGAGCGCGACGAGGAGGCTGATCGCCGCATAGGCGACAAGCCGGCCGCGCGGCACGAGGCCGGCCAGGGTCCGGCTCGAACCGGCGGCGTAAGGCGGCGCATGGCTGACGGATCGCGAGGCCATCCTCTTGCGCTCAGCGATCGTTGCGGCCGTTGACCATCGCCACGAAGCGGCCGTTCATGATCGCGCGCGGCACGCCGAGTGCGATCGAAAGGAACACGTCGCGGTTCCAGCTCGTCCGGGTGGGCCAATCCTCGTTCAGGAGGCGTCGCATCCGGCCAAGGTCGACCGTTTCGGCAACCTGCGGAATCTCTTCCCAGCGGGCGAGGTCGTCACTCCAGCGCTGGCGGTCTCGCCCGATGCGGGTGTGCCAGTCGACGCTGTGCTGGCCCATGCGCAGATTGCTTCGCTGCTCGTCGGGCAGCACACCTTCGGCCATGGCGCGGGCGAGCCAGCGGGTTACCCCGCCGCGGGCGAACTTTTCGGTCGGAAGACTCCAGCAGAATTCCACGAGCGGACGATACGCCGGGATGGTCCGCCACGCCACGTTATAGAGCTGTTCGAAGCCTTGGCGCACGTCCTCGCTTTCGGGGTTACCGTTGAAGAATTCGCGCGTGATCTCCTCGCGCCGGGTCCGCGGGGCATACCGGTCCCAGTGATGCGTACCGCTGTCGAGCCGTTCGAACGCGTGAGTCCGTTCGGCGAACTGCGGATTGATCGCAGTCATTCGCCGGCTGGTCGGGGCTGAGCCGTGGACGATCCGCCGGACCAGGCGATGCAGCGGCATCGGCAGCGCATTGAGCACGCACAGCGACAGGAACTTGCGGAGGACCGAGCGCCCGTCTCCGGGCCTGTCGCGCAGAAGACGGTAAAGCTCGATCCACCGGCCGCGGCGGAAGAACTCCGCATAGGCCCAGCGCGCGTCGTTGCTGAAGGTCTGGTTACCGAAGTCGGCGACGACCATCATGTCGCAGCCTGCGTCGCGCGCGGCGCGCCACAGCGCGTGATAATGGTACATGTTGGGCAGTCCCGAAGCGGGGACTCCCGTGGCCAGGAGCATGTCGTCCATGCGCTCGTCGAAGCCGATCCCGGCATTGTCGAAGAAATGCGGGTCGAGCGAAGGGTGCTGCGCCGCGAAAGCTTCGACGAAGGGGCGTTCGTCCCCCATGATATCGTCGCCAATCTCGCGGTCCCAGTCGGGATCCGGAGTAAAGGTGAAGCTGGGGAGCCGCTGGCCATCGGGCATCTGGCGAAGCATTTCGGCAGCTATCTGCGCCGAATCGAGACCGCCCGAAAGACAGATACCCGGGTTAGCAAACCCGTCGAGCGCGCAGCGGGTCGCCTCGGCCAGAAGTTCGCGTGCTCTGGCGATGCAGTCCTCGTCGCTGATCGGGGCGATTGGCGGCACATTGGCGAGCGAATAGAAGCGCCGGGCCTTTGCGGGCGCAGTGCCGATGGTAACGGTCGCGCCGATCGGGACCTGCGCCAGCGCTTGATAGAAGCTCCGCTCCTCCTCGCGAAAATTGCCGACGAGACTGTCGGCGAGCTTCTGCTCGTCGATCGCCATCGGCACGCCGGCGGCAAAGATCGCCCGGGGGACGGAGGAGGCAACGAGCAACTCGCCGTCGTGATGATAATGCAGCGGCGGCGCGTTCAACGCGCTTCGCGAAAGCCGGGTCCGGCCGGTCGCCGGGTCGGCGGTGATCGCGCAATAGTCCCCAATTGCGGCTAGGTCTGCGTCGTCGCCCAGCTTCTCGACTGCCAGGCCATAGAGGACGGGAGGCGCGGTATCACGCGGCACGCCCAACCGGTCAGCAAGCGCGGCGCGATTGTCGAGCCAGCCGTGAAAGAGGACCACCGAGCCACCAGGGCTGCGTGCAGGCACGAACCGGTCCGGCCGGGCGCGCTGCCGTGCGCCGGGCGCGGGCCTGCGGGTACCGAACGGCGGTGTGGTGAAGAAGTGAAACCGGCCTTCGGAGGCGAGCGCTGCTGGCGCTCCGTCGAAAAGGCCAAGCGATCGCGAAACCGGTTCGGCCGGCCGGGAATCTCCAGGGCCGAGCCGAAGGCAGGCGATCAACGAAAGCTATCCAGTCATGAAGGGCAGCAAAGGGGCGTGATCAGCTCGCCTGATTCTTGTTCTGCGCTCCGCCCGTGACGCCCGCCACGTCAGAAATCGTACCGACGCGCACGAGTGCCGGCTTCGTCCAGGTCTTGGGAGCGGACTTCTCGTTAACCGGTGCACTGCGCATAATAAAACTCCAGGATCGATCGCGAGGCGATTCAGCGGATTTACATCAGGCTTTCGGGGGATGTGTCTGAAATTTAGCTGCCGGTCAATGCTGCATTGCAGAAGAAACGCCTGAATTGTCGCTTGGTTTCCGCCAATTTCAAACTCTTGGCGCAAACGTCATCCCGACGTGTTGCGGTGCACCTAGAACTCGCGTTGCAGAGCAAGCAACGGAACGTGTCCGGAAAGGTCCCCGCCGATCAGGATTTCTCCGCCCGCCGCGACCCATGCATGGAGGTCGTCGATCGATCCCCGCTGCGCTCCCGGCAACACCCCGAGCACAAGTGTTGTGCCGATGCGCCGGCTGATGAGCAGGGCTTGCAGGGCCATTGCCCGCGGCAGGCACACGGAGGCACCAGGAAGCCGCGCCGCGGCCCGGTCCACCGCCCGCGCCAGCCTGCGCGCAGCAAGGTTTTGCGGTTGGGGGTCCGCCGCGGAGGCCACGACCAAAGGCCCGACCGGCACAATGCTGCCATAGCGGGAACGCCAGACATGGAACGGAACGAAAGCGACGAGAATTCTCGCCAGGGCAAGTGCCGCCACGGCCTCGGCGGTGCGGGCGCGGCCGATCCAAGCGTCACGCGCGGTCCCGCGGGCCTTGGCCTCGTTCATCGCGGCGATCAGCCGCCGGTAATCAGACCGGCTTCGCGCAAGGTCGCGATGAAGCCGTCGAGGTCGATGGCAAGTTCGGCCTCGGGCGCTTCGTACTCGGCGGCGAGCGCGGCAAGAATGGCATCGCGCGAGCGGGTTCCGTCGATCAGCAACCAGATCGCGCGGGCGCTTTCGCGCAGCGAAAAGAAGCTGCCGCTCTCAAGGTCCATGACGACGGTTTCCTCGTCGATCTCGGTCTCGACGAAGCGGTCGATGTTCTTGGCCAGCACCTTGGTCACGATCTGTCCTGCTGCCCGATGTGTGCGGCGATGAACCTGACGCCTTCCTTGAAGCGGGTGGGTTCGAACGGCCGGGAAAAACTTGCCATCGGCATCCGCCCGGCAACGCCCGCGAGCTGGAGGAACCGTTCGCGGCGCGACAGGCCGCCGGCTTGTTCGAACAGCATGGCGGTATAGTGATCGTCCTGCAAGCGGGCGATCCGCTCGGCCGGGGGAAGCGGATCGAGCCGGCATGAATCAGCCCGCTCGAGAAAGACCATTTCGGCCAGCAGCAGCTTGCGACACCGCTCCGGCACTTGGGCTGGCGAAAACCTTGGGATAGCCGGCCGACACCTGCTCCTCGCCAGTGGCACCTGTCAGGTCGAGCGCATCGGGCCAGAGCTTCAGGCGCTTGTGACCCGGCAGGCACATGATGCGGTCGGGATCGGAGATGTCGAGGATCAGGGTATCGTCGCAGAACAGCGCGAAGCCTTCCCTCCCCAGCGCGGCGGTCAGGGTCGACTTGCCGCCGCCGGGCGGGGCGGAAAAGGCGTGGACCCGGCCTTCGTGCGCGATCGCAGAGGCGTGGAACGGCAACAGACCGTTGAGAGAGGCGATGGCGGCATAGACGCTGCCGTTGAACCAAAGCTCAACTTCGCCTGCCTCGGCTTGGGGAGGAGCAGAGACGGTCACGCCCTCGCCGCGCCGATAGTGAAACACGATGTCGCGCCCGGCATTGAGCACGAAGGCGTCGCCGCGCAGGAGGGAGTGGCCCGGCTCCACCGCGATCCCGTCGAGGACCGCCGCGACTGGCGCGAAACGCCGCCGCGTCTCGCGCTCCATCAGCCGGGCGGCGGGGAGCGCCAGGTCACTGGCAGGCGGGTCGCGAAGGGCAGGTTCTGGCGACACGGGCGGCGGAAAGTTCCTTGCGGGCAGCAGCTTGCTGGACCAAGCCGGTCTATCAGCGGCGCAAGCAAGGTCAATCGCGCGCGGCAGTACCGCCCGAAAGGGCCTCGTCCTGCCCCGAAACGCGACATCTTGTGTGGAAAAGCGGCACAATCGCGCTTGTCCGCACAAGGGGTGGTGGCTAACTGCGCAAGGGAATGGCCCGACCGCTCATTTCTCCTTCGATCCTGTCGGCCGACTTTGCGCGGCTGGGCGAAGAAGTGCGCGCGATCGACGAAGCCGGCGCCGACTGGATCCACGTCGACGTCATGGACGGTCATTTCGTCCCAAACCTCACCATCGGGCCGGCGGTCGTGAAGGCGCTGCGTCCTCACACCGCTAAGCCGCTCGACGTCCACCTGATGATCGCGCCGGTCGATCCGTTCCTGACGGCCTTCGCCGATGCCGGGGCCGACATCATCACATTCCATCCCGAAGCGGGACCCCACGCCCACCGCACGGTCCAGGCGATCAAGGCACTGGGCAAGCAGGCGGGCGTCTCGCTCAATCCCGCCACGCCGGCCAAGATGCTCGACTACCTGATCGACGAGATCGACCTCGTGCTGGTGATGAGCGTCAATCCCGGTTTCGGCGGGCAAAGCTTCATCGCCAGCCAGCTCAAGAAAATCGAGGCGGTGCGCAAGATGATCGACAAGACCGGGCGGGACATCCGTCTGCAGGTCGATGGCGGCATCGACGTCGGCACGGCGACGCAGGCGATAGAAGCAGGCGCGGACGTCCTGGTCGCGGGAACCGCGACCTTCCGCGGCGGACCTCAGCGCTACGCCGAAAATATCGCCGCGCTGCGCGGCGGGCACTGAGACGATGGGCGGCGGTGGCGAAAGCGACGCGCTGCTGGCAGAAGGCCCCGCGGCCGCGCGCGGCTCTGCACCTGCCTTGCCGCTGCCTGCCGGCAAGCGCGACGACATGATCCATCTCCCCGACGATGCGCCGGCGGGCCATGGTTCGGAAGTGATCGAGCCGGGCCGCGCACTCGCGCTGGCCGATTTCGCGCCGCCCTCGCTCAGCGCGGGCGAACGACTGCTGCGGCTGGCCTACCGCGCGGGGGTTCCGGGCGGGGTGCTGCAATCGCCCTGGCGCAAGTCGCCCCGGCTGCGCCTGCTGGCCACGGTCTCCAACCCGCTGCGGGGGGATCGTGCAGCGGGCATGGCGCTGCGTGCCGGGCATTTCCTGCTTCACGGCAGCAAGGTCGCGATCGCCGAGACCAGCTTTGCCGGACGGACCCTCACGCCGCCCTTTGAACGTCACGTCCACGGTTTCCGGTGGCTCGACGATCTTTCCGCCAGTGCCCCGCGTGAAGCCGGGGCGCCCGTGGCGGAGCGTATCCTGATTGCCTGGCTCGATGCCAATCCGCGGCCCGGCAGCTTCGGTCGCGGGGGACCGGCGTGGACCGTCGGCAACGCGGGCCATCGCCTGCTGGCCTGGCTCATCCACGCGCCCCTGCTGCTGTCGGGCCGGGACAAGGTTTTGCGCGGACGCACGCTCACCGCCCTTGCCGATACCGCGCGCTGGCTCGACCGCCATGTCGGCAAGGCCGAGGACCGCCTGGCGGAGCTTGCCGGGTGGTGCGCGATCGTCGCGGCGGGCCTGTTGCTGCCCGAGGGCAAGCCGCGCCGCCTCTATGGCGAGGCGGGCCTGGTTCGCACGCTGGGCGAACTCGTGGGCGACGATGGCGGGGTTCTGTCGCGTAGTCCCCTGGCCCAGATGGAGGCCATCGGGCTGCTCGTCCGGCTGTCGGCCTGCTATCGCGCGACGCGCCGCGATCCGCCCGAAGCGGTGCAGGCGATGCTGGGCCTGCTCGTTCCCCCGCTTCTGGGGGTGCTTCATGGCGATGGCGGCTTGTCCAGCTGGCAGGGCGCAGGCGGGGTCGAGGCTGCGCGGGTCGAGGCGCTGATCGCTGCGAGCGGCGTCCGCACCCGTCCGCTGCGCGATGCGCGGCAATGGGGCTACCAGCGGGTGGTTGCGGGCCGTGGCTCCCAGGCGTCGGTGCTGATCGTCGACGCGGCGCCGCCGCCGCTCGCCCGCCATGCGCGCGATGGGTGCGCCTCTGCCCTGGCTTTCGAGCTGAGCGCGGGCGCACAGCGGATCATCGTCAACTGCGGCGGCGCGGCCTTTGCCGGCGGCCAGATCCCCGTGCGCCTCGCCCAGGGGCTGCGCGCCACCGCAGCGCACTCGACGCTTGCGCTTGACGACATGAATTCCACCGCGGTCCTGATCAACGGCCGCCTCGGCGCCGGGGTGTCCGAGGTGGAAGTCGACCGTCGCGCGATCTCAGGCGAAAACGGCCCCGGCCAGAAGAGCATCGGCGCCACCCGGATCGAGGCCGCGCACGATGGCTATGCCGCGCGCTATGGCCTGACCCATCGCCGGATCCTGATGCTTCGCGACGACGGGACGGAGTTGCTTGGCCAGGACCAGCTTGTGCCGGTGGGACGGCGCGGACGGCGCGGCAAGGTTGCTTTCGCGATCCGCTTCCACCTCGCCCCCGGAGTGGAACCCTTCCTGTCCGAGGACGGACAGGGCGCGGCATTGCAGCTCCCCGACGGCAGCCACTGGCAGTTCCGCTCGGGCGGGGGCGCGGAAGGCGGCGAGCTGTCTATTGACGACAGCCTGTGGGCCGATGGACAGGGGCGCCCGGTCGGCACCCGCCAGCTCGTGATTCAGGGCCTCGTCTCGCGCGGGGGCGGCAGCTTCTCATGGCTGCTGAAGAAGATGGGAAACGTTTGAAGTGAATGCTGTAACGATCCGCCGTGCGCTCCTCTCGGTTTCGGATAAGACCGGGTTGGCGGAACTGGGTCAGGCGCTCGCCGCATGCGGGGTCGAACTGGTCTCCACCGGCGGAACCGCGAAAGCTTTGCGGGATGCTGGGCTGACCGTTCGCGACGTATCCGACCTGACCGGTTTTCCCGAGATGATGGACGGCCGGGTCAAGACACTTCATCCGATGGTCCATGGCGGCCTGCTGGCGGTGCGCGACAATCCTGAACATGCCGATGCGATGGAAGCGCACGGGATCGGCGCGATCGATCTCGTCGTGGTTAATCTCTACCCGTTCGAGGCGACAGTGGCGAAGGGCGCTGGACGCGAAGAGGTGATCGAAAACATCGACATCGGGGGGCCTTCGATGGTCCGCTCGGCTGCGAAGAACCACGCTTTCGTTACGATCGTCACCGATCCGGCGGATTATCCGGCGCTGATCGGGGAACTTGCGGCAAACGACGGCGCGACCGGGTTCGAATTCCGCCGCAAGATGGCCTCGCGCGCCTTCTCCGCGACCGCCGCCTATGACGCCATGATCAGCCAGTGGTTTGCCTTCGCCGACCAGCAGGAACTGTTTCCCGAGATGCTGAGCGTGAACGGCCGCCGGGTGACCGAACTGCGCTATGGCGAAAACCCGCACCAGCGCGCCGCGCTCTATACCCCGGTCGGCCCGCACGGGCGCGGCATCGCGCAGGCGCGCCAGGTCCAGGGCAAGGAGCTGAGCTACAACAACTACGCCGATGCCGACGCCGCGCTCGAACTGGCGGCGGAGTTCAGGGGCGGCGATCCCGCCGTGGTGATCGTCAAGCACGCCAATCCGTGCGGTGTCGCGCAGGCAGCCACGCTGCGCGAAGCATGGGAAAGCGCACTGGCCTGTGACGATGTTTCGGCGTTCGGCGGGATCGTCGCGGTCAACCGTCCGCTCGACGAGGCGACCGCGCAGGCGATCTGCGCTATCTTCACCGAAGTCGTCGTCGCGCCCGATGCCGACGAAGGGGCGCTGGCGGCTTTCGCCAAGAAGAAGAACCTGCGTCTTCTTTTGACGGGGGACCTGCCCGATCCGCGGCGCGCGGGCCTGTCGGTCAAGCCCATCACGGGCGGGTTACTTGTGCAGGGACGCGACAACGGGGCGATCACGCAAGCCGACCTTCGGGTAGTGACCAAACGCGCGCCCACTGCGCAGGAACTGAACGACTGCATGTTCGCGTGGACCGTCGCTCGGCACGTCAAGTCGAACGCCATCGTCTATGCCCGCGACGGCGCAACCGCGGGCATCGGTGCGGGACAGATGAACCGGCGCGATTCGTCGCGCATCGCGGCGATGAAGGCGGCCGAGGCAGCAGAGAAGTTCGGTTGGGACACCCCGCGCACGAAAGGCTCCGCGGTCGCCTCCGACGCGTTCTTCCCCTTTGCCGACGGCCTGCTAGCGGCTGCCGAGGCAGGAGCGACTGCGGTGATCCAGCCCGGCGGATCGATCCGCGACGACGAGGTTATCGCCGCCGCCGATGACGCGGGCCTGGCGATGGTCTTCACCGGGATACGTCACTTCCGCCACTGATGCCGGCTGCCGCGCCGGGCCTCAGAGCTTGCGTCCGGCCTTGAGGATCGCGTGGGCGCAGTTGTGGCCGGGCGCGCCGGTCACGCCACCTCCCGGATGGGTCCCCGCGCCGCACATCCACAGCCCGGTAAGCGGTCCGCGATAGGACCCAGCCCCAAGCACCGGGCGCGCCGCCCATAGCTGGTCGAGGCTCATCCGGCCGTGGAAGATGTCGCCGTCGACCAGTCCGAAGCGCCGTTCCAGTCCCTTGGGGCTGAGCACTTGGCGCCCGACGATCGTCTCGCGGAAACCGGGCGCGTAATGCTCGATCGTGGTCAGGATCGCTTCCACCGCCTCCGCCTCTCGCGCGTCCCAGTCGCTTCCGTCGGGCAGGCGCGGATTGAACTGTTGGCAGAACAGGCTGGCGACGTGCTGGCCCGACGACGCCAGGCTGTCGTCCACAGTGGACGGGATCAGCATTTCCACAATCGGCGCGCGCGACCAGCCGAAGGCGCGCGAATCGGCATAGGCGCGGTCCATGTAGTCGAGGCTGGGTGCGATCACGATTCCGGCGGAATGGTGTTCGCCTGGCTCGGGCAGAGCAGAAAAGCGCGGCAGTTCCGACAGCGCCAGGTTCATCCGGAAACTGCCGCTGCCGGTGGCGAAGCGGTCCATTGCCACCGCGAAATCGCCGGGGAGCGCCGAGCGCTCGATCAGACGGCGATAGAGCAGCGCCGGGCCCACGTTGGCGATAACCCGGTGCGCGCGGACTTCCTCGCCGCTCGCCAGCCGCACGCCGACGGCCTTGCCGCTCTCCACCAGGACGCGCTCGACGGACTGTTCCAGCCCGATCTCCACGCCAGCCTCGCGGCACGCCTCGGCCATCGCCTGGGTGATCGCGCCCATTCCGCCGATCGAATGGGCCCAGCTTCCCTTGTTGCCGTTCACCTCGCCGAACACGTGGTGCAGCAGGACATAGGCGCTGCCCGGCGTATCCGGGCTGGCATGATTGCCGACGATGGCGTCGAAGCCCAGCGCGGCCTTCAGCGGTGCGCTTTCGAACCAGCCATCGAGGTATTCGCGGGCCGAGCGGGTGAACAGCGCCAAAGCCTCGCGCCGGCCGGGCAGATCGAGCCGTGCGAGAACGCGCGATTGCAGCGCGGCGTCGATCATGCCCTTGATGCCGCCGCCGGCGTCAGGCGGGATGCGCAGGGCAAGCGCGCGCACGACATCGGCAACTTGTTCCAGCGCCGCGTAATAGGCCGGCAGGGCGGCGGCATCGGCGGCCGAGAACCTCGCGACCTCCGCCTGACTTTTGGCCATTCCGCCTCCCAGTTTCAGGTAATCGCCCGGCTGGACCGACAGCGGCAGGAAGTTCGCTATCGGGCGCTCGACCGCGCGGTAACCGCGGCGATGCAGCGCCATGTCGGCGATGACCTTGGGCTGGAGCAGGCTGACCGTGTAGCTCGCCACCGAGTTGCGAAAGCCGGGCGCGAATTCCTCGGTGACCGCTGCTCCGCCCAGCGTGTGGTGCGCCTCGCAGATCCGCACGCGGAACCCCGCTCGCGCGAGATAGAATGCGCAGACGAGGCCGTTATGGCCTCCGCCCACGATCACAGCGTCGAGGCCCTTGCCATCCGTCATTCGTCGATCTTTCCCGTCGCTTCGCCGACTGAACAGTGCCGTGTGCGCGCGTTCACAGCAGGGCAAGCCCGATTCGCCTAGTCTGCGGACGAGACACAAAGACCGAACGACACGCAACGAAAGACACGACGATGGGCCTGTTCAAACCCGACCTCTTCCGCTCCTTCCTGATCGGTTTCCTGATCGGTACCGCAGGTCTTGCAGCCAGCATCGGTGGCGAGGCACGTGCCCAGATCGTTTCCCACGTAATTCCCGCCGCACACCAGTGAAGGCGCTAGGCGTCGCGGTGGCGGGTGCGGCCGTTCTGGTCGCCGCCTGCACCAGCCCGGCCCAGGCCGAAGGGGTTGTCGCGGCGCCTGCAGCCCGCGTCGTCTCCGCCGAGGGCAAGGGCCCGCGAACCGCGATCTTCGCCGGCGGTTGCTTCTGGGGCGTTGAGGGCGTGTTCAGTCACGTGCGCGGCGTTACCAGTGCGGTCTCGGGCTATGCCGGGGGCAACGCGACCACTGCTTCGTACGATCGGGTGAGCGGCGGCGACACCGGGCATGCGGAAGCGGTCAGGGTAACCTACGATCCGGCGCAGGTCCGTTACGACCAGCTCCTGCGCATCTTCTTCTCGGTGGTGACCGATCCCACCCAGCTCAATCGTCAGGGTCCGGACACCGGCACCCAGTATCGCAATGCGCTGATGCCGATGAACGCCGAGCAGGCGCGCGTTGCCTCTGCTTATCTCGCGCAGCTCAAGGCAGCGAAGCTGTGGAACCGTCCTATCGTCACGCGGATCGAGCCGGCGCGTGGGTTCTATCCGGCCGAGGCGCATCACCAGGACTTCATGCAGAACAACCCGACCTACCCCTATATCGTGCACTGGGATGCACCCAAGGTGGCGGCGCTCAAGCGGCTGTACCCCGCGGTCTACAAACCCGCGTTCACCCCGGGCTGATTTGCGCAGCTTCGCATGGCCGCCTATATCGGGCGGCATGACGGGGCATCATCACCACGAACACCAGGGCGCCGGGCTGGTCGACGCCGCTCGCACCGCGTTGACCGCGGCGGGCGAGCAATGGACCGGAATGCGCAGCGACGTGTTCGACGTGCTCGCCGCACAGGATCGCCCCGCGTCGGCCTATGACATCGCCGAGAGCGTGGGATCACGGCGCGGCAAGCGGGTCGCGGCAAATACCGTCTACCGCATTCTCGACCTGTTCGTGCGCACCAACCTGGCGCGGCGGGTGGAGAGTGCGAACGCCTATCTCGCGAACAGCCACCCCGGTTGCCGGCACGACTGCATATTCCTGATCTGCGATACCTGCGGCAAGACGCTGCACATCGACGACGACCGGCTGACGGGCACGCTCCGCGCCGCGGGCCGCGACGCGGGATTTGCGGATATCCGCCCCGTCATCGAGTTGCGCGGCCAGTGCCAGGCGTGCGCCGCCGCGGGCCCACCGGTAGGAGATGCCGCCTAGCCCGCCTGGGTCAGGCTCAGCACGTTGCCATCGGGATCGGTAAACCACGCTACCCGCGCCCCGCCCCCGGGCGAGGACCAGATCGTATCGGCATCGTGCGTGAACCCCGGATAAGTCAGGAATCTTGCCCCCTTGGCCTTCAGCGCCCGCACCGCGGCGGTGATGTCGCCGACATGCCAGCCGAGCACGACCTGCCCCGTGGCGACATGGCCTGGCTGGTCGGTCAGGCGCAGGGGCGTGCGGTTGCCGATGTCGAAGGTCGCGGCGTGATCGTCTTCGCCCATCAGCCGCAGGCCCAGCACGTCCTGGTAGAACGGGCGCGAACGGTTGCGGTCGGCGGTGGCCACGAAGCACACCGGTTGCTTGGCGGAAGGCAGGGACAAGGGGCAATCTCCAGGAAAGGGGAGCCGCCCCTAGCATGACCGGTCTCAATCGACACTATCGTCTGCGCAGTGTAAGGCACTGGCGATGACTGCCACGCTGGCCACGCCTCTCCTCGATACCGTCCACACGCCCGACGATCTTCGCCGGCTTCAACCCGCCCAGCTTCGACAGCTGGCGGACGAGCTGCGCCAGGAGATGATCAGCGCCGTCGGGACTACCGGCGGCCACCTCGGCTCGGGTCTTGGCGTGGTCGAATTGACCGTCGCGGTCCATTATGTCTTCGACACGCCGGCCGACCGGCTGGTGTGGGACGTCGGCCACCAGGCCTATCCGCACAAGATCATCACCGGACGGCGCGACCGCATCCGCACCCTGCGCCAGGGGGGCGGGCTGTCGGGATTCACCAAGCGTTCCGAAAGCGAATACGATCCGTTCGGCGCGGCGCACTCGTCCACCTCGATTTCCGCGGCGCTCGGCTTTGCGGTGGCCAACAAACTGGCCGGCACCCCGGGCAAGGGCATCGCCGTGATCGGCGACGGCGCGATGAGCGCGGGGATGGCCTATGAGGCGATGAACAACGCCAAGCAGGCGGGCAACCGGCTTGTGGTCATCCTCAACGACAACGACATGTCGATCGCGCCGCCGGTCGGCTCGCTGTCGTCGTATCTCGCGCGGCTGGTATCCTCGCGCCCGTTCCTCGAACTCCGCGACCTCGCCCGCCGCCTCTCGCGCAAGCTGCCCGAGCCGCTTCACCGGGCGGCCAAGAAGACCGACGAGTTCGCCCGCGGCATGGCGATGGGCGGCACCTTGTTCGAGGAGCTGGGCTTCTACTACGTGGGTCCGATCGACGGGCATAACCTCGACCAGCTCATCCCGGTGCTCGAGAACGTGCGCGACGCCGCCGAAGGCCCGTGCCTGGTTCATGTCGTGACCCAGAAGGGCAAGGGTTACGCCCCCGCCGAAGCCAGCGCCGACAAGTACCACGGGGTACAGAAGTTCGACGTCATCACCGGCGAGCAGGTCAAGAGCGCGGGCGGTGCACCGGCCTACCAGAACGTCTTCGGCGACCAGCTCGTGGCAGAGGGCGCGCGCGATTCGACGATTTGCGCAATCACCGCGGCGATGCCCTCGGGCACCGGCCTCGACCGGTTCGCCGCCGCGCATCCCGACCGCTTCTTCGATGTCGGTATCGCCGAACAGCACGCGGTCACGTTCGCCGCAGGGCTCGCCGCCCAGGGGATGCGGCCGTTTTGCGCGATCTATTCCACCTTTCTCCAGCGCGCTTTCGACCAGGTGGTTCATGACGTCGCCATCCAGAACCTGCCGGTTCGCTTCGCGATCGATCGCGCGGGGCTGGTGGGCGCCGACGGAGCTACCCATGCCGGCTCGTTCGACGTGACATACCTCGCCACGCTGCCGAACCTGGTGGTGATGGCCGCGGCGGACGAGGCCGAACTGGTCCACATGACCCATACCGCCGCGTTGCACGACAGCGGCCCGATCGCTTTCCGCTATCCACGCGGCAACGGCACCGGCGTTCCGCTCCCCGTCGAACCGCAGCGTCTTGAGATCGGCAAGGGGCGCATCGTCCGGCACGGCAGCAAGGTCGCGCTGCTCACGCTCGGCACCCGCCTGGGCGAGGCGCTCAAGGCCGCCGACCAGCTCGAGGCGCGGGGATTGTCGACGACCGTTGCCGACCTGCGCTTTGCCAAGCCGCTGGACGAGGCGCTGATCCGCCACTTGATGAGCACGCACGAAGTGATCGTGACGGTCGAGGAAGGCAGCATCGGCGGGCTTGGCGCACATGTCCTGACGATGGCGAGCGACGAGGGATTGACCGACGCCGGCCTGAAGATCCGTACGATGCGGCTGCCCGACGTGTTCCAGGACCACGACGCGCCCGACAAGCAATACGACGAGGCCGGCCTCAACGCTCCGCAGATCGTCGATACGGTGCTGAAGGCGCTACGCCATAACAGCGCCGGGGTGGAAGAAGCCCGGGCCTAAACTCAGCCGAACCAGCGCCATAGGCCGGCCGGAACATAGGCCAGCGGGATGTGGGCCCAGGTGATCGCCGCCCACAGCACTAGCGTTGTCGCCCAAAGTCCGAGGCCAATGCCCGGCAGCGCGGCAAGACGGGGCCAGTAGCTGGTCTTGGCTTCCCAATCGCGCCAGCCTTCGCCCATCAGAACCTCTTTCTTGCCGTCCTGTAGATGTGCGCCGACAAGCGCGAGAAAGGCGATCGCGCCGGCGAGGACGAGCGTCCGGGCCGTCGGCGCGACGAGAACGTGGGCGAGTGCCCAAAGCGCGAAACCCCACATCATCGGGTGCCGGGTTACGCGAAAGACCCCACCCGCGTGCGCCTGCGCGCCCTCGGGATGGACGACCGCGCCGGGAAGCGCCGGGTTGCCGCGCAGCGAGCCGATGAACAACGCGAGCGCGACGATCGAAACGAGGCTGGCGACGATCCAGATGGCGGTTCCGCTGCCGTTCCACAGCGGCAAGCCGCGGCGCGGCATCGCGCGAAAGGCCAGGATCATCCACGCAAAGGCGGCGAGGCTGACGAGCGAATAGACCCCGGCGAACCCCTTTTCGCCCAAGGCGCGGACCATCGGCCCGCGCAAGGGATGCGACATCGCAAAGTGCGTGCCGACGAAGGCGAGGCTGGCGGCGATCAGCGAAACGAGGGCAGGGTCCATGATCGTTCTCCTTGCGCCCGCTTCGGCGTGGCTACCAGTCGTAGGCCTTGGGCAATGCACCTTCGACCGGATTGCGGTAACGTTCGCGCAGCCGGGTCTGATGATTGTCGAGCGGCTGCGCAATCCCGTCGATATAGACCGCGACCGGCGCCGATGTCAGTTCGAGCGGGTCGCCGTCCCAGATCACGACGTCGCCGGCGTGGCCCGGGCTCAGCGAGCCGAACCTGTCGCCCATGCCGATGATCTCGGCCGGCACGGAACTGATCGCCGCGAACGCCTTGCCCCAGGTGAGGCCGCTGGCACCCGGCATCCGGGTTAGCGCGACGAGATTGCCGGCGTATTGCGGCGCATAGCGCGGCTGGTCGTTGAAATCGCCGAGCGCCACCTTGACCCCCGCGGCCGCCATCCGGCCGACGTTGGACTGGGTCGAGGCTAATTGCTCGAACGCCGCGGGAAGGTCGGTCAGCGGCTTGGCGATCACCGGTACCCCGGCGGCGGAGATGTCGGCGGCGGCGAGCCATCCTTCGGCGCATCCGACGAGCACCATCCGCAAACGCGGAAATTCGCGCTTGAGCGCGAGCACCGAGCGAATGTCGGCGGCGCGCTCGACATGGATGTAGAGCGGCTGCGTGCCGTTCACCACCGGGCCGAGCGCGGCGGCATCGAAGCGGGTGAGCAGAACGTCCTCGTCACGCGCGACGCGCGCTTCACCAAGTCGCGGATCGGCGGGAATGTCGTCGCCTTGTCCTACCGCGGAAGGGGCCTTGCTGCCTCTGAGCGGGGTTCGCAGCGAAAGGTCGCGCGCCTCGCGCAGCGCATTGCGAAACAGGGCCTGTGCCGAGACGCGGCTGCCGCCGGCAAGGCGGGCTCCGTCCTCGCCCAGTTCGACATACTGGAACGCCCGCGCGCGCACGATCGGGCGCGGATCGGCACCGAGGTCGATGATCGCACCCTGGCCGGCAAAGACGCTGGTGCTTCCCGACGGCGCGACCGCGGCGCGGGTCACGCCCCCCGCGCGGCTCACTTGAATGTGCTGCGCATCGGCGTTGATCGCGGGCGAGATGTCGAGAGCGGCGTTGAAGGGCGATCCCTTGGCGCTCGAATCGTTGCTCTCGCTGACACCTTCGACATCGAACAGGCCGATGTCGGTGACCGCCACGACAAGACCGGGCGTGACCCAGCCGCCCTTTGCGTCGATGACCGGGATGCCGGCGGGAACCGCCACGCCCGAGCCCGCTGCGACGACCTTGCCGGCGCGGACGACAACCGTCCCGTTGGGGATTGGTTCACCACCATCGCCGACGACCACCGTCGCATTGGTGATCGCCCACGAGGCTCCGCCGTCCTGCGCGGATGCTGGCGCGGCAAGCGCTGCCGCCAGAGATGCGCCGGCAGCCAGGCGGAACAGGCGCTTCACTTCACGTCTCCCATGCCGGGCTGGCCGAGTTCGAAATCGCTGACCGGACGGTGGCGCGGGTCGGCGGCGTCGAACATGACCGCCCCGTCGATCCACACCATCGCGGGCCGGGCATAGACCGACAGCGGATTGGCATTCCACAGCACCACGTCGGCCATCTTGCCGGGAGCCAGGCTGCCGGTCATCTTGTCGATGCCCATCGCGGTGGCGGGGTTGAGCGTGAGCCAGCGGATCACTTGCGCATCGGGAATGTCGATCCCCATGCGACGGCCATCGCCCTGCGCCTTGGCAGCCTCCTGGTTCAGCCGCTGGATGCCGTTCTCGTCGTCAGAATGGATGACCACGCAGGCGCCGGCGTTCTGAAGCAATGCGGCGTTCTCGGGAATGCCGTCGTAGCTTTCCATTTTGAAGCCCCACCAGTCGGCCCAGACGGCCGAGCAGATGCCGTTGGCCTTCAGCAGGTCGGCGATCTTGTAGCTTTCGACCGCGTGGTGGAAGGCCGCGACCCGGTAGCCGAACTCCTTCGCCATATCGATGACCAGCGCCATCTCGTCTGCGCGGTAGCAATGGTTGTGAACGAGGATCTCGCCGTCGAGCGCGCCGACCAGCGTTTCCATTGCAAGGTCGCGGGTCTCGAGCTTGCCGGCATCCCGCTTGCGCTTGTATTCGACCGCCTTGATCCAGGTCGCCCGGTTGACCGCGAAGTTGCCCATGCGGGTCGACGGCATCTGTCCCTTGGCGCCATAGACGCGCTTGGGGTTCTCCCCGCAGGCCATCTTCATGCCATAGGGAGCGCCGGGGAACTTCATCCCCTGCACCGTGCGCGAGGGCACGTTCTTGAGCGTGACCGAACGGCCGCCCATCAGGTTCGCCGATCCCGGAAGGATCTGCAGCGCGGTGATCCCCCCGTTTGCCAGCGCGCGGGTAAAGCCGGGGTCCTGCGGCCAGACGGAATGTTCGGCCCAGACCTGCGGCGTGGTCGGGCTGGTCGCCTCGTTGCCGTCGGAATTGGCCTCGACCGCAGGGCTCGGATAGTCGCCGAGGTGGCTGTGAATGTCGATGATTCCGGGGGTGACGAAGCGGCCCGTGGCGTCGATCCGGGCATAGCCGGCCGGGACCGCAAGGTCGGGTCCGCCCACGGCCTCGACCTTGCCGCCGGATAGCAGCACGACTCCGTTGTCGATCCGCGCCCCGGCGCCGTCGAACACCGTCGCCCCGACGAGCGCGGTCGGGGAGGACGGGTAGGGGCGATAGGTCGACGGGTAGGGATTCTTGTCGAAACTAGCCGCCGATTGCGCGTCTGCGCCGGTGCTTGCCCCGGTGGTCGCGCACCCGGCCAGGGCAAGAACGATTGCCGCTGTCACGAGCGCCTTTGACAAGACAGACTTCATGGACCCCCGTCGGTATTCTTCCGGGTCGTTGCCCGGTGATGCAATCGTTTCGCTTGAAAAGTGCTGTCCGCGGATGCGCTCAGCTGCGGCTGGGAAGCGCCCCGTCGACGTTCTCACCCTCGCCGCCGCCAAGCACGCCGGCCTGATCGTCGGGCGATGAGCGGTCTTCCAACGTGTCGAGGTGCATCCACTTCTTCACGAAGGGCGAGAGCAGGAGAACCACGACGCTGATGCCGATCGTGACCCAGCCGATCTTGGAATAGATCGCCAGCGTCGCTTCCTTCGACATTTCGCCGCCTTCGCCTCCGGTGGCCTCGCCGATCTTGCCGGCAACGAAGTTGCCCACCGCGCTCATGTAGAACCACGCGCCCATGATGAAGCTGGCGAGGTGCGCCGGGGCCAGCCGGTTCATCGCCGAAAGCCCGACGGGCGACAGGCACAGCTCGCCGGTCGTCTGGAGGAGGTAGATGAGGAACAGGAAGATCACAGGGGTCATCGCCGGGCCGACGCTTTGCGCGCCCCACACGAACACGAGGAACGACAGTCCGACCTGAGTCAGCGCGAGGCCGAACTTGGCCGGGGCCGAAGGTTCGATACCGCGGCGCCCCAGGGTCTGCCACAGCCAGGCGAACAGCGGTCCGAGGAGGACGATGTAGATGGGGTTGATCGACTGGAACAGGCTGGTCGGAACGCCGGCGCGGTCGACGTAGCGATCGGTGTAGAGGTTTAGACTGCCGCCGCCCTGCTCGAACAATCCCCAGAACACCGGCTGGAGCGCGATCAGGAACAGGATCGCGAACATCCGTTCACGCGGTTCCTTAGGCAGCTTGAACGCTTCGAACAGCGTGTAGCCGAGCATCGAGACGCCAGCGACGATGAGCAGGTTCTGGATCACGTCCTGGAACTGGATCAGGCCCCAGCAAACCGCCACCGCGGCGATGCCGACGCCGTAGAGGGTGACCTCGCGGTTGCGCGTGAGCGGCGCCGGCGCTTCGCCATGGCCCTTCAGCGCGGGGCGGCCGACCATGAAGATGATGAGGCCGATGACCATGCCGATGCCGGCGAGGCCGAAGCCGTAGGCCCAGCCGATCGTTTCGCCGAGGTAACCGACGAGGATCGTGCCCAGTGCGGCACCTGTGTTCACGCCCATGTAGAAGATCGTGTAGGCCGCGTCGCGGCGGATGTCGGTCAGCTTGTAGAGCTGTCCGACGATGACCGAGATGTTGGCCTTGAGGAAGCCGGAGCCGACGATGATGAAGGCCAGCGCCATCCAGAACACGTTGATCGTGGGGTCCGCCTGGCCGCCGTTGCCTTCGACCGCCATCAGCCCGTGGCCGAGCGCCAGCAGGATGCCGCCGAAGATCACCGCCTTGCGCTGGCCGAGCCAGCGATCCGCGATGAGTCCGCCAAGAACCGGGGTAATATAAACGAGCGCGCCGTACGCCCCATAAATGAGGTTGGCCTTGCCGTCGGCGAAGAGCCAGTGCTTGGTCAGGTAGAGCACCAGCAGCGCACGCATGCCGTAGTAGGAGAAGCGCTCCCACATCTCGGCGTAGAACAGTACGAACAGACCCTTGGGATGGCCGACGACTTCTTCGGACTTGCGGCCGCTGAGCGACAGCCCGAACGCCAGGACCGCAAACAGCGCGATGGCGCCGATCGCGGCGATCCAGTCGCCCTCGTTCCACAGGTTCATGCTCTTCATGCGATGCGCCCTTCCGCAATCCCTTTGCCCCGGGCTTGCCCGGGATTATCGCCGGGCAACCTAGCCGCCAAATCTCGCATGTGAAGCCGGTTTGTTGCAATTGCGACAAGTTTGCGGGTGGCTCGTGCGCATGCGCCACAGGGTTGCGTGATCCGGTGTATTATGGCACTGCAACACCGAAGCCCAGCGCGAAGGACTGTTGCGTGAGTTCGGCCAGCCGCCCCGTCTATCTCAAGCTTCGCGACCAGATCGCGGCCGCGATCATCGACGGGCGCTATCCCGAGGGGCAGTTGCTGCCTTCGGTCCGCGCGTTTGCCGCCGAACGCGGCGCTAATCCCCTTACCGTCGCCAAGGCTTACCAGCAGTTCCAGAACGAGGGGCTGGTCCAGGTCCAGCGCGGAGTGGGGATGTACGTCGCCCCGGGCGCCGCCAAGACGCTTCTTGAAAGCGAACGCGCCGCCTTCATGGCCAGCGAATGGCCAGAGATCCGGCAGCGGATGGAACGGCTGGGGATCGATCCGGCGGACTTGCTCCAGTCAGCCTAGCAGCGATTTCAAGCGCGTAACCGACATATAACTTATGTTTAGTTTGAAAATCGGGCCGGAACCTGTCAGGGTCCGTCCGTTCGGGAGATGCCGCTTAGCCGTGGCAGGGGTCGCTCCATCGGATCCGGACGAAAGCCGCAAAGGCAAGGGGAACTACGATGATCCGGTCCGAACTTCTCCAGGCGCTGGCCAAGGAAAGCCCGGGATTGCGCTCCGAAGAGATCGAGCGCGTCGTGGACGTCTTCTTCGACGAGATCGGGCAACGCCTGGCCGATGGCGGCCGCGTTGAGCTTCGCGGCTTCGGCACCTTCTCCACGCGTGAGCGCGACGCTCGCCAAGGCCGCAATCCGCGCACCGGCACGTCGGTGGAAGTTCCGCCGAAGCGCGTGCCTTATTTCAAGCCCGGCAAGGAAATGCGCGAGCGGCTGAACGCCGACTAGGCCTTGTCTGTGCGCCGCCGCCGGGCGGCTTGCCATTCGCACCCCGATTGCCCGCCGCCCGCCGGGCGGCTAGGCATGACCGCGAACGGCTGCCTTGTCGCCGTGCGGACGTGGCGAAATCGGTAGACGCGGCGGACTTAAAATCCGCTTCTCCTGGAGAGTGCGGGTTCAAGTCCCGCCGTCCGCACCAGCGACACGGCGGTGCCTCACGCTACTTGGAAGATAATTCTCCGGCCGTCCGGGCGCGATACTCGCGGCCGGCGCGGGAGGTCAAACCGGGCGGCCTGACGGACGAAGGGGTGCCCGCTGTGACCGTGCAGGGACGACCGGAGAACGTGGCCGGCACCGAAGTGCCGATCGATCAGCGGAAGTCGATCAGCGTGACTTCGGCGCGGCCTTGGCCGTGGACTTGACCGCGGTCCGGGCGGCGACCCGCACCTTGGCCTTGCAGTCGGCCAGCGCCTTGCCGTGGAGGCCCTTGCACTGGGTGTTGGCGGTCATGGCCGCGGTCTTGGCCGCCGGGACCTTGGCGGTCGTTGCGGCCGAGGCGATGGCGGGGCTGGCGAGAAGAGCGACAGTCGCCAGGCCGGCAAAGAGCGAACGGGTGTTCATCGTGGAAATGCCTTTCAATCGGGTCCAATCATGCGGCCGGCATTCTTCACGTCGTCCGCAAGGCCTGGAATACGTCCCGCCGGCTCTTCCCAAGGTGTCCGCCGCCTGAAAAAATCGTAATGTTCGCGGCCGGCGATCAGCCGTCGCGGGCAAGCCGCATCGTGACGCGCAGGCCTGGCGCATTGTCACCCAGCACGACCTCGCCGCCGTGGAGTCGCGCGACCGCTTCGACCAGGGCAAGGCCCAGCCCGGATCCGGGCAGGTGGCGCGCCGGATCGAGGCGGCCGAAGCGCGCCAGAGCTTCGGCACGTCGTTCGGGCGCAACGCCGATGCCGTTGTCGTCGACGATCAGGACAAGGCCATCCGCGCGCTGTTCGGCGGAAAGAACGATTCGCGTTCCCCCGGTCGCATAGTTCAGAGCGTTGTCGACAAGGTTGCCCAGCGCCTGACTGACTAGGGGGCGATGAAGGGGGAAGTCCCCAACGGCAGTCGATCGTGCCGACAGCGCGAACCCGCGATCCTCGGCCAGCGGGCCATAGACCTCGACCACGTCGCCGAGCAGTGCCGATATGTCGCACGGCGCGAACAGCTCGCGGCCGATACCGGCCTCGGCGCGGCTGATCTGTAGCGCCATCGTCAGCATACCCAGCAGCGAGTCGGCCTCGCGCGCGGCATGTTCCAGCGCTGCGAGCGCGGTGGGATCCCTGGTTTCGAGCGCGGCGCGTTCGATGATTGAGGTCAGCCGCGTGACGGGTGAACGCAAGTCGTGGGCGAGCCCGTCGGTGACCGTACGCAGCTCGCCGATCAGAGCCTCGATCCGGGCGAGCATCGCATTGATGCCCTGCGCCAAGCGATCGAATGCGTCGCCGCTCGCTTCGGACGGAACCCGCTGTGAAAGCGCACCATTGCCCACTGCGGCGACGGTGCGCGCGATGCGCGAGATGCGCCGGTCGATCATCCGCCCGAGGATCACCGCGAGGAACAGAGCGAGCGGAACCGCCAGCGCCATGGCCGCCAGCATCGCATTGCGGTCGATGTCGTTGAGCCGCACGCTGCCTTCGATCACGTGGCCCGCGAGCAGGTGCGAACCGTCGCCCAGCGCAGTGGCCGTGAAGCCCATCCGCTCGGCCGCGCTGCTGCCGCTGCGCCGGACGGTCAGGACCTGCCAAGCGGTGCTGTTGCCGATCTTCGCGGGCCAGGCATCGAGATTGCCGGCCAGGATGGCGCCATCGGGGGCGCGCAGAAGAATGACCGCGGTACGGCCGAACGTGAAATCGAGGCGCTCGTCGATTGCCTCGCTCAGCCGCTCGCGTCCCCCGCTGTCATAGGCGGCGACCAGTTCGTCGCGCAGTTCGCCCACCAGCGCGCGCTGCTCGCGGTTGATCGCGCGCTCGCTTTCCGAACGGACGAAGGCCAGCGCGCCCGCGGTGGCGACGACCTGGCACAGGAAGAGCAGCAGAACGAGCCGCGCAGTGGTCGAATGAACGAGCGCACGAAGGCGGTTCGGCATGTTCGGCGGCAAGCGGGCTCAGGCCGCCACGCCGAGACGATAGCCGGCACCGCGTACGGTATGGAGAAGGGGGCGTTCCTCGCCATCGTCGATCTTGCGGCGCAGGCGGCTGACATGGACGTCGATGACGTTCGTGCCGGGATCGAAGTGATAGTCCCACACGCCTTCGAGGAGCATCGTGCGGGTGACGACCTGCTCGGCATGGCGCAGGAGGAATTCGAGCAGGCGGAATTCGCGCGGCTGCAGGTCGACGGGTTTGGACCCGCGCCGTACCTTGCGCGACAGCAGGTCCATCTGCAGGTTCCCGCAGCGCAATTGGGTGGTAACCGGGCTGGTCTTGCCTCGCCGCAGCAGCGCCCGCAGCCGGGCCAGCAGCTCCCCGAAGGCAAAGGGCTTGACCAGGTAATCGTCGGACCCGGCGGTCAGGCCGGCTACCCGGTCCTCCGCCGTGCCCAGCGCCGAAAGGATCAGCACCGGGGTATCGACACCGGCGCCGCGAAGCGCCCCCAGAACTGCCATACCGTCCATTCCCGGGAGCATCCGATCGAGCACCACGGCATCGTAGCCGCCATCGCTGGCGTGAAAGAAACCGTCGCGGCCGTCGTCGGCCCTGTCGACAGTGAAGCCTTCCTGGGCAAGGCCCCGCGCAACGTAATCCGCTGTCGCCACGTCGTCTTCGATCAGCAGTATCCTGTGGGTCACGGACGATTCCTCGCGCGACGGGGCCGGCTGCGCCGCAGCGCCACCCTATCGTTCTCGCAGGCGCTGCAAAAGGGCCGCTGCCGCGCTTCTCGCGAAGGAACTGAAAAGCGGCGCGGCAGCGGCAGTTGATCAGCCCTTGGGTGCCATCGGGGTGGGATGGGCCGGGGCAGACTTTGCAGGCACGACATGATGCGCGGCGACATGGTGGCGCTTGTGCCGCTTGTGATGGACCACCCGGTGGGCCGACTTGCGGTGCGTCAGGCGATGCTTGGCGTGATGCTTTGCGTGGTGCGTGGTCGCATGATGCATCATGGCATGACTCGCGCCTTCACCGCGCTGCATGCAGTTGTCGGTTACCGTGGCGGAACACGTCGGCAGCGACGCGTCGGAGGCCATGGGAGCGGGTTGGGCGGAGGCGACGCTCGCAAGCGAAAGCGAAGCCAGGACAGCAGTAATTATCTTCATCGGGGCGGTTCCTCTTCCTGCGTCGTTTCGCGGGATTCGCGATGAGGACCCCGGAACGACGCCGCATTGTCGGACGCGCCGCGCGCCGGGTCACGTTAAGCTTCGGTAAGGTTCAGGCCATGTGTTCATGCCACTCCGGCCATCGAAATCGCGGCGGGCTGCGGAATGAAGGCGGGAGCAGGAACGCCGGCGCGCCTGCGGTCGCGCAATGCTTCATAGTGTGCGAACAGCTCGGAGAAATGATCCTCCATCGTCCGGGTGCGGTCCACGGCGGCGCGCGGTCGCCCTGCCGGGCTCCGCTGCCCGGCCAGCATTACGATCGCCTCGGCTGCACTTGCCGCGGAACCGGGCTCGAAGGTTAGACCGCCGCTCGCCCGCGCATGGTCCGCCGCGCCGCCTTCTGCCGGGGCGATCAGCGGAACGCCGCAGGCCCGTGCCTCGGCCGCGACCATGCAGAACGTCTCGGCCTCGCAGCCGTGGACCAGGGCGTCGGCGGAGGCGATGGTGCGCGCCATCTCGGCGCGGTCGGAGATGGGCGCGAGCATGCGGATATGCGGGTTGGTACCGATCTCGCGCGCGATCCGTCCCCGTTCGCGGCCGTCGCCGACAAGCACCAGCGCAACCGGCAGCCGGTATTGCGCGGCCATCACCGCCGAGACGACCATCGGCCAGCGCTTTTCAGGAGCGTGTCGGCCGACGCCGACCAGCAGCATGGCGTCCGGCTCCAGACCGCAAAGAGCCAGCAAGCGCCGGCGAAGCGAATCGTCGCGCAAGGCGGGCGAAAAGACGTTGGCGTCGATGCCCATCGGATTGGTCACGACGCGCCGCAGCCCGCCTGCCTCGAGCCGGCGGCTAAGGCTGTGGCTCGCGCTGATCACCGTGTCGAACCCGCCGTCGAGGCGTCGCAGGTGGCGCCAGTAGCGATCGAAGCCGCGATCGATCGTCGGCCGTTCGGCAAAGCCTTCGAACCAGCGATAGGCATAGGCCGCGAGCGGGTCGGCATGCATTACCAGACTGCGCACCGCGTCGCCGCTCCAGTCCGCGACCATCGAAGGGCTGCGCCAGGGCGAAGACGCCTCGACCACGTCGGGCGCCTCGGCATCGAGCAGCGCGTGCAGCGCCTTGCCTTCGCCGAAGTAGTGATACTTGCCGTCGAGCGGGAAGCGCGGCGAACGCAGCCACGCTATCCGCGCGCCCGGGCCGCGCTGCTCGATACCGCTTGCGGGACCGGGCGCGACGACGACCATCTCGACACCGGCGCTGCGGGCGTAAGCCAGCTTGCGGTCGATATAAGTCTTAACCCCGCCCCCCGCGGGAGCATAGAACGCGCAAACATCGACGATCTTCATCGCGTCATCCCTTGCAGCGGACCGAACGACAGCAGGCCACGGCGATAGTTGAGCCGGACGTTGAGGTGAGTGATCCCGTTTCCAGCGACCGCTCGGGCACTCGCCGCCTCAGGTTTGCGCAGGTGCAGCGGCGGGTTGCCCGGAAAGCCGATCCCGTCGACCGAGAGCCCGAACTTGCGGTTCGAATCGCGGTCGTGAAGCAGCGACAGCGTGTAGGTGCCCGGTCCGGGCGCGCGGATGCAGATCGTCGCCGGCCCCGACGGGGGCACCGGCTCCTCGGCCCGGCGGAAGGTCTTGCCCGCGGCGACGAGGACGTTGTCGTCAGCCAGGAAATCCCGATCGTCGGGCGGATAAAGCTCGAGCCGCAGCCGCCCGGTGCGGTCCTTCAGCCCTTCGGCGGAAACGACGAAGGCGGGCCCGGGCTCGTTCGCGCGGCAACGTCCCTGCGCCATTCCCAGCGAGGGGTCGGACCGGATCGCCGCCTGCGCGGATACAGGAACTGCGGCGGCTAGCATGGCGATGAAGGCGGACAGCCGGTTCACGCGCGGCGCAGCCAGCCGGCAAGTTCGGCGGCGGCAAGCAAGGCGCCCAGAACGACATGCGTGGCCACCGTGATCCCGGCGATCAGCGCTACCAGCTGGGCGACGGGGCGGTCCTGTCCCATCACCACCAGCGCCAGGCCGGCGAAGATCAGGTCCTTGTTGGCGACGAACGGAAGCCGGGAAATCAGGAGGCGCAGCGCCGCGAGCAGAAGCCATGTCCCCAGCGGCACGGTCGGCAGCGCCAGGTGCCACATCAGCGCGGCCAGCCCGGTCGTCGCCACGGTCCGCGCGGCGTGGACGACGACGACGAAGGCCAGGTCGGGGCGGGGCAGCGTGAACAGTCGCTTGCGCCACAGCATCGCTGCCGCCGATATCGCGAGCACGACCCCGATCGAGACCGCGAAAGCCGGCCCGTCGTGGCCGAGCGCCAGCGTGCGAAGCACTGGCCAGGCCACGATCATCATCAGCAGCGTGGCCACGTTGCCGACCACGGCCGAGAGGATCGCAACGTCCTTGATCGTGCCGAATGGCGCGCCCACCATTCCGATCCGCTTGCGCGCCCAGCCGTACAGGTAGAGCTCGCCCGCGTAGCCAACGAGCAGCTCGTTGCCGACCAGCTTGCGCAGCAGGGCGACGAAGCCGGCGGCGGGAAGCTTCCACAAGCGGCGAAAGATGATCCAGTCGGCGACGGGCGGCGACAGGTAGAACGCGGCATAGACCAGCCAGAAGGCGAACGACGTCGGCAGCAGTGCCCAGGTGCCGGTAAAGTCGAACCGCGCCATCCGCGCCGCCACGACCGCCAGGATCGCCAGCGACAGGATCGGCGCGGCCAGGCGCGTTATCCAGGACGCCCCGGTTTCCAGCAGGGCGGGATCTGGTCCCGCCAACGGCGTGCTCATGTCTCCAGCAATGTCGACTGCCCTTGCCTGCACCGTCACCGGGTTCTGCTCTTCCGTCGTTATTGTGTCTTCCGGCTGAGACGCCGCCGATGCGTGATTGTCCCACGCCACAGCGCGTAGGTTACGAATCTTTCATTCAGATGGCGGTCGCCGGGGCCAGTTCGGCATAGCGTGCCGGGCGGTGCGAGGCGGCGAACGCGCCCACCGTGCGGTCGATGCTGGCAAGGATGTGGGGTACCCCAACGTCGCCCGGGTGAACCGCGATGCGCACGGTGGCCGAGCGGGCAAGCGCGCGGCGGGCAAGCGCGGCGACGAACAGCGAACTGGCGATGCGCGAGCCGCTGCGGCTCGCCCAGGTGATGACCGGCCCGCGCGCAAGGGTGCGGTCGCGCGCCGGGTCCCATACCCGCAAATGATCTTCCGCCATGGCGAAGTTCTCGTCACGCAGCGCCGCGTGGGCCCCTTCGCCATAGAGCCACGCGGGCGCGATGAATCCCGCAACGGGGCGGCCGATGGCGTCTTCGACCACCGCCCGCCCGGCGCGCATGCGGTTTCGCGCCTCTGCGCGGTCGAGCCCGAGGAATTCACCTTCGCCGGCGGTCATGCGGGTGGCGCGCCAGCGCTGCCACGCTCCGGTATGGGCACTGTCGTCGCGGTGGCGCCAGCCGTGGAGGAACATCTCCACGCCGGCGTCGGACCAGGACCGGAGCCGCGCGGCAAAGCGCGGAGCGCGGGCGAGCGGGGCCTCGTCCCAGTGATCGGGCACGACCAGCATCGCGAAGCGCGGCCCGCCCAGCATTGGCTCCAGCCGGGCGGCCAGGGCATCGACCTCGCTTTCGAAGCGCGGGCCGACATCGTGGATCGAAACCAGCAGCCGGCGGCGGGGCGTGTCATCGGGCAAGGCAGGATGGGTTGCAGTCACTTCACCTGTCCAAACGCCGCCGCGGCGCGCGCATCGCACATCGTCGACCCAAGTCATTCGCGCACGGGGTGCGCGCTAGGTGTTTGTGCGTAATCGCCGCGGGAAGGTCCCTTAATGAAGCGGTCACTATGTGCAGCAAGCCGGAATTTTACTTTCAGGCACATGATACGACAACGATTTTTGGGGATCGGACCTTGTACGAACGAATGCTCGATGGTGAGAATCTGACTGCCCCGCTGCCCGAGCAGCGGGCCTCGCCGCGCCTCACGATGCTCATCCGGACCGCCAAGATCATTTCCTCCAGCGGGGAATTCCTGTGCGTCGTGCGCGATGCCTCGGAAGGTGGGCTGCGGGTCAAGACCTTCCATCCGCTGCCGGTGGACGTGCGCGTGATCCTCGAACTGGGCAGCGGCGAGCGTTACGCGGTCGAGAAGATCTGGGAGCAAGGCGACAGCGCGGGCTTCCGCTTCGAGGATCCGGTCGACCTGGAACGGTTCCTGCGCGAGGCGCCCCCGGGACTGCGCAAGCGCCAGGTGCGCCTTTGCTGTCCACTTGCCGCCACGCTGTGGTCCGCGGGCGAACCGCATCCGGTGGTGCTGCGCGACATCTCGCAGCAAGGTGCGGGGGTCCACTGTCAAAAGCACCTGGCGATGGATGAACGCGTGCGGCTCGAGATCGAGAACATGCCGGTCATATACGCCAAGGTGCGCTGGCGCCGGCACGGGCTGTTCGGACTGATCTTCGAAGAGACCTTCCGCCTCGACGAACTCGCCCGGCTGACCGCGCCGCTCCAGATCGGGCGCGGGCAAGGCGCGGACATGGCGAGGACCGCGGCCGGCGCGCGGCGTTAACCGCCCGATAACCAATTTCCTTCACTCCCGGGCAGCACGCCGCGTGCGTTGATCGATGTGGGGGATTGCTGGCATGGCCAACGGGGGGCCGAATTCGGATACTGCGGACAACTTGCCGCGCGCTGACGTCGTAATCGTCGGCGCGGGGCCCGCCGGGCTGACCGCGGGCTACCTGCTGACCAAGGCGGGCAAGCGCGTCACCATCATCGAGCAGGATCCCCATTACGTCGGCGGCATCAGCCGCACCGTTGAGCATGAAGGCTACCGGTTCGATATCGGCGGCCATCGGTTCTTCTCGAAGAGCCAGGCGGTCGTCGACCTGTGGAACGAGATCCTGCCGGACGACTTCATCCAGCGCCCGCGAATGAGCCGCATCTTCTACGAGGGCAAGTTCTACAGCTATCCGCTCCGCGCGTTCGAGGCGCTGTGGAACTTAGGCATCTGGCGTTCGACGCTGTGCATGGTGAGCTTCGCCCGCGCGAAACTGCTGCCGCGCCGCAACGTCCGCAGTTTCGAGGACTGGACTGTCAACGCGTTCGGCGAAAAGCTGTTTTCGATCTTCTTCAAGACCTACACCGAAAAGGTTTGGGGCATGCCCTGCGACACGATGAGCGCCGACTGGGCTGCCCAGCGGATCAAGGGCCTGTCGCTGTGGGGCGCGGTGACCGATGGGCTGAAGCGCAGCCTCGGCCTCAACAAGCGCCCGAATGACGGCATGGCGACCAAGACCCTGCTTGAGACCTTCCGCTATCCCCGGCTTGGGCCGGGTATGATGTGGGACGCGGCGCGCGACTACATCGTCGCCAACGGCGGTGTCGTGCTGATGGGTCACGCGCTGCGCCAGCTTGCGAGCGACGGCCAGGGCGGCTGGCGGCTTGCCGCGACGCGCGCCGACGGCGGCGAAGTGGTGATCGCGGCCGATCATGCGATCAGTTCCGCGCCGATGAAGGACCTTGCCGCGCGCCTCCATCCGCTGCCGGCCACGACGATCGAGGGCAGTAAGCTGCGCTACCGCGACTTCCTGACCGTCGCGCTCAAGATCCGCAGCGACGACCTGTTCCCGGACAACTGGATCTACATCCACGACAGCAAGGTGAAGGTCGGCCGGATCCAGAACTTCCGCAGCTGGTCTCCCGAAATGGTGCCGGACGAAAGCGTTGCCTGCGTCGGCCTCGAGTACTTCTGCTTTGCCGGCGATGGCCTGTGGAGTGCGTCCGACGAGATGCTGGTCGCCCTCGCCACGCGCGAGATGGAGATCCTGCGCCTCGCCCGCCCCGAGGATGTCATCGGCGGCGCGGTCGTGCGCCAGGAGAAGGCCTATCCCGTCTATGACGAGGACTATGCCGCCAACGTCGCGGCGATGCGGACCGAACTGGAAGTGGCCCATCCCACGCTCCACCTGGTCGGGCGCAACGGCATGCACCGCTACAACAACCAGGATCACGCGATGATGACCGCGATGCTCACGGTCGAGAACATCCTTGCCGGAGCGCGGGTCTACGACGTCTGGTGCGTGAACGAGGACGCCGAGTATCACGAGGCCGGGGCCGAAGGCGCGCAGGAACGCATCGCCGAACGGCGCGAGCCCAGTGCCGATCAGGCTGCCGCGCTCGGATCGGTCCGCGCAGTGCCCGAACCGCTCGCGCCTGCCGCCGGGACGCGCCGGGCGGCATGACCACAACAGCACTCTCGCAGTCGCCGCTCACGCGCCTTGGCGCCTGGGCGTTCGACCTTGCGCTGGGGGATCGTCGGGGTCGCTACCTGATGATCAGCGGCGCCGCCTTGGCGGTCGACCTTGGTGTGTTCATGGTCGGCTATCGCAGCCTTGGCGCCACGCCCGTCGCCGCCTCTGTCGCGGGATACATGACCGGCCTGGCCCTGCACTGGATGCTGTCCACGCGCTTCGTCTTTGCCGGGCAGACCGCCGGGGGCGGGCTGGCGCGGTGGCGGCAGAAGCTTCTGTTCGTCGGCTCCGCGCTTGTCGGCCTGCTGGTCACCGCGGCCGTCGTCGCTGCCGGCACCGGGTTCGGGCTTGACCCCCGCGCTGCCAAGATCGTCGCGGTGGCCGCCAGCTTCACAGCGACCTGGGTCCTGCGCTCGCGGATCGTGTTCCGATGATCATCGGGGATCGCCGTCGGCCGATGTTCGATGCCGTCATCCTGCATCGCGTGGTGCTGGTGTGGCTGGTGCTGTGTGTCGTCCTTCTCGCGACCAACGCCGGGGCGATCTGGCAAACCCGCTTCCCCGACGGCGACGATACGCTGCGGCTCGTCGAGGTGCGCGACTGGCTGGCCGGGCAGAGCTGGTTCGACGTCCACCAGTACCGCATTTTCGCACCGCTCGGCGTGGCCATGCACTGGTCGCGGCTGGTCGATGTTCCGATCGCGGCGATCATCGTCGTCCTGACCCCGCTCTTCGGCCAGTCTTTCGCCGAAACCGCCGCGCTGGTGACCGTACCGTTGCTCACGCTGGGCTGCGTGATGCTGCTCGTGGGACGGCTGGCGTGGAAGCTGTTCGACGAGGAAATCGCGGGTCTCGCCTGCCTCGCCTGCGCACTGGCAGTTCCCGTCGTCCAACAGCTTCGTCCGATGCGGATCGATCACCATGGTTGGCAGATCGTCGCCATGCTTGTGGCCCTCAACGGCCTGATGGCCCGTGATGCGCGGCGCGGCGGCTACGCGATCGGCACTGCACTGGCGGTGTGGCTCGCGATCTCGATCGAAGGTCTGCCGATGGCCGTCGCTTTCGTAGCGATCACCGCGCTCAAATGGCTTCGCAACCGCGCCGACCGGGCGTGGATGGTGAATACCATGCAGTCGCTTGCGCTGACATCCGCGGCGCTGTTCCTGCTGACGCGGGGAGTTGGCGACCTTTCCCAGCATTGCGATGCGATCTCGCCGGTCCACCTTGCCATTTTCGCCTGGGGCGCGGTGGTCGTCACGATTGTCGCGGCCATGGAGCCGCATCCCAGGGCCTTCACGCTCGCCGGCATGGCGCTTAGCGCGGCGGGCGGGTTGGTGATCGTCCACCAAGCCGCGCCCCAGTGCATGGGCGGCGCCTTCGTCGCGATCGACCCCGTGGTCCGGGCCTACTGGTACGAAGGAGTGGCCGAGGGCCTGCCCGTCTGGCACCAGTCCTTGTCGGAAGCGCTTCAGATGCTCGTTCCGCCGGTGCTCGGCCTGATCATCGCGCTCGGCCGCTTCGGCGCCTCGCGCGATTGGCTGCGGCGTTGGTGGCTCGACTACGCGATCCTGCTGTTCGCCGCGACCATGGTTGCGATGTTCGTGGCGCGGGCCGCCGGTGTGGCCTGTGTGATCGCTGCACTGCCAATCGGTTATCAGCTGCGCGAATGGATCCGATCGGCGCGCAACATGCGCCGGCCCGGACGACGCGCGCTGGCCTTGGCGGGGGTAGCGCTGGCCCTGGCGCCGGCCCTGCCGGTCTATGTCCTGATGGCGGCGACGCCGGGCCAGGCGGCCGCGGCCTCTCCCGCGGGCGCATCGGCCGCGCGCGAATCGTCCCCTCCCCCTGCGCACGTGGCGAATTGCGTGATGGACACCGCCGCGCTCGACACGCTGGCGCCGACGCGCATTCTTGCGCCGCTCGATGTCGGGCCGCGCCTGCTCTACGCAACCCACCACAGCGTGCTGGCGACGGCGCACCACCGCGCGGCGCCGGCGATGCGCGACGTTATCGATGCCTTCCGCGGCGACGAGCGCCAGGCGCGGGCGATCATGGCGCGCCGCGGGCTGACGCTGATCGCGCTATGTCCGGATATCGCCGAATCGCGGCTCTATGCCGGAAGCGCCCCGCACGGGATGATGGCTCGGCTGATCGGCGGCGCCGCGCCGGCCTGGCTGGAGCGGGTCAGGCTCGGCAATGGCGATCTGATGGTCTGGCGCATCGTCGGCTGACGCAAGCGAAACCACCGGGGATCAGGCGGTAGGGCGGAACTTCATCGCGTCGCCGTTCATACAATAGCGCTTGCCTGTCGGAGGAGGGCCATCGTCGAACACGTGGCCCAGGTGCCCGCCGCAGCGATTGCAGTGAACCTCGGTCCGCGCATAGCCGAGCAGACGATCGGTCGAAACGCCGACCGCGCCGGGCAACGGCTTCCAGAAACTTGGCCAGCCGGTGCCGCTCTCGAACTTCGTCGCACTCGAAAACAGGGGATTGTCGTCGGCGGCGCAGACGAATGTGCCCTTGCGATGCTCAGTGTTGAGCGGTGACGAACCCGGGCGTTCGGTGCCGGCCTTGCGCAGGATGTAGTACTGGTCGGCGGTCAAGCGCTTGCGCCACTCGGCATCAGTAAAGCGTACCGGGTAGATCGTCGCATTGGCCGGAGCCGAGCCGCAGCCGGCGGCAAGCGGCAAGGCCGTCGCCGCTCCCAACCAGCCGAGCATGCGGCGGCGCGAGAACGGATACCTGACGATCGATTCGCCTGCGCCGATAGCCATCAGAACTTCTCCAGCGTGACCTCCAGCTTGCGGAAGCCGTGCACGAAGTTGGCACGTACCCGCTGCTTCCTGCCGGTGACCTTAACGCGCATCCGCCGGGCGTGCATTTCCTCGAGCAGGATGCGCAGTTGCAGTTCGGCCAGCCGCGCACCGACGCAACGGTGGATTCCGTAGCCGAAGGCCATGTGACGCCGGGCGTTTTCGCGGGTCAGGATCAGCTCGTTGGGCTTCTCGAACACCGTCTCGTCGCGGTTGGCCGAAATGTACCACATGATCAGCTTGTCGCCCTGCTTGATCTGGTGGCCGAACAGGTCAGCGTCCGCGGTCGCGGTGCGGCGCATGTGCGCCAGCGGGGTCACATAGCGGATGCATTCCTGCACCGCGTTCGGGATCACCGAAGGATCGCGTTCGAACAGCGCGCGCTGGTCGGGAAAGGTGTCGAGCGCCTCGACGATGCCCGACATCGTGTTGCGGGTGGTGTCGTTGCCGCCCACGATCAGCAGCACGAGGTTGCCGACGAATTCCTGGAAGCCCATCTGGTTCATGGCTTCGGAATGGATCATCATCGAGATGAGGTCCGGCGAGGGCGGGCCGTTGAGCCGTTCGGCCCACAGCCGCTGAAAGTAGTGACCCATCTCCATCAGGATTTCGTGGCGATAGTCGATAAGCTCTGGCGACAGGCCGATCTCGACGTCGCCCGCCCAGTCCGACCAGTAGGTCAGCAGCCGGCGGTCTTCCCAGGGGAAGCCGAACAGCAGCGCGAGCATTCCGGTCGTCAGCTCGATCGAGACCTTGTCGACCCAATCGAACTGCTCGCCCCACGGCAGGCTGTCGAGAACCTCGCCGGTGCGCTGGCGGATCTCCGCGGCCATGCGATCCATCTCGCCGGGGGTGAAGGCGGGAGCGACGGTGCGGCGCTGCCCGGTGTGCTGGGGCCGGTCCATCGCGATGAACATCGGAAGCTGAAAGCGTTCCTCCTCGTTGTCTTCGCGCGGACGGGGGTCGCCGATGGTGATCCCGCCGTATTGCCATGAGGACGAATAGAGCTCGGGCAGCGACTCGACGTGCTGGATGGTCTTGACCGTGGTCACGTTCCAGTAGTCGCCATAGGCGGTGCCGGTGACCTTGTTGACCGGCTCTTTCTCCCGCATCTCGGCGAACGGGGCCTGCCACTTGTCCTCTACGTAAAGTTCCGAGCGGCTGACGTCCGAGGGGTCGGAATTCGCGGGGATCGCCTGCGGATTGGCGGCGAGCCATTCCTCGAACTTCTCGCTGGCGGTCGGCGAGGTGCGATAGGTGATCGGCGTATCGACCGCCGGCTGCGTTGCCATGACTGCATTCTCCCGCTCGAACCCAGGTAAAGGGTTTCTTTGCAGGACTTATCTCGCCAAACCTACACGAGAGTCAACAAGGCCTTGCGCGTCCCGCCCGGCGTTTCCGTCAAACTGCCGCGGAGGCGCCCCGGCGCAGCCCGAGACGCGCCAGAAGCCCGCGTTTCCCCGCTCGTCCCCGCGCGGCCCCCGATTTCATCACGCTGCGACGGAACAGCCGCGCGCCAAGCCGGATGATGAGGGCGACGCAAATCGCTTGCCACGCCAGCGCCAGCGCGTGCGGCCACAGCGCCTCGTCCTGCGCGGCGCGGGCCAGCATCGCGAAAGGAGAGCTGAACGGAAATGCGATCGCCGCCCATTCGATCGGCTTGCCCATCTGGGTCATCGAAAAGCTGGCGAAGAAGAACACGAAAAGCTGCATCATCGTAACCGGCATCGACAGCGTCTGCACCTCGCGCACCGTGGTCGCCATCGCACCGATGCCGAGGAACAGCGAGCCGAGGAGAAGGTAGGCCATCGCGAAGTAAAGGAAGCCGAGGGTGAGGAACGGACCCCAGCCCACCGCGGGGACGGGCAGCGTCGGCAGCGAGGATCCGCCCGCCGCGATGATCAGCGCGCCGACCGAACTCCACACCGCGATGCCGACGAGGCTCACCGCGAGCATGGCGAAGAGCTTGCCCAGAAACAGCGCGTCCATCGGAATCGCGGCGGCAAGCACCTCGATGATCTTGTTGCCCTTTTCCTCGACAAGGTTGGACAGGACCATGCCTGCCAGCAGCATGGTGAGAAGGAACAGCACGGTCTGCCCGGCCTGCGCGGTCGCTACCCGTCCCGACTTTACCTTGGCCGCGCTGCTCGCCACCGGCGTCAGCGCGACATCGGGATAGGTCAGCACGCTGCCTTCGCGGGCGGTGGCTGCCATCGCCGAGACCATGCCCTGCCAGCCGTCTATCCGCTCGCGCGTGCCGGTTAGGCGCGGCGCGTCGAGCGATCCGCTAAGCACCGCGGCCAGGCTGTCGCGCTTGGTCTGCATTGCGGCGACCGGATCGAACGTTTCGCCAGCGCGGAGGCGCCTCAGCACGACGAGGTCGGGAACCGGGCCGGCCATGCGTTCGGCCAGCGCCTGATGAGCGCGGATAAGGGCGTCGGTATCGGCAGCCGTCATCGCCACGCCGAGCTGCGGTCGATCAATCGATTCAGCGACCTTGGCCCCGATGCCGCCTGCCATCGCCCCGACGATCACCGGGAACAGCGGACCGAGCAGGAAGAAAAGGAACGCCTTGGAAAAGATCACCGCCACGAAATCGCGGCGGGCGACGACGAACGCGCCGTGAAGCGTGCGGTTCATCAGCGGTCCTTTCCGGGTTCGAGCGATTCGGGCGTCTCTTCGAGCGCCTTGGCGGCGGCCTCGCCGGCGATCGCGACGAAGGCGTCGTGGAGGCCGGGGCGCTCGATCGACAGCGACAGGATGCCCGCTTCGCCTTCGATGAGCGCGCGCAGCAAGGGCTCCGGCCCGCCCTCGGCCAGGCTGAAGTGCCAGAACGACCCTTCATGGCGGGCGTCGGCGGGAAGCGCGGCGCGCCACGGACCATCGCTGGCGCGGGTTTCGAGGCGGACCTGCGGCGGCAGCCGGTCGCGCGCCTCGGACACGTCGCCGACGAAGGGCACCTTGCCGCCCGCGATGATCGCGATCCGTTCGCACAGCCGCTCGGCATGCGCGATCACGTGGGTCGAGAAGATCACCGTCGTCCCGCGTTCGGCGAGGTTGCGGATCATTCGCTCGAGCTTGCCCTGGTTGAGCGCGTCCAGGCCAGAAAACGGCTCGTCGAGCACGACGAGCTCGGGTTCGTGAATCAGCGTGCCGAGAAGCTGGACGGTCTGCGCCATGCCTTTCGAAAGCTGGCGAATCTGGCGGTCGGCGGCGTAGCCAAGGCCATGCTCTTGCAGCAGGGCACGGGCGCGGCGGCGGGCCTCGCCCAGCGGAACGCCGCGCAACGCGCCGAGGAAGGCGACCGCCTCGAACGCCTTCATCGCGGGGTAGAGGCCGCGCTCTTCGGGAAGGTATCCAATCCGGTGCGCAATCTCGTGCGGGCGCTCATGCCCCAGTGTGCGGCGCAGTCCCTCGTCGGGGTCGATGATCCCCAGCAACATCCGCAAGGTGGTGGTCTTGCCCGCGCCATTGGGGCCGAGAATCCCGAAGATGCTGCCGCGCGGCACCTCCAGGTCGATCCCATCGACCGCGACGAACCCGTCGAACCGTTTCACGAGCGCTCGCGCCTCGATCGCAAGGTCCGGACGCGGCGCCGGCGCCATCCCGTTGCCGCCCGCCGCGGGTTCGCCTAGCTCGTGCTTCATCACCTGCGGCAGTTAGCGCGCGGGCATGAACCGGAGCAACAGCAAGTTTGGTTAACGCGGCATCACTCGAGGGCCTGCGCGGCGGACTTGCCGATGAAGCGGCGCGGCTCGGCTTCGCGGCATGCGGCATCGCCTCGGCCGCGCCCGACACCTTGCGCGAGCGGCGCCTGCTCGAATGGCTGGGCGATGACCATCACGGTTCGATGGAATGGATGGACGCGCGCAAGGAGCATCGCGTCGGCCCGCAGGCGCTGTGGCCCGATGCTGCCAGCGTCATCGCATTGGGGATGAGCTATGCCCCTGCCGCCGATCCCCTGGCGCTCGGCGAAAGCGGCGACCGCGCACGCATCTCGGTCTATGCGCAAGGGGCCGACTATCACGACATCGTGAAGAAGGCGCTCAAGGCGCTTGCCCGGTGGCTGATTGCCGAAGCCGCCCGCCGCGGGCTGGGCGAGCGGCAGGTCAAGGTGTTCGTCGACACGGCTCCGGTCATGGAAAAACCGCTGGGCGAGGCCGCGGGGATCGGCTGGCAGGGCAAGCATACCAATCTTGTCAGCCGCACTCACGGGTCGTGGCTGTTCCTCGGCGCGATCTACAGCGACCTGCCGTTCGCGCCCGACGCGCCGCATGCCGACCAGTGCGGTTCGTGCCGGCGGTGCCAGGATGCCTGCCCGACCGCGGCCTTTCCCGCGCCCTACCGGCTCGATGCGCGGCGCTGCATCAGCTACCTCACCATCGAGCACAAAGGGCCCATTCCGGTCGAGTTTCGCCAGGCGATGGGCAACCGTATCTACGGTTGCGACGATTGCCTGGCAGTGTGCCCGTGGAACAAATTCGCACAGGCGGCGCAGGCGAACGCGGCATTCCTGCCTCGCGCCGAATTGACCGCACCCCGGCTGGCGGAGCTTCTCGCACTCGACGATGCGGGCTTTCGAAAGCTGTTCTCCGGCTCTCCGATCAAGCGGATCGGGCGCGACCGGTTCGTGCGCAACTGCCTGATCGCGGCGGGCAACAGCTCCGACCCGGCGCTGAGCATCCCGGTGCAGGCGTTGTGCGGCGATCCCGACCCGGCGGTCGCGGAAGCGGCGCGCTGGGCGATCGAAGAGCTTAAAGCAGTTCCTTGAGCGCGACGGCAGTGTCGGCCAGCGCGGCCGGATCGGGCGTGGCGCGGGCCTCCACCAGCTTGCGGCCCTGGACGTAGTCCTTGACCATGTTCACGCAATCGAGCGCGATCACCCGCCCGCCGCGCAAGTAGACGACCGAGAAGCTGCGCGTCGCCGGATCGCCGCGTACGACGGTCGCGTCATAGCCGGTCGAGAGGCCGACCGTCTGCAGCCGCAAGTCGTACTGGTTCGACCAGAACCACGGGGTCGCCGCGTAAGGATGCGGATCGCCGCAGATGTCGCGCGCGGCGCAGGTCGCCATGTCATTGGCGTTCTGCACCGATTCGAGCCGGATCACCGCGCCGTCGGCAAAGCTGTTGGCATGCGCCGCGCAATCGCCGATCGCATAGACGTGAGGCAGCGAGGTGCGGCAGCGTTCGTCCACGTCCACCCCGTTCGCCCCGACCGCCCCGGCAAGGATCAGTGGCCCGACTGCGGGCACTATTCCGATCCCGACGATCACGATGTCCGCCGGCAGCACCGTGCCGTCGCCAAGCCTCACTCCGGTGACCTTCGACCCGTCGCCCTCGATCTGGTCGACCGTCACGTCGGTGCGCAGGTCGACCCCGTGGGCGCGGTGCTCGGCCTCGTAGAATTGCGACAGTTCCTCCCCAGCGACGCGGGCGAGGACGCGCGGCAGCGCCTCGAGCAGCGTGACGTGAAGTCCGAGCTTGGTCAGCACCGCAGCCGCTTCGAGGCCGATGTAGCCGCCGCCCACGACGACCACGCGGCTGGCACCGCCGTCGATCTCGCTCATCAGCCGGTCGACATCGGCGCGGGTGCGCACGGCGTGCACGCCGACCAGCGAACCGCCTTCGCACGAAAGGCGCCGCGGATCGCCGCCGGCTGCCCAGATCAGGTCGCCGTAGGAAACCTGGGTGCCGTCATCGAGCTTGGCGGTCTGCGCGGTCGGATCGACGGTGACGACCGCGCGGCCGAGCCGCATCTCGACGTCGCGCTCCGCCCAGAACTGGGGGGGGCGAATGTAGAGGCGCGAAAACTCCTTTTCACGCGCGAGGTATTCCTTCGAGAGCGGGGGGCGCTCGTAGGGCGGTTCGGGCTCGCGGCCCACGAGGACGATCGATCCTGCGAACCCGTGCTGGCGCAGCGCCAGCGCCGCCTGCGCGCCGCCATGGCCGCCACCCACGATCAGTACATCCGCACGGTCCATCGAACTCTCCCGCAGGGTTCGTCGGCGCCCCGCCCAATGGCCGATTGGCCAAAACGGGCGCGCAGTCAATCCACCGGCGCGCGGGGGCGCTCCGCCCCGCTTGCGCTAGCGGGCGAGCAGGCTGCGCGCCTGACTGGCGATCTGCGCCAGCATCGCGGGGGCCACAGGAGCCGCATCCTGCGCCCGGGCCACGAGCATGCGAAGCTGGCGGATCGGGGCTTCCTGGCCCTCGGCCCAGCGCTCGACGAAACCGGCGACAGGGCCGCGGGCACGGCGCAGGAATTCCAGGCGCATCTGCTGGAAATCACGGGCGAGGCCCGCCACGAGGAGGCGCTCCCACGGGTCCGACGGGGTCATCCGCGCTGCGGTCATCTGCGCCCAGTCGAGGCCAAGGCGCGCGCCCAGCGCCGAGAACGCGCGGGTCACGGCGACCGGATCGAGCTTGCGGTCGCGGGCGAGGTTGGCGAGGCCCATCGCGCCGTCCATGTCGAACAGCTTGGCCACCGCGGCGGCTTCCACAGCCGGCGCGCCCGAGCCGGTCAGTTCCTCGACCATGCGGGCCGAATGGGCCTGGCCCTCGGTGTTCAGGAGCTTGCCGGTCTGCGCCTCGAGCTTGCGCACGCCGGGACCGAGCTCGGCGACGAGCGTCGAGACGCGAGTCTTGCCGTGACTGGTGCGAATGATGTCGGCCATCTGCGTTCGCAGCGCCGCCGCGGCGCGGGTGAACAGCAGCAGCCGCGCCTGTTCGGGCATCGCTTCGCGATCGATCAGGTTCCAGATCGTCGCCATGCCCAGCATCCGTTCCGCCGCGACGAACGCGGTGGCGACATGGGCCAGGGTGGTGCCTTCCTCCTCGACCAGCTCGAGCGGGTGGATCACCCCCATCCGGTTGACGATCCGATTGGCCAGCTTGGTCGCAATAATCTCGCGGCGCAGACGGTGATGAACGATGTCGGTCTGAAAGCGGCGCCGCATCGGCGTCGGGAAGGCGGCGAGCAATTCCTCGTCGAGGCCCGGATCATCGGGCAGGTCGGTCTTCTCGATCGCGGACTGGAGTACGAGCTTGGTGCTCGACAGGAGCACGGCCAGCTCGGGCCGGGTCAGGCCGCGGTTCTCCGCCGCGCGACGGGCAAGCTGTTCGCTGTCGGGAAGCCCCTCGGTTCGCCGGTCGAGGTCGCCGCTGTCCTCGAGTTGCTCGATCAGGCGGACGTGCGAAGGACTGGCGAGCGCGCCGCCGGCCTGGGCGATCGACAGCGCGAGCGCCTGGAGCCGGTTGTCCTCGAGAACGATCGCCGCGACCTCGTCGGTCATCTGCGCCAGCAGCTTCACCCGCGCCGGTTCCGTCAACCTTCCGGCGCGGCGGGCCGAGGCGAGCGCGATCTTGATGTTGACCTCGTTGTCTGAGCAATCGACCCCGGCCGAATTGTCGATGAAGTCGGTGTTGATCCTGCCGCCCGCTCCGGCGGCGCCTTCGAGAGCGAACTCGATGCGCCCGGCCTGGGTGATCCCCAGGTTCGCACCTTCGCCGATCACGCGTGCCCGCACGTCGCGCGCATCCACGCGCAGCGCGTCGTTGGCCGGATCCCCGACCTGCAGCGAACTTTCCTGCGTGGCCTTGATGTAGGTGCCGATCCCGCCGAACCAGAGCAGATCGATCTCTGCCTTCAGGATCGCGCTGATGAGCGCATCGGGATCGAGCGTCGCGGCCTCGATGCCCAGCATCGCGCGCACTTCGGCGGAAAGCGGGATCGCCTTCATCGTCCGCGCGAAGACCCCGCCGCCGCGCGAGATCAGCTTCGCGTTGTAGTCGGTCCAGGCCGACCGGGGCAGCGCGAACAGGCGCGCACGCTCTGCCCAGCTCTTTGCAGGATCGGGGTCGGGATCGAGGAAAATGTGGCGGTGATCGAACGCGGCGACGAGGCGGATGGCTTTCGACAGAAGCATGCCGTTGCCGAAGACGTCGCCCGACATGTCGCCGCAGCCCGCGACGCGAACCGGGTCGGCCTGAACGTCGATGCCCATCTCGAGGAAGTGGCGCTGGACCGAGAGCCACGCGCCCCGGGCGGTGATGCCCATCGCCTTGTGGTCGTAGCCGTTGCTGCCGCCGCTGGCGAAGGCATCGTCGAGCCAGAAGTCGCGGCTTTCGGCAATGGCGTTGGCAACGTCGGAAAAGGTCGCCGTGCCCTTGTCGGCCGCCACGACGAAATAGGGATCCTCGCCGTCGTGAACGACGACGGATTCGGGATGGACCACCTTGCCGCCCACGATGTTGTCGGTGATCGACAGCAGCGTGCGGATGAACGCCTGGTAGCTGGCTTTGCCTTCGGCGAGCCAGCCCTCGCGGTAGCGCACGGGATCGGGCAGTTGCTTGGGATAGAAGCCGCCCTTCGCCCCGGTCGGCACGATCACCGCATTCTTGACCCGCTGCGCCTTCATCAGGCCGAGGATCTCGGTGCGGAAGTCGTCGCGCCGGTCGGACCAGCGCAGGCCCCCGCGCGCGATCGGGCCGGCGCGCAGGTGGATGCCCTCGAGCCGGGTCGAATAAACGAAGACCTCACGCCATGGCACCGGCCGCGGCAGGCCGGGAACCAGGCTCGAATCGAGCTTGAACGCGAGCGCTTCCGCGGCGGCGGGAGCAAAGGCGTTGGTGCGCAGGATCGCGTCGATCGTGCTGCGGTAGAGGCGCAGCAGACGGTCGTCGTTGATCGCTCCTACCGCGGCAAGGCCGGTGCGAATCGCGGCATCGGCGCGGTTCGCGGCCTGGGCGCGGTCGCCTGCGAATTCGGGGTCGTGCCGCGCGCGGAACAGGTCGACGAGGCCGTGCGTGACATCGGGCGCATGGCGCAGCGCATCGACCACGGTCTGCATGCCGAACGTCATCCCGGCCTGGCGCAGATAGCGGAACCAGGCCCGCAGCCATCCGGTGGCGCGCGGGTCGAGCGCTGTCGCCGCGATCAGGCGGTTGAACGGATCGTCTTCCGCCGCGCCGTTGAGCACCGCGGCGATGGCTGCCTCGATCTGGGGTGCGCGCGCCAGCAGGGCGGCCGGATCGGTATCGGTCGACGCGCCCAGCACGAAGTCGTGGATGGTCCCGGCCGCCCCGCCGTCGAGCGGAGTGGGAATGACCTCCAGCACGCGAAAGCCGAAGTTCTCCAGCACGGGGACCGCGTCGGACAGGGCCAGCGAGCCCTGCCTCTGGTAAAGTTTCAGGCGCAGGAGATCGGCGGCGTCGCCCGGCATCCGGTGCAGCCGGGCATCGCGCAGGTGCGGCGAAGCGCCGGGGTCGATCGCCAGCGCGCGCAGCCGGCGGATATCCAGCGCGGCTTCGGCGGGGCCGTAGGCGGTGCGGTAGGCCGGCGGAAACGATTCAGCGTGGCGTGCCGTGATCGCGGCGGCACGGGCGGGATCCTCACCGCGGGCAAGTTCGGCCTCGACGGCGCCGGCCCAGCCGCGGACCATGTTCTGAAGCTCGCGGTCGAGCGTCTCCTCGGCCTTGGCCTGGACGATGCCGCGGATGTCGAGGACAAAGCGCAGCAGCGCCAGGCTGCTGCCTTCGACCGACAGGCTCCAGTCGAGAACCTGGGCGTTGGTCCCGGTTTCCAGCAGCGACTGAACGGTCAGCCGCAGCGTCGTCGACATCGCATCGCGCGGCAGCCACACAAACGCGAACATGTGCCGGGCCAGCGGCGCGCGGACGAGCGCCAGCTTCGGGCGCGGCCGGTCGACCAGGCTCATCATCGCGGTCGCGATCCGTTCGAGGTCGGGCGGCGAGAAGCCGATCAGCAGGTCGTGTGGCAGCGCGGTGAGCGCATGGACGAGAGACTTGCCGGCATGACCCGACGGATCGAATCCGAACTTGCTCATCAGGTCGGCAAGACGCGCGCGAAGGCGGGGAATTCGATCGGGCGCGGCGGCGAGCGCGGCGCTGGTCCAGACCCCGGCGTGAACCGAGATCGCAGTGACCTTGCCGTCCTCGATCACGGGCACGATGAACAGGTCGAGCGGCACCCGGCGGTGGACGTTGGAGACCCGGTTGGCCTTGATGATGAGCGGCGCGGCGAGCGGTTCGCCCGGTTTGACCGCCTTCAGGGCCTTGTCGAACCACTCGAACGCCCGGTCGTAGGATTCAGGTGCAAGCAGCGCCCGCGCGCTCTTGCGGCAGATGCCCAGAAGGCAGGATTGCGAGCCGTCGCGGCGGCGGGTCAGGTGGCCGAGCTGGGTCAGCATCCCGTCGCGCAGCCAGCGCAGCAGGGCAGCGCCTTCGCTGTCCGCCAGCGACTCGGCGTCCTCGCCCATCGCCGCCTGCATCTTGGGCCAGTCGGAAACCGCGGCGCGGACATCGGCGAGCACGGTGGTCAGCGTGGTAGCCAGGACGCGGCGCTGGCGGGCATCGACCCGATCGGTCTCGAGATAGATCACCGATTCGCGCGACGATTGAGCCTCGCCGGTGACGTCCTTCGCGCCGACGAGGCCGCTGAGTCGTCCCTTGGCATCGCGATCGACGGTGATGACGGGGTGCAGCAGCCGGTCGACCGCAAGGCCCTGGTCGGCGATCGCCGAGGCGACCGAATCGACCAGGAATGGCATGTCGTCGTTGACCAGCGCGATTCGCATGAACCGCTTGCCGCTGGTGCCGCCCATGCTCTCGATCACGATGCCTGCCTCGCCCGGCTGGCGCGCTTTCAAGGCGCCCATCGTGAACGCGGCGATTTCCGCAAGTTCCGCAGGACCGATGGCATCATGTTCGCCGGGGAGGAAGGACGCCGAAAATGCCGCGGCCAGCGCCTTGGCAGGACCCTCCGCCCCCGACTTCGGGCGGCGCGCGGACGGCGTCTTGCGGGTGGCGGTGCTTGCGTCGGCCATGACTTGCGATCTTCCCCGGGCGCCGCGGCGGCGGCAGGCGCCCTATTATTTAATTGCGCTATCGTGAAGCATTAAAACAGAGCCTAGACCCTTGCCCCGCCCCCTGCAACCACCCGCGTCACAACCCGGCGCAGGCTTCCATCGCCAAGTCGAGCGATTTCACCCGCGCCGCCGGATCGAATGTGGAGCCGGCGAAAATGAGCTCGTCCGCTCCGGTCCGCTCGATGAACGCAGCGACACGCTCGCGCACCGTCGCGGGGCTTCCGATGGCGCTCGCCTGCCGCATGTGCTCCAGCATCGAGAGCGCGTGCGGCGGCAGCGTCTCGCGGAAACCTTCGACCGGTGGCTTGAGGCGCCCGGGATTGCCGCTGCGCAGGGCGACGAACGACTGGTCCATCGACGAGCACAGGAACTTCGCTTCGTCGTCGGTGGCGGCGGCGAAGACGTTGATCGCCGCCATCGCATAGGGCCTGTCGAGCTTGGCCGATGGCTTGAAGTCGCGCCGGTAGATGGCCAGCGCATCGTCGAGCGCATCGGGCGCGAAATGCGAGGCGAAGGCATAGGGCATGCCCAGCGCAGCCGCGAGCTGGGCGCCGAACAGACTGGAGCCCAGGATCCACATCTCCACCGCCGCCCCCTGGCCCGGCGTTGCCTGGAGGGGGAGCCGCGAATCGCCCTCGAACAGCGCGCGCAGCTCGACCACGTCGTGGGGAAAGTCCTGCGCCGAACGCATCAGGTCCTTGCGCAATGCATGGGCGATCCGGCTGTCCGCGCCCGGCGCGCGCCCCAGGCCAAGGTCGACCCGCCCCGGGAAAAGTGCGTCGAGCGTGCCGAACTGTTCCGCGATCACGAACGGATTGTGGTTGGGCAGCATGATCCCGCCCGCTCCGATGCGGATGGTCCTGGTGCCTTGGCCGACGTGGGCGAGCGTCACTGCGGTCGCGGCGCTGGCGATACCGGTCATGGCATGGTGTTCCGCCACCCAGAACCGGTGGTAGCCCGCCTGTTCCGCGACGACGGCCAGCGCGGCTGCATCGTTGAGGGCCTGCCCTATGCTCCCTCCCTCGACGACAGGAACGAGATCGAGCACGGAAAATCGGGTCATCGCGGGACTCTTATTGCTGAACCGCCGGAGCGGGAGGCTTGGCGGGTGCGGGCGCGGGGCCGAGCTGTTCGATATAGCTCTTGGCGGTGGCCGCGGCCTTGCTTTGGGGAGATGTCGCGATCACCGATTGCCACGACTTGCGGGCCGCCTCGTCGCGCCCGCCAAGGACGGCGATGACGCCCGCCTCAAGACCCACATCGGGGTCGGTAGGGGCAAGCGTCGCTGCGACCTCGATCGTGCGTTGCGCCGATCCAAGGTCGCCCTGGCGGCGGGCGAGCGTTGCGGAAAGGAGCCAGACCAGCGGCTCGTCAGGCGCATCGCGCTGCGCCGCGGTGAGGCTGGCAGCAGCATCGGCCAGGCGATTGAGCGCGACCAGCGCACGCCCGCGATCGAGTTCGATCTGGCCACGGTCGGCCGGGGGGAGGTCGGTCACCGCCAGGGCCATGTCGAAATGGCCGAGCGCACGGTCGGCATGACCGCCGGCAATCGCGGCGTTGCCCGCCTGCCCGTGAAGCGCAGCGCGGCGCGCCAGATCGCCCGGCGCGGCGACGGTCGCAGCCTGCGTAAAGGCCGTCTCGGCAGCCTCCCAACGCAGCAGGACGGTATAGACCTGGCCCAGGCACTGAAGCGGCTTCGACTGGCCGGCACCGCGCGATTCGGCGAGCCAGCGATTTGCTTCCGCCAGCGCGCTGGGAGGATCCTTCGCGGCGGTCTGGAGGCAGAGCTGAAGCCGGTCGTCTTCGATCGTCGGGCCCGCGGCAACGGACACCTCGGCGAACAGGGGCAACGGAAGCGACAGGGGCGGGGGAGCGGCGATCATCGGGTCGGTTTCATTCCGGTCGGTCATGGCAGCGCGGCGGCGCGCTGCGGGGGAGCTGGAAGGTCTTCGATCACGCGCAGCAGCAGGGCGATATCCTGATCGCGCGACAGGCGGTGATCGCCGTCCTTGACCAGTATGATCTGAACATCCGCCGAACGCAGGGTCGCGGCGAGCCGCAGCGACAGTGCCGAGGGCACGTCCGCATCCGCCTGTCCGTGCATCAGCCGTACCGGGCAGTCGAGCGGGATTTCGGCGTCCAGCAGCCGAAGCGCCTGCCCGTCCGCCCAGAAGGCGGCATGCATCGGCGTGGGTTCGGGACCATAGGGATTGGGGTCGAACACGGTCTCGCCCGCGGCGAGCCGGGCCTGCTGGGCCGGCGTGCGGCCCCAGTCGGTGAAGTCGGGTGCGGCGGCGATGCCGACGAGCGACGCGACCGATCTGGGCCGGGCAAGCGCGACAAGCAGCATCAGCCAGCCGCCCATCGACGATCCGACGAGCACGACCGGACCGTTTGCCCGCGTCTCGATCAAGGCCAGCACCTCGTCGCGCCAGCGTGATAGCGTGCCTTCTGCAAAGGCGCCGTCGCTGATCCCGCAGCCGGAATAGTCGAGGAGCAGGCACGCCCGCCCGCGGCTTCTTGCCCAGGCCAGCACCGCGGCGGCCTTGCTGCCGCTCATGTCGGACATGTACCCCGGCAGGAAAACCAGCGCCGGACCCTCTCCCGGCGCATGGCGGAAGGCTATCCGCCGGCCGCCAGGCCCTTCGAGCCATTCGATCGCCGTTTCGTCCACCCGGCGCATCAAGCACAGCCTTGCGACCTTGGCCAGTCGCAGGAGTGGTGACTTGGCAACCTTTGCCCATTATATGAGAGGAACGATGACGCACTGCCGCGCCTTGGCGACGACTACCACCACCACCCCGGGCAACCGGGGCGGAAGCGTGGTGCGCGCCGGCTGAAGGCGCGCCGCGCGCCCGCCGCCCCGGTTCGGGCGGATGGCGTCGTTTCCCGAACTGCTCCTTCCCACGACGCCGCCCCTTCCGGCGCGCGCGGCTTTCTGCCAAAGCGCGCGCCAAGCGGAGACGATACGCAGATGAGCGAGTTGCTGAAGATCACCCTGCCCGACGGTTCGCACCGCGAGGTCCCGGCTGGCACCACCCCGGGCGACATCGCGGCGGCGATCGGGCCGGGCCTGGCCAAGGCCGCGCTCGCCGCGCGCGTCGACGGCGAATTGCGCGACCTGAACCGCCCCCTCGACCGGGACGCGGACCTCGCGCTCGTCACCGCGCGCGACGAGAAGGACGCGCTGGAACTCGCGCGCCACGATTTCGCGCATGTTCTGGCTGAAGCGGTGCAGAACCTTTTTCCCGGAACGCAGATCACGTTCGGCCCCTCGACCGACGACGGGTTCTATTATGACTTCGCTCCCAATCCCGAGCGTGGGCCGTTCACCGACGAGGACCTGCCCGCGATCGAGGCCGAGATGCGCCGGATCATCGCCCGCAACGAACCGCTGGTCCGCGAAGTGTGGAGCCGTGCCGCGCTGATCGACCGTTGGCGTGCGCAGGGCGAGACGTTCAAGGCAGAATGGGCCGGCGACCTGCCCGAGGGGGAGGAACTGACCGTCTATCGCGCCGGCACCGGGGCCGATGCGTGGCTCGACATGTGCCGCGGCCCGCACCTGCCCAGCACGGGCAAGCTCGATCCCGCCGCGTTCAAGCTGACGCGCGTGTCGGGGGCCTATTGGCGCGGCGACCAGGCCAACGCGATGCTCAGCCGAATCTACGGCACGGGCTGGCTCAACAAGAAGCAGCTCGACGCGCATCTCGTGCGGCTGGAAGAGGCGGCCAAACGCGATCACCGCAGGCTGGGCCAGGAGATGGACCTGTTCCACCTCCAGGCCGAAGCGCACGGCAGCGTGTTCTGGCATCCCAAGGGCTACATGGTCTGGCGCCAGCTCGAGGCCTACATGCGCCGCCGGCTCGACGTTGCCGGCTATGCCGAGGTCAAGACGCCGCAGCTCATGGACAGCCGCCAGTGGGAAAAGTCGGGTCACTGGGGCAAGTACCGCGAGAACATGTTCGTGGTCCCGGACGAGATCCCGAGCACCCAGGACAACGGACCGGTCCTGACGGGCGAGGGCGACCTGATGGCGCTCAAGCCGATGAACTGTCCGGCGCACGTGCTGATCTTCAAGCAGGGGATCACCAGTTACCGCGAGCTGCCGATCCGCATGGCCGAGTTCGGCTGCTGCCATCGCAACGAGCCGCACGGCGCGCTGCACGGGATCATGCGCGTGCGCCAGTTCACCCAGGACGATGCGCACATCTTCGTGCGCGAGGACCAGCTGGTCGACGAGGTGAAGGCGTTCTGCGACCTGCTCGACAGCGTCTACAAGGATCTCGGTTTCGACACTTACGCGATCAAGCTCGCGCTGCGCCCCGACAAGCGCTTCGGCAGTGACGCGATGTGGGATCAGGCCGAAGAGGAACTGCGCGCCGCGGTCCGCGCCTCGGGCCGCGCGACGGAGGAATATGGCTGGGAGGAACTGCCCGGCGAAGGCGCGTTCTATGCGCCCAAGCTGGAATTCCACCTGACCGACGCCATCGGGCGGACCTGGCAGGTCGGCACGATCCAGTCCGACCGCGTGCTGCCCGAGCGGCTCGATGCGCACTATATCGGCGAGGACGGCGAGAAGCATCGCCCGGTCATGCTGCACCGCGCGATCCTGGGCACGTTCGAGCGTTTTATCGGCATCCTAATCGAACACTTCGCCGGACGCCTCCCGGTCTGGCTCGCGCCGGTCCAGGCGGTCGTCGCGACGATCGTGTCCGATGCCGACGACTATGCCGCCGAAGTGGTCGCGCAGCTCAAGGTTGCCGGGATTCGGGTCGAGAGCGACACCCGCAACGAGAAGATCAACTACAAGGTGCGCGAGCATTCGCTCCAGAAGATCCCGCACATGCTCGTGGTGGGCAAGCGCGAGGCGGACGAAGGCACGGTCGCGATCCGCACGCTGGGCGAACAAAACCAGCGGGTCGTGCCGCTGGCCGAGGCGATCGCACTGCTTCGTGCCGAGGCGACTCCGCCCGACCTGCGCGGCTGAGCCGCATGCGATGGTGACGCTGGCGGGGCTGACCCTGCCCGCCCTTGCCTTCGCGATGGCCGTCGCGCTCGTCGCGGCATTCGTGCGCGGGCTGGCGGGGTTCGGCATGGCCATCCTGCTGGTGCCGCTGCTCGGGCTTGTCGTCCTTCCGACCGACGCGGTGGTCGTCTCCAACATGCTGGGCCTGATGATCGGGCTGGTGGGGGTGCGGCGGATCTGGGGCGAGGGCGAAAGCAGCAGCATCGTGCCCATCGCTCTCCTGGCGATGCTGGCGACGCCGCTCGGCCTCGTCCTGCTTGAGGCAACGCCGCCCGAGATCGCGCGGCTGGTTATTGCCGCGGTCGGCATCGGGGCATTCGTGATCGTGCTGCTGCCGATGCGTCACGACCATGTTCCCTCGCGCGTCGAAACAGGCGCGACCGGCCTTGCCGCCGGCGTGCTCACCGGTTTCGCCGGGATGCCCGGCCCTCCGGTCGTGCCTTATTACGTGCGCCGCCCGATCCCGGCGGCGCTGGCGCGGGCCTCGATGCTCAGCGTGTTCCTGGCGACATCGCTGGCGAGCACCGTCGCGGCGCTCTTCCTGCACCTTGCCCACGCGCGCCATGCGCTGCTGGCAGGGCTGCTGTTGGGGCCGGTAATTCTCGGCAACGCGATCGGCGGCCACGCCTTCGGGCGCATCTCGGACCGCGCGTGGCGGATTCTGGTCGGACTGCTGCTGGGCGCGACGGCTCTGGCCGCGTTGGTTCGCCTGCTCGACTAGGCCGAGGCGTCGACCCGGCCCATCCCGCGATCGCGCCAGCCGCGCAGCACCACGCCCAGGCACATCGCCTCGATCACCGCAAACGCGACCCACGCGTCGTTGTTGTAGAGCCATACCGAGATGGCAGGCGCGACGATGTAGGCCGCGCCGTTGACCGCCGCGACGATTCCCGCCGACTGGCCTTGTTCGGCCCTGCTCACTGCCAGGCTGGCGCCAGCGGTGAATCCCGGACGGAACAACCCGAAGCCCAGCGAGGCGATCGCGAAACCCACCGCGATGGTGTGAAGATCGAAGCCGATCGCGACGACCGCGGTGCCGATCGCCGCCAGGACCATGCCCCACAGCGAAGCGCCGCGCGGGCCGAGGTGGAGCATCGGGATGAGGCCCCACTGCGCGAGGAGCGTCGCCACCGCACCGAGCATCAGGACCAGGCCGATGGGACCGGCCCCGGCATCGGGATTGCTGCGCAGACCGAGCCGGTCGAGCAGCAGGAAGCCGACCATGCCGAGGAGCATCGCCTGGGCGTGGCCGCCGAGCAGGCCCGTGACCAGCCAGGGACGCAGCCGCGCGTCCTTCCAGTGGAGTCGTCCCGGCTCGTCGCCCAGCGCTTCGGCGCCATAGGCATCGACCGCCACCATCTCGTCGCTGCCGCTGTCGGTCGGATCGCTGCGGCGCTGCGGACTGGACGACGCGCTGAACGGGGCGGTCATGACCTGGCCCCGCCCGGCGAACTGGGGGTCGTCGTCGGGCAACCGCAGGCGCAGCGCGACGAGCACGAGAATCGCGAACACCGCGAACGAGAAGAACGGGCTGACGATGCCGACGTGGGGAAGGATCAGGAACGGGGCGAGCGCAGGGCCGAGCACCGTTCCCAGGCCAAAGCTCGAGGTGATCAGCGAAAGTGCCTGGGTGCGTTCCTCAGGCCCGGTGCGGCTGGCCACATAGGCCTGCACCGCAGGCGGCGCTGCCGATCCGAACATCCCGTAAAGCGAGCGCGCTGCCGCAAACAGCAGGAGCGTCGCCACCAGCCCGAGCGATCCATGAAGGCCGAATAGCAGGACCATGCCGCACAGGGCGAAGCTGCTGATGAAGCCGATAAGGCCCATCGCCATCATGGCCTTGCGCCCGCGCTTGTCCGAGCGCCGCGCCCACACCGGGGCCATGCCCATCCACAACAGCGCTGACCAGCTGTAGGCCAGGCTTATCCAGAAGTCGGGCACCTTCAGCCGCGTGCCGATCGACGGCATCACGCTTTGCATCGCGGTGTTGCCGGCGGCGGTCACCAGCATGACCAGGAACAACAGGACCATCCGGTCGCGCGGCAGGCGAACAGGCGCCACGGACCCCGCTGTTGCGAGCCGCGGGAGCACCGAAGTGGGGCCGTGTTCGTCGAGCAGGGACATCGTCCGGCGGTTAGGCCCAGTCCTGATTGCTTGCAATGGGGCGGTAAATTTGCCACCCCCGGCGGCCAGAAACCCGCTGCCGTGCCGGTAGCGGCCCCTAATTTACCAAGGGTCGCATAGCTTCATGACAACTACGCAAGTCGCGCCGGCGCCGCTGGCCAGCAGGATCAAACGGCGCGTCGAGACGATGCTCGGACCCTGGGGAGTGTTCTTCAAGGGCTTCGTCAAGCACCCGGTCATGGTCGGTTCGATCATCCCGTCTTCGAGCTTCACCATCGACAAGATGCTTGACCCGGTCGACTGGGAGAACTGCAACCTGTTCGTCGAATATGGCCCGGGCGTCGGCACTTTCTGCCGTCCCGTGCTCGATCGCCTGCGCCGTGACGGCGCGCTGATCGTGATCGACACGAACCCCGATTTCATTGCCTATCTCAACCGCACGATCCGCGACAGCCGGTTCACCGCGGTCCTCGGCTCGGCCGCCGACGTTGAGGACATCGTCAAGGCGCATGGCCACGATCATGCCGACTACGTCCTGTCGGGCCTGCCGTTCTCCACCCTTCCCGACGGAGTCGGCCCGGCGATCGCCGCGGCGACGCACCGTGTCATCCGCCCGGGCGGGGCGTTCCTGGTCTATCAGTTCAGTGCCAAGGCGCGCGACTTCATGGCGCGGCATTTCCTGCGCATCGACCGGGGGGTCGAGATCTTGAACATTCCGCCCGTCCAGCTGTTCTGGGGGTGGAAGGACGCCTGAACGCCGGAGCGCTAGGCGAAAGTCTCGCCCGGCGCGGGTCCTTCAGTCCCGGCGAGCTGGCGGTGGATCGCCGCCAGCATTCCGCAGAAATAGAGGACGGCCACGGCCGACAGCCCGCTCGAAACCGCGGCGGCGAGGATTCGCTGGGTCTCCCCCGAGGTCAGCAGGCCCAGAATGATCCCGACGACGATCATGACGACCGACATGATCACCACGAACAGTACCAGCACCAGGGCGAAGAACCCGAAGATGCGCCAGAAGCTACCCTGGGTCAGCGCCCACGAGCGGCGCATCGCAGCGACGGGGTTGCGCGCGCCTTCGACCGCAACGATCGGTGCGACCAGAATCAGCCGAATCGCGGCGAAAACGGCAAAGCAGATCACCGCCAGCATGACGACGACCGCCAGCGCGGGCGAGGCGAGCGCGGCGAGACCGACCAGCAAGGTCGCCAGGATGCCAAGCAGCGTGCCGAACAGCAATTGCGCGATCATGTAGGGCAGGAGCCCGCCGGCCCCCGACCGGATCGCGTCGGCCACGGTCGGCCGCGTCCGGTCGCGCATCAGGGTGAGCACCGCAAGCATGCCCACCACCTGGAACACCGCCGCGATCAGCATCATCCACCATGCCCGGCCGTAGAATTCGCTCATCGCCGCCATCATCTGGTCGCGGTCGGCGCCTGGAGCCAGCTCGGGCTCGCCCACAAGGACTGCCAGCGCCAGGCTGGGAAGCAGGAAGAATACTCCGGCCAGCGCGAACATGAGTTCGCGGCTGCGCCCGACCAGACCGGTGGCTTCCTTCCACGCTGCATTGCTGTCGAGCCTGGCCACGGCGATCCCCCTCGTCATCTGACGGGCCGGTTGGCGCGCCGAGAGCACTTGATAAGCCGCCACTTTACCGTCACGCAACTTCCAACATGAACGGGCCTGTTGAACACGACCGCCTCGGACCTCCCGAATGGCGCTGCGAAACGCTGCCGGTGCCTTATCGCGACGCGCTGGACGAGATGGCGGCGCGCAACGCCGCGATTGCCGAAGGCACCGCACGCGAGCTGATCTGGCTGCTGGAACATCCGCCGGTCTATACTGCGGGGACCAGCGCCGACCCCGCGGAACTGCTGGATCCCCGGTTCGACGTGGTCGAGGCAGGGCGGGGCGGCCGCTACACCTATCACGGTCCGGGCCAGCGCATCGGATATGTCCTGCTCGATCTGCGCACCCGCGCCCGCGACGTGCGCGGCTTCGTCCACGCACTCGAAGGCTGGGTCATCGACACGCTGGGCGATTTCGGGGTCGAATCGTGGCGCGCAGAGGGCCGCATCGGCATCTGGACCCGCGACATCGACGGGCGCGAGGCCAAGATCGGCGCGATCGGCGTGCGCATCCGCCGCTGGGTCACGATGCACGGGTTCTCGGTGAATCTCGATCCCGACTTGTCCCATTTCGCCGGAATCGTGCCGTGCGGCATCGAGGAATATGGCGTCACCAGCCTGGCCCGCCTGGGCAAGACGGTTGCGCCCGAGGCATGGGATCGGGCATTGCGCGCGCGGGCCGGCGAATTCTTTGCCGCGCTCGAACGACCATGCCCCCCCGCTGCCGATCGAACCGCGGCCAAGGAGACCTTGCGATGACCCGGCGCCGCTTTTCCGCCGATCGCCCGCAGACCGCCGCGACCGTCGTCCTCGCCCTTGCGCTGGCCCTCACCGCATGCGGCAAGAAGGCCGCATCGGATGCCAGCCAGGGCGCGACGGGCGAAGTGCTGCCGGGCTCGGTCAGCGATGCGATGCTTCAGACCGACCGCCTGCGTGCGTCGGCGCCGCTCGATCCGCGCAGCGGCGCGGCCCCGGGCGACAAGACCGCATCGGACAAGGGCAAGCCCGGCAAGAGCGCGCCGACCGCAGATGCCGACGGGGGCGACGCGTCGACGACGACCACGCCCTCGCCTGCGCCAAGCGCGGCGCCGCAGGCCAAGGCCGCTCCCAAGAGCGGCCCCGGCGTCGATCCCAACGACGGGGAATGATCAGCGGGTCTGGGGTTGGCCCAGCAGCCGCCGCGCCAGCTTGAGGTGCGGCTGGTCGAGCATGCGCCCGTTCAGCGAGACGACGCCCGCCCCGGGTTGGGCCGCGAACGCGGCGATGACTGCGCGGGCATCGGCGAGTTCCGCCTCGCTGGGGGCAAAGGCCGCGTTGATTGCCGCAACCTGACCCGGGTGGATTGCCAACATCCCTGAAAATCCGTCGGCGCGGCTGGCGGCCGCAACGCGTTCCAGTCCGCCCTGGTCGCGGAAGTCGGCGTGAAGCGTGTCGATAGCGGGCACGTCGAGCGCGTGGGCGGCCAGAAGGGTCATCGAACGCACAAGGCGGAAGGTGTCGGTCCAGTTGCCGTCGGCATCGTGCTTGCGGCTGGCGCCGATCGCGGCCGACAGGTCCTCCGCACCCCAGGTCAGGCCGGCGAGGCGCGGCAGCGAAGCGTCGGCATAGCTGCCTATGGTCAATGCGGAACCGGCGGTTTCGCTGACGAGGGGCAGGATACGGGTGGTTCCGCTGGGAATGCCGTGGCGTCCCTCGAGTTCGTAGAGTTCGGCGGCAAGCTGCTGCACCTGCATCGGGCCGAGCGCCTTGGGCATCATGATGCCATCGGGCGCCGCGCCCATCACCGCGGCAAGGTCGTCGCGCCACAGGCCGGTGTCGAGCGCGTTGATCCGCACCCACCGCCCCGTCGCACGCCCGGCGGCGATGCCGGAGCGGTGCGCGGCCAGCCATTCATGCGCCAGGCCGCGCGCCGCGTCCTTCCCGTCGAGCGCGACCGAATCCTCGAGGTCGACGATGATGGCGTCGGCCCCGGTCTCGATTCCCTTGGCGAGCTTGCGTTCGCTGTCGCCGGGAACGAACAGCCAGGAGCGCGGAACCATCTTCGCCTGTCCTCGCCCGACGGGATTATTCGGCCGCGACCCGCGCCTGCTCTTCGGCAAGCGTCGGATAGTCGACGTAGCCGGCGGGACCCGGCAGGTACCACGAGCGCGGCACGTCCACGTTGGGTGCGAACGGCGCACCCACGCGGATGCGTTCTTCCAAGTCGGGGTTCGAGATGTACGGACGCCCGAAGCTGACCGCGTCGCAGCGCCCCGAGGCGACCGCGGCGGCGGCGTCCTCGGCGGTGTAGTCGCTGTTGAGGACGAGCGGGCCAGTGTAAAGCTGGCGGATCAGCGGGCTTTGGGGCGGAACGTCAGTGCTGCCGAAGGTGCCTTCCGGTCCCGGCTCGCGCAGCTCGACGAAGCTGATGCCAAGGTTTTCCAGCACGCGCGCAGCTTCACCGAACACGCTGGCGGGATCGCTGTCGTCGGCGCCTTGCGATTCGCCGTTGGGCGAAAGGCGGATCGAGACGCGGTCGGCGCCCCAGACCGCGATCAGCCCTTCCAGCACTTCGCGCATCAGGCGAGTGCGGTTGGCCGGGCTGCCGCCGTAGTCATCGTCGCGCAGGTTGGTGCCGTTGCGCAGGAACTGGTCGATCAGGTAGCCATTGGCGCCGTGAAGCTGGACGCCGTCGAAGCCCGCTTCCTTGGCGTTGGCGGCGGCGCGGGCATAGTCGGCGACGATGCGCGGCATCTCGTCGAGCCGAAGCGGACGGGCCTGTTCCAGCGGCTTGCGTCCGCTGGGCGTGTGGGCCGGACCGGGTCCGGTGGTCGCGCTCGACGAGACTGGCGGCTCGCCGCCGAGGAAATCGGGGTGAACCAGGCGGCCCATGTGCCAAAGCTGGAGCACGATCTTGCCGCCGGCCTCGTGGACCGCCTCGGTCACCGGCTTCCATGCTTCGGTCTGCTGGGCGTTCCAGATTCCCGGTGCTGCGGGCCAGCCCAGGCCCTCAACGCTGATCCCGGTCGCTTCGCTGATGATGAGGCCTGCGCCGGCGCGCTGGCGATAATACTCGGTCATCAGTTCGTTGGGGATCGAACCCGGGTCGGACCGGCCGCGGGTGAGCGGAGCCATGAGAATGCGGTTCTTGGCCTCGATCGCGCCGAGCTTGATCGGTTCGAAGAGCGGGGCAGTAGCGGCAATGGGGGTCAGGTCGGTCACGGGGCGAGATCTCCGCACGAAAAGGGCTGCGCTTGGACGCAAGACGCGGCTAGGGCGAAACAATGGCAAGCGCAACCGCAGCAAAAGTTGCCCCGGGACTAGGCCGGGTACTCCCCGGCTGGGCGCCGATCGCGGCTTTGCTGGCGGGCAACGTCGCGCTGGCGCTGGGCCCGTGGTCGGTGCGCTGGGCCGACAGCGGGCCGGTAGCCGCGGGATTCTGGCGCCTGGCGCTGGCGATCCCGTTCCTGCTGTGGCTCGCGCGGCGCGAAGGGCAGGTCCTGCTGGGTCTGCCGCGTGATCTCATGGCAGCGGTGATCGGCGCGGGCGTGCTGTTCGCCGCCGACCTGGCAAGCTGGCACGTCGGGATCGAGACCACCCGCCTCGGCAACGCGACGCTGTTCGGCAACGCGGGAAGCATCATCATCATGGGCTGGGGCATCGCAAGGCTGCGGCGCATGCCCCGCCCGTTCGAGACGGCGGCTTTCGTCGCAGCGCTTGCGGGCGCAGCGATCTTGATGGGCCGCAGCCTCGAGATCGACGCGCGCAGCCTTGTGGGGGACCTGTTCTGCATCCTCGCCGGCTTCTTCTACGCGTTCTACATTCTGCTGCTCCAGGGTGCCCGCGCGCGGCTGGGAAACTGGAGCCTGCTGACCTGGGCCAGCATCGCCGGCGCGCCGTTCCTGCTGGTGCTTGCGCTGGCGCGGGGCGAACCGGTCTGGCCGCACCACTGGGGCCCGCTGATTGCGCTCGCCCTGGGAAGCCAGGTCATCGGACAGGGGCTGCTGGTCTATGCGCTCAAGCACTTCAGCCCGCTGATCATCGGGGTCGCGCTGCTGACCCAGCCGGTGGTGTCGGTCGCGGTCGGCTGGTTCGTGTTCGGCGAGGCCCTGGGCCTGTTCGATGTGGCGGGCATGGCGCTCGTCGCGCTCGCGCTCGTCCTGGCGCGAAAGGGCGAGCCCTCGCCCGAGGCAGAAGCGCCATCGACGGCTGCGTGATCGCCTGATAGCGCTGGCGCATGCCATCACGCACAGGGGTTCGCAACATCATGAAATTCCTCTCGATCGCCGTCTCGGCGCTGGCGCTTTCGACATCGCTCGCGGGCTGCGCCGCGATGTCGCGCCCGTCTGCCGGCACCGCCGCTCCATCCGCCAGCGCCGATGCCGCCTTCGCCGCGCTGGGACAGCGTTTCATCGCGTCGCTGACCCGTTTCCAGCCGGTCGACGCGACCACGCTGGGCGAGCATCGCTATGATTCGCTCCTGCCCGATGTGACCGCCGCCGGGCGCGACGCGCGCGAGGCGGAGTGGCGCGCGATCCTGGCCGCGATGGCGCAAGTCGATCGCAGCCGCCTGACCCGCGACAACCAGGTCGATTTCGCCCTGCTCGACAACGACCTGCGCTTTCGCCTGTGGCAGAACGACCGCGAGCAGGCATGGGCGTGGAACCCGCAGCTTTACAACGACATTGCCGCAGGTTCGCTCTACGGCCTTGCCGCGCGCGACTTCGCGCCCTGGCCGCAGCGCCTGCGCAGCGCCACCGCCCGGATGGAAGCGCTGCCGGGGTTCCTGGCGGAGACCCGCCGCCAGCTCGTGCCGTCACGGGTGCCCCCGATCTTCGCGACGACTGTCGCCAAGCAGAATGCGGGGATCGTCCAGATCGCCGAAGAGATGCTGCTGCCCCATGCCGGCGAACTGTCGGGCGCCGAGCGGGCCCGCTTCGATGCAGCGCTGGCGGGGCTAAAGGTGGCGGTCGCGGAACATCAACGGTGGCTCGACACCGTGTTAGTCCCGCAGGCCAAGGGGGACTTCCGCCTCGGTCCCGCGCTCTACAACGAGAAGATGCGTTTCGGCCTCCAGTCGACGATGACCCGGCCCGAACTCAAGGCGCGGGCGCTGGCGGCCAAGGCCGATGCCCGGGGCCAGATGTATGCCCTGGCCCGCGACCTCCTGTCGGGGCGGCCCGGCGCGCCGGCGCTTCCAGCCAGTCCGACCGCCGCCCAGCAGCAGGCCGCGATCGAGGCAGCGCTGGCGCTTACTTATGCCGAGCGTCCCGACCGCGCGCACCTCGAGGACAAGGCGCGCGCCACGCTGGCGCAGGCCACCGAGTTCGTGAAGGCACGCGGTTTCGTGCGGATGCCCGACGGCCCGGTAAAGGTGATCACGATGCCCAAATACCAGCAGGGCAACGCGGTGGCCTATGACGACGCTCCCGGCGCTCTCGAACGGCAGCTATCGAACTTCTACGCGGTGTCGCCGATCCCCGACGACTGGAGCGACGCGCAGGCGACCTCGTTCCTCAGCGAATACAACGACTACATGATCCACGATCTGTCGATCCACGAGGCGATGCCGGGCCACTATCTCCAGCTCGACCATGCCAATCGCGATCCGTCCGTGCTGCGCGCGGTGCTGGGCTCGGGCCCGTTCGTCGAGGGCTGGGCGGTCTATGGCGAAGGGGTGATGATGGACGAGGGCTATCTCGCCCCCGACACGCGCGCGCAGAAACTGTTCGCGCTGACCGTGCTCAAGATGCGGCTGCGCTCGATCACCAACACTCTGCTCGACATCGGCATCCAGACCGAGGGCATGAGCCGCGAGGAGGCGATGAAACTGATGATGGACGGCGCGTTCCAGCAGGAGCGCGAGGCCGCGGGCAAGTGGGTCCGCGCCAGCCTCTCGTCGGTCCAGCTATTGAGCTATTTCACCGGCTATGCCGAACACATGGCGCTGCGCGAGGAAGCGAAGCGGCGCTGGGGGCGGGACTTCACGCTGCGCCGCTACAACGACGCGGTGCTTTCCCACGGATCGCCACCGATCAAGTACGTGCGCGCGCTGATGTTCGACGACGTGCCAATCGAATAGGAGCGCTCAGATCGCCGCCTTGAACGGCATCGTTCCCAGGTCGCCCAGCCCGACCGTGCCGCTCGCCATCTCGAGCATGCGGTCGAGGCTGCGCTTGGCGGCGAGGCGAAGCTCCTCCTCGATCACGATCTGCGGCTGGAGATCGCGCAGCGCGACGTAGAGCTTCTCCATCGTGTTCAGCGCCATGTAGGGGCAGATATTGCAGTTGCAGTTGCCGTCGGCCCCGGGCGCACCGATGAAGGTCTTGTCCGGCACCGCCAGTTCCATCTGGTGGATGATGTGCGGCTCGGTCGCCACGATCAGCGTGTCGGCGGGCGTGGTCTTGGCATATTGCAGGATGCCGCTGGTCGATCCGACGTAATCGGCGTGATCGATGATGTGCGGCGGGCATTCGGGATGCGCGGCGACGGGCGCATCGGGGTGCAGCGCCTTGAGCTTGAGCAGCTCGGTTTCCGAAAATGCCTCGTGCACGATGCACACCCCGGGCCACAGTAGCATCTCGCGCCCGAACTTGCGGTTCAGGTAACCGCCGAGGTGGCGGTCGGGTCCGAAGATGATCTTCTGGTCCCTCGGGATCTGGTCAAGGATCGTCTCGGCGCTGGAGCTGGTCACGATCACGTCCGACAGCGCCTTCACCTCGGTCGAGCAGTTGATGTAGGTCAGGGCAATGTGATCGGGGTGCGCCTCGCGGAAGGCCCGGAACTTGTCGGGTGGGCAGGAATCCTCAAGGCTGCAACCGGCGTCGAGATCGGGCAGCACGACGATCTTTTCGGGGCTCAGGATCTTGGCGGTGTCGGCCATGAACTTGACCCCGCAGAACGCGATCACGTCGGCGTCGGTGGCCGCCGCCTTGCGGCTGAGCTCGAGCGAATCCCCGACGAAGTCGGCGATGTCCTGCAGTTCGGGGCGCTGGTAATAATGCGCCAGGATCACCGCGTTGTGCTCCTTGCGCAGGCGATCGATCTCGCCCCGGATGTCGATACCGCTGAGGTTCTGGGGCTGCGCGCTCATCTCAAGGTCCCTTCGGCTGGCGCGGCGGGCGCCTTCGCCAGCCGAGATAGGGACCGTCGCCTTAGGCGGCAATCCCCCGGGCGAGCGCGATGACCGGCGGCGCCATCGCCGCCAGCGTCACCGCGACGTGCGTCGCCACGACCGCGCCCGCGGCAACCACCGTCGCCGGATGCACGCGGCCGAGCGTACGGCGGTCGTGTCCGACGAGGATCGCGATCGCGCCAAGCTGGATCACCATCGAAAGCCACTGGCCCCAATCGCCCAGCAGCGGCATCGGCAACGCACGTCCAAGCGCGGGCTCGAGCAGGATGAAGGTCGCGGCGATCATCAGCCGGCGGTGCCATTCCCGGTCGCCGCGGCGAACCACGGCCCAGGCGACGAGTGCGGCGAACGTGCCGATTTCGATCACCACCAGCGCCAGGAAATAGGCCGGGGTGAAGAAGGGTGGGACCGCGTTGGCCCGCAGCGCGGTGGTCACTACCATCAGCGCAAATACGACTATTGCCGCGACCAGGCCCGTAGCCAGCCAGCCGAGGCGGCGGTGAAGCACCACGTTGCCACTGCGCGCGAGGATCGGCTGGGCGACGAGCAGCGCAAGCCACGCAACCATCGTAAGCGCGTGGGCATGGGCCACCCAGGGCAGCGCCGCGACGTCGACGAAACGGGCGTCGAACTGCGCGAAAGCCACGACGATGAACAGTGCCAGGCCCAGGGCGAGGCGTCCGAAGAACCGGCGTTCGGCCGCGGCGGCCGCACGCCCGGCAGGGTCGCCCTGATCGAGCGATGCGAATGTGGTTGCCATGATGTCATTCCTCCCAAGTGCCCGGTTACGTCTCCGGGCATGTCCGGGCCGCCCAATAGCGGCGCCCCGGGAAGAGGAAAATGACGCCGGTCACATCGGAATCGGCGGTTCGTCGAAAGGCTGGGCGATCAGGGGAAATGCGCTTCGACAGGACGCGCCGCGCCGGGAGTACCTTCGACCACCCAAGACGTCAGGCGCGATCCGACCGGACTGTGGGCGATGGCCTCGCCCGCCGCGAGCGCGCCAACGATGATCGCCACGCCCCACCACAGCGCCGGGTGGACACGGCCGTGGCGGCGACGGTCGGCGATCATCGCGAAGCCGGGAAACACCAGCGTGGCGAGGTTCACGACCACCCAGGCATAGGGAATGAACAGCGGCGTCGGCAGGAGCCGACCCAACCCCGGCGCGGTCAGCAGCGCCATGCCGCAGAGCATCAGGCGACGATGCCATGCGGTGCGGCGCCGCAGCGTGATCGCGCTCGCCACCAGCGCTGCAAAGGCAAGCAGTCCCACCGGATTGCCGACCAGGAATTCGCGCTTGTCGAAGAACGGGGGGCCGCCGTGAGTGCGCAGCGAGACGAGGGTCATCATCACGCCGAGGACCAGCATCGCCGGCACCCATGCAACCGCAAGCCAGCCGAGCCGGCGATGCAGGGCAAGCCCCTCACCCGCGATCAGCGTGTTCTGGGCAAGATAGAGCGCGACCCATCCGAAGAAGACGAACGCGTGGAGGTGAAAGACCAGCGGGACGGCGAAAGTCGACCGCCCGAGCACGAGATTGAGTGCGAACCCCGCGACGATCGTCGCTGACATGAGCCATGCCATGACGAGGAAGAACTTTTCCTCGCTGCGCCGTTCGCCCGCCTGTCCGTATGCGGTTGCCATCCGGCCCTCCTGCCAGCGCGACCCGCCGCGGAGGATGCTCTGGGCAGAGCAAATGTCAACGGGGCGCGATCAGGGCGGCGGCGCGGGTTCCCCGTCGAAGCGGACGTTGACCTTGACGTCGCCATAGCCCGCAACCTGCAGCGGGATCGCCAGGTTCTGGCGGATCGCGTCCCTGGCGGCGGAGCGGGCGAGGTTCATGAGCACCGGATTGGCAGCCTGGGTGGTCGCCTGTTGTTCGGCCAGCAGGGTGGTATTGCGGTTGAGCTTGTCCTGCGCGTCACGAGTGATGAACACACCCTCGCGCAAGTACTGGGCACGCGCTTCGTCGAGGTTGGGCCGCGTGACCTTGAGCGGGGGCAGCAGCACCGCCAGCGTCTTGCTCGCTTCGTCCCAGCGCAACCGGTCGCGTGTCATCGCCGACAGGTCGAGCGTGTAATCGACCCGCGCGGGGATCACCGCCACCTGCTTGGAATGGACCAGGCCGAACAGCCGCGTGTCGTCGCTGGAGACGACCGGGACCAACTGCGCGCTGAACACCGTCAGGCGGTTCTGCTTCTCGAACGCGACCAGGCTGGTCGCCAGCGGATCGCCCAGCTTTGCCGGCTTGAACATTAACCATGCGAGCGCGGCGACCGTGACGAGGAACAGGAGCCAGGGCAGCGCCGAGCCGCCGGCAACCGATCGGTCGCGGGCGATCTGGCTGGTGGGCGAAACCGTCGGCGTCCGCGCAGCATAGGCAGGCGGCTCGTCGTGCGAGGTTATTCGGTTATCTTCCATGTCTCACCCGAACGGACGACCCGGCCCTGACGTTCCAGATCGACGAGGTGGGCGAGAACCGAGCGGCCGGCGGCACCGGTCAGGCGCGGGTCGAGGCCCTTGTACATCTGCGGCACCATTTCCACGATCGGCTGCGCGCGCTCGCCCAGAAGGCGCAGGATCTGCGTCTCACGCTGGCGGCGATGGCCGAGCATGCCGCGCACCAGCTGGCGCGGCTTGTCCACCGCCGGGCCGTGGGCGGGATAGAACACGCGGTCGTCGCGGTCGTGCAGCTTCTGCAGGCTTGCCATGTAGGCGCTCATGTCGCCGTCGGGCGGCGATACGACGGTGGTCGACCAGCCCATGATGTGATCGCCGGTGAATAGCGCGCCCGATTCAACCAGGGCATAACAAAGGTGGTTGCTGGTGTGCCCGGGGGTCGCGACCGCCTCCAGCGTCCACCCATCGCCGCTGATCCGTTCGCCGTCGGCCAGCACCCGGTCGGGCGCGTAAGTCGGGTCGAACGCGGCATCGGCACGCGGGCCGTCATCGTCGAGAACCAGCGGCGCGCAGCCGATCACCGGGGCGCCGGTCGCCGCCTTCAGGGGCAGCGCCGCGGGGCTGTGGTCCCGGTGCGTGTGAGTGCACACGATCGCCGCGATGCGGGCGTCGCCTACCGCAGCAAGGATCGCCGCGACATGCCCCTCGCCATTCGTATCGGCGTGGCCCGCGACACCCGTGCCCGCCGGACCCGGATCGATCACCGCCACGTCGGCGCCGTTGCCGACGATGTAGGTTTCGGTCCCGGTGTAGGTGTAGGGCGAGGGATTTGGGGCGAGCACGCGGCGCACCAGCGGCTCGACGCGTTCGGCAATCCCGGTGGGCCAGGGTTCGGGCGGGGCTTCCATGCCGGTCGATATGGCTATCGCCGGCACTTCTGTCGAGCATTGCTCTCGACAGCGCTCGACCGGCCGCGCTAGCTCGGCACCTGGGGAGGAACGGCGAACGATGAACGGTGCGGAACGCCTGATGTTGGTGCTCGATGCGGGCACCACCTCCACCCGGGCGATGGCTTTTGCCCCCGACGGTGCGTTGCGCGCGGTGGTTCAGCGCGAAATCACCCAGCATTATCCGCAGCCCGGGCGGGTGGAACACAACCCCGAGGAAATCTGGCAGGCCGCGCTGGCCTGCGCGCGCGAAGTCGTGAGCCAGGGCGGCGGGGCCGATCGCTTTGCCGGGATCGGCATAACCAACCAGCGCGAGACCGTGGTTGCCTGGGACAGGGCGAAGGGCCAGCCACTGGCCCGGGCGCTGGTCTGGCAGGACCGTCGCACCGCCGACACTTGCGAGGGATTGCGCGCCGCGGGGCACGAGCCCGAGGTCCAGCGCCGCACCGGCCTGCTTCTCGATCCCTATTTCTCGGCCACCAAGATGTGCTGGCTGATCGACAATTCAGGCGAGGTCGCCGCTGCGGCGCAGGCGGGGACGCTGGCGCTGGGGACGGTCGAATCGTGGCTCGTCTTTCGACTGACCGGCGGCGCGCATATTTCCGATGCCAGCAACGCCAGCCGCACCAGCCTGCTCGCGCTCGATGGCGCACAGTTCGACGAGGGGCTGTGCGAGCTGTTCGGCGTCCCACGTGGGGCACTGCCCGAAGTGGTCGATTGCGCAGGCGATTTCGGCGCCACACTGCCCGAACTGTTCGGCGCGCCGATCCCGATCCTGGGGCTGGCCGGAGACCAGCAGGCCGCAACGATCGGACAGGGCTGCAACGCTTTCGGCCAGGTCAAGGCCACCTATGGCACCGGCGCATTCGTCCTCGCCAACATGGGCGGCGACCTGCCCGCCTCGCACCACCGCCTGCTCGGCACCGTGCTCAGCCAGCTTGACGGAAGGCGCACATACGCGCTGGAAGGTTCGGTGTTCGTGGCCGGAAGCCTGATCCAATGGCTGCGCGACAGCCTGGGCGTGATCGCCACCGCGGCCGAGACCGCTGCCCTCGCTGCCTCGGTGCCCGACAGCGGGGGCGTGGTGCTGGTCCCGGCGCTGTCGGGGCTGGGCGCGCCTCACTGGCGGCCCGAGGCGCGCGGAGCCCTTACCGGGATCAGTTTCTCTACCACCCGCGCTCATCTGGCCCGCGCCGCGCTCGAGGCAATGTCCAGCCAGACCCGCGACCTCATGGAAGCTTTCGCCGCCGATGGCGTGCCCTGGGCCATGCTGCGGATCGACGGCGGGATGAGCGCGAACGACTGGATGGCGCAGGATCTTGCCGACATTCTCGACCTGCCGGTGGAACGGCCCGCCTTCGTCGAGACGACTGCGCTGGGGGCCGCGATGCTCGCGGGCCTCGGCAGCGGCTGGTTCGCCTCGTTGGAGGAGGCCGCAGCCGCGATGCGCGGCAAGATTCACCGCTTCGAGCCGGCGATGGACGCGCCGACGCGCGACGTCCGTCTCGGCCGCTGGCGTGACGCGCTCGCCAAGGTCTGATCCCGCCAAGTCTCGTTCGCAGATTGTCGCCTGCAAAACCGTTCCAACCCGGGACAGTCCCAAAATGGCTTGTGCAAGAATGGTTGACGAAGGTGGTCGGATTCGCCTGCCGCACCTAGAATCACCTTTGCCATGAAAGCTCCGGCCAGCATCAACCCGCGCATCGTCGAAGCGCTCTACTGTGACGCGCTCGTCCTTGCGGACGAGGTGCGCGCCCGGTTCGACGAAACGCGGCGCGCCGGGCTCGAGGCCGAACTGGGCGACGATGCGCGCGTCGCAGTGTCGTGCGAAGGACTCCGCACCACGACCCGGGTGATGCATTGCCTTGCCTGGCTGCTCAATCATCGCGCCTTCTTCGAGGGCGAGATCAGCGAGATGCAGCTGCGCCGCCACGGCCGGCTGATCGGCAACCTGCCGGCTAGCTCTGCCGAGGAAATCGCCGCGCTTCCTCCCGCGATGGGGCGGCTGGTGACGGAGAGTGAGCGGCTCTATGCCCGGATCGTGCGGCTCGAACGGGCGTGGCGGGCGCGCGATGCGATGCTGGTTCCGGTCAACGCGATCGAGCGCCTGCGCGAACGGCTGGGCGCCTCTCTGCGCTGACCGTTCCCGCCGCCCTCAGGCGATGATGTCGGGAATGAGATAGTCTTCGAGCTGGGCCATCTGGTCCTTCAGCCGCAGTTTCCGCTTCTTGAGCCGGGCCACCTGAAGCTGGTCGCGACCGCCGGCGCCGGACAGCGCGTCGATGGCAGCGTCGAGGTCGCGATGTTCGATGCGGAGCGTTTCCAGTCGCTTGCGCATTTCCTCTTCGCTCAAATCAGACCCTCGCCTTGCCCTGCCATGACGGGGCGGCCTCTTCGCGACGCGGGCGGGGCCGTGGCGACTGGTCGCAGCATGGCAATCACCCGGCGCAATGGACCGCCGTTAACGCTTGCAAGCTACGCTCAATCTGCTTGCATGACAATCGCGTGCTCCGCCTTGCCGGGTGACGAGTCGGATTGCGCGGGGGTCTTGTATCCGGTCGCAGAACCGCTTCGCAGTAGGAGAAAGACGAATGGAATCCTCGCACATGAGCGCCCTCCAAACCAAACATGCCGGGCTCGAACGGCAAATCCAGGCCGAAATGAGCCGCCCCTTTCCCGACGAAACGCTCGTGCAGGACCTCAAGCGCCGCAAGCTTCGGCTCAAGGACGAACTGACCCAGAACTGATGTCCGGGGCCGCTCCGGCCCCTCAATTTCCGAACGGGCGGCCCATCGCGCAAGGCCGTGGATAAGCGGCGCATCTTGCGCTAGTCCCGCTGGCATGACCGCCGCTACCGCCGCCCGTTCGATCCTGACCCGGCTGCATGAGGTCATGGCCTCGCGCGCCAACGCGCAGGCCAAGCTCAATCGTGTCGTCGACGTGATCGGCGAGAGTCTCGATAGCGAGGTGTGCTCGATCTACCTCCTGCGCGAGGGCATGCTCGAGCTGTTCGCTACCCGCGGCCTCGACCAGAGCGCGGTCCACGTCACCCGCCTCGCCATCGGCGAGGGTCTGGTCGGAACGATCGCCCAGAACACCGAGATGCTGAACCTGGCCGAGGCGGCGAGCCATCCCGACTTCGCCTATCGCCCGGAAACGGGGGAAGACCGCTTTCACAGCTTCGCCGGCGTGCCGATCGTGCGCCGCCAGCGCGCGGTGGGCGTCCTGGCGGTCCAGCACGCCGATCCGCGCCGCTACGAGGAAGTCGAGATCGAGGCGCTGCAGACGGTGGCGATGGTCCTGTCCGAACTCATCGCCAACGCCGAATTGATCGACGAGGACGATGCGCTGGCCGCCAGCGCGGCGCTGACCGGGCCCGAACTTCTCCAGGGGCTGACCCTGGTGAAGGGCCTCGGCATCGGGGCGGCGGTGTTCCACCAGCCGCGGATCCAGATCGAGCACGTCGTGGCAGAGGATACCGAGGCCGAGCGCCAGCGCGTCTATCTCGCCTTCGACCGGATGCGCGAGCAGATCGACCGGATGGCGAGCCAGGCCGAATTTGGCGTGGGGGGAGAGCATGACGAGGTGCTCTCGACCTATCGCATGTTCGCCTACGACGAAGGCTGGGCGCGGCGCATCAACGAGGCGATCGATTCCGGGCTCACGGCCGAGGCCGCGATCGAGCGGGTCCAGCAGCGCACCCGGATGCGCATGCGCCAGATCGACGATCCGCTGCTTGCCGACCGGATGCATGATCTGGAGGACCTCGCCAACCGTCTCCTGCGCATCGTTTCGGGTCAGATCGGCACCGCGGCGAGCCAGGGCCTGCGCAGCGACACCATCCTCATTGCCCGCAACCTCGGGCCGGCCGAGCTGCTCGAATACGACAAGCGCCGGCTGAAGGGCGTGATCCTCGAGGAAGGGTCGCTGACCAGCCATGTGGTGATCGTCGCGCGGGCGATGGGCGTGCCGGTGCTGGGCCGCATCCGTTCGCTGCGCGCCCTGGTGCGCGAAGGCGACCAGCTGCTTCTCGATGCCGACCAGGGTCACGTCACCGTGCGCCCGATCCCGGCGATGATCGAAGCGTTCGAGGCGCGCTTCACCAAGACCCGCGAACGTCAGGCGGCTTATGCCGCGATGCGCGATCTCGAGCCGGTGAGCCGCGACGGCCAGCGCCTGACCCTCCTGATGAACGCGGGTCTGCGCGACGACATGGCGCTGCTGAAGATGACCGGCGCCGACGGCATCGGCCTGTTCCGGACCGAGTTCCAGTTCCTGGTTTCGGCCACCCTTCCCGCGCGCGAACGCCAGACCCGGCTCTATCGCGACGTGCTGGAATCCGCCGGATCGAAGCCGGTCGTGTTCCGTACCGTCGACATCGGCGGGGACAAGGTCCTACCCTACCTTCGTCACAACGACGGGGAGAGCGAGGAGAACCCCGCGATGGGCTGGCGCGCGTTGCGCGTTGCGCTGGAGCGCGAGGGATTGCTCAAGTCGCAGGCCCGCTCGCTGATCGAGGCGGCGGCGGGGCGCGTGCTCAACGTGATGTTTCCGATGGTCTCGGAAGTCTGGGAATTCGATGCCGCCAAGGAGGTCTTCGAAGCCCAGCTCGCTTACCTCCGCCGTCAGAAGAAGGTGCTGCCAGAGGCCATTCGCTACGGCGCCATGCTCGAGGTCCCGGCGCTGGCCGAAGTGCTCGACCAGCTGGTCCCCAAGCTCTCGTTCCTGTCGATCGGGACCAACGATTTGACCCAGTTCCTGTTCGCCGCGGACCGCGCCCATCCGAAGCTGGCCGAACGCTACGACTGGCTCAGCCCCGCCATCCTGCGGTTCCTCAAGCGCGTCATCCGCGATGTCGATACCTACCGGGAAGGCCGCCAGGTGGACGTGACGATTTGCGGGGAGATGGGCGGACGGCGGCTCGAGGCGCTGGCGCTGATCGGTCTCGGGATGTCGAGGCTGTCGATCACCCCCGCCGCGGTCGGCCCGGTCAAGGCCCTGATCCGCAGCATCGACGTGGGCGAAATCCGAGATGTCATGCGCGAATGGCTGGCCTGCCCGCCGCCCGACATGCGAGCCGCGCTGCTCGATTACGCTAACGCGCGCGGGATCGAAGTCGACTGATCGCATCGTCTCAACGGTTCGACCCCCGCCAGTGTACAAACGGGCGCAAAGCCGTTGACTTTACGCGACGAACCGCGTGTTCGGCACACGGGGTCGTCAATAACACTGCGGGGGCGGGGAACGACGCGTGGCGGAAGCGGACGCATTGCATTTGGATATCGCGGCAGAAGACACATCGTTTGCCAGCGCAGGGGAAAAGCTTCGTCGGGCCAGGGAGCAGGCGGGCATCGATCGCGCCGCGCTGTCGGCGCTGACCAAGATCAACGAGCGGCATCTGGAAGCCTTGGAAGCGGGCGATTTTGCCGCGCTTCCGGCGCGGATCTACGCGGTCGGCTTCGCGCGCACTTATGCGCGCGCGGTGGGCCTGGATGAGCTCGCCATCGCCGGGCAGGTGCGGCAGGAACTGATCGATCGCGATACGCCGACGATCAGCCGCCCGACCCATCATTCCGAGATCGAGGATCCGGCCCGCATTCCTTCCTCGCGGATGGCATGGGTGGCAGGCTTCGTGGTCATTGCCCTCATCATCGCGGGCGCGATCTTCTGGCGCAGCGCACTTGCCCCGGCGGTCGATCTCCCGCCGGTGAGCGCGGCCCCCGCCATGGCGGGCGGCGATACGGCAGTGATGCAGCCCGATCTCGCACCCACTCCCGAGGCTCCGGTTACCGCCGAATCCGCGGTTCCGCCGGCTCCGGCGGCGATGGTGGGGACAACCGCACCGGCGCGCGCCGCGACGACACCGGCGGGCACGGCGCGCCAGCGCGCGGCACCAGCCGCCGCGGCGCCTGTCGGACAGCAGGTACCGAGTACGGCGCCCTCGGCGGCGCCTGCGCCGGTGGCATCGGCGGCACCCGCCGGGCAGGCCGACCCGGCGCTGCCGCAGCAGTAATCCACGCGGGCTCCTGCGATCTTGCGGGGGATAGCGGGCGTGACGGGCGCTTCAGGTATGGTTAAAACCGCTGGCAGAAAATAGCCGGGGCGTGCGCGGGATCGTGCGCCACCGGTGGAACGATGACGGGGAATAAGGGATGATTCTGCGACGTATCGGTTTGGTCCTGGCTATCGTGCTGGGCTTCGCGGCTCTGCCTGCCGCGGCGCAGGACAACAGCGACCTGCGGATCAAGAAGCTCGAGGCCGAGGTCAAGGCGCTGCAGCACAAGGTCTTTCCCGACGGCGCGGGCAAGTACTTCACTCCCGAGATCACGCCCGGCAGCGCCCCTTCCGACGATCTGCCGCCGCCCTCGACCGGACCTGTGACGGACATCCTGGCCCGGCTCGACGCGGTCGAGGCGGCACTTGCCCGGATGACCGCGACGAGCGAGGAAAACACCAACCGCGCTGGCAAGCTCGAGGCCCGCGTCGCCGCGCTGGAAAGCGCGAACGCGGCCCCAGCGCCTGCCGTGTCGGCGCCCGAACCCACCGCTGTCTCCGCCAACACCAACGCCATGACCAGCACAAAGCCGGCTCCGACCGATGCGGGTCCCGCGCCCGAGCGGCTTGCCGCGGTGCGGGCGATCGAACGCCCGGTAAGCGCCGACAAGGGCGAGGATGCCTACCTCTACGGCTACCGTCTGTGGGACGCGAAATTTTATCCCGAAGCGCAGCAGCAGCTCAAGATGACCGCCGACAAGTATCCGCAGCACAAGCGGATCAGCTATGTCCGCAACCTGCTCGGCCGTGCATGGCTGGACGATGGCAAGCCCGGCACCGCGGCGCAGGTCTTTCTCCAGAACTACCAGGCCGACAAGAAGGGCGATCGTGCCGCCGACAGCCTGCTTTATCTCGCGGTGGCGATGGCGAAGCTGAAGGAAACCAAGCGGGCTTGCGTCGCGCTGCAGGAATTCGCCGATGCCTATCCGCAGGAAGCCACCGGCCGCCTCGCCACGCAGTATGCATCGGTCAAAAGCTCGGTGAAGTGCAATTGATAAGGCGCAGCCCCCCCTTCACATTGATCTAGAGGCCGCCGCGGAGCGGTTCAGCGCCCGGCTCCACGGGTTGTGGCCGACTGATCGCCCCGTCGGCCTTGCCGTTTCGGGCGGGCCGGACAGTCTTGCTCTCCTGCTGCTTGCGCATCGCGCGATCCCGGGCCGGTTCGCGGTCGCGACCGTCGATCATCGCTTGCGCCCCGAAAGCGCCGCCGAAGCCGCGCAGGTGGCGCAGGTCTGTACCCAACGCGGGATCGCGCACGAAACGCTCTCGATCACGGTTCCGGCGGGCAACACCCAGGCGATGGCACGCCAGGCGCGTTACGCTGCCTTGGCCGACTGGGCGCGCCGGCATGACCTGAAGGCGGTCGTCACCGCCCATCACTCCGACGACCAGGCCGAGACGCTGCTTATGCGGTTGATGCGGGGCGCGGGCCTGCGCGGGTTGGCGTCCATGCGCGAGGCAAGCCAGCTTCCCGGCGCGCCCGATGTCGTCCTCTTGCGCCCGCTGCTGGACTGGCGGCGGCAGGCGCTGGCGGATGTCGTCGCGGCCGAGGGGCTGCAGGCCGCGCAGGATCCTTCCAACACCGATCCGCGCTATGCCCGGCCCGCCCTGCGCGCCGCCCTTGCGTCGGCGCCGTGGCTCGATCCGGAGATGCTGGCGGCCAGCGCGGCGCATCTCGCCGATGCCGAGGATGCGCTCGCCTGGGCCGCCGCGCGCGAGTGGGACGAGTGCGTGATCCTTGACGGCGACGGGGCGCTCTACAGCCCGGCGGCGCCGCGCGCGGTGCGCCTGCGCGTGGTCGAGCGGATCATCGCGGCGATGGCCAGCGAAGGTCTCCCCCGCGGCAGCGAGATCGCCCGGCTGGTCGATTCGCTCGACCGGGGAGAGATCGCCACGCTTGCCGGGGTTCGCGCCCAATCGGGCGACGGCGTCTGGCGCTTCGTCGCCGCGCCGCCCCGGCGCACGTGAATCCGCGGTCCGTTATATTGCCATTCACCGCTTCGACCCTACATTGGGCGGCAGTTTCCCTTCCGAGTGAGCGACGATGAACGACGACCAGCCCAACGGCCCCAATCCCTGGATCAAGAGCCTGATGGTATGGGGCGGCATTTTCCTTGCCCTGCTTGTCGTCGTTTCGATGTTCGGCCCGCGCAGCGAAGCCGGCGGCGCGTCGATCCGCTATTCCGATTTCCGCACCAAGGTCGCCGAAGGCTCGGTCCGCGAAGTGCAGATCGCGCCGGACAAGATCACCGGGGTGCTCAAGAACAACCAGACATTCTCGACCGTGCCGATCGCGGGCGACACCGAACTGCCCCGGCTACTCGACCAGAACGGTGTGAAGTACGCCGGCCGCGCGGCGGACGAGCCCAACCTGCTGCTGTACCTCTTGGTCCAGTCGCTGCCGTTCCTGCTGATCCTGGGCGTCGCGTTCTTCGCCTTGCGCCAGGTGCAGAAGGGTGGCGGGGCAGGCGGGGCGATGGGCTTCGGCAAGTCGAAGGCCAAGATGCTGACCGAGCGCCAGGGCCGGGTCACGTTCTCGGACGTGGCCGGTATCGACGAGGCGCGCGAGGAACTGGAAGAGATCGTCGAATTCCTTCGCGATCCGGGCCGCTTCTCGAAGCTCGGCGGCCAGATCCCCAAGGGTGCGCTGCTGGTCGGCTCACCCGGCACCGGCAAGACCCTGCTCGCCCGCGCCATCGCGGGCGAGGCGGGCGTCCCGTTCTTCACCATCTCGGGTTCCGACTTCGTCGAGATGTTCGTCGGCGTGGGCGCCAGCCGCGTGCGCGACATGTTCGAGCAGGCCAAGAAGAACGCGCCGTGCATCGTCTTCATCGACGAGATCGACGCCGTCGGTCGCCATCGCGGGCACGGCCTCGGCAACTCGAACGACGAGCGCGAGCAGACGCTCAACCAGCTTCTCGTCGAGATGGACGGGTTCGAGGCCAACGAGGGCATCATCATCATCGCCGCGACTAACCGGCCGGACGTGCTCGACCCTGCGCTGCTGCGCCCGGGCCGGTTCGACCGCCAGGTCGTGGTGCCGATTCCCGACATCGAGGGCCGCGAGAAGATCCTCGCCGTCCACATGAAGAAGGTCCCGCTGGCGCCCGACGTCAATCCGCGCACGATCGCGCGCGGCACTCCCGGCTTCTCGGGCGCGGACCTTGCAAACCTCGTCAACGAGGCCGCGCTGCTGGCCGCGCGCCGCAACAAGCGCCTCGTCGCGATGCAGGAATTCGAGGACGCCAAGGACAAGGTCATGATGGGCGCCGAGCGCCGCTCGATGGTCATGACCGAGGACGAGAAGAAGATGACCGCCTACCACGAGGCGGGGCATGCCATCGTCTCGGTCCACGAGCCGGCTTCTGATCCGATCCACAAGGCTACGATCATCCCGCGCGGCCGCGCGCTGGGCATGGTCATGCGCCTGCCCGAGCGTGACAGCTACTCGTACCACCGCGACAAGATGCACGCGAACCTGTCGGTCAGCATGGGCGGCCGCGTCGCCGAGGAGATCATCTTCGGCCACGACAAGGTTTCCTCTGGTGCGTCGTCGGACATTCAATACGCCACCAGCCTGGCGCGCAACATGGTCACCAAGTGGGGCATGAGCGAAGCGCTCGGCCCGCTCCAGTACGAGGAGCAGGGCGAGGGTTACCTCGGCTATGGCGCCAATCAGCGGGTGATGATGTCGGACGAGACATCAAAGCTGATCGACAAGGAAATCCGCAGCCTCGTCGACGGTGCCCATGCCCGAGCGACCGACATCCTCAAGACCCAGGAAGCCAAGCTTCACCTGCTTGCCCAGGCGCTGCTCGAATACGAGACGCTGACCGGAGACGAGATCAAGGCGCTGATCGAGGGCGGGACCGTGTCGCGCCCCGACGCACCGAGCGGGCCGACCCGTCCGGTGCCGACGCAGGGCTCGTCGATTCCGCGCGCGGGCAAGCGCCTTGGGGGCACAACCGGCGCGCAGCCCCAGGGCGCGTGACCGTGACCGGGGCGCCGGCGGGGGAAAGCACCCGGGCAATCGTCATCGCGGCGCATGGCAGGCCCGATGTCCTGCAAATGGATACGGTCGCGCTCGCACCGCCGGGCCCGGGCGAATTGCGCATCCGCCAGACCGCGATCGGGGTGAACTACCACGACGTCTATGTGCGCTCGGGTTCATACCAGACGCTGAGCCTGCCCGGAGTGCCGGGGCTCGAAGGCGCGGGCGTGGTCGAGCAACTGGGCGAGGGGGTGACCGACTTCGCTATCGGTGACCGCATCGCTTATACGGACAACAAGTATGGCGGCTATTCCGCTGCGCGCAACATACCCGCGGCGCAGGCGGTCCCGGTGCCCGATGGGGTCGACGACGTGACCGCCGCCGCCGCCTTTCTCAAGGGCATGACGGCGGTTGCCCTCGCCGATTCGGTTCATCCCCTGAGCGCAGGCATGACCATCCTCGTCCACGCCGCGGCGGGCGGGGTGGGTCGGCTGCTGACCCAACTGGCCAAGGCGCGCGGGTGCCGTGTGATCGGCACGGTCGGTTCATCCTCCAAGGTCGAAAGCGCCCGCACGGCGGGCTGCGACGAGATCGTGCTCTATCGTGAGGAAGACGTGGCCGCTCGCGTCGCCCAGTTGACCGCGGGCCGCGGGGTCGAGGTGGTGTTCGACGCGGTCGGTGCGGACACTTTCGAAGGCTCGCTCGGCGCGCTGGGCGTGCGCGGCCATATCGTGCTCTACGGCCAGGCCTCGGGACCGGTTCCGCCGTTCGAACTGTCCCGGCTGGGCGCGAAATCGGCTTCGGTCACCCGCCCGTTCCTGTGGGCCTACGTTTCGACCCCCGCGCAGCTGCGAAGCGTCGCGGCGGCCCTATTCGCGGCGATTGCGGACGGAGAGCTCAAGGTGGAGATGGGCGGAACCTATCCGCTGGCCGACGCCGCGGGCGCGCATCGCGATCTCGAGGCGCGCAGGGCCGGGCCGTTCGTCCTTATCCCCTGATCGCCGGCGTCGCTCAGCCGCTCGTCGCCAGCGTCACCAGGACAAGCGCGAACATCGTCAGGGCAAGGCCGGCAAAAATCAGCAGCGCCGCGGTGCGCCAGACCGCGCCCGCGCGGCCGAGCGAATAGGCGCCGCGCAGCTGGCGATACATGTGGAACGGGGCGTAGAGGATCGGCAGCAGCACCAGCGCGCCGATGCTCCAGTATGCGCCCAGGCTCGCCAGCGCGATCAGGATCAGCATGAAGCTGAGCGAATAGGTGACGAACACGGTGTGGTCGTAAAGCCTGAAGCGGCGGCTGAACGGAAACAGCAGCCACAGGAACGGCACGCTGATCGGGATCAGCAGCCAACTGTATTTGTAGGCGCTGGTCTGCAGCTTGTAGACCATCAGCGCCGGATTGGCCCTGACCTTTGCCCAAGTCGACTGAAGCGTGGCGGCAAGCCGGGCAGCCGATGGCGACCCGGTTGCCTGCGCCACCGGCAGGTCGCCGCGAACGATGGTGTCCATCATCGCCTGGTCGTTCCGCACGCCATCGATTTTGCGGTCGATGGCCACGGTCGGCCTGCCCGCCGCTTCGGCCGCGGCGCGTTCCTTCGCCAGCATGTCGAGCTGACGGGCATTGTCCTGTGCCGCCTTGGCCACTCCGGGGCTCTCCCGCGTGATGATCGGCTTGTTGAAGTCCAGCTCGCCTCCGATGGCGTGGAACAGCGCGAAGGTCAGGAACACCACGAACAGGAACAGCGCGATGGGCGAAACGTAACGGGCCCTCCGCCCGTCGATATATTCCCGGGTCAGCCGGCCCGGCCGCCACGCGAGCAGCGGAAGCGTGTGCCAGACCTTGCCCTCGAAATGAAGCACGCCATGGAGCAGGTCGTGGAAGAAGGCGCCAAGTGTGCGGTGAACGTGCGCGGCCTGCCCGCAGGCGTGGCAATGGCTGCCGACCAACGCGGTGCCGCAATTGAGGCATGCGGTTTCGTGGGTATGGCCGGGACCTTCGCCGGCCGACGGCTCGACCGCGCGCGCGACGAGCGAGCCTTGCCCCAGTTCGGCCACCGCTTCGACAATCCCGTTCATCTGCCCTCCGGCAGCGGGATATAGCGGGGCGCTAGGCGCTGCGGCAAGCAGGGGCGTGTCGCCTTCGATCCCGGATCGGGGGCGCGACCCGAAGACCCGGGAATCGCGGGCTATTCGATCAATGACGGGAAAGCGCCAGGCAGCTGCCCGACGGTGTCGGGCCTGCGCTCAGACGCGGCGATCAGCCTTCGTAGTCGCCGCCCAGCGAGGTGTTGCGCACGGGCGCGGCGGCCGTGATGCGCAGCGCTTCGGCCGATTGCGACAGCGAACCGATTTCGTCGGCCACGTCGTCGTCCTCGACCTGGACGCGCTGGAGCGAGACGATCACGCTTTCGTGCAGGTCCTTGGGCTTGATCGTCTGGTCGGCGATCTCGCGCAGGGCAACCACGGGGTTCTTGTCGCGGTCGCGGTCGATGGTCAGTTCCGCGCCGTTGGAAATCTCCCGCGCGCGCTGCGCGGCGAGGAGCACCAGGTTGAAGCGGTTGGGGATCTTGTCGACGCAATCTTCGACGGTGACGCGCGCCATCGGGCACTCCAGTCTGTTCGGAAAATTCGGGAAGTCCGCCAGCTAGGCGGGGCGGCGGCGAAAGTCAAGGTTTTACGCGGGATGCAGCGGCGCTCAGTCCCTTGCGAAGCGCGGGCGCGCAGCGCTAGGCAGGGCGCGATGACCGTGCTCGTCCCTTATCGCGACCCTGCGCCCTTCACGGTGAACGCCCTGGGCCACGAGCTGACGGTCATCGGCGGCGGCGCCGACCGGCTGACGGCGCTGCACGCGCTGATCGCGGGGGCGACCCGCACGCTGCAGGTGTGCTTCTACATCTTCGCCGCCGACGAATCCGGTCTCGCGGTGCGCGACGCGCTGGTAGCCGCGGCGCAGCGCGGGGTGAAGGTATGGCTGATCATCGACGGGTTCGGAAGCAGCGCGACCGACCAGAAGATCTTTGCCCCGTTGCGCGATGCAGGCTGCTCGTTCTGTTGCTTCAGCCCGCGCTGGTCGGTGCGCTACCTCGTCCGCAACCATCAGAAGATGGTCATTGCCGACGGCGCGCGGGCGATGATCGGCGGGTTCAATGTCGAGGACGACTACTTCGCCCCGCCCGAGCAAAATGGCTGGAACGATCTTGCCGTGATCGTCGAGGGACCGGTCGTCGACCGGCTGAGCGTATGGTTCGACCGGCTCGAGAAATGGACGTCGGACCCGCACGCACAGTGGCGGGCGATTCGCCGGCTGGTGCGCGAATGGGATCCCGGCACCGGCCCGGTCCAGCTTCTCGTCGGCGGGCCGACCCGCGGCCTCAGCCCGTGGGCCCGCAGGGTTAGCGAAGACCTCAGGCGCGGGCATCGTCTCGACATGGTCATGGCTTATTTCTCGCCCGCCGCGCGGCTGCTTGGGCGGATCGGCAAGATTGCCCGCAAGGGCCGCACCCGCCTGCTCCTCGCGGCCAAGTCCGACAACGCCGCCACAATCGGCGCCTCGCGACTGCTCTATGGACCGCTCCTCAAGCGCAGGGCGAAAATCTGGGAGTTCAGCCCGTGCAAGCTGCACACCAAGCTCATCGTGCTCGACGATACGGTCTATTTCGGCTCGGCCAATTTCGACATGCGCAGCCTCTATATCAACGTCGAGCTCATGCTGCGGATCGAGGATCCGGCCCTTGCCGACGCGATGCGCGAGTTCGTCGGCCAGCACCTGCCTGCCTCGCTGCCAGTCACCCGTGCGCTGCACCAGGCGCGGGCGACGCCGCTCACCCGCCTGCGCTGGTTCCTGAGCTGGTTTCTGGTCACCGTGGTCGACTACACGGTCAGCCGCCGGCTGAACCTGGGGCTCTAGCGATCAGTCGTAACTGTGCCCGGCCAGGGCATCGTCAGCGAGGTCCGAGAAGCGGGTGATGCGGGGCTCGAAGCGCAGGCGGACCTTGCCGGTGGCGCCGTGGCGCTGCTTGGCCACGATCAGTTCGGCGATGCCATAGACCCGTTCCATCTCCGCCGCCCAGGCGGCGTGAACCTCGTGAGTCTTGGCGTCGTCGGTCTCGGTCGGGCGCTTGGGCTCCTTGGCGGCGACGTAGTAGTCCTCGCGATAGACGAACAGGACGATATCGGCGTCCTGCTCGATCGATCCCGATTCGCGCAGGTCCGACAGCTGCGGGCGCTTGTCCTCGCGCTGCTCGACGGCGCGGCTGAGCTGCGACAGCGCCAGCACCGGCACCCCGAGCTCCTTGGCCAGCGTCTTGAGTCCCCGGCTGATCTCGGAAATCTCGTTCACGCGGTTGTCCGTCGCGCGGCCCGAGCCCTGGAGGAGCTGGAGGTAGTCGACCACGATCAGGCCGATGTCGAACCGCCGCTTGAGCCGGCGGGCGCGGGCGCGCAGCGCGGCGATCGAGAGCGCCGGGGTATCGTCGATGTAAAGCGGTAGCTCGGCCAGGCGCTGGCTGGCGTAGGAGAGCTGCTGGAAATCGTCGCGGCTGATCTTGCCCATCCGCAGCATTTCCGAACTGATGCCCGACTGTTCGGCGAGGATGCGGGTGGCAAGCTGGTCCGCGCTCATTTCCAGGCTGAAGAAGGCGACTGCGGCGCCGACCGAATCCTTGGACGTGATGCCGTCGGCAAGATCGCGGCGGAGGCGGTCGGCGGCGTTGAAGGCGATGTTCGTGGCGAGCGAGGTCTTGCCCATGCCCGGGCGCCCGGCGAGAATCAGCAGGTCGGAATCGTGCAGCCCGCCGATCTTCTCGTTGACCGAGGTGAGGCCGGTGGTGGTGCCCGAAACATGTCCGCCCGAAAGCAGGGCCTGCTCGATCATCCCCAGCGCGGTGCGGGTGGACACCGCGAAGCTCTGCGCCTCGCTGGCCGAGGCGGCGCCTTCGGCCACGCTGTAGAGCGCGGCTTCGGCGGCCTCGATCTGGGCCAGCGGTTCGACGCTTTCGGACGTGTCCATCGCGCCCGCGACGAGCCCGCGGCCCACCGCGATCAGCTCGCGCAGCAGGGCCAGGTCGTAGATTTGCTCGGCCAGCTCGCGCGGGTTGAGCAGGCCCTGACCATCGGCGGTCAGGCGGGCCAGATAGGTGACCCCGCCCAGTTCGCGCAACGCCTCATCAGCCTCGAAATAGGGTTTGAGCGTGACCGGGGTTACCACGGCCTTGCGGTCGAGCAGTTGCAGGATGCGCTCGTAGATGCGGGCGTGGACGGGCTCGAGGAAATGGACAGGCAACAGCCGCGTCGCCAGTTCCTCGATCACCCGGTTGTCGATCAGGACGGCGCCCAGGAACGCGGCCTCGGCCTCGACGTTCGCGGGCAGCGCGCGGGCCGAAGGTTCGTCTGCATGAAGGGGAGCGGAAAAGGTCAGCGCGTCGGTAGCCATGTCGCGCGGGATGCGCGGCGGGCGCGCCGAGCGCAAGCGTCGTGACGATCACCGGCCGACGGGTCCGGGCACAGCCCTGTGCAAAAACGCAAACACTTGCCCGGTCATGGCGCGTCTGCGAAACAGCACGCCCCATGCCCGATCCGCGCATCTCCCACATCTCGCTCGACGATGCGACGATCATCTGGCGCAACGCCGATATCGAGCAGGAGCGGCGGATCGCGATCTTCGACCTGATCGAGGAGAACAGCTTTCGTCCGATCCGTTCGGCCGAGGCGGGTCACGAAGGGCCTTATCGGTTGCGCCTGTCGGTCGAGGACGGCCGCCTCGTCCTCGCCATAGCGGACGAGGCAGGCGAGCCGCTGGAAACGATCATCCTGGGGCTGGGCCGCTTTCGCCGTCCGATCCGCGACTATTTCGCGATCTGCGACAGCTATTATCAGGCGATCCGGCGCGCCACCGCGGCCGAGATCGAGACGATCGACATGGCGCGGCGGGGGATTCACAACGACGCCGCCGAAATGCTGCTCGAGCGTCTCGCGGGAAAAGTGGAAACCGATTTTCCTACCGCGCGGCGTCTGTTCACGCTGATCTGCGTGCTGCATATCAGGGGCTGACGGACGACGAATTCGAATCGGGGCGCTTAAGGAAATGGCCGGCAGAAAACCCAGGCGAGCCCGCCGCTGGCTCGGCGGCGCGGCATTGCTGCTGTCCCTCGTGGGGGGAATCGCCGCGTGGTGGCAGGCGGGCGAATGGATGCCCTCGCGCGCCCGCTATCCCATCCAGGGCACCGAAACGAGCGCGGCCGACGGCGCGGTCAACTGGGTGGCGCTGAAGGCGAGCGGCGCGGACTTCGCCTATCTCGACGCAAGCGCGGGCGCGGACGTGCGCGATCCCGCCTTTACCGAAGGCCTGGCCGAAGCGCGCGCCGCGGGGCTGAAGGTCGGCGCGGTCCATCACTACGATCCCTGCCGCGGAGCGGGCGAGCAGGCTGCCAATTTCGTGACCGTCGTACCGCGCGACGCGGCCTTGCTCCCGCCCGCCGTGGAGCTCGACCTGGACGAGGCCGAATGTGCGGCGCCGCCCGCGCCGGCAGCGATGGTCAGCGAACTGACGACCTTCCTCAACCAGATCGAGGGCCATGTCGGCAAGCCGGCGATCCTCAAGCTGTCGCCCGCCTTTGAAGCGCGCTACAGGCTGGCTCCGATGCTCGACCGCAATCTCTGGCTTACCGGCGACTACTTCGCCCCGGGATACGCCGGGCGCCCCTGGGTGATGTGGACCGCGAACACGCGATTGCGCTCGCCAGCGGTCGACGGCCGCCTGCGCTGGATCGCGGTCCGGCCATGACCGCGCTGTCATCGGAAGTGCGGGACGATCTGGTCGCCGCGGCGCGCCTGGCCTCGTCCGCGGCCTACGCGCCCTATTCGCGCTTTCACGTCGGCGCCGCGCTGCTGTTCGACGATGGCGAGGTAATCAGCGGCGCGAACGTCGAGAATGCGAGCTACGGATTGTCGCTCTGCGCCGAGACTGCCGCGATCGCCGCCGCGCTGAATGCCGGCAGGCGCGGCGGACTGGTGGCGGTGGCGGTTTTCGGGGGGCCGGCCGGGGCGGACGGTGCTGCGGTCGCAGGAACCGATCCGATCACCCCGTGCGGGCGTTGCCGCCAGGTCCTCAACGAACTGGCGCAGCTTGGCGGGACCGATCCCGAGATCCTGTGCGCGGGCGAGGGCCATGTGATGGTGACAACGCTCGCCGCGCTCTTGCCCCACGCGTTCGGTCCGGCCAGTCTGGGATGATCGGCAAGGGGGCAGCGTGAGCATACTTTCGGACAAGTGGATTCGCCGGGCCGCGCAGGAACAGGCGATGATCGAGCCGTTCGTCGAGAGCCAGCGGCGCGACGGCTGCATCAGCTACGGCCTGTCGTCCTATGGCTACGACGCGCGCGTGGCCGACGAATTCAAGATCTTCACCAACGTCGATTCGGCGATCGTCGATCCCAAGGACTTCGCTTCCAACAGTTTCGTCGACCGCAAGACCGACGTCTGCGTGATACCGCCCAACTCGTTCGCGCTGGCGCGCACGGTCGAATACTTTCGCGTGCCGCGCGACGTGCTGGTGATCTGCCTCGGCAAGTCGACTTACGCGCGCTGCGGGATCATCGTGAACGTCACCCCGCTCGAGCCGGGCTGGGAAGGGCACGTGACGCTGGAATTCAGCAACACCACCCCGCTGCCGGCCAAGATCTATGCCAACGAGGGCGCGTGCCAGTTCCTGTTCCTGCAGGGCAACGAGCCGTGCGAGACGAGCTATGCCGACCGCGCGGGCAAATACATGGGCCAGCGAGGGGTGACTCTGCCCAAATTGTAGCGCACCCTGTGGCGGCGGCGCGGGAACCATCGCCGCCATGACATGGTTGACTAGCGCGAGCGCGGGTCGGGTCCGATGACGGACACGACCGGGCGCGAACAAGGGGAGAGCGCCACAGTGAACGTCATCGCAGCAATCGTCGGGCGGATACTGCTCGCCATCATCTTCATCGTGTCGGGGGCGAACAAGCTCATCGATCCGGCCGCGACCGACGCCATGATCGTCGCCGCCGGCCTGCCCGCGGGCCTTGCCATTCCAACCGGGATATTCGAGCTGGTCGGCGGACTTGCCATCGCGCTCGGGTTCATGACCCGGCTATTCTCGATCCTCCTCGCCGGGTTCTGCCTGGTCACCATCCTGTTCTTCCACCGCCAGATCACCGATCCGATGCAGGCGGCGATGGCGATGAAGAACCTCGCGATCGCCGGCGGCTTCCTCTGCCTGTTCGCGCACAGCCAGATGCGTTCGAGCTACGATGCGATGGCCGCCAAGCACGAAGGCTTCGTCGAGGCCCGCGCGGCCGAGGAACGCGCCCGCGATGCCGAACTGCGCGCCGCCAAGGCAGAAGGCCGCGCCGAGGGAGCGACCACGGTCACGCCCGTCGCCGCCCCTGTCGTCGCCCCCGTGGCCGCGCCCGTCGTCGACCATGACCGCGACCGCGACGGCGTGGACGACCGGGTCGAGCGGGTCCGCCCCGCGCCGGTCGTGGACCGCGACCGCGACGGTGTGGACGACCGCGACGAAGGCACTCCGATCGATCCGCGTCTGCGGCCGTGACGGTCCTTCCGCGCGACGAACGCCCGTTCGACATCGTGGTCTACGGGGCGACCGGTTACACCGGCCGCCTCGTTGCCGAATACCTCGACCAGCACTATCGTGATCGCGCCGACCGGCCGCGCTGGGCGATGGCCGGGCGCAGCGCGGCCAAGCTGGCCGAAGTCCGCGACCTGATCGGCGCTCCTGCCGATACCCCGCTCGTCGTGGCCGATGCGTCCGACCCCGCCTCGCTGCGCGAAATGGCCAAGCAGACGCGGGTCGTGCTGACAACGGTCGGCCCCTACCAGCTCTATGGCGAGCCGGTGCTGGCCGCCTGCATCGACGAGGGCACCGACTATGCCGACCTGTGCGGCGAGCCGGGCTGGATGCGCGCCATGATCGACGCGCACGATGCCGCGGCACGCGAAAGCGGGTCGCGGGTCGCGTTCTCCTCGGGCTTCGATTCGATCCCCTTCGACCTTGGCGTGCTGATGCTCCAGAAGGAAGCGGTCGCGCGGTTCGGCGCGCCCGCGCCGCGGGTCAAGGGCCGGGTCCGGGCGATGCAGGGCAAGGCTTCGGGCGGTACCGCCGCCAGCCTCAAGGCGACGATGGCGGCGGCGGCGAAGGACCCGTCGCTGATCCCGATCCTGGCTAGCTCGTTCGGCCTGACCCCGGGCTTCGAGGGCCCGCCGCAGCCGCGCGGCGACAAGCCCGAATACGACGAGGGGCTGGGAAGCTGGGCCGCGCCGTTCATCATGGCCGCGATCAACACCAAGAACGTCCACCGCACCAACGCCGTCCTCGGTTTCCCGTTCGGCAAGGACTTTGTCTACGACGAGATGATCCTTACCGGGCCGGGCGAAGCGGGCGAAAAGGCCGCGCAGTTCGTCGCCACGACGCCGATGATCGGGCGGCCGGACGATCCTCTGCCCGGCGAAGGACCGACGAAGGAGGAGCGCGACAACGGCTTCTACGACGTGCTTTTCGTCGGCGAATACCCCGATGGCCGCACGCTGCGCTACGGGGTCAAGGGCCGCTACGATCCGGGCTACGGCTCGACCAGCCGGATGCTTGCCGAAACCGGTATCGCGCTGATCGACAGCGACGCGCCCGGCGGCATCGCCACCCCCGGCGCGATCCTGGGCGAAGCGCTGGTCAAGCGCCTGCGCGACAACGCCGAGATCACTTTCGCGACGGAAGACTGACGGCCCGCGCTACTCGGGCGGGTTGTCCTCGCCCAGCTTGCGCGGGAACGGCCGCGGTTCGAAGGGACGCGCGGAAAAGCGCACCGGCTGCGCCATTTCGAGATAGGCGCCCTCGGTCGGATGCTCGCGCCGGGTGAAGAACCCGGTGGCGGCAAGGTGCGGATCGCCGCGGATTTCGCCGATGTCGCGCGCCGGCTGCGCGGGGATCTGCGCCGCGTGGCAGCGCGCGGCAAGCTCTTCGGAAGTGAAGCGCGGGGTCAGCGTGGCGAGCGTCCGGTACAGCTCGGGCAAGTGCGCCATCCGCCCCTCGGACGTCGCGAAGCGTTCGTCCTCGAGCACTTCGGGGGCATCGAGCGCGGCGAACAGGCGCGGCCAGGCGCTGGCGGTGTATGCGACGATGCTGATGTAGCCGTCGCTGGTCGGGAACGGCTGGCGATCAGGGTCGATCTGGCGGAAATAGCAGACCGGCGCGTTGGGCGGGTCGAATGTCAGTCCGCCGAGATGCTCGACCAGCAGGAACTGTGCAAAGGCCTCGAACATCGGTACTTCGATGCGCTGGCCCTCGCCCGTGCGCAGCTTGTGGATCACCGCCGCGAGCACGCCGTAGGCCGCATGGAGCCCGGCGACCTTGTCCGCGATCAGCGAGGGGATGTAGCGCGCGCGCGGGTCGCCATCGACCCTGCTGGCGAGCGTCGTCGCGCCGGTCGCGGCCTGGATCACGTCGTCGTAGGCCTGGAGGTCGGCATAGGGACCCTCCTGCCCGAAGCCGACGCAGTGAACGTAGATCACTTGCGGGTTGATCGCGCGGACGCTCTCGTAATCGAGGCCGAGCCTTTCAGCCGCCTTGCCCCGCACATTGAGAACGAAGACATCGCATTCGGCGAGCAGCGCCTGCATCTGCGCCGCGCCGGCCTCGCTCTTGAGGTCGATCGCACGCGATTGCTTGCCGCCGTTGAGCGCCATGAAGGTCGGGCTCATCCCGGCCGAGACCGCGGGCTTGCCGAGATAGCGCGCGACATCGCCGATCTCGGGCGGCTCGACTTTCGTGACCTCGGCGCCGAGGTCGGCGAGGATCTGGGTGCAATAGGGACCGAAGACCACGCTGGTCAGGTCGAGAACCTTGATCCCGCTCAGCATCGCCCCGCCATCGCTCGCACTCGCCGTCATCGCCGTCTCCCTTGCGGGAATGGGCTAGGCGAGGCGAGGCGCGCGCGGCAAGTGCAAAGCGGACGAGGCGACGCAAAGCGGCATCCCGATGCAGCGATAACCTAGCGCCGGGGAAAGAGCGTGTCGGGCAGGTCGGGATCGAACCAGTCGCAGTGGATGTCGGGGCGCGCGGCGTGCAGCCGCCCGAATTCGGTGCGGGGAGCGACACAGGCGATCTGGACGAATTCCAGCGCGGGGCATTCGGCCAGCGGCATGAGCCGGCGATCGGCCAGTTTCGTCGAGACGCCTAGGAACGCGCGCAAGCCCGGCAGGCTGGCCAAGGGGTCCAGCGAGGGGATCGTGTAGGGGCTCAACATGCCGCCCTCGATGCCGATCACCTCGAGCCGGGTCGCCCCGCGCAGCCAGGCGAGGTCGGTCATCGCCTTGGCATTGGTAATCAGGAGCGTGCGCAGGGCCGGAAGGTCGAGAAGCGGTGCGAAATCGGCCAGCTTGCGCGGGCTGTCGATGCTCAGGAAGCGCAGCTTCGTCAGGTTCAGCAGGGGCGCGAGGTCGCTGGCGAGGGTCGGCCATTCCAGTTCGAGCCGTTCCAGGTCGCGCAAGTTGCCGATCTCGTCGAGCAAGGGCTGGTCCACATTGGCCGCGACGAGGTGGCGCAGCGCCGGCCTCGCCCCGATCCCCGCCCAGTTGCGCTTGTCGCGCGTGATCCACGCCCGCTCAGCGTCGTGCGGAACGGCGGCTGCATCGGGGTAGAAATGGCGCTCCCGCCACTCGGTCCAGTCACGCTCGACATGGCCGCGAAAGCGGTTGCCGAGGATGCTGCCGGCGGAAGGAGATGCGGTCGCGGATTCGGTCACCCGTCGTCGCTACGCGCGCCGGGTAAACACGGGGTTGCAACACCTTCCGCCCCGTTGGCAACAGGGGCATCATCATGGTGCTAGGAATCGGAAGATCACGGCACTGGAGCGGGCGAAGGGATTCGAACCCTCGACCCCAACCTTGGCAAGGTTGTGCTCTACCCCTGAGCTACGCCCGCTCGTGCGTCCTTCTGGACCGCGGCGCAGGGGCCGGGGTCCGGGGAGAGGCGCGCGGTTAGCATCGCTTCCGGGGGTCGGCAAGCCCCCAATCGTCTCGCAGTGTCCGCCGCGCCGATCCGTGCGCCATAAAGCCCTTGGCAAACCGCCGGCCGTTCCCACATGGTAGCTTCTCCGGCGCACCAGCACGAAAGACCGAACATTGGCGACTCTCGGCCTCAATCTAGACGAACAGAAAGCAGTCGACCGCTTCCGCCAGAACGTGGTCGAACCGTCGATGACCAGCCTCGTGATCCTCGATTTCTGGGCGGAATGGTGCGGCCCGTGCAAGGCGCTGACCCCCGTGCTGGAAAAGGTCTCGGCCGAATATGCCGATCGCGGCGTGGTGCTGGCCAAGATCAACGTCGACGAGGAAGCCTTCATCGCGGCGCAGTTTCAGGTGCGCTCGATCCCCACGGTCTATGCCTTGTTCCAGGGCCAGCCGGTTGCCGATCTCACCCCGGCGCGCACCGAATCGCAGCTGAAAGACATCCTCGACCAGTTGCTCGCCAAGCTGCCGATCCAGGCGGGCACGGCGAATCAGGCGGCGCAGGATATCGCCCCGCTGCTCACCATGGGCGAGGACGTGCTGATCGGCGGCGACGGCGAGCGCGCGGCCGGCATCTTCAGCCGGATCGTCGAAATCGCCCCGGACAACGCCGCGGCGCATGCCGGGCTTATCCGTGCGCTCATCGCCGGCAGGCGCACCGACGAGGCGCAGGAAGTGCTCGACGCGCTCGACCCCAAGCTGGCTGCCGACCCTGCGCTGGCGCAGGCGCGTTCGGCGCTTGCCCTTGCCGCTGATGCCCCGGCAGCCGGCGAGATCGAGGGACTGCGCGCCGCGGCGGCCGAGCGGCCCGCCGACATGGATGCGCAGCTTGCCTATGCCAACGCGCTGTTCGCGGGCGGGGACCGCGATGCAGCGGCCGACAAGCTGCTGGCCATGATCGCCGCCGACCGCGACTGGAACGACGGCGCGGCGCGCGCCCGCCTGCTCCAGATCTTCGAGGCAATCGGACTGGAAGATCCTTGGGTCGCGGCGACCCGGCGCAAGCTTTCCACGGTCCTGTTCGGATGATCGCGGCGCGGCCATGACCGGAACGGGCACTCTTGCGCGGCTGTCGATCTTTCCGCTGCCCGGGGCGCTGCTGTTTCCCGGCCTGCAGCTTCCGCTGCATATCTTCGAGCCGCGCTACCGCGCGCTGGTGACCGACGCGCTGGCCCGCGACCGGCGGATCGCGATGATCCAGCCGCGCGGGACACAGGACGATGCACCCCTGTTCACGATCGGTTGCGTCGGCCACATCGACCAGGTCGAGGCGCTCGACGACGGGCGTTTCAACATCGTCCTCGAAGGGCGCAGCCGGTTCCGGCTGATCCGCGAACTGCCCGCCACGACGCCGTTTCGCCAGGTCGAGGCCGAACTGATCGAGGACGACGACGACGAGGCCCTGAGCGCGGTCGAACGCGCCTCGTTCGAGCGCGAGGCGCGGCGCTTCGCCGATGCCCAGGGCTACAGCGTCGATTGGGATTCGGTCGCCCGGCTCGACGACATTTCCCTGATCAACGGCGTGTCCCAGATCGCGCCGTTCGACGCGGCGGCCAAGCAGGCCCTTCTCGAGGCCGACGGGCTCGAGGCCCGGTGCGAACTCCTGATCCAGCTGATGCAGTTCTTCGGCCGCCACGACGGCGGCGACGACAACCGAGTAACGCTGCAGTAGTCCCCGCGAGCTAGCCGAAGCTCGCCTTCACCCCGTCGATCACGTACTGCGCCGCCAGCGCCGCCAGCAGCACGCCCAGCAGGCGCGTGATCACCGCTTCGCTTCGCGCGCCGAGCTGGCGCATGATCGGCCCCGCCGCGAGCAGGGCGACGAGCGTGAGGATCATCACCGCGGCGAGCGCGGCCAGCATCACCAGGCTGGCTTCCAGGCCGTCGCTGCGCGCCATCAGCAGCATCACCGTGGCGATCGAGCCCGGTCCGGCGATCATCGGCATCGCCATCGGAAAGACCGAGACATCCTCGACCTCGGGCGTGGCCATGATCTTCTCCGCCCGCTCCTCGCGCCGCTGGGTGCGTTTCTCGAACACCATGTCGAGCGCGATCAGGAACAGCATGATCCCGCCGGCGATGCGGAAGCTGTCGAGATCGATATGCAGGCCCGTCAGCAGGCTTTCACCGAACATCGCGAAGACGAGGAGGATGGCGGTGGCGATCAGGCAGGCGCGGATCGCCATCGAACGGGCCTGGGCGTGCGTGGCGCCCTTGGTCAGCCCGGCATAGATCGGGGCGCAGCCGGGCGGGTCGATCACGACGAACAGGGTGACGAAAGCCGAGAGAAAGAGATCGAGCAAGCGCTCAGCCCGCTGCCGGGGCGGCGATGTCCTGGCGCAGGGCCTCGTCGTAGGACACTCCGTTCCACAGCTCGACGCGGAAGACGCGGGCGCCCGCGGCATCCACCCGCGCGGTCCAGCGCAGGCTGCGGTCGTCCGACTGGCCGGTGAGGTAGCGCACCCCGACCGGGCTCAGGATCGCGGGGTACGGCGTCGCCTTGTCCAGATGCTCGCACGAGGCGACGTGCGCCCCGATCATCTCGGCAGTGGGAACCGGCGCCGGCAGCGCGTCGCCGCCGTCATAGACCCACTTGTAGTCGCCGTTCCTCTGGCGCTGCCAGATCGTGGTGAAGAAGCCGGTGGCGCCGGCGGCTGCCTGCCAGGCGCCCTTGTCGACCGCGAGGCTGCCGTCGCAGCTCGACCAGACTTCGTAGGGCTGCCATTTCAGCGCCTGAGCGGGATCGGGCTTGCCCTTGAGGAACTGGTGAGCGTTGACCGGCTGAGGGGTGAACATCACCGCATCGTCGGTCGACGTGTCGCGGAAAGCGGTCCACCGGCCCTTGGCCTGCGCGGCCTGGGCAAAGGCGAGCTCGGCCGCGATCACGGCGCTGGGATTGGCCGAGGGACGCAGCCGCGCGCCGTTGGAGCCCGCTCCGCCAGCGCAGCCCGCCAGGCCGAGTGCGACAATGGCCGTGGCGGCAAAGGGGGCAAAGCGCATCACAGATCCTTCGAATGGATGTTCGCGCGGCGCTGCGCGGCGACCATCGTGTTGCGCAGCAGGCAGGCGATCGTCATCGGGCCGACCCCGCCCGGAACCGGCGTGATCGCATCGGCGACCTTGCTGGCCGAGGCGAAATCGACGTCGCCGACCAGCCGGCCCTTTGCGCCCTCGGTTTCTGGAGGAAGGCGGTTGATGCCGACGTCGATCACGGTCGCGCCGCGCTTGATCCAGTCGCCCTTGATCATTTCGGGCCGCCCGACCGCCGCGACGACGATGTCCGCCCGGCGGACGACGGCGGGCAGGTCGCGCGTGCGGCTGTGCGCAATTGTCACGGTGCAGCTTTCGCTCAGAAGCAGCTGGGCCATCGGCTTGCCGACCAAGATCGAGCGCCCGATCACCACCGCGTCCAGCCCCGACAGGCTGCCGAGCCGGTCCTTGAGGAGCATCAGCGAGCCGAGCGGGGTGCACGGCACCAGACCCGGCAGACCCAGCGCAAGGCGCCCGGTGCTGATCGGGGTCAGTCCGTCGACGTCCTTGGACGGGTCGATCGTCTCGACCACGGCATGTTCGTCGAGGTGGTCGGGCAGCGGTAACTGGACGAGGATGCCGTCGACCGCGGGATCGGTGTTGAGCGCGCCGACCAATCGTATCAGGTCGGCCTGCGAGGTGTCGGCGGGCAGCCTGTGCTCGAAGCTGGCCATGCCAGCCTCGATCGTGGCTTTGCCCTTGGACCGGACATAGACCTGGCTGGCCGGATCGTCGCCGACGAGGACCACGGCGAGGCCCGCCTTGCGGCCGGTCACGCCCTCGAATTCCGCGGCAGCCTCGGCAACGCGGGCGCGCAATCCCCCGGCGAAGTCCTTGCCGTCGATGATCTCGGCGCTCATTCGCCTAGCCGGTGTAATACGGGATGACCGACAGCAGCCGGATCACGATCGACAGCCCGATGATCAACACCATCGGCGACAGGTCGATCATCCCGGTGTCGGGCATGATCTTGCGGATCGGGGCGAGCAGCGGCTCGAGGATGGCGTTCACCGCTTTCCACACCGCGGCGACGCCGTTGTTGTGCATGTTGACCACGTTGAACGAGATTAGCAGGCTCAGCACGAACTGGACGATCACCACGATGACGATGATGTTCATCAGGTAGGTGAGGATGTCGATCAGGGTATAGACGAGCACGGTTGCCGGGCCTTTCGTGGCGGCGGGAAGTCCCGCGCCTGTTAGCCCAGCGGCGACCGGTGTATCAACTGCATAATACGGGAACGCGAGGGCGTTCGCGCGCTCCGCTCAGGGCTTGAGCGTGCTGCTTTCGATATGCCAGCGCAGCTGTTCCGGCGTGGCGCCCTCGATGTCGTTCACGCGGCGCAGGGTGACCTTACCCGCCAGGTTGTAGGGCTTGCCGTCGCGGCGCAGCCCGGTGACGGTCACCGGGACCTCGTAATAGCTCGACCCCGCGGCGCCTTCCTGGTCGCCCTTGCCCGTGGTGATGTCGATGATGCGGTACTTGTCCCATGCGGCGGCGAACGCCTGCGGGGTCTGCCCGCTTGTCGTGCCGTTCTGGCCCCAGACGCGCCTTGCGGTGGCATAGTCGTGCGTTTCCAGTGCGTTGCGCCACCAGGCGAGCACGACCTGCGGATCGCGCGATTCCGGCGGCGCCTTGCCGGCCGTGGAAGCGAGCGTCCCGGTATTGGCCGGCGCAGGCGTGCCATCGCTCGCAGCAGGCGACGGCGTGGGCGAAGGCGCGGTGTCGCCTGCTGCGACGGGCGTCGGCGTGGCCAGGCCGGGCTCGGCCGTCGCAGATGCTTCCGGAACCGGGGCCGCCTGGTTGCAGGCGACGAGGGCGAGCGTGGCAAGGGCCGCGAAGTGGTTCTTCATGGTGGGAACGACGCCCGGGGCGCGCTTCCGTTCCTGAAGGCGCGGGCGCTCAGGCGCGGATCAGGGTCCCCGCGCCGCGGCTGGTGAAGATTTCGAGCAGCATCGCGTGCGGCACGCGCCCGTCGAGCACGACCGCCGCCTCGCATCCCGCCTCGACCGCGGCGACGCAGGTCTCCAGCTTGGGGATCATGCCGCCGCTGATCGTGCCGTCGGCTTGCAATGAGGCAATATCCGCGGGGTTGAGATCGGTCAGCAGCGCGCCCGACTTGTCCAGCACGCCCGCGACATCGGTCAGCAGGAATAGCCGCGCCGCGCCCAGCGCCGCGGCGATCGCCCCGGCCATCGTGTCGGCGTTGATGTTGTAGGTATGGCCATCGTCGCCCGCCCCGATGGGGGCGATGACGGGGATCATCCCGGCGGCGACCGCGGTGTCGATGATCGTGGTATCGACGTGCGCCGGTTCGCCCACGAAGCCCAGGTCGACCACGCTTTCGATGTTGCTGTCGGGGTCCTTGGTCGTGCGCTCGACCTTGCGTGCGGTGACGAGGCCGGCATCCTTGCCCGAGATGCCCAGCGCCTTGCCGCCCGCGCCGGCGATCCAGCCGACCAGTTCCTTGTTGATCGCGCCCGACAGGACCATTTCGGCGACCTGCGCGGTTTCCCGGTCGGTGACGCGCAGCCCGTCGACGAAGGTCGATTCAACCCCCAGGCGCTTGAGCATCGCACCGATCTGCGGGCCGCCGCCGTGGACCACCACGGGATTGATCCCGACGGCCTTCAGCAGCACCACGTCCTGGGCGAAATCGTGCGCGAGGTCGGGGTCGCCCATCGCGTGGCCGCCGTACTTCACCACGAAGGTGCGCCCGGCATAACGCTGCAGATAGGGCAGCGCCTCGGTGAGTGTTTCCGCCTTGGCGAGCATCTCGGGGTTCTCGGTCGCGCGCATCATGCGGCTCCCTTTGCGCTGTCGAGCCGGCGGCCGAGATGGACGACGATCCAGATGATGACCGGCACCAGGACGGCCGAAAGCACGACCTTGGCCAGCATCTGGCCGAGCATGAGGTCGAGGATCGGGCGCACGCCCCAGAACGACACGGTGATGAAGATCAGCGTGTCGACGATCTGGCTGAGCGCAGCGGCGACGAAGCCGCGCAGGCCCGACAGGCGCCCGGTCGCGGCGCGCAGCCGGTCGAAGATCCAAAGGTTGAGCGTAACCGACACGCCATAGGCGATGATCCCGGCGAACATCATCCGCCACGACTGGCCGAGGATGATCGGGAAGGCTTCCTTGGCCGGCGGGTACATGCCCTCGTCGGTGGGAAGCTGGAGCACGAACAGGGTAAGCAGGATTGCGGCCACCAGCGGCGCGAAGCCGTAGCGCACCAGCCGGTCGGCCACCGCCTTGCCGTGAAGCTCGGCGATGCCGCTCGAAATGCCGACGAGGGTGAGGAACGGAAAAATCCCGGCTTCGACCGCGAGCGGCCCCAGCGCGACCTGCTTGGCCCCCAGCACGCCGCCCAGCGTGACCATGCCGCCATAGAACAGCGCGAACGCGAAGAGCGAGCGGGGAAGTTCGGGCGCGGGAGGCGTGGTCTGCATCGGCGCCCGATAGCGGGTTGTGCGCGCGGGGAAAACCCATGCGCTGCGTTTGCCCGCAGCCGCTTTCGCCACTAGGAACACCCGCAACTACTCGGTGCGGAGCTTCCCGATGCGCGTTGTCTATTCACTCCTCGGGATGGCGCTCATCCTGCTGGCCGCGTTCCTGCTGTCGTCGAACCGGCGCGCGATCCGCCTGCGGGTCGTCGCCGCGGCGTTCGCGCTGCAGGCCGGCTTCGCCGCGCTGGTGCTCTACTTCCCGCCGGGCAATGCCGCGCTGAAAGGCGCGGCGCACGGCGTCGAGGGGCTGCTCGGCTATGCCAAGGCGGGGGTAGCGTTCCTGTTCGGCCCGCTTGCCGCGCCCGAGATCGGCGGCACCAGCTTCGCCATCGCCGCGTTGCCGGTGATCATCTTCTTCGCCGCGCTCATCTCGATCCTCTATTACCTCGGCATCATGCAGCTGGTGATCCGCTGGATCGGCGGCGGGCTGGAAAAGATCACCGGGATCAGCAAGGTCGAATCGCTCTGCGCGGCGTCGAACATCTTCGTCGGCCAGTCTGAATCGCCGCTGGTGATCCGCCCCTACCTCGCCGCGCTGACGCCCAGCCAGCTGTTCTGCGTGATGACCGTCGGCATGGCCGGGGTCGCGGGCACCATCCTGGCGGCCTACGCCAGCATGGGAATCCGCATCGACTATCTCGTGGCGGCGGCGTTCATGTCGGCGCCGGGCGGGGTGCTGATGGCCAAGATGATCATGCCCGACGAGCCGCCGGCCAAGTACGTGCCCGCGCCGGGGACCGAAGCCGCCGTCCTGGCCGAGGAGAACGAGGGCGGGCCACCGCTGCCCAATCCGCACGATCCGGCCACGATCACCCCCACGATCATGGAAGTTCCGGCGACCGAGCCCGACGAGGAGCGTCCCGCCAACCTGATCATGGCTGCCAGCCAGGGCGCGCAGACCGGCGTGAAGCTGGCGGTCGCGGTCGGCGCGATGGTGCTCGCCTTCGTGGCGCTGGTCGCGATGGCCAACGGCATCCTTGGCGGGATCGGCGGCTGGTTCGGTTATCCCGACATTTCGTTCGAGGCGATCCTCGGCACGATCTTCGCGCCCGTGTTCTGGCTGCTCGGCGCGGCCGACTGGGCCGAGGCGCTGCGCGCCGGCGGTTTCTTCGGAACGAAGCTCGTCCTGAACGAGTTCGTCGGCTTCATCGATCTGGGCAAGGCGACCGCGCTTTCGCCCCACACCGTCGCGGTCGTGACCTTCGCGCTGTGCGGCTTTTCCAACTTCAGCTCGATCGCGATCCAGATGGCGGTGACCGGCGGGCTTGCCCCCAACCAGCGCCCGGTCATCGCGCGGCTAGGGATCAAGGCGCTGGCCGCGGGCTCGCTCTCCAACCTGATGAGCGCGGCGCTGGCGGGGCTGTTCCTAAGCCTCTAGCGCGCCTCAGCCCGTCCCGTCATCCGGTCAGGGGCGGACCGGGAAGGTTGGCGGCGATGGCGTGGGCAACGGGTAGCCAGCCGGGCGCGTGATAGATCCACGACACCGCGAACTCGCCGGCGACGATCGCCGGGACCAGCGCGACCAGAACCGGGTGCGGCCGCCCCCGCGTGACCACGTCGAAGACGACGACGGCAAGCAGGAACAGGTTGGTCGAGGTGAACGTGTTCACGATCATGCCGAGGTAGCCGTCACCCGACAGCGCGCCCAGCGGCCTCCCCATCACGCGGGTCCAGGCCGCGCCGACGATCATCGCCGTCGCCAGATAGAGCAGGCGCTTGTGTGTCGCGGGGGCGCCGCGATTGGCGATGGCCGCTGCGGCCAGCGCGCCGAATGCGAGGACATCGAAGATGGGGATGATGAAGAACGCCTGGCTGTTGGGCGGATGCATCAGGTAGAACCGCTGGCTGTAGACCTCGGAGAAGAACCCCGACAGGACCATGATCGGGATGAGGCCGACGCTCACCATGCCGAGCCGGCGGTGAACGGCCGTGCGTCCCGTGCGCACCAGCAGGACCTGGACGGCAAGCAGCACCATCCACGTAGTGAATGCCAGCGCGTGAATGTGCAGTACGGGCGGAGCGGGATAGTCGGCATGGCCGGCAAAGCGCCCGGCCAGCGGCGGGGCGAAACCGCCCAGCACCCCCAGCCAGCCGGCGATCACGAAGCCGAGATAGAAGTTGCGGTCGGCGCGGTGGAATGCCGCGAAGCGGGTGGCACGCGTCGCCATCGGGAAGTCCCCTCTCCCTTCCGCGACCGCGCCCGATGGTCTTCCTTCGCTGCCGCCGTGTCAATCGCGGGCCCGGCCCGGCGCAGAGGTTCTCCCCCGCCGTCAGCCGGGATCGGCCTCGCGTTTCAGGCGGTAGAGCTCGTCCAGCGCCTCGCGCGGGCTCAGCGCATCGACGTCGAGCGCCTTCAGCCGTTCGCGCAGTTCGTCGCATTGTTCTTCCTCGGCCGCTGCGGCCGCGGCGAACAGCGGCAGGTCGTCGAGCCCTGCGGCCAGCCCGCCGGTGGCGGCGCGCCCCTTTTCCAGCTTGTCGAGCACCGCCCTCGCGCGCTTCACCACCGCCGGCGGCACCCCGGCAAGCCGGGCGACCGCCAGGCCGTAGCTCTTGTCGGCAGGCCCCTCGGCCAGCTCGTGAAGGAGCACGAGATCCCCTTTCCATTCGCGCGCGCGGACGTGGTGGAGCGAAAGCGCGTCGCAAGTCTCGGCCAGCCGGGTCAGCTCGTGATAATGGGTAGCGAACAGGCAGCGGCAGCGGTTGGTCTCGTGCACCGCCTCGACCACCGCCCAGGCGAGCGCGAGCCCGTCGTAGGTCGAGGTGCCGCGGCCCACCTCGTCGAGGATCACGAAGCTGCGCTCGGTCGCCTGGGCGAGGATCGCGGCAGTCTCGACCATCTCGACCATGAAGGTGGAGCGCCCGCGAGCAAGGTTGTCGCTCGCCCCGACGCGGCTGAACAGGCGGTCGACCAGCCCTACGGTGGCGCTGTCGGCGGGTACGAACCCGCCCGCCTGGGCAAGGAGCACGATCAGCGCGTTCTGGCGCAGGAAGGTGGACTTGCCGCCCATGTTAGGCCCGCCGATCAGCCACAGCCGGTCCTCGGGCGAAAGCGTGCAGTCGTTGGCGACGAACCGCTGCGCGCCGCCCCCGCGCGTTTCGGCGAGCGCCGCCTCGACCACCGGGTGCCTGCCGCCGGTGATCGCGAGGCACGGCGCGTCGACGACGTGGGGCAGCGCCCAGCGCCCCTCCGCCGCGCGTTCCGCCTGTCCCGCCGCGACGTCGATCCGGGCCAGAGCGGTGGCAGTCAGCGCGATGGCTTCGCGCGCCGCCACCGCGTGGGCCACGAGCTCCTCGAAATGCGCTTCCTCGGCGGCCAGCGCGTGCCCGCCGCTTTCGGCGATGCGGCTCGCCTCTTCATGCAGAGCCAGCGCGTTGAACCGCACCGCCCCGGCCATCGTCTGGCGGTGAGTGAAGCCCGATTCGGGCGCCATCAGCGCGTCGGCGGCGCGCGCCGGCACTTCGACGAAATAGCCCAAGACGCCGTTGTGGCGGATCTTGAGCGCGGCGATCCCGGTCTCGGCGCGGTACTTGGCCTCGAGCGCGGCGATCGCGCGGCGGGCGTGGCCGCTGGTCTGGCGCAGCGCGTCGAGCGCCGCGTCGTAGCCTTCGGCGATATAGCCGCCCTGGTCGCGCGTCGTCGGCGGGGAGGGGACAAGGGCGCGGGTATAGAGATCGGTCAGCGCGCCGTGGCCGCCCAGCGCGGGCATCAGCGCGTCGAGCAGCGCGGGTCGGTCCTCGCGCTGCGCCAGGTGATCGCGCACCCGCCGCGCCTCGGCCAGCCCGTCGCGGATCTGGCCGAGGTCGCGCGGGCTGCCCCGTCCGGCCACGACGCGGCCCAGCGCGCGGCCGATGTCGGGCAGCGCGCGCAGCACCGTGCGCAGATCGCCGCGCAGCAGGGGATCGTCGTGCAGCCACGAGACGAGCGCGAGCCGGGCCTGGATCGCGGCGAGGTCGGTCAGCGGGGCGGACAGGTCCTCGGCCAGCGCCCGCGCGCCCGCGCCGGTCACGCAGCGGTCGATCGCGTCGATCAGGCTCCCCTTGCGCCCGCCCTGGCTCGCGGCCAGCACCTCGAGGCTGGCGCGCGTCGCTTCGTCCATCGCCATCGTCTGCGCCGGCGCCCGCGCCACCGGCGGCAGGAGCAGCGGCATTCGGCCCCGGCCGACATGGTCGAGATAGGCCAGCAGCCCGCCCGCCGCCGCCAGCATCGCGCGGCCGAACTGCCCGAACCCGTCGAGCGTGGCCACACCGTGCAGGTCCTTGAGCTTCGCCTCACCGGCGTCGCTGGCGAACCCGGCGGCGGGACGCGCGATGGCGTCGTCGGGCGCCTGCTCCCAGCCTTCGGGCGCGACCACTTCGGTCGGACCGAGCCGGGCGAGCGCGGCGCCGAGCATCTCGGGCGCGCAGTCCTCGAGCTCCATCCGCCCGGTCGAAATGTCGCATGCGGCGATGCCGATCGCGCCGCGCACTTCGCACACCGCCGCCAGCACGTTGGCGCGGCGCGGCTCGAGCAGCGCTTCCTCGGTCAGCGTGCCGGCGGTCACGAAGCGGACGATGTCGCGCGCGACCAGCGCCTTGGACCCGCCGCGCCGCTTCGCTGCCTCGGGCGTCTCGACCTGCTCGGCGATGGCGAGCCGGCAGCCCGCGCGGATCAGACGGGCGAGATAGCTCTCGGCGGCGTGGACGGGCACGCCGCACATCGGGATCGGCGCACCGCCGTGCTCGCCCCGCGTGGTCAGCGCGATGTCGAGGATCCGCGCGGCCTCGCGCGCATCGTCGAAGAACAGCTCGAAGAAGTCGCCCATGCGGTAGAACAGCAGGCACTCGCCCGCCTCGCGCTTGAGCGCGAGATACTGCGTCATCATGGGGGTGGTGGCGGGCGCGTCCATCGCCCGACCGCGTTAGCCGAGGCCGGATGATTCGCGAAAGGCGGGGCGCGAGCGCTTTCCCCCGCCGCGTGACCGCGCTACGCACCGCACGCGTCAGTTCGAGGGGAATGCCAGTGTCCGATGAAAGCAACGTCAAGTTCACCGAACGCGAGGCACTGTTCTTCCACTCGACCGGACGGCCCGGGAAGATCGAGATCATCGCCTCCAAGCCGATGGCGACGCAGCGCGATCTCAGCCTGGCCTACTCCCCCGGCGTCGCCGTGCCGGTGCGCGCCATCGCCGAAAATCCCGCGACCGCCTATGACTATACCGCCAAGGGCAACCTCGTCGCGGTGATCTCGAACGGGACCGCGATCCTTGGCCTGGGCAATCTCGGCGCACTCGCATCGAAACCGGTGATGGAAGGCAAGGCGGTCCTGTTCAAGCGCTTCGCCGACGTCGATTCGATCGACATCGAACTCGACACCGAGGATCCCGACAAGTTCATCGAAGCGGTCGCGCTGATGGAGCCGAGCTTCGGCGGCATCAACCTCGAGGACATCAAGGCGCCCGAGTGCTTCGTGATCGAGCAGGCACTGAAGGACCGGCTCAAGATTCCGGTCATGCACGACGACCAGCACGGCACCGCGATCATTTCCGCCGCCGGGCTGCTCAACGCCTGCTACCTCACCGGGCGCCAGCTGTCCGACGTGAAGGTCGTGGTCAACGGCGCGGGCGCGGCGGCGATCGCCTGCACCGCGCTGATCAAGGCGATGGGCGTGCGCAACGAGAACGTCATCATGTGCGACCGAAGCGGCGTGATCTGGCGCGGGCGCGCCGACGTCGACCAGTTCAAGTCGGCCCACGCCGTCGATACCGACGCGCGCACCCTGGAAGAAGCGCTGGTCGGCGCCGACATCTTCCTCGGCCTGTCGGCGGCGGGCGCGCTCAAGCCCGAGATGGTGATGAAGATGGCGCCGCAGCCGATCATCTTCGCGATGGCCAACCCCGACCCCGAGATCACCCCGCCCGAGGCCAAGGCCGCGCGGCCCGACTGCATCGTCGCCACCGGGCGGTCCGACTATCCCAACCAGGTCAACAACGTCCTCGGCTTTCCCTTCATCTTCCGCGGCGCGCTCGACGTGCGCGCGACCGCGATCAACGATGAGATGAAGATCGCCGCGGCGCGCGCCATCGCCCAGCTTGCGCGCGAACAGGTGCCCGAGGAAGTCGCCGCGGCCTATGGCGGCCAGTCGATGCAGTTCGGGCGCGACTACATCATCCCCGCCCCGTTCGATCCGCGGCTGATGGAGGTCGTCTCGTCCGCCGTCGCCAAGGGGGCGATGGATTCGGGCGTGGCGCAGAAGCCGATCGAAGACTTCGACATCTATCGCAACAGCCTGAAGTCGCGGCTCAACCCGACGACCTCGGTCCTGACCCAGGTCTATGACGCGGCCCGGCTCAATCCCAAGCGCGTGGTCTTCGCCGAGGCCGAGGACGAGGTCGTGCTGCGCGCCGCGATCCAGTTCCGCGAAGGCGGCTACGGCACCCCGATCCTCGTCGGGCGCGACCAGGCGGTGCGCGACAAGCTCAAGGAACTGGGGATCGAGGATCCGGACAGCTTCGAAATCCACAATTCCGCGATCAGCGAGCACGTGCCCGCGATGGTCGAATATCTCTACCACCGGCTCCAGCGGCGAGGCTTCCTCCAGCGCGACATCCGGCGGATGGTGAACCAGGATCGCAACGTCTTCTCCTCGGCGCTGCTCGCGCTGGGGCAGGCCGATGCGATGATCACCGGCATCACCCGGCCCTTTGCCCAGACCATGCGCGAAGTGCGCCAGGTGCTCGATCCTCGCCCCGAAATGCTGCCGTTCGGGATCCACCTGATGATCGGCAAGAACTACACGGTGTTCCTGGCCGACACGACGATCAACGAGCGTCCGAGCTCGGAAGAACTCGCGCAGATCGCCATCGGCACCGCCGAAGTGGCCCGCAAGCTCGGCCACGAACCGCGCGTCGCGTTCCTCAGCTATTCGACCTTCGGCAATCCGCCGGGCCGCTGGCTCGAGAACATCCGCGAGGCGGTCGGCATTCTCGACGCCAATCCTCCCGGGTTCGAATACGAAGGCGAAATGGCGCCCGATGCCGCGCTCAACCCGGTGACGATGGCCAACTACCCGTTCAGCCGCCTGTCCGCTCCGGCCAACGTCCTTGTCATGCCGGGGCTGCAATCGGCCAACCTGTCGGCCAAGCTGCTGCGCGAACTGGCCGGCAACGCCACGATCGGGCCGATGCTGATCGGGATGGAAAAGCCCGTGCAGATCGCGGCGATGAGCTCGAACGCGTCCGACATCCTGACGCTGGCGGTCCTCGCGGCGGCGGGAGTCGCCGGCTAAGGCGCGACAGCGCTCAATCGGCGATGCGGGTCATCCGGGCGGCCCAGCCCATGGACGCGGGAAGCGCCCGGGCCGTCGCGACAAGCGCGCGCGCTCCCAGCGGGTTTTCGGCGGCTGATCGGATCGTGTCGGCCAGTCCGATCGGCCGCGCGATGCGCCTTGCAAAGCGTTCCTGCCAGGCCTGTCCGCCCAGGCCCGCAGCATGGGCGGCGGCGGCAGATACACCGCTGGCGATCGCGATGCCCATCCCTTCGCCCGCCAGCGACGGGATTACTCCCGCCTGGTCGCCCAGCCTGAACAGGCCCGGTGCGCCCTGCGCGGCGTGCCAGCCGTAAGGGACGTTGGCGACAGCATCGATCGGCTCGCTGCCGCTGCGAAAGGCCAGGCGCTCACCCAGCGCGGGATGGTCCGCGGCAAGCTGGGCGAGCAGCGCCTCGGGGCTGCCCGCCTCCTGCAGGCGCGAGCGGTGGACCGCCATGCACAGGTTCGCGCTGCCATCCTCCTGCAGCGCCACCCCGACATAGCCCCGTTCGAACAGGTGGAGTTCAACCGCGTCGCCGACCAGCGCGGCGAGCGCGGGCGCGGCGGCGATCCGGACCCTGAGGCCGAGCGACGGATCGCTGCCGCGGGCGCCCGCAGGTCGCGCCGCCCCGCGCACATCATGCTTGCCCGAGGCGAGGAACACCGTGTCGGCGGCAAGCTCCGCCCCGTCATCGAGGCGCACGCTGTCCCCGATCTCGCGCACCGCGACGCCGCGCTCCACCCGCGCCCCTGCCCCTATCGCCGCGGCCAGAAGCACGGTGTCGAGCCGATGGCGCGAAACCGAGCAGGCCGGGCGGGGAAGCGGGCTTTCGGCAACGCTGGTCCCGGCAAAAAGCCGCGTCCGTAAAGTGGGAACCGGATTGAGGTCGGCGGCGGCGATGCCGAGCCCGGCGAGCGTCTCGAGCGTCCGCCAGCTCAGGAAGCCGCCGCACAGCGCATCGCCCGTTTCGCGGCTGCGCTCGAGCAGGAGGTGAGGCATGGCCGCGCGGGCGAGCGTGATCGCCGCGGCGGCTCCCGCCGGCCCGCCGCCGACGATCAGTGCGGGGTGAGCGGGCACAGCCGCTCCACGCACAGCCGGAACGGGAAGACGCGATAGACGCGGGCGTCGGCGATTTCCGCCTCCGCCAGCAGCGGCGGCCATTCGCCCGGGCGATAACTGCGCGCGATCGAAAGCGTGCCATCAAGCCGGACGATGCGGTGCCAGCCGAACAGCCGCGCCAGCAGCGGAAACCCGGCGTGGGCGAAGCGGTGGCGGTGGAGGTCGTTCACGAGCCAGCCGGCGCGGGCATGGGCCTGCATGAAGCGCAGGAACGCGACGAGCTGGGCGTGGGACATGTGATGCGCGACGAGGCTGGAAATGACGATGTCCCAAGGTTCGCCCGCCAGGTCGGCATAGTCGCCGGTGCGCCAGTCGATTGCCAGTCCGTCCGGCGTATGCGCCCGCGCCGCCAGTTCGCTGCGCGGGTTGAGGTCGATTCCGACCAATTCCACTGCGACGCTGCGCCGCTGCGCCCAGCGGGCGATCCGGCGCAGCATGTCGCCGTCGCCGAAGCCCACGTCGAGGATGCGCCACGCGCCTTGCGCGGGCCGGCGACCGGCGATGGCGCGCTTCAGGAACGCCAGCGTGGGCCGGGCGGCCATCGTCACCACATTCACCTTGGCGAGGTCGCCGACGACCGCGGCATAAGTGTCGGCCGCCAGGTCCGGCGCATCCATCAGCTCGTCGGCCTGGGCGCGCGCGCTGAGGGTCATGGCGCGCTGGAAAAGGCGAAACCCTCGGCCGCAAGGCCGGGACCGAAGGCCAGCGCCACGCCTTCGCCCAACGGCGGGCCGGCGAGAATGCGGGCGAGCACGAACATGAGCGTCGCCGAGGACATGTTGCCGTAATCCTGCAGCACCGCGCGCGAATCGTCGAGCGCGTGCTCGTCGAGGTGGAGGCCGCGGGCCACGGCATCGAGGATCGAGCGTCCGCCCGCGTGGACCGCCCAGGCGTCGATTTCGGCGGGCGGGCGGCTTCCCGTCACTTCGGCGGCAAAGCCGGGGTCGGCCAGCCCCGCGGCGATGCGGCCCGGAACTTCACCCGAAAGGTGCATGGCAAACCCGCGATCGGTGATGTCCCAGCGGATGAGATCGGCCGAATCGGGCAGGGTCGTCGCGAACGGCCTGCCGATCGCGAGCCCGGCGGGCTCCCCGGTGACCAGCGCGGCGGCGGCGCCGTCGCCGAACTGGAGCATCGCCAGCAGCGGTTCGAGCTCGTCGGCAGGAGACAGGTGCAGCGTCGACAGCTCGACCGTCACGACCAGGACCCGCGCGGCGGGATCGGAGCGGACGATGTGGCGCGCGCTGCGCAGCGCGGCGATCGCGGCATAGCAGCCCATGAACCCGATCAGCAGCCGTTCGACCGACGGCGCGAGCCCCAGCCGCGTGGCGACGATCTGGTCTATCCCCGGGGCGACGAAGCCGGTGCAGCTGGCCACGACAAGATGGCTGATCTCGCCCAGCGGGGCCTGGGCGGCCAGCGCGGCGATGGCCTGAAGCGCCAGCTCGGGCGCGGCGCGGGCATAAAGCTCCATTCGCGCGCCGGTGCCGGGATAGGGGCTGTCGGCATAGAACCCGCCGGGGTCCACCGGCGATCCGCCGCCGGGCGATTGCTCAAGCACGGACCAGCGGTGCGCGATGCCCGAACGCGCGGCCATGCGCGCGAACAGCGGCGCTTTCGCCGCGGGCAGCTGGTCCATCGCCCAGCGCTGGAATGCTGCGTGAATATCGTGCCCCGGGACCGCGGTACCGATGGCGTTGAGATAGGGTGGCACGGGACTGGAAAGCCTTGCAAAAGGTGCCGGTCCAACGCTTCGATCATGTTTTCGTGCCGCGCGCCAGTCCCGCGTTGCGCCGCTGCCTTATCCCCAGGCGCGATAGACCCCGTAGGCGCTCGTCGCGGTCAGCACGATGCCGACCAGGATCAGCATGTGCTTGGGGGCGATCCGCTTGGCCGCGAAGGCGCCGAAGGGGGCTGCCGCGATCCCGCCAATCAGCAGGCCGAGCGTCGCGCCCGCGACGTCGGCGAGGCCGAGGTTGTAGATGAAGGCCAGCGACACGGTCACGGTGAGGAAGAATTCGACGGTGTTGACCGTGCCCACCACGCGGCGCGGATCGGCCCCCTGGATCAGCAGGTTCGATGTGACCACCGGCCCCCAGCCGCCGCCACCCGCGGCATCGAGGAAGCCGCCAACGAGGCCGAGCGGCGCGACGTGCTTGGCCTCGCGCTGGGTCGGCGGATAGAGCAGGCCGCGCCAGAACAGGTAGAGCCCGATCCCGGTCAGGTAGAGCAGGACGAACGGCTTCACGATCCCCGCATCGACCGAGGTCAGCACGTAGGCGCCCAGGATTCCGCCGATCATGCCGGGCACGAGCAGGCGCAGGAACAGCTTACGGTCGACGTTGCCGTGGAGCATGTGGCTGATGGCCGAGGTCGCGGTGGTGAAGCATTCGACGATGTGGACGCGCTGCGACGCGAGCGCGGGAGGCACCCCCATCACCGCCACGAGCAGGGTGTTGGAAATCACCCCGAAGGCCATGCCAAGCGCGCCGTCGACGATCTGGGCGGCAAAGCCCACCGCGATGAACGGCAGAATCGGGGTAAGATCGAAACTGCCCAGGTCCATCGGCTTGTCTCCGGTAAAACTCGACTGTTCCGATAGACAATAAACCGCAGCGTGCGAGCAAGAAAAACTCGCGGCGCGCCAAGGCGGGGATTTTGCGCGCCGGACCGGCCCGCCGGCGCTCAATTCGCGGGGCGGCGCCGGTAGCGGAAGTACCACACCTCGTGGCCCAGCCGCCGGGCCTTGGCCTCGTAGCGGGTCTCGGGCCAGCCGCCGGGCCGGTTCTGGAAATCCTGCGGTCCCTGGCACAGCCATTCGAACTGGCCGGCATGCCGCTGCATGACCATCAGTGCATGGCGCAGGTAGATCGGATGATCGGTGCCGAAGCGGAATTCGCCGCCCGGGGCGAGCTTCGCGGCGATCAGGTCGACCGGGCCGTCGTTCATCATCCGCCGCTTGGCATGGCGGGCCTTGGGCCAGGGATCGGGATGGAGCAGGTAGACGAAGCGCAGCGACGCGTCGGGCAGGCGCGCTAGGACCTCTAGCGCATCGCCGTGATGGAGGCGGATGTTGCCCAGCGGCGGGCCGGCCGGGGTGCCTTCGCTCGTCCGTCCGCCGTCGACGTGGACCAGCGCCTGGGCGACGCCGTTCAGGAACGGCTCGGCCCCGATGAAGCCGTGGTCGGGCAGCATGTCGGCGCGCGCGGCCAGGTGCTCGCCCCCGCCGAAGCCGATCTCGAAATGGAGCGGGCGCTCGTCGCCGAACAGCGCGGCGGACGTCACCGGTCCCTCCGCCGGCACCGCGATGCGCGGCAGCAGCGTCTCCACCAGGTCCTGCTGGCCTGCGCGCAGGGTCTTGCCCTTCGACCGGCCGTAGAGGCGGTTGAGTGTGGTCGGGTCGCCAGGTTTGTGCGCGGTCATCCCGCGCCCGCTAGGGCGGCGGGGCGGGTCGTGTAAAGCCGTTCGGGCCGGAACGAGCCGTATTCGGTCATGATCGCGGGGATTTCGGGCACGGCTACGCGCCCGCGGGCGAGCGCGGGATTACGCCGGGAAAAGCAACGGGCGACGGCCGGTGCATGGTGGCCCGGGCCATACGGGCGTGGCTGCGCGATCATTGTTGCGAACGCCGGACGGGGAATCGCTGCGAAACCGTCCGGTCGGCCCTGCGGCATCGGGGGGTGACGGGGCGGGCTCGCTCCCTTGCCGTCACGTCCTGCGGACTGGCTCCGCTGCGCGATGCGGGCGCCGTGCGCTCCCGCTCCCGATGTCCTTTTCGGCAAAGCGGCGCTCGCCGCCAGGCGGGCACCGGCCGTCACGCGGGGGACGAGAGGCGAAGCGCTGACCGCCCACCGCACCCGTTGCGCGGCAGCATATAACCTATATGGTTCGTTTTGTCAAGGTCGAAGCGGCTGTTGTGGTTCCGATTGCGCGATCCGCAGCTTTTCCGCCCGCGCGGTCTGCGAACTGGCGATGACGTGGTCGATCCCGTCGATGGTGATGGCCAAGGTGCCCGCCTCGGTCGTCTCGATCCAGCCCTTGGCCTTGAGATACCACACGTGGAATTCGAAATGCTCGTCCGTGCAGCCCAGCATCTCCTGGACGGCGAACGGGCCGACGCCGGGGTCCAGCGCATGTTCGCGCCGGCGTTTGTAGAGCATCCGCAGCGTCTTGGCGTGTATCTCGGCGTCGGTGAGCGGCGCCTGCTCGTCGACCTGGCCGTCCGCTCCCGCTGGTGACCGGAACGTCACACCGTCGGTGTTGGCGATGTAGAGCAGGTCGTACTCGGCCCGCTGCTCGGGGTTACGGAGCGTGCGATAGGCCTCGATCACCTCGTTGAAGCGGGTGACGTCGGCGGTTTCGGGATGGTCGGGGTGGTACAGCTTGGCGAGGTGCCGGTACGCGATCTCGAGCGTCTTGGCGTCGCACTCCCAGTCGACCGCCAGGATATCGTACAGATCGACAAAAGGCCCGTCGTCGGTCATCGCCACGCATTCCCCCCTCGGCACCGCGGCCCGAAGGCCCGTGGATGGCCTAGTTTGGGCAATGTGTGAAGCCTGCGCGGTTCGTCAGGAGAAGCGACGCCGGCGATGGGCGGCCGGACCTGCGCCCCCGTCCCGATGCCAACGAAAAAGCCCGCCTGTTGCCAGGCGGGCCGATTCGATTGGCGTTACGAACGCGAAAGCAGCGGTCAGGCGGCCTCGGCGCGGTCCTCGGGATCGCGCAGCACGTAGCCACGGCCCCACACGGTCTCGATGTAGTTCTCGCCCTCGCAGGCATGGGCCAGCTTCTTGCGCAGCTTGCAGATGAACACGTCGATGATCTTGAGCTCGGGCTCGTCCATCCCGCCGTAAAGGTGGTTGAGGAACATTTCCTTGGTCAGCGTGGTGCCCTTGCGCAGCGAAAGCAGCTCGAGCATCGCGTATTCCTTGCCGGTCAGGTGGACCCGCGCCGAATCGACTTCGACCGTCTTGGCGTCGAGGTTGACCGAAAGCTTGCCGGTGCGGATGACCGACTGCGAGTGGCCCTTCGAACGGCGGACGACCGCGTGGATGCGGGCGACGAGTTCTTCGCGGTGGAACGGCTTGGTCACGTAATCGTCGGCGCCGAAGCCGAAGCTGCGGACCTTGGAATCCATTTCGGAAATACCCGAAAGGATCAGCACGGGTGTCTGGACCTTGGCGACCCGCAGCTTCTTGAGCACGTCGTAACCGTGCATGTCGGGCAGGTTCAGGTCGAGCAGGATGATGTCGTAATCATACAGCTTGCCCAGATCGAGGCCTTCCTCGCCCAGGTCGGTGCCATAGACGTTGAACCCCTCGGTCGTCAGCATCAGCTCGATGGCCTTGGCCGTGGTCGGCTCGTCCTCGATCAGCAAAACGCGCATCGCAAGCCCCTTCTTGCCTGTTCACTTTCGATCGGCCCTTCCCTCCCCCGGAAGGCGACGAGCCGTCATTAACCACAGGACTTCTGAACAGGAAAGGTTAATTTCCTGTAAACGAGGCAGACTCAAAACCTTGCATGGCGCTGTTGAGGGATTCCCGACCCCTCGCTTCACGGGACTCAGCCGGCGGGAACGCCGAGCGTCGCCGCTGCTTCGCGAAGCTGGCGGCTGGTCGCGCCGTCGTTGCGGAAGGCGGCCAGCGCTTCGTTCAAGGCGGCCTGGGCCTTGGCCGGCTGGCCGAGCTGCATGCGGCTGCGCATCAGCATGATCCAGCCCGAGGCATTGGCCGGATTGGCCTTGAGCTTGGCTTCGAGGCCATCGACCATGCCGGTGACCATGGCATCCTGCTGACCCTGGGGAAGCTGGCTGGCGGCCTGCATCTGCTCGCGCGTCGGGCCGGGGATGCCCGCCGCCGCGCGGGCCGGGCCTTCGGTGGCAAAGCCGTTGGCGGGCGGCGCGGGGGACGTCGCGGCGAGGCGCTTGTCGACCTCGATCCCGTTTTCCTTGCCCACGCTGCGGATCACCTGGCGCACATCCTCGGTCCACGGGGCATCGGCCGGGCTGTCGGCGAGCAGCGCGAACCAGGCGTCGATCGCCGCCGCGTGCTTGCCGTCGAGATCCATCTGGACCGCCTGGAAATAGCGGGCGCGCGCGTCCTTGGGGTCGAGCGCCAGCGCGCGGGCGAAGGCGGCGCGGGCGTCGGGCGGGATGCCTTCGCCGTCCTTGCCCGCCATCACCAGCGATTCGCCCAGCATCGAGAAATATTCGGGATTCCTGGGATCGAGCGCGGTGGCGCGCTTCATCGCGGTCGCCGCCTCGGCGAATCGCTGGGTCTGGAAATAGGACCAGCCGAGCATGCGCCAGCCTTCGGCATCGTCGGGGTTCTGCTTTATCCGCGCCTCGAGGCGGGCGATCACCGTTTCGACCGACGGCTGCTGGCCGTTTTCGAGCGCGGTCGCGGCGGGCGGGGCGGCGGTGTCCTGCTGGCCGCGCCATGCCGCGATCCCGACAGCGGCAATTGCGATCAGCGCCGCGGCGGCCAGCGCGATGCGCCCCACCCGCGTCGGCGCGGCGGGCGCCGCCTCGGCTACGGCGGGCGCCGAGGGGACGGTTGTGGTCGCTGTCTCGGTCATTCTCGGGCTCCGCCGGTGAGGGACTGGTTTCCCTTGCGATATCGCCAAACCGGAGCGGACTGGCAAGCACCGGCCCAAAGCGCGGCGTGCGCGAGAATTTTGCTGCTGGAAATCATTCGCGCAATGGGTAAAGTCCTGTCTCGGGGTTCGCACCAGGGCTGGGCATCGTGGCAAGGGCGCACAAGCGTCGCCGGGGTGCGAGGGGGATGGCACGCCGGTGAGCGATATCTACAAGGTGGCGATCATTGGATCTGGCCCGGCGGGGATGAGCGCCGCCAGCCATGCCGCGCAACTTGGCCTGAACCACGTCCTCCTCGAAAAGACCGACCACCTTTCGGACACCATCTACAAGTACCAGAAGGGCAAGCACGTGATGGCCACGCCGTCGCAGCTCGTCCTGCGGTCCGACCAGGAATTCGACGCGGGCAAGCGCGAGGATATTCTCGAGCGCTGGAATTCGCGCACGTCCGAGCTCAAGGTCAACGTGAAGTACAACGCCGAGGTCAAGGCGATCCGCGGCACCGGCCCGGCGATCGAGGGGTCGGTCCAGAAGATCGTCTCCCGCGCGCGCGACGGAACGACGACCACCACCGAAATCCAGCGCCACGCCCCGCCGTACGAGCTTACCCTCACCAACGGCGAGAAGGTGATGGCCGAAACGGTGATCCTGGCGATCGGCACGCAGGGCAACCCCAACCTGATGCGCTGCCCCGGCGCGGACCTGCCGCACGTGACCTACCAGCTCGACGATCCTTACGTCGTCGTCGACGAGCATATCGTCGTCGTCGGCACGGGCGACGCCGGGATCGAGAATGCCCGCGGCCTGGCCGAGGACGAGGTGCAGGGCAATGTCGTCACCGTCCTCAACCGCAGCCCGAAATCGACCAACGTGCGCGAAAGCTTCGCCACCGCCAAGGAGCCAAACGCGAAGGCCCTGGTCGACGACGATGCCGCCGGTCGCCTCACGATCCGCTACGAGACCGAGACCAAGGCGATCGAGCCGGGCTGGATCACGCTGACCACCCGCGACGGCGAGGAACGCATCCGCTGCGACCGGATCATCGCCCGGATCGGGTCGGCCCCGCCGCGCGCCTTCGTCGAGGGATGCGGGATCGAGTTCGCCAGTTCGGACCGGCTGGCCTTCCCCACGCTGTCGCCGGTGTTCGAATCGAGCGCGCCGGGCATCTTCGTGATCGGGGCGCTCGCGGGCTATCCGCTGATCAAGCACTGCATGAACCAGGGCTACGACGTGGTCGAGTTCATCAACGGCAACATCGGCCTCAAGCCGGCGGACGAACCGCTGCTCGAAGCCAAGTTCCGCGACCTGCCGGGGCGCCGCTCGGTCGACGAATGGCTCGAGTACCTGCGCAGCAACATCTCGATCCTAGAAGGCATGACCACGCTGCAGATGCGCGAGTTCATGCTCGATTCCGATGCCCGCTTCTATCGCAAGGGCGAAGTCATCTTCGAGAAGAACGACCCGGGTTCGTCGCTGTTCGGGATCGCCAGCGGGCTGGTTCACGTCCGCATCGATCCGAACGATTCGTCCAAGGTCGTGCCGATCGGGGCCGGATCGATCTTCGGCGAGGTGGGGCTGATCTCGGGCCGCCGGCGCGGCGCGACGATTGTGGCGGCAGAGGATTCGGTCTGCGTCGAGATCAGCCGCACCGCCGCGCTCAAGCTGCAAAGCCAGGTGCCCACGGCGCGCAAGGCGATCGAACGCATCTCGACCGAGCGCCAGCTCCTCCAGATGTTCGGCGCCGGGCTGACCCCAGACGACATCCGCGAGGTCGTCGACGACGCCAAGATCATGCAGATCAAGGCGGGCGACACGATCATCAAGGAAGGTGACGAGGGCAAGGAAATCTTCGTCATCCGCGTCGGCTCGATGATCGTCGAGAAGCAGGTCGGCGGCAAGCCGGTGTTCCTGTCGTACCTCCCGGCCGGCTCCTACGTCGGCGAGATGGCGCTGATCGCGGGCGGGCAGCGCACCGCCTCGGTTCGCGCGGCGATCAAGTCCGAGGTCATCCGGATCGACGGCGAGAAGTTCGAGAAGGTGCTCGAGACCAAGCCCGCGCTGTTGGAACGCGCGCGCCGCGACATGGATGTCCGCCGCCAGACCAACGCGCTGATCGAGAGCAAGAAGGACAGCCTGTCGAGCGTCGTCGACCTCTATTCCGAACAGGCCAAGTTCCTCGTCGCGCAGGGGCTGGGCGAGGCGACCGACGTGCTGCTGATCGACGAGACGCTGTGCGTCGGCTGCGACAACTGCGAAAAGGCCTGCGCCGACAGCCACGACGGCCTCTCGCGGCTCGACCGCGAGGCGGGCAAGACTTTCGCCAACCTCCACGTGCCGACAAGCTGCCGCCACTGCGAGCATCCGCACTGCATGGCCGATTGCCCGCCTAACGCGATCCACCGCGGACCGGATGGCGAGGTCTTTATCAACGACACCTGCATCGGCTGCGGCAACTGCCAGCGCAACTGCCCCTACGGAGTGATCCGGATGGACAAGGTGCCGCCCAAGAAACCCGCGCTGTTGAGCTGGCTGTTCTTCGGGGCCGGGCCGGGGCCGGGCGAGCCGAGCTACAAGTGGTCGAAGAAGCACACCAAATACACCGGCGACCCCTCGATCGACGAAGCGCTCGACCGCAAGAAGGCGATCAAGTGCGACATGTGCGCGGGGATCGACGGCGGGCCGAGCTGCGTGCGCGCATGCCCCACCGGGGCCGCGATCCGGGTTGCGCCCGATGAATTCCTCACCGTCGCGCGGCTGGAACAGGAAAGCGCCTGATGGCCACGATCGCTCCCACGCCCGGACAGGGCGAGTTCGAGACCGCCGCGACCACGCACGATTCGACGACGACGCGCGATCCCAAGCGGTCGCGCAGCGTGCGCCGCCAGCGGGTGAGCAGCCACGACGGTTTCCTGAGCTACCACAACTTCCGCTGGCTCAAGATCGCGCTCGTGATCGCGGTGATCTGCTTCGCCAGCTATTTCATGATCGACATCCAGCCGCGCCACAACGGCGGCAGCTGGTACGGCTACACCCTCGGCACGATCGGCGTCCTCCTGATCTTGTGGCTGACCCTTCTCGGCGTTCGCAAGCGCGCGATCACGCCCGGGCGGTGGAGCCTGAAGGCGTGGACCAGCGCCCACGTCTATCTCGGCCTGAGCCTGATCGTGATCGGCACGCTGCACACCGGCTTCCAGCTTGGCTGGAACGTCCACACCCTGGCGTGGTCGCTGATGATGCTGGTGATCGTGTCGGGCATGTTCGGCATCTGGGTTTACGCCACCTTGCCCAAGGCGCTGTCGGCCAACCGCTTCGATGCCGAAGGTGCGATCACCGAAAAGCAGATGATCGAGCAGCTTCGCCAGCTCGACCGCCAGATCCACGACGCGGCGCAGCCGCTCGATCCCGAAGCGGCGCACATCGTCGACACCAGCCTTGCCGACGATGCCTTTGCCGGCAGCGTGTGGAGCCGGATCGCCAACCGTTATCCCCGCTGCGCCACGCGCCGCGCTATCGCGGACCTGCGCAAGCTGCGCAACTTCCGCCCGCGCGTGGCCGACGATCCGCTCGACAAGGTGGACCAGCTTCTCGCCCGCAAGGAAGCGATGCTCGACCGCCTGCGCAGGCACCTTCAGCTCAAGAGCTGGCTCCAGGCCTGGCTCTACATCCACGTTCCCGCAACTTTCGCCCTGATCGCCGCGCTTACCGCGCACGTGGTCAGCGTGTTCTTCTACTGGTGATCGCGGCATGAGCTTTCTTGTTCGCCAGATCGCGCTGAAGGCCAACGGCGACGAGATCGTCCGCGCCCGCCGGGTCGACGGCGACGAGATGACGATCGGGCGCGATCCGACCTGCGGCGTGCAGCTTCCCGACCTCGCGGTCGAGCTGAAGAGTGCGGTCGTCACCCAGCTCGACGAAACGCACCTGATGGTCGAATCGCTGACCGACCACCCGTTCGAAGTTGACGGCAAGAAGGTCATGCGCAGCGAGCTCGACGTGACCCGCGGCCCCGAACTGGCGTTCGGCGGGCACCGCATCGTCCTCAGCCAGGACCCGCGTTCGCGCTTTCCGACATTCACCGTCCGCCGCCTGTCCACAGTCGCCAACTCGGCCAAGGAACGCGAGACGGGCGGGCTCTACACCCTTGCCGGCCTCGTGCCCGGCAAGCGGATGTCGGCCTGGGCCATCGCGCTGGTCGTGCTGGCCGCGTTCCTCGCCTGGCCGATCTACAGCTATGCGACTTACGAGCCGCTCGCGCTGCACAAGAACCAGATGCGCCCGGCCGGCTTCCACCCCGACAAGATGTGGGAATCGGGCAAGCTCAGCCTGGCGCACCAGGGGCTGGAGAACGACTGCCAGGCCTGCCACGTCGAGAAATTCGTGGCGGTGCGCGACAACGCGTGCCTCACCTGCCACCAGGAAGACGCGCACCAGCACATCGCCGATCGTCCGGGGATGCCCGCGGTGGAACGGTTGACCATGGCGCGGGGCGAGCCGCGCGGCTTCGCCGGCTTCCAGCGCGCGGTCGCCACCACCTTCAACAAGCCCGCCGGGCGATGTGTCGAATGTCACACCGAGCACGAAGGGGCGGGTGCTATGCCGCCGACTCAGCAGCGGTTCTGCACCGACTGCCACGACGGACTGAAATCGCGCTTGCCCGATACCAAGATTCCCGACGCCGCCGATTTCGGCACGGCCCACCCGCAGTTCATGCCCGCGGTGATCGTCGATTCGGCCGGGGCCAAGCCGCTGGTCCAGCGCACCTTGCTGACCGCCAACACCCGCGAATTCAGCGGGATCAAGTTCACCCACGCGCAGCATCTTTCGACCACCAACGGCATTGCCCAGATGGTTCATCGGCGCCCGCAGGAATTTCCCGGGCAGTCCGGCCTCGAATGCCAGAACTGCCACCAGAAGGACCCGACCGGGACCTGGTTCAAGCCCGTGGTGATGGAGGAATCCTGCCAGACCTGCCACAGCCTGACGTTCGACCAGATCGGCGGCACCTTCCGCACGCTGCGCCACGGCGAGCCGGCGATGGTCGTGGCGGACCTGCGCGCGTTCTTCCGCTCGGGTGCGCCGGTGCGGCCGATCAACCTCAACGGCATGGCGCGCCGCCGCCCGGGTGATGCGGCGCAGGCGGGCACCGCCGCCGACTATGCCCGCGCGGTCCGGTTCTATCCCGTCCGCGCTGACCAGGCGATCGCGCAGGTCTTTTCAAAGGGCGGCGCCTGCTACGATTGCCATACCGTGACCGCCGGGCCGGCCTCGACCGGCGGCTTTGCGATCAAGAACGTCGCGCAGACCCTGCGCTACTACAAGAAGGGCTGGTTCACCCACGACAAGCACACCAAGTTCGAGTGCGCGGATTGTCACGTGAAGGCCGAGACCAGCAACGATTCGACCGAATTGCTGGTCCCGGGGATCGACGGGAAGGGCGGCTGCCGCACCTGCCACGTCGGCGAAGGCGGGGCTCACCTCGCCTCGGTTCAACAGCCGGTCAAATCGGGTTGCGCAATGTGCCACGACTATCACGCCGATGACGGCGCACCATGGATGTCGCGACAGCCGGCATCCCGGCGCGCGGCGGCCGATGGTCCCCGCACGGTTTCTGACAGGAGCGCGACCAGGGTATCGCTGCGGTAGGCAAGCGATGCTCATCGCCCAGATCACTGACATCCATCTCGGGTTCGAGCCCGACTCTCCGGGCGAGTTCAACCGGCAGCGGCTTGACCGCGCGCTCGACGCGCTGCTCGCCCTCGATCCGCGGCCCGACCTGCTTCTCGCCACCGGCGATCTCGTCGACCGGGGCGATGTCGAAAGCTATGCCCGCCTGCGCCAGGCGTTCGACGGGCTGCCCTTTCCGGTAAGCCTCGCGCTCGGCAACCACGACGTGCGCGAAAACTTCGCCGAGGTCTTTCCCGAGACGCCGCTGGCCGACGGCTTCTGCCAGTACGAATTGCGCGCAGGCCCGCTGCGGCTCCTTGTCCTCGATACGCTGGAGGAAGGGCGGCACGGCGGCGCGTTCTGCGAGCGGCGCGCGAAGTGGTTGTGCGAACGGCTTGACGAGGATGGCGAGACGCAGACGCTGATCGTCCAGCATCACCCGCCGATCGAGGTCGGGATCGGCTGGATGAACACCGACCCGACCGAACCGTGGGTGCACCGGCTGGCGGACTGCCTTGCGGGGCGGACCAACGTGGTCGGGCTGGTGTGCGGGCACATCCACCGCGCGGTGACGACGCGCTGGGCCGACCTTACCGTCGCGACCTGCCCGTCGACCGCACCCCAGGTTGCATTGGAACTGAGGAAGATCGATCCCGACGTTCCCGACCTGCGCCCGCTGATCGTCGCCAACCCGCCTGCCTATGCCCTGCATTGGTGGAACGGGCGCGAACTCATCACCCACTACGACACCGCCGAGGATCATCCCGTGCTGGCCCGGTTCGATGCCCGGCTGCAGGAGATGGTCCGCAACATGATGGACGAGCGCCCGGTCTAGCGGGGGTGTCGGCGGCTCAGGCCTCGTAAGGTGCGGCCAGTTCGGCTTCGTGTTCGCGCTCGGCGCGGCCCAGCAGGCGCAGCAGCGGCCGGTTGAACAGCGCCAGGATCGCCGAGGCCGTAGCCGGCAGCGCCGCCAGCAACATGAAGTAGAGCGGCGCGCCGAGCGGCTCGTAGAAACGGCCGAGCCAGCCGAGAAGAAAGTACCCGAGCGAGCCCGCCATGCTGAGCAGCGCGACCATCGTGCCGACCATGCGGACGGGCGCGTAGCGGGTGGTGATCGAGCGCTGCGGCGGGTCGAGCCAGCCGTAACAGAGCCCGAGAATGAGGTAGAACAGGATCCACGCCAGCAGCGGCACTTGCGCCAGGGTGGCGGCAAGCCCGATGTAGATGAGCGCGACCGCAGCCATCGCCTCGCCGATCGCGATCTTGAGAAGGTCGTTCGGTTCGCGCCCGCGGGCCGCCCACATCCGCCACAGCGCGTTGGCCACGAATACGCCCAGGATCGTGAAGAGGCCGTCGAAAGTGCCGATCCAGGTCACCGGCATCTCGAAGCTGCCAATATTGCGGTTCACCGCCTTGTCGGCCCAGACCATCATCAGCCCATAGGCCTGCTGGTAGGCCGCGGTGCCCAGGAGGCGCGGCAGGAAGGTCACCAGAATCGCGCCGATGACGGTCCACTCGTTGCGGTCGAGCGGGACATGGGCGGTGCGTTCGGCGAAATGATCGGGCGGAAGGTGCGGGCGTCCGGCAAGGTAGGTGAACAGGCCCAGGACCATCCCGATCCCCGCGGCGCCGAAGCCCCAGTGCCAGCCCACGTCCTCGCCCAGCGATCCGACGATGAGCGGAGCGACCAGCGCCCCGATGTTGAGGGCGATGAGGTAGATGCCGAAGGCGCGCGTGCGGCGGGTGTCCTGCGGGGCGTATAGCAGGCCGACCTGGGCCGAGAGGTTGCCGATCAGGCATCCCGCGCCAAGGACCAGCAGCAGCAGCGCGATCAGGAACGACTGCTCGAACGCCATCGTCAGGTGCCCCGCCGACATCAGGAAGGTGCCGATCGTGATCGTCCGCGTGCGCCCCAGCACACGGTCGCCCAGCCACGCCCCGATCAGCGGGGTCGCGTAGATGAAGCCGGAATAGAGGCCGAAGGTCTGCGCCGCGAAGGCAAGATCGGTCAGCGGCCCGACCACCGCCTCGACCGCCGAACGGAACGCGGTGAGGCCCAGCACCTTGGGCGATACCTCGGGCGTCAGCAGGTACTTGGTCATGTACAGCATGAGCAGCGCCTGCATCCCGTAGAACGAGAAGCGTTCCCAGAACTCGGTCCCGGCAAGGTAGCCAAGCGCGCGGGGATGTCCGAAGAAACCGCGATCCTCGCGGATGTGGGCCGGGGTGTTCATCAGGCGATCTCCGACCCGGACCCCGGTCGGGTGTCCTTGGCGCCGACGTTATGGCAATCGCAGACAAACGCAACCGCGCGCACTGCTGAAAGACGCGCCGGCTGCGGGCGGATCACCGCGCCGGCCGCACCGAATCGTTGAGCGAGGCCAGCCGCGCGTCGTCGCGCGAATAGACATCGTCGCGGAACACGATCCGGCCGTTCTCGGGCGCGGCGGTGAGGTAGGTAATGTAGACCGGGACCGGCGTCTCCAGTTCGATGCTCTGCTCGACCGCCTTGGGCTTCGCGACAAGAGGCTTGCCGTAGAGCCAGCGCCCGAGCCGCGGCGCGTCTTCCAGCCGGACGCAGCCCGAGCTGAAGTTGCGCGCGCTTTCGAGCAGGAGCTGCTTGTCCGGCGTGTCGTGCAGGTAGATCCCCAGCGCATTGGGGAACATGAACTTCATCTTCCCCATGAAATTGGCCTTGCCGGGAAGCTGACGGACGCGGATCTCCTGGGTGCCGTCGGCGACGGCATGCCAGTCGATCGTGGTCGGATCGACCACCTTGGCCTCGTCGGTAAACCCGTCGAGCACCTGGTAACCGCCGGTCCTGAGATAGGAGACGCCGTGCGCCAGGACGTTGCCCGCGATCCGACCCCGGATGAGGTCGGGCGGCACGTTCCAGTAGGGGTTGAGGATGGCATTGGTGATCGTGCCGGCCAGCATCGGGGTCTGTTCGGTGACCTTGCCGACCACGACCTTCATCGAATCGACGACCTTGCCGTTCTCGTACATGAAGAGGCGCGCGCCGGCGGCGTCGATCAGGACATAGCGGGGGGCGGGATTGACCGGCAGCGCACGCGTGCGGTCGAGGTTGAGGCGGATAAGCTCGGCTTCGCTGGGATCGGCCACCGCCGGGTCGAAACTTGCGCGAAGCTGCGCGTAAAGTGGATGCATCCAGCCCATGTCGTGGACATAGTCGTTCAGCGACGGGGCCCGGGCGGCGGTGCTCAGCGCGGCGCCGATGGTCGGCACGACCGGCGCGAGCAGGCTGTTCTGATAGGTCATTTCGCTCACCCGCTGGGTGCGGGTTCCGCGGACCAAGGTTGCGAGCGTGCGCGACAGCGCCAGTTCGGCGCGGGCAAGGCTTTCGGGATCGCCGCTTTCGGCGCGGCGGAGGCGCGATGCCAGATCGTCGACGCGCAATGCCCGGCGACTCAGCCCGTCGCGGTCGGCGGTCTGCACCAGTTCGAGCAGGGCGTCGGCGGCGGGGTCGAGCCGGTCACCGTCCACCCATAGCGGGCGGAAACCACGCGCGGCGTAGAAGGACCGCAATTCCGCGTCGCGGGGATCGTTTGTGCGCAGCTCGTTCGACAGCCGTTGCGGCACCAGTTCGGCATGCGCGATTTGCGGCGACAGGATGAAACCTGCCGCCGCAATCGCGAACAGGGTTTTCAGGGCTGCCGGCCGCCCCTTGCGACCGGCAGTGTTCCCTTGGACCATGTTCGTATTCTCCGGCTTTGCCGGATCAGCCGCGTTCGCCGGTGCGGGCCGGGGTCTGCGAGACCGGCTGCACGACGGGCGCGCCTTCGTAGTACTGGCCGTCGCGCATGTAGCCGTCGACACAGCCGTCGTTGTTGTGGTCGGCCCAGATCGCTCCGCCGATGCCACCGACGGCGGCACCGATCAGTGCGCCTTCGAACGGATTGAGGCCGCCGATCACGGCACCGCCCACGGCGCCGGCGACTGCGCCGATGCCGGCGCCCTTGGCAGCCGTTCCGAGGGTCGACGGGCAACGAGCCGGGGCCGAGGCATAGGTCGGCTGACCCTGGTAGTACTGACCGTCACGGATGTAGCCGTCGGCGCGGCCGTCATTGTCGCGGTCGGCCCAGACGGCGCCGGCGATACCGCCGACGGCAGCACCGATCACCGCGCCCTCGATCGGGCTTAGGCCACCGACGACAGCACCCAGGCCGGCGCCGGCAGCAGCGCCGACAGCGGCGCCGGTCCCGGCGCTGGCCAGGGTATCGTCGTGATTCATGGAAGTGCAGGCGCTGAGGGAAAGAGAGGCGGCGCCGATGAGCAGGATGACAGAATTCTTCATTTTTATTCTCCGCTGAATCTTCTCAAAAAGCAGAAGGCCAGCAGTGATCCGGAAATGCTTTTAGAGCGGACCCGGGCCGTAGCCATCGCGACAGCCTTAACGAGACTCTTCCGAATCCGTTCCCCTCGGTCTCCGGTCGTGCCTGTAAGCCCCGGATTTCTGCGGATTTTTTGTTATGCGGCCAGTCCTAGCGGACGGCCGCGAGAGCCTTGGCGCGGCGCCGCTGGACCGAGCTGCCGAGGCCGATCGCCTCGCGGTATTTCGATACCGTGCGGCGGGCGAGGTCAAAGCCGCGCGCGCGCAGCAGATCGACCAGGGTATCGTCGGACAGGACCGCGCTGGCATCCTCGGCATCGATCAGCGCCCGGATGGCAGCCTTCACCGCCTCGGCGGACGCGGTGCCTTCGCCGTCCGAACTGGCGACCCCGCTGGTGAAGAAGTACTTCAGCTCGAAGGTCCCGCGGTCGCAATGAAGGTACTTGTTCGAAGTGACCCGGCTGACCGTCGATTCGTGCATTCCGATCGCTTCGGCGACGGTGCGCAGGGTCAGCGGGCGCAGCTCGGAGACGCCTCGGCGGAAGAAGCCGTCTTGCTGTTTCACGATCTCGGCCGCGACCTTGAGGATCGTCCGCTGGCGCTGGTCCAGCGCCTTGATCAGCCAGTTGGCGTCGGTCAGCTTTTCGCCCAGCCAGGCCCGCGCGGCCTTGTCGTCGCAGCCGGACTTGAGTTCCAGGTAATAGCTCCGGTTCACGACCAGCCGCGGCAAAGTGGCCTGGTTCAGCGCGATGTCCCAGCCTGCGGCCTCGCCGCGCTTGGCAGCGCCCTGCCTGATGAGGATGTCGGGCACGACCCCCTGCGCCGCCGAACCGCCGAAGCGCAGGCCCGGCTTGGGATCGTAGCCGCGCAGCTCGACCAGCATCTCGGCGAAATCCTCGTCGTCCACCCGGCACATCCGCTTGAGCTGGGCGAAGGCTCCCTTGGCGACGAGGTCGAGGTTGTCGATCAGCCGGGCCATGCAGGGATCGTAGCGGTCGGCCTCGATCGCCTGAAGCGCGAGGCATTCGGACAGGCTGCGCGCGCCGACGCCGGTGGGATCGAGTTTCTGCACCAGCGCCAGCGCCTCTTCCGCTTGCGCCAGCGGCACGCCAAGTTCGCCCGCAATCTCGCGTAGCGGCATGGCGAGGTATCCCGCCTCGTCGAGCTGGTCGATCAGCCAGCGGGCCAGGAACAGGAGGGCGGGATCGCGCGAAAGCGCGCCGACCTGGGCGTGGAGGTGCTCGGCCAGGCTGTCCGCTTCGGCGCCCCGCTCGTCGATCTCCGGCGCCTCGCCGCCCGGGCCCGCACCGCCGGAAGCCGCGGCTGCGCCCAGTTCCCACGCGCCGGCGCCGTCGCCGGTATCGCGATCCGCGTCGAGCGCGGCGCGGTCGATGTCGAGCGGGCGGTCGTCGTCGGCCCGGCCTTCGCCGATGAGCTGGTCGACGGGCGAGCTTTCGAGGTGAGTGCGGCGGAATTCTTCCGGTGCGTCGGGCGCATCGGCAAGCGCATCGGCCGACGATCCGGCGGCGGGATCGCCCACCTCGAGCAGGGGATTGGCTTCGATCGCCTCGCCGATGAAGGCTTCGATCTCGAGGTTCGACAGCGCGAGCAGCTTGATCGCCTGCTGCAGCTGCGGGGTCATCACCAGCGACTGCGATTGCCTCAGGTCAAGGCGGGGACCCAGCGCCATGGCTTAGCCGGGAAAAGGGGGTCCGCTCACAGCGTGAACCCTTCGCCAAGGTAGAGGCGGCGCACGTTCTCGTCGGCGACGAGGGCTTCGGGGCTGCCCGCGAACAGCACTTGTCCGCCGTAGATGATGCAGGCGCGATCGACGATGTCGAGCGTCTCGCGCACGTTATGATCGGTTATCAGCACGCCGATCCCGCGGGCCGAAAGGTCCTTCACCAGTTCGCGGATGTCGCTGATCGAGAGCGGATCGATACCCGCGAAGGGTTCGTCGAGCAGCATGATCGAGGGCTTGGCGGCAAGCGCGCGCGCGATTTCGCAGCGCCGCCGTTCACCGCCCGAAAGCGCCATCGCCGGGCTCGACCGCAGGCGGGTGAGGCCGAACTCGTCGAGCAGGCGCTCCAGCTCCGAAGCGCGGGTCGCCTTGTCGGGTTCGATCAGCTCGAGCACGCTCGAGATGTTCTGTTCGACCGTCATGCCGCGGAAGATCGAGGTCTCCTGCGGAAGATAGCCGAGCCCGAGAATGGCCCGGCGATACATCGGCAGCGCGGTGATATCGACGCCGTCGAGCAGGATGCGGCCGGAATCGGGCCGGACCAGCCCCATGATGGAATAGAAGCACGTGGTCTTGCCCGCGCCGTTGGGGCCGAGCAGGCCGAGCACCTCGCCCTTGCCGACCGACAGCGAGATATCGCTCAGCACCGAGCGCTTGTCGTAGCTCTTGGCGATCGAGACGACTTCGAGCCCGCCCTGCGGGATCGCCGGCGCGGCGTTGGGCCGCTGGCCGGCGGCGACGCCGCTGTCGATGGTGGAATCCTGCAGGTTCATACCGGTCCGGTTCGTCGCTCGCTCGCTCCTCGCACGGCGTGCCCGCCGCGGCCCTCGCGCCATAGCACGCGGGCGCGCCCGCGAAAGCCCCGCGATGTCATCTGGCAGGATTTGTGCATGGCATGACCGTGCGGTTGGAAGAGGGCGCACCTTTCGCGAAGGTGAACGGGCTTGCCATCGCCCAAAGGTTGGCGTTTACTCTGCCCCGGGACTGGCAAGAGGAGCGGCACATGGCAAAAGCCTGGCCAACCGATCACACGCATCACGACATCCATCGCGCGCGTCCGCGCGACTGGCGCAAGGCGATGAGCGACAATGTCGCCTATGCCCTGCTGGTTTACACCGCACTCCAGATCTTCGTGACGATGCATGCGCTCAAAGGCGGCGCGCACGGCACGGCGCTGCCTTACCTGGCGCTGATCGTCCTGGTCGCCGCGATCATTCCCGCCTGCCGCTGGTTCGAGAAGCGCTGGGAAGCGCTGGACGACGAAGCCGCCGCCGATCCGCAGTTGCGGCCGCTTTACCGGCGCGACCAGCTGTTCCTGTGGCTGATCGCGATCGGCCTGCCCTTTGCCCTGACCGGCCTGTTCAAGATGGCCACCGGCGCGCTCTGAACCCGTCCGCCAGGGTCGCCCGCCGGTTTGACCGGCTCCCGCCGCACGGGTAGATCGCCTCCTTTCCCGCATCCCGCGGGGTTCGGAAGGCCGCCCGCGCGATGCTCGACACCACTGACGCCCAGGATCGCTGCCAGACCCTGATCGCCCGAGCCCTCGCAGCCGGGGCCGCCGCGGCGGACGCGGTCTATATCGGGGATTCGTCGGAAAGCGTGGCGATCCGGCTGGGGCATCTCGAGGACGTCGAACGCTCTGAAAGCGAGCATATCGGGCTGCGGGTCTTTGTCGGCGGCGGCTCGGCCAGCATCGGTTCGACCGATCTCGGCAGCGAGGCGCTCGATGAACTGGCGCAGCGCGCGGTGGCCATGGCGCGGGCCGCGCCCGAGGATCGCTATGCCGGCCTCGCCCCCGAGGAACGCCTGCTCAAAAGCGCGCCGCCCGCGCTCGACCTGACCGATGCCGAGGATCTTTCGCCCGCCGACCTGAGGGCCGCCGCCGAGGTGACCGAGGCCGCGGCGCGCGCGGTTCCCGGCGTCACCAACAGCGAAGGTGCCGGCGCCAGTGCGGGGCGCGCGCGGGTGGCGCTGGCCACCAGCCACGGCTTTGCCGGCGCCTACGAGACGACGAGCCACAGCCTGTCCGCCAGCGTCGTGGCCGGGACCGGCGCGGGGATGCAGCGCGATTACGCCTTCCGTTCCGCGCGCCATGCGGCCGACCTCATTTCGCCCGAGGAGATCGGGGCGCTGGCCGGCAAGCGCGCGGTCGAGCGGCTCGCGCCCGGGCGGATGACCAGCGGCCAGCGCCCGGTGGTGTTCGATCCCCGCGTCGGCGGCAGCCTGATCGGCCACCTGCTCGGCGCGATTTCCGGCTCTGCCATCGCCCGGCGCGCCAGCTTCCTGCTCGGCCGCGAGGACGAGCAGCTGTTCGATCCCGCGCTTGTCATTCGCGACGATCCGCTGCGCCTGCGCGGGCCGCGTTCGCGCCCGTTCGACGGGGAAGGGCTGCCGACCGCGCCGCGCGCGCTGGTCGAGAACGGGCGCGTGACCGGCTGGCTGATGGATTCGGCGGCGGCGCGCCAGCTTGGGCTCGAGCCGACGGGGCACGCCGCGCGCGGCGCCAGCGGCGCGCCGGGGGTAATGGCGGGCAACGTCACGCTGGAAGGCGGGACCGTCACCCCCGCCGCGCTGATGAGCGACATCGCCGACGGGGTCTATGTGACCGAGCTGATCGGGCAGGGCGTGAACCCAGTGACGGGCGACTACAGCCGCGGCGCCGGGGGCTTTCGCATCGTGAACGGCGAGCTGGCGGGACCGGTCGCCGAATTCACCATCGCCGGCAACCTGATCGACATGTTCGCCCGCCTCTCGGCGGCGAACGACCTCGAGATCTATCGCGGGATCGACGTTCCCACGCTGCGGGTCGACGGGATGATGATCGCCGGCGACTGAGCGCCGGCGGGCCAAGGTCAGTCCTCGGCGGCCTTGGCCCGCTCGATCGCCTCGATCACGATTCGCTTGGCTTCCTCGGCATCGCCCCAGTCGCCGATCCGCACCCACTTCTCGGACTCCAGGTCCTTGTAGTGCTTGAAGAAGTGCTCGATCTGCTGAAGCACGATCGAGGGCAGGTCCTGCCGCTCGCCGATGTCGGAATAGTACGGGAAGGTCGTGTCCACCGGGACGCAGATCAGCTTCTCGTCGCCGCCATGCTCGTCTTCCAGCTTGAGCACGCCGATCGGGCGCGCACGGACCACGCAGCCCGGCACGAACGGCGAACGCGATACGACCAGCGCGTCGAGCGGATCGCCGTCGGGCGACAGGGTATGCGGGACGAAGCCGTAATTGGCGGGGTAGCGCATCGGCGTGTGCAGGATGCGATCGACGAACAGCGCCCCGCTGGCCTTGTCGAATTCGTACTTCACCGGTTCGCCGCCAACGGGCACTTCGATGACGACGTTAAGGCTTTCGGGCGGATTGTCGCCCACGGGGATCAGGTCGATACGCATGGCCGCGCCTCTAGCGGGGCTACTTGCCCCCGCCAAGGGCGTTGATGGTAAATGCGATCACCCCGATGTTGAAGACGAACGCCGCGATCGAGTGGAGCAGCACCACGCGCCGCAGGTGACCCGTGGATATCGCGACGTCCGAGGTCTGGAAGGTCATCCCCAGGGTGCAGGCGAAATAGAGGAAGTCCCAGTAGTCGGGCTCGTTCGTTCCGCCGAAGTCCAGCCCGCCCTCGTCGCCGCCGTTGCGGGGAAGCTGCGAATAGTAGCTGTGGGCATAGTGCAGGGTGAACACCACGTTGGTGAACAGCCACGAGATCGCGAGCGTGCCGATGAGCTTGGCGACAGCCCACCAGTCGTGCGACTGCGCGCCCTTGAGCTCGCCCGATATGGCGCCGAGCACCGCGATCGTCACGATCGTTGTGAAGGCCAGCACGATCGCGCGGTTGGCGTCGTTGGCGGCGGAATGTTCGCGCATCACCTCTGCGCCGCAATCGCGGAACAGCGGAGAGATGCTGGCAAGGAACACCAGCGCGCCGGCATCGAACGCCAGCGCGAACGCTTCCAGCCAGCCCTGCGCGGGCCAGCGGTAGAACAGCGGGGTGGCGGCGACCAGGACCGCGGCGAACAGGAGAAACTTGGGCGGGGCGATCTTGTTGCCCCAGCCGGGCGCCTTCCTGTCCGCTGCATTCGCCCGCGCCGGAGTCCGGCGCCGGGCTGCGGTCTGTCGCCGCGTGGTCACCTTGCGCGGCGCGGGGCGAGAAGGCGGTCGAGCGGCTGGACCCCCTTGCCCACCGGCTCAAGCCACGGATAGCGCAGACCGCCGGTCCATTCGACGGACACGGTCTGGAACGCGACCCCGCGCTTGACGATGAAGCGGATCGGCTTGCGGCTGTCCCGCGCCTCCGTGATCGCATCCTTGATCACGTCGGTGGAGAACGCGGTGTCGTTGACCGCGACGATCTGCGTGCCGTTGACCAGCCCGGCGTTGAAGGCAGGGCCGTCCCAGCGCACCGACGTGACCTTGCCCTCGCCGTCGACGTTCATGCCGAGCGAGTAGGTCAGGTTGGTGTACTTGCCGTTCGCCATCCGCCCCTCCTCGTATGTGTTCGGCTTGTCCTTCCAGACCAGTCGGTAGCCGGCCTTTTCGATCCCCGCCACGGGGGCCGGCTGGCCCGACTGGTAGATGCGGGTGTTGAGGAAGGACGCCCAGTCGTAGGGATACACCCCGTTGAGCGTGCGCACCACCTCGTCGAAGTCGTAGGTCAGCTCGCCCCAGTCGCCGTCGCGCACGCCGAAGAAGGCGCGGGCGAAATCGTCCAGTCCCTTCGCGCCGCGCGTGCCCTGGCGGATCACCTGATCGGCCTCGAGCCACATCAGCGCGCCTTCCACGTAATAGTCCTCGGACCGGGTCAGCGAACTGTACGGAACCGGGCGGCGGCTGTTCATGATGGGGTCGTTGGTCGTGTCCGCGACCGACCGCCAGGCGCGGCCGGGCTGGCCTTCGGAATAGTTGGCGACGGCGTTGGCGAACATCGACAGGACCGTGTCCTTCGACTGCACGCCCGAGCGCGCGGCCAGGACGTAGCCCCAGAACTGGGTCTGCCCCTCATAGACCCACAGCAGGCTGTCCTGCATCGGCGTGCGGTAGTCGGGCGTCCACAGATCGGCGGGGCGGCGATACTTGCCGTTCCACGAATGGACGAACTCGTGCGGGATCACGTTGTGGTCCCAGTCCATCTTGTCCCAGTCGGTCCACGACTTGGGCTCCTGCTGGTTTTCGCTCGACCGGTGATGCTCCAGGCCGATGCCGCCCATGCGTTCGGTCATCGCCAGGAGGAAATCGTAGTGATCGAAATGGCGCGCGCCGAACAGCGCCAGCGCCTCGTCGACGAGGTTGCGGTAGGCCTGCATGTGCGCCGGCGCGATCGCGAGCTGGCCGGGCTCGTCGGCGATGGCGTCCATGAACACCCCGTGCCCGAGGTCGGTGCGTTCGGCATAACGGCCGGCAAAGATCGGCGAATCGACCAGCGTGTCGTAGTCGGTGGTCGTCCAGCTATAGGTGCTGCCCCGCGCCGACTTGCCGTCGAGCGCGCTGAACACGGTCCAGCCGTCGGGCACCTTGACGGTCGGCTTCACCTTGATCTGGCGGACGTAGTGGCCGGCCGGGTACAGGCTCATCTTCTCCCACTGCAGGTTGAGCATCTCGCGCGTCATCGTGATCCGGCCTTCGCTGGACTGCAACGGAGAGGTGTGGACCAGGCGCGCGGTCACCTCGCGCACGCCCTCGGGCACCGCGACGTGGAACGCAAAGACGTCAACCGGGTCGCGCTTCCACGCAAGCGGCTTGTTGCCGGCGAAAAAGCGGATGTCGTTGACCTGGGCGACGTTGCCGGTGGGCGAATGGTTGCCGGGCAGCCACCGGGGCAGAAGCAGGACGAGATCGCTGGTTCCGGGCTTGACCGGGATCGTTTCGGTCACGCGATAAAGCCCGCGCACGACGTCGGTCGCGTCGATGTCGAGGGCGATCGTGCCGGGATAGGCCACGTCCTGCGCGACCGGGATCGTCTCCGCGATCGGGAGCGCGGCGGGCGTGGACCGGCTGGCTGGGGCCTGGGCCTGGAGGGCCGAAGACGCGGTGGAAAGGAGAAGGGCTGCGACGAGCGGTGCGACCGCGGGATTGATTTTCATGCTGCGTCTCTTGGCGCGTAGTGGTTGCGCTTGCAACCGGTCACGCCCGCCGCCCTTTCACGTCGTCCCCAATCGGGCTAAGCGCGCGCCCATGACGCTCGAAACACCCCAGGCCATTCGCGGGACGCAGGACATATTCGGCGCGGAGGCCGAGGCGTTCCAGCACGTCGTTGCGACTTTCGAGCGAATCCGCCGGCTCTACCGCTTCCGCCGCGCCGAAATGCCGGTGTTCGAAAAGACCGCCGTGTTCAGCCGCTCGCTGGGCGAAACGACCGATGTCGTGGCCAAGGAAATGTATTCGTTCGACGACCGGGGAGGCGAATCGCTGACCCTGCGGCCCGAATTCACCGCCGGCCTCGCCCGCGCCTGGATCACCGACGGGTGGCAGCAGCACGCTCCGCTGCGAATCGCCACCCACGGCCCGCTGTTCCGCTACGAGCGTCCTCAAAAGGGCCGCTATCGCCAGTTCCACCAGCTCGACGCCGAGATCATCGGCGCCGCCGAGCCGCAGGCCGATGTCGAGTTGCTGGCGATGGCCGACCACCTGCTGCGCGACCTGGGAATCGCCGACGGGGTCACGCTGCAGCTGAACACGCTGGGCGATGCCTCCAGCCGCGAAGCGTGGCGCAACGCGCTGATCGATTACTTCGAAGGCCACCGCGCGCTGCTGTCCGAGGACAGCCAGGACCGGCTCCAGCGCAATCCGCTGCGCATTCTCGACAGCAAGGATCCCCGCGACAAGCCGTTCACCGCCGACGCGCCGGGGATCGACGAGTACCTGAGCGGCGAGGCGCAGGATTTCTTCGGCGCGGTCACCGCCGGGCTCGATGCCGCGGGCGTGGCGTGGATGCGCGCGCCTTCGCTGGTTCGCGGGCTCGACTACTATCGCCACACGGCGTTCGAGTTCGTCACCGACCGGCTCGGCGCGCAGGGCACCGTGCTGGGCGGCGGCCGCTATGACGGGCTGATCGAGACCTTGGGCGGCGCGCATACCCCGGCAGTCGGCTGGGCTGCGGGGATCGAGCGGCTGGCGATGCTGGTCGGCGAGGTCGCCGAAGGCCGCAGCGACGCGACCGTGGTGGTCGAGGACGAGCGCGCGCTGGCGCTGGGGCACCGCGCGCTCGCCGCATTGCGCAATGCGGGCCTCGCCGCAGATCTCATCGCCAGCGGATCGCCGCGCAAGCGGTTCGACAAGGCGGTCAAATCGAATACCCGCGCGATTCTCGCGCTCGGCTGGGGTGCCGAGGGTGCGACCACGCGCGTCCGCAACGTCGATGGCGACGCCCCCCGGATCGAGGCGGTGATCGCCGGCCTTTCCGCGGCCTGAGCCTGCGCCGATGACCGTTTCCGACGCCCGCCTGGCCCAGATCGCGTCGCGCCGGGCCGAGATCGAGGCCCGCCTCGCCTCGGGCACGCTGGAGGGCGAGGCGTTCGTTTCGGCCAGCCGCGACTACGCGGAACTCGAGCCGGTGGCCCGCGCCGCCGAGACGGTTCGCGAGCTTCGCGCCGAGCTGTCCGCGCTCGAGGAAATCGACGACACCGATCCCGACATGCGCGCGCTGGCGGCCGAGGAAGTCGAGCGGCTGCGGGCGGAACTGCCTGCGGCCGAGCAGTCGCTGGCGATCGCGATGCTGCCGCGCGACACCGCCGATGCCCGCCCCGCGATGCTCGAGATCAGGGCCGGCACCGGGGGCGACGAGGCCGCCCTGTTCGCCGCCGACCTGTTCCGGATGTACGAGGGCTATGCCGCCGCGCAGGGCTGGCGGATCGAGGTCGTTTCGGTCAACGCCAGCGATATCGGGGGCTTCAAGGAAATCATCGCCAACGTCGCGGGCAGCGGCGTGTTCGCCAAGCTGAAGTTCGAAAGCGGGGTCCATCGGGTCCAGCGCGTGCCGGTGACCGAAAGCGGCGGGCGCATCCATACCTCCGCCGCGACCGTGGCGGTCCTGCCCGAAGCCGAGGAAGTCGACGTCGAGATCGAGGACAAGGACCTCAAGATCGACATCTATCGTGCCTCGGGTGCCGGGGGGCAGCACGTCAACACCACCGATTCAGCCGTCCGATTGACTCACCTGCCGACCGGGCTGGTCGTCATCCAGCAGGACCAGCGCAGCCAGCACAAGAACCGGGCCAAGGCGATGCAGGTGCTGCGGACGAGGCTCTACGACCTCAAGCGCGCCGAGGCCCATGGCGACGAGGCCGAGGCGAGGCGCGCGATGGTGGGGTCCGGGGACCGTTCCGAACGAATCCGCACCTACAACTTCCCGCAGGGGCGGGTCACCGATCACCGCATCGGGCTGACCCTCCACCGCCTGCCGGAAATTCTCGAGGGACCCGGGCTGGGCGAACTGATCGACGCATTGATCGCCGAGGACCAGGCCAAGCGCCTCGCCGCGCTGGGCGAATGACCGTTCGCGCCGCCTTGCGCGACGCGACGGAACAGCTTGGCGCGGTCAGCCCCAGCGCGCGGCTCGATGCCGAACTGCTGATGGCCGCCGCGCTCGGCGTTCCGCGCGGCGAACTGCTGCTGCGGCACCTCGACGAAGCGGTTCCGGCCGGTTTTGCGCCGCTCCAACGCCGCCGCCTCGGCCATGAACCGATCGCCTATATTCTCGGTCATGCCGAGTTTTACGGGATCGAACTTATCGTGACCCCTTCGGTGCTGATCCCGCGCGGGGATAGCGAGACGCTGATCGATGCCGCCATCCGCGCTCTCGCCGGGCGTCCCCCGGCACGCGCGCTCGATTGCGGCACGGGGTCGGGCGCGCTGCTTATCGCGGCGCTGGCGCAGTGGCCCGGCGCCCATGGCATCGGGATCGACCGTTCACTGGGCGCACTGCCCGTCGCTGCCGCCAACGCCGCGCGCGCCGGGGTGGGCGAGCGGGCGCGGATCCTCCACCGCGACTGGGACACTCCCGGCTGGGCCAGCGGGCTCGGGCGCTTCGACCTCGTCCTCGCCAACCCGCCCTATGTCGAGGACGAGGCGGAGCTGGAGCGGCCCGTGCGCGAACACGAGCCGGCCGGCGCGCTGTTCGCCGGTCCGGCGGGGCTCGACGCCTATCGCCGGCTGCTGCCGCAATTGCCCGCGCTGCTCGCGCCGGGCGGCGTCGCGCTGGTCGAGATCGGCTGGCAGCAGGCCGAAGCGGTCGCGGCGATCGGCGGGGAAAGCGGGCTTTCGGCCACCGTTCACCGCGATCTGGGCAATCGTCCGCGCGCGCTCGAATTCAAGATTTCGCTTGGCAAAACCTCTCCCAGCGACTAGTCATGCAGCCAAGCCAGCGGACGGATGACGACGTTTCCCGTCTGGATGGCCCACTCCAACATTTGCACCAGGCGGGCGGCGCAGGCCGTTTCACACGGCAGATGAGGGAACCGCGCAGCCGGTTTTGCGGCGCGCGGGACGGAGGGATTTCGCGGATCGGCTCGGGGCGCGGCTGGCAGTCAGCTCTCGCCGGGTGCTCCGCTCAGCCAGAGGATGAGGCTGCGTTGAACAACAATCGCAACAACAACAATAACAATCGGCGTCGCGGCCGCGGCAACAACAACCGCCCCCAGGGCGGCGGTCGCGGCGAGATGATCAACCGGATCGACAGCCGGGCACGCGGCAACGCGCCCCAGATGCTCGAAAAGTACAAGAAGCTCGCGCAGGACGCCCACCTCAACGGCGATCGCGTGACGGCAGAGTACTACCTCCAGTTCGCCGATCACTATTTCCGCGTCATCGCCGACACCCGCCAGCGCCAGGAAGAGCAGCGCATGCGCCGTGACGGCGGCGAGGCCGGCCAGGGCGAGCAGTCCGGCAACGACGAAAACGACAACGACGACAACGAATTCGGCATGGAAAGCGACTTTCCGTCGTACGACCAGCCCTATCGCCGCGACGACAACCGCGATCCGCAGCAGCGCCGCGAGCCGGCGCGCGAGCAGCAGCAGGGCCAGCCCCGCGCCGTGGAAGGCGACGAGGAAGGCCCCCGCGAGGATCGCGGCAACCGTGCCCCGGCACCCAATCCCTTCACGCGCGACAACCAGGCGATGCGCAGCGGCCTGCGCCCGCGCAGCAACCGCGGCGACGACCGTCAGGACGACGCGGGCTCCGCCCCGCGCGGACGCGGACCGCGCCGCGAGCGCAGCGACCGCGACAACGAATCGGGCTCGCTCGATCCCTCGCTGCTGCCGCCCGCGATCACCGAGGCCCGCGACCTCGTGCGCGATGCCGCGGTGACCGAAGCGACTGGCGAAGCAACCGCCGAGGCGCCCAAGCGCCGCACCCGCCGCGCGCGTCCCCCTGCCGAGGATGCCGGCGGCGAACCGCTAGAAACCGTGAACGGCTGAGCCCTTCCGGCAAAGACCGGTGCACACCCCACGATCGCTGCCGGACGTTTCCGGGCGGCTGGCCCTGAGCGGTCGGTGGACGCCCCTGGCGGCATTCGGCGCAGGGCTGATCTCGGCGACCGGCTTTGCCCCGCTGGCGCTCTGGCCGCTCACGCTGGCGGCGCTGGCGTTCCTTCTGCACCTGATCGCGCAGCAATCATCCGCGCGGCGCGTCGCGCTGATCGGCTGGTTGTTCGGGGTCGGCCACTTCGTCGTCGGCAACAACTGGATCGCCACCGCCTTTACCTACCAGGCGGAAATGCCCGCCTGGCTGGGCTGGATCGCGGTCTTCCTGCTGGCGCTCTACCTCGCGGTCTATCCCATGCTCGCAGGCCTTGGCGCGTGGTATGTCGCGCGCCGCAGCGTGCGGGAGGCGGGCTGGCCGCTCGTTTTCGCCTTTGCCGGTTCGTGGACCATCGCGGAATGGCTGCGGAGCTGGGTCTTCACCGGCTATGTCTGGAACCCGCTCGGCATGGTCACGCTGGGCGGTTTCACACGCCCGGGGCTTGCCGCGATCGCGCCCTGGTTCGGGACTTACGCGCTCTCCGCCGTGGTGGTCGTCCTCGCCGGGTGCTGGTGGCGCGCGACGCAGCGCGTCGCCCCCGGCCGCCGTGCCGCGCTGCTGGCGGTGCCGCTGGCGGCGATGCTCCTCCCGCTGCTCGTCCCGCATGACCGGTCGCAGGGCACGCTCGCCTTCACGCTCGTCCAGCCGCACATCCCGCAGGAAGAGCTGACCGACCCGACGAAATACGAATCCCAGTTCGGCAAGACCGCCGCGCTGACCCTGGCGCGCAAGCCGGGAACGCGGCGGCTGGTGCTCTGGCCCGAATCGGGCGTGCCCGACTACCTGCGCCCCGGTTACCCGCAGTATTTCTATGCCGAATCGACCTTTGCCGCCGATCCCGACCTGGCGCGTGAGCGCATTGGCCGGGTGATGGGGCCGAATTCTGTCCTGATGACCGGCGCTGTCGATCTCATCATGGGCAACGGCCATGTCGTTGCCGCGACCAATTCGGTCACCGCGCTCGATTCGCGCGGCGACATCGTCGGCAGCTACGCCAAGGCGCACCTCGTTCCCTACGGTGAATACCTCCCGATGCGCGCGCTGCTCGAACCGCTCGGCCTGTCGCGCCTTGTTGCCGGCAGCCTCGATTTCTGGCCCGGGCCCGGGCCGCGGACGATCGATCTGGGCGCCTGGGGCAAGGCCGGCGTGCAGATCTGCTACGAGATCATCTTTTCGGGCCAGGTCGTCGACCGGGCGCATCGCCCCGACTACATCTTCAACCCGTCGAACGACGGCTGGTTCGGCGCCTTCGGCCCGCCGCAGCACCTCGCCCAGGCGCGGATGCGCGCGATCGAGGAAGGCCTGCCGGTGCTGCGCGCGACCACCACGGGGATCAGCGCCATCGTCGATGCCAACGGCATCGTCCGCCAGTTCCTGCCGCTGGGACGGTCGGGAAGAATCGACGGTTTCGTGCCCCCGGCCCATGCGCCGACGCCTTTCGCGCGGCTGGGCAACATGCTTCCGCTTGGCTGGGCGCTGGTATTGCTTGCCGGGTCGGCCATTGCGTTGCGCCGCCGTCGCCGCTAGAGCCGCGCACAACACATAAAGCTTTCTTTATATCGGATTGTTCACGCCATGCGCAGCGAATTCCTGTTCACCTCGGAGAGCGTTTCCGAAGGCCATCCCGACAAGGTCGCCGACCAGATCAGCGACGCGATCGTCGATCTTTTCCTCGGGATCGACAACGAGGCGCGGATCGCCTGCGAGACGCTGACCACGACCCAGCTGGTCGTGCTGGCGGGTGAAATTCGCGGCAAGGGCATCTACGAGAACGGCCAGTGGGCGCCCGGCATCACCGACCGGATCGAGCAGACCGTGCGCGATACGGTGAAGCGCATCGGCTACGAGCAGTCGGGCTTCCACTGGGAAAGCTTCCGGTTCGAGAACAACCTTCACGGCCAGTCGGCGCACATTGCGCAGGGCGTCGATGCTGCCGGCAACAAGGACGAAGGTGCGGGCGACCAGGGGATCATGTTCGGATACGCCTCGGACGAGACGCCCGACCTGATGCCCGCCACGCTCGACTACAGCCACAAGATCCTCGAGGCGATGGCCGTCGACCGCAAGTCGGGCGCCGCCCCGTTCCTGGAACCCGACGCCAAGAGCCAGGTCACCCTGCGCTACGAGAACGAGATCCCGGTCGAGGCGACCGCGATCGTCGTTTCGACCCAGCATGCGCCGGGATACTTCTATCACGGCGGCGAGGGCGACGAGGCCAAGTACGAGGAACTGCGCAACTACGTGAAGGGCGTGATCGCCAAGGTCATGCCGGCCTCGCTGCTGACCGACCGGACAGTCTATCACATCAACCCCACCGGGCGGTTCGAGATCGGCGGCCCCGACGGCGACGCCGGCCTGACCGGGCGCAAGATCATCGTCGACACCTATGGCGGCGCGTCGCCCCACGGCGGTGGCGCATTCAGCGGCAAGGACCCGACGAAGGTCGACCGTTCGGCCGCCTACATCACGCGCTACCTCGCCAAGAACATCGTCGCCGCCGGGCTCGCCCGCCGCTGCACGATCCAGATCGCCTATGCGATCGGCGTCGCCGAGCCGCTTTCGCTTTACGTCGATCTTCACGGCACCGGCACGGTCGAGGCCGAGACGCTGGAAAAGGTCCTGCCCCGGCTGGTCGGACTGACCCCGCGCGCGATCCGGGAGCGGCTGGGCCTCAACAAGCCGATCTACGGCAAGACCGCCGCCTACGGCCATTTCGGGCGCAAGCCCGAAGGCGACCTGTTCCCGTGGGAGCGGACCGACCTGGTCGAGGAACTGCGCGCCGCGGTCGCCTGACGAGAAACCATTTTCCTACATCGGGTCACTTGGGCATCAGCCTCGCTTTTGGCGAAAGGCGGTGCCTCCGATGCAAGTCCTCACCCCGCGCATTGCGCTCGAGCTGATCGCGCATGAGGGTCTCGTGCCCGAGGCCTACCGCGACGTCGCGGGCGTGTGGACCTGGAGCGTGGGGATCACGGACGCTTCGGGCCACCGCGTCCATCCGCGCTATCGCGACAATCCCCAGCCGCTCGAACACTGCCTGGCGGTGTACCTGTGGGCGCTGCGCACGCAGTACCTGCCGCCGGTGCTCGCTGCCTTCGGCCAGCACGATCCGGCGGAACACGAACTGGGCGCAGCGCTTTCGTTTCATTACAACACCGGCGCGATTCGCCGGGCCGAGTGGCTGAGGCTGTTCCTGGCGGGTGACAGGGACGGCGCGCGCGAAGCCTTCCTCAACTGGTCGCGCCCCGCCGCGATCGTCCCGCGCCGGAAGCGCGAGCGCGACCTGTTCTTCGACGGCGCATGGTCGGGCGACGGTTGTTGCACGATCTACGAAGTCGCCAAGCCCGGCTACCGCCCCACCGGCGGCAGGCGGCAGGACGTGCGCGCGATCATCACCCGCCTGCTGCAGCCGGAGCCGCAACGGCCCACAGTTACGCAAGTGCCAGACCCCGACCCTCGGTGCGCGGCTGCGCCCAAGCGGTCGCGCAACTGGTTCGAGCGCCTGTTCGACTAGGCGCGCGCCGGCAGCCCCATCGCGCCGCGGATTTCGGCGTCATGCTCGCCGTGCATGGGCGAGGCGCGGCCCAGCGCCAGCGACGCATCGGAAAAGATGATCGGGCTGCGCACCGAAGCCAGTCCGTCGCTGAGTTCGACCTTCATTCCGCGCGCGACCACCTGCAGGTCGGCGAACACTTCATCGAGCCGGTTGATCGGCCCCACCGGCACGTTGTTGGCCTCGCACCGTTCGCGCATCTCGGCCTTGGTCAGCACCGCCATCGCGGCGCTCAGTGCGGCATTCATTTCGTCACGGTGGGCAAGGCGACCGGCGTTGTCCTGAAGCCGCGGGTCGTCGGCCAGCGCATCGAGCCCGAGCAGGCGGGCGAGGCGCAGGAACTGGCCGTCGTTGGCGGTGGCGACGATCAGGTGGCCGTCGGCCAGCGCATAGACCTGGTAGGGCACGACCGAGGCGTGGGCATTGCCCATTCGCGGCGGAACCTCGCCGGTTACGAAGTAGCTCATCGCCTGGTTGGCGAGCAGGCCGACCGAACAGTCGAGCAGCGACATGTCGATCTGCTGGCCGCGCCCGGTATTGGCGCGGGCCAGCAGCGCGGCCTGGATCGCGATGGTCGAATAGAGCCCGCAGGCCATGTCCGATATCGACAGGCCGAAGCGCATCGGTGCGCCATCGGGTTCCCCCGTCAGCGACATCATCCCGCTCATCCCCTGGATGACATAATCGTAGCCGGGGCGCGGGGCATAGGGTCCGGTCTGGCCGAAGCCGGTGATCGAACAATAGACGAGGCCGGGATTATCCGCGCTGAGCGTTTCGTAATCGAGCCCGAAGCGCGCCAGCGTGCCAAGCTTGTAATTCTCGATCACCACGTCGGCGTCGGCGATCAGCGCGCGGACGAAGGCAAGGTCGGCGGGATCGTTGAAATCGGCGATCACCCCGCGCTTGCCGCGGTTGCAGGCGTGGTAATAGCTGGCCTCGCGGTTGCCGTCGGCGCGATCGACCCAGGGCGGTCCCCACTGGCGCGTATCGTCGCCCGCGGGGCTTTCGACCTTGATGACCTCGGCGCCGAGATCGGCGAGGATCTGGCCGGCGAACGGGCCCGCCAGGATCCGCGCGAGTTCGATGACCTTGATCCCGGCAAGCGCCGGGGTGCCCCCTGTCGTCATGTTCTTTGCCTCAGGCTGCCAGCGCGTAGACGGTGTCGTCCTCGTCGGGCCATACCGCGAGACGCTCGGCCCCGCCATTGACGAACAGCGCGGGCAGCTTGGCCAGCATCAGCGACTTGTGAATCCAGTAATCAGTCCAGCGCTCGCGCCAGCGCGCGGTGACCTTGCCGTTGGTCGTCAGCCAGCCGTGGTAGGGCATCCAGTGGTCGGGCTCGTCCTTTTCGACGATCTGGAAGATCCGGGTCATGATGGGGTCGGAACGGACGTGGCTGTTCTTCAGCAGCACCTCGACCTGCGTCATGCCCCGCTGTTCGGTCAGCATGATCACCCGGCACAGCTTCTCGAACTCTTCAGCGTTGGTGATGACGGTCTCGGTGTCGAGATCCTCGATCGTGCAGCCGAAGATCGCCTGGATGAAGTTGTCGATGTGGCCGCAGGTCCGGTCGACCTTGAGCGGCATGCGGCCTTGGCGCTCGAACCACCGGCGAAACATGACGTAATGCTTGTGCTCGTCGGCGCGATGCTTGGCGATGGCGGCGATGAACTCGTGATCGTCGGGGCAGCGCGCGCGAACCGCTTCCATCACGCGGTCGAGCGAGGTGTAGCCGCGATGCTCGTTGTAGATGTAGATCGACGCAAGGACGTCCAGAAAGCGTTCGCGAAACAATCGATTCAGCAGCATTTCCACACTTTCTCAGAGCCCTGGCGAGGGTGCCGGGGCCTTTTTGACCCTGCCGCATGGTTTCGCGTGCCCCACGCAGCCGGCGCGGGTCGAACCTAGGTCTTTCACGCAAGTGTCACAATGGCTTGGCGCCCGGTCGGTTCCGCTGCGAGGGGGAGAACGCTCAGCCCGCCGCCATCAGCGAGGCGTTGCCGCCGGCCGCGGTGGTGTCGATGCAGGTGACGCGCTCGGTGGCAAAGCGGGCGACGTAATGCGGGCCGCCGGCCTTGGGCCCGGTGCCCGAAAGCCCCTCGCCCCCGAACGGCTGGCTTTCGACCGCAGCGCCGATCTGGTTGCGGTTGACGTAGAGGTTGCCGACCTTCGAGCGCCGCTCGACCTTCCGGCGGGTCGCGTCGATCCGGCTGTGCAGGCCCAGCGTCAGGCCATAGCCGACGCCGTTGATCGCATCGATCACCTCGTCCAGCTCGTCCGCGGCAAAGCGCGCGACGTGAAGGACCGGGCCGAACTGCTCGGCCGCCAGATCGCCGATCGCGTCGATCTCGATGATCGTGGGCGGAATGAAGGTGCCGTTGGCGCAAGCCTGGGGCAACTCGCGCTGCCACACCCGGCGCCCGGCCTGTTTCATCCGGTCGACGTGGCCGGCCAGCGAGGCACGGGATTCCTCGTCGATCACCGGGCCGACGTCGGTCGCCCAATCCTCGGGGTCGCCGATCACCAGCGCTTCCATCCCGCCGCGGATCATCTCGAGCATCGCGTCGGCGATGTCGTCCTGCAGGTAGAGCACGCGCAGCGCGGAACAGCGCTGGCCCGCGCTCTGGAACGCGCTGGCCAGCACGTCGCGGGTGACCTGCTCGGGCAACGCGGAGCTGTCGACCAGCATCGCGTTCTGCCCGCCCGTCTCGGCCACGAGCTGCGCGATGGGGCCGTCGCGCCCGGCCAGCGCGCGGTTGATCGCGCGCGCTGTCTGGGTCGAGCCGGTGAAGGCGACCCCGGCGATCCCGGCCTGTCCGGTCAGCGCCGCGCCGACCGTGCCGTCGCCGGGCAGGCACTGGATCACGTCGTCAGGGATGCCTGCCTCGTGGCACAGGCGGATGGCCAGCGCGCCGATCAGCGGCGTCTGCTCGGCGGGCTTGGCGACCACGGTGTTGCCCGCGGCAAGCGCGGCGGCAGCAGGGCCGATGAAGATCGCGAGGGGGAAGTTCCACGGTGCGATCGTGGCGAACACTCCGCGCCCGACCAGCCGCAGGCGGTTGCTCTCGCCCGTCGGGCCGGGCAGCGCGACGTCGCTGGCGAACAGCCGCCGCGCCTCGCCCGCGTAGTAGCGCAGGAAGTCGACCGCCTCGCGCAGCTCTAGCACGGCGTCGATGACCGTCTTGCCCGCCTCGCGCTGGCACAGCGAGAGGATCGCGTCCTGGTGGCGTTCGAACGCGTCGGCCGCCTTGTCGAGCAGGGCGGCGCGCGCCGGGCCGCCCAGCGCGTTCCATGCCGGCTGCGCGGCTTCGGCCCGCGCCACGGCGAGCGCGGCGTCGGCGGGCGTCGCATCGCGCGATATGCCGACAAGGCGGTTGCGGTCGTGCGGGGCGCGGATCTCGCGCGCGGGGGCGGCATCTCCCGCCGGCACCGTCGGCGCGGCTTCCCATACCGCGCCGTCAAGCGCGGCAAGGTCGGCCTTCAGCGCTGCGGCGGTGGCGGGATCGGCAAGATCCACCCCGGCGCTGTTGGCGCGGCCGGGGAAGATGTCGCGCGGCAGCGGGATCGCGGGGTTGCGGCGCGGAGATAGGCCCTCGAGCTCGGCCACCGGGTCGCCGATCAGCTCGTCGACCGGCACCTCGGCATCGGCCATGCGGTTGACGAACGATGAGTTCGCCCCGTTTTCCAGCAGGCGGCGGACGAGATAGGCGAGCAGGTCCCGGTGCCCGCCGACCGGGGCGTAGATCCGCACCGGGGTGCGGCGGTTGCCGTCGGATTCCTCAGCCCTGGCGAGCTCGGCATAGACGTCCTCGCCCATGCCGTGGAGGCGCTGGAACTCGAATTGCGTCTCGGGCCCGGTCAGCGCCTTGATCGCGGCGATGGTATAGGCGTTGTGCGTGGCGAAGGCGGGATAGATCGCGTCGGGTGCGGCGAGCAGCTTGGCCGCGCAGGCAAGGTACGAAACGTCGGTCGCGACCTTGCGCGTGAACACGGGGAAGTCGGCGTGGCCGCCTACCTGGCTCAGCTTGATCTCGCTATCCCAGTAGGCGCCCTTGACCAGCCGGACCATGATCCGCCGGCCGTGGCGGCGCCCCAGAGCCACGACCCATTCGGTCAGCGGTACCGCGCGCTTCTGGTAGGCCTGCAACGCGAGGCCGAAGCCCTCCCACTTGCCGGCGAAGATCTCGTCGTCGGCGACCAGCGCCTCGATGATGTCGAGCGAAAGTTCGAGCCGCTCGGCCTCCTCGGCGTCGATCGTGAAATGGATGTCGGCGGCGCGGGCCTTGAGCGCCAGCTCCTTCAGCATCGGCACCAGCGCGGCTTTCGCCGCTTCGGCGTGAAGAAAATCGTAGCGCGGGTAGAGCGCCGACAGCTTGACCGAAATACCCGGCGAACGGACCACGCCGGCCCCGGCCTGCGCCGCGATATGGTCGAGCGCGTCGGCATAGGAGGCGCGGTAACGCTCGGCGTCGGCGAAGGTCATGGCGGCTTCGCCCAGCATGTCGAAGCTGTGGGTCAGGCCCCGCTCGCGCTCGGGCCGGGCGCGCGCCAGCGCTTCGTCGATGGTGCGGCCGAACACGAACTGGCCGCCCAGGATCTTCATCGCCTGAAGTGTCGCCTGGCGGATCACCGGCTCGCCCAGCCGCCCCACCGCGCGGCGCAGCGCGGCGGCGAATCCATCGGCGGTGTCGCGCTTCTGGCCCAGCACGCGCCCGGTCAGCATCAGCGAGAACGTCGCGGCGTTGACGAAGGTCGAGGACGAATCCCCCAGATGCTCGCGCCAGTCGATGCCGCCGAGCTTGTCGTGGATCAGCGCGTCGGCGGTGGCCGCGTCGGGCACGCGCAGCAGCGCCTCGGCCAGGCACATCAGCGCGACGCCTTCCTCGGTGCCGAGGCCATAGGCCTGGAGGAACGCGTCGAGCCCGCTGGCCTTGTGCGCGCGCGCGCCTTCGACCAGCCGGGCGGCGAGCGGTCGGGCGGCCTGATGGGCCGCACGCGCGGGCGCGGCCTGGCGCAGGCGCTCGACGATGCACGCTTCCTCGTCCTGGCGGTAGGCAACGCGCAGCGCAGCGCGGTCGATGGGCGTAAGCGTGCTCGTCATGGTTTCACTCGCAACCGGATTGGGCGCGCGGTAGGCCCGTTCGCGAGGACGATCAATCCTCGCCGATCATGTCCGCCAGGCCGGACACCGCTTCGGCGAACTCGGCGCGGAAATCCTGCACGACGGCGCGCGCGCTGCGCTCCGCTTCCACCAGGCCCACGCCCTGTCCCACGAAGTAGCTGACCAGTTCGCGCGCATCCTCGTTCCCCGCCGCCACCGACCGTTCGATCCGGGCGAAGGCAGGCTCCGAAACCATGCCCATCAGCGGCATCGGCAGCGCGCCGGGGCTGTCCTGCCCGTCCCACGCCGCGTGCCAGGCGGAACGAAGCTGCCGCGCCGGCTTGCCCGTGCGGCTGCGCGAACGGACGGTATCGCGCGAGCGGGCGGCGATCATCCCGGCGCGGAACGCCTCGCTCGTCTCGCTTTCGGCGGTGGCGAGCCAGACCGATCCGGTCCATGCGCCCTGCGCGCCGGTGGCCATCATCGCCGCCATCTGGCCCCCGGTCATTATTCCGCCCGCGGCAAGCACGGGAATGTCGTGGCCTGCGCCGGCAAGCGCGCGCACCACTTCGGGCACCAGCACCAGTGTCGAGACTTCGCCGCAATGGCCCCCGGCCTCGCCGCCCTGCGCCACGATGATGTCGACCCCGGCGGCGGCCTGGCGCAGCGCGTGCTCCTTGGCGCCGACGAGCGCGGCCACCGGGATTCCGCGCGCCTTGCCCTGCTCGATCATCGCGGGCGGGGCGATGCCCAGCGCGTTGGCGATGAGGCGGATCGGGTGGCGAAACGCGACTTCCATCAGCGCAGCGCCGTTTTCGGGCGTGATCCCGTTGCCCTGGGTCGAAACGGCTTCTTCGGGATCCATGGCCACGCCGTGGCTCGTCAGCAGTTCGGAGACGAAGCGGCGATGCTCATCGGAAATCTGCGCCGCGCGCGAGGTGCCGTCCGACAGGCCGGCCACGCGTGGATCGACCGTCTCGGGCACCAGCACGTCGACGCCGTAGGGCCGGCCGTCGACATGCTCGTCGATCCATTGCAGCTCTAGCTCAAGCTGCTCGGGCGAGAACCGGGCCGCGCCCAGCACGCCGAAGCCGCCGGCCTTGCTCACCGCCACCACCACGTCGCGGCAGTGGCTGAACGCGAACAGCGGAAAATCGCAGCCGGTCATCCGGCACAGGGCATTGTTCATCGGCTTCGTCTCCGTCGCGGCTGGACCCGCGTTGTCGTTACCTGGTGTAGTGCGCCGTCGTCTTCTCCGCGACTTCCGCTGCGGTCACGCCGGGCGCAAGCTCGATCAGCGCGAACGGGGTATGATGATCGGGCCGCTGGAACACGGCAAGGTCGGTGACGATCATGTCGACCACGTTCCGCCCTGTCAGCGGCAGCGTGCACGCGGGAATGAACTTGGGGCTGCCGTCCTTGGCGACGTGTTCCATCACCACGATGATCTTCTTGACCCCGGCCACGAGGTCCATCGCCCCGCCCATGCCCTTGATCATCTTGCCCGGAACCATCCAGTTGGCGATGTCGCCGGTTTCGGCCACTTCCATCGCGCCCAGCACGGTCAGGTCGATGTGCCCGCCGCGGATCATTGCAAAGCTCGCCGCGCTGTCGAAATAGGCAGAGCGGTCGAGCTCGCTGATTGTCTGCTTGCCCGCGTTGATGAGATCGGGGTCGACCTCGTCGTCATAGGGAAACGGACCGATGCCGAGCATCCCGTTCTCGGACTGGAGCGTGACCTCCACCCCGGCCGGGATGTGATTGGCGACCAGCGTCGGAATGCCGATGCCAAGGTTCACGTAATAGCCGTCGCGCAGTTCGCGCGCGGCGCGCGCCGCCATCTCGTCGCGGGACCAGGGCATCAGGAAGCTCCTTCGGAAGGTGATGAGAGCGGCTGCGGTTCAAGGAACCAGCCGTTGCCGACAAGCGAATCGAGCGCGATCGCCCCGTCGGGGTCTCGCAGGTAGTCGAACAGTTCGTCGAAGTCGCTGCGCTCGTCGCCCGCAATGGCAACGATGCAGGTATCCTGGCCCGCCGCCTCGCGCAGCGCCTGCTTGCGGTCGCCCGAATTGCGCACCAGCAACAGCGGGTCGCGGCCCTCGGCATCGAGCCCGGAACGGCGCAGGGCATCGGCCACGTCGCTTACCCGGTCGGCCGGCAGCGCGGTGATCCACAGCACGACCATGCCGGCGCTGCGCAGCGTGGCCAGGGTTCGGGCAAGGCCGGGTGCCGGCACGGTCTGCGCCGCGGGATCGAACGGCACCTTGCCGCGATCGAGATCGATCATCACCGCCGCCGGGGCCTCGCCGCAGGGGCGCATCGTCGTCGAGGCGCCCAGCCCGGAAACGAGCAGCGCGGAGGTTCGCGTGCCGGGCTCTTGCGCAGGCGCGGCGCGGGCGAGCGCATAGGCCGCGAGGCCGTCCCAGACGCGGGCGGCGGGGCTCATGTCGTCTCCGTCGAGCAGCGCAACGGCGCGCGCGGCCGCTTCCGCCTGGGCGGCGGCGCCTGCGGGCGAGGGGCGGAGCGGCACGACCTGCGCCTTGCCCGAGGTCCCCTCGCGCGGGGTCGCGGCGCGAACCGGACCCGCAATGCCCCGGCGCACCACGGCGCTGCCGGCCAGAACCGGAATGGCCGCGGCCGCGATGCAGCCCGACAGCAGCGCGGTCAGCGCAAGCGCTCCGAGCGGTGCCGCCCAGCCCCGGTTCACGCCGCGGCCGGCTCCGTCCCGGCGCGCTGGCGCACCGTGCGGAATTCGATCTTCTTGTCGTAGGGCGCGCCGACGATCATCCGCTGGACGTACACGCCCGGCAGATGGATGCAGTCCGGATCGAGGCTGCCGACGGGCACGATCTCTTCCACTTCGACCACGCAGACCTTGCCGCAGGTCGCGGCAGGCAGGTTGAAGTTGCGCGCGGTCTTGCGGAACACGAGGTTGCCCGTTTCATCCGCCTTCCACGCCTTCACCAGCGCCAGGTCGGCGAAGATCCCGCGTTCGAGGATGTAGTCTTCAGGGCCATTGGGGCCGTCGAACGACTTCACTTCCTTGCCCTCGGCCACCAGCGTGCCCACCCCGGTGCGGGTGTAGAAGCCGGGAATGCCGGCGCCGCCCGCGCGCATCCTCTCGGCCAGCGTCCCTTGCGGGCAGAATTCCACCTCCAGCTCGCCGGCGAGGTACTGGCGTTCGAACTCCTTGTTCTCGCCGACGTAGCTGGCGATCATCTTCTTCACCTGGCGGGTGCGCAGCAGCTTGCCGATGCCTTCGCCGTCGATCCCCGCGTTGTTGCTGGCGAAAGTCAGGCCGGTCACGCCGCTGTCGCGCACGGCGTCGAGCAGGCGCTCGGGAATGCCGCACAGACCGAAGCCGCCGGCGGCGATCAGCATGTCGTTGCGCAGGACGCCGTCGAGCGCGGCGGCCGCGTCGGGAAAGATCTTGTTCATGCCGTGGCTTCCGTCACTGAAAGGTCGATGCCGATGGCCTGCGACAGGTCGCGCAGGGCCTGTTCCTCGCCGGTCACCTTGATCGCGACCATGCCGAGCTGGGCCGCGGGCTTGCAGTTGATGCCGAGGTCGTCGAGGTAGACGCAGGCCGCCGGGACCACCTCCAGCGCCTCGCACATCATCATGTAGATGCGCGGATCGGGCTTGCGCAATCCGGCCTTGGCGCTCTCGATCACGTGGTCGAAACGGTCGAACACCGGCGCCAGGCGCAACGCGCCCTCAGCGTCGCTGGCCATGCCGGGACCCTGTCCCGCGGGCGCGTTGTTCGTGATGCAGCCCAGCTTCATCCCCGCCCCGCGGATGGTATCGAGCGCCGCGACCATGCCCGGGCGCAAGGTGCCCGAAAGGCAGGCGAGGACATCGGCGCCGCGCAACTCGTGCCCCAGCGCCGCGGCCTCGGCGGCGAAAGCCTCGTCGAAGGCGGCGCGGTCGATGTCGGCGCGTTCGATCTGCGCCCAGGCGTTGGTGTCGGGATTGGTCGAATTGATCTGGCGGACCAGGCCCTCGGGCAGGCCGCGTGCGCGTTCGAGGGCAGCAAAGCGCTCGAACGGCGATGTCGTGATGACCCCGCCGAAATCGAAGATGACCGCTTCAATCGCGTCCATGCGCGCTCCTTAGTCGGCTAAAGTCCGGCACCCGCATTACCGGGCGGCGCGGTACAGGCAAGATCGCGCGTGCCCAATTGACCGATGTCATGGTAAGAAATCGGCCGGGTCGCATAGCTCGGTGAAATCATTACGGAGAATCACCCATGCGCTCGATCCTCGTTCCGGCCGATCCCCGCCCCTCGCGTGACGAGCGGATCGAATCCGCGCTTACGGTCGCACGGGCGACGAACGGGCACGTGACCGTGCAAGTCGACGTGCCGATTACCCGCTATGTCAGCACCGACGCCTTTGGCGGCGCGGCGCTGATGCGCGAGGCGCTGGAAGCGGCGCGGCAGGATGCGGAGGAGAAGGCGGCGCAAATCTCGGCGCGCCTGTCCTCGCAGGACGTCCCCTTCGATATCGAGCACAGCGACGAGGAAGCGGTCGAATCCCTCGTCGCCGGGGCGCGGCTGGCCGACCTTATCGTCATCAGCTTCGACGACTACTGCCTCAACGAAGTGGCGGTGACCGCGCGCTGCCCGGTCCTGGCGATCCCTGCCGGCCACGCGCTGCTGCGGCTGGATCAGCCGGCGGTCGTCGCCTGGGACGGCGGCCACGAATCGGCCAATGCCATGCGCGCGGCGCTGCCGCTGCTTCGCCTCGCCGAATCGGTCCACGTCGTGCGCGTCACCGAAAAGGAGAACGCTTTCCCGCCCAGCGACGCGCTCTGCTACCTTTCGCGGCACGACGTTCATGCCGAACTGGCCGACTGCGCACCTGCCGGAAGCATCGGGGTGACGCTGGAGAATGCCGCGCGGCGGCTCAATGCGGGCCTCATCGTGATGGGCGCCTTCGGCCACAGCCGGCTGCGCGAGATGATCCTGGGCGGGGTGACGAAGCACTTCCTCACGCACAGCAAGGTGCCGCTGCTGCTGGCGCACTGAGCGGGGCGGGGCTAACCTGTTCGTCGCGGGGGGATGCCGCCACGAGGAGCTTACGCTTGCGCACCATATCGCGGATCCTGATCGCCGGCGCTGCGCTGCTCGCCATGCCCGGGTGCAAGGGCACCGCTGTCGCGCCGGTCGATGAACCCACGGCCACTGCCACGCCGACCCCAGAACCAAGCGCAAGCCCCAGCCCAGGCGAGCAGCCGACAGCGACTGCCGCAACGCCTTCGCCCGCGCCGTCAGCGACGCAGTCCGCGATTCCCGCCAGCTTCCGGGCCCTGGGCACCGAGCCGTTCTGGAGCGCCGAGGTCGGCCCCGGCACGCTTCTCTACAGCACGCCCGAGGACCAGGCAGGCAAGCGCGTCGCGGTCCGGCGGATCGACGGGGACGGCGCGAGCACGTTCACCGCCACGCTCGAAGGCGCCGCGCTCATCCTCGTGGTCACGCGCGCGCAGTGCAGTGACGGGATGTCGGATATCGTCTATCCGCTCAGCGTGACGCGGACGCTGGGCGGCGATGTCCAGCGGGGCTGCGCCAGGATCCCGGCGGGCACCTAGTCCCGCGCGGGAAATCGAGGGGGATGCGATTTATGAAAGCTTTGGGATTTGCCGCGCTGGCGCTCATGGCGGCGGGCGTGGCCGCGCCGGCCGGTGCCGCGCCGTCCGACTATGCGAAAGTCGTGGCCGATGCGCAGCGCCTGCCGGCGAACGTGGCGATGGACGAGGGGCGCATGCCCGCGGCGGTGCTCGACTTCGCGGGGTTCAAGGCCGGCGACGTGATCGCCGACTACCAGGCCGGCGGCGGATACTATTCCGAACTGCTTTCGCGCGTGGTCGGGCCGAAGGGCCGCGTCTATGCGCTGACCCAGCCGAACATGTACAAGGCCGAGGCGTGGACCGCGCTCAGCGCCAGGTTTCCCAACGTGGTTCCCCTCGTGGCGCCGGCGACCGGGCTGATGCTGGCGCCCGGCAGCGTCGACGGGGTCTTTGCGCACCTCGTCTATCACGACCTCTACTGGGAATCGGCCAAGTACCAGCACCCATGGATGGACCCCAGCGTGGTGGCGGCCAACTGGTTCGCGGCGGTGAAGCCCGGCGGGCGGGTGGTGATCGTCGACCATGCAGGCCCCGCGGGCGACACCCGCGCGGTGGTCGAGAAGTTCCACCGCATCGATCCGGCCATTGTGCGCCGCGACATGGAACAGGCCGGATTCGTCTTCCAAGCCTCCAGCGACGTGCTGCACCGCAGCGATGATCCCCACGCAGCAAACGTATTCGATCCCTCGATCCGAGGGAAAACCGACCGATTTGTGCTGAAATTCCGCAAGCCTGGCTGATTTTCTCAGTTACGAGTGCGTAATTTTCAACTGCTCTTGTTCAATTCGCACTTGCAACATAACCGGGCGAATCCCATAACGAGGGTGCCTTTCAGGCATCCTCTCCCAAAACTTCCAAGGCCCGGTCGGCAACGACCGGGCCTTTTTTTGTCTCGCAACCACGGCAGCTTGCATCGGCGGGCGGCGCGGCGGTTTGCAATCGCGGGAACCAGTTCCTAGCTTCGCCGTCGATAGGGCACAGCGAACAACGACGGGACGGACAATGGCAGATGCACCGGCGGCGGCGATCGCCGAGGACAAGACCACGATCAGGTTGCAGGTGGCCGGAGCCCGGCAGGAAGAAAGCGGGCAGGGCTTTGCCCGGATCAGCCGCGAGGTGATGGGCCAGCTCGGCATCACCGAAGGCGACGTGATCGAGATCGAGGGCAAGCGCGTCACCGCCGCGCGCGCCCTGCTGCCTTACCCCGAGGACGAGGGCTTGCAGGTCATTCGCCTCGACGGCCTGCAACGCGCCAATGCCGAAGTCGGCTCCGGCGACCAGGTTATCGTGCGCAAGCCCGAAGCGCGGCCGGCGCAGCGGGTGGTCTTTGCCCCCGCCCAGCGCGAACTGCGGCTGCAGGGACCGGCCCAGGCGCTGAAGCGCAACTTCGCCGGGCGTCCGCTGGTAACCGGAGACCTCGTTGCCACCGCCGGACAGCAGCAGGTCGATCGCGGTGACATGCCGCCGCAGCTTCGGCAGATGCTGAACGTCCCGGCCTTCGCGCTGACCCAGATCCGCTTGTCCGTCGTGTCGACGGTGCCCAAGGGCATCGTCTTCATCGACGAGAATACCGAGATCGAGCTGCGCGCCGAATACGAGGAACCGCGCGATGGCCGCGCCGACGTCAATTACGACGACGTGGGCGGCATGGGCGACACGATCCGCCAGCTTCAGGAAATGGTGGAACTGCCGCTGCGCTACCCCGAACTGTTCACCCGGCTGGGCGTCGATCCGCCCAAGGGGGTCCTGCTGCATGGCCCGCCGGGCACCGGCAAGACGCGGCTTGCCCGCGCCGTGGCGAACGAGAGCGACGCGAATTTCTTCACCATCAACGGGCCCGAGATCATGGGCTCGGCCTATGGCGAAAGCGAAAAGCGCCTGCGCGAGGTGTTCGAGGAAGCGGCAAAGAACTCGCCCGCGATCGTCTTCATCGACGAGATCGATTCGATCGCGCCCAAGCGCAGCCAGGTGCAGGGCGAGGCGGAGAAACGTATCGTCGCGCAGCTGCTGACGCTGATGGACGGGCTGCAGGCCCGGTCCAACCTTGTCGTGATCGCCGCGACCAATCGCCCCGACGCGATCGACGAGGCGCTGCGCCGCCCCGGCCGTTTCGACCGCGAGATCGTGATCGGCGTTCCCGACGAAAGCGGGCGCCGCGAGATCCTGGGCATCCACACGCGCGGCATGCCGCTGGCCGACGACGTCAAGCTCGACGAACTGGCGCGCACGACCCACGGCTTCGTCGGCGCCGACCTTGCGGCATTGACGCGCGAGGCCGCGATCGAGGCCGTCCGCCGGATCATGCCGCTGCTGGATCTCCAGGCGCAGACCGTCCCGCCCGAGGTTCTCGACAACCTGCGGGTCGAGCGTGACGATTTCCTCGAGGCGCTGAAGCGCGTCCAGCCGAGCGCGATGCGCGAGGTGATGGTCCAGGCCCCGACCGTGGGCTGGGAAGACATCGGCGGGCTCGACGAGGCGACCGAGAAGCTTCGCGAGGGTGTCGAGCTACCGCTCAAGCATCCCGAGGCGTTCCACCGGCTGGGCATCCGCCCGGCCAAGGGGTTCCTGCTCTATGGCCCTCCCGGAACCGGCAAGACCCTGCTGGCCAAGGCGGTGGCGAAGGAGGCCGAGGCCAACTTCATCGCGATCAAGTCGTCCGACCTCCTGAGCAAGTGGTACGGGGAGAGCGAGCAGCAGATTGCTCGCCTGTTCGCCCGCGCGCGGCAAGTGGCGCCGTGCGTGGTGTTCATCGACGAGATCGACAGCCTGGTGCCGGCGCGCGGCAGCAGCGGCAACGAGCCGCAGGTGACCGCGCGCGTCGTCAACACGCTGCTGGCCGAGATGGACGGGCTCGAGGAGCTGCAGTCGGTCGTCGTGATCGGCGCGACCAACCGGCCCAACCTGGTCGACCCCGCGCTGCTGCGGCCGGGCCGGTTCGACGAGCTGGTCTATGTCGGCACGCCGAGCAAGGAAGGCCGCCTCCTGATCCTCAAGATCCACACCAAGGCTATGCCGCTGGCAGCCGACGTCAATTTGGATGACATCGCGGCGCAGACCGACCGCTTCACCGGCGCGGATCTCGAGGATGTCACCCGCCGGGCGGGTCTCAACGCGATCCAGCGCGCCGGGGCGCAGGTCAGCGAAGTGAACGCGGCCGACTTTGTCGAAGCGCTCAAGGATTCGCGCGCCACGGTGACCGCCGAGATGGAAGAGGAATACGCCAAGATGAAGGGCGAGCTGAAGAAGCGGGCGATGGATGTCGGCCCGATCGGCTTCATCGCGCCCGGGATGGTCAGTTCGACCCGCGACAGCAAGCACGGATAGCGCGGCAGGGCGACTGCCCCCCGGTCAGTCGCCCCGCCGCCGGCGGCGCCCATCGAGTTCGGGCAGGAGCCGGCCGAATTTGTCGGTGAAGACCATGCGCGTTTCCGGCCCGACGGTAACGCCGCGCGCGGGCGCCTCGCCGGCATCGGTGAGGTTGTCGACCACGGCGGGCACGAGCGGATTGGCGAACTGGATGCCGGCCGCCTGGTGCGAAATCCAGCGGACGATCCCGGTCAGCCCTTCGAGCGCCTTGGGCCGGACGACGACGACGCGGTCGGCCTCGATCTTGCCGGCGCGCAGGTTGATCTGGCAGCCGCCGCGCGAAATGTCGGTGAGTTCGACCATCGCCGCCGAACCCGAAGGATTGCGGCATTCGCCCTCAAGCGAGACTGCGTGGCGCGAATGGCGGCGCAAGGCGAGGGCATGTGACAAGGCGGCGTTCCTTCTGCGGACCAGGAATGTGCGCGACCCTTGTTGACCGTGGTTCTAGTCGCGCAGGGTTAACGAATGGTTCGCATCCGGCCCTTCAGCGCGCGCAAAGCCGCTCGAAACGGGCTAATCCCCGACAGGGAAATCGAAAATTACTTCGATCCCCTCGTCGTGGAATTCGCGGGTGATCGAGCCGCGGATCTGGCGTGCCGATCCATCGATCAGCATGCTCCCGAATCCGGTCCCACGCTCCGTCGCCTCCAGGGTACGGCCCGTTTCGCGCCAGGTGAGGTGGACGCTGTCGGGCGTCGTTCGCCAGGCCACGCTCACCTGGCCGCCGGGTCCGGCCCAGGCGCCATACTTCACCGCGTTCGTCACCAGTTCGTGGATCACCAGGCCCAGGGGAACCGCAAGGCGTGAGGGCAGCGCGATCGCCTCGCCCTCGATCACGCACGTCTCGCTTTCGGAGCGATAGGGCGCGATCGCCGTCTCGATCAGGTTGCGCAGGTCGACCGTGGGGCTCTCGACCGCGCCCTGGGTCACTTCGTGCGCGTTCACTAGCGCGTGAATCCGCTGCGAAATCCGATCGACGACGCCCTTCGCCGCGGGGTCGCCCTTGCCGGTCATCCGCACGATGGCGAGGATGACCGCGAACAGGTTCTTGACCCGGTGGTTGAGCTCGCGGGCCAGAAGGTCGGCGCGGTCGCGCGCCTCGCGCAGCGCCTCGGCATGCGCCGCCGCCGCCTCGGCCCGCGCGGTGCGCGAGATCTGCAGCAGGCCCAGCGCCAGCGACAGCGAGATGATCACCGCGAGCATGGCCAAGAGCGGCATGATCCGCAATTCCAGCGCGGTCGAGCGGGCCTGGGCGTAGCCCAGAGTGTCGCGTTCCAGCGCCTCGAGCCGCACCATCGCGTTGCGCAGGCGGTCCATCAGCTCCTGCCCACGATCGGTCAGGATGAGCTGGTTGGCGTCGATGATCCGGTGCTCGTCGACGAACTGCACCCCCTTCGCCATCTCGGCGAACTTCGCGTCGGCCAATTGCTCGATCTCGCGCATCAGGCGGTCCTGCTCGGCATTCGGCGGACCGGTGGAAAACAGCTGCTTCAGCCGCGCCAAGGCGGCGGGATAAGTCTCGCGGCCCAGCTCGTAAGGCGCCAGATAGGCACGGTCGTTGGTGATGATGTAGCCGCGCTGCCCGGTCTCGGCGTTGATGACCGACCGGCCGAGGTCGCCCAGCGCCTGCATGATGTTGTCGGTGCGCTGGACCTGGGCGCGTTCATCGCGCTCGGCCTGCAGGGTGGAGTAGATCAGCCAGATCGACCCGAGCATCGCCAGCGCGACGACTGCGAACAGCAGGAGGCTGGGCAACCGGGTGCCGCGTCGCCAGCTCGCGCGGGGCAAAGGTGGTGCCTGCCTGTCCTGCGCGCGTATCATCGCGGCAGTCTCTAGCGTCCCCGCACCGGCGCGCACAGGAATTTACGCCCGATTCCCGCAAGAGCACGAATTCGTGCCGGGTATTCGTCCGCTTCGGGTTAGAACTGCGGCAGGTCGCGGGGGGAGTTGGGCTGTTGACAGCACACGCCGGCGATACCGTCATTCACATCGAACAGCAGCTTGTCCGCGTGCTCGGCATCGCCTTCGGGCTGGCGGTCGTGATCGGCGGCATGGTCGGGCAGGGCATCATGCGTTCGCCCGGGATCGTCGCGGGGGCTGTCGGGGCGCCGCTGGCGATCATGGCCGTCTGGCTGGTCGGCGGGCTGCTCAGCGCACTCGACGCGTTCTCTACCGCAGAGCTTGCAGCGTCGCACCCGCGCGCAGGGGGCCCCTATGCCCTGGCGCGCCGCGCCTTCGGCCCGCTAGCGGGGACAATGATCGGCTGGACCGACTGGTTGCAGGGGGTGGTCAGCATCGGGTTCATCGCGGTCGTCTTCGGCGAATATGTCCACGAACTCGGGCTGGCGGAGCGCGCGCCGGTGGGCCTTATCTCGGTTCTTCTGCTCGCGTCCATCGGCGCGCTGCACTGGCACGGCACGCGGGTTTGCGGAGCCAGCCAAACCACCGCGACCGCGCTCAAGGCGCTGATGATGCTCGGCCTCGTCGCGGCCCTGGCGCTGGCCCCCGGCGCGCCTGCCGATCCATCGCCCGGACCGTCGCCGGCAGTGACCCTGGCGGGAGTGGTGATCGCCCTGCGCCTGACCCTGACGACTTATGCCGGGTGGAATGCATCCTGCTATTTCTCCGAGGAGATGCACGAGCCCGAACGCAACGTCGCGCGCGCGACGTTCATGGGGATCGGGCTTGTCACCCTGCTCTATCTCGCGGTGAACGCGGCCTTGCTTCACGTGATGACCCCAGCGCAGCTTGCTTCGTCCAAGCTGCCCGCGGCCGACGCGCTCCAGCGCACCCTGGGCGGGTCCAGCGGGCTGGTCATCACGATCATCGCGGTGATCTCGGTCGGCGCGATCGCGAACCTGATGTGCATGCAGTTCACCCGCGTCGCCTTTGCCGTCTCGCGCGACGGCGCGCTGCCCGCGTTCCTGTCGCAGGTGGCGCCGGGCGGCACCCCCCGGCTCGCGATGGTCACGACGATCGGGTTCGCGATGCTGTTCGCGGCCAGCGGCACCTACGAAACGCTGGTTACCATCGCCGCGGTCCCGGGTTCGCTTATCCTGCTGGCGATCGACCTTGCCGCCATGCGCCTGCGCCGGATCGAACCCGACCTGCCGCGTCCCTTCCGGATGCCGCTGTTTCCGCTGCCCGCGCTGGTCGGCGCCTTGTGCAACATCGCGATCATCGCCGCGATGGTGTGGCAGGACCCCGCCAACAGCCTGATCGGGATCGTGCTGCTGGCATGCGTGGGGGTGGTCTATATCGCCCGCGATGCCCTAGTGCGCCGCGCCCCAGCTTGATCCGCTGCCGATCTCGATCCCCAGCGGCACGTCGAGGCTGACCGCAGGCGCGGCGGCGCCGGCCATGACCTGCTCGATCACCGGGCTGGCCGCGGCGACGTCGGCTTCGGGCAGCTCGAACACCAGTTCGTCGTGGACCTGGAGCAGCATCCGCACGTGGCCGAGGCCCGCGGCTTCGAGCGCGGGCATCATCCGCACCATCGCCCGCTTGATGATGTCGGCGCTGGTGCCCTGGATCGGGGCGTTGATCGCGGCGCGTTCCGACCCCGCGCGCTCGTTGGGGTTGCGCGAGTTGATCCGCGGGAACCAGGTCTTGCGGCCGAACAGCGTCTCGGAATAGCCGCACTCGCGCACTTTCTCGAGCGTGTGCACGATGTAGCGCTGGATGCCGGGAAAGCGCTCGAAATAGCGGTCGATCATCGCCTGCGCCTCGTCAGAGGTCACCCCCAGTCGCCCGCCCAGGCCCCACCGGCTGATGCCATAGAGGATCGCGAAGTTGATCGTCTTCGCCCGCCCGCGCGTGTCGCGGTCGACCGTTCCGAACATCTCCATCGCGGTGCGCGCGTGGATGTCCTCGCCGGCAGCGAAGGCTTCCTTGAGCGCGGGCACGTCGGCCATGTGCGCGGCCAGGCGCAGCTCGATCTGGCTGTAGTCGGCGGCGAGCAGGACGTTGCCCGGCTCGGCGACGAACGCCTCGCGGATCTGGCGCCCGATCTCGGTGCGGATCGGGATGTTCTGCAGGTTGGGGTCGGTCGACGAAAGGCGCCCGGTCTGCGCGCCGACGAGGCTGTAGCAGGTGTGGACGCGCTGCGTGGCCGGATTGATCGCCGCCTGCAACGCCTCGGTGTAGGTCGAGCGCAGCTTCGACAACTGGCGCCACTCGAGCACCTTGGTCGGCATCTCGGCGCCTTGCGCGGCAAGGCCTTCGAGGATTGCCTGGTCGGTTGAATATTGCCCGCTTTTGCCCTTGCGGCCGCCCTTGTAGCCCAGCTTGTCGAACAGGATGTCGCCCAATTGCTTCGGGCTGCCGATGGTGAAGGGCTGGCCGGCCATGGCGAAGATGGTCTGTTCCAGCGCGGCGATAGCTTCCGCGAATTCGCCCGACAGCCGCGACAGGCCCTCGCGGTCGACCTTGATCCCGTGGCGCTCCATCGCCGCGACGACGGGGATCAGCGGGCGGTCGACCGTTTCGTAGACTCGGGTTCCGCCTTCCTCGGCAAGCCGGGGGCGGAGCAGGCGGTGGAGCTGCCAGGTCACGTCGGCATCCTCGGCGGCATAGCGGGTGGCGCGGTCGAGCGGCACTTCGCTGAACGGGATCGCCTTCTTCCCCGCGCCGCAGATGTCCTTGTAGGTCATCGTCGTGTGGCCGAGGTGGCGGGTGGCCAGTTCGTCCATCCCGTGGCCGCCGCCGATCCCGTCCTCGCTGCGCCCGGCATCGAGGTCGAAGCTCATGATCATCGTGTCGTCGATCGGCGCGACCGCGATCCCGCCGACGGCGGCGCCGGCGCGGGCCAGGATGTTGATGTCGTACTTGATGTTCTGCCCGACCTTCAGCACCGCGTCGCTTTCGAGCAGCGGCTTGAGCAGGGTCAGGGCAACGGTGCGGTCGACCTGCGCCGGCTTCTCGCCGAACATGTCGCCGCTGCCGTGGCCGAGCGGGATGTAGCACGCGTCGTTGGGGCCGAGCGCGAGGCTGACCCCGACCAGTTCGGCGCGCATCGCGTCGAGCGCGCTCGTCTCGGTGTCGATCGCCACGAGCCGCGCGGCGAACGCGCGCGCCACCCAGGCGGCGAGGCGTTCCTCGCTCTGCACGCATTCGTAGGCTTCGAGATCGACCGCGGGCATCTCGGGCAAGGGCTGGCGGTTGCCGTCGGCCTGCGCGGGCGCGCCGGCCTGGGTCGGCTTGGGCGGATCGAGCTGGGTGGCGTAAGTCGGGCTGCCGCTGCCCGCGCCCAGCCGCTTGAGCAGGCTGGTGAAGCCATGTTCGGTCAGGAACGCGGCGAGCGGTTCGGGCGGCACCGCGGTAAGCGCGAAATCCTCGAGCGGGATCGGCAGCTCGCAGTCTTCCTTGAGCTGGACAAGGACGCGGCTGAGCCGGGCCATCTCGGCCTGCTCGACCAGGCTTTCGGCCATCTTGGATTTCTTCATCGTCGGCGCGGCGGCAAGCGCGCTTTCGAGGTCGCCGTATTCCTGGATGAGCTTGGTCGCGGTCTTGGGGCCGATGCCGCGGATGCCGGGCACGTTGTCGACCGCGTCGCCCATCAGCGCCAGCACGTCACCGACCTTCTCCGGCGGAACGCCGAACTTCTCGATCACCTCGGGAATGTCGATGCGCTGGTTCTTCATCGTGTCGAGCATGTCGATGCAGCCGCCGCCCTGGGCGCACTTGCCGACGAGCTGCATCAGGTCCTTGTCCGAACTGACGATGGTCACGTCCCAGCCCTTCAGCGTCGCGGCGCGGGCGTAGCTGGCGATGATGTCGTCGGCCTCGAGGTCGTCCTCCTCGATGCACGGCAGGCTGAACGCACGGGTGGCGTCGCGGATCAGCGGGAACTGGGGAACCAGGTCCTCGGGCGGGGGCGGGCGGTTCGCCTTGTACTGGTCGTAAAGCGCGTTGCGGAAGCTGGTCGATCCCTTGTCGAGGATCACCGCAAGATGCGTCGGTCCGTCGGCCTTGTGCAGGTCCTCGGCCAGCCGCCACAGCATCGTGGTGTACCCATAGACCGCTCCCACCGGCACGCCGCGCGGGTTGGTGAGCGGGGGAAGGCGGTGATAGGCCCGGAAGATGTAGGCCGAGCCATCGACGAGATAGAGGTGCTGGCGGGATTCCATCGCCCGTGCCTAGCAGCGCAGGGGCGCAGCGTCAGCGACCGATTTGCGGGGACGTAAAATGCGCGCTCGGCTGCGGTTTGTCGCAGATCGCGGGCGCCATGTGGCATTCGTCATTGAACTGCCACAATCCAGCGTCACACTCGCGTTTGCGACAGTCCGTTGCGCGAATGCTTGCATCGGCCCGGCACTGGCTTTATTTGGCGCGCGAAGTCTCCTGATTTGGTAGACTTTGTGCTTGCCTCTTTATGCGGCCAGCGCGGTCCACTCCTTCCTCCAAGGAAACGAAGAATGCGCAAGATGATCCTCGTCGCCGCTGTTGCCGGCGCCTTTGCCCTGACCGGTTGCTCGCAGAAGACCCAGGACGCCGCCGAGACGACTGCTGATTCGGCTGCTGCCGACGCTGCCGCCAACGTCGACACCGCCGCCGAAGCGACCGCCAATGCCGCCGAGAACGCTGCTGACGCCACCGCGAACGCCGCCCAGAAGGCTGCCGACGAAACCGCCGATGCCGCTGGCAAGGCCGCTGACGCGACCGGCGACGCCGCCGCGAACACCGAAGCCGCTGCCCAGGGCGAAACGCCCGCCAAGGCGAAGGCCGACTGATCCAGCCGCAAGGCTGGTCGTCAGACCAAACGGAAAGGGCGCGGTCTCCATCGAGACCGCGCCCTTTTTGCTGCCCGTCTAAGGCGTGGGGTCAGCGGGCCGCCAGGCTCCGGTCGGCGGCGGCAGCGCTGGCCAGCGTCGGGGTGAAGTTGTCGTAGACAGTGCGCGCGACAGCGGCGATCGTCCCGGCGTGGGCGGTGTGGCTCTGCTGCCCGGCCACATACACGGCGATGGCCATGTTGCGTCCGTCGGGCAGGCGGATGAAGCCGACATCGCTCGTCTGGCCCCACAGCGTTCCGGTCTTGTGCGCGACCAGGGTGTCTTGCGGGAGCAGTGCCTTCAGCCGGTTGCGCCCGGTCTGGCAGCGGCTCATCGCGCCAAGCAGCACCGCGCGGCTCTGCGCGCTGAGGACATCGCCGCGATAGAGCGCGGTGAGAACGTGAACCATCGCCTGCGGCGTGCTGGTGTCGCGGCGGTCGACCATCCGCAGGGGATCGTTCTTCGCCGAATCGTCGCGCACCAGGGTGGCGATGTCGCGGTCGATCCGCAGGCCGGACAGCGAATTCTTCTGAAGCCAGGCGGTGACCGCACGGGTTCCGCCGACCGCGGCGATGAGCGCGTCGGTCGCCTGGTTGTCGCTCTTGGTGATGCTGAGCTCGATCAGGCTCTGCGCGGTAAGCGACATGCCCGGGCGCACCGCGGCGCGGCCGTCGGCCGTATCGCCGGCGACGCGGATCATCAGCGGAAACGACTGGTCGAGCCGGCGCGTGCCCTGGTCGACCATGTCGAGGAAAGTGGCGGCTACCGCGATCTTGACCGTGCTGGCCATCGGGAACGGCTGGTCGCCGTTGATCGAGACCTGGCGGCCGCTGTCCATGTCGATGGCGGTGATGCCGACGCGGGCCGAAGGCATTTCCGAAACGATCGCGCTGAGCTGGCGGAGAAGCGCGGCGTCCTGCGTGGCGTTGAGTGAGGCAAGGCCGATGCCATCGTCGCGCGCCGACGCCGAAATCGTCGGCAACGGAGCGGCGAACATCGCCAGCGCGGCTGCCGCCAGCCCGAACTTCTTCACGACCATTGTAACAGTCCCATCCCCATTGCGCGACCCAACCCGCTGTTGAATAGACTAAATTGACGGAGCGGTTGCAAGCGTGACGTTCCTCCGCTCATCGTCACTTCGCAACCGCTGGGCTGGATAATGCGTCAGAAATGGATAACGGGGGGTGAATGGTGACCCCCGTCGAGACAATTGAAGCCGGCCTTGCCACGGTCATGCGCAGGGCCGGAAGCCCCGGCGCGATAGCCGGATTGGCCCGCCTTTCGGGCGGCGCGAACATGGAAAGCTGGGCCTTTTCCTGCGGCGAAGAGGAATTCGTCCTGCGCCGCGCGCCGTCTGCCGAGATGATGGCGGGCCGCCCGATGAGCCATGCCGCCGAGGCCGCGGTCATCCGCGCCGCGCGCGCCGCCGGGGTCGTCGCGCCCGAGGTCGTGGCCGAGCTGGAACCGGGCGACGGGCTGGGCAGCGGCTTCATCATGCGCCGGATCGCGGGCACTGCCGATCCCAAGGTCGTGCTGGGCGAAGGCGGTTCGGCTATGCTGGCCGATATTGCCGCAAGCCTTGCCGCAGTCCATCGCGTCGAGCCGCGGGCGGCAGGCGCGATTCCCGCGCTCGACGCTGCCGGTGGGGTCGAAGGCCTCGCCGCCCAGTTCGAGAGCTTTGGCGGCGATCGTCCGATCATTGCGCTGGGCCTCGCCTGGCTGCGCGCCAACCTGCCGCCGCCGATCGCGCCGCGGCTCGTCCACGGCGATCTGCGCATCGGCAACGTGATGGCGGAGCATGGCCGGCTGACCGGCGTGCTCGACTGGGAGGTCGCGCATCTCGGCGATTTCCACGAGGACCTGGCGTTCGGGTGCCTTACCGTCTGGCGCTTCGGCCAGCTCGACAAGCCGGGCTTCGGCCTGGGCACGCTCGAAGAGCTGTTCGCGGCCTACGAAGCGGCGGGAGGCGCGCCGGTCGATCCCGCGCGCTTCCGCTTCTGGCTGATCTACCGGACCGTGTGGTGGGCGCTAGGGTGCCTGGGGATGGGCGGACTGTGGCGCAGCCACGCCGACCGTTCGCTCGAACGCGTCGTCGTCGCCCGACGCACCTCGGAGCAGGAATTGGACCTGCTGGTCCTCCTCGAGGAGGACGCCCCGCAGGCGGAGCGCGACGCGCCCCTGCCACCGCCCCCGGCGCCCGCCCCGCCGCCGCATGGCGAGCCCGATGCGGCCGAAGTTCTGACCGCCGTCTCGGAATGGCTGGGTTCGGTAAAGGAGCGCTTTTCGGGGCGCGACCGGTTCGACCTTGCGGTCGCGCGCAACGCGCTGGGCATCGTCGTGCGCGAACTGGCGACGCGGCCGTGCCCGGAGGATCGCCCGCTGGCCACGGACATCCTCGCCGGACGTCAATCGCTCGCCACGCCGGGCCTGCTGGCGCGCCTGCGCCGCGGCGCGCTCGACAAGCTGGCCGCCGACGTTCCCAAGTACGCCGCGCTTGCGCCTGCGCGCGCCAAGTGGGAAGGCCCCCGCTGAAATCACGCCCGCAACGACGGGCACGCAAGAAAGAGGACTGCCCGATGGATTTCGACCTGCCTGCCGACCTGGAAGCCTACTACGCCGAGCTTGAGGCGTTCATCGAGGCGGAAATTGCGCCGCTTCAGGCAGCCGACGACAACGAGCGGTTCTTCGACCATCGCCGCGAATGGGCGCGGACCAATTACGAGGACCAGGGCCTGCCCCGCCACGAATGGGAGCAGCTCCTGCGCAGCGCGACCCGCAAGGCCGACGCCGCCGGCCACTGGCGCTTTTCCGCGCCCAAGAAGTACGGCGGCAAGGACGGCTCGAACCTGTGGATGGCGGTGATCCGCGACCGCTTCGCCGCGCGCGGGCTGGGCCTGCACAACGACCTGCAGAACGAGCATTCGATCGTCGGCAACTTCCCCTTCGTGGCGATGTTCGACACGTTCGGCACCCAGGAACAGAAGGACGAGTTCATTCTCGGCGGATTCGAGGGCCGGCGCCGCGTCGCCTTCGGCCTGACCGAGCCCGACCACGGATCGGACGCCACCCACATGGAGACGCGGGCAGTGCGCGAGACGCGCGACGGCGTCGACGGCTGGCGGATCGACGGGTCGAAGATGTGGATCACCGGCATGCACGTCGCCAGCCACGTCGCGACTTTCGCGCGGACCGGCGGCGAGGCGGGCGATGCCCGGGGGATCACCTGCTTCCTCGTCCCCAACCCCTCTCCGGGGCTGGAGATCGACGAGTACCTGTGGACCTTCAACATGCCCACCGACCACGCCCGGTTCTTCCTCAAGAACGTGTGGGTGCCCGACAGCGCGATCCTGGGCGAGGAAGGCCGCGGGCTGAGCCTGGCGCAGAGCTTCGTCCACCAGAACCGCATCCGCCAGGCCGCCTCGTCGCTCGGCGCGGCCAGCTACTGCGTCGAGGAAAGCGTCAAGTACGCGCGCGAGCGCAAACCCTTCGGCGAAGAGCTGGCGCGCAACCAGGCGATCCAGTTCCCGCTGGTCGAGCTGGCCACGCAATGCATGATGCTGCGCCTGCTGATCTACAAGACCGCCTGGGAAATGGACCGGATGGAGCACAAGGCCATCGAGCACGAGCTGTCCGACAAGATCTCGATGTGCAACTACTGGGCCAACCGGCTGGTCTGCCAGGCGGCGGACCGGGCGATGCAGGTCCACGGCGGGATGGGCTATTCGCGGCACAAGCCGTTCGAGCACATCTATCGCCACCACCGCCGTTATCGGATCACCGAGGGTGCGGAGGAAATCCAGATGCGCAAGGTCGCCGCGTACCTGTTCGGCTATCTCGGCCCGCGCAAGGCGATGTTCGCGTGAACCTGCAGAGGGGCGCGCGATCGGATCGCGCGCCCCGTCCGCATCCGGTCAGGCGGCGGAAATCGCCGCGGCGATGCGTTCGGCCGGCTCGCCGGTCAGGGTCTTGGCGAGTTCGCCCACCAGCTTGCCTTCGAGCTGCTTGTGGTAGTGGCGCCGCATCTCGCCCAGCGTGGTCGGATCGGCGACGACGAACAGGTCGCTGATCTTTTTGCCCAGCACCGCCTTGTTGAGCCATTCGGCCACGCCCGCGGCATGCGCGAATTCGTCGAGGTTCTGCTTGCCCGCCTGCTGGCCGCGGCCGTCCTGGTGCTGCACCCCGGCGCTGTAGTTGGTAAGTTCGATCTCGGGCGTGTCCTGCGCCGACAGAACGGGTTCCAGCGCGGTCCCGGTGTTGCGCATAAGCACGAACCGTTCTCCGTCGACGATCGCGACGTGGGCCTTGTGGGGAAGTTGCAAGCGGCTCTCCTTTTGCTTGTGGGGATTGCACACCAACGGTCCAGCCCTCTTGGGGGTCCGGTCCTTGCACCGTGATAAATCGCCGGTTCGTCGCGGTCGAGCGGCATTGCGCCCGGTCAGATCGCGTACTGCGCGCCCAGTTCGATCACCCGGTTCGACGGGATGTTGAAATAATCGGTTGGATCCGCGGCGTTGCGGTGAAGCGCGATGAACAGGATGTCCTGCCAGACCGGCATCCCGACATCGCTCGACGCCGCATAATTGTTGCGGCCGATGAAGAAACTGGCCCTGTCGGCGTCGGCAATCGCGCCTCCGCCGCGAATCAGGTCCTCGCGCACGTCGGGCGATTCCATGAAGCCATAGCGCAGCTCGACCTGGGCGAAGTTGTCGTCGATCGGCGTCACCTTGAGGCGATCGTCGGGCGCGACGTGGGGGACCGACAGCGTGCGCACCGTGGTGACGTAGTTGTGCGCGTGGAGCACGCGGTTGTGCTTGAGGTTGTGGAGCAGCGCGTGCGGGGTCAGCTCGCTGCGCGCGGTCAGAAACACCGCGGTGCCCGCGATCCGCGTCGGCGGGCGCCGGGCCAGCGCGGCGGCCATCTCGGCGAGCGGCACCGCGCCGTCGTTCTCGAGCTCGGCCACGAATCCGCGTCCGCGCACCCAGGTGCGGATGATGACGAGCAGCGCGGCCGCGATCGTCAACGGGACCCAGCCGCCTTCGACCACGCGCAGGATGTTGGCGCCGAAGAACAGCAGGTCGAGCGCCAGAAAGGGTGCGATGATCGCGGCGGCGGCGGGCAGGCTCCAGCCCCAGTTGCGGCGGATGACGACGAACGCGAGCGCGCAGGTGATGACCATCGTGCCGGTCACCGCGATGCCATAGGCGGCCGCCATTGCCGACGAGGTGCGAAAGCCCAGGACGAGCGCGATGACGCCTGCAAGCACCATCCAGTTGATCGCCGGGATATAGATCTGCCCGGCGTGTCCGGCGGAAGTCTGCTTGATCTGCAGGCGCGGCAGCAGGCCGAGCTGGATCGCCTGCTGGCTGAGCGAGAACGCGCCGGTGATCACCGCCTGGCTGGCGATGATCGTGGCAGCGCAGGCGAGCAGGACCATCGGCAGGCGCAGGCCCGCCGGGATCATCAGGAAGAACCAGTCGAGGTTCGCGAACGGTTTGCCGAGGTCGTTCGCCTCGGCCAGCACCTTCATCGCGAACGCGCCCTGGCCCAGGTAGTTGAGCGCCAGCGCCGGGAACACGAGCACCAGCCAGCCGAGCCGGATCGGCGCCTTGCCGAAATGGCCCATGTCGGCGGTCAGCGCCTCGGCCCCGGTCACGGTCAGGAACACCGCGCCCAGCACGAACAGGCCAAGGATGCCATGCTCGCCGACGAACCAGACCGCATGCCACGGCAGGAACGCGGCGAGGATGCCCGGCGCATCGGCGATGTGGAGCAGGCCGAGCGCGGCGATGGCAAGAAACCACGCGATGCAGACCGGGCCGAACAGTTTCGAGACCAGTTCGGTCCCGCGCGACTGGAGCGCGAACAGCGCCAGCAGGATGACCAGCGTGATCTCGATCACGCGCTGCTGGGGGATGGCCTCGGACATGCCGGGCAGCGACTTCAGTCCCTCGACCGCGGACATCACCGACAGCGCCGGCGTGATCGCGGCGTCGCCATAGAACAGCGCCGCGCCGGTCGCGCCCAGCGCCAGGACCAACCCGCCACGGCTGCGCACGCCGCGCCGCGCCAGCGCGAGCAGCGCCAGCACCCCGCCTTCGCCGTCGTTGTCGGCGCGCATCAGCAGCAGCACGTACTTGACCGTGACGATCAGGATCAGCGCCCACAGCATCAGGCTCATCACCCCGATGATCTCCTCGACCACCAGGCCGTCGGACGCCGCCTGGTTCAGCGCTTCGCGGAAAGCGTAGAGCGGGCTCGTGCCGATATCGCCGAACACGACGCCGATCGCGCCGATGGTGAGCGGAAGCAGTTTTTTGGAAGAGTAGCCCGTCGCGGGCAGGGTAGATGCTTCGTCGGACTCCGACGAGGCGGAAGCGGCTGGCTGCATGACACGCACCCCATGCCGGCGGATGCCGGGCCGCGGGCCTCTACGCCCGTTGCGGCGCGCTGCAAATGCAATTTGGGCAATCGTGTCCGCGTGCCGCGCAAGCGCCGGTGGTGGTCGCCTGGCGCGTAACGCGTGAAAAAGGGCCGGAGGATCGCTCCCCCGGCCCGATTTCTTTGCAAAGGCTGGACGCGGACTTAGAAGTCCATGCCGCCCATGCCGCCCATGCCGCCGCCGGGCATGCCGCCCATGGCTGGCTTGTCGTCGGGCTTTTCGCTGATTGCGGCTTCGGTCGTGATCAGCAGGCCGGCGACCGAGGCTGCATCCTGCAGCGCGGTGCGAACGACCTTGGTCGGGTCGATGACGCCGGCCGCGGTCAGGTTCTCGTACGTGTCGGTCGCGGCGTTGAAGCCACGCAGCTCGTCGTTCTCGCGCAGCAGGTTGCCCGAGACGACCGCACCGTCATGACCGGCGTTCTCGGCGATCTGGCGCAGCGGCGCCTGGATCGCCTTGCGCACGATGTCGATGCCGCGGGTCTGGTCGTCGTTCGCGCCCTTCATGCCCTCGAGCGCCTTGGTCGCATAGAGGAGAGCGGTACCGCCGCCGGGGACGATGCCTTCCTCGACCGCGGCGCGGGTGGCGTGCAGCGCGTCGTCGACGCGATCCTTGCGCTCCTTGACCTCGACCTCGGACGAACCGCCGACCTTGATCACCGCGACGCCGCCGGCGAGCTTGGCAAGACGCTCCTGGAGCTTCTCCTTGTCATAGTCGCTGGTGGTGGTCTCGATCTGGGCGCGGATCTGCTCGACCCGGGCCTTGATGTCGTCGGCATTGCCGGCGCCATCGACGATCGTGGTGTTGTCCTTGTCGATCGACACGCGCTTGGCCTGGCCGAGCATCGCGACGGTGACGTTCTCGAGCTTGATGCCGAGGTCCTCGCTGATCATCTCGCCCTGGGTCAGGGTCGCGATGTCGCCCAGCATCGCCTTGCGGCGATCGCCGAAGCCGGGAGCCTTGACCGCCGCGACCTTCAGGCCGCCGCGCAGCTTGTTGACCACCAGCGTGGCCAGGGCCTCGCCCTCGATGTCCTCGGCGATGATCAGGAGCGGGCGACCGGTCTGGACGACGGCTTCCAGGATCGGGAGCATCGCCTGCAGGTTCGACAGCTTCTTCTCGAAGATGAGGATGTAGGGGTTGTCGAGCTCGACGGTCATCTTGTCGGGGTTGGTGATGAAGTACGGCGACAGGTAGCCGCGGTCGAACTGCATGCCTTCGACGACGTCCAGCTCGAACTCGAGGCCCTTGGCTTCCTCGACGGTGATCACGCCTTCCTTGCCGACCTTGTCCATCGCCTCGGCGATCTTCTCGCCGACTTCACGGTCGCCGTTGGCCGAGATGATGCCGACCTGGGCGATTTCCTGCGAACCCGAAACCGGCTTCGAACGGCCCTTGAGGTCGTCGACCACCTTGGTCACGGCAAGATCGATGCCGCGCTTCAGATCCATCGGGTTCATGCCGGCGGCGACCGAGGTCATGCCTTCGCGCACGATGGCTTGGGCCAGCACGGTCGCGGTGGTGGTGCCGTCACCGGCGAGGTCGTTGGTCTTCGAGGCCACTTCGCGCAGCATCTGCGCGCCCATGTTCTCGAACTTGTCCTTGAGCTCGATTTCCTTGGCGACGGTGACGCCGTCCTTGGTGATGCGCGGGGCGCCGAAGCTCTTGTCGATCACGACGTTGCGGCCCTTGGGGCCGAGCGTGACCTTCACCGCGTCGGCGAGGATGTCCACGCCCTTGAGGATGCGTTCGCGCGCGTCGCGCGAAAAACGTACGTCCTTGGCTGCCATTGTCTTTTTCCTTGTCTGGAGCACCCCCGCCAGCGCGGGGGCCTTGATGCCGGCACACCCGCTCGCGCGGAAAGCCGGCTAGGGTTGGGATGCGATCAGGCGAGAACGCCGAGGATGTCGCTTTCCTTCATGATCAGAAGGTCTTCACCGTCGACCTTGACCTCGGTGCCCGACCACTTGCCGAACAGGACGCGGTCGCCGGCCTTGACGTCGCAGGGGGTGATCGTGCCGTTCTCGGCGCGGGCGCCCGAACCGACCGAGACGACTTCGCCCTCGCTCGGCTTTTCCTTGGCGCTGTCGGGAATGATGATCCCGCCGGCGGTCTTTTCTTCGGCTTCGATGCGGCGCACGAGCACGCGGTCGTGCAGCGGACGGAAATTCATGGGGTTCTCCCTTATCCATGACGAAATGATGCCTTGGCACTCTCGGGTCGAGAGTGCCAGCGCCGCGCATATGGTCACGTGCCAGGGCGCCGTCAAGCATCGCCGGCGAAGATTCGTCAGGCGGGCAGCAGCCCCAGCCGCGCCCGGTTGCGCCAGCGCCACAGCAGCAGGCAGGCCACCACGACGAGGCCCACGGCCAGGCCCAGCCAGATGCCGAAGCCGCGCAGCGGGGTGAAGAAGCCGAGATAGACGGCGGTGCCGATGCCCGGCACCCAGTAGCCGAAGATCGCGATGGCCATCGGAATGCGCGTGTCCTGCAGGCCGCGCAGGCTGCCGCCCGCCACCGCCTGGGCCCCGTCGAAGAGCTGGAACGCGGCGGCCACGACCAGGAACTGGACCGCGAAGCCGACCATCGCCGCGTTGGCCGGCGCATCGGGATCGACATAGAGGTGCATGATCGTGCGCGGAAACGCCCAGATGATGAGCGCGGTCAGCGCCATGAAGCCGATGCCCAGCGCTATCGCGACGTTGCCGGCGCGGCCGATCGCCGCGATGTCGCGCGCGCCATAGGCAAGGCCGACGCGGATCGTCGCGGCCTGGCCGATCCCGAACGGCACCTGGAATGCCAGCGCGGCGAACTGCAGCGCCACGGTATGGCCCGCCAGCTCGGCCTCGCCCAGCCGCCCCATCAGGAACGCCGCGCCCGAGAACAGCCCGGCCTCGGCCAGGATCGTCGCCGCGATCGGCAGGCCGATCCGCAGCATGTCGGCAAAGCGCGGCCAGTCGGTCCGCCACCAGCGCCCGAACAGGCGGTAGCGGCGAAAGCGGCGGTCGCTGCGGATGACCCAGAGGTACGCCGCGAGCATGGCCAGACTGGTCAGCACGCTCGACACCGCCGAACCTTCGAGACCCCAGGCGGGCGCGCCGAGGTGGCCGAAGACGAAGGCATAGTTGCCCAGCGTGTTGACGACGAGCGCCAGCGCGGTGATCGCCGTGGCGATCCCCGCCCGGCCCAGCGCCGAGACGTAGTTGCGCAGGATCGCCGAAATCAGGTTGGGGATCGTCGCCAGCGAGAGGATGAGGAGGAACGGGCCCGCGCGGGCCGCGACGGCGGGCTGCTGGCCGGTCCACAGCATCAGCGCCTCGCCCTTCGCGCAGATGGCCATCACCAGCAGGCCGGCGATGACCGCCAGCCACAGCGCCATGCGGATCGTCCGGCGCACCTCGCGCACGGCATGGCGCCGCGCGCCGAGTTCGGCAGCGATGAGCGGCGCCGCACCACCGACAAGCCCGGTCATGGACCACATCAGGAGGCCGAACAGCGAGACGCTGAGCGACGAGGCGGACAGTGCTTCGGGCCCGAGCCGGGCGACGAAGATCACGTCGACCGCATAGACCGCCATCTGGATGAGGTTGGCGCCCGCCAGCGGCGCCGCCAGCGCGATCATCGCGCGCAGTTCGCCGCGCACCATAGCGCGCTCGGTGGCGCCGTGGGGCGGCGCGGGAAAGGCAGGTGCGTGCGACATAAAGCCGGCCCGGATAGGCGCGGGGCGCCGCGCCGAAAAGCGGTTATACCCCTGCGCCGGCGCTTTCGCTTAAGCTTGCGGCAAGCATGCCACAGCCATGCCCGCGCGCTCGATAACCACCGGACGAGGATTCCCGTTGATGAATAAGCTCTTGGCCGCCGCCGCGCTCGGCATCGCGCTGACCGGCACGGCATCGCCGGCTCTGGCAAAGGAAGCCTTCACCGGGGTCTATATCCATGGAGTCGATACCCCATTCACCCTCAAGACAGGCGAGCACGGGGCGGATGTCGAGCTGGGCTACCGCTTCGACAAGGCGGAGGCGCTGCATTTCATCGGCTCGCCCGCGCCCTATGTGATCGCATCGGTCAACACGCAGGGCGACACCAGCTTCGCCGGCGCGGGGCTGAGCTGGAAGCTGGGCAGTGGCCCGGTATATGCCCGCCCCGAACTGGGCTTCGTGGTGCAGGACGGGCCTTCCAACCGGGTGACGGCGGACGGCCAGCACACCGAGCTGGGCAGCCGCGTCTTGTTCGAACCCGGCATCGCCGTGGGCACCCAGCTTTCGCCGAGGGTGGGGATCGAGGCGAGCTGGGTCCACATCAGTCATGCCCGGCTGTTCAACTGGCACCAGAACCCCGGCATCGACATGTGGGGCGCGCGGCTGAACCTGCAGCTTTGACGCGCTTGCCACATGCGAAAGGGGCGGTGCCGGTTTCCCGACCCCGCCCCTGACGATCACGAGCGCTTCAAGACACCCGCAAAACTTTTGACGTCGATCCCGGACCGGGTCCGGGGTGACGCAAGGTGCGGGGCGCACGGCCGAGGCCGCGCGCCCGCGCTTGCCTCACTTGATCTCGACGGTGCCGCCGGCTTCTTCGATCTTCTTCTTGATCTCTTCGGCTTCGGCCTTGTTGACGCCTTCCTTGATCGCCTTCGGGGCGCTCTCGACCAGGGTCTTGGCTTCGGTCAGGCCGAGCTGCGTGATCGCGCGCACTTCCTTGATGACCTGGATCTTCTTCCCGCCGTCGCCGGTCAGGATGACGTCGAATTCGGTCTTTTCCTCGACCGCGGCAGCGGCTTCACCACCACCGGCGGGGGCGGCCACGGCAACCGCGGCAGCGGCGGAAACGCCCCAAGCTTCTTCCAGCGCCTTGGCGAGGTCGGCGGCTTCGAGAACGGTCAGCTTCGAGAGTTCTTCAACGAGATTGGCGATATCGGCCATGGTCTATTCCTTTTGATCTGATGGCCCCGCGAACGGGGAAACGGTTTTGGGCAAGTCTCAGGCGGCTTCCTGCGTCTTGGCGTAAGCGCCGAAAACGCGCGCCAGCTTCGCCGCCGGAGCGGTGGTGAGCTGGGCGATCTTCGTCGCCGGGGCCTGGACGAGGCCAACAATGGTCGCGCGCAACTGATCGAGCGAAGGCATCGAGGCGAGAGCCTTGATCCCGTCGGCGTTCAGAACCTGCGCACCCATCGATCCGCCAACGATCTCGAGCTTGTCGTTGGTCTTGGCGAAATCGATGGCGACCTTGGCGGCAGCCACCGGATCGACCGACGACGCGAGCGCCACCGGGCCGGTAAGCATATCGCCGATACCTTCGTAGTCGGTATTGGCGATCGCCAGCTTGGCCAGACTGTTCTTGGAAACCTTGAACGACGCTCCCGCATCGCGCATCTTCGTGCGAAGAGCGGTGGACTGGGCCACGCTCATGCCGAGGTTGCGGGTGACGACCACCACGCCCACCTCGTTGAAGGTCGCGTTGAGGGCTGCGACCGATTCGGCTTTCTGCGAACGATCCATGCGTACTCCTTCACGAATGGCCTGACGCATGCGCGCCGGGCCGGGCTGCGTTGTCCGCACGGACCCAGGCGGGCCGAACGGGCGAGTCCAGTGATGGGGAAGGAGGGGCGCAGCACGGGCAACGCCGGAGCCGGGCACGCCATGAAGCGGGCCGGGCCGAAATCTCGTTTCCCCGTCTAGGCCGGAAATTAAGAGGGAAGCCCTCACCGACTGTCTCGGACGGAAGACCGGCGGGCGAACCTGCGCGGTCGGGCGGGCCTTTGAAGCAAGAGGGCGGCAAAGTCAACGCGCGAGAGCCCGGAGGCCCTCGCGCGCGGGATGGATCGAAGGTTCGGTCAGGCCCGGACGATCAGGCGTCCTGCTCGCCGCCTTCCGCGGAAAAGGCGAGCAGGTCGCCGGGCTGGCATTCGAGCACCCGGCAGATCGCCTCCAGCGTGGAGAAGCGGATCGCCTTGGCCTTGCCGGTCTTCAGGATCGAAAGGTTGGCCAGGGTGATGCCGACCGCGTCGGCCAGGTCGGTCAGGGTCATGCGCCGGGCGTGGAGCATGTCATCGAGGGTGACGGTGATGGGCATCAGACGGTCCCCTCCAGTTCGGCGCGCATCTCGGCCCCCTTGCGGAAGACGCGGGCGAGGATGAACAGGACGAGCGCCAGCAGCACCCCGCCGAAGGACAGGCCGAAGTCGACGTCGTTGCCCTCGGTCACCGTGCCGATCCACAGCACCAGCGCGCCGATCGGGACGCTGATCGCCTCGATCCCGATCGTCAGCCAGGCCATCGCACGAAGGCGCACGGCGTTGAGCGGGGTGAAGGGATCGCCCTGGCCCACCGTATCGACGATGCGGCGCAGGTGGCGCACCCACAGGAAGGCCATCGCGGCCATGGCCGCAATCATCAGCAGGATGGCAACCACCGCGGCGACGAACGCGCCATGAGGGACGGTCATGTGCTGCGCGGCCAGTTCGGCGAACACCTTGTCGCGGAAGATCAGCATGACCGGCGCGGCGAGGACCATGGCCGCGCCGACGAATACGGCAAGGCCGAGGAGGAAGGTCAGGACGATGCGCGCTATGGCGAGCAGCGGGTCCTGTCGGAAGGTGGCCATCGGTGTTCTCCTGTCTGGTCGCGGCTTCAGGCGAGCTGAGCGACGGCGACCGTGGTCGCGTTGGCGGGCGGCACGCTCAGCGTGGGGAGCCACAGGGCGCAGGCGAGGAAGAGCGCCATCAGGGCGGCGGCTGGGCGGGCGGTGGTCTGGGTCATTGTCGTTCTCCGATATGGTCAATATCGATATTCAATAATACCGATTCTCCTTATCGTCAATCGATAATATCGAAAATCGATAATGCGCTGATCGATCTACGATAGTATGCCTCTTTCTCGATGTACGGCATGCCGGCTCCGCTCCGCCACAGCGGTTCCGAGCCGCCGATTTCCCTCGCGCCCGTTTGACTCGCGGGGGCCCGAGTCCTATATGGCACCCTCGCTCGACGCTTCGAGCAAGGCGATTCCATGCGCAGGGAGCCGCCCGGGAAGGAAGCGATCCGGGCCTTTCATGCGACGCGATCGGCAGCGAGCCGCGGTTTCCCCAAGGAGACCGTGCGCCGCGGCGACGCGTTTTTTGCATGATGCCGCATCCGCTGCGCGGCATTTTTCCTTCCGGCGCCACCCGCTGCTGCGGGTCCGCCGGCCGACGATAGACAAAAGGCAGGCTTTTCATGGCAACCAAGGCTCAGGTTCCGGCCGCGGCTCCCCGCGCGTCCGCGAAGAAGCGCATCCGCAAGATCTTCGGCGACATCCACGAAGTCGTAGCGATGCCCAACCTGATCGAGGTCCAGCGCGAGAGCTACGAGCAGTTCCTGCGCTCGGACCCCAAGACCGGCTACATCTCGGGCCTTGAAAAGACCCTGCGCTCGGTCTTCCCGATCCAGGATTTCGCGGGCACCGCCAGCCTCGATATCAAGAAGGACGACGGTTACGTCCTCGAGCCGCCGAAGTTCGACACCACCGAGTGCCGCCAGCGCGGGATCACCTATGCCGCGCCGATGAAGGTCACCCTGACCCTCGCGACGTTCGAGGTGGACCACGACACCGAGACCAAGAGCCTCGTCGATATCAAGGAGCAGGACGTCTACATGGGTGATATGCCCCTGATGACGGAGAACGGCACCTTCATCATCAACGGCACCGAGCGCGTGATCGTTTCGCAGATGCACCGTTCGCCGGGCGTCCTGTTCGACCATGACCGCGGCAAGACCCACTCGTCGGGCAAGTACCTGTTCGCCGCGCGGGTGATCCCGTACCGCGGCTCGTGGCTCGACTTCGAGTTCGACGCCAAGGACATCGTGAACGTGCGCATCGACCGCAAGCGCAAGCTGCCGGTCACCGCGCTGCTTTATGCCCTGGGCCTCGGCCAGGAAGAGATCCTCGACCACTTCTACGAGCGGGCCACCTGGCTGCGCGTTCCCGGCGCCGACGGCCAGGGCGGCTGGCGCGTGCCCTTCCTGACCGAGCAGTGGCGCGGGCAGAAGCCGACGTTCGACATCGTCGATGCCAATTCGGGCGAGGTGATCTTCCCCGCGGGCACCAAGATCAGCCCGCGCGCCGCGAACAAGGCCGAGAAGGACGGGCTCAAGGAGCTCCTCATCCCGACCGAGGAAATCTTCGCCCGCTATTCGGCGCGCGACGTGATCAACGAAAAGACCGGCGCGATCTACATCGAGGCGGGCGAGGAAGTCTCGCCCGAGAACCTCGAGAAGCTGGACGCCGCCGGGATCGACCGGCTCGAGCTGCTCGACATCGACAACAACACCGGTCCGTGGATCCGCAACACCATGCAGGCCGACAAGGCCGAGGACCGCGACCAGGCGCTGAGCGACATCTACCGCGTCATGCGTCCGGGCGAGCCGCCGACGCGTGAGACCGCCGAAGCGCTGTTCGAGGGCCTGTTCTTCGATCCCGACCGCTACGACCTGTCGGCCGTGGGCCGTGTGAAGCTGAACATGCGCCTCGGTCTCGACGCCGAGGACACAATCACGACGCTGCGCACCGAGGACATCCTCGCCGTGGTCAAGGAGTTGGTAAACCTCAAGGACGGCAAGGGCGAAGTCGACGACATCGACAACCTCGGCAACCGCCGCGTCCGCTCGGTGGGCGAACTGCTCGAGAACCAGTACCGCGTCGGCCTGCTGCGCATGGAGCGCGCGGTGAAGGAGCGGATGAGCTCGGTCGACGTGTCGACCGTGATGCCGAACGACCTCATCAACGCGAAGCCCGCCGTGGCCGCGGTGCGCGAGTTCTTCGGTTCTTCGCAGCTGTCGCAGTTCATGGACCAGACCAACCCACTGTCGGAAGTCACGCACAAGCGCCGTGTCTCGGCGCTCGGGCCGGGCGGTCTGACGCGTGAGCGCGCCGGCTTCGAAGTCCGCGACGTCCACCCGACCCACTATGGCCGGATCTGCCCGATCGAGACGCCGGAAGGCCCGAACATCGGCCTGATCAACTCGCTCGCCAGCTTCAGCCGGGTGAACAAGTACGGCTTCATCGAGACCCCGTACCGCAAGGTCATCGACGGCAAGATCACCTCGGACGTCGTCTATCTTTCGGCGATGGAAGAGCAGAAGCACACCGTGGCCCAGGCTTCGGCTGAAATCGGCCCCGATGGACGCTACGCCGAGGAACTGGTCTCGGCCCGCGAAAGCGGCGAGTTCGTGATGGCTCCGCGCGACACGGTCACGCTGATGGACGTTTCGCCCAAGCAGCTCGTCTCGGTCGCCGCGTCGCTGATCCCGTTCCTGGAAAACGACGACGCCAACCGCGCGCTGATGGGCTCGAACATGCAGCGCCAGGCGGTGCCGCTGGTCAAGGCCGAGGCACCGTTCGTCGGCACCGGCATGGAAGAGACCGTGGCGCGTGACAGCGGCGCGGCCATCTCGGCGCTGCGCGCGGGCGTGGTCGACCAGGTCGACGCCGCGCGGATCGTGATCCGCGCCAGCGGCGACATCGAGCCCGGCAAGTCGGGCGTCGATATCTACACGCTGCAGAAGTTCCAGCGCTCGAACCAGAACACCTGCATCAACCAGCGCCCGCTGGTGAAGGTGGGTGAAGTGGTCGAGGCCGGCACGATCCTGGCCGACGGTCCCTCGACCGATCTCGGCGAGCTGGCGCTGGGCCGCAACAGCCTCGTCGCGTTCATGCCGTGGAACGGCTACAACTACGAGGACTCGATCCTGATCTCCGAGCGTATCGTCAAGGACGACGTGTTCACCTCGATCCACATCGAGGAATTCGAGGTCATGGCCCGCGACACCAAGCTCGGGCCCGAGGACATCACCCGCGACATTCCCAACGTCGGCGAGGAAGCCCTGCGCAACCTCGACGAGGCGGGCATCGTCTACATCGGCGCCGAAGTGCACCCGGGCGACATCCTGGTCGGCAAGATCACGCCGAAGGGCGAAAGCCCGATGACGCCGGAGGAGAAGCTCCTGCGCGCGATCTTCGGTGAAAAGGCCAGCGACGTTCGCGACACTTCGCTCAAGCTGCCGCCGGGCGTCTCGGGCACGATCGTCGAGGTTCGCGTCTTCAACCGCCACGGCATCGAGATCGACGACCGTACCCGCGCGATCCAGAACGAGGAAATCGAACGCCTCGCCAAGGACCGTGAGGACGAGCGCGGCATTCTCAACCGCGCGACCTACAACCGCCTGCGCGAGATGCTCGACGGCCATGTCGTCGCCGCCGGTCCCAAGGGCGTCAAGAAGGGCGCGACGATCGACGAGGCCATGCTCGGCGAAGTCGAGAAGCACGAATGGTGGAAGTTCGCGGTGGCCGACGATGCGCGCCAGGCGCAGCTCGAAGCCGTCCGCGCGCAGTACGACGAGGCGGTCAAGGGCATCAACGAGAAGTTCGAGGATCGCCGCGAGAAGCTTGAGCGCGGCGACGAACTGGCTCCCGGCGTGCTCAAGATGGTCAAGGTCTTCGTCGCGGTGAAGCGCAAGCTGCAGCCGGGCGACAAGATGGCCGGCCGTCACGGCAACAAGGGCGTCATCAGCCGCATCCTGCCGGCCGAGGACATGCCGTTCCTCGCCGACGGGACGCCGGTGGACATCGTGCTCAATCCGCTGGGCGTGCCTTCGCGCATGAACGTCGGGCAGATCTTCGAAACCCACCTCGGCTGGGCCGCGCGCGGACTGGGCCAGCAGATCACCTCGGCGCTCGAGGACTGGCGCCACGCCAATCCCGATCCGGTGACGGCGGCCCCGCCGTCCGCGGTGGTGGAGCGGCTGAAGACGATCTACGGCCCCAACTACCACGACGAGATCGAGGCGCGTTCGACCGCAGAGATCGTCGAGCTGGCCGAGAACCTCAAGGGCGGCGTCCCGATGGGCACCCCGGTGTTCGACGGCGCGCGCGAGGCCGACGTCTCGGCGATGCTCGAGCTGGCCGGGCTCGACACCTCGGGCCAGGTCGACCTGTTCGACGGGCGCACGGGCGACAAGTTCGACCGCAAGGTGACGGTGGGCTACATCTACATGCTCAAGCTGCACCACCTCGTGGACGACAAGATCCACGCGCGTTCGATCGGGCCGTACAGCCTCGTCACCCAGCAGCCGCTGGGCGGCAAGGCCCAGTTCGGCGGCCAGCGCTTCGGCGAAATGGAGGTCTGGGCGCTCCAGGCCTACGGCGCGGCGTACACCTTGCAGGAAATGCTCACGGTCAAGTCGGACGACGTCGTCGGCCGGACCAAGGTCTACGAGGCGATCGTCAAGGGCGACGACACCTTCGAGGCCGGCATTCCCGAGAGCTTCAACGTGCTCGTCAAGGAAATGCGCAGCCTCGGCCTCAACGTCGAGCTGAACTCGGTGATCGACCACGACGACGCGGACGACGAGGCGATCGCCCTGTCCCGCGCCGCCGAATGATGGGAAGCGGGGCGGCTCACCGCCGCCCCGTCGCCCCGCCTGCTGAATGATTTTTTCCAGCTTTGACCCCGTGAAGCCGGGGACAAGAGGAACCCAAAGATGAACGACCTGACCAAATTCACCAACCCGGTGGCCAAGCCCGAGACCTTCGACCAGATCCAGATCGGCCTGGCGAGCCCCGAGCGCATCCGCAGTTGGTCCTTCGGCGAGATCAAGAAGCCGGAGACCATCAACTACCGCACGTTTAAGCCCGAGCGTGACGGCCTGTTCTGCGCGCGCATCTTCGGTCCGGTGAAGGACTACGAGTGCCTGTGCGGCAAGTACAAGCGGATGAAGTACAAGGGCGTCGTCTGCGAGAAGTGCGGCGTCGAAGTGACTGTCACCAAGGTCCGCCGCGAGCGCATGGGCCATATCGAACTGGCCGCGCCGGTCGCGCACATCTGGTTCCTGAAGTCGCTGCCGTCGCGCATCGGCCTGCTGCTCGACATGCAGCTCAAGCAGCTCGAGCGCGTGCTGTACTTCGAAAGCTACATCGTCACCGAGCCGGGCATCACCCCGCTCGAGCGCTACCAGCTGCTGACCGAGGACGAGCTCCTCGACGCGCAGGACGAATACGGCGAGGACGCGTTCAGCGCCGGGATCGGCGCCGAGGCCGTGCGCCACATGCTGATGGACCTCGACCTCGAACAGGAACGCAAGGACCTGATGGAGGAGCTGGCGACGACCAAGTCGGAGCTGAAGCCCAAGAAGATCATCAAGCGCCTCAAGGTCGTCGAAAGCTTCATCGATTCGGGCAACCGTCCCGAGTGGATGATCCTCGAGGTCGTGCCGGTCATCCCGCCCGAACTGCGCCCGCTGGTGCCGCTCGACGGCGGCCGCTTCGCGACGTCGGACCTCAACGACCTCTATCGCCGGGTCATCAACCGCAACAACCGCCTGAAGCGGCTGATCGAGCTGCGCGCCCCGGACATCATCGTCCGCAACGAAAAGCGCATGCTGCAGGAAGCCGTCGACGCGCTGTTCGACAACGGCCGCCGCGGCCGGGTCATAACCGGCGCCAACAAGCGTCCGCTCAAGTCGCTGTCCGACATGCTCAAGGGCAAGCAGGGCCGCTTCCGCCAGAACCTGCTCGGCAAGCGCGTCGACTATTCGGGCCGTTCGGTCATCGTGACCGGGCCGGAGCTCAAGCTGCACCAGTGCGGCCTGCCCAAGAAGATGGCGCTCGAGCTGTTCAAGCCGTTCATCTACGCCCGGCTCGACGCCAAGGGCCTGTCGATGACGCTCAAGCAGGCCAAGAAGTGGGTCGAGAAGGAGCGCAAGGAAGTCTGGGACATCCTGGATGAAGTCATCCGCGAGCACCCGGTCCTCCTGAACCGCGCGCCGACGCTTCACCGCCTGGGCATCCAGGCGTTCGAGCCCGTGCTGATCGAGGGCAAGGCAATCCAGCTTCACCCGCTGGTCTGCTCGGCCTTCAACGCCGACTTCGACGGCGACCAGATGGCCGTGCACGTCCCGCTGAGCCTCGAGGCCCAGCTCGAAGCGCGCGTGCTGATGATGTCGACCAACAACATCCTCTCGCCCGCCAACGGCAAGCCGATCATCGTGCCGTCGCAGGACATGGTCCTGGGCCTGTACTATCTCTCGATGGACCGCGAAGGCGAGCCGGGCGAGGGCATGCTCCTGTCCGACATGGCCGAAGTTCACCAGGCGCTCGAAGTGGGTGCGGTCACGCTCCACTCGAAGATCACCGCGCGCGTTCCGCAGACCGACGAGGCGGGCAAGACCTACCAGAAGCGGTTCGAGACGACCCCGGGCCGGATGCTCATCGGCGAATGCCTGCCCAAGAGCCACACCGTGCCGTTCGACGTGGTCAACCGCCTTCTCACCAAGAAGGAAATCGGCGACGTCATCGACCAGGTCTATCGCCACACCGGCCAGAAGGACACGGTGCTGTTCGCCGACGCCATCATGGCGCTGGGCTTCCGCAACGCGTTCAAGGCGGGGATCAGCTTCGGCAAGGATGACATGATCATCCCCGACAGCAAGGACGAGCTGGTCGAGCAGACCAAGGCGCTGGTTGCCGACTACGAGCAGCAGTACCAGGACGGCCTGATTACCCAGCAGGAAAAGTACAACAAGGTGATCGACGCGTGGAGCCGTTGCGGCGACCAGGTGGCGAACGCCATGATGGACGAGATCAAGGCCAGCCCCAAGGACGAGAACGGGCGCCAGAAGCCGGTCAACTCGATCTACATGATGAGCCATTCGGGCGCGCGCGGTTCGCCGACGCAGATGAAGCAGCTCGCCGGCATGCGCGGCCTGATGGCCAAGCCTTCGGGTGAGATCATCGAGACCCCGATCATCTCGAACTTCAAGGAAGGCCTGACCGTCCTTGAATACTTCAACTCGACCCACGGCGCCCGCAAGGGCCTCGCGGATACCGCGCTGAAGACCGCCAACTCGGGCTACCTCACCCGCCGTCTCGTCGACGTGTCGCAGGACTGCGTCATCGTCGAGGAAGATTGCGGGACCGAACGCGCGCTCGAAATGCGCGCGATCATCCAGGGCGGCTCGGTCATCGCGTCGCTGGCCGAACGCATCCTGGGCCGGACCCTGGCCGAGGACATGGTCGACACCAAGTCGGGCGAAGTCCTCGTCGCCAGCGGCACCCTGCTCGACGAAGCCGCGGTTGCGGCGATCGAGGCGGCGGGGATCCTCGGCGCGCGCATCCGCTCGCCGCTCATCTGCGAAGCCAAGATGGGCGTGTGCGGCAAGTGCTACGGTCGTGACCTCGCCCGCGGCACCCCGGTCAACATCGGCGAGGCGGTCGGTGTGATCGCCGCCCAGTCGATCGGCGAGCCGGGCACGCAGCTGACGATGCGGACCTTCCACATCGGCGGCGCGGCGCAGGTCAACGAGCAGAGCCACCTTGAATCGATCTCCGACGGCACGATCGAGTATCGGGACATCCCGACGATTGTCGACAAGCGCGGTCGCCGCCTCAGCCTCGCCCGCAACGGCGAGATCGCGGTGATCGATGCCGAGGGCCGCGAGCGCGCGATGCACCGCGTGCCTTACGGTACCGTGCTGCTGCACCAGAACGGCGACAAGGTCTCGCAGGGCGAACGCCTGGCGGAATGGGATCCGTTCACCACGCCGGTGATCACCGACAAGCCGGGCAAGGTCCGCTACCAGGACCTGATCGACGGGCGCACGCTGACCGAACAGGTCGACGAGGCGACCGGCATCGCCCAGCGCGTCGTGACCGAGAACCGGTCGACCGGCCGGGTCAAGAAGGACGACCTTCGTCCCCGCCTGACCCTGCTCGACGACCAGAGCGGCGAAGCCGCGCGGTACATGCTGCCGCCGGGCACCACGCTTTCGGTCGAGGACGGCCAGGACGTCGCCGCGGGCGACATCCTTGCCCGCGCCAGCCGCGAAGCCGCCAAGACGCGCGACATCACCGGCGGTCTGCCGCGGGTGGCCGAGCTGTTCGAGGCGCGCAAGCCGAAGGACAACTCGATCATCGCCAAGATCGCCGGCCGGATCGAGTTCGTCCGCGACTACAAGGCCAAGCGCAAGATCGCGATCGTTCCGGAAGAGGGCGAACCGGTCGAGTACCTGATCCCCAAGAGCCGCGTGATCGACGTTCAGGAAGGCGACTACGTCAAGAAGGGCGACAACCTGATCTCGGGCTCCCCCGATCCGCACGACATCCTCGAAGTCATGGGGGTCGAGGCGCTGGCCGAGTACCTCGTGGCCGAGATCCAGGAAGTCTACCGGCTCCAGGGCGTGAAGATCAACGACAAGCACATCGAGGTGATCGTTCGCCAGATGCTCCAGAAGGTCGAGATCACCGACGGCGGCGACACCACGCTGCTGCCGGGCGAACAGCTTGATTACGAGGAAATGAACGAGTACAACGCCAAGCTGGAAAAGAAGCAGCGGCCTGCCGTGGGCAAGCCGGTGCTCCTGGGCATCACCAAGGCCTCGCTCCAGACCCGTTCGTTCATCTCGGCCGCGTCGTTCCAGGAGACCACCCGGGTGCTCACCCAGGCGGCCGTCGAGGGCAAGCGCGACAGCCTGATCGGGCTCAAGGAGAACGTGATCGTCGGCCGGCTCATCCCGGCGGGCACGGGCGCCGGCATGAACCGTCTGCGGATTGCGGCCAACAGCCGCGACGCCGCGCTGCGCGCGCAGTATCGCAAGCTCCAGGCTGCGATGGTGCCGGCGACCGATCCGGCCGCGTCGCTGATCGCGCCCGAAAGCGCGGCCGAGGAACATGCCGCCGAACTGGCGCAGGGTCCTGAAGCCGCGATCGGTGACGATCCGCTGGCGGCGGTCGAGGGCGAGACCCACGGCACCGACGCCGACGCGGGCGACTACCTGCTCCAGGCGGGCAACGAGGGCGAGGCCGAATAAGCCGCGCTTTCTGCCGACGAAAATGGCCCCGCCGGAGCGATCCGGCGGGGCTTTTTCGTGCGCGGTTTGCTCACTCGACGCGCCCCCGGCGAAAGGCGTAGGCTAACGGGCATGGATGTCCGCCCGTGGAACTCGCCGCGAGCAGCCGCGCAAAGCCTGAGCAAGGCGCCCGCCTTGGCCCTCGGGCGCATCCGCGTCGATCCGCCGACGCTGACCGTGTCATCTCCTGCCGGCACCGAGGCGCTCGAGCCCCGGGTAATGCGCGTCCTCGTGGCGCTGGCATCCGCCAATGGCGCGGTGCTGTCGCGCGACGAGCTGATCGGACTGTGCTGGGACGGCCAGATCGTCGGCGACAACGCGATCAACCGGGTCATCTCGCGCCTGCGCAACGTCTTCCAGCGCCTCGGCGGCGACAGCGTCCGGCTCGAGACGATCACGAAGGTCGGCTTCCGCATCGTCGCCGATCCGCCGGCGGCCCCGGGCGAGGTTATCGAGAACGCAACTCTCCCTGCTGCCGACCCATCCCCGGCGCCCGCCGGAATGTCGCGGCGGTGGGCGCTCGGCGGCGCGCTGGCCGCGGGCGCGGCAGGGGTAATCGCCTATGCCGCATGGCCGGGCGGGCCGCGCCACGTTCCAGCCCCCGCCGCGCTCGACCTCTACAACCGGGGGATGGCGCTGCAGAAAGCCGCGCAGGCGGGCGGCACCGCGCAGGCGATGCGGTTCTATCAGCAGGCGGTCGAGATCGACCCCGACTTTGCCGACGCGTGGGGCGCCCTCGCGATCGGTTACCGCCACGGTCTGGACGGCTATACCAACGAGGAGAAGCGGGGCTATCCCCGGCTCCTGCGCTCCGCCGCAAGGCGCGCACTGGCGCTCGACCCCGACCAGGTCGACGCCCGGATGGCGCTCGTCTCGATCCGTCCGTTCTATCGCCGCTGGATGGAGGCCGAAGGCGATCTGCGCGGCATTGCCCGGCGCTATCCCGACTACTGGTACGTCAACGCCCAGCTTGCCATGCTGCTCGAGGATGTAGGCCGGATCGAAGAAGGCCTAGCGTACCGCAAGCGGGTCAACACGATCGACCCGTTCCTGCCCGTATCGCACGCCTTTCTCGCCCGCACGCTGCTCTATGCCGGGCGCGACCAGGAAGCCGACGCCGCTCTCGAAGTGGCGTTTCGCCGCTGGCGCGCGCACCCGGTGCTGTGGATCGCCCGGTTCGGAGTGCTGATCGCCGGGGAGCGGTTCGTCGAGGCCGCCGCCTTCGCCCGCGATCCGCGTGCCCTGCCCGAGGATTTTCCTCCCACCGTGCCCGCTACCTACGCGGCGATGGCCGATGCGCTGGCGGCCGACGACGCGGTCGGCAAGGCTAAGGCTGCCGAACACATGCGGGCGGCGCTGGGCGAAGACATCGCATCGGCGCCGCGCTTCGTGCCGCTGCTTGCCTCGCTCGGCGCCACTGACGATGTCTTTGTCGCGCTCGGGGCCTACCTGCTCGGCGGGCGCTTCGCCGGTCGCAATCATCCCGCGCCGGGTCCGCTCGACAACCGCAACACGGTGGTCCTCTGGTCGCCGCAGCTTCGTGCCCTTGGCTCCGATCCGCGCTATGCCGCGCTCCTTCGGGCGAGCGGCGTTGAAGACTACTGGCGGCGGTCGGGGAGCAGCCCCGACTTTCGTCGGAGCGGCTCCCTTCCCAAGTCCTGACCGGTCGCGGTCCGCAAAACCCGCGATCGGCCAGAACCCATCCTCAAAATTCGCCGGCGACGCCGGCCCTGAAGGCGTTGTTCCTGTGCCCCGCGACGCTGAACCCGAGGCCGAGCGCGAACGGGGTGTCGCCATCGAAGCGATGCATGATCGAGCCGCCCACCGCGGTTTCGCCGCGGAAGGTCGCGCCGTTGAGGACGTAGGAGGTCCTGCCCGGGGCGGACGGGAACGACGCCTGGCCCATGGCCGTCGCCGCGGCGATGCCTTGCTTGAAGTCACGCCGATCGCGATCGCGCAGCTCGAATAGCGCATCGATCCGCGCAAGCTGGTTGCCCGACGCGGACTGCAGCGCCGCCACGTCGCTCAGCAACGTGGTGTTGCGTCCCAGCGTGCCTGCGGCATCAACGGTCGCCACCCCCAACGCGCCCGTCTGCGCCGCGCTACTGGCAGAGATGTCGCCGATGCGGACAGAGCTTCCGGACCCGCCCAGGGCGACCTGGTTGGCGGCGGTCGTTGCCGCTCCGGTGCCGATGGCGGTCGATCCGGCGAACGTGGCACTGGCGCTGGCGCCCAGCGCGGTGGCGTTGGCGCCGCTGGCGGCGGATAGCCGCCCCACGCTCGTCGCGCCGAGCGCGGTGGCGTTGGCGCGGACGCCCACGGCGGTCGATCCAATGGCGGAAGCGACGCTGTTGTGGCCGAGCGCCGAGGCGGCCGGAGCTGTAGCCGCAGCAAGTTGGCCCAGCGCGGTTGCGGAAAGGCCGCTGGCGACGGTCTGGTCGCCAACCGCGGTGGCGCCCGCCGCCGTCGCCTCGGCGAACGAACCCAGTGCGGTGGTTCGCGCGCCGTTGGCGATGGCGAAGGCGCCGTAGGCCGAGGCGTAGTCACCCAGCGCGGCGCTCGGCGCGCCGAACGCGGTGGCGAAGTCGCCGCTGGTCGTCGTGGCAAGTGCCGTGAGCTGGCCGTTGATGGTCCCGCTGAATGTCGCAAGCCCGCTGGCGAAGGACAGCGAACCCAATTCGGCGATGGTGCCCGTCGCGCCGACGAAGCGGCCGGTGCCGCCCGTGATCACCAGGTTCTCGCTCGCGGCGAAGGAGCCCGGCGTCGCGGTCGCATCGACCCGTCCGGTGTACGTCCCGCTGATGCTGTCGCCGGCGCGGAAGGTGTAGGTAACGATCCCGTCGACGATGTCGGTGGGCGGTGCGGCCACGATGCAGTGGCTCTGGGTCGAGGTGAAGGTGCCAAGGTTCGACGTGCCGGTGGACGAAAGCTTGTCAGGCGCGATGTCGACCGTGTTGAAATAGGGCGGGGAGCAGCGCCCGGTCCCGGGCGGGTTGAGCGGATTGACGTTCGCGCGCGTGCCGGTGATGTCGATCGTCTGGGCAGCGGCGGGCGCGGACGCGATGGCCCCGGCCAGCGCGGCAAGCGACACGACGGCAAGTCTGGTCGTTGCGACAATTCTGGTCATTGCAGGTTCCCCTTGGTTGATGCCCCAAGAGTCCCGCTTTTCGACCGGTCGCCGCTACACCCGAACCGTGATGGATTGCTGATGATGTGGTGATGATTTGCGCATGACGGCGCGGCCCGGCCTTGAAATGTAGGACCTCGCCTGCTCGATCCGGCTCATGTCGTCGCGCAGCACCATCCCACGGCGAGATCCGGTTCGATCCGAACAGCCGCGCGCAACGACATTTCTTTTTCGCCGTCGCGTGAGAATTGCCGAGTCGGTGCCCGAAACGGCGGATGCGTGCGGCTGCTGCCGGATGACAGAGGTGTCACCTGGTGTAACTTGTGTCACCCTGGCAGGTGGATCAGCGCGCTCGGCCGTGCTCGCACTTGACCCAGCGTACCGTGCCCGACGAGGCGCGCATCACGACGCTTTCGGTCGTCATCGTGCCCGAACGAAGCCGCTTCACCCCCGCCAGCAGCGAACCGTCGGTTACGCCGGTGGCGGCGAAGATGCAGTCGCCGCGCGCAAGCTCGGACAAGTCGTACTGCTTGTTCAGGTCGGTGATGCCCCACTTGCACGCCCGGCCCTTCTCGTCCTCGTTGCGGAACAGCAGGCGGCCCTTGAACTGGCCTCCCACGCAGCGCAGCGCGGCGGCGGCGAGCACGCCTTCGGGGGCGCCGCCCGAACCCATGTAGAGGTCGATCCCGGTGTCCTCGTCGGTCGTGGCGATGACCCCCGCGACGTCGCCATCGGGGATGAGCTGGATGCCGCAGCCGATCGCGCGCAGGCGCGCGATGAGGTCGGCGTGACGCGGACGATCGAGCACGCAGACGATGATCCCGTCGGGCGCGACGCCCTTGGCCGCGGCGACCGCGGCGACGTTTTCCTCAACCGACTTGTCGAGGTCGATCACGCCGGCCGGATAGCCGGGACCGACCGCCAGCTTGTCCATGTACACGTCAGGCGCGTTGAGCAGGCAGCCCTCCTCGGCAATGGCGAGGACGGCGAGTGCGTTGGGCCCGGCCTTGGCGGTGATGGTAGTGCCTTCGAGCGGGTCGAGCGCGATGTCGATGCGCGGTCCGGTGCCCTGTGCGCTGCCGACCTTTTCGCCGATGAACAGCATCGGGGCCTCGTCGCGCTCACCCTCGCCGATGACGACGGTGCCGTCCATCGCCAGTTCGTTGAGCGCGGCGCGCATCGCTTCGACCGCGGCGGCGTCGGCCGCCTTTTCGTCGCCACGGCCGATCAGCTTGGAAGCCGCGATCGCCGCCGCCTCGGTAACCCGGACCATTTCGAGCACCAGCACGCGGTCGAGCACGGCGCTCGGCGCGGCATTGGCAGTCGCGGTCGCCGCGGGCTTTTCCTGGGTATCGGTTGCGCTCACATTCACTTCCAATTCATCGCCAAGGGACAGGATCAGGGGGCCGCCCTAGAGCATTTCCCCGGGCGGGGGAAACACCTGACAGCGCGGAAATTGCAGGATAACGCGAAGGCGTTGCCCGAACGGGGCAATTCCCTGCAATCGAAGGCGCGGCGCGCGGAGGTTGAGTTGTCGAGATTGGCCTTCGCGGTAGCCCTCAGCGTTCCCCTGAGTGCGTTCGTCTCAGCCCCGGCGGCGCTGGCGCAGAACGCCGAATCAGAGGCCGATCGCAAGGTCCAGACGCTGATCACCGCGCAGAAGCGCAAGGTCGACCTTCGCGACCCGCGCTGCCTGTTTCGCGGCGCGCCGGGTTATTCGACCGGGCCCGACATCGTGGTCTGCGCGCGCAACGATCCCGAGGCGAACCGCCTGCCCCTGCGCGATCTCGCCAAGCCGGCCGACGACCGGCTGCGCGCGCCCGACGTTTCGGGCAACGGCATCATCAAGGGCAAGCCCACCGTCGCCGGGTTCTGCCTCATTCCCCCGTGCCCCGAGGACAAGGTCTATATCGTCGATGTCGCCACCCTGCCGCCTGCTCCCGCCGGCTCCGACGCCGAACGCATCGCGAAGGGCGAGCAGTCTGAACGGTGAGCGATTGCCGCGGGTGCTCGCCGCGCTCGCTGCGGCGATCGGTCTTGTCGTCCTGCCTGCCGCCGCTTTCGCGCAGAACGCCGAATCCGAGGCCGACCGCCAGATCCAGCAGGTCCTCGATCAGGCGCGCGCCCGCACCGACCTGCGCGATCCGCGCTGCCTGTTCTCGCACCGCTCCGCCGACCAGATAGTCGTCTGCGCCGCGCCCGACCGCAACCGCGACCGGTTGCCGCTCTACCAGAAGGAGCTCGAGGCGCGGATCCACGACTCCACGCCCCGGGCGCCCGACCTGTTCGGGCTGACCCCGTTCGCGGGTTTCGGGCCGACGGTCACGTTCAAGGGATGCTTCATCCCTCCGTGTCCGCCCCGGCCGATCTACTACTTCGATATTGCCTCGCTGCCGCAGGCACCTGCAGGCTCGGACGCGGCCAGGATTGCCGCGGGAGAGATAGCGACGCCCTGAGCGGGCCGGATCAATCGCCGAGGATGTGCATCACCAGCGGCGGCTCGATCAGGCTCGGCGATCCTTCGAGCAGGCGCAGCGCGGCGTTGACGTTGCCTTCCGGGCCCTCGTGCGTGACCAGCGCCACAAGGACGGTCTCGTCCCCGTCCGCGGGGGAAGGCGCGCTGGCTTTCTGGATCAGGCTTTCGATCGACACGCCGCCGTCGCGCATCGCGGCGGCGATTTCGGCAAGGACGCCCGGCCGATCGGCCACGATCATGCGGATATAGGCCTTGCCGACCCGCCGCTCCGCCGAAGCGGGACGCATGTTCTCGAGCTCGGCCACGGGGATCGAGAACGGCGCGCCTATCTCGTTGCCGTCGCCGGTGTGGCGGGCGATGTCGATAAGGTCGGCGACCACGGCGCTCGCGGTCGGCCCGTCGCCCGCGCCGGCGCCCTGGAACAGCAGGCGGCCCGAGAAGTTGCCCTCGGCCACAACCGCGTTGGTCGCCCCGTCGACATGGGCCAGCGGGTGGTCCCGCGGAACGAGATAAGGGTGCACGCGCTGGAACAGGCAATGTGCCCCGTTATCGTCGCGTGTCACCTCGGCGATGCCGAGCAGGCGGATATAATAGCCCAGCGCATCGGCCTGGGCGATGTCGGCGGCGATGATCCGCCGGATGCCGGTGGCCGCGACGGGGGCGAAATCGATCCGGGTGCCGAACGCGATGCTGGCAAGGATCGCGAGCTTGTGGGCCGCGTCGATCCCGTCGATGTCGAACGATGGGTCTGCTTCGGCGAAACCCTTGGCCTGCGCCTCGGCGAGCACTTCGGCAAAGTCGCGGCCAGTGTCCTCCATCGTCGAGAGGATGTAATTGCAGGTGCCGTTTAGGATGCCGTAGACCCGCTCGATCGCGTTGGCGGCGGCACCTTCGCGCAGTCCCTTGATCACCGGGATGCCGCCCGCGACTGCCGCCTCGAACTTCAGCGCGACGCGGTTGGCCTCCGCTGCTTCGGCAAGAGCGAGTCCGTGATGCGCGATCATCGCCTTGTTGGCGGTCACCAGCGATTTGCCATGGGCGATGGCATTGCGAGCAAGGGTCAGGGCAGGCCCGTCGGCCCCGCCGACCAGCTCGACCACCACGTCGATCCCCTCGCGCGTGGCGAAGGCGCCCATGTCGTCTTCCCAGGCGTAGCGGTCCATCGCGATGCCGCGGTCCTTGGAGCGGTCGCGTGCGGAAACTGCGGCGACCTCGATCCGGCGGCCGGCGCGCCGCGCGATAAGGTCGCCGTTTGCCTCGAGCAGGCGGATGACGCCCGCGCCCACGGTGCCGATCCCGGCCAGTGCGATCCGCAACGGTTGCGCCATCTTTCGTGCCCTCTCCCTCGCCGACCGCGCTGCGCGGCCGACTGCTGGTCCAGCGCCGGCGCTTTAGGAAGGAAGCCCCGGCTTGGCCAGATAGACTGGCTTCCAGCCCTGCTAGCGGCGATAGGCTTCCGGCCGGTTGCGGGGGCAGGCGCCAAGCTCTCCGCGAACGTAGCGATAGTCCTCGGCCGCCCGCCGCCGGTCGATGTCATCGCCGGGCAGGACGGTGGAGGGGGTGACGCCGTTCGGCAGGAAGCACGCGAGCCGGTACCACGTAAGCGTGTCGCGCGTAGGCGGAACGGCGGCCTGGTCTACGATCTCGCCCAGCGATACGCCCCAAGTCGGCGGCGCCTCTGGACGCCGAAGAACCGAGATCGAGACGGGTTGACCGCTGGGCGTCGCGAGGAAGATCTGCGTTTCCCCTTCGCCGACGAGATTGCCCCGGACATGCGCCGCCTCGCGCACGCCGATGATCGCGGGCGCGGCGCCGGGTGCAACGAGCTCGCGCAGGATCCCGCGCACCCGGTCCTCGACGGGCTGGCTCCAGGCTATCATGCCGTCGGGGGCGACCAGCTGAATCTCGCCGGGCCGCTCCGGGACCGCACGTGCAAAGACAATCGTCTCGGCCTTCCTGAGCTTGGGCAGGTCGCCCTTGGGTGTCAGCGGCACATCGGCGAGGAAGCGAATCGATTCGCCCAGTCCCTCGCCAATGAGGAGCGCCGAGGTGCGGCCCTCGATGTAGACGCGGGCCATTCCGGCACGCAGGCCAGGCGCCTGGGCGGGCTTGAGGCGCGCGACCTTGCGCACTTGAACTTTGGCGACGAGGGGCGTTCCCGCGGAAAGATCGGCGATGTCGGCGTAGGTCAGATTGCCGCTGAATCCACTGGCTGTGGCCATCGGTGCGGCACTTTGCTGTGCGTGCGAGAATTGGGGGATGACCGCCGCAAATCCTGCGATGGCGGTCAAAATTCGCATGGTCTTCCGAGACATCCGGGCACGTCCTGTGGGCTTGACTTGGCGCAACCGGCAACGCGGTCTGCTCGCTTTGGAACAAACCGCCCCGCCGGTCATTGCGGGGCTAGGTACACGGTCTCTTTCACGGGCGTGAGCGTGAATCGGAAGTTAACGGATAAAGCATTTGCGCGGCATTGGCATCGGCGTTAAAGCTCCCGCAAATCGGGCTTAACAAGAGCAAACGCCTGATTTCTGCCGCCGTCGGGCCAGGGCTGCGTCGGCTGCTCCGGGTATCCGGCAGGGTGGAAACAAGTGATGGGTAGCCGGCTGGCCATGCGACCTGCGGGTCCATTGCCGTCGAATTTGCGCTCGGGTGCTCCCGTGCGCGTGGATAGAGAGAAGGACCTGGATGGCATACGCTGACCAACAGATGAGCGGGAACCGCATAACCGCGCTGATCATCGTTGCGATTCTCCATGTGATCGTCGGTTATGCGCTGGTGACGGGTCTTGCCTTCGAGGCTGTTAAAAAGATCAAGGAAACCGTCAGCGCGGTGAACATCGAGGAGCCGCCGCCACCGCCGCCTCCTCCGCCGCCGCCGCCGGACCAGAAGATTCCCCCGCCGCCGATCGTCGCGCCTCCGCCGCCGATCAGCTTCACGCGCCCTGCGCCGCAGGTGCAGACGGTTGTGGAACCTCCCAAGGTGGTTCTGCCGCCGACGGTCGTCGCGGCACCCCCGCCCCCGCCGCCGGCAGCGCCCCCGCCACCTCGCTTTACGCCCAAGGGTGCATCGCCGAAGGGCAACCCGGGAAGCTGGGCCACGACGGACGATTATCCGGCTCGCGCGCTTCGTGAAGAGCGTGAAGGCACCACACGTTTCCGCGTGACGGTGGGACCGGATGGCCGCGTGACCAACTGCGAGGTCACGGGATCGAGCGGCAGCCCTGACCTCGACCAGGCCGCCTGCTCGAACGTTACCCGTCGCGCCCGGTTCAATCCGGCGACCGACGGCGAAGGCAGGCCGACCTCCGGCAGCTACTCCAACGCGGTTCGCTGGGTCATCCCCAAATGACCGCGCGTCCCGGGACTGGCCGACAGGATGTCGCCCATTCCCGGGTCGCGGTCTGCCGCATAGTTTTCACACCACATTTCCTGATTGTTTGAGAGGAAGACCCGCATGCTCATTTACACTCTTGCCGCGGCGGCGACGAACGTCCCGCAGAACAAGTTCGGCTTCGCCGAGGCGCTCAAGCAGGGTGGCTTCATCGCCATCGCGACCGTCGTGATCCTCGGGATCATGTCGTTCGGCTCGTTCTACATCCTGTTCACCAAGTTCTTCGAACAGCAGAAGATCATGCGTCAGTCGCGTGACGTTCGTGCCAACTTCTGGCGTTCGAACAACCTTCGCGATGGTGCGAACAAGCTCGAGAAGAACAGCGCCTACCGCCAGCTCGTCGACGACGGCCTGTCGGCCGAGGACCAATACGGCAAGATGACCGACAGCCTCGAAGCGCACGACTGGCTGCACGGCTCGCTCGCCCGTTCGGAAGCCTCGATCAACGCGAAGCTCGCGGGCGGCCTGCCGTTCCTGGCGACCGTGGGTGCGACCGCGCCGTTCATCGGCCTGTTCGGTACCGTGGTCGGCATTTATCGCGCGCTGATCAATATCGGCATCGCCGGTTCGGCCTCGATCGACAAGGTCGCGGGTCCGGTCGGTGAAGCGCTGATCATGACCGCGCTCGGTCTGCTCGTCGCGGTTCCCGCGGTGCTTGCCTACAACTGGCTGCAGGCGCGCAACAAGCGCATCGCCGAGCACCTGAACAGCTTCTCGACCGATGTTCTCGCGAACATCAACTCGAAGGGAGCCGTTCGTCCCGCGCTCGCCGGTCCCGCCGGCAAGGCCGCGGCGACTGCTCAGGGCCGTGCCACGACCCCGGCTGGAACCACCCCCGCCGGCACTACCCCGATGAGCACCCAGGTGCCGCCGTCGGGCATGAAGAACTAAGCACGTTTCCGGTTTGCGGCAGGTCGGCGCTTGGCCAGCCTGCCGCCACGGAAGCGGGTTTCAAGCATGCGGTCGCCGGGTAACGGTGACATGGGCTTCGGGATGCGCGCGGCGGCGCCGCCGCCTCCCGGGCCGGGTCTAGAAGATAGGATGTAAGCAATGGCAGTTTCGGTAGGCCCTGCCGGCGGCGAAGAACGACCGATGTCGGACATCAACACCACGCCGCTGGTCGACGTGATGCTGGTTCTGCTCATCATCTTTCTTATCGCGGTGCCGGTGGCGATCCAGACGATCGAGAAGCTCAAGGTGCCGATCCTGGCCTCGGAGGAATCCAAGGACAAGGTCGAGAACCTCCTGCTCGCCGTCGTCTCGACCGACGATGCGGGCCGCAGCCCTGGTGATGCGGGCTATGAAGGATCCTCGCGCTCGGGCCAGTGCCGGATCTATTTCAACAACACCTCTCCGGTCGATTCCGCCGAGCTGCAGAAGCAGGCGTTCGAACGGCTCGACGCTATCGTGAAGCGCGAGGGCGGTGCGACGAATATCGATCCGGACAAGATCCCCGAAGTTCACATTCGCGGCGACGTCAACGTTCCGTGGAAGTGCATCGCGGGCGCAATCTACAACGTCCAGGTGTCGGGCTATCCGCGGGTCGGCTTCATCGCCAACCCGGTCGATCCCAACGGCTAAGCGCCACCGCGAAATAATCGGTGGGCCTTCGATGCGGCCCCCGCAGCAGACGAACAGGAGTATTTTCCGATGGCAATGAGCGGCGGCAAGGACGATGGCTCGCCGATGATGGAAATGAACACGACGCCGTTGATCGACGTCATGCTCGTTCTCCTCATCATGTTCATCATCACCATTCCGGTGGCGACCCACGCCATCAACATCGATCTGCCGCAGGCCTCGCCTCCGACGGCGGATCAGCAGGTCGATCCGGTGAAGAACAAGCTGGTCCTGACGATGGGCGGCCAGATTCTGTGGAACGGCACGCCGACCACCGAAGGCCAGCTGGTTTCTCTCCTCGACGCGACGAAGGCGCTGAACCCGGAGCCCGAGCTGCAGTTCCAGCCCGAGGAATACGCCAGCTACGAAATCGCCAACCGGTTGCTGAAGATCATCACGGCATCGGGCGTGTCGAAGTTCGGCTTCGTCGGCAATGAACAGTTCGCGACCTTCCAGAAGGCCGGCGAGTAAGCAATCATGTTAGCTGTCGCCTGACGACGGCTGCGGAAGACTTTCGAGGGGGCGGAGCGATCCGCCCCCTTTCTCATGTCCGCAAATGGGCCGCACAGCGGCCCCTAGCCCTTCGATGGGTCCATGGCAGCTTCCGCTAGTGACTCCGCCTCCAGAAGAAGCTCGTCGTCGGCGGCTCCTGCGGGAAGCGTCTCGCGGCCGATCATGACCATAACGGGCACCGCAAGTGGGCTGACGCGGTCAAGCCGGACATGCACGAGTTGCCCTGCGGCGCGGTCCAGCAGGTCGCCGACGCGCCCCACGTCGGTCATCCGCTCCCGCGCATCGGCCCATGCCGCCTGGATCAGGACATGGTCGGGCTCGTACTTGCGCAGCACGTCGTAAATCAGGTCGGTCGAGAAGGTGACCTGCTTGCCCGACTTGCGCTTGCCGGGATGGTGACGCTCCACCAGCCCGCCGATCACAGCCACTTCGCGGAAAGCGCGGCGCAGGAGGTGAGAATCCTGCACCCACTCCACGAACTCGTGTGTCAGGATATCGGGCGACAGCAGCGCGCCCGGGTCGTCGACCGGGACGAGCCCGTAGAGCGCGAGCGAATAGTCGTTGGCGACGAAGCCGAGCGGGCGAAGACCCTGCGCCTCCATCCGCGCGGTGAGCAGCATCCCCAGCGACTGGTGGGCGTTCCAGCCTTCGAATGGATAGAGCACCGTGTATTCGCGGCCGCCGTGAGGGAAGCTCTCGACGAGGAGCTGTGCGGGGCCGGGCATCTGCGACCGCCAGTCCTGCACTTCGAGCCATTCGCGAACGTCGTCGGGAAAGCGCGACCAGCCCGGCCGGTCGACGAGCATTTCGCGCACCCGTTCGGCCAGATGAGTGGTCAGCGGCATGCGCGCACCCATGTAGCTGGGGATCGTCGCCGCGCTGCGCGCCGCGCGCACAATCAGGTCCATGTCGCGCATCGCTTCGACTTCGAGGTCCATCCCGGCGAACCGAAAGGTGTCGCCGTTGCGCAGCGATGCTGCAAACTGCTCCTCGACCCGCCCTAGCGAGCGTCCGTTGCGAAAGCGGATCTCGATCATCTCAGCGTCGAGAATGATCCCGGCATTCAGCCGGTGGCGCGCGGCATGTTCGGGATGGGTCAGCCGCCAGGTCCCGTCGGGTGCGCGGACTATGCGCTTGAACCGGTCGTAGGCGCGCAGCGCGTAGCCTCCAGTGGCGACGAAGGAGAGCACCCGGTTCCATGCCGCGTCGTCCACCCAGGCATAACTGAGCGAGGAACGCACCTCGGCCAGCAATTCGGCCTCGTCGAACGGGCCGACGCAGGCCCGCGCCATGACGTGCTGGGCAAGGACATCGAGACCCCCCGGGCGAAAGTCCTCGCCGTCGCGCTGGCCTTCGTGGACCGCGTCGACTGCGGCCTGGGCCTCGAGATACTCAAACCGGTTGCCGGGGACGAGCAGCGCGCGGCTGGCCTGGTCGAGCCGATGGTTGGCGCGGCCGATCCGTTGCAGCAGGCGCGAGGAGCCCTTCGGTGCCCCCATCTGCACGACAAGGTCGATGTCCCCCCAGTCGACACCGAGATCGAGGCTGGCGGTGGCGACGAGCGCACGCAGCTCCCCCCGCGCCATAGCCGCCTCGACCTTGCGCCGGGCTTCCTTCGAAAGCGATCCGTGGTGGATGCCGATCGGCAAGGTATCGTCATTCACGTCCCACAGGAGCTGGAAGATGTATTCGGCGAGAAAGCGGGTGTTGGTGAAGATCAGGGTGGTCCGGTTGGCGCGGATCGCCTCGTAAAGCTGCGGAACAGCCCACGCTGCGGCATGTCCGCCCCAGGGCACCCGGGCGTCCTGGGGCAGCAGGATCGACACTTCCGGATCGGCACCCGGCTCGCCTTCGACCAGCCGCACCCGGTCGATCTCCCCCCAGGGAGCGAGCCATTCGCGAAACGCCTCGGGATCAGCGACGGTGGCGGATAGGGCGCAGCGCCGCATGCCGGGGGCGAGGGCCTGAAGGCGCGACAGCGAGAGTGCCAACAGGTCGCCGCGCTTGCCAGTGGCGAAGGCATGAATCTCGTCGATGACGATCCGCTTGAGCCCGGCGAATATTTCCGCGCTCTCCGGATAACTGAGCAGCAAGGAGAGCGATTCCGGCGTGGTCAGGAGGATGTGTGGCGGCTTGCTGCGCTGGCGCAACTTTCGATCCGAAGGGGTGTCGCCGCTGCGCGTCTCGACCCGTATCGGCAGGCCCATATCCTCGATCGGCGTCATGAGATTGCGCTGCACGTCATGCGCCAGCGCTTTCAGCGGAGACACGTAGAGAGTGTGCAGACCCTCCGCTGCGGCGGATCCGGCGAGATGCGACGGAGTAAAGTCGGCCAGCGTCGGCAAGAACCCGGCCAGCGTCTTGCCCGCGCCCGTATCCGCGACGAGGAATGCGTGATCGCCCGCGCGCGCGGCAGCGAGCATGTCGGTCTGGTGGCGACGCAAACGCCAGCCGCGCCCTTCGAACCAGTGGGCGATCTCCGGCGGGACAAGGGATGCTTCGCTGCTCACCCCCGGCAACGCACGGCGCGGCGGCCCGATCCCCGGGCGCGAAGCGGGATTCGCCCGCGCGACGGCGGAAAGGGTTGAGCGGCGGGCATGGCTAGGGTTAAGTGGGGGCGATGTGGCGTGTGCTCAACCAGCCGATATCCGAGAATCTGCGAGCCGAACTCGAAGCGCGGGTCGTTGCCGCGATCGGCACCACGACCCGGCTTGCGGGGGACCAACCGGAACTGCTGCTGAAGGACTTCTTCATTGAGAGCAGGGGCGCGGGACAGCTCTTGCGCGAACTGCTCGACACGCCCGACGCCCGTGCGCTGATCGCCCAACGCCTGACCGATCCCGTGATCCTCGCCGCTTATCCGGAAATCAAGCTGTCGGGGGCGCCGGCAACGCGCTATCGTCGCGAAGGCGACGGAAATGGCGGTTCGGCTCCGGTCGCGAGCGCCTTCACCTTGTGGATCGCGCTTGGCCCGACCAACGGCGGAAACGGTTGCCTGCGCATGGCGAGCACGACCGGCGAGAGCGACAAGACCGTCGTCGCCCTCGCCCGCCCGTCGCATGTCGAAATCGCGCCGACGTCCGCCCCGGCCTACGATGTGGCGATGAAGCCGGGCGAGATCGTCTTCTTCGATGCCGATCAGCTTCACGGCGCCTACCCCAACCATTCGGGCGAACCGCGCCTCGCGGTGCGGGTCACACTCGCCGAGCGGAGCGGCCTTGCGCCAGGAACGTTCCGGGAGATCGCGGCCTACGGCTCGCTCGGTCTCGCCGCGCGCCAGGGCTGGCGCAAGCTCCTAGGGCGCGAGGCCAAGTAGCCATGGATCAATCGAGCCGGTCCATCCTCAGGTCGTAGACAGGCACTTCGCCGATCCCCTTCAGGGCCACGAGCCGCGGAGGAGAAAAGGCGTAGGAATCGGCGAGAAGATCGCGCGTCGATTGCGAGACCGTGATTCCGTTGACCGGTGCCACGCCTTCGATGCGGGCGGCAACATTGATAGCATCGCCCCAATAATCGTAGCTCATCCGCTTGCTGCTGATCACGCCGCCGATGACCGGTCCAGAATTGATCCCCACGCGCACCGCGAAATCCACCCCGCTGCCCCGTGCCATCTCGCGGACGCCCTCGATCAGGTGGCGGCCGAAGCCGATGGTCGACTTGGCTGCGTGCGGGACCGGGACGATCGCCCCCGCCACGGCCATATACGCGTCGCCAATCGTCTTGACCTTCTCCAGTCCGAACAGGTCGCAGCTTCGGTCGGCGAGGCCGAAGAAGGAGTTCAGCAGTTCCACGATCCGCGCAGCAGGCAGGGACTGCGACAGTGTGGTGAAGCCCACCACGTCGACGAAGACGATCGTCACCTCGTCGAATGCGTCGGCGATCGCCTCGCCCGATTGCAATCGGGTGGCAATCGACTGGGGCAGCACGTTGTAGAGCAGGGCGTCGGACTTACGCTTTTCCGCATCAAGCTTGACGCCCGCGTCGAACAGCAGGCGCGCCTTGTCGTCGATCGCCCAGTTTATGTAGACGAGCAGTATCGCGAACGGGGCATAGAAGGTCGCCGTATAGACCGCGACATTGGTCGGATAGCCGAGGATGGCGAGGGTCGCGACGAGGTAGGCGACTGAGATCGCGGCAAAGATCGCGAACTGGCGTACCGATGCCGCGAAGGCGAGGCACGCGTACGACAGCAGCAATTGCTGATTGTAGCAAAGGATAGCGTAGAACGGCCAGCCGCTGATGCCGCTCTCCCACAATGAGCGGATGAAGAAGAACATCGGCGGCTCGATGGCGAGGAAGAAGGCCAGATCGAACCACCGGTTCGCGGCAAAGCCTGGACGGCCGACATACCAGAAATAGAACGCCATCATCGGCAGCATCACGGCGCTGGCTATCAGCATGCCCGTTGCGCTCTCCCAGCTTAGGAAAACCGGGTTCAGCACTGTATAAAGGGCGAGCATCGACGGCCCGAGGATCATCAGGGCGCGGGTGAACTTCGCCTGGCGGGTGCGCAGTTCGCGGCTGTAGCGGCGCTCTTCCGCGCCCGATTCGAACCGCTGGAACACGATTGCCGCCAGCGATCCCATCAATGCCATCCCTTTCGCGTGCGACCGCGAGAGGGAAGCCAGCAAACCGCCAAGGCTAAGTCAAGGCGAGGACTGCGCGAATCCCGCCTCGTCCGCCGATCAGTGGCCTGCCTGCGGTCCGCGTTCCAGGCCTGATGCAGCAAGCTGATCGTCGATCTGGGACATCAGGCGGTCGAGGCCCTTTTGGTCGGCAGCCTCGGCCCGAGCCACAAGCACGTCCTGGGTGTTCGAAGCACGCAGGAGCCACCATCCATCGGCGGTGGTCACCCGCGCGCCGTCGGTCTCGTCGACATCGGCGCCCGCTGCCTTGAGCCGCGCCTTGACCTCGTCGATCACCGCGAACTTGCGGCTCTCGTCCACCTGAAAGCGAAGCTCGGGTGTGTTGACCATCGCGGGCATTTCCCCGCGCAGTTGGGTCACCGACTTGCCGAGCCGCGATGAGGCGGCGATCAGCCGAATCGCAGCATAGAGCGCATCGTCGTAACCGTAGTAGTCGTGCGCGAAGAACACGTGGCCGCTCATTTCCCCGGCCAGCGGGGCGCCAGTTTCCTTCATTTTGGACTTAATCAGGCTGTGGCCGGTGTTCCACATCAGCGGCTTCCCGCCGAGTTCGGCCACGCGGTCGAACAGTGCCTTCGACGCCTTTACGTCGGCAATAATCGTCGAGCCTGGCACCATGCGCAGGAGGTCCTCGGCGTAGATCATCAAAAGCTGGTCGCCCCAGATGATCCTCCCTTGGCCGTCGATCGCGCCGATGCGGTCGCCATCGCCGTCGAATGCCACTCCGAAATCGAGGTTCTTGGCAGCGACGAGGCTGCGCAAGTCCTCCAGATTCTTCTCCTCGGTAGGATCGGGATGATGGTTGGGAAAATTTCCGTCGACTTCGGTAAACAGAAGGAAGTGCTCGCCAGGGAGCCGAGCGGTCAGCGCCTCGAGCGCAGGGCCCGCGGCGCCATTGCCCGCGTCCCAACCGATCCGAAGTCGGGACAGCTCATCGTTGCTGATCCCGGCGAGCCCTTCAATCAGCCGTTCGATGTACTCGCCCAGGATCTCGCGGCTGGTGGAGGTCCCGTTGCCGGAAGCCCATTCCCCGGCGGCTGCCATCCGGCCGAGTTCGAGGATGTCCTTCCCGAAAAACGGCCGGCCCTGAAATACCATCTTGAAGCCATTATAATTGGCGGGATTGTGGCTGCCGGTTATCTGAATGCCGCCATCTGCCTCTGGAATTGAGGCTTCGGCATAGTAGAGCATCGGCGTCGGCCCCATTCCGATGCGGATCGCGTCGACGCCGCTGGAGTTCAGTCCTTCGACCAGCGCATGCTCGAGGATCGGCGAACTGATGCGCCCGTCATAACCCACCGCCACGGTCGATCGGCCGGCTTCCACGATCTTCGTGCCGAACCCCCGGCCGATCGCACGGGCATCGTCGGGGCCGAGCGTTTCGCCGATGATCCCCCGGATGTCGTATTCGCGGAGAGTGGTGGGATGAAACTGGTGCGTCATGTTCGTAGGGAATCCTGGGATTGACGGGCGTCTCGACGGGATGGTGATCCCTGATCGAGCCGAATCAGCGGTTCTGGCCGAGCTGCGCCGCACCCAAGAGGAGGTCGCGCGCGGCATTGGCCTCGTGAACCTGGCTGTCGCTTCCACCCCGGTCGGGATGAACGCGGGAAACCAGGCGGCGATGCGCTTCCATGATATCCTCCCGCGTGGCATCGCTGCGCACGCCGAGAAGCGTTGCAGCTCGCTCCACCGCATCCGAACGCGGCTGCCCGCCAAGCAGTTCCCAAGGCCACCGCTTTGCGATTACCTTGCAGGCAATGCTCGCCAGGACGAGGAGCCAGAGGAACTTCATGCCGAGGCGGCCAGAGCGATCGGGGCGGCGTCCTCGCCCGCGCCGTGTCCGGGCATCGGCAGCTTGAGGTTTGAGATCAGCGTGCGAAGTTCCTGCCGCGCAACGAGGTGGCTGGTGCCCAGCTCGCCCAACTGGCCCTTGTCGAGCAAGGTCAGTCCCGACGGGAACAACTCGCGGTAGATGACCCTCTCGCTGAGGCCCTGGGCGATGCGAAAGCCCACGCGCTTGGACAGTTCGCCGAGCGCGTTATCGAGCCGCTTCATGTTGCGCGCCTCGACGTGCTGGGTGCGATTGCGCACCACCACCCAATCCATCTCGCGGCGCTGGTCGCGGATCGTCGCCATCGCGCGCTTCTTGCGAGCCTCCCAGATCAGCTCCGCATAGAATGACAGCTTGCGCACCTTGAAGGTCTCGGCATCGACCTGTCCGATGAGGTCGAAGTCCACGAAGCTGTCGTTCAGGGGGGTAACCAGCGTGTCGGCCCCGGTGGCCACGTGGCGGGCGAAGGGATCGTCGCGCCCGGGGGTGTCGAACACCAGGAAGTCCCTGCCCTCTCCCAGCGCGGCCGCCATTGTGTCGAGCTCTTCCAGGCTCTCGCCGCGGAAGACTTCGCACGTGGCGCCGGGCAGGGTGATGCCGCGGCGGCGCTCGGTCTCGGCACGGTTCTCGAAATAGCGATGCGTGGTGCGCTGGCGGGAATCGAGGTCGATCGCCGCCACGTTTGCGCCCTGATAGGCCAGCGCCACGGCGACATGAACCGCCGTGGTCGACTTGCCGGTGCCACCCTTCTCGTTGGCGAGGACGATGATGTGCGGAAGCTTCGGCAAGGATGGCCTCTCGTTGCAGCAGGCGGGCGTGGCGGTTACGGGACGGCGTCTAGGGCAAAAGGAAGCGCGCGTGCAAACCATCAATCGGCTCGACGAATTGCGCAAGGCGCGGGCTGCGCTGGGCGGTGGAAAGCTTGCGCTGGTGCCGACGATGGGCGCGCTTCACCAAGGACACATGGCGCTGGTGCGCGAGGCGCGCCGCCATGCTCAGCACGTTGCCGTCTCGATCTTCGTCAACCCGCGCCAGTTCGGGGCGAACGAGGATCTCGACGCCTATCCGCGCCAGCTTGCCGCGGACCAGGCATTACTGGAGGCAGAGGGCGTGGACCTGCTCTGGGCGCCCTTGCCGGCGGAAATGTATCCTGAAGGCTACGCCACGAACATCTCGGTGACCGGCGTCAGCGAGGGCCTTTGCGGCGCTGCCCGGCCCGGCCACTTCGATGGCGTGGCGACCGTGGTCTGCAAGCTGTTCAACCAGGTGCTGCCCGATGTTGCCCTCTTCGGCGAAAAGGACTGGCAACAGCTTGCCGTGATCCGCCGCATGGCGCGCGACCTCGATCTGTCGCGTCCGGCGGTGGGCGACATCCTCGGCCTCCCTACCGTGCGCGAAGCCGATGGGCTGGCGATGAGCTCGCGCAACGCATACCTTTCTCCTACCGAGCGCGAACAGGCTGCAGCGCTGCCAAGGGCGATGAAAGAGGCGATCTCCACGATGGGCAGGGGCACGCCAGTGTCTGCGGCGCTGACCGATCTTGTCAGCACGCTCGTTGCCGGGGGCTTTTCGTCTGTCGACTATGCCGAGGTGCGCGATGCGGACTCCCTCCAGCCGCTGACTGAACTGGGCGCAGGCGCCGCGCGCCTCCTTGTCGCCGCGCGTATCGGGTCCACCCGGCTCATCGACAACATGGCGGTCTGAGGTGGGGCGGCCCAGTTCTCAGGCGAGTTCGAAAACGTCGCCGGGACGGGCGGCGGTAAAGCGAGACGCCTCGATCCCCTTTGCCTTCAGCGCATGGTCGAGCGCGAGCGCTGGGTCTTCGTATCCCTCGTCGGTGAGCTGGAAAGTGCCCCAATGGATGCCCAGCGCGCGGTTTGCGCCGGTGTCCTCCATGATTTGCACCGCCTCTGCCGGATTGACGTGCTGGGCGGCCATGAACCAGCGCGGCTCGTACGATCCGATCGGCAGGAGCGCGAGGTCGGGCGGGCCCAGTCGCGCGCGAAGGTCACGGAAGATCGCGCCGTCGCCATAGCCGGTGTCGCCTGCAAACCACACGCTGCCATGCGGGGTTTGGAGATAGTGGCCCGACCATAGCGCCATGCGCACGTCGCTTAATGACCGGTTCGACCAGTGGTACGCCGGGGTTATGGTCGTCGCGCAGCCGGCGGGAAGGTCGAGGCGATCCCACCAGTCACCGATCGCGATGCGCGCCTCGGGGATTGTGGCCCGCACGATAGCGTCGTTGCCGAGCGGCATCGCCATCAACGGCGCGTCGCGGCGGTGCAGTTCCCGCAGCGTAGCGATATCGAGATGATCGTAGTGGCTATGGCTGAGGAGAACGACGTCGATCCTGGGAAGGTCGGCAAGCGCGATGGCGGGCGCGGTAACTCGCTTGGGTCCGGCGAAGGTCAGGGGACTGGCCCGTTCGGACCATACCGGATCGGTAAGGATACTGAGCCCGGCAACCTGGATCAGCATAGTCACGTGACCGACGTGCGTCACGCGCAGGCCCGCCACTCGCGCATCGGGCCGGACGGGCCGGATCGGTACCGAAGTCGGCCATGCCGTTGGGCGGCTGTACAGCTTCCAGCGAAGGATCTCCCGCAGCGACCGGTCGGTGGAATCATGGCCCGGATTGAAGAAGCGGACGCCGTCGAAATGGTCGCTGGGCGGGCCCTGATAATAGCGATTGGCCATGAAGGTCCGGCGAGCCCTGGAGGAGAGGAAGCCGCATCCTGCGTGCCGCCGGAGGGGCTGGAGCGGGTAGCGGGAATCGAACCCGCCTAGCTAGCTTGGAAGGCTAGTGCATTACCACTATGCTATACCCGCGTTCGCGATGCGACCGTGGCGCGAGGCGCGCAGATGCCACTGCTGGGGGCAGGCCGTCAACAGGCGATCGCCGAGCCGATCGGGGAGATGCGCGGCGATCTTGGCTCAGTGACCGGGAAATTCGACCAGCGATTCGACGCGCAGCCCGGCCTCTCGCAGGCGCGCGGCGCCGCCCAGGTCAGGAAGATCGATCACGAACAGCGCATCGTTAACGGCCGCGCCAGCCATGCGCAGGAGTTGCGCGGCGGCAAGCGCGGTTCCCCCGGTCGCGATCAGGTCGTCGACGATCACGATGCGCATGCCCAGCCTGACTGCGCCGGGATCGATCTCGAGCCGGTTGCTGCCGTACTCGAGGTCATAGTCGATCCCGATCGTCGGCACCGGCAGCTTGCCCGGCTTGCGCACCGGAAGAAAACCAATCCCCAGTTGCGCGGCGGCCGCGGCGCCGAAAATGAAGCCCCGCGCTTCCATGCCCGCGATCATCTCGGCCCCCGCAGCCTTGGCCCGCTGGGCAAGGTGTCCGACGCAGGCGGCCAGACCTTCGCCGTGCGCGATCATGGTGGTGATGTCGCGGAACTGGATTCCGGGGTGCGGAAAGTCCGGCACGGTGCGGATCAGTGCGCGCAGATCTGATGGGGTCATGTCGCGCAGCCTGGCGGGGCGGCAGCGCAAATGAAAGGGGCCGCCGTTGCCGGCGACCCCTCCAATGTCTCGAGCCAGGAGCGGCGGGCGATCAATGGTTGCCCTTCTTCCCCCGCCACACGTTCTGGTAGGCCATGTAGGCCAGGACCGTCGCGAAGATGAGGAAGATCACGACCGGAAACCCGGTCTGGTGGCGCTTGGCCAGCTTGGGCTCGGCAGTCCAGACGAGGAACGCGGCGACGTCCTTGGCCATCTGATCCACGCTGGACTTCGTCCCGTCGCCATAGGTCACCTGGCCCTCGGCGGTGAGCGGCGGCGCCATCGCGAGGTTGAGGTTGGCGAAATAGGGGTTGTAGTGCAGCCCGGCCGGGGTCTTGGCGTCGGGGAACTTCTGCAGAAGCGCCGCCGGCTGGTTCTGGAACCCGGTCAGCAGCGAATAGACATAGGCCGGACCTTCGTGGCGTGCCTTGGTCATCAGCGAAAGATCGGGCGGCACCGCGTTGTTGTTCGCGGCGCGGGCGGCGATGTCGTTGGCGAAGGGCTTGGGGAAGTAGTCCGTCGGCAGTCCCGGACGCGTGTTCGCTTCGCCCGTGTTCGGGTCGATACCGGGGACCTGGAAGCCCTTGGCGATCGCCTTCACCTCAGCCTCGTTGTAGCCGAGCTGCGACAGGTCGCGAAACGCGACGAGGCGCAGCGAATGGCAGGCCGAGCAGACTTCCTTGTAGACCTGAAAGCCACGCTGCAGCTGTTGCTTGTCGAACGTGCCGAAAGGCCCGTCACTGGCGAAGCGCACTTCCTTGGGATGGCGATGGAATTCGGCCTCGGCGGTCGCCGCGGTCGGTTCGGTGATCGCGGTGTAAGCGCCATTGCCGAACGACCACAGCAGGGCGGCTCCGAAAAACAGGCCGGCGAGCATTCCTAACAGACGGACCATGTGCGGTTCTCTTGGCTTTCCTGTTGCGGCTCAGGCGGCGGGAACGGGGGTTGCGGCGGGCGGCAGATCGCCGGCCGAAGCAGGGACGAGCACGGCCTTGTCATCCTTGCCCAGCACCGCCTCGGTGATCGAGAACGGCATCGGTTCGGGCCGCTCGATCGACGATACGATCGGCAGGATGACGAGGAAGTGAAGGAAGTAGTACGCCGCCGCGATCTGGCTGATCATCACGTAGGGTTCGGCTGCGGGCGAGCCGCCGCAATAACCCAGGATCAGCACGTCGGGGATCAGGCCGAACCAGAAGAACTTGCGGAACAGCGGGCGGTACTTCCCCGAGCGCACCGGCGACGTATCGAGCCAGGGCAGGAAGAAGAACAGCAGGATCGCGCTGAACATCGCCAGCACGCCCATCAGCTTGGCCGGGATGAAGAAGAAGTCCGACGTGAAGGCGCGCAGGATCGCGTAGAACGGCCAGTAGTACCATTCGGGCACGATGTGCGCCGGCGTGCTCAACGGGTTGGCCGGAATGTAGTTGTCCGGGTGGCCCAGCGCATTGGGCAGGAAGAACAGCATGGTGCAGTAGAGGATCAGGAACACGCCCAGCCCGAAACCATCCTTGGCGGTGTAGTACGGGTGGAACGGAACAGTATCGCTCTCGCTCTTTACTTCGATCCCTGTGGGGTTCGACGAGCCGGGGATGTGCAGCGCCCAGATGTGAAGGATCACCACCGCTGCGATCACGAAGGGCAGCAGGAAGTGCAGGCTGAAGAAGCGGTTCAACGCGGCGTTGTCCGGCGCGAAGCCGCCCAGCAGCCATTCCTGCAGCGGCGTGCCGATCAGCGGGATGGCGGAGAACAGGCCGGTGATGACCTTGGCGCCCCAGAAGCTCATCTGCCCCCAGGGAAGTACATAGCCCATGAAGCCGGTCGCCATCATCAGCAGGTAGATGACGACGCCGAGGAGCCAGATCATCTCGCGCGGGGCCTTGTAGCTACCGAAATAGAGGCCGCGGAAGATGTGGATGTAGACGACGACGAAGAACGCCGAGGCGCCGTTGGCGTGCGCGTAGCGCAGCATCCAGCCCCAGTTGACGTCGCGCATGATGTGCTCGGTCGAATCGAACGCCACCTGCGCATTCGGCGCATAGTGCATCGCCAGGATGATCCCGGTGACGATCTGCAGCACGAGGCAGAAGCCGGCCAGAACGCCGAAATTCCAGAAGTAGTTCAGGTTGCGGGGAACCGGGTAACCGGCGCCGATCGCGTTGTAGACGAAGCGCGGAAGCGGCAGCTTCTCGTCGAGCCAGCGCATCAGCGGCTGCTTCGGCTGGTATTCCTGGGCCCAGGGAAAGCTCATTTCAGGTGTCCTCAGCCGATCTTGACGACGGTATCGGAGTTGAAAGAATACTCCGGCACTTCGAGGTTCTTGGGAGCGGGACCCTTCCGGATCCGCGCCGCGGTATCGTAGACCGAACCGTGGCAAGGGCAGAAATAACCGCCGAATTCGCCCCGGGTCTCACCCTCGCCGGCGCCGAGCGGAACGCAGCCCAGATGGGTGCACACGCCCATCGTGATGAGCCAGTTCTTCTTGCCTTCCTTAGTGCGCTCACCCAGCGTCTGGGGATCGCGCAGCGAGTCCACGGGCACCTTGTCCGCTTCCGCGATCTCGACCGGGGTCAGGTTGCGGATGAAGACCGGCTGCTTGCGCCAGACGGCCTTGATCGCCTGTCCGGGCTGGATCGAGGAAATGTCGATCTCGGTCGAGCTTTCAGCCAGCACGTCGGCCGAAGGCGCCATCTGGCTGATCAGCGGATAGAGCACCGCCACGCCGCCGATCCCGGCGAAAGTGACCGCCGCGATATTGATGAAGTCCCGCCGCCGCACGCCCTCGCCGTCCGTCATGGTGACCGCGGTTGAGGGGGGAGTGTCGATGCTCGCCTCGTCTGCCATTCGAAACCCTTGTTATCTTGCCGCCCCGGAAACCCGAAAGGAAGCGGAACCCTGCCGACCGGCGCCCAGAGGGACCGGCCGTCCACATGCTATGTCGAAGGCCCCGATCATCCCCTGCCGGCGCCCCATCCGGTCGGCTGCACAAGGCAACGCCCGGGTCCCGGGCGTGGCCCGGCTTGGCCGGCCTGATAGACACACACCCGCGCCTTGCCAACAGCATTTTCGGTTAGTGAAACGGCGGCGGCGCAACCGCCCGCCGCCACCGCCCGGACGCCGTTTTCAGAAGCCCGTCGCGGCCGGGGCATCGGGCGACCCCAATCCCATGACCTTGAACAGCCGGCCCATCTGCCGATCGCCGGTCAGGCGTTCAAGCGCCTGCGCGATTGCGACCGCGTGCTGGGGGGCGAAGGCGGCGAGGTTGGCGGCACGGGTCTCTATTCCCAAGGCGCGGAGCCAATCGCCCTGTTCCGCGGTTCCCAGCCAGCGCGCGCCACGGCGCTGCGCGACTTGGGCCAGCGCCGCGAAATCGACGTGCGCCGAAAGGTCGGCCTCACCCGGCGCGGCGAACGGATCGAGCTTGCGATGGCCGCGCACCGCCTGGAGAGTGGAGCCGAAGCGGGGCTCCGCATGACCGTAGTCTATGAACAGCGCCGCTCCGCCTTGTGCAACGAGCCGGTCAGCGACCTCTTCGACGGTCGCGGACGAGGCAGGACTGGTCTCGATTATGGTCCCTTCGGGCGCACCGCTGAACTCCGCCGGAACAGCGGCATCCATGGGCTGCGAACCCGCCACGAAGATGAAAGCTCCGTCCTCTCGCCCGATCAGCCGCTCGCGCCAACCGACGTGGGTGCGGACAAGCTGCCGCACCGGGAGCGCATCGAGAAACTCGTTCGCGACGAGCAGGATCGGGCCATCGTCTGGGACCGTCGCCACCGTGTCATGCCACAATGCGGTGGGATGCAGCTCGGCCTGAAGCGCGCGTAGCGTCGGACTGCTTTCGACAAGGTGTACCTGAGGGACAAGTCCGTAACGCCGCGCAGCACCCAGGGCGTCGCGCGCCAGGGTGCCGCGGCCGGGCCCCAGCTCGACATAGCGAACCGGCTCGCGCCTGCCTGAACGAATCCACATGTCGGCCAGCCACAGTCCGATCAGCTCGCCAAACATCTGGCTGATCTCTGGCGCGGTGACGAAGTCGCCTGCGCTGCCCAGCGGATCGCGGGTCGAATAATAGCGGGCGTTGCTCTCGGCCATGAAGGCCGCAATGCTCATTGGTCCGGTGCGCTCGATCAGCCGCGCGAACTTGTCGGCGAGGGAATCGGGCGGAGCGGCGGCAGGCATCGCGTTCGAGGCGGATTCAGGCCGGGGCGGGGATCGCCATCGATCTGTCGAGAGGCGGGCGGATCAGCGCCCGAACGAGGAAGAACAGTCCGACGAGCATCAGCGGAATGGTCAGCCACTGCCCCATCGACAGCCCGGTGCGCGCCGCGAACTCCTGCAACTGAGCGTCGGGCTCGCGGAAGAATTCGACCGTGAATCGGGCCAGGGCAATGCCCAGGGTGAAGACCCCGACGAGCAGGCCCGGCCGCCAGCGCGCCGCCGTTCGCCAGAACAGGTAGAGCATCACTACGATCAGCAGCAGGCCTTCGAGCCCGGCTTCGTAAAGCTGGCTAGGATGGCGCGGCAGGTCGCCTGCGCCCGGAAACACCATGGCCCAGGGGAGGTTGCCCTGCGCGACCCGGCCCCACAATTCGCCGTTCACGAAGTTGGCGAGCCGGCCGAACATCATGCCGAAGGGCACGCAAACCGAAATGTAATCGCACAGGCGCATGAAGGAGAGGCCGTTGCGCCGGGCCACCCAGCCAATCGCAAGGAGCACGCCGGCCAGGCCGCCATGGAAGCTCATGCCGCCGTCCCACAGTCGCAGGAGGTCCCAGCTCACCGCCTCGCCCGGGGTGAAGTGCGTGAACAGGCTGGGCTCACCGGTCGCGCCGCCGGTGTAGAACAGCGCATAGCCGATGCGGCCGCCGAGAATGATGCCGAGCGTGGCGTAGAAGAACAGGTCGTCAGCGTGGCGCTGGGCCATCGGCGCACCGGGCGAGCGGATCATCCGCGACAGGTGCCAGTAGCCGAGGAGGATGCCGCACAGGTAAGCGAGCGAATACCAGCGGATCATGAAGAAGCCGAGGTCGATCCCTCGGGTCAGGCCCAGGCTCTCCCAATGAAGGGGGGGCGAGGCGGCCGAGGTTGATAGAGTATCGACGGCAACCGCGCCTGCCGCTGCAACCGCGGTCCATAGTGACAGCACCAGCCGAACTCCTTAAGCATCAATCCCGCGCCCTCAAGGGCGGGTTCCGCGCAGCGGCGGGCTTTAGGCAAGGCCGCAGTTGCAAGCAAATTCAAAAAGGAGCGCGGGGCCGGGATGCAGGAAGGATTATACTGAACGATGCCCAGCCAGCTCGATCTAGACCTCGAACGCGCCTTCGCGTCACATGCCGTCCCCGGGGGGCTGCTCGAGACCAAGCCCTTTCCCGTCCCGCGGTTCGGCGTCGACATGCCGCTGCTCGTTCACGGGCCGCCGTCGCTGGCCCACTATTTCCAGCACTTCTGCGCCGAGCAGGGCGACAAGACCTTCCTCGTCGACGGTGATCTGCGACTTTCCTTTGCCGAGACATTCGCCGCTGCGCGCGTCGCAGCGGGCGGTCTCGTGGCCGGGCACGGCCTGCGCAAGGGCGAGTTCGTGGGCATCGCCGCGCGCAATTCGGTGAGCTGGGTGGTCGCCTACATGGCGGTTCTGATGGCCGGTGGCTGTGTCGCGCTACTCAACGGCTGGTGGCAGGGCGGCGAGCTTGTCGAAGGCATCCGCCTGGGGCCCTGTCGGCTGGTCATCGCCGACGAAAGCCGCGCGCGCCGGATCGAAGGACTGGACCACGGTGCCGAAATCCTCCTGATCCGCCATGACTGCCCCCCGCTCGAAGGTCTAGCCACGCTCACTGCGCGCGGCGGCGGGGCAGACACGCCGCTGCCCGACCTCACCGGCGACGACCGGGCCACGATGCTGTTCACCTCCGGCTCCACCGGCCAGTCGAAAGGCGCCTGGTCGGATCACCGCGGCGTCGTGCAGGCAACGATGAACTATCTCGCGCAGTCGATCGCGATCCTGGGCCTGATGGCCGAGCGTGGCGAACTGCCGACCGAGCAGCCGACCGCGCTTGTCAACGTGCCCCTGTTCCATGTCACCGGCGAAGTGCCGCTGCTTCTCCAGAGCTTCGCCCAAGGGCGCAAGCTGGTGCTCATGGCCAAGTGGGACGCGGTCGAGGCAATGCGCCTGATCGAGCGTGAGCGGTGCACCTACTTCGTCGGCGTTCCGCTGATGAGCTACGAGATCGCAACCCATCCCGACCGCGACAAATACGACCTTTCAAGCTGTGTGACCTTTGCCGCGGGCGGGGCGCCCCGTCCGGTGGAGCACGTGAAGCGGATCCGCGACGCGTTGCCCCAGGGTTTCCCGATCATCGGCTACGGCCTGACCGAAACCAACGGCGTGGGCTGCGGCAACTTCAACGAAAACTACCTCGCCAAACCGACCAGCACGGGCCGCGCCTCGCCCCCGCTCGTCGACCTTGCGATCATGGACGACGATGGCAACGTCCTCCCGCAAGGGTCGATGGGGGAAATCTGCATCCGCTCGATCTGCAATTTCATCGGTTACTGGAACAACGACGCCGCCACGGCCGAAGCTTTCTTCGCCAACGGATATTTTCGTTCGGGAGATCTCGGCTACCTCGACGAGGACGGCTACCTGTTCATCGTCGATCGCAAGAAGGACATCATTATTCGCGGCGGCGAGAACATCAGCTGCATCGAGGTGGAAGGGGCTATCTACGCCAACCCCGCGGTGGCCGAGGCATCGGTGTTCGGTCTGCCCGATCCCCGTTACGGCGAGGTTCCGGCCGCGGTCTATCTCGTGAAGGATGGCGAGACGCTCGCGCCCGACCAATTGCGGGACTTCCTCGCCAGCCGGATTGCGCCGTTCAAGATGCCCGTCCGCTTCTGGCAGGTTCGTGACGCGCTGCCCCGGCTGGGAACGGAAAAGGTCGATAAGCGGTCGCTGCGCGAAAAATACACTGCCGAATGGCAGCGGGAACACGCATGAGCCTCCCGCGCCTAGTCAACCAGCGGGCGATCGTGGATCGCCGCGTACTTGGCGAGGCGATAGCCGGCGAAGTCGCACAATCGGGGGACAAGGCGCGGGTCGCGGTGGTCGAGCTGCTGCGCGGCGCGCTCGCCGCGGGGCGCGACGAGCTTGCCCGGCGGCTTTTGGCCAAGCCTTCGGCCGGGAACGAGTGCGCCGCCGGCCAGGCGTTCCTCGTCGACCAGCTCGTGCGCGTGATCCATGACCACGTGGTGACCGATGTCTATCCCAGCGCCAATCGAAGTGCCGGCGAACGGCTCGCGATCATGGCGGTCGGCGGCTACGGGCGCGGAGAGATGGCGCCGCATTCCGATGTCGATATCGCCTTCCTGACTCCGTCGAAGCAGACTGCCTGGTGCGAGCAGGTGATCGAAGCCATGCTCTATTTCCTTTGGGATCTCGGGCTGAAGGTCGGTCATTCCAGCCGCTCGCTCGACGATCTGGTGCGGATGGCGCGCGGCGACCTCACCATCCGCACCGCGATGCTCGAAGGGCGCTATGTATGGGGGGATCGCGAGTTATACGACGAGGGTGCGCGGCGGTTCCTTGTCGAGGTCGTCGCGGGGACCGAGCGCGAGTTCGTCGCCGACAAGCTCGAAGAGCGGAACCAGCGACACAAGCGGCAGGGCGACAGTCGCTACGTTGTCGAACCCAACGTCAAGGAAGGCAAGGGCGGGCTGCGTGACCTGCACACGCTCTACTGGATCGGCAAGTACGTCTACAAGGTACGCTCGACTGCCGAGCTGGTCCGGGTCGGGCTGCTGACCTCGGCCGAATATCGCGCGTTCAACCGTGCAGAGAACTTCTTCTGGGCCGTCCGCTGCCACCTTCACATGATCACGGGGCGGGCCGAGGATCGGCTGACCTTTGACCTCCAGCGCGAGGTGGCGGCGCGGATGCAGTTCTCCGAGCGGCCGGGCAAGAGCGCGGTCGAGCGGTTCATGCAGTACTTTTTCTTGAACGCGAAGCGCGTCGGCAGCCTGACCGGCGTGTTCCTCGCGCAGCTCGACGAGCAATTCGCCAAGCGCAACCGCGGGTTCCTCTCGGGCTTTCGCCTGCGTGGGCGCAAGATCGGCGCCTTCACCGTCGTCAACGGCAAGCTCGATGTCCCGACCGACGAGTTTTTCGCCGAAGATCCGGTACGCCTGATCGAGCTGTTCCTGCGCGCGAACCAGGAAGGCCTGGAAATCCATCCGCACGCGATGCGGCTGGCGGCGCGCGACGCGGTGCTGATCGACACCCCCGTGCGGCGCGACAAGCGCGCGAACGCGATGTTCCTCGACCTTCTTTCGAGCCGCAAGAATCCTGAAACCGCCCTGCGGTGGCTGAACGAAGCGGGGGTGTTCGGCCGCTTTGTCCCCGACTTCGGCCGCGTGGTCGCCCAGATGCAGTTCGACATGTATCATCACTACACCGTCGACGAGCATTCCATCCGGGCCATCGGGCTGCTCTCGCGGATCGAGAATGGTGACCTTGCAAGCGAGCATCCGCTGGCAAGCGAGGCGATCCACAAGGTAGCGTCGCGCCGGGTTCTTTACGTCGCGGTCCTGCTCCACGATATCGCCAAGGGACGGCGCGGCGACCATTCGGTGCTGGGGGCCGAAGTCGCGCTCAAGCTGTGCCCGCGTTTCGGACTGACCCCGGTCGAAACCGAACTCGTGGCCTGGCTGGTCCGGCAGCACTTGCTGATGAGCGCTACCGCCTTCAAGCGTGACCTTGCCGACTGGAAAACCATTTCCGATTTCGTAGCCGAGGTGCAGTCGATCGAACGGCTGCGGCAACTGCTGGCCCTGACGATCGTGGATATCCGGGCGGTCGGGCCGGGGATCTGGAACAGCTGGAAGCGGCAGCTCCTGGGAGACCTTTATTCATCCGCAGAGGAACTGCTGCGGCTGGGCCACAAGGCCCATGGCCGCGCCGAACGTGTCGCAGCCAAGAAACGCGCGGTGGGGCAGCTGCTGGCCGAGCGCGACAATCTCGTCGGCACCGTCGGGCGCCAAATGGGCGACGCCTATTGGGTGGCGGAGCCGGAGGACATCATCGCGCTCAATCTCATCCAGATGGACCGCGCGGTCGACCGTCCGCTGACCGTCGAGGCAGTATACTACGCGGCGCGCGGGGCGACCCTGGTGACCGTCCTCGCGGCGGACCATCCGGGCCTGTTCTATCGCATCGCCGGCGGTATCCACCTGGCTGGGGGAAACATCATCGACGCGCGCATCCACACCGCGCGAAACGGCCTGGCGGTCGACAACTTCCTTGTCCAGGACCCGCTGGGCCGCCCGCTCAATGAAGACAGCCAGATCGAGCGCCTGAAGAACGCGATCGCCGATGCGCTGGCCAACCGGGTCAAGCTCGTTCCCCAGCTTGCGGCCCGCCCCCTGCCTCGTGCCCGCGCCGACGCCTTCGACGTGAACCCGATGGTCGTTTTCGACAACAAGGCCTCGAATCGCTTCACGGTGATCGAGATCAGCGCCCGCGACCGGCCTGCGCTGCTCAACCGCCTTGCCCGTGCGCTGTTCGAAGGGCGCCTGATCGTGCATTCGGCGCACGTTACGAATTACGGCGAGCGGGCGGTCGACAACTTCTACGTCACCGATCTCCTCGGCAGCAAAATCGAGAATGCGGCCCGGCTGAAAACACTGGAAAAGCGCTTGCTGGAAGCGGCGCAGGAAACAAGCGTTCCGGCCGGCCTTGCCGCCTAAGCTCTCGCCGCGGCGCGCAATCGTGCGGCCGCTTCGGTCTGGCCGATCAGCGGGAGCAGCGCAGCCATGTCGGGGCCATGGTCACGACCGGTCAGCGCCTGACGCAGCGGCAGGAAGAGCGCCTTGCCCTTGCGGCCGGTCGCGTTCTTCAGGTTTGCGGTCAGCGCGTGCCAGGGATCGTCTTGCCATTCGGCGTCCGAGAGGGTGTTGGCGGCTAGAGCCAGGAACCCGGCGGTCTCCTCGTCCGTCGCGGGCGGAGCCACCGGTCCGGTTATCACGCCCCACCACTCGGCCGCCTCGTCGAGGTGGGCCAGGTTTCCGCGGATCGCATCCCAGGCCTGCGCGGTCATTCCCGCCGGCAACTTGTTCGCGACGCGCTCGAACGACAGGCGATGGACGATCGCGGCGTTGATGCGATGAAGCTCCGCCTCGTCGAACCGCGCAGGCGCGCGACCGAAATGGCTAAGGTCGAAGCCTGCGGCCAGGGATTCGACCTCAAGCGAAGGGTCGACGGGATCCGACGTACCGAGGCGGGCGAGCAGGGCAACGAGAGCCTCGGGCTCGATCCCCGCTTCGCGCAGCGCCGCCACGCCCAAGGCGCCGAGCCTTTTCGAAAGCTTGCCTTCGCTTCCGACGAGCAGCGCCTCGTGCGCGAAACGCGGACGCTGCGCGCCGATGGCGTCGAACATCTGCAATTGCGCCGCCGTATTTGAAACGTGGTCCTCACCGCGGAGCACATCGGTGATGCCCATGTCCGCATCGTCGATGGCGCTGGGCAGAAGGTAAAGCCACGAACCGTCGCCGCGCCGGACGACCGGATCGGAAAGCTGCCGCGGATCGAAATGCTGGGCACCGCGAATTCCGTCGTCCCACTCGATCGGGGCGTCGCGATCCAGCAGGAAGCGCCAGTGCGGCCGCTCGCCGGCCGCCGCGCGCGCATCGTGGTCGCTCTGGGTCAGGGCAAGCGCGGCCCGGTCGTAGATCGGCGGCAATCCTCGGCCGAGGAGGACCTTGCGCTTGAGGTCCAGCTCCTGTGCGGACTCGTAGCAGCGGTAGACCCGCCCCTGTGCCGCCAGCCGCTCAAACGCCGCTTCGTAAAGCGCGAATCGCGCGGACTGGCGATATTCTGCGTCCGGAACGATCCCGAGCCAGGCAAGGTCGTCGCGGATGCCCTGAACGAAGGCCTCTTCGCTGCGGGCGTTGTCGGTATCGTCGATGCGCAGGATGAACCGACCGCCGTCGCGGCGCGCGAGCAGCCAGTTGTGCAGGGCGGCGCGGATGTTGCCGACATGCAGAACCCCGGTGGGCGAGGGCGCGAAGCGGGTGATCGTGGTCATCGCGCCGAATCCTTCCGCTTCTGCTGGACGCGGTGCGAACGCCAGCGAAGTTCCATTCCCAGCAGCGAGGTGATCATCCCGCCGATGAGGCAGGCCAGGAGTACCGGATCTTTCGTCGCGCTCTTCCACGCCACGACCCCGAGCAGGCACACGCTGACCATCGAGGTCAGGTAGCCCGCGGCCTTCAACCGCGATGTCAGGCGCATCAACCGGTCCTGAAACCGTGCGTGATCGGATAGCGCCGGTCGCGGCCGAAGTTGCGCATGCCAAGCTTCACGCCCGGAGGGGCCTGGCGGCGCTTGTATTCGGCCAGGTGCAGCAGGCGCTCGATCCGTTTCACCGTTTCGCGATCGAAGCCTTCACCCGATAGCTGGTCGACGCTCTTCTCGTTCTCGACCAGTCCGAGGAGGATCGCGTCGAGAATTTCGTAGGGCGGCAGCGAATCCGAATCCTTCTGGTCGGGGCGAAGCTCGGCGCTGGGCGGCTTGGTGATGATGCCGTCGGGCATCACCGGTCCATCCGGTCCGAGGCCGATCTTGGGGCGGTGCATGTTGCGCCAGCGGGAAATCGCGAACACGGTCTGCTTGTAGGCATCCTTGAGCGGGTTGTAGCCGCCCGCCATGTCACCGTAGATCGTCGCGTAGCCGACGCTCATCTCGCTCTTGTTGCCGGTCGTCAGGAGCATCGGGCCGAACTTGTTCGACAGCGCCATCAACGTCACCCCGCGGATGCGCGACTGCAGGTTCTCCTCGGTGATGTCGACCGCCTTGTCGGCGAAGTTTTCGGCCAGCATCGCATCGAACCCGGCGACGGCGGGCTGGATAGGAATGGTGTCGTAGCGGCAGCCGATCATTCGGGCGCACTCGGTTGCGTCGTCGAGGCTCGCCTGGCTGGTAAAGCGGCTGGGCAGCATCACGCACCATACCCGTTCCGGGCCAAGAGCATCGGCCGCGATTGCCGCGCAGATCGCGCTGTCGATACCTCCGGACAGGCCAAGAACGACGCCGGGAAAGCCGTTGCGGTTGACGTAGTCCCGTACTGCCAGGGTCATCGCGCAGTAGATGTCCTCGGGATGAGCGGCCAGTTCGTGGACCTCCGCGGGCTGGCAGCGCCAACGGGTTCCGGCGCCGCTCCCGGTGCGGGTCCACAGCGTCGGAACGACTGCCTCTTCCCAGTCGGGAAGCTGCGCCCACAGCGCCCCTTCGCTGCCGACGACGAAGCTCGCGCCATCGAAGACAACCTCGTCCTGCCCGCCCACGCGGTTGACGTAGATGAGCGGCACGCCGGTATCGATGGCGCGTCGCTTGGCGACACCGTCGATCCGCAGTTCGTCCTTGTCGATCTCGTAGGGGCTGCCGTTGGGGGAGATGAAGATCTCGGCCCCCATTTCGGCCAGGTGCCGACAGACCTCGGGATGCCAGATGTCCTCGCAGATCGGCAGACCCAGCATCGCCCCGCGGAACATGACGGGTTCAGGCAGCGGGCCGGGGAGGAAATAGCGCTTTTCGTCGAACGTGCCGTAGTTGGGCAGTTCGTGCTTGAAACGAACGGCGGTCACCTTGCCGCCGTCGCACAGGGCGACGCCGTTGTGCAGGGCGCCGTCGCGCACGAACACGCTGCCCACCAGCATCGCCGGGCCGCCGTCGCCGGTCGCCTGCGCCAGCCGCTCCAGCTCACCGGCCGCGCGCTCGATCAGCGCGGGCTTCTGGACAAGATCCTCGGGCGGGTAGCCGACAAGCTGCATCTCGGGAAAGACGACGAGGTCGGACCCTTGCGCCTTCGCACGCGTCTCCAGCATGGCCTTCGCATTGGCCCCGAGGTCGCCGACGCTCTGGTTGAGCTGGGCGAGGGTGATGGTGAGTTGATCGGACATGTCCCGTCTCTAGGAGCGAACGCCCGGCCAGCGCAATCACCGCTTTCGCAGCAGCCGCGCCGCCGCTAGCCTGCGCGACATGTACGACGATCACGCGCTCGAACTGAGCATCGCCGCTGCCGGCCTTCCCGGTGCCGTAGCCCTCCTGACGAGCAGCGACGGCACGTCCTATCACCGCGCCTTCGGCATGGCCGACGCCACTACCGGGCGACCGATGCACGAGGATACGGTGTTCCAGATCGCCTCGATGACCAAGGCAGTGGTTTCGGTCGGGGCGATGCAGCTTGTCGAGCAGGGGCGTCTGGCGCTGGACGCCCCGATCGGCGAGGCGTTGCCCGAACTCGCCGAAGTTCAAGTGCTCGATGGGTTCGATGCTTCCGAGTCCCCGGTGCTGCGGTCGCCCGCGCGACCGGTTACCTTGCGCCACCTCCTGACGCACACTGCCGGGCTGGGCTACTTCTTCATCCAGCCCGAAGTCCTTCGCTATTATTCGGCGACCGCGATGCCAGCGCCCGGCTCGCTCGATTCCATTCGTATGCCCCTGCTTTTCGACCCGGGGGAGAAGTGGGAATATAGCGTCGCGACCGATTGGGTAGGTCAGGCGATCGAAGCGGTCACCGGCCAGCGGTTGGGCGATTACCTCGCGGAAACCGTCCTCGGGCCGCTGGAGATGAAGGACACCGCATTCCGAAGCGCGCTGCCCGACGATGCCGCGCGGGTCCACATCCGGACGCCGCAGGGCGGGCTGGCGGTCAACCCGATGTATCTGGGTGGCGGTGAATTCGACATGGGCGGCGGCGGTCTGACCTCGACTGCGCCGGACTACGGCAGGTTCGTGCAGATGATCCTGCGCGGCGGCGAGCTCGCTGGAAACCGCGTGCTTCGTTCCGAGACCGTCGCCGAGATGACCCGCAACCAGATCGGATCGCTGCGCGCGGGCGCCATGGGCACGAGCATGCCCGATCTCGCGCAGCCGTTCGACCCCTTCCCCGACCAGCACAGCGGGTGGGGGCTGGGTTTTCTCATCAATCCCGAACCCGGACCGGCGGGACGCTCGCCCGGCAGCCTCTCGTGGGCGGGTATCTTCAACAGCTATTACTGGATCGATCCGCATAAGGACGTCGCGGGCGTCTTCATGGCCCAGCTTGCACCGTTCGGAGATCCCGGCGCGCTGGAAGCCTATGCGGCGCTGGAGCGCATGGCCTACGCGTGAGCGGGGATTGCGGCGGGCGCGGCGGTTGCCAATGCGCGGCGGCGGTGGTTAAGGGCGGCAAGAACCTCGGCTGGGCAGGGAATCGTAGCGCATGAAAATCATGGCCGGCAACAGCAACCTGCCCCTGGCTCGCGCTATCGCCGGCTATCTCGAGCTGCCGCTGACCGACGCGAGCGTGCGCCGGTTCGCCGACGAGGAAGTCTTCGTCGAAATCCACGAGAACGTACGCGGCGAAGATGTGTTCGTCCTTCAGTCGACGAGCTTTCCCGCCAACGACAACCTGATGGAACTGCTGATCTGCATCGATGCGCTGCGCCGCGCATCTGCCCGGCGGATCACCGCGGTGGTGCCCTACTTCGGCTATGCGCGGCAGGATCGGAAACCCGGTCCGCGCACGCCGATCTCGGCCAAGCTGGTCGCCAACCTGATTACGGAGGCGGGGGCCGACCGGGTCTTGTCGGTCGATCTTCACGCGGGGCAGATTCAGGGCTTCTTCGATATCCCGACCGACAATCTCTATGGCGCGCCGGTGATGGCGACCGATATCCACACGCGCTACGCCGGGCTCGACCTCATGGTCGTCTCGCCAGACGTGGGCGGCGTGGTGCGCGCCCGCGCGCTGGCCAAGCGGCTCGACAATGCCCCGCTCGCCATCGTCGACAAGCGCCGGGACCGGCCAGGTCAATCCGAGGTGATGAACATCATCGGCGAGGTGAAGGGCCGGATGTGCATCCTGATCGACGACATCATCGATTCCGGTGGCACCCTTTGCAACGCCGCGCAGGCATTGATGGACGCGGGCGCTTCGGGAGTGTCGGCCTATATCAGCCACGGCGTGCTTTCAGGGGGTGCCGTCGCAAGGGTCGAGGCTTCGGCGCTTAAGGAACTGGTGATCACTGATTCCATCCTCCCGACCGATGCGGCCACCGATGCGAAGAAGATCCGCATCCTGTCGATCGCGCCACTGATCGGCGAGGCCATTCGCCGCATCGCGGACGAAAGCTCGGTCAGCTCTCTGTTCGACTGAGGTCGCGTTCCCACGGACGCACTGCTCCAGGAACGAGCCGGCCCAATTCCTCGAGACGCCGCGCCTGGCGCGCTTCCAACCCAAGGGTCAGGATCGGCTGCGGTTCCTGCACGAACTGGGTGGGCGTCTGGCCGAGGAAATGAACGAATTCGCGGATGAGATGGCTCTGGTCGTAGTAGCGCAGCGCCAGTTCCTCCGCCTCGGCGTTGTCGGCGACTCCGCGCAGGTGACTCGCCATGTCGAGCGCGCGGGCGCGCATCAGCACCTGCTTGGGCGGCAGACCGAAATCGCGGCGGACGATCCTTCCAACACGCCCGGGATCGATTCCCTCGGCCCGTGCGAACTCGCCCACCGCTATTCCGGGATCGGCGAAGGCGGCGCGGTCGAACCGGGCCGAGACTGGATCCGGCAGCGCCCCGCCGCTCGCCGCAACGATCTTGCGCAGCGCGGTCTCCATCGCCGTCAGCCAGTCTTCGGGTGAACCATCGGGATCGATCGCCCCGGCAAGGGCCGCTCCCCCCGGTCCCATCGAATCGAGCGGCGCAAGCCGGTCGAGCCAGTCGGGCACCCGTGGACCTCCCAGCGCGTGGCAGGTGCCTGGACGAAGGCCAAAGCCGGCCATCGCGAAGGGTCCCCTGACGGTCACTGGAAGGCGGCGCGACTGGGGGCCGAAGAACAAGGCTGCGCGGCCGAAGCGAAGATCGCCGTCCGCGGTCCGCGTAGCCCAGTCTCCCCTCACCAGAAACCGCACGAAGGCTGTGTCGTTGAGGATGCCGCAATCGATGATGTGATCGGCGGGCGTGTCGACGATCGTCACGAACAGGCGCGAGATCCAGGGCGCGAGATCCGCCGGCGGAGCGCGGCTTAGCGAAAGTGGCTGGCCGTCGCGCGTTGCCCCACTGACCGGCGCGACCCCGGGGTCCTTGGCTGGCGTGGTCTTCGGCACGGATGCTTCACCTGGGCTGCAAAGTCATTGCGGGGAAAGGGCTTTCCCCGGGGAAGGGGAATTGCCCTTAAGGGGTTGAAGGATCAATCCGCAAGATCATTCCCAAGGGCGGGCTTGCCCCGGACCCAGGCGTTGAAGTTCCTCCAGCCTGCGCGCCTGACGCGTTTCGAGGCTGAGCCGAAGGAGTGGCTTCGGCGACCGCAGGAGCTTGCCCGGGGTCATTCCGAAGAAGTGAAGGAATTCGCGGGTCAGGTGGGCCTGGTCGAAATAGCGCAGCGCGATCTCTTCGGCCTCCTCGTCGTCGGCCACTCCCAGCAGCTGCGCTGCCATGTCGAGCGCACGGGCGCGGCGCAGGACCTGTTTGGGCGACATGCCGAAGTCGCGGGCGACGATCCGCTCGAGACGTCGCACCTCGATTCCGTGCTTGCGCGCGAAGTCCCCCACGGCAATCGACGGGTCGTCGAACGCGGCCTGATCGAACAGCGCGGTGACCGGATCGGGTTCGCGTCCGTTTGTACGGTCGACCAGCTCGCGCATGCGCTGCTCGATCGCCAGGAGCCAGTCGGTCGGCTCCGCTTCGGGATCGAACAGCGCCATGATCGGCTCGCTGGCTCCGCCGATCTCCTCGAAGGTCAGAATGCGGTCCAGTGTCTCGGACATCGCCGGGCCGCCCAGCGCGGCGCAGGTTCCCGGCCGCAGCGCGATCCCGACGGTCGAGAAGCTGCCGCGAACCTCGACCGGCATGTGGGTGGACTGCGGCCCGAAGAACAGCGGCTGGGACCCATAGTGCTTGACGCCCTCCTTGGTCCGCGCGGTCCACGAACCGGACAGGAGGACTCGAGCGACCGAGGTGTCGGCAAGCAGACTGCAATCAACGCTGTAGTCAGGAGGCGCGGACACCTTCGTCGCGTAGGTGCGAGCCAACCACGGGGCGAGGTCGGGTGCAGGAGCGCGGTTGAGCGCGAGCGGCTCGCCGCTACGGGTGGTGCCGGTCAACGAGACGAGCGAAGGAGTGATGAGAGGCACGGAAGGCTGGTCGCTGCCCGCTTCTGTCTCCATGCTTGCCCCTGTAGCCCTGTCTGTCGGAACCCAAGGTTCCCGCGGGAACATTGAGCCGAACCATCGCCCTAGCAGTGCAAATCCGGGCGCGATAGGGCCAGCTTTGCCGGGGCCGCGCTTGACCCCGCCAGGTGTGTGCGCAAAGCCAGCGGCCATGAAGATCGACGACGATATTGCCATCGCGCTGAGGCTGGCCGACGCCGCCCGGGCCGCGATCGTGCCGCACTTCCGCACCGGGCTGGCAAGCGAGCGCAAGGACGACGCGACGCCGGTAACGCTGGCCGACCGGGCTGCCGAAGAAGCGATGCGCAGGATCCTCGCGGCCGAAGCCGCGCGCGACGGTATCATCGGCGAGGAATTCGGATCGCGCGAAGGGTCCAGCGGACGGACCTGGGTGCTCGACCCGATCGACGGGACTGCCGGGTTTCTCGCGGGGAGGCCCTTGTTCGGGACGCTCATCGCGCTGGTGGTCGAGGGCTGGCCGGTGCTCGGCGTAATCGACCAGCCGATCATGCAGGAACGCTGGATCGGCGCTGCGGGCAGGGCGACCACGCTCAACGGCCGTGAAGTTCGTACCCGCGCCTGCCCCGGCCTGTCGCACGCCACGCTGGCAACGACCGGACCGCATTATTTCGACGACCACGACGGCGAGCATTTCATGGCCCTTGCCGCGCGGACCGATCATCGGCGGATGGTGATGGGCGGCGACTGCTACAACTACGCCATGCTGGCGACGGGGCAGGTCGACGTCGTCTGCGAGGCCGGTCTCAAGCTGCATGACTTCGCCGCGCTCGTCCCCGTCGTGGAAGGCGCAGGGGGCACTATGTGCGACTGGACCGGCGAGCCGCTTCATGCCGGCTCCGACGGCCATGTCCTGGCGCTCGGCGATCCGGCGCGGCTCGAGGATGTGGTCGAGGCACTGGCCTGCGGGCACTGAGCGCGGAAGTGCGCGGCTTCTTCTTCTACGGCACCCTGACCCACGAGGCCACGCACCCGGTGGCGCGCGCGATTCATGCGTTGCTGGGGCCGGGGCAGGCGGCGCGGACCGGCGGAACGCTCTACGCGATACCGCATGGCGGCGGCTGGTATCCTGCACTCGTGCCGGGCGATGGGCGGATCTCGGGTTACTACTATCCCGTCGTTCGCCCGATCGATGCGAGCGACCTTCCCCGGATGGACGCTTACGAGGCGTTCGATCCCGCCGACGAGGCGGCGAGCGAATATCTGCGGCGGTCGGTTGTCGTGACGCTGCCTGACGGGGCAACGGTTGACGCCGATGCATACCTCTACGCGCGCGCCCTTCCGCCAGGCAGCCGCGTCATTCCGGACGGCGATTTTCGCGCCTTCCTTCGCGACAACGGGCTGAGCGCGTTCGATCCGGGGCCGTCCGGCGCGCGCTGAAGCGTCGGTCACGCTTGCCTTTTGGCGCGTGCTCGATTAGGCGCGCGCACTTCATCGACACGGATTCGAAGATTCGCCTGGCTATCTAGGGCTGCCAGGGCGGATCGGACGCGTCGCACCAGAGGAGACGAAAATGCCCAAGCTCAAGACGAAGAGCGGCGTAAAGAAGCGCTTCAAGCTCACCGCCACCGGCAAGATCAAGCACGGTGCGGTCGGCAAGCGCCACCGGCTGATCAGCCACAACGCCAAGTACATCCGCCAGCACCGCGGCACCGACGTGATTTCCGATGCGGACGCAAAGGTGATCAAAAAGTGGGCGCCCTACGGGCTGAACTGAGGAGTACTGACACATGGCTCGTATCAAACGCGGCGTCACCACGCACGCCAAGCACAAGCGGATCCTCGATCAGGCCAAGGGCTATCGGGGCCGCCGCAAGAACACCATCCGCGTCGCCCGCCAGGCGGTCGAGAAGGCCGGGCAATATGCCTACCGCGACCGCAAGGTTAAGAAGCGCTCGTTCCGCGCGCTCTGGATCCAGCGCATCAACGCTGCCGTCCGCGCCGAGGGACTGAGCTATTCGCAGTTCATCCATGGCGCGAAGCTGGCCGGCATCACGCTGGACCGGAAGATCATGGCCGACCTCGCGATGAACGAGGAAGGCGTGTTCGCCAGCGTGATCGCGCAGGCCAAGAAGGCCTTGCCGGCCTGATTGGCGCACTGATCGTATCGCAAGGGGCGCCGGAGTAACTTCCGGCGCCCTTTTCGTATCCGCTGGCTTTGCTCCCTGCGGCAAGACAGGCTAGACGTCGGGTTCGGGCGGTTTCTTCGCCCGGAAACAGGGCCGTTACATGGATCGCGCGGATCACGATCTGACGATGACCGATCGGACTCCATGCCATGTGGAGGTTCGGTTCTGCCAGCCTTCGCCCACTTTGCGCCGCTATTTCACGACCTTCTATCACACCCGGATCACGATCACGGATGGGGGAAGGGTGGTCGATCATCTGCACCCTGAATGGGCCAACCTGCGAATACTAAAGGGTGATCGCCCCGACGCGCGCCTGGCCGACGGCGAAGTCGTGAGCGGCCTGGATGTGGTCGCGACGGGACCTACGAGTTCCTCCCTCGGTTTTGCGATCGGCACGACCCGGATGTGGGGGATCGGCCTGCTGCCCCTGGGCTGGGCGCGCTTCGCCGCGGGCCCGGCGAGCGTATTGGCGGACTGCGTGGTCGATGGCCGGACGCACCCAGCGTTCGCGGACTTTCGACCGCTGATCGACACGCTCTTCGACGGTCAGGACGATGAGGCGGCCGAGCTTTCGCGGATCGAGGAGCATTTCCTGGCAAGGGATGAAGGTCCGCTGCCGGGCGAAGCGAGAATCGTCGCGGCGCACGAGGCGTTGCTCGATCCGAGTACCGACGACGTTGGTGACTTCGCTTCACGCGCCGGGCTTACCCAGCGGTCGTTGGAGCGGCTTTGCCTGCGCGTTTTCGGGTTCGCTCCGCACACTCTGCTGCGGCGACAGCGGTTCATGCGCAGCCTTGCGAAATTCATGCTCGATCCGTCGCTCAAATGGATCGGGGCGATCGACAGCCATTATCACGATCAGGCGCAGTTCGTGCGCGACTTTCATCAATTCATGGGCACCAGCCCTCGCAGTTATGCAGCAGCGCCGCATCCGATCCTGGGAGCGATCATGCGCCAGCGTGCGATCGATGCCGGTGCGGCGGTGCAGGCGCTCCATCCGCCGACCGGCGCGGACGGAATCTCCGCCGGTTGAGGGCATCCCCGAAAAGTGGCAGGGTGCCGCGCGTCCGGCGTTTGCCTCGCACTCACCAGCGCGAAAGAATTCCGGCGGCGGGGCACTCATGACGGCAAGCAGCAGCATCTCCGTTCAATTCTTCCGGCCTTCGCCCGCGCTGCAACCGTATCTGACCGCCTTCTACCTGACCGAGATCGAAACGCCCGCGGGAACGCTGGTCGACGACTATCTCCACCCGGAATGGGCGGCGCTGCGCTTTACCGAGGGCCAGCCCCCCGTGGCCAGCGTGGGTCCCGGTCAGCTGGAGCGCAAGTGGCCTTTCGTGGCCAATGGTCCAACCAGCCGCGCAATTCACTTCGGGGTTGAGAAGTCCCGGATTTGGGGCGTGGGCCTGCAGCCGCGCGGATGGTCGAAGTTTGCGCTCGCGCCGGCCGACAGCCTTGCCAACGTCACGGTCGACGGCGCAACGCACCCCGCATTTGCCAATTTCGCCGCTCTGGCGGGGTGCCTGTTCGATGGGCAGGGAGACGCCGCCGCCGAGGCGCGCAGGATCGACGACCACCTGCTTTCGCTGGTTCACCTTTCGGTTGCGCACGAAGAGCAGATCGCGGCAATTCACCAAGCGTTGCTGGATCCCGAGACCGCCACCGTGGGGCACCTGACCGCGCGGGTCGGGCTACCCGCCCATTCGCTCGAGCGGATCAGCCGGCGCTATTTCGGGTTCGCGCCAAAACTGCTGCTGCGGCGCCAGCGCTTCCTGCGCAGCCTGGCGCACTTCATGCTCGATCCCTCGCTGAACTGGATCGGCGCGCTGGACAGCCAATATCACGATCAGGCGCAGTTCGTACGCGACTTCCGCGAATTCATGGGCCTGACGCCGCGCCAGTACGCAGCGCTGCCGCATCCGATCCTCAAGCCGATCATGCGCCAGCGGATGGCGGATGCGGGCGCGGTCGAGCCTACCGACCTGCCGACCATCGCCCGCTACGCCAAATGACTTGGCGAGGTTTTGGACTTGGGCTGCGCCTGACGCGCGACTAAGGACCGCGCAACGCAATCTTTCCGACGGAACTCATGGCCGATCTCGAACTCATGGGCGCCGAAGCGCAAACGCGCATCGCTGCCGCTCCCGACCTTGCCGCGCTCGAAGCGCTGCGGGTCCACTTCCTTGGCAAGCAGGGAACGATCTCGGGTCTGTTGAAGACCCTAGGCGCCATGACCGCCGAGCAGCGCCAGGTCGACGGACCGCGCATCCATGCCTTGCGCGAGGCGGTGACCGGCGCGTTGGCCGAGCGCAAGGCGGCGATGGAGCAGGCGGCGCTCGAGGCCCAGCTCGCCAGCGAGACAATCGACCTTTCACTTCCGGCGCCGGAAGCGCAGCGGGGCGCGGTCCACCCTGTCAGCCAGGTGATGGACGAACTTGCTGAGATTTTTGCCGACCTGGGGTTCTCCGTTGCGACCGGTCCGGAGATCGAAGACGATTGGCACAACTTCACCGCGCTCAATATGCCCGAAAGCCATCCTGCGCGCGCGATGCACGACACGTTCTATTTTCCCAACCAGCTCGCCGTCGCCGGCGACGACGGCAGCCCCCGGCGGATGTTGCTGCGCACGCATACCTCGCCCGTCCAGGTGCGGACGATGATGAGCCAGGGCGCTCCGCTGCGGATCATCGCGCCCGGGCGCGTCTACCGTTCCGACAGCGACGCGACGCATACGCCGATGTTCCACCAGGTCGAAGGCCTCGTCATCGACCGCGACATTCACCTGGGTCATCTCAAGTGGACGCTCGAGACGTTCCTCAAGGCATTCTTCGAGCGGGACGACATCGTCCTGCGTCTGCGCCCCTCCTACTTCCCCTTCACCGAGCCATCGATCGAAGTCGACGTGGGCTTCGCCCTCGAAGGCACGCGGCGGGTGCTGGGCGGTGACGGGGATGCGCCGGGCCACGGCTGGATGGAATTGCTGGGCTCCGGAATGGTCAATCGCAACGTCATTTCCGCCTGCGGGCTCGATCCCGAGGAATGGCAGGGTTTTGCCTTCGGCGTGGGCGTCGACCGTCTCGCCATGCTCAAGTACGGGATGGACGATTTGCGCGCCTTCTTCGACGGCGACCTGCGCTGGCTTCGGCACTACGGCTTCTCCGCGTTCGACGTTCCGACCCTGTCGGGCGGAGTAGGGACGCCGGCTTCGGCGGGGGCGCGGGCATGAAGTTTTCGCTTTCCTGGTTGAAGGACCACCTCGATACCGATGCCGACGTCGCGACGATCGCGGCGCGTCTCAATGCGATCGGACTCGAAGTCGAAGGGATCGACAATCCAGCCGAACGGCTGGAGGGATTCACCGTCGCGCGGGTGCTCACTGCCGCGCCCCACCCTCAGGCCGACAAGCTCCAGATCCTGACCGTCGATCGCGGGGACGGCGTGCCCTTGCAGGTCGTCTGCGGCGCTCCGAACGCGCGGGCGGGCCTCGTCGGCGTTCTTGGAAGTCCGGGAGCCGTGGTGCCGGCAAACGGCATGGAACTGAAGAAAGCTGCCATTCGCGGCATCGAATCGAACGGAATGATGTGTTCGGTTCGTGAACTCGAACTTGGCGACGAGCACGACGGCATCATCGAGCTTTCGGCGGATGCGCCCGTTGGCCTGCCGTTCGCCGCATTCGCGGGGCTCGACGATCCGGTCTTAGACGTGGCGGTCACGCCCAACCGCCCGGATGCAATGGGCGTTTACGGAATCGCGCGCGATCTCGCCGCGGCGGGCTTGGGCACATTGCGCCCGGTCGAGACGGAACCGGTTGCCGGAAGTTTCCCCTGCCCGGTTGAGATCCGCACCGACGATCCGGAAGGTTGCCCCGCCTTCTTCGGGCGGGTGATCCGCAATGTCCGCAACGGACCGTCGCCGGCATGGATGCAGGCGCGCCTCAAGAGCGCGGGCCAGCGCCCAATCTCCGCGCTGGTCGACATCACCAACTACGTGATGCTGGCCTATGGCCGTCCGAGCCATGCCTATGACCTTGCGCAGCTCAAGGGTGGGGTTTTCGCGCGCCGGGCCACGGATGGCGAGGGCGTGACCGCGCTCAACGGCAAGGCCTATGTCCTCGACAGTTCGATGACGGTGATCGCCGACGATGCCGGCGTGCACGATATCGCCGGGATCATGGGCGGCGAGCATTCGGGCTGCTCCGACGCGACTACCGATGTCCTTCTCGAGGTAGCCTATTTCGATCCGGAGCGAATCAGCCGAACCGGACAGGCGCTGGCGCTGGCATCCGACGCGCGCAGCCGGTTCGAGCGAGGGGTCGATCCCGATTTCCTCGACCCGGGCATCAATCTCATCACGCGCCTGATCACCGAAGTGTGCGGAGGCGAGGTTTCCGAAGTTCTGCGCGCCGGAGCACCGCCGGCGGCCTCACATGTCGTCGGCTATGATCCGGCGCTGTGCGGCCGATTGGGCGGGATCGATGTGCCGCACGAGGAACAGAAGCGCATTCTGGATGCGCTCGGCTTCACCGTCGTCGCGACCGCTGCTGAAAACGGCGAACGCTGGCTGGTCACCGCGCCGGGCTGGCGCCGGGATATCGATGGCGCGCCGGACATCGTCGAGGAAGTGGTCCGCATCCATGGCCTTGAGCACGTTCCCTCGACCGCGCTCCTGCGCGCGCCCGGGGTTGCGCGGCCTACCGCCACCCCGGCGCAGGCGCGGGAGCGCCGGGTCCGCCGTGCGGCGGCGGCGCGCGGGCTGGTCGAAGCGATTACATGGTCGTTCCTCCCCGAAGGCGAGGCCGCGGCGTTCGGTGGCGGGGTGTGGTCGTTGGCCAACCCGCTCAGCGAAGACCTGAAGGTCATGCGTCCGTCGCTGCTGCCGGGACTGCTTGCCGCGACCCGCCGCAACCAGGCGCGGGGGATGGATTCGGTGCGGCTGTTCGAAATCGGCCGCCGCTATCTCGTCGCGGATGACGGCACGAGCGCCGAGCGTGAGACGCTGGCTCTGATCCTCGCGGGCGACCGCAATCCCAGGGGTTGGGCAAGCGGAAAGGCGGTGCCATTCGACGCGTTCGACGCAAAGGCCGAAACGCTCGCGCTTCTTGCGGAAGCCGGTGCTCCGGTCGAGAGTCTTCAGGTGTCGGGCGAGGCGGGAGAGCAGTTTCATCCGGGACAGTCGGCCACGCTCCGGCTCGGCCCCAAGACTGTGCTGGCTAGGTTCGGGCTGCTGCATCCGGCGACCCTCCGCGCCTTCGATGTGGCCGGCCCGGTCGTCGCCGCGGAGATTTTCCTGGATGCCATACCAGCGCGCAAGGGTGTCGCCGGCTTTGCGCGCACATCATATGCGCCGCCGGCGCTCCAGCCGGTCGCGCGCGACTTTGCCTTTCTGGTGCCCGCGACGCTTCCTGCTGCCGACCTGCTGCGCACCGTGCGCGGGGCGGAAAAGGCCAATATCGTCTCGGCCAGAGTGTTCGACGATTTCCGGGGTGCGGGCGTTCCGGACGGGTTCAAGTCACTGGCGATCGAGGTCATCCTCCAGCCCGGCGAAACGAGCTATACCGAAGCGGACCTCAAGGCGATCGCGGACCGGATCGTGAGCGCGGCGGCTAAGGCCGGGGCAAGCCTACGTGCCTAGACCGCTGTGGTCGGTCGCCGCTGCGGCGGCGCTGGCCTGCGGTGCGGCTTCGGGGTTTGCCGCACCGACGAATGCACGCTGCGAAATGGCGGCGTCCGATCGTGCCTGGCTTCTCGGCGCGCTGGCGAACTGGCGCTCTGCGGAGACGGAACTCTTGCGACTGGACTCCCGACCCATGCCCACGGTCGTCGCCGTGGATTCGCGTTGCGCCTACAAGTTGCCTCGCGGAGATATCTCCAGCGCAGTCTCGGTCGAACACGGCGCGACGGTGCCGATGCCGGACGGCAGGCAGGTCGCGATGGGTCCTATCTCATTCGCATCGCCCGCCGATCCGCCCTATTTCGCGATGAGCCTGCCGTCGGTCTGGCGCGCGGCAGGGGTGACCAGCACGCTGGGGCTCGAGCGCCTGATGGACGGGGTTCTGCTTCACGAAATGTCGCACACCCGGCAGAGCGCGCTGGCGACTATGGCGCTCGATCCGATCGCACGTGCGAACGACCTCGGCGCCGATCTCAACGACGATATCGTCCAGCAGACATTCGGCAAGGATCCCGCGTATGCGGCGGCATATGCGATCGAGCGGGACCGTCTGTTCGCCGCTGCCGCCGCCCGAGATCCCAGGCAGGCACGGCGCCTCGCGGGCGAAGCGCTGCGGATGATGCGCGAGCGCCGTGCGCGCTGGTTCATTGGCCGTCGCGCATATCTCGGCGATCTGGACGATGTCTTCCTGACGATGGAGGGCCTCGGCCAGTGGCTTGCCTATGCCTGGTACGTTTCGCCCCGCGGTGGGTCGATTGCGACATCGCGGGCCTTGGCGGGCGTGCGGCGTGCGGGAGACCAGTGGAGCCAGGACGAGGGTCTCGCTCTCTTCCTCGTGATCGACAGGCTTCTGCCCGATTGGCAACGGCGCGCCTTCCGCGAGCCTGACTGGCGCGCCAGCCGGCTGCTCGCGAGCGCGGTGGGCGAGCAATGACCGATTTCGTCACGATCCGATCTGACGGGCTCACCGCCCAGCTCAATCCGATCGGTGCCGAGTTGTGGTCGCTGCGTGACCAGCGCGGCGATGAGTGGATGACCGACGCCGATCCCGCATACTGGACCGGCCACGCGCCCTTGCTGTTTCCCATCGTCGGAGCACTCAATGGCGGCGTTTATCGGACCGGAGGCGAACGCTACGCGATGCCGAAGCACGGTTTTGCCCGGACCAGTACGTTCGAGGTCGTGCGGGCCGAACCGGGACGCGCGACCTTTCGCCTGGCGGACGATGCCCGGATACGCGAGGTCTATCCCTTCGCGTTTGTACTCGACGTCGACTATGCGCTTGCGGGAATGGTGCTGACCGTGACGGCGACGGTCGCCAATCCCGGTTCGGTAGCACTGCCGTTCAGTTTCGGCTTTCATCCCGCCTTCGCCTGGCCCCTGCCCGGAGGCGCCGCCAAGGATGCGCACAGGGTCACTTTCGAACGCCCCGAACCCCATCCTATAAGCCGGTTGGACCCGGCTTCCGGCCTGCTGCTTCCCGAAGGCGAATATTCACCCGTCGAGGGCGATACGCTCTTTCCCGAAGCCCCGCTGTTCGAAGCTGACGCGTTGATCTGGGATCGGCTTAACAGCCGCGCCGTGCGCTTTGGCGCGCCAGGGGGCGGGGCAGTGGAATTTGCCTTTCCCGACATGCCCACGCTGGGCATCTGGCAGAAGCCGGGCGCAGCTTATCTGTGTATCGAACCGTGGCAGGGGATCGCGGACCCTGTCGGTTTTGCCGGCGACATATCCGCCAAGCCTGGGATCGTGCTACTCTCGCCGGGCGCTGAACGATCCTTCCGCCTCGACATCGCAATACGACCAGTCTGAAAGAAATTGGGCGGTTTGAAACGAAGCGGGCCGGGATTTCTCCCGGCCCGCCGCGTCGTTGATCGTTGCAATCAGGCGTCAGTATTTCAGCGTCGCGGTGACGAAGACCTGGCGCGGGTTGCCGTAGAACGCGGTGAGCGTGCCTTCCTTGCCGAGCGCCGGGATCAGCGTCCCGTTGGGATTGCGCAGCAGCGTACCGGTCAGCGGATCGGCGGCCATGAAGGGATAGCCCGACGTCTTGTAGTGCTTGTCGAGGAGGTTCTTGCCGTGGACGCCGATCGACCAGCGGTCATTCGCGGCGTGGTAGACCAGGTTCGCGTCGAGCAGGCTGTAGCCCTTCTGGTCGAGATAGGGGTTGGCGATCTCCATCTGGTAGGTCTTGCTGCGGTACGACAGCGTCGTCGAGGCATCGATCGAGCCTTCACCAACCGGCGTCGTGTAGGCGAGCGTGCCGCTTGCCGTCCACTTCGGGGTGTTCTGCACGTGACGGTAGGCGGCCACATCGGTGGGCTTGTTGGCGATGTTCGAGATGTACTTGAGATACTTGGCGTCAATGTAACCCAGCGAACCCGAAAGGGTCAGAGCGTCGCCGGCTGCCGCAAAGTCCCGTGCCAGCTTGGCGCTGGCCTCGGCCTCGAAGCCCTGGATGCGGGCCTTGCCCGCGTTCGAGACCACGCCGCAGAAGCTGGGCAGGCCGCTGACGGTACAGGCGACCGAACCCGGGATCTGGACGTCGGTGTAGTCGGCCCGGAATGCCGCGAGAGCGACATTGAGACGGCGATCCAGCAACGACCCCTTGTAGCCGATCTCGTAGCTGTTCACCTTCTCGGGCGCGAAGCTGAGGAAGGCTGCGATCTCGGCATCGCTGCGCACGCCGTCGCCATTAGTGTCGGGGGCATTCACGCCCACGCCGCGTGGGTCGAACCCGCCGCCCTTGAAGCCCTGCGAGAAGCTTGCGTAGATGTTGTGGTCCGGCGTCGGCTTGAAGCTGACCGAAGCGCGCGGCGTGAACTTGGTGAAGACGTTCTTGCCCCGGAAATTGGTGCTGGGGGTGCCGAACGGCACGCCTGCGCCGCCGAAAACCGGAGATCCGCCACCCAGATAGTTCTGGCGAAGGATGGTCGCGCCACGCTCGTCCCAGGTATAGCGGCCGCCGACCGAAACACTGAACTGATCGCTGAAATCGTAGGTGAAGTCTCCGAATGCGGCGAGGGTGTTGGTCTTCACGTCGGCATCGGTAAAGGCGGCGAGCCCGGCGAAAGTCGTAAACAGGCGCACGTCGAACTGGGTCAGTGCGGTCGCATCCAGGTAGTAGCCTCCAATCAGGCCGTGGAAGCCCCCGGTGTCGATCAGCATCTGCAGTTCCTGGCTGAACTGCTTGTTCTTGTAGAAGCCGGGAACGTCGACATCGACCGTGGGCAGGGCGTCGAAGTCGATCGGCGAGGCGCTGTCGTCCTTGCGATAAGCGGTGATCGAGCGGAAGGTCAGCACATCGTTGGGGTTGGCTTCCATGAACAGGGAGCCGCCGTATGCCTCGACCTCCTGCTTGGGATCGTCCAGCCCACCCTGCGTGTTGAAAACGTTCTTGAGGACCGGGGTCCCCGAAAGCTGCGCCGGGATCAGGCGATGGCCGCCGCGCGCGTTGCTCTTGTCCTTGGTATAATCGCCTGAAAGCCGCACGAAGATCCCGTTGCCGTGGATCTCGCCCGAAAGACGGGCGGCAAAGATGTTCTTGTCGTAGTTGTCCTTGCCCGTGGTGAGGTTCTTGCCAAAGCCGTCACGCGTCAGGCGCGCGACCGAACCGCCGATGCGAAGTACGCCATCCTTGTCCACGGGTGTGCTCGCCGTCAGCACGCCATCGAGCTGGTTGTAGCTGCCATAGGTCGCGCGGGCAGAGAGCGAGGCCTTGTCGTCCAGCCGCTTGGTCACGTACTTGATCGCGCCGCCGATGGTGTTGCGGCCATAGAGCGTGCCCTGGGGCCCGCGCAGAACCTCGATCCGCTCAACGTCGTAGACATCGAGTACGGCCGCCTGCGGGCGGTTGAGGTACACGTCGTCGAGATAGAGGCCCACGCCCTGCTCGAAGCCCGAGACCGGGTCCTGCTGGCCGACGCCGCGGATGAACGCGGTCAGGGTGGAGTTGGTGGCGCGCGAGGGCTCGAGCGTCACGTTCGGCGTGGTGTCGCCAATCGACGTGATATCCAGCGTGCCCGCCTGCTCAAGGGCCTGGCCCGAATAGGCGGTGATCGCGATAGGCACGTCGAGCAGGGTTTCCTCGCGGCGGCGAGCGGTGACGACGATGGCGTTCTCGTTGCCTTCGTCGGCAGTGGCGGCAACGCTGCTGCTGGCCGCGGTGGCGTCCTGCGCATGGGCGACGGGGGCAAAGGCCAAGGCGCTTCCGGCCGAACCGGCCAGGAGAATGGCGCGCGTCATGGTTGTGAAGTTCATCGGTGTGTCTCTCCCTGCATAACCTGCTTTGGCGATTGCCAACGGCGTTGCGAGCGCTATGCTGAAAGTTGAACCATGTTTCAACTTGGATTTTCGGGAAGGGACTCGTGATTGGCGCGGCGCGATAAATCTGCCACAGTTCCCTTATCGGTCGCGGCAGACTTGGGTGAGCGCGTGGCGCAGCAGTCTCCGGTCGAATTCAAGGAACCGCGCACCGAGCGGGGCAGGCGCACGCAGCGCGCCCTGCTCGATGCCGCCGCCGCCGAATTTGGCGAGCGCGGTTTTCACGAAAGCTCCATCGTCAGCATCACCGCCCGCGCGGGCGTGGCGCTGGGTTCCTTCTACACCTACTTCGAATCGAAGGATGCGCTGTTCCGGGCGCTTGTCCTCGACATGTCGGGGAGGGTGCGCGACCACGTCGCTCCCGTCCTGTCGACCAAGACAAATGCGATGGATGCCGAGCAGGCAGGCCTGCAGGCGTTTCTCGAGTTCGCGCGCGAGCACAAGGAAATCTACCGGATCATAGACGAAGCCGAATTCGTCGCACCCGACGCGTGGCATCTCCATTACGAGACCACGGCGCTGCGCATCGTCGAACGGATGCGCAAGGCGGCGGCCAAAGGCGAGATATCGGCGTCCGTCGACGAGGTGCACGGGTGGGCGATCATGGGGATGAACGTGTTCCTGGGCCTGCGTTACGGCGTGATGAGCCCGAACCGTTCATTGGCCGATGTGGCGCGGGTCGCCAACGAGCTTATTCGCCACGGCCTCCGCAGCCGCGATGGAAACGCGACAGGCTAGGGTCGACGCGAGGTCGCTGCGCGGCTAAGCGCGGGCGCGACATGTCCCAGCTTTCCAACCGCCGCACTTTCGCGATCATTTCTCACCCCGACGCTGGCAAGACCACGCTTACCGAGAAACTCCTGCTCCAGGGCGGGGCAATTCATCTCGCGGGCGAGGTCAAGGCGCGGGGCCAGGCGCGGCGCGCGCGGTCGGACTGGATGAAGATCGAACAGCAGCGCGGGATCTCGGTCACCAGCTCGGTCATGACCTTCGAGCGTGGGGGGATCACCTTCAACCTGCTCGACACCCCGGGACACGAGGACTTCTCCGAGGACACCTATCGCACCCTCACCGCGGTCGATTCGGCGGTCATGGTGATCGATGCCGCGAAGGGCATCGAGCCGCAAACCCGCAAGCTGTTCGAAGTGTGCCGCATGCGCTCGGTGCCGATCATCACCTTCATCAACAAGGTCGACCGCGAAGGTCGCGAATGCTTTTCGCTGCTCGACGAAGTCGCCGATGCGCTTGCGCTCGACGTGTCGCCGATGAGCTGGCCGGTGGGAATGGGCGGTCAGTTCCAGGGCATACTCGATCTTGCGACCGGCCACGTGAGCCGCCCCGAAGGCGACAGTCGCGAATTTCTCGGGAAGATCGATATCGACCCGGAGCTGCCGGTGGAAGTGGCCGAGGAAGTCGAACTGGCGTCAGTCGGCTACCCCGCTTTCGACATCGAGGCCTATCGCCACGGCGACCTGACGCCGGTGTACTTCGGCTCGGCGCTCAAGAATTTTGGCGTGGCCGAACTGATCGACGCGATCGCGAAGTACGCGCCTCCGCCGCGCCCGCAGCCTTCAGAGGCGGGCGAAATTGCCCCGGAGCGCGACGAGGTTACCGGCTTTGTGTTTAAGGTCCAGGCCAACATGGATCCCCAGCACCGCGACCGGATCGCATTCATGCGGATGGTGTCGGGCACCTTCAAACGCGGGATGAAGCTTACGCCGTCCGGCCTTGGTAAGCCGATCGCGGTGCATTCGCCGATCCTGTTCTTCGCGCAGGACCGCGAGATCGCTGACACTGCGCAGGCAGGCGACATTATCGGGATCCCCAACCACGGGACATTGCGTGTCGGCGACACACTTTCGGAACGCAACGAGGTGCGTTTCACCGGTCTTCCCAACTTCGCGCCGGAAATCCTGCGCCGGGTCCAGCTCAAGGACCCGACCAAGACGAAGCAGCTTCGCAAGGCGCTGGACGACCTGTCGGAAGAGGGTGTGATCCAGGTTTTCTATCCCGAGATCGGCGCGCAATGGATCGTCGGCGTAGTCGGCCAGCTTCAGCTCGAAGTTCTCGTCTCCCGGCTCGAGGCGGAATACAAGGTCGAGGCTGTGCTCGAGCCAGCGCCGTTCGACACCGCGCGGTGGCTGAAGGGAGCGCCGGACGCGCTCAAGACCTTTGCGGATTTCAACAAGACGAACTTGGCGCGAGACCGCGACGGCGATCCGGTGTTCCTCGCGCGTTCGGCCTGGGACGTCAGCTATCAGCAGGAACGTCATCCCGAGCTGGCATTCGGCGCGGTCAAGGAACGCTAGCAGCGCCCGCGGGCGGGGTTGCGCAGAGGGACGATGCGGATATGGACAGGCGATGATCACCGGACCGACTTCGCAGCGCTTCATCTCTCAGCGGCTTCGCCTGCATTATGTCGATTGGGGCAATGCCCACAAGCCGCCGCTCCTGATGGTGCACGGGGGCCGCGACCACTGCCGTAGCTGGGACTGGGCGGCGCAGGAATTGCGCGACGACTGGCACGTGATCGCGCTCGATCATCGCGGACACGGCGATAGCGACTGGACCTCGGACGGCAATTACCAGGCGATGGACATGGTCTATGACGTCGCCCAACTGATCCATCAGCTCGACTTGGCGCCGGTCACGATCGTTGCCCATTCGATGGGCGGGAATGTCTGCACCCGCTATGCCGGGGTCTATCCCGACAAGGTCCGCAAGCTGGTGGCGATCGAAGGCTTGGGGCCTTCGCCGCAGGTCCAGGCCGAGCAGGAAGCGGTTCCCTACACCGACCGTGTTCGCAAGTGGTTCGACGACAAGCGCGCCGCCGCCGCGCGGCTGCCGCGCCGCTATCCTACGATCGAGGAAGCCCTGGCCCGGATGAAGGCCGAGAACACTTACCTAACGGACGAGCAGGCCCGCCACCTGACAATCCACGGCATCAACCGCAACGAGGACGGAACCTTCACCTGGAAGTTCGATCCACACCTCAATGTCTGGCCGCCGAACGACCTGCCCCAGCGCAACGTCGAGGAAATGTGGAACGCGATCACCTGCCCGACTCTTCTCCTCTATGGCGCGAACAGCTGGGCTTCCAATCCCGCCAAGGACGGGAGGATAAAGCACTTCCGCACGGCCGAGGTGATAGAGTTCGAGAACGCTGGGCATTGGCTGCACCACGACCAGTTCGACCGCTTCATCGCGACGCTCAAAGAGTTTCTCTGATGGCCGACTTCACCGACACGCTGACAGACGACCACGTCGCGATGATCGGGCGGCAATGCGTGTTCTTCGTTGCGACAGCCGCGGGCGAGGGGCGGATAAATCTCAGCCCCAAGGGGTATGATACGTTTCGGGTCCTGTCGCCGTCGCGGGTCGCGTGGCTCGATCTTGGGGGATCGGGCAACGAGACTCACGCCCATCTCGCCGCCGATGGGCGCATCACCATCATGATGTGCAATTTCGCCCAGCCCGCGCTCATCCTGCGGATATACGGTCATGGCCGGCCCGTGCTACCGGCAGACACGGATTGGGACGAGCTTGCCTCCCACTTCACCTTGATGCCCGGCACGCGACAGATTTTCGATGTCATCGTTGAGAGCGTGCAGACGAGCTGCGGCTGGGGCGTTCCGGTGATGCACCTCGACAAGGAGCGGCAGACGCTGGTCAAGTATCACGCGCAATCCGACTCGACCGCGTGGGAAGAGAAGTTCAAGGGCCGCACCACCAGCATCGACGGTCTGCCGACCCGCCCGACGGATCGATATATCGCTGGTCCCGAGCGGGCCGGTTGAGCGTTCAGGGCTTTCGTGCGGATCAAGGTTGCCAGTTACAACATCCACAAGGGCGTCGGCCTCGATCGGCGGCGTGATCCCGAGCGCATTCTTGCGATCCTTCGGGAGATCGACGCCGATGTCATTGCCCTGCAGGAATGCGACCGCCGGTTCGGCGAGCGAACGAGCGTCCTTCCCCGTCAGGCGATCGACGATCACACGCCGTGGCAAATCGTCGATCTGGCCCAGCGGCCCAATTCGCTCGGCTGGCACGGCAACGGCCTGCTCGTTCGCCGCGAGATCGAGGTCGCCAGCGCTGGAATTGTCCATCTCCCCACGCTCGAGCCGCGAGGCGCGGTACGGGCCGACCTTCTCGTCGGCGGCAAACCACTGCGCGTCGTGGGGATGCACCTCGATATTTCCGGGCTGCGTCGGCGGCAACAGGTCCGCAGCGTCCTCAGCCACCTCGCCGACTGCGAGGGGGATTGTCCGGCGGTCCTGATGGGCGATCTCAACGACTGGTCGCAGAATGGCGCGGCGCTCCGCGAGTTCGGCGCGGGCTGGCGAATGATCACTGCGGGACGCAGCTTCCCAGCAAGACGTCCCGTCGCCCAACTCGACCGCATCGTCGTTTCCCGCGAATGGGAAATCGAGCGCGCCGGGGTCCACCACAGTCCCTTGGCAGCACTGGGTTCGGACCATCTCCCGGTCTGGGCAACGCTCCAGCTCAACGCCAAGGCTGCCTAAAAAACAGGCAATCCTGCTGCATTGCACAACGTGCGGGCGCTGGAAGTTTTGGAGTGCGAATTTCCACGCGCTTAAAAACACTCCATAATTCAGCGTCTGAGCGTTTGGCACGGTCCTTGCTGCATATGCGAAGCCGGAAACGGGTCCGGTGATCAGCGTAAGGGGGCGTGCATGAAATTCATCATCGCCATCATCAAGCCGTTCAAACTCGACGAGGTGCGCGAAGCGCTCAGCGAACTGGGCGTTGCCGGCATGACGGTGTCCGAGGTCAAGGGTTTCGGGAGGCAAAAGGGCCAGACCGAGATTTACCGCGGCGCCGAATACTCAACGAACATGCTGCCCAAGGTGAAGATCGAGATCGCGGCAGCCGATGCCCTGGCTCCGCAGATCGTCGAGACGATCCAGCAGGTCGCCAGCACTGAAGCCATAGGCGACGGCAAGATCTTCGTCCTCGACCTCGCCTCAGCCACGCGCATCCGCACCGGTGAAACCGGAGATACCGCGCTGTGAGCCGGGCCGATGCAAACAACAGTCCATCCATGGGGGACAACACCATGATCCGCAAAATGATTGCCGGCGCGGGCGCGCTGGGCACGGGACTGTTTGTCTCTGCCGCCGCCTGGGCCCAGGATACGACCGCTGCGGTCGCCGCTGCCGTACCGGCTCCCGTTCCCAGCCCGGCCGCGACCGAGGCCGCCGCCGCTGCTACTACCACGCTGGTGAAGGCCCCCGCGGTCGAAGCCATGGCCGCGATGGTCAACAAGGGCGACACGAGCTGGATGCTGATCTCCTCGGCGCTTGTGCTGATGATGAGCGTTCCGGCGCTGGCCCTGTTTTACGGCGGCCTCGTGCGCACCAAGAACATGCTTAGCGTTCTCATGCAGGTGTTCATGATCGTTTCGATCGCGTCGCTGGTCTGGGTTTGCTGGGGCTACTCGATGGCTTTTACCGGCGGTTCGACGCCATTCGTCGGCGGTTTCGGCAAGGCGTTCCTGATGGGCGTTTCGGCTTCGACTTACGCCGCAACATTCAGCAACAACGTGTACATTCCGGAATACGCCTACATTGTGTTCCAGATGACCTTCGCCTGCATCACGCCGGCGCTGATCGTCGGAGCCTTTGCCGAGCGGGTGAAGTTCACTCCGCTCATGGTGTTCGTCGTACTCTGGCTGACGCTGGTCTACTTTCCGATCGCGCACATGGTCTGGTACTGGGCCGGACCCGACTTCCTGTCGGACAACCCCACGGACGCCGGCTTCCTTTTCCGGATGGGCGCGCTCGACTTTGCGGGCGGCACCGTGGTCCATATCAACGCCGGTATCGCGGGCCTTGTCGGGTGCCTCATGATCGGCAAGCGCGTCGGCTTCGGAAAGGAAGCAACTCCGCCGCACTCGCTGACCATGACCATGATCGGCGCATCGCTGCTGTGGGTGGGCTGGTTCGGCTTCAACGCCGGGTCCAACCTTGAAGCGAACGGGGTTACTGCCGTCGCCTTTATCAACACCTTCGTCGCCACCGCCGCTGCGGCCGTGAGCTGGGCCATCGTGGAGCAGCTGCATCACGGGCGTCCTTCGCTCCTCGGCGGGGCAACCGGCGCCGTCGCGGGCCTCGTGGCGATCACTCCTGCCTCGGGCTTCGCCGCACCGATGACCTCGATCGTGCTCGGGCTGCTCGTCTCGCCGATCTGCTACCTGTTCGTGTCTAAGGTGAAGAACGCGCTGAAGTACGACGATACGCTCGACGTCTTCGGGGTGCACTGCGTAGGCGGCATCGTCGGTGCGATCGCCACCGGCATTGTCGCCGACCCGGCGCTCGGCGGCCAGGGCTGGTTCGACTACACGGTCTTCCCGGCGGTCCCCGGCACGTACGACATGGCGGGCCAGGTCATCACCCAGATCAAGGCGGTCCTGCTGACCCTCGTGTGGTCGGGAGTTGGTTCGGCCATCCTATTCTTCATCGTCGACAAGCTCTTCGGTCTTCGTCCCAGCGAGGAAGCCGAGCGCGAGGGCCTCGACCTCGCCGAGCATGGCGAGCGGGCCTACAATTACTGATCAACCAGTTTGGCGGGACCGGGAGGCATCCTCTCCCAAGGTTTCCCGGACCCGCCATCCGATGTTCCTCCTGCGAACAGACTTGGGTCGGAGCTTCGAGCTTCGGCCCATTTTTTCGTGAGAAGCAGGTTAGCGCAGGTCGGCGCGGACGAACGACGCGCAGCGTGCGCCGATCATGATCGACGGCGCGTTGGTGTTGCCGCTGACCAATCGCGGCATGATGCTAGCGTCCGCGACATAAAGGCCAGTGACGCCGCGCAGGCGAAGCTGCGGGTCGACCACGTCATCGGACGCAGGCCCCATCCGGCAGGTTCCGGCCGGGTGGTAGATCGTGTCGGAAACTGCCCGGATGCGGGCGTCCAGCGCGTCGTTGTCGTGATAGTCGACGGGATTGCGGTCCCGCGCCCCCAGCGTACTGAGCGGCGGGGTTTCAGCGATCCGGTACATAAGCTTCGCGGCATCGCGAAGAAGTGACAGATCACGCTCGTCGGACAGGAAGTTCGGATTGATCGCGGGAGCCGCCGCCGGGTCCGCGCTCTTCAAGCGAACCCAGCCGCGGCTTTCCGGCCGCAGGACGCAGGCATGAAGGGAAAAGCCGTGTTCCTTCAGCCGGTCGCGTCCGTGGTTCTGGATGATCGCGCGAATGAAATGATACTGCACATCGGGAGCCGGCGCGTCGGTACGCAGGGTGACGAACCCGCCGCTCTCGGCAAAGTTGGTTGTCAGCATCCCGGTACGCTTCAACCGATGCTCGACGAAAGAGCGTGCCAGCCGCAACAGTCCGGCGGCGCTTCCCCCGAAAAGGCTTGGATCGTCGAGGTCGTACCCGACGAGATAGTCGCAGTGATCCTGGAGGTCCTGCCCCACCGCCGGGCTATCGCGCACGACATCGATGCCGTGTTCGGCCAGGTGACCGCCGGGACCTATGCCCGACAGCATCAGGATTTGAGGACTGCCGAACGCGCCGGCGGAAAGGACGACCGCACCGTTCGCGCCGATCGTCTCGGTCCGGTCACCCTTGCGGATTACGACGCCGGTCGCCCGACCATTTTCGATCACGATCCGCTCTACCAGCGCGCCGGTTTCGACGTGGAGGTTGGCCCGCCCCTTCAACGGGTCGACGAAAGCCCTGGCGGCCGACCAGCGCTCACCATTGTGTTGGGTCACCTGGTAGAGACCGAAACCTTCCTGGCGATGGCCATTGAAATCGTCGTTGCGCGGAAGCTGGAGGCGGCAGGCAGCCTCGACGAATGCTTCACCCACATGGCTCGGCGATCGCTGATCTGAAACGTGAAGCGGGCCGCCGGCGCCGTGCATCTCGTCCGCGCCCCGGGCATTGTCCTCCTGCCGGCGGAACACGGGCAGTACGTCGTCCCATCCCCAGCCGGTGCAGCCGAGCTGCTTCCAGTTGTCGTAGTCCCACGGATTGCCACGGATGTAGACCATGCCGTTGATGGCGCTCGAGCCGCCGAGGCCTCGGCCGCGCGGCTGGTAGCCGACTCGTCCGCCCAGACCCTCCATCGGCTCGGTATCGTAAGCCCAGTTGCTGCGCTTGGGCATTGCCGCGAGCAGGCCCGGCGTGCGCACGAAGATATCGTCGTTACGTCCGCCGGCCTCGACGAGGCATACGGAAATGTCCGGGTCGGCACAAAGATCGGCCACCGCTGCGCATCCCGCGCTGCCCCCCCCTATCACTACAACGTCAAACTTGCGCAATTGCGGCTCCCTCCGTTGCCGCGCGGCGGGCGGCCCATTTTTCACGAATCCGCTCCGAATTGTCCCGGCTGCCGTCGTGGCTCCAACCTGGTTCGCGGATCATGTAGCCCAGTTTGCTACCCCACGGGGCGCGCCAGACGTCGACCGCCATGGCGATCCATTCGTGGAATGCTGCCCACAGAACGTTGAAGCTTCCGAGCTGCTTGACCACGCCATAGCGTATCGGCTCGCCTGCGCGCTCCTCCTCGGGCACGAAGGTGCCGAACAGCTTGTCCCACACGATGAAGACGCCGGCATAGTTGGCATCGAGGTAGCGGGGATTGATCGCGTGGTGGACGCGGTGGTGCGAGGGCGTGTTCATCACGGCCTCGAACCACCCGGGCATCCTCCGGATGAGCTCGGTATGGATCCAGAACTGGTAGATCAGATTGATCCCGCCCACGACGAGTATCAGCGGCGGCGGAAAGCCGATCACCACCAGCGGCAGGCGAAAGAGTAACCCGAACGTGAAAAAGCCGGTCCATGTCTGCCGCAGCGCGGTCGACAGGTTGTAGTGCTGGCTGGTGTGGTGGATGACGTGCGCGGCCCAGAACCAGCGGATACGGTGGCCGAACCGGTGATACCAGTAATAGGCAAGGTCATCGAGAACGAAGGCCGCGGGCCAAGCCCACCACACATAGCCAAAGTCGAACAGGCGATAGCGGTACACCGCGACAAAGACTGCGATCACTACCCCGCCGAACAGCGCGCCGGCGATCGTGCTGCCAAGGCCCAACAGCAGCGAGGTGAGTGTGTCGCGCGGCTCATATCCCGCGGTTCCGGCCAGCGTCCCGCGCCGCATGCGCATACGGTAGGCGATAATCTCGATCACCATGAGCGCCACGAACGCGGGCACCGCGAGCTGGACGGGATCGGGAAGATGCGGGTCGGCCATCGGCGTTACTTACAATGGCGTAAGCAACTTACAACAGGGCAAGCAACTCGTCATTGGCAATGAGTGTTTTGCCGAAGCGCCGCTCACCGGTCGAGACTACGACGCCTTCGGGTGTCTTCTGCATCGCTATCGGGGAATTGAGGCGGCGAGCGACCGGATGCGCTCCCTGAATGCGCAGAAGGGCAAAGCTGCCGTCGTCACCGCGCACCAGCGCGGAGCGGCCTTGGCGGTCGACGAAGACATCGCGCGAAGTGAAATCATGCAAAAGTTGCTCGGCGAGGCGGGCCGCTTGTTCTTCGGCGATCACTGCGCCGCGGCCCAGGCCAAGCCAGGCTACCAGACCGGCAGTCGCGAGAACGGCGACAAGCGAGCCGCCCAGCACAAGCCAGTTCACGCCGCTCCCGCGGACAGTGATTCCAGCAGCGCTCGGATCGGCGAGACATCGTAGCCCGCTTGGGCAGCCGCCGCCGAAATCACCGCCGGATTGCGCCCCGCCTTGGCCTCGGCCAGCGCCCAGAGCAGGGTCGAGCGGGTACCCGAACGGCAATATGCGAGGACCGGCGCATCGCCGGCGCGGTCGAGTGCGGCGCGCATTGCGTCAAGCTGGGTCTGCGAGAACCCGGAGTGAGTTACGGGGATCGCAACGTAGTCCATTCCCGCGGCGCGGGCGGCAGCCTCGATCTCGGAACCGGGAACCTGGTCGTCGGATTCGCCTTCGGGACGGTTGTTGATCACCATCCCGACGCCGAGCCTCCTTGCCTCGGCAATGTCCTCGATCGCGATTTGCGGACTGGCGAAAACCTTGTCGTCGATACGGCGGAACATGGGTTCAGCCCTCTGTGAGCGCGCGCTTCCGCGCGCGGCGATTGCGGCCAAGGATATTGAGCGTCTCGACGAAGGCGGAAAATGCCATCGCAGCGTAAATATAGCCTTTGGGCACATGGAAGCCAAACCCGTCGGCAATCAGCACAAGGCCGATCATCACGAGGAAAGCCAGCGCAAGCATGACCAGCGTCGGGTTATGCTCGATGAATTTTGCCAGCGGCTCGGCGGCGATGAGCATGAGGCCTACCGTAATGATGACGGCTGCGACCATGATCGGGATTTCGTCGGTCATGCCGACTGCCGTGAGAATTGAATCGATCGAGAAGACGATGTCGAGCGCGATGATCTGCGCGATCGCGGATGCGAAGCCGATGGTGACCGAGCCCTTGTCGTGATCGAGAAGCTCGCCGCTTTCCTTTTCGGGATCGAGGTTGTGGTGGATCTCTTTCGTCGCCTTCCACAACAGAAACAGGCCGCCGGCCAGGAGGATCAGGTCACGCCCGCTGAACGCCGTCTCGAAGGTTTGCTCGCCATGCGGACCCGGCGCGCCCTGAATGCCGAGGTCGATGATTGTGGCCTGCAAGGTGACCAGCCACCCGATGAGTAGCAGAAGCCCCACGCGCATCACGAGCGCAAGTATCAGGCCGATCCGCCGGGCCTTCTGCTGCTGCTCGGGAGGCAGCTTATTCGACAGGATCGCGATGAAGACGAGGTTGTCGATGCCAAGCACGACCTCGAGAACGATCAGGGTGAGAAGTGCCGCCCAAGTGGCGGGATCGGTGAGCAGGGCAAGGATGTCCATGCGGCTTTTACGCATGTCCTCGACGGGATGCCAAGAGCCCCCCGCGTAATGCGCAATTTGCACAAATGTCACACTCGCCCGCAGCCGCCATGGGCTCCCGCAGGAATCCGTTCGCTCTCGACGAGAATCATCGCTATAAACCGGCCCGCGAAGGAGAGGGCCAGCCGTTTTTGAAGGCTTCGGTTTGCTTTGTCGCGCGGCGGGTCGTTCGTCCAGACCCGCCGGGCCGATCATGGATCAGGGCGAAGCGAAGGTATATCTGGGGAATGAGTTTCGATAGAGGGCGGCGCGGCCGGGGTCGCGACAAGCGTGACGGTTTCGGCGAGGATTCCTTTGATCCTTACGGCGGCGGCGGAGGTTTCGGCGGCCAGGATCGTGGCGGGTTCGGCGGTGATCGCGGTGGTGGCTACGGCGATCGCGGCGGCGGCGGCGGCGGCGGTTATGGCGGCGGCGGCGGTGGCGGCCGATTCGGCGGCGGTGCCGGTGGCGGTGCTCCGCGCGGCGGCGGCATGCCTGCCCAAGTCGTCGGCACGGGCCGCGGCAAGGTAAAGTTCTTCAATTCGCAAAAGGGCTTCGGCTTCATCCAGCGTGACGATGGCGGTGAGGACGTGTTCGTCCACATCAGCGCTGTCGAGCGTGCGGGGCTCGAAGGCCTGGCTGAAAACCAAGAGCTCGAATTCAACCTGGTCGATCGCGGGGGCAAGGTGTCCGCGGCCGACCTGCAGGTCGTCGGCGATGTCATCCCGGTAGAAGCGCGCGCTGCTGAAAAGCCGCAGCGTCAACTTACCGGCGAAAAGGCAACCGGAACGGTCAAGTTCTTCAATGCGATGAAGGGCTTCGGCTTCATCACGCGCGATGATGGCGAGGCGGATGCCTTTGTGCACATCAGCGCCGTCGAGCGGAGCGGGATGCGCGAGCTCAACGAAGGCGACAAGGTCGAGTTCGACCTTGAGGTGGATCGACGAGGCAAGTACTCGGCGGTCAACCTGGTGCCGCGTCAGGACTGATCGCTGCCGCAACCGTCCCGGATTTGACCGGGGCGCTGCCAGTGAATAAATACGCGCAAATGGCGGTCCCCTGGAGGGGGCCGCCATTTGTCGTTTGTGTCTTATCCCGTATCGATCGCGGGCGCGAAAAGCCCGGCGAACACAGGAGTCCAACCGATGTCGATCACTCCGCTCATGCCTGTCTATCCCCGGTGCGATGTACGCCCGGTACGCGGCGAACATTGCCACTTGATATCGGAAGACGGGCGCCGGTTCCTGGACTTTGCCAGCGGGATCGCAGTCAACCTGCTGGGGCATTCGCACGAGGGGCTGATCGGCGCCATCCAACGCCAGGCCGCGACGCTGATGCACGTTTCGAACCTCTACGGCAGTCCTCAGGGCGAAAGACTGGCGAAGCGTCTCGTCGACCTGACTTTTGCGGACACCGTGTTCTTCACCAATTCCGGTGCGGAAGCGGTCGAGTGTGCGATCAAGACCGCGCGCGCCTATCACAGTCACGCCGGGAACGAGCAGAAGTACGAGCTGATCACCTTCAAAAACGCATTCCACGGCCGCACGATGGCGACGATCAGCGCGTCGAACCAGGAGAAGATGCATCACGGCTTCCTGCCGCTGCTGCAGGGCTTTAAGTACGTCGAGTTCGACGATCTTGAGGCAGCGAAGAGCGCTATCGGCCCCAACACCGCGGGCTTCATGGTCGAGCCGATCCAGGGCGAGGGCGGCATCCGCGTCGGCTCTGATGCTTTCATCAAGGGCCTGCGCGATTTGGCCGACGAGCACGACCTGATGCTGATCTTCGACGAGGTCCAGTGCGGTGTCGCGCGTGCCGGTACGCTCTATGCCTATGAACAGTACGGCGTGACACCAGATATCATGGCCACGGCCAAGGGCATCGGCGGCGGCTTTCCGATGGGTGCCTGTCTCGCAACCGAAAAGGCGGCGCGCGGGATGGGGATAGGCTCTCACGGCAGCACTTATGGGGGAAATCCACTGGCAATGGCGGCGGGCGAAGCCGTCCTCGATGTCGTTGCCGACGAGAGCTTTCTTGCCGAGGTTCGCGCCAAGGGCGAACGGATCCGTGCGCGGCTGGAGCAGTTCATCGGCAACTATCCCGAGCTGTTCGAACTTGTGCGCGGGCGTGGTCTGATGATCGGACTGAAGATGCGCTCGGAAAGCCGCCCCTTCGTTGCACACATGCGCGACAATCACGGGTTGCTGACGGTCGCCGCGGGCGACAACACGGTGCGGATCATTCCGCCCCTGGTTATCGACGACAGCCACATCGAAGAATTCATGGACAAGCTTTCGGCCGCTGCCGCAAGCTACGTCGCGCCATGATCCGGCGCTTCCTGAACCTCTCCGATGCAGGCGGCGACGCAATCGCGGCCATTCTGAACGATGCGACGGACCGCAAGGCCGCACGCAAGGAACGGCCGCGCGGTCAGGCCGATGCTGACGCGCCCCTGGCGGGACGCGTCCTCGCGATGATCTTCGAGAAGAGCTCGACCCGCACGCGCGTGTCGTTCGACATCGGCATGCGCCAACTCGGCGGAAGCGCGCTGATCCTCGACAGCGGCAGCACCCAGCTTGGGCGCGGTGAAACGATCGCCGACACGGCCCGAGTGCTTAGCCGGATGGTCGACGCGATCATGATCCGGACAGACGATCACGCCAAGGCCGAGGAACTGGCCGATTGCGCCACCGTTCCGGTAATCAATGGGCTTACCGACCTTTCGCATCCCTGCCAGATCGTCGCGGATCTGCTCACCATCGTCGAGCGCGGCATCGCCTTGCCGGGCCTTCAGGTGGCATGGCTGGGCGATGGCAACAACGTCGCCAACTCGTTCATCGAGGCGGCCGGCCTCATGAAGTTTGGCGTGCGGCTTGGCGTACCCGAGGGATACGATGCGGACCCTGCGTTCATTGCGCGGGCTCAAGCCGCCGGGGCGACTGTCACAGTGTGCCGGGATCCGCGCGAAGCGGTTTCGGGTGCGCAGGTGGTCGTGACCGACACGTGGGTTTCCATGGGGCAAAGCGGCGCGGAAGCCCGGCTCGCCGCCATGGCACCATATCAGGTCGATGAAGCGCTGATGGCGTCCGCACATGCCGATGCGATCTTCCTGCACTGCCTGCCCGCGCATCGCGGTGAGGAAGTCACCTCCGGAGTGATCGACGGGTCCCGGTCGCTGGTGTTCGATGAGGCCGAAAACCGCATCCACGCCCAGAAGTCCGTGCTGCGCTGGGCGTTTGGCCAGTTGTGAGCGACGAAGGGTCCAATCCGCCGGGAGTGGAGACGGGCTTCGACCGTCCGCTTCACTTCACCCTCCCCGCGCGCAATGCGCGCGGGCGAGTGGTTCGGCTTGGTCCCGTGCTTGACGAGATCCTCGCTGCCCATTCCTATCCACCACCGATCAAGCATTTGCTTGCCGAGGCGCTGGCGGTCACGGCCTTGATCGGGACGTTGCTCAAGGACGGCGACGATGATGCGGCGCCCGCCCAGCTGACCATGCAGGCCCAGACCGAAGGGGGAATAGTCGAGCTCCTGGTCTGCGATTATCGGGGCGGAGAGCTGCGCGGCTATGTTCGCCACAACGCCGAGATGCTGGCCTCGCTTGGAGCCAATCCGTCGCTCTTCGCGCTGTTCGGCAAGGGCTATCTCGCCATTACCTTCGACCTTGCCGCGACCGGGCAGCGATACCAGGGCATCGTTCCGCTCGAAGGGGACTCGCTGGCAGATGCCTGCCAGAACTATTTCCAGCAATCCGAGCAGGTGCCGACACTTATTCGCGTGGCGATCCGTTCCGGGCCCGACGGATGCGTGGCAGGCGGCCTTCTCGTCCAGCATCTGGCTGAAGGCGAGGAGGGCCGCGAACGGTTGCACGTCCGGCTCGATCATCCGGAATGGGAGCATGTCGCCGTGTTGGCCGGTTCGCTGCGCCACAACGAGCTGGTCGATCCGGAACTGGGCCTTGAATCGATTGTCTGGCGGCTGTTCCATGAGGAGCCCGAAGTTCGTGTCGAGCCCGGGATGCCGCTGATGCGCGGCTGCCGCTGCACGATCGCCCACTTTCGCGAGGTCATCGGCCGCTTCCCGCCCGAGGATCGCGCCGAGATGCGCGGCGATGACGGACGGATCGCCGTCGACTGCGCTTTCTGCTCGCGCGTCTTCGCCATCGAGGAAGACTAGGACGCTGCATTCGCCGGGGGAAATCGACGCTCGGCGCAAGCCACGGCGTTGCGCGCGCCGTCGGCGCCGTCTAGCCCCTTGTCATGGTCGCCTCAGCCCTTGCCGACGATGCTTCAGTGACGGCCGCGAAAGATGCTGTCGTGCTTCTTTCGGGTGGGCTCGACTCTATGGTCACGGCAGGCCTAGCGCTCGAGCAAGGCTTTCGCCTCAACGCCCTGACGATCGACTATAACCAGCGTCACGCCATAGAAATCAGTTCGGCGCGCACGATAGCCGCTCACCTTGGCGCCGCGCGGCACGTCGTCCTGCCGCTCGATCTGCGGCAGTTCGGTGGCTCAGCCCTGACCGCCGACATCGCCGTACCGAAGGATGGCGTGGGAACCGACATTCCGGTCACCTATGTCCCGGCGCGCAACCTCGTGTTCCTGTCGCTCACCCTCGCGTGGGCCGAGGCGCTTGGCGCGCGCGACATCTTCATCGGGGTCAATGCGCTGGACTATTCAGGCTATCCCGATTGCCGACCCGAGTTCATCGCCGCCTTCGCCGGGCTCGCGACGCTCGCGACCAAGGCCGGTGCGCAAGGCCGGTCATTCACCATTCATGCGCCATTGCAGCACATGGGCAAGGCCAGGATAGCGCAGGAGGCTGCGCGCCTCGGTCTCCATCCCGGGCTGAGCTGGTCGTGCTACGATCCACAGCCAGGCGGCAAGGCCTGTGGCGTGTGCGACAGTTGCCGGCTACGCCGCGAAGGATTTGAAAAGGCCGGCCTTCCCGATGGGGTCGACTATGCAGCCCGGTGAACGGGCGTGGGAGAGATGAACTTGGAACAGCCAACCGGCGATCGCACTGACCAGCGTATCGAACCTTATGCCTGGTATGTCCTCTCGCTGCTGGTTCTGGTCTACATCCTCAACTTCGTCGATCGGCAAGTCCTCACCATCCTGGCCCCGGACCTCAAGAAGGATCTGGGGATCGACGACAGCGATTTCGGATTTCTCTACGGCACGGCCTTTGGTGTCTTCTATGCCCTTTTCGGCATCCCTCTGGGCAAGCTCGCTGACCGCTGGGTTCGGGTGAAGCTCCTCGCCTCGGGTCTTGTCTTGTGGTCGGGCATGACCGCGCTGTCGGGCCTCTCCCGCAATTTCGGCCAGCTTGCCGCGGCACGTGTCGGGGTCGGGGTGGGCGAAGCCACCGCGGGACCTTGCGCCTACTCGCTGATCAGCGACTACTTTCCGCCGCGCCGCCGGGCGACCGCACTCGCGATCTATTCGTCCGGCCTCTACCTTGGTGGCGGCCTCTCACTGTTTATTGGCAGCGCAATCTCAGGGCGCTGGAACGCAGCCTATGCCGCCGGCAGAGCTCCGTTCGGCCTCGTTGGATGGCAGGTGGCATTCCTCGCGGTCGGCATACCCGGCCTGCTCCTTGCGGCATGGGTTTCGACCCTGCGCGAGCCGCTGCGCGGGCGCTTCGAGTCAAAGTCCGACGCGATCAAACCGGATGTGAACACGCCGATGCCCTGGGGTCCGTTGTTCCAGGATCTGGGCGACATCGTCCCTCCTTTTACCCTCGTCGGCGCAGCGCGGCGCGGTATGCCAGCACTGTTCGCGAACCTCGCAGGTGCAGCGATCATCGCGGCTATCGCCTTCACGCTGATCGTGCTGGTCGGCGATCCCAACCAGTGGATCGCTTTGGGTGTCGGCACTTATGCGGTCTTCTCGTGGGCTGCGGCGCTGCGCGCGCGTGACCTGGGCTCTTTCGCGGAAATCTGGAAGTCGCCGGCGTTCCTCGGCGTCACGATCGGGTATGGTCTCATCGCCTTCCTCGCCTATGCCAACGCCGCGTTCGCGCCGCTGTACATCATCCAGCACTTTGGCGCCGACCCAACGCAGGTTGGGTTCGTGGTCGGCGGCGCGGCCGCGGTGGGCGGTGCGGCGGGTGTCATCGGCGGGGGCGCCCTGGCCGACAGGCTAGCAGGACCGGGACAGGATGCGCGTCGGATCCTGGTAATCATCGGCGGCCTGATAACTTCGCTGGTCCCCTATTATCTCAGCTATACGACCAGTTCGCTGACCGTGTTCTATCTGCTCGTCTTCCCGACCCAGGCGCTGGCGAGCGCGGCGCTGGGCGGATCGTCCGGCACCATCGTCAACATCGTGAAGCCGGAAGTCCGCGGGACGGCGACGGCTGCGTTCCTGCTCGGGGCCACGATGATCGGGCTCGCGTTGGGTCCCTACTCGGCCGGCAAGATGTCGACCCATCTCGGTGACCTGGGAGCAGGCCTGTTGGCGATCATGGTGGTAGCGCCAGTGTCCTTGGTGGCACTGATCATCGCCTACCGCAATCTCAGCCGCCGCGAGGCGAGCCGGGGTTGATCGACGACACCTAGAGCGCTGCCGGGGCGGAAGCTCGAAAGAGCGCCGCTGGGCAATCAGGTTCAGTCTCGGTGGGGAGACCACACCAGCTACCACGAGGTCGCTGCAAGACCAGCCGGCGAAGTATGCCTGGCTGCGAAGCGTCGGGAGCACCTCCCAATCAGTTCGTCCGACCGCAGGAAGCGCGCATAGAAAAAGGGGCCGGATTTCTCCGGCCCCTCGTTCTTTCGACCGAAGTCGAGAGCTTACATGCCCGAGCCCGGACCGTAAGTGATCTCGACGCGGCGGTTCTGCAGTTCGCGGACACCGTCGGCAGTCGGGACGCGCGGCTGGCTTTCGCCGAATGCCTGCGCGGTGATCGCACCGTCGGCAATGCCATGCGAGGTGAGGTACGAACGCACCGAGGCGTTGCGACGCTCGGCCAGGCCGATGTTGTACTGGACCGAACCCGAACGGTCGGTGTGACCGGCCAGCATGATCGGAACGCTCTGGCAGCTGCCATAGGCAGAGACGGCGTTGTCGAGGATGGTGGCGGCTTCCGGCGTGATGTCCGACTTATCCCAGTCGAAGAACACGATGTACGGGCCCTTGTTGCAGACGGCCTGAACGACCGGCGGCGGCGGCGGCGGCGGCGGCGGCGGGGGCGGCGGTGCAACCACCGGCTCCGGCATGGGTTCGGCGCCACCGAAGTTGTAGGCGAAAGTGCCCATCAGGCTGTGCGAACGGAAGCGGCTGTCGGCGCTGCGGCCGGCAGTGTCGAGGACCTTGACGTTCGGAGCGTTGAAGAAGCGATACTTCACGCCGACGTCCCAGTGGTCCGTCAGGGGAGCGCGGACGCCAGCCAGGGCCTGCCAAGCGAAACCGGTGTCGGAATCGTTGATGAAGCCGGGGCCGCCATTGCGGATCGAGATGTCGGAATCGACACGAGCGACACCGACGCCGCCGCCGACAAAGCCCTGCAGGCCGTCGTCAGCGCCGAAGTCGAGCAGGCCGTTGACCATGAAGCTCAGCGCGTTGACCTTGCCGCCGACGTAATTGTACGTGCCGGGAAGGGCGCTGGTCGCCACGGTGGTGCCAACCGCGGGGATCGTGACCGACGAGCTCAGCGAGTCCTGATTGGCCTGGCGATAGCTGGCCTCGGCTTCCATGCGGAAACCACCGAAGTCGTAACCGACGATGCCACCGAAGTCGTAGCCGTAGTCGGAATCGAGCGTCACGGCATTGTTGACCGTTCCGATGTCGTAATCGATATCCTCAAGCAGCATCACGCCGCCGTCCACTTCAACGTACCAGGAATCGTCACGCGCGAACGCGGGCGATGCCAAGGCCGTAGAAGCCAAGGCCATGCCTATGACTAATTTACGCATTATTGTTTCCCCTTTTTGCGATCTAATGCCACTTAGTGGCGGTTGGTCTATCTTCTTAGTCAAAGTGGCGCAAGCGGGCAAAACTCCCCGACTGTTGCATAAATGTCGCGCCGGATCGGCGCGATCTTAATGCTCAGACTTGGGAAAACCCTCATGTTCCCGGCAAATGCTCGATGGCGTGAATTGTTCCCATCAGTTCGTCGCAAAGACTCCTGCAGCTGCAAGCGTTTCAAGCAGGTTAACCAGCATGGATCGCGCCTCGGCGTCGATCGTCGCTCCGCCCTGGGGCGCGACGGGACTTGTGGGGATTACCCACGAACCATCGAAAAGTTCGAAGGCACCGCTTGAGCGGTTGAAGGCCCGCGTTCCCGGACGCGGCTCGATGAAGCGCCAGCCGCCCTCGGTCCAAAGCGCAATCGTGTCGTCGTGCCCGGTAAATTCGGCCTGTCCACCGCCCAGCACGCGCCACGATTGCCCCGGCGACGGAGCCGATGGTGGCGTTTGTGCCGCACCTTCGATCGCGCAGTGCAACAGGGCATCGGTCCGGACCATGGCCTCGTTGACGAAGAATTCCCGCTGGGACTGTCCTGCGAGCATGGCTATGCTGGGGACCGCGCAGGCTTTCGGGCTCGGCCGCGGAGTAGAGCGTCGCCTGGGCCCCGTTGGGCCAGGTCAGGCGGCGCAGCGAAGGCTCGTAACGCGGCCGTCGGCCGGGAGGGCTGATCGCAAGCAGGCCGCTTTCCCCTTCGACCATCACGCTGCGCCCCTCGGCCAGGGTCGAGGCGACGAGGGCGATCCTCGCCTCGGCATCGCGCGAGGCGATCTCGCGGACCCATTCGGCGCCCGCGCGGGTCTTGCCGAAGCCGCGCCCGGCCATGATCAGCCACACGCGCCAGTCTCCCTTTGGCGATAGCTGGGCCTCGCGCGCCCACAGCCGCCAGTGGTGAGAAAGCTCGCGGCGCTGGCGCTCTGTCAGGCGGCGCAGCGTCCGCTGGCACGCCTCGGGTGGGAGCGAGAGCAGCCAGTTCAGCCGCTTATTCGCCAGCGTCATCAGATCCCGCAAGCGTTGCGCCCTGGCGTTCGGCGAACTGCGAGACGCTGGCCGACACGTCCTCGACCTCCTGGGCGCGCAGGCGCATGGCATCGAGCGTGGCGTCGATCGAGGCGAGCACCGCCTCGGTATCCTCGTTGTCGCGGATCGCGCGCTCGCGCGCCGCGCTCTCGCGATGCGCGGCGAGCAGGCGAAAGCTGGTGGCGTTGTCGAACGAGCGGACCCCGCGCTTAGCGCTCCCCGCCGGCTTCACCTCGCCCATCCGCAGGCGATAGAGGAGCGACATTTCCAGCAGGTCGTAACCTTCGCACAGCGCGACCTGCCAGCGGCGGAAGAACTCGGCATCCTTGCGCCGTCGCTCATAGACCTGGGAGGTCTGGAGGTCGGCCTTGCGGCACGAGGCGGCGATGTTCGAAGTCGCGGCCAGCTCGTCCAAGAACAGGGTGAACCTGCGGGCGAGCGGAAGTCTGGCCCGGACACGCACAGCGGTGCCGGCCTTGCGCTTGGCAGTCATGGGATCCGTTCATGTGACGAAGGGGGCGGTAAGCCGCGGAGCGAATCGTAAGATCGCGATGTTCCGTTTCTCTAACCAGATAGCGTTACGATGTCAAGACAAAAGAACCGTATAGGTTCCTGACTCATGCTGGCGTTTTATCGCTCGCCCCCCTAATGGTCCCGCCACCTTCCTTCCCATCCCGCTACCTGCAAGGGCAACCGATGCTCCGCCGCCTCTATGACTGGACCCTGGCGAAGGCCGCGCACCCCCATGCCGAAGGCTGGCTGGCGCTGTTCGCGTTTGTCGAAGCAAGCTTCTTTCCGATTCCCCCACACCCCCTGCTGGGCCTGATGTGCCTGGCGGAGCCGCGCCGCGCGGTGCGCTACGCGCTCGTCGCCACTGTCGCATCGGTGCTGGGCGGGCTGCTCGGCTACGCAATCGGCCACCTTCTTTTCGATACCGTCGGCCAGTCGCTGATCGACGCCTTGGGGATGCACGACAGCTTCCCCCGCGCCGCCTGCTACCTGCGCGAGTACGGCGCCGAGATCATCATGGTGAAGGGTGCGACTCCGATACCGTTCAAGCTGCTGACCATCACCGCCGGGTTTATCTCGATGCCGCTGCTGACCTTCATCGGCGCAAGCATCGTCAGCCGTGCGATCAGCTTCCTGATCGTGGGCATCCTGTTCCGGGTCTTCGGCGCGCCGATCAAGGTGTTCATCGACAAGTACCTTGGCCTTGTGACGATCGGGGTCGTGGTGATCGTGGTCGGCGGCTTCGTCGCCGCGGCGATGCTCAGCGGCGGGTCGAGCAGCACCGATGCCAAGTGCGATCACGCAATCTCGGCGCCTGCCCGAACGACGGCTGCCTGAGCTGCGGCTGCCCGACCTGCGGCTGCCTGCCGTGCATCAATCGCGGGCAATCGGCCACGCCGAGGTGTACTTGCGTCGCTTCTTGATGAACCGGGTCTCGTAGCGGCGCACCGCGGGGTCGCTTGCCAGCGCCTCGTCGGCAAAGGCGTTGAACGCGTCCATGTCGGCGACTGCAACGACCATTACCAGGTCGAAGGGGCCCGCCACCTCCATCAGGGCCTGGACCTGCGGGCGGGCCTCCAGTCTGCGCAGCAGGGCCTCGACCTCGGCAAGGGCATGGCGATCGAGCTGGACGTCGACCATGGCTGAAAGGAACGGGCCGATCCTTTCGGTGACAACCGCCCGGTCGCCCAGAATGGTCCCATCCTCGCGCATCCGCCGCATCCGCCGCGCGATCGCCGAAGGCGACAGCGCGACATCGCGCGCCAGGTCTTCTGCAGTGCGCAGGGCGTCCTCCTGAAGCAGCGATAGGAGGTCGCGATCATAGCGGTCCCAGTCGCGCATTATTTGGCAGGTTTCCTGTCGTGGACGCCGCTGGCAGGCATTAACGGGGCGATGTTTGCCCGCAACTGGCAAGCTGGCCAAACTATAAATGCGGTCAGTTTCAACGTCGAGGACCGCCGATGCGCACCCCCTTCCTGCTGCCCCTTGCCGCCATGATGTTTTCCGCCGCCATGCCGGCGTCCGCCGCGCCGAAGGCACCCGCAGCGAGCGCCGCCACCGCCGTGCCGGCCGAGGTCGTCGTGGCCGCCGCGCGCAAGGAAGTGCTCGCCCGCTATGTGTTGCCGGAGACCGCGACAAAGCTCGATGCCGCGCTCGCCGCTGCTGGTGCGGCCCATGCCTTCGACAGCCTCCAGGGCGAAGCGCTCGCCAACAAGGTGAACGACGTGATGCGCACCGTGACGAAGGACGCGCACCTCAGCATGACCTATGCGCCGGAAATGGCCGCCGCGCTTGCCGGCCGTCCTCTTTCCGACGACGAGGACGGCGAACTTCCGCCCGAATTCATCCGCCAGATTACGCGCGACAACGGAGGCGTCGCCAAGCTCGAGGTCCTGCCCGGCAACATCCGCTATCTCGACTACCGCGGCTTCGAGTGGGGCGCACCGGCCGCCACCGAGGCAATCGCCAACGCGATGGCCTTCCTGCGCGGGGGTGATGCGGTGATCATCGACCTGCGCGCCAACGGGGGCGGCTCGCCCGATGCGGTGGCCGCGATGGCGAGCTATTTCCTGCCGCCGGCGACCAAGCTGATGCGCTTCGAGATGCGCTCAGACGCCGGCCAGGCGACCGCTACCCACGCTCCGCCATTCTCGCTCGCGGGCAAGCCCGTCTATGTTCTGACCTCCAAGCGCACGTTCTCCGCGGCAGAAGAATTCGCCAGCCACGTATCCGCGTTCGGCTTCGGCACGCTGGTCGGCGAAAACACCGGCGGCGGGGGCTTTCGCAACACGATCCTTCCGCTCCCCGGCGGCCACGTGATGTCGATCTCGGTCGGCCGCGCCGTCCACGCCCTGACCGGGCGAGACTGGGAGGCGGTGGGGGTCGCGCCGAAGATCGCGGTCCCCGCCGATCAGGCGCTGATCCGCGCGCGTTCCGAGGCGATGGCGGCGATCGTCGCGGCGGCACCAGCGAGCGAGCGCCCTGCTGCTGAGCGGATCCTGGCCTATTACCGCGCGCTGGCTGCGCCGATCGACAGCGGACGCCAACTCGCGGATTATGAGGGACGTTATGGCGAGCGGACGATCGCCCGCGATGCCGCCGGAAACCTCACCACGCGGCGCGGCGACAATCCGCCGACCCGACTGGTGGCCATCGGGCCCGATACGTTCGTACCTGAAAACACGCCGACCCAGCGCATCAGCTTCGTCGCCGACGGTTCCGCGATCGTCGCGCTCGACGCCGACGGCCCCGGCGGTCAGCCACAGCGCGCCGCGCGGGCGGCGTTAGCGCTCAAATGATCCCGACAGCCTTGCCCGCGCGCTCGAACATGCCAAGGATCGTCTCGACCTGATCGGCGGTGTGTTCGGCGCAAAGCGAACAGCGCAGCAGGGTCATGTTGGCGGGCGTCGCCGGTGGGCGGGCAAGGTTCACGTAGAGCCCTTCCTTTAGCAGCGCCTCCCACATCGCCGCGCCGCGTTCGAGGTCGGGCATGATCACCGCGATGATCGCCGATTGCGGCTCGTCGGTTCCCAATGAGAAGCCGCGCGATTTCAGGCCGGCGTGAAGCTTGCGGCTGTTCTCCCACAAGTGGGCGCGCTTGTTGCCGCCGTGCATCAGCTTGCGGATCGAGGTGGCAGCGGTCGCCACCACGCTGGGGGGAAGCGAGGCGGTGAACACGTAAGGCCGGCAGACGAGGCGCATGATCTCGAACTTGGGATGGTTCGAGACACAGAAACCACCCACCGTGCCGACGCTCTTCGAAAAGGTTCCGATCACGAAATCTACATCATCGAGGCAGCCCTGGTCCTCCGCCACCCCGCGCCCGTTGGGCCCGATGAAGCCCATCGAATGCGCTTCGTCCACCAGGACCATCGCGCCGTTTTCCTTGGCGACGCGGATCATGTCCTTGAGCGGGGCGATATCGCCCAGCATCGAATAGACGCCTTCGAGGATGACGAGCTTGCCCGCGCCTTCGGGGATGCGCTTGAGGCGCTTTTCCATCGCATCGATGTCGTTGTGGCGGAACGGCACGACCTCGGCATCGCCCAGCTTGCACCCGTCCCAGATGCTGGCGTGGCTGTCGATGTCGAGCACGATGTAGTCGCCCTTGCCGGCGATCGTGCTGATGATGCCGAGGTTTGCCTGGTAACCGGTCGAAAAGACCATCGCGTGGTCCATCGCGTAGAATTCCTTGAGCGCTTCCTCGCACTCGCGGTGCCCCTGGTAGGTGCCGTTGAGGACGCGGCTGCCGGTGGTGCCGCTGCCGAAGTCCTCGAGCGCCTGCTTGCCCGCGGCGATCACGTCCGGGTCGAAGGTCATGCCCATGTAGTTGTAGGTGCCGAGCAGAATGGTCTCGCGCCCGTTGCACACCGCCTGGGTCGGGCTGAGGACGCGCTCCATCACGAGGCTGAACGGGTCTTCCTGGCCGTGCGCCAGAAGCGCGCGGCGTTGCTCGATCAGCGGATCGAACTTCGAGAACAGGTCGGGTGAGCCGCCGGCAAGGGCCACGGGGCGGTCGGCTTCGTCGATGCCTTCGGTCATGCGTTACTTTCCAACACGGGCGCCGGGGCGCGGGGTGGCGGGATCAGGACTGGAGCTTGGTCACCGCATCGATGAGCTGACCGTAAGTCTCGATCTCCGCCTGCTGGTTCATGGTGATGATGATATCGAACTCGTCCTCGATGGCGGCAACGAAGTCCATCACGGTAAGGCTGTCCCACTCGAGGTCGCCGGCAAAGGTCGTGGAGTCATCCAGGGCCAGCCCCTTCTTGTTGAAGGGTTCGATCAGTTCGGCGATCTTTTCAGCGGTCGCGGCGCGATCCATCGTTTCGGTGCTCCAGTGCCGGCCAGGTCGCGCCGGGAAGGGTGATGACCGGGACGGCCATCGCGAGGCCCGGCGAGTGCCAGACGATTACGGCGGAAAAGCGGCTTGCGCGCCCCATTGTCAAGGGTGACGCAATCGTGTCATCTCGCTTGCGCGATCAATGGCGCGGGGGGTGCGCGTAATGGATGAAGGTTCGACCGAGGTTCCGCATGAACCGGCCGTGTCGGCAGGCGCCGTGCCCTCGGCGCCGCCCGCGCAATCGGTTTCTCCGCCCGTCGCCACGCCTTCCATGCTTTCGCCGACGGGATACTCCAACCACGCGATCCATCTCGTCCGCACGCTCCAGCAGGTGACCTTGGCCTTCAGCCAGATGGCGGACCAGAAGGCGTCGATCCTGATGGGGGCGACGTTCGTCGTGTTCACGATCGCCGTGGGCCAGGCAAAGAATGGTTCGGTTCCGTGGTCGCTGTCGGTCCTCGCGCTGTTCGCGTTCCTTTCGGCGCTGTGCGCGGTGTTCGCGGTCCTGCCTTCGATCGGCGGCAGCAAGAAGGGCGACGGCCCGCCCAACAAGCTGTTCTTCGGCTTTTTCACCTCGATACCCGAGGACCGGTGGATCGACAGCGTGCTCGACGAACTTCACGCCGACGAGACGGTTTTCCGCACGATCCTGCGCGACATCTACCAGAACGGGCAGGTGCTCCAGCGCAAGAAGTACAAGTACCTCGGCATGGCCTACCGGATCTTCGTGGTGGGCCTGTGCCTGACGCTGATCACTTTCGTGATCGAGCATGTCAGGCAGTTCGGCTGATCCGGCCGGAAGGCACGATCAGATCAGGCGGTTCACCGCCGCCAGGAACGGGCCGATCGAAACCGGCTTGGCGAGGTAGCCTTCGGCGCCGGCTTCCTTGATCCGCTCCTCGTCGCCCTTGCCGGCATAGGCGGTAACCGCCAGCACCGGGATAAGGCGCAATTCGCGGTCGGCTTTCATTGTCTCGATCAGGTCGAGCCCCGATATGTTGTTGAGCTGGATGTCCATGATCACCAGATTGGGCACGAAACCGCGCGTCCGCTCGATCGCTTCATTGCCGTCGGCCACGGGTTCGACTGCGAAGCCCTGGCTGCGCAGGAGGTCGCAGAACAATTTTCGGTTGAGGTCGTTGTCCTCGACAACCAGTATTCTTTTTGCCACTTGGCTTGCCGCCTCGCCTAGCGCGCGCCGGACGGCCGCAGCGACGCTCTATGCAGTTGGAAGGGCCCTGACAATCGTTCGCAATCCCGCCCTCCGGCCGGATCCCCAGGCGCTGGCGCTTTTCGCGCTCGGCTGGGTGCTGGCCGATGAACGCCGCGCCGATCGGCTTCTCGCGCTGACCGGGCTGACCCCGGACGAGCTGCGCGGATCGCTGATGGAGGCGCCCACGCACGCTGCGGTGCTCGACTTCCTGCTGGGCAACGAGGCCGACCTCGTCGCGGCAGCCGAGGAACTCGACGTTCCGCCCCAGGCTTTCGCCCAAGCCCGAGAGAGTATTCCCGCATGAGCCGCCCGCTGGTCATCACCGATTGCGACGAAGTGCTGCTGCACATGGTCGCCCCGTTTCGCGATTGGCTGGGCGAGGCGCACGGCATCGACTTTTCGATGGAAGGCGCCGACTTCAGCAATGCCCTGCGTTATCGCGAAGGCGGAACGCTGGTCGAACCGGCGCAGATCTGGAAGCTTCTCAACGCCTTCTTCGACACCGAGATGCATCGCCAGGATCCGATTGCCGGCGCAGTGCAGGCGGTGGCCGAGCTGCGCCGCCATGCCGACGTGGTGGTGCTGACGAACCTCAACGATCACCGCCAGGAAAGCCGCACCCAGCAGCTTCGCGCCGCGGGGATCGAAGCGCGCGTGTTCACCAACCAGGGTCCGAAGGGGCCGGCGCTGCAGGCCATTCTCGACGAATACAATCCATCCGCAGCGCTGTTCATTGACGACCTGCCGCAGCACCACGGTTCGGTGAAGGACACCGCGCCTCACGTGACGCGGCTTCACCTTTGCGGCGAGCCGCTGCTCGCCCCGCACATCGCCTGTGCGCACGAAGCGGGCCATGCCCACGCCAGGATCGATGACTGGGACCGCGCGCTGCCGTGGCTGCTGGAGCGTCTGGAAACCAAAGCAACCGTCCGGGGAGACGCCGCTTGACCGATACCGTTACCGCGAAGCTGGCCGAGCTCGGCCTGACCCTGCCAGAACCCGCCGCGCCGGTGGCGGCCTATGTTCCGGCGGTCGAGGCCGGCGGGCTTCTGCACATCTCGGGGCAACTACCGTTCATCGACGGCAAGCTGGTGCGGGGTCGGCTGGGCGAGGACGTTACCCTCGAAAAGGGTGCGGATGCGGCACGGGCCTGCGCGCTGATGCTGGTGGCGCAGGTCAAGGCCGCGCTGGGCGGCTCGCTCGACCGCGTGGAGCGGATCGTGAAGCTGGGCGCCTTCATCAGTTCGACAGCCGATTTCACCGACCAGCCCAAGGTTGCCAACGGCGCCTCGGAGCTGATGGTCGCCCTGTTTGGCGAGGCCGGTCGCCATGCCCGCAGCGCGGTCGGCGTTCCCGTTCTGCCGCTGGGCGCGGCGGTCGAGGTCGATGCGATTGTCGCCGTTCGGCCCGCTTGATCGCTGGCGGGCGCCGGCGCCTTCGCCGGAACGCGTGGGCTGGCTGCGCTCGGCGACATTCGCGCATCGCGGCCTCCACGGCGTGGGCGGCGAAGGGCCGATAGAGAACAGCCCCACCGCCTTCGCCGACGCAATTGCCCGCGGGTTAGGGATCGAATGCGACGTCCAGCGCAGCGCCGACGGGCAGGCGATGGTGTTTCATGACTGGACCCTCGAACGCCTGACCGCCGCGACCGGACCGGTGGTCGAAAAGAGTGCCGAAGAGCTTGGTTCGCTCCGCCTGGGCAAAAGCGCGGACACGATCTTCACCCTGCCACAGCTGCTAGACTTGGTCGGCGGACGCGTTCCCCTGCTGATCGAGATAAAGTCGCGCCGCGACGTGCGGTTCGCCCCGCTTTGCCTCGCTGTTCGCAGCGCACTCGAAGGGTATCGCGGCCCGGTGGCGGTGATGAGCTTCGATCCGCGCGTCTGCGCCTGGTTCGCCCGACACAACGCGCACATCGTTCGCGGGCTGGTCGTTACTGAGGAAGGTCACCGGGGCCGGGCGGGCCGCCTGCGGCGTCAGCTTTCGCTCTGGGCGGCGCGGCCCGATTTCCTGGCTTATGATGTGCGCGACCTGCCGAGCCGGTTCGCCGCCGCGCAGCGCAAGCGGGGCCTGCCGCTGCTCACCTGGACCGTTCGCAGCCCGGAACTGGCGGCGCGCGCGGCGCTCCACGCCGACGCTCCGATTGCGGAAGGGGCGGGTATAAGGTGAGCGAGACGACGATCACTGCACGGATTGGCGGCAGCGTCGGACAGTTTTCCGCCGCCGAGTGGGATGCACTCACCGACGGCACGAATCCGTTCGTCAGCCACGCGTTCCTCTCGCTGCTCGAGGATTCGGGCAGTGTCGGCGGGCGCAGCGGGTGGACCCCGGCGCCGATCGTGATCGAAGCCGCAGACGGATCGCTGGCGGCGGCGCTGCCCGCCTATCTCAAGTCGCACAGCCAGGGCGAATACGTCTTCGACCATAGCTGGGCCGATGCCTGGCAGCGCGCAGGCGGCGACTATTATCCCAAACTGCAGATCGCCGCGCCCTTCACCCCCGCAACCGGACCGCGCGCGCTGACGCGCGATCCGCTTCTGGCTGGTCCGTTGCTGCGCGCTGCCGAACAGCTTTGCGCGATGAACGGCCTGTCCTCGGCCCACGCGACATTCATTGAGCCAGAACAATTGCCGTTGTTCGAGGATGCCGGATGGCTGATCCGCAGCGACATCCAGTTCCATTGGTGCAACCGCGGTTATGCCAGCTTCGACGATTTTCTCGGTGCGCTTTCATCGCGCAAGCGCAAGGCGATCCGCAAGGAACGCGCAGCGGCGCAGGAAGGCGTCGAGATTCGCGGGTTCTCGGGCGCGGAGATACGCCCAGAGCATTGGGACGCGTTCTGGGAATTCTACCAGGACACCGGTTCGCGCAAATGGGGGCGGCCCTACCTGACCCGCTCCGCATTCGACCTGATCGGCGAGCGGATGGGCGATCAGGTCCTGCTGGTCCTTGCGTTTTCCGGGGGAGCGCCGATCGCGGGCGCCTTGAACTTCATCGGCGGCGATGCGCTTTACGGCCGCTACTGGGGCTGCACGGTGGACAAGCCCTACCTGCATTTCGAGCTGTGCTATTATCAGGCGATCGACGCGGCGATCGCTCGCGGGCTGGACCGGGTCGAGGCCGGCGCCCAGGGCCAGCACAAGCTGGCGCGGGGCTATGAACCGGTACAGACATGGTCGGCGCACTGGATAGCCGACGCTGGCTTTCGCCGTGCTGTCGGCGACTTTCTCGAGCGCGAACGCGCCGGTGTCGCCTCGGATCAACTCTACCTCACCGAGCGGGCGCCGTTCCGCAAGGGTCCGGCGCCAAGCTGATCAGGCGGCGCGGCGCGGCGCCCCGTTGTTGAGCCACTCGCGCGCCCGGCGCTGGGCCTCGGCGATCTCGCGGGCGGTCATTTCTTCCGAGATGTCGGCGCGGCAGAGCTGGCTTTCCTCGTGTCCGCTGACTGCGGCGAGGTTGAACCACTTGTGCGCTTCGATGAGGTCGCAGGACACCCCGTGACTGCCGGTCGAGTAAGCGACGCCAAGGTCGTAATATGCGGTCACGTCACCCTGCGCGGCTGCCGCCAGGCACGTTGCGACAAGCATGTCGGCTGCGGATGAGCTGTTGCTTTCGTCAGCGGCACGAGCCCCCCGGCCGACGACTTTGATGAAGTCCTGTTCCATTGCCCCAATCCCCCGCGGGCCGGCAAGAGGCCTGCCCGTTGCGACAATCTCACGAATCAGGGTCAACAAAAGGTTAACGCCGCTGCGTCCTGCCCTCCAGTTGCCTGCGATCGCCTTCATGAAACGACGAACTACAGCGGAGATGTTGCCGTATGGCGACACTTCGGGCGGGTTCCGGCACCACTTTCTCGACGTTCGGCTGGCCTTAATCCTTTCGCCCTTATCGGCGGTCTCGAATGCGCTTGTGCGCGACTCGGCCGGACTCTATAGGCCCGCCAGAACGCCTCGTTATATCGGGGCGGGACAGGCGCTTGCGGGATCGAGCGCGGGGACTGAACCTGGGTGGAGTGCCGTATGGCCGTGGTTCTGGCTGACGAGATTGACGTACTTGCAAAGGCGAAGCGCGCGCTTGCCGAGGATGTCCCGGCCGACGACGAACCCTACATGGGCGAGGCGCAGCTCGAATATTTTCGGCGTCTTCTCCTCGAATGGAAGAAATCGATCCTTTCGGCATCTGCCGGAACGCTGCAGTCCCTTCAGGACGGTCCGATCCGGGAAGCCGACCTCAACGACCGCGCGTCAAGCGAGACCGATTGGGGGATCGAACTTCGCACCCGGGACCGTCAGCGCAAGCTGATCGCCAAGATCGACGCGGCGCTGCGCCGGATCGACGAGGGCGAGTACGGTTTCTGCGAAGTCAGCGGCGAGCCCATCGGGCTTGGCCGGCTCATCGCCCGTCCCATCGCGACGATGACGGTCGAGGCGCAGGAAGCGCACGAGCGCCGCGAAAAGATCTCGCGCGACAACTAGGCGAGCGCGCCAGCCCGGATTTATCCTGTCCGGTGCGTTAAACAATTATTTGCCGCCTTCGTTTATTCCTCCACCGGAGCAGGAAGGGCATTGCGCTTCCTCGGGTCACGCGCGCTGGAAGAAGATGGAATGGCGGAAATCGATCATCGCCTGATCAGTCGGGACAGCCTGTTCCTCATGGCCGATTTGCGATCTTCGGGATCGGTCGCGACCGAGCGGGTCAAGGTGCGCAACCTTTCCGCCGGCGGCATGATGGCTGAAGGCGCCGAAAACCCGGTGCGCGGCACACTCGTCGAACTGAACTTGCGCAACATCGGCTGGGTTCAGGGGGAGATAGCCTGGGTCCACGGCAACCGGTGCGGGATCGCCTTCAACGAGGATATCGACCCGAAGTTGGCGCGGGCTCCCGTCGTCGGCATCGAATCGCCCACGCTGGTCAGGGCCGCTCAGTCGATGCGGCGGGCACCCTTGCGCAAGCTCTGACGCGCGGCTTCTTCCTCAGCAGGATTTTTCTGTCGCCGGGCGACCTGCCGCGCTGACCCTGCCCGCCAGTGCTGCTACAGCGGCACCGATGCGATCATCCAACCGCCTCGTCCCGCTTCTCGCGCTTGGCTTCGCCGTGGCGGTAGCGACCGGGTGCAGCAAGCGCGACGAGAGCCTGGTGCGGATCGCGACGATCGGTGCGAGCGATGCGCTTTCTGACCTGCGGGGTCCGCGGCTCAACCCTTCGGCCGCACTGTTGCGGTCCGCGACGACCGAGGGTCTCGTCGGCTTTGACGAAGAGGGACGCGTCGTCCCGGCGCTGGCCGACCGCTGGATCGTCACCGACGACGGGCAAAGCTACATCTTCCGGCTGCGCAATGGCGATTGGCCCGATGGCAGCCCGATCACCGGCGAGGCGGCAGCGACCGCGCTGCGCCGAGCGCTGCGGGCGCTGCGCGGCACGCCGCTCGCGCTCGACCTCAACCAGATCGACGAAATCCGCGCGATGGCGGGACGAGTCGTGGAAATCCGCCTCACCAGCCCCGTCCCCGACTTGCTCGACCTGCTTGCCCAGCCGGAGCTTGGGCTGCCCTACAAGGACAAGGGTGCCGGGCCCATGGCGCTGGAGCGCAAGGGCAGTGTCGTGCAGCTCGTTCCCATCGCGCCCGAAAAGCGCGGGATGCAGGCAGAGGAAGACTGGAAGCAGCGGGTTCGCACGTTGCAGCTCAGGGCCGAACCGGCGGCCCGCGCCGTGGCCGCCTTCGATGACGGCACGGTTGATGTGGTTCTCGGCGGTCGCGCCGACACGCTTCCGCTGGTCAAGACCGCCGGACTTTCGCGGGGGACGATCCGGCTCGATCCGGTCATCGGCCTGTTCGGCCTGCTCTTCGTGCACGACGACGGGTTTTTCGCCGAGCCGGCGAACCGCGAGGCGATCGCGATGGCGATTGACCGCGCGGCATTGCTCGATCCGTTCAACATCGCCGGCTGGGTTCCCACCACCCGTATCGTGTCGAGCGATGTCGAGGACGATCTCGGCACGATCGGCGAGCGGTGGACGGGACTGGACGTTCCTTCCCGCCAACGCATCGCCGCCCAGCGCGTGTCGCAGTGGACGCGCGGCGGCCATGCGCTCGCGCCGCTGCGGATCGCGCTGCCAGACAGTCCAGGCGGCGCGATCATCTTCGACCGGCTGCGCGCAGACCTGAGCGCTATTGGCCTGTCGGTACGCAAGGTAGGCGAGGATGCGCCTGCCGACCTGCGACTGCTCGATGCGACGGCGCGGTACGGCCGAGCGACGTGGTTCCTCAACCAATTGAGCTGCGCCGCGCCCCGCGCCGTATGCAGTCCCGAAGGCGATGCCCGTGTGGCCGAGGCGCGCGCCACTGCCGACAAGAAGGGCCGCGCCGCCCTGCTCGCCGAGGCAGAGGCCGAAATTACCGCGGTCAACGGGTTCATCCCCTTCGCTCGCCCGCTGCGTTGGTCGCTGGTGCGAGGAGACATCACCGGCTTCTCGCCCGACCTTTGGGGCTGGCACCCCTTGTTGCCGCTCGCCCTCGCGCCCAGATAACGATTGCCGCCAGTTCCGCGCGGCCGATTGATGGGCTTGCACGATGCCGGCGAACGATTCCTCTGTCTCCACCGATGCTCGCGGACCTTCCGAGCGCGTCCGGCCCGAACGGATGACTTTCGACTTTGCCGCGGCCCAGGGCCTCGTCGGCCGCGACCCTGCAGCGGTGCGCCGCCGGATCGAGGCGATGGAGCAATTGCTCGAGCGCGCCTTCACCATTCCCGGCACGAACCGCGCCGTGGGCCTGGACGCGATTGCCGGCCTGATCCCGGTGGCGGGCGATCTCGTCACCGCGGCGATGGGCGCGTGGATCGTGTGGGAAGCGAGAAACCTTGGAATGCCGAAATGGCAGCTCTGGCGAATGGCCGGGAACGTGGGCTTCGACACCGCGATCGGCGCGATTCCCTTTGTCGGCGATGCCTTCGATTTCTTCTTTCGATCGAACAGCAAGAACCTTGCGATAGTGCGCAAGCATCTCGACCGGCATCACCCGTCGACCGGGATCATCGACCAGGCATAGACCGTCTGTCTGCGTTTAGAAGTCGACCGCGATCCCGTTGCGTTCCCAGTCGCCGAAGCGCGTCGGATCGAGCCCGTCGGGATCCTTCCCCCGTACGGGATCGCGTGGCTGGGGCGCGGGATCGTTGGTCCAGTGCGCAGGCTTTTTGATCGTGGCGGGGCGCTTCGTCGCCCGGGGCGTAGGTTCGGTCATGACCGCCACGATGGTCCGCAGCGGCGACACGCGCAATTGCTTTGTCTCGCGCCGCCGCCGATAGGCGCTCACGATGTCGCGTTCACCCGATCCCTCCGGTCTCGCCGCGCGCCAGGCGGCGCTGCGCCTGCTCGATGCCGTCCTGCGCCGGGGCGAGCCGGTCGACCAGGCAGCCCCCAACGTCCTGCGCAATGCCGGAAGCGGCGAGGATCGCGCGCTGGCGCTGGCCATAACCGGCGAAGTTCTGCGCTGGTTGGCCGATCTTGATGCGCTGATCGATTCGGCCACCGCGCAGGCACTCCCCGACGACGCCAAGGTTCGTACCGTGCTGCGGATGATGCTGGCGCAGGCGCTTAGGCTGGGCACACCGCCACACGCGGTTCTCGCGACTGGCCTTGCGCTGCTGACGGGTGGCCCGCGTCGTCTGGCGCACGGCGTTTTTTCCACGTCGCTCAAGCGCGAAGCGGCGCTCCCCGCGGCGCCGACCCTTCCCCCCGCGGTCGCGGCGCGATGGGAAGCGGCGTGGCCGCGCAGGGTGCCCGCCATCGCGGCCATGCTGGCCGACCCGCCGCCGCTCGACATTACCTTGCGTGATCCGTCGCAGACCGAAAGGTGGGCCGAGGCGCTGGGCGGCCGATCGCTGATGGCCGGCCATGTGCGCATCGCGCGCAGCGGCTCCGTTCAAAAAATGGCTGGCTTCGAGCGGGGCGAATGGTGGGTCCAGGACCTGGCCGCCAGCTTGCCCGCGCGCCTGCTGGGGCCCGGCGAAGGTCGCCGCGCGCTAGACCTGTGCGCCGCGCCGGGGGGCAAGACCATGCAACTTGCCGCTGCGGGCTGGCAGGTGACTGCGCTGGACAAGTCGTCGCGCCGCGCCGAGCGGCTGCGAGACAACCTGTCGCGCTCCAACCTTTCCGCGCAGGTCGTCATTGCCGACGCTCTCGAATGGGCGCCCGACGATAGGTTCGATGCGATCCTGATCGACGCCCCGTGCAGCGCGACCGGCACCTGCCGCCGTCATCCCGACGTGCTGCACCGTATCGGCAGCCGACAGATCGAGGAACTGGCCGCGCTCCAGGCCACGCTTCTCGACCGCGCCGCCGGGTGGCTCGCGGCGGGCGGGCGGCTCGTTTACGCGGTCTGCTCGCTTGAGCCGGCCGAAGGGGAGGATCGGGCGCGCGCCTTCACGCAGCTTGCGCCCGACCCGGCGCTGGCTGGCGAACTGCCGGAAGGAATCGTTCCAACTCCCGAAGGATGGCTGCGCACCGACCCCGCCATGCTTGGCGAAGCAGGCGGGCTCGATGGATTCTTCGCCGCGCGCTGGCGGGCCTGATCCGTCCGGTCAGGCTGCTGCCGGGTTCTTGATCCGGTTGGCGAAACTCTTGCGCAGCTTCTGGAGTTTGGGCGGAATTACGGCGAGGCAGTAAGGGTTCCGCTGGCCTTCGCCTTCCCAGTATTCCTGGTGATAGTCTTCGGCCGGATACCAGTGCGTCGCTTCCTCGATCGTCGTCACGATGGGCTTGGCGCTGTCGGCCCCGGCCCGCGCGATCGCAGCCTCGGCTTCGGCGCGCTGAACATCGTCGAGCGGGAAGATCGCCGAGCGATATTGCGTCCCGATGTCGTTGCCCTGGCGATTGAGCTGCGTCGGATCGTGCGTCGCCATGAACACGTCGAGCAGGTCGCCATAGGTGAGCTGCGCCGGATCGTAGGTAATGCGGATCGCCTCGGCGTGTCCCGTGTTGCCGCTGCAGACCTGCTTGTAGGTCGGACTTTCCACATTGCCGCCGATGTAGCCGCTCTCGACTTCGCTCACGCCCACGACGTCGCGGAACACCGCCTCGGTGCACCAGAAGCATCCGCCTGCCACAATTGCCGTTTCCATGATTGCCCTTCGCCTGCTGCCGGATTGATTGTCGGCAGCAATATGGGAACTGCGGGGGCAAGTGTCACCGTGTCATTTGCAAGCAGCGCTGTCCGCCAGGCTCTCGCAATCGGTGGACTTCCCGCCCTCGCTTAAATATCCGCGTGAACCATGACCCTGCTCACCGTTGCCGCGCTCCAGCTCGAGCTCAATTCCGCCGACGAGGGCGAGAACATCGCCGCCGTTGCCGCGCTGGTCGAGGATGCGGCCGCCCGTGGTGCCCGGATCGTCCTTCCGCCCGAACTGTTCGCCGGCCCCTACTTCTGCGCGGTCGAGGACGAAGCGTTGTTCGCGCTTTCCCGCCCGCTCGACCAGAGCGACTCGGTGCGCGAAATGCGTCGGCTGGCAAAGGCGCTCAACGTCGCGATACCGACCAGCTTCTTCGAGCGCGACGGCCAGCATTACTACAACACGCTGGCGATGATCGACGCCGGCGGAGACGTGCTCGGCACGTATCGCAAATCGCATATCCCGGACGGACCCGGATACGAGGAGAAGTACTATTTCCGCCCGGGCAACACCGGCTTCAAGGTGTGGGACGTGGTGGGCACGCGGATCGGCGTCGGCATCTGCTGGGACCAGTGGTTTCCCGAATGCGCGCGGGCGATGGCGCTCATGGGCGCCGAGTTGCTCTTCTATCCCACCGCAATCGGTTCGGAGCCCTACGATCCGGATTTCGACACGAGCCGGATCTGGCGCCGGGCCATGCTGGGCCATGCTGCATCGAATTGCATGCCGGTGATCGCGGCGAACCGCATCGGGACCGAGCATGGCCAGCGGTTCTATGGCCACAGCTTCATCGCCGATCAGTGGGGCGATTTTGCGGCGGATTTCGGCAGCGAAGAGAGCGGGGCGCTGGTCGCCACGCTCGATCTTGCCGCTGCAACTCGCCACCGGGCCGGCATGGGCTTTTTTCGTGATCGCCGCCCGCAGCTTTACGGCCGGCTGGTCGAGGACATCTAGGCGCTTGGCCTGGCGCTACCTGGTTGCGCTCGGGTCGAACAGGCGCGTCAACCGCTTCGGGGCTCCGCCCCGCGTCCTGCGCGCGGCGGCGGTCGCCATGGCCGATGCCGGTCTGGACGTCCTCGCGCTTTCTCCGGTCATCGCAAGCGCTCCGCTCGGCCCTTCGCGGCGGCGCTACGCCAACGCGGTGGCAGAGATCGAAACCGCGCTCGATCCCCCGGCGCTGCTGCGCGTACTAAACCGGATCGAGGACGATTTCGGCCGGCTCCGCCGGGGCCGGCCATGGAGCGAACGTTCGCTGGACTGCGATATCGTTGCGTGGAGCGGCGGCTCCTGGGGCGCGAGCGACCTGGTGATCCCGCATCCCGAGTTCCGCAAACGCGAGTTCGTCCTCGCGCCCGCCGCCACGATCGCCCCGCGCTGGCGCGATCCGCACACCGGCCTGAGCATGACCCATCTCGCCTCGCGCTTGACCCGGCCCCGGCCTCGGCCCTAGGGCACCGGCTTGGTAGGGCCCTTAGCTCAGTCGGTAGAGCAACTGACTTTTAATCAGTAGGTCGCTGGTTCGAACCCAGCAGGGCTCACCATATTGATTTTATATGATTTTATCGGAGGTCGAACGCCCTCCATAGATAGTGCCTTGAGGCAACTGGTAAGCACCAGGTAAGCGCGGCGCTGCTTCTGATCCTCCGAGATGGGTTGCCTTTTGCGGGCCCCAACGCTTTCTGTGGCTGTTACCTTTGCCCGCCAATTGCCGCATCGATCATCCGAGACCAAACCGCAACATCGCCCGCTGCCGCCATGGAGCCGTCGGGCTCTCGAAGGGTTTTTAGCACTGCCACTGCGTCGTCGCGGTAATCTTGCCACTGCATATCGACTGCATGAGCAGCTGATGGGTCCTCGCCGCCGGCATTTGCGCTAAGGCGCTGGCCGGCGAGCACTCGCGCGATCCGTTCAATCGCCGGCTTTTCCGAAGTGGGCATGAGGCTAGCCCTTCATCCGTCGAGCGGCGTTGTCCAATGCCCCCCGGTTGTTGCCGTGCTGGGCGATCAACTGCTGAGCCTGCTCGACTGTGATCCCGTGCTTGTCCGCAAAGTAGCGAACTTCGTGTTCCTGGTGGCCCGCGATTCGGCTGCGATCCTGTGCGCCTACGTTGTTGGTGTCATCGGACATTCTCTATCTCCTTCAAGTTGAGAACGTTCGGCGGAGAGATGGTTTCCGCCGGTCGCTTTCGCTGCCGGGATGCTGTGGTCGAGCGATTTACTAGTGCGCGCGTGCTCAATTTGATCGCTTTGACCGACCCCATAGAGCGACCGACATACGGCCAGATCGCAAAGCGCCTCGAGCGATTGGTGAGCTTGCGCATGCGGCGCGCGTGCACGACCCGGCATTTTGTACGCAAGCGGGCCTATAGTGGGGGGATGGTGGGGTGGCAGCGCCCCACGTTACCTGTCATATTCCGCTTGCCCGGAGACCCTTGCGGTCAAATCATCCGCGCAGAAAGGCGGTGAGTCTAATTATCGAAGGTTCGTTGCTTACTGCAGTCATTGGCATTCTCATGCTCATGATTGCATTTGCCACTCTGGTTCTGAAGGTTCTGGAGCTGGCGCGTTCAAAGTGAACGACGGGCGGGGTCCGGCTGGCAGGCTGGACCCCAAACGAATGGAGCCCCGACCGTGGCAGCGGTGCGGGGCTCATAACGTGCGGAAGCTAATTACTGTCCGGCTCGTTGCTTCGCAGTCTATATGCGCTTTTCGTGAACGATTCAACAATCACCTGAATTGGGTTTCGTTCCGATCTTTGGTTAGACCAAAAGCGCGAACCGCCATCAGACCGATTGCCGCAGTTATACCCTTTGATCCCATTGCTCCCGGTCTAAAGCGACAAAACCGCCCTTGAAGGGCGCTCCATCCTCATCCCAATCGGCATCAATCCCCGCCGCGTCATCAATGGCGCGCTGATCCTCATCGGACAGCGGCAGACCCAGCCAAACCCTGTCGGCAATGCTCAGCGCGTCTCGGTCGTTCGCAGGGACAATAGGGACGATAGGGACAATAGCTCGATCAGCGGCCATCGATCTTAAACCCCGGAGGAGGTGGCGGCATCCCCGCCAGCGGATTGCGGAGACCCGCAGCCTTAGCTCCACCGATGGCCGGTGCACCATAGTAGCCGGGGAACGTAGCGTGCAGATGATCGCCCTCGTTCAGCAGTCGCGCATCCGGCTGGAACTGCTTCACAGCGCCCCGAAGCCAGCCGAGCGACTTGCCGGGCGGCGGCAGCATGTCGAAGCTCGAACCGTCCAGATGCCCGCTGTTGTCGGCTGGATGATAGCCGCGCCGCTTCATGTCCGCCTGATAGGCGGGCGTGCGAAAGCCACTGGTAAAGCGAACGCCCGGGATCGCGCTTTGCAGATCGCGGTAGAGATTGAGTCCGCCCGATGCGCCATCGACGCTGAAGCCCGGAGGTGGCGGCACAGCCTTTGACGCCGTGCTTGCAGGAGCCTTGGCGCTTCCAAACAGGCTAGTGCGTGCAGCCTTGCGAGCCCCCTTCATCACGTCCCCGACGCTGTCCTGGCGCGTTTCATCGTCCATTGCGGACCATGCCTTCGAGCCCACGAGGCTGCGGAGGCGAGGGTAGGCGATTGCCCCAGCCTTGGCTTGGTAGCTGTCATATTCCTGGGGCGTGAGCTGGCGGTCCCCAATCTTGCGCTGTGGCAGACCCACCGAAACACCCGCGTCGAGCAATGCCCGGTTGACCGGGTCGCTCTTCTGAGTGGACTGCCAGATGGGCGACAGCATGTCGGGGCCGACGCCGCCTTCATTGGTGATGGGCTGCCCCCATACGTCGCGACGCGGCAAGAGGTTGTCCGAAACGCCCGGGACCCGGCTCTGGATATACTCGCCTACGCCATCAGTCTCGCGAGCCACCGGATCGACCGTGCGGGCCATCTGCGCCACCGCAGACGGCACAACCACGGCACCGGCCAAACGTTGAATGAGCTTGTCAGCGTTGCGCTCCGGATCGTCCAGAGCCTCGATGATATCGGACAGGCCCGAGAGCCATGTCTTGCTGGCGAGGTTGCCCATGATCGAGGCGACCAGCAGCGGCGCACCTTCGTTCAACTGGTGTTCGCTCATCCCCTGCGGCAGGAGTGCCATGTCGGCGGCGACGCCCAGCGTCGTCGAGAACGGGTCCAGGCGTTTGTACGAGTACCACTTGTCGCCCAGCTTGATCGAATAGGGCTGCCACCCATCAGCGTAGAGCAGCTTCGCCTTTGCCGGGTCAGTTGGCGGTGAGCCTGAGATACGGCCGGCCAGCGCATACTGATAGACCGCCATGCCCGCGCCGGTCCCGACCAGCATCCGCGCAACGGCAAGGTCACGGCGAGCCCCGCCAGCCTTGAAGTCCGCGCGCCATTCGCGGAGCATCGGCGCCGCGGGGGAGCGCTCCGTGGCAAACTTGAGCAGGTTGGTCGGCGTGCGCACGAACGGCAGGAACGGCTTCAGGATAGGCCAGTCCTGTGTGATCGCCGCGACATGGGCCGCACCCGGTCCGAGCTTGCGCTGGAAGGTCAGATAGCGCGCATAGTCCATCGATTTGGCCAGCATCTCGTCGGGCGGGTTGGCCGACAGGTCCGCGATCCGCGCCTTGGCAGCAGCCCCGCGCAGACCTTCCTTGCGGGCTTGGCGCACCGCCAACCCGTTGAGCTCCATCCGGCGGGCGACGCCTTTGAAAAACTCGTCTTCGGCCATGAGGAAGCGCGTCGGCAGACGGACGATCTCGCCCTTGATCCCTGACACCGCCTTGAACTGTTGCGTTTCCACCTTGGAGACGAGATCGACCGGCTCGCCCGTGCGAAGCGACCGCGCGAAGAGTCCGAGTCCTTCCTTCATTCCTTGAAGTAGGCCAAACGCTCGCGCCCCGACCTCCGAGCCCAGTACCGCGTCCTCGCCGCGTCCGGCCATCCGGCGCACGCCCCCGAACCCGGCAGCCACTGCATGTTCTGGAATCTGGCCCAGCGCGGTCAGGGTGTTCGACACCGTGTTGACCACGTGCGTCTGCGGCCCGCTCAGGAGTGAGTTGATATAGACTTCGGTGATCTTGTCGCGGAAGCGCGGCTTGGCCAGCTTGTCAGCGACGGTGTTGAACACACCGGGTCCAGCTTCAACGGCGTCCAGCAACGTCTCGGCAGCCTGCTTGATCCGCTCAGCGCCGCCGCCGTGATCGACCATGGCCGAGAGCACGTCTTTGTTGATGGCGCGACTGTCCGCCATCATGCGGAACTGTTGCAGCGCCCGGCCTGCCTCAGCTGTCGCGCCGGCCACCTGTTCCTGGATTGCGGCATGGCGCATCCATGCGCGCCGGAACGCTGCCATCGCATCATCGCCGGGGTTTTCAAGTTGCTGGACCTTGCGGGCCATGTTGACGAGCTCATTGGCGGACTTGGCGAGGATCTGGCGTGCGGCCAGTGCTTCCTCCGCGTTGAGCGCCTGCCCCTTGCGGCGCGAGAGCAGCGCGTCAGGCGTCATGCCCAACTCGCTGGCAAGTCGTTCGGTCTCGGCTTGCGTCACGCGCCCACGGGTCGCAGCGTCGAACCCGACGCGGTCCTGCACCGTCGTCAGCGCCCGCTTGATATCCTGCGGGCTGTCCAGCTTCTCCAGGCGGATATTGCCGGCAAAGTCCGGGCCGCCGCTTGGCCAGTCTTCATAGGCTTGTGGCGGCGGGAACGGCTGCGACTCATCGGCAGGCACCGAGCGATCGTTATAGACCGGGCCGTCGGCAAGCTGTTCCTCCAACGCCATGCGGTCCGCGCGGGTCGCGTCGAAGGTGTCCACCTCGTGCAGATCGTCAGGATGGAAGAACCGCTCGCGCCCTGAGTGGGTTGCCCCCAGCGCTTCGATAAAGCGGTTGATCGTGGGCCGGTCGCCCTGCGGCAGATAGCCGGCTTCCCACGCCTTGAACGCGGCATCGTCGAGCGACATGCCGTGCGTGTTGTCGATCAACTTGCCGAAGCGCTGTTCGCCCCGCGCAAAGTCCAGATCACGCGGAGCATTGCCGATCCCCATCGAGGTCAGGTCACCGCCTTCATCCTTCACCCCGCCATTCGCGCGAAGCCAGGTCACAAGGTCCAGCGGGCCACGCTTGGGCAGCGGGCGCCCATTGGCGGCAGTCACCGTGCGGCGGGCCAGCGTGCTTGCCTCATCGACCGGCTTGGCAGGCTCATAGCGTCCGGCATCAATCCGCGCGGCCTCCTCGACCGAACCAACCTCGTTCGATGCAATCGGCAGCACGTCGCGCGGTTCAATCCGCTCGCTCGCCGCACGCACCTGCGCTTCAGTGAGCGGCGCATCCATCCGGGTCGGCTTGTCTGTGAAGAGATAATCTGGGCGACGCAGGTCAGAGGTCGCAGCCGGGCCGGGTTCGGCCGCCATGGCTTGCGCATCCAGCTTGAAGCCGGGAGGGGGCGGCGGAACATTGGCAATGTCGATCCAGTCGCGATCCCGCATCGGCGCTTTGAGCATTTCCCCAAGCGGCAACCGGTCGCGAATGATTGTCTGCTCAGGGTCCAGCGCAATCACAACACGGTGAGAAGGTCCGTCGCCGTAGCGACCCCCGCCGATGTGCGTTATTCCGTCGTGACCCAGGTTGCGCACAGTGTCAGACATTATCTCGGCGCCTTCCCACTTGGGGATATCACCGTGATTGATCAAACCCTCTTCGACCGCCCGATAAGCCTGCTCGTTGGTCATGCCGGGCGTGAAGTCGGCATAGTCGCCCGCCACCTTGGACCAAGCTGCAACGTCCGCAGGCCCGTCCATGTCCAGAGGATTGGTGACCCTGGGCTCAACGGCATAGATTGACCGCCCCGAAAGATCGCCCGCCCGCTTGAGCCCTTTGCTGCTGTAGCCCGCCGCGACCGAGGGGTTGTCAGTCAGGTATGTCCCTTGGCCGAAAAGGCCGTAACCGCTCTTCGCGTAAGGATCGAAAGCGTCGATGTCGGGATTGGACGAGCCGTGGAGCATGACCCCCTCGCCCTGTCGTGCTGCCCAAGACTGAACCTCGGGCAGCACATCTTCGAGCGAGGGGGCCCTGCCGACAACCGGGCCGGGATATGAGGTCTGGATTGCCGAGCGCAATTCCGGGCGCTGGCGATAATCGATTGGCCCTACGTCTATACGGTCGGGTGAACGCGGAACGCCGTTCGGGATTGCGACAGAGCCGTCAGGAGCGCCACCACCGCCCGGCATCTTACGAAACCACCCAGAGACGCGTGGCGCGGCATATTCGAGCGCCTTGGTGCCCAGCACCGTGGTAGCCACGCCTTCGCCAAGTCCAACCGTGCCAGAGGTCAGGCGATCGGGCAACGTGTCGCCTTGGCCGAAGCCACCGAGGAAGCCGTAGCCTGCGCCCCACCTGGCGAGGTCGGCAGCCGTCTCGACCTTGCCCATTGGCAGCGCCAGACCCCCGACGATCTCACCCGCGCCTCGCACGTAGGGATGCGCCAGCGCGTCATAGCCGGTGATCGCCTCGTTCTGTTGCTGGTTGTTCGCCCAGATATCGGCAAGGCGCCGGTCCGAGTTGAAGACGTTCTCGCGGTCGGGCGTGACGCCCAGCGTATCGACAACCGCGCCAGCCTCATCGAGCAGGTTGGGCAGGACGCCGTCGCCGACGCCGCGCACGGCAGCACCGACCGCGCCGTCGCCCTGATTGGTCAGCGGCTTGGGCGTGTGCTTGTATGTCACCGCGTAATCGACGCTCTTGTGGGCGTCGCGGTCTTTCACGAACGCCGCCACGTCGCGCGGGTTCAGTGTGAAATAGTTGTCCTTCGCGTAGGCGAGGATTTGGTCAGGCGTGCCGCTGTGGAGCAGCGCCTGATAGCCCTTCTCGATCTCGGGTCGCAGCCCGGCCATCGGCGTGGGCGTGTCCCAGAACCGGGCCACGGTTTCGCGCGTAGGTGCAGGGTCTGGATTATGCCTGAAGTCTGACGGGGTCTGCGCGTAGACGCCATGCACGCCTAGCCGGTTCTCCCGGGCCAGGCGCTCGCCTTCCATGTAGTTTTGCGCGCGGTCAGGTTCGCGCTTCATGTAGGACGGTTCCGCAAGCGCGTTGCCAGCGCGGACCATGCGCTGGCCCACGTCCTGCCCGCCCTGAGTGACAGGAGCGACCAGGCGCCCGTAGCTGTAGCCTCGCAGGTTGCCGATCGCGCCGAACGGATCGACCATGGTGTCAACAGCGGCTTTGGCATTGGCCCCGATAGGCACCGGCTGCCCCTGCCGGTCCCAGCCCTGTTGTCCCGTCTCCGGCGCGTCTACACCGTAAAGCCGCAGGTGCGGTCCATTGGTTGTGGACAGCGTGTCACCGTCTATCGCGTCGCCATCGAGCTTGAAGCCTTCAGGCGGGGGCGGAATGTCGCTGATAGCCGAACGAACGCGCGGCAACTTGCGCGGGCCGTCCAGACTAAAGCCGGGCGGGGGCGGGGGAACGTCGCTCAACGGACAGGCACCCAGGCCGAGCCGTCATATTCCATCTTCTGACCATTCGGGCCCGTGGCGGTTGGGCGAGCCTTGCCCGCTGCGCGCGGGTGGGCGTCGCGGTAGGTCGGTACGCCGCGCGTCGTAACGCGGTTCTTTTGCCGGATGCCTTCCAGGCTTTCTCGGTTGCCCTGGCGGACGCCCTCGATCTTCAAGCGGTTGCCAGTACGGTAGTCGTCGAGCGTGCGGTCATGCGCCAGTGCGGTCGGCCCGTTTGCCCGCAGCACGTAGTCCTGCACTGCGTTGAAATAGTCGTCACTGCCGGGCTCAAGGCCCATGTCCGCCGCATACTGCTCGAACGGCTCTTGACCGTCGTAGAGCGTGGCCACGTCGCCGCTGTTCGGATCGTATTGCAGGCGGTCCCGCCCAATCGTGAACGGTGCAGCCGCACGCAGGTCTGCGCCTTGCTGGCGCGCGTAGTCATCGTGCCGCCAGCGGGCGATTGCGTTGATCGCGTTGAGCCGCTGTGTGCGCTGGGCGTCGCGGCGCTGGGCCATGTTGGCGATAAAGGCATTTGCCCCAGCCTGGTTGCCCGACATGCCCATCAGCGCGGGAGCAAGGATCGAGGCAATGGTCTTGAGCGTGTCCTTCTTGTGCGGCTTGGGCATCATCGCCGCCATGGCCGCGTCATAATCGAACGGCTGGGCCATGCCGCGCCGGGGAAGGACCTGCACATCGCCCATGGTAGGCTGTGACGGCAATTGCGGCTGAGGCACGGACTCAGGCTCCGATCCATCGTCAGGCCGGACGGATGGCCTGGTGCGTCCGAACATTCCGCGCGAGACGGGCAAGCGCGGCGCCTGCGTGTCGCCAGGGTTAATGTTGCCCCCGCCGATCCCACCGAGAGGGCCTGGGATCGCCATTGGCAGGTCGCCATAAGTGAGGGTCGGGGTCTGGGCGGAGACCGGAGCCGAGCCCGGCACAATCTCATTGAGCCCGCGTCGCATCCCGCCGAACATGCCAAGCGCCATCAGTGTATCTCCAATCCCCTGAGGTCGCGTGCGACCATGAAAACTCCCGGCGTCAGCATGTCCGCTGCCGCCACCACCATTCGGCCCAGCTCTTCGTCGCCGTCGTCGGCCATGTGCTCCGCCAACGCGACTGCCTCGCCCTGCGCTTCATCGGCCATCGTGAGCAGTCCAACATCGCGGAGTGCGTGGGCGTGCTGTTCGAGCAGGAAGAGGAACGTAATCATCTCTTCGCGCTCACCCCGCAGTGCAGCCAGGCGCGCGAATGTGCAGGCCTTCGCCAATGCTATGACGGCGGGCTCGATCCCGCTTTCGGCGCGGGTGTAATGAACCGCTGCAAGCTGATTAAGGGCTTCAACATCGCCCTGCGCAGCGAGGCCATGGATGGATTTATCTTCCATCAGTTGAGCCCGACGCGTTCACGGACGAGGCCGCGCAGATATTCGGAGACGCTTACGCCCGAGGCGCGGGCACGGTCGGCCAAGGCCACGGCAAGCATGTCGCTTGCGCGGAAAACGATGGTTGAATCCTGAACTTGCGAACGCATCGAGACCCCCTGTCCCACTGTATTACAATAGTAGCACAGTAGGCCGAAAAAGTCAAGCAATTCCGCCAGTGTTCAATTTTTGTTCCGTCACCCAATTGACCGAATCAGTGGCGCGGTGGAAGCGGGAGCGATGGGATCAAAACGCCTCGACAGCCTGGCCGATTACAACCGCCACAAGTACCGCATCCGGGCGGATTGCCGGTCCTGCAAGCGGGTGACGATCCTTGAACCCCTGCCGTTGCTTGTCCGCTGTCAGGAGCGAGGCTGGAATTATCAGATTGGCAGCGTCCAAGCGCGAATGGTGTGCGCTGAGTGTGGATCACGCGACGTGCGTCTGGGACCCGCGTTTGGAGATTAGCCAGCGGTTTCCCGCTAAACGTCCTCGTCATGAATTTCTCGAGGTGGCAGCGGCTCGTTGTCTGCCCAGGGGAGCATACGAGGGCCTTTGGAATGGCGGCACAGCAGCTCAGCAAAGCCGAATGCCCCCAGGAGGAACGTCCCAAATATCACCGTGATCAATGCCCAATCAGACATCGCTCGACTCGCCCCAAGATCCCGGAGGCATCTTGGCCACTCAGGCTTGAAATGTTCAATAAATAAAGTTGGTTGGGCCGGGGTTGCGGGAGCTGTGCAACAAATGGCAGGATTAGGCGTTTACCGGCCGGAGGAATTTGCGAGGCTCCCATGTCGTCGCTCTACGCGTACCCGCTCTTCGCGATCCTCCTCGCCCTGCTCGCGCTGACGGTAATGAAGATTCGAGCGGACTGGATCGCCCAACATCCCGAGCGCAAATATCGTCCTCGTCGCAACCGTTCTCGGAAGCGCACCGAATAGGCGGAATCGGGCATCGAGCAATTGGCGGACACCCGTCTGTCACAGGTGCCCGCCGGTTTGCGCAAGCCATGGCAGTAGGCTCGGCTTAGATGCAACCCGAGGCGTGATCAAACCGTTCCCCGTCCACGGGAACTGATAGGGTTGTAAGTCCTCGCTCATGTGCGCCGTGCGCGAGATTGAGCGCCAAATTGATGGCACTCAAAATGGCTAAATTTTGACTTTTCTCTGAGCGCCGCTAACCCGGCCCATGCAGCTTAAACCGATTAGCTGCGCCCATAAACTTGCTCGGCCATGCGCCGGGCATTTTTTTTGAAGTCTCGAAGTCCTGAAAGTGGCCCGGTCAATGCCGGCATAAAGCCGAGACAGGCGGGCCCACTGAGCGGCAATGCCCGCCTGTCCGATTCATGGGTTGCCCAGCCCCACGAAAACGGCAAGCGATCATTCGTTCCGCAAGTCCCAGGCAATCAGCCCCCCACATTCGCTGACGACCAGTTGAACGGCGCAGAATTACGCCAAGGTCCTACGGTGCGATTTACCCTTCGATCATCCTTTCAAGACATTATCGGCCCTCGAAAGGGTCGCTCCTCGTATGATCGAAAACCAGAAGATAGTTCCGGCAGGCGTCTTGGGCCCCTTGGGCGAAATTCTCACGCTGGAGGCGCTGCCAGAGCCGAGCATGACGCGGTGGACCATTCGTCGGAAGGCTGAGGTCGTCGCAGCAGTGGATGGCGGGCTACTCACCATCGATGAGGCCCTGGATCGCTACAAACTCAGTCTGGAAGAGTTTGTGATGTGGCGCATGGCGATTGAGCGTTCAGGAGTGAACGGGCTACGTGTCACAAAGGTAAAGTACTACCGAGACATCTATCGGCGGCAGAGCCACTACTAAACCTAAGTTTGCCCTTGTGACCCGGCGCCACCTTATCTGGCACGCTTCCCGACACCGGATCACGCCAAAGGCTAGCACCAGAATGCAGAAACTCAATTCGTAGAACTACGATAGTCGGCTTCGCCCCGCGGCTAGATCCAACGAGCGGCGCCCACATCGTCCAGTGAGGCGTCGCTCGTGTCTCTCCGATACTCGGAATGCCGCCCTCGATTGTCGAATCGGTACAATTTTTTTTACACGCCCTCGGCTAGCAGGTCCCTGCGACCCGAGGGCTCGCCGCAGAGATGCGACAAGCTTTCAACTTTCAAGGCAGCTCTCGCCACCATGGCGGGGCTGCCTTTTTTTTGAAGTCGTTCGCAAGGACGAGATCCGAAGATTTTCGCGACTTCCGGGTCCTGGATTCGCTATCTCTTCGCGAAGCGCGTAGACGGATACCATCGTTCGCTTTGCCCGGCATGCCAGCGACTGCGAGACTTGGATGTGCTCCCGCCCCTTCAGAGAGCCATCATGTATTACTGGATCATGTGCGGAGGGGCGCTCGTCTTTTTTCTGCTTGGCGGTTTGGCCGTCGCGGAATTTCTGGTCAGGCGTGGCCGAGCCAGCCGGGGATTGCCCTGGACGGATGACGGTTGTCCCAAGGACCCGGGCAACGGCCTTGCGAACTGACATTAGCCCTCAAGGAGTTTCGGGATGACCAATGTGCGCGGGGCCGTCGAGCGAGCATTCGAACTGGCGCGAAACCATTGCCAGTCACTCAGCGAAATTCGTGCAATCCTGAAGGCCGAAAACTTCGAAGGCGTGGACATTCACATGGATGGACAGGGACTTCGTCGCCAGTTGCAGGCGCTCATGAAGAAGAAGCTTGCAGCTTCGGTCGTATAGCCATGACTGTGGTTAGCAGGTCGTCCCGATCCGAACGCTCGCCGCTGCGATCGACAAGCTTTCTCGTTAAGCAGCTCTCGCCACTTTGGCTGAGCTACCTTCTCAAAGGCTGGCAACTGGTGGGCGAGGGCGCAGTTAGCGGACCTTCCCTCGCGAGCGCCGCCTCGCTCCCTTCACGGCCGAGGGGATTCTTGCACCCGTTGGATCATTTGGCAAATGACCGATCATAAGCTCAATCACCGTGCGGCGCACAGGCCCGGTCTACAAACCGGATCGCTCTGCCAGTATATTCACGCCGGGTCCAAGCAAATGCCGTCATGTGAGAGCCACCCTTAGTCACTAGCACGACCCCGTCGGCCGCGACCTTTTTGGCCTCATTGCGCAGCTTGGCGAATATCTTCGCACGATCCTTGCCGCCGCCGTAATCTTCCGTCGCTGAAACGGTGACTGGCTGCACGAACTTGTAGGGGCAGGTTAGTACGTCCGCGCTTGTGACGATGATCCCGTCATCAAACGTAGCATCATCGGTGCCTACCTGCTGCGCCAACGCTGGTGCCGACAACACTATCAGCATCAAAACCCACCAAGGTCGAACCATCTCCGTGCCCCTATGTTGGTCAGTCCGATTCAAGGTCAGTCCACTCAGGCGGGCGCCCCTTCGACCTTAAGCCCGATGCACGCTTTTTCATTTCCGCCCGCACCTTCAAATAGTTCGCATGCGGAGGCTTGAGCCGGATTGCTGCCAAGGCGTCGTCACGCGACCGGATTGCCTCCGCCATATCTGAGTGGCCCCGTGTCGCTTGGGTCCGTTGCCCAAGCAAGTCAGACGCTGCAATTTGTAACGCGGCCCGGACGATGTCACGCTCAGCGTATTGAAGGTCACCTCGGCTGGCCAACTGTTCCTCGGAATAGGTGCGATTCAGATCGAGCACTGCAGCCAGGTCGAAACCGACCGGCCAATGGCCCTTCGCATCAAAATATCGCTGGAAGCCATCAACTACCGATGCGGATTGCTGGCCAATTACCTCAGGGCGACCCGCCCCACGCGTGACGCGCAGGAGGTTGGCGGTCAGCTCCCGCAGATTCCACGTCAAATCGTCTAGGGCGTACTGTGCCTCCACATCCTCGTCAGAGTTTTCGACGACCAAGCGCATGACCTAGAGCAACGTCAGGAACCAGGACGCCGACCCGAGCAGGAGCGTCAGCCCGGTGAGCAGAGCTGCCCTGTCCAACAGGTGCCATGATGGCGGCCGGCTACCCGAACTGCCTGTTGGGTCGATGCTGCGGGAAACGCCAAGCCAATGCAGGCCCGCCATCGTTGCGCAAACCGCAGCCAAGAAGCCCAGAACAAGGTCCGGGTTAGCGAATGCGCTGGGTTGGTCCGGGGCCATCAGCAAATGCTGCGCCCACCGCGGAATCTTGTCAATTACGCGCTCGTAAGGACGACGCTAATCAGCAAGTCCGCGTTGCACGAGTCGTCGAATGGCTTCTGAACGGGACGGTAAATCGTCCTGCTTGCGCCGCCATCCATCAATTTGCGCAACCTCATCGGCGCTCATCATGACGGGTATGCGCTGATCTTTTCGAGCATCCATGAAGTGCGTTTAGCACAACGGGCGTTACTTGCACAACAAGCATTGACTGGGATGGGCAAGTTGTGCCAGTTACACAACAGGCCGGACGGAAGCTACCAACAACCGCCCGGCCCTGATCGATAACCTCACTGAGAGAGGCCTACGACTATGACCCACGTTACCCCCGCATCCATCGCATTCCTAGTCGCCAGCAATCCCGCGCTGGCAAACACCGGCAGCGCAGAATGGGACGACCGCCTAGCTGAGTATCTGCGGCTTGATGCACTAACTCGCGCTGACCTTGCGTTCGGTCCCTTTGGCGACGCGAACGAGAAGTTCGAGTGGACCAAGTATAGCCTGGAACACAAGTATGGGACTTCCTTCGAACGTGATCCGCGCGCTGCTGCCGAATGGAGCGAAACCTTCGACCGACTTCACGAAGCAGAGCAGCTTCACTTTCAGGCGCGCGGAAAGCACAGTTGGCTTGCTGCCTGTGAGCTCTGCCTGACCCCGGCCCCCAACCTGTCCGCAGCCCTGTTCAAGATCGAAGTGATCAAGCGCGAGGAACGGGATTGCTTCGAGGACATGCCCCGCGATCCGATGGAGCTAGTGCAAGAGGACATGGACCGCTTGCGGAAGGAGTCCGTGGCATGATCGCCCTTTGCACCGCCAGCCCGACTGCCGACTATGATGGAGACTACGTCACGGTGACTGTCCCCAGCGGCAAGGAAGTTGTGCAGATCGCCCTGACGCCCCAGCAAGCGATACTCTTGGCGATTGCCGCGAATAACGCTGGCGTCGCGGCCTTCAAGGAATTGGTGGCCGGGTCAGCGCAGTCCGCCGAGATTCTGCGCTTTCCGAAGCAGTACCGTCGGAACCGCCGCTACAGCTAGACCGGCTCTGGAACTGAAAGACGCCCCGGCCTGCAATGGGCCGGGGCTTTTTATGTAAGGGACCGGCACTTCTCCCGGCATGAGGCGTTCAGGGGCGTGGAGTCGTCTGCACTCCCGGAGGATGACTGCATGTCGCCATTTATTTTTTACCCGTTGCTCTTGATTGGCCTCATTGGGCTTGCGATCTGCGGGCGGAACATCTGGCGCGAACTGCTCCTTACCCATCCCGAATGGGGTTATCGGCCGAAACGCAAAAGTCGTTCGCCACGCCGGAGCAGTGACGATAGGTAAGCTGCCCGTCTTAATTGCGGCTGCAAAACTATCATCGTTTGCCAGTCTGAAGGCTTATTCGGCGGGGAAAGAGGCGGGCCCTAAAGCACCGCCCCTCCATGTTTACTGCTTTGGCATATCCATCTGATGGTCGGCGTGCTCGCTGTGATCCGCCGGTTTGGCGTCGTCGCAGCAGCCCTTGGCGACGTCCTTTTTCTCACAGCAGCAACAGGGCTTCTTGTCTCCATCAGCAGCAAACGCGACCGAAGGAATGGCCAGCGCAATCGCTAGGGCCAGAACATACTTCTTCATTTCAGTAATCCTTGATTGAGTTGAGAAGATTTCAGGACGCGGCCGGGCGCGGCGGGGGTGTCTCAACTTCCGCGTCAAATCCCTCAATCGCTGCCAGCACCCTGGCCAAATGGACGCCAGCCAATACACCTGCGGCCGGAACATTCGATACCGTGGGAAGGGTCGCCAGGCACGCCGTCACGCAACGCGCGTCAGGTGCCGCTCGCTTTGAATTGTCATGGCAGGGAACATCGCCCAGCCCCAAGCCCATGGCGTTAGCAGGCGCCATCATTCCAACAGGAGCTATTGCGAGCGCCCAGGCGAGCAGAACGTGGCTGAGCAGGCTGAGGGTCATCACGATCGAAATAGAACGGCTGTGTCTCCGGCGCAATGAGCGAGGTCGATGTTTGGAAGGCCCAGATGCGCCGCACTTCAATCTCATATCATCTGCGCTCAGCGCAATTTGCCTTAGCGCGCGTGCGATGAATCCAACCATTCGCTGAACCAAGGCATCGGGCCTTGGAAAAAGTGCGGGTAATCACTCAGCTCGATCACAAGGCCATCCAAGGCGTTGAGCAACTTGCTGGCTGGTCCAATCTTACTTGGAGGAAGCTGATCCACGAGGCTTCGAAGGTTGCCGACCTCTTCGGCTATCTCGATCAAAGCGGCTACACACGGGCTTGTGGTTGGCATGGTTTCCCCACGAAATCATGGCTTCGAGTGATGGTCCAAATAAGCTGATCTATCGATGAATCGGGGCGATGCCTAGACCCGGAAGGCCTTCACCCGCAGAGTGCCCGGACAGTCGCCTTTAACGCGGCATGTTCCGCAGACCGGAGCCCATGCTTCCAGTTGCGCCGGTTACCTTTGGGCGCCCCCGGGTTCTTCCCGCCGTGCATCCGGCATCGCTTCCTGCCCCGGACCGCCGGCGCCTGGCACTCTGTCCCCCCCCGCGTTTTCGCCAAACACCGGGGCGCCAAGTGCATGGCATTGACCGATAAGCTTTTCATTCTGACCCCCTACATTGACTGTCTCTGCAACGACGGCCTGCCCACCCGCCTGCACATGGACGTGACGCACCACTTGCTCGCCGCCCCGCCGCCAGTCCGAGAGCGTCTTTATCTGGGCAGTGAACGTGCGCGAGAGCTTGGTGGCGAGGTTGCCATATTCCTTTGCCGTATCGAGACGGTCAGCGTGGCGTGTACGCCGCAGCATTTCCATCGACAGCTCGTAAGTGGCCGCCATCTGGACGGCCAGCGCGGCTTCCAGTTCGTTTTCAGGCTGGATTGCGCCAACGAGCGCGAGACCCGCGTTAGCCGCCATCCCGTTAGTGCCCGCATCCCTAGCCCGTGAAGTGTTCGCGAGGTGCAGCAGCGCCTGCGACACGAAGTCGTTAGACCGCGTGCCGAAGGCCTCCTGCACCATCACAGCGGATCCTTGGGCGTCGTCGTGTTCGGGCAAGGCATGAACCACCCCGGGCTCCGTCGTCACCCAGTCCAGCTGGGCGCGAGCAGGACGCTTCGCCCGCCGTTCCGTCGCCGCCAGGATTGCCCGCGCCTCGGCCTCATTGGGTGCACGCAGCTCTGTCGCTTGCCGCTTTTTCTTGGCCATCATCTTGTCTCCCAAAGCGGTTTGATTCCGGGCAGTTCCCCGCGCGAGTACTGATCGGGCGTATCTGTAATGAGCCGGCGCCAGCGTGCAGTGTCAGCAGTCATCACTAGAGAACGCGAACTGCGCAGGCGGTCCGCGACCCCGCCCCAACCGTCATGTTCCGGCAGCAGTCCGAACAGATCGCCGCCCGTCCAGCCATCGCGCGCCGCCCTATCGGCGTAGTGATCGAGCAGCCAGTGGGCGTCCCCGAGCACTTGCCGCCAGCGAGGCAGTTCCAAGCCGTGCAGCGGAGCGCGGAAGCTTAGGGCATCCAGCGCGACCCGCCAGTTCCGCATTGCGCGGATATGATCCAGCGGGACAATAGGGACGATAGGGACAAAACCTCCCGCCGCAGCCATTTCGTCCCTATTGTCCCTATTGTCCCTAGGGCCCGTTTCCCTCAGCGCGTCCTCTGCACGCTTGCGCCAGTTGTTCATGACAAGTCTCCCAGCACAGCAGGATTGACCCGGTAATCGCTGCGAGGGCGGCCAGGATTGTCGCCGTCGCGGGCCCCGTCACATATGAGCCAGCCCGCCTCTTCGAGGTGCAGGATCGCGGCATCCATCGCAGAAGCATCCCGCAGCGCCTTGAGGTGCATCTTGTGCGGATGGCGCTTTAGTTCGCGCTTGTTGATCTCGGTCAGGTTGTTCTTGCGGATATACCGGGCCAGCAGTGCCGCATTTCGTTCTGAGACGGGCAGGGCGGCGTCGCCATATACTCGCTCGGCCATCGCCTTGGCGTAGTCGTCTACCCAGAGCGCCGCTGCCGACAGCGAGGCGTTGCTGACCTCGCGCGGTTCGGCTCCGCCTGCAAACGCCCACGCAGACAGTTCAGCAACGAGCGCGAGGCGAAGGACTGCGCCATCCATCTTGCCGATAAAGGACTTAAGCAGGCTGCCCGTGTCCTCATCGACGTTGCTGTTGGCCTTGGACCATTCTTCATAGGTATCTGCCGCGTCAGCCGACAGGTTGAGCGTGATCGGCACGTTACCGCCGTTGGCATCCATTCCCCACGGTAGCGCCTCTAGGCGACGATAGATGTTCTCCAGCGACGCCCGGTTGGCGGGGCGGGTAGGCCGCCTTTGAGGGCGCTTGTCGGGCCAAGCCCAGATCATGCGAGCAAGCAGGCCATCGTCGGGGGACGACAGGAACGGCGCGAGCTTCTCCGGCTGGATCGAGCCAATGAGGCTCACCCCGTTAAACGGGATACGCAGCGGGACGGGGCTACCCTTGCGATCCACAGTAAACGGGCGCCCGCCGTAACTTTCTAGCCATTGCGACCGACCGCCCGGTGCATAGCGGTCGAAGCTATCGAACCACCCCGCCAGTTCGTCCCGGTAACACAGCGTTCCCATCGGATTGCCCGAGAGGATCGTGCCCAGCGCTTCCGGCGTAGAATCCCCGACGACCGTGCGGCGGCGTTGCGGTTCGTCCGGTTCAACGGCGTCCACGGGCATGGGAGGCGTCTGCCGTCCTGCTTCAGTCGCTTCCTTGACCGAGGCGAGCCACTTGCCCTTTTCTGCCTTCGCGCGTTCGGCGACCGTCCGCCATGCGCGGATCGTTTCGCCGTGCTGCTCAGCATAGTCGTCCTCGATAGCCCGCAGAGGTTCAATCGCCATGCTGAGCGGTGCCGACTTGCGCGAGCTCGGATCGCCCAGCGCACCGAGCCATAGGATGCAGGGCTCCGACCAGTCATGATCGGCATAGGGCCGCACCCACCGCTTGGCACCAACCGCGCTGGCACAGGCAGCGAGGTAAGCGATTGCGGGGTAATCTGGCGCGGTAGATGTTGCCTCTGCCATATTCGTTATCAACTGCCAGGCGGGGCCGAACAGTTCACTAGGCATGGGCACCGGAGGCCGCCGCCCGTTTGTCAGAATGGACAAATCGGGCAGGGGCCACATGTTGTAGACTTCTGCCTTATCGAAAGCGTCTTTCATCGTGGCCGCAGTCATGCGCGAGCCCCTTCCGTCAGTTCTGCGTTGAAATCCTTGGCTCCGGCGGGGAAGAACACCCGCGTCGATAGCCCGCGCGCAGTGAAATCCGCCGCTGCCTTGCCCGCAGCTGCCCTCCCGGCCGCATCACCATCCCCGCCAATCGCGATGCTTTCCGCCCCGGCTGGAAACTGCATGTTCGGAAGCATCGTGGCGCCCGCAGCCACCCAGACCGCCGTGCCCAACTCTTGTTGCAGCGTCAGACCATCTTCCAGCCCCTCGCATACAACGAGGCAGGCCGAGAACGGGGCTAGGCGTATCGCACCGCCCGACACCCTGCCGAGGCTGAGCTTGGGCTTGGGAACGGCCGCCTTTCCGGTTCCTGCGGCATTGAGGTAAGTCCGCTGAATGCCAACTAATTTGCCTTCCACCGACGCCACCGCTGCAACGAGGCAAGGGTGCTGCGGGCCGCTTTTGCCGTAGCGCAGTGACGAAAACCGGATCGAGTCGGGGAGGGGCAGGTGCAGCCCGCGATGGCGCAAGTAGCCTTCCGCCAGCGTGCCCGTGACCGGCGCCGCGCTTCGCCAGATCGCCCGCGCTTCGGCAATCCGATCCTGGCCGTCATCAGGCGGAACAGGCGCGACAACGACGGACGGCAAACCGTCACTGCCCAGCATTGCCGCTGCGTCACGGAGCGAGACGCCGTGCGCCTGCTGGATGAAGTCCAGAACATCGCCTGATGCCCCGCAGCCAAAGCAATGGAACCGTTGCCCGCCCGAGAAGATCGTGAAGCTGGGAGTCCGGTCGGCATGGAACGGGCAGCAAGCCTTGAACTCGTTGCCGGCGCGATGGAGCTTGACGACCCCGCCCACGATGCCGGGGAGCGGATGAGCGCGGCGGATCGCGCCTAGATCGAGGGCGCTCATGCTGCCTCCCTCATCCGGCGCCAATCCTGCGCCATGCGGTGACACTCATCCAGCTTGTCCTGTTGGCCGCCCGACAACGGACCGTCCCGATGCCGGATGCTGTGCAGGAAGTCCGTCTTCCAGCTATCCCACGGGAACCCGCAACCAAGCAGGTTGAAGGCTTCCTTCTGATGGCTGCGCGTGACCTGAACAGGTTGAGGACCACTGGAGCGCGGACGCCAAGGGCACGGATCGCCGGTGCCGAACGGATCAACCGCCGCACGCGTCGAAATTACATCTGCCCATGTCAGGCCATGGGCCTTCACCAGCAAGTCGGCCATACGCCCAGCGGTTGCCCGCTCACCATCATGGTCTGACCCGAGAAGGCCGAGGAACTTAACCAAGCGCGCGGTTGCAGCTGCATCGAGGGCGCTCATGCGCGCCTCCCATCGATTGCCGCAAAGGCCTGATCGAGAATCCGGCTCGCGTCAGTCTTGGATATGCGACCTCGCGCCATCCCGCCGCCCGCAAGCCATTCCTCGGCAGTCTGGGGAAGCCGGTGCCGCCCTATGCTCCAACCATTGCGTTCAGACCAAAGCCAGGTCTCAAATCGTTGCGTTTCCGCCTCGATTCCGCTAAGGTTGAGATGCTCGATGCCGCCAAGCTGAGCAGTGTTCCGGCCCCGCCATGTCTCAAGCGACAGGCGGGGCTTACGCGTTTCAGGGGCGCGCGTTCCCCGGTCTAGTTCGGCCATCACGCGGCTTCGCTGGTCGATTGGAAGCGGTTAGCTTCCTTCCATGCTTCGATGTCGGCGGGGTCGTACAAAACCTTCCCGCCGCGACCCGGCGAGGTTTTGATGAAACGGGGTCCGGTGCCTTGCGTGCGCCAATTTTCCAAGGTGCCGGCAGTGACGCCGATCCTCGGCGCCGCCTGCCGTGTGTCCAAGAGAAATTCCATGTCTTGCTCCCCGCCCGGTCCAAGTGGATGGACCTCCGTGGGCGTGGCTGGATTGTCCCAGACACAATTTGGCGGGCGAAACATGGATAACGTGGCGAGAAACCTGGATAACCTGGAAACGCGGGTTTTTCGCCAGATTAGCTTCCTTGAGGGCGGCCACCCATCCGCCAAGTGCTCGGAGCCAAGGTGCGGCGCAACTCCTTCACACGCTCCGCGTTCAATCCAAGAAGGCGCCCCGCAGCGATATCATCGTCGCGTGAAGGATGCCGATCACCCGACCAGTTCTTCACGCGATCGGTGTACCATTGCTCTGACTCACCTTTCGTTCGCGCCCGCGAAACGGAAGGTCGCGATATTGCGGCATTCGAAGCGGGAAAGCCTTCCCGAATTGATTTCGAAGGAAACTTAAAATCCACGAATCCGGGTATCAATGAGAGCCCTTCAGGGATGAACGTCCGCGACCAGTCTGTCCACTGGTAGGCCTCAACTGGGCCGGTCACACCGTCAGCCAAGTTCTTGGCGATAGCTCCGACAATGCGTCCCTCTTCGAGAGCTTCCCTTAGCAGCCTAGCGGCCTCCGTGAAGGTAATGCCGAAGCGAGCGCCGGCGTCATCCCCGAGGACCGTCCAAGCCGCTGACGAATGCAACCCTCCCAGATTTGCATGCTGATCAACTTCATATGTTTGCACGGCCGCGATATATTCGTCGGCGCGGGATGCGATCCAAGCTAAGGCCGAAAACGGCGACCAGTACCCTGCGCGGGGCATAAGCCCCTGAACAAGATAATCGTCCAAGACCAGTGCATCGTCCCGATCATCAAAATCATCGCAATTCATTCGCGCCTCCGCAGGCGTCCGCATGGTGAAGTGGCGCGACAGACGGTGCGGTAGCCGTCGTTCGGGAGCTACCCTAGTCGCGCCACACGTTCACGCTCGCACCGAGGCGAGGGGAACAACGTTCGTTGAATCTGCTTCCGTCAGGATCGCAGTAATATGATCCGACCATGCCTTGAGCGCGGCCTTCTTCTCCGGCCCCCAATCATGAAGCTGGTAGACACCAGCAACGCCCGATTTGGATCCGCTGACATGGTTGAGCACGGCTTCTGTGACTTCGAAGCGAACGCCGAGCCGCTGCATTCCTGTGGCGAACGTGCGGCGCAGATCATGCAATCGCCAAGGCGCGACAGTCATCGGTTCGGATTCGTTTGCTCCCAATTCCGCCACGAGGCGGTCAAGCCGACGTTTGGCCCGAGAGTGACCGCTGACGGAAGTTTCGCCGGTCGTTGTGAAGACAAGGCCACGGCGCGGCCATCCGTCGGTCCGGCCCTTGCGCTTGGCCAAGGCATCCAGTTCAGCCAGCGCGAGTGGTGACAGCGGCACTTGCGAAGCGGAGTTGTTCTTGGCCCTGTCGGCGGGCAGCGACCACATCGCAGCCGCCTTATCCAGTTCAGACCACACCAGTCCGGACACTTCTTCCAGCCGCTGCCCCGTTATGGCGAGGAGGCGAAACAAAGGGCCGAACGGGTAATCCATCGTTTCCGTCGCTCGCCAGACCAACCGCAACTCGCCATCCGAAAGGACCCGGTCACGCTTCACAGGCAGGGGCGGCGGCTCCATGCCCGCCATCGGGGAAATCGTTATATCGCCTTCACTCACTGCCCACCGGAACAAGCGCCTCAGCACGGCGAAGAGGTTACGACAGGTGGCTGCCTTGATCTTTACCGGGGCCAGGACTGCTCGAACATCTGCCCGCGTAATATCGGGCAAGGGCTTGTTGCCTAGGACAGGGGTCGCATAGAGCCGCAGCAGCGAGGTTCCGTCAGCGTGCGACGCCTTCCATTTTACCTTCAGACAGTCGTCAACGAACCGGTCGGCGTAGGACTTGAAAGCCAGGTCGATCGCGCGCCGGTTTCGGTCCTGCTTGGCCTGTTGGGGATCAATACCCTTTGCCAGCAACGCCGCCAGACCTTCGGCTTCCTTGCGCGCCTTGTCGGGCGTAAGGTTGCCGTGCTTTCCAATCGTAACTCGCCGCGTCTTTCCCGCGCGACCCCCGATCCGATATTGGAAGAGGTAGGACTTCGTGCCCGCTGGCGTGACCTTGAGCCCAAAGCCGGAAATCTTGTCATCCCACAGCACCGCCTCGGTCGGCCCCGGGTGGAAGCCATCGACGCTGCTCTTGTTGATCCGGCCCTTCGCCATGGTGCTTACCCAGCTGATTTCAGGTAAGCACGCTACCATGGGTCGGCGTGAACATCAATGGAACATCGTGGAAAGAACGAAGAGGGAAAGCCCGTACAACTGTCGTCTCTGCCGCAGAACCCCTCGACCCGACCGGCTAACTTTTAATCAGTAGGTCGCTGGTTCGAACCCAGCAGGGCTCACCATTAAGTCCTTGTTTTTATTGGTTTTTCGTGTCCCTCGGTTCTATGACCTAATAGTCCCCGACTTTCCGGGGCTTTGCCGTCGAGCGGCATCGGGATTGTAGGCCGAGAGACTCTGCGCCTCTCCGATACTGACAATTTGGCGCGAGATTCTCCGCGTCCGAAATTGCGTCCTACAAAACTGGTTGGGTATCTGTGGGGGGCTTCAGCACCGCCGGTGGTGCGAGTAACGCTCTTCCTGAGTCGATAGTCCAGTCGCAGTGCGTATCGATTCTTGCGCATCGAAAACGGTCTCGCGCGGCTAGATTCCAACCAGGGCGAGTACCGTTCGAAGCATCCAGTAGCCGGCGGGAATAACCACCAGGAACAAGAGCAACACGAACTCCAACTCGGTAGGATCAGGCCGGCGCATCATTCGTGCTAGCCCGATCGACTGGCTGTAGGAAAATGGTTTTGCGAAAGATCTTGTTACGCCGGCTTCCCGAGCTTCGAAGGTAGATCGGTTGCTTTCCAGACGGGCGTATACCGGTGCCTCCAGCAGGAGTGCCGACATGCCCGATGATCTCACTCTCTCCCTGAAGCGCTGTGCCATCTATACGCGCAAGAGTACAAATCACCTGCTCGATCGCGACATAAACTCGCTGACCACGCAGCGTGAGATCTGCGGATCGTACATCAAGAGCCAGCAATATCGCGGCTGGGTCGAGATGCCCGATCGGTATGACGACGGAGGGCATTCCGGCAGCGGCCTGGAGCGCCCGGCGCTGGCGCAACTCATGCAGGACATCGAGGCCGGCCAGATCGACGCCGTCGTGGTGTACAAGATCGACCGGCTCACAAGGAGCCTCATCGACTTCGTTCGCCTGATCGAGATTTTCGACCGGCGCGGGATAGCACTGGTGTCGATCTCGCAGGCGTTCGACACCTCGGACAGCATGGGCAGGATGATCCTCAACGTCCTCCTGACCTTCTCGCAGTTCGAGCGAGAGCTGATTGCCGAGCGGGTGCGCGATAGCATCCGCACGCGCAAACGGCACGGCAAGGTGCATGGCGGACTGCCACCTTTCGGCTACGATTCGACTGATGACGGTCTTCGGATCGTCCCGGTGGAAGCCGAGCACGTTCGCTTCATCTTCAACGAATTCCTGCGCACGCAGAGATACACTGCTACGATGAATGCGGTCAGGGACGCCAACCTGTGCAGCGTGGTCAAATATTCCAAGCGCGGCGAGCCTCGGGGCGGGACGCAGATCGGCCCGGGGACGGTGTACCAGATACTCCGGAATCCGATCTACGTGGGCGAGATACCCGGCCACGATCAGACTTATGCCGGCCGCCACGAGCCGATCATCTCGCGTGAGACGTGGGAAGCCGCGCAGGTTCTGAGCGAGAGTCGAAAGAAGCGGCCGCCGCACGCCAAGCAGACCAACCATTTCCTGGCCGGTTTGCTGTGGGATGACCTCGGGCGTCATATGCTGCTCGACGTCGACTGGCATCGCGGGCAGCCGTATTTCTCGTATTCTTCGAGCAACGCGACCTGGTCGCAGTCCGAATACCGGCGGCAGTACCGCAGCCATGCCGGCCGGCTGGAAGAGCTCGTGATTGCCGCTGTCTCAGAGTTCCTGGCTGATCGATTGAAGCTTCGGAACGCTTTGAAAAGTCTGGGCCTGTTCGGTGACGAACTGGACAGCCTCGCTATTCAGGGAAAGTCGGCTGCGCAAAACCTTGAGGGGTGTCCTGCAGAGAGCCTGGCGGAGTTGTTCGCTGCGCTGCTGCTTCGCATTGAGGTGGGGCAGGACCACCTGTCCATCCTGTTCCGGTCGATCGAGCTGCGTCGATTCTTGCTGTGGGACGGAAAGAGCGGATTTCGTGCCCGGCCAGCTGACTGGCCGTGTAGCGACGCCCGATACATTCTTGAGGTCGGTGTCAGCGCCCTCTCGGCATCGCGGTGGCCCCTGCTCCACATCAAACCTCGCGAAGCGGCGACTGCCAAGCCAGGCAAGGCGCTGCTGCGCCTGCTCCAGAATGCGAGGACAGCGCAGCGACTTGTCGAGGAGCATCGCGATCTCGGCATCGATGAGCTTGCCGGCATGCTTGGCCGGCGACCGGGTCACTTCTCCCGGCTCGTTCGTCTCAACTACCTTGCTCCAGACATTGTGACCGCGATCCTAGATGGGACTCAGCCGGAGACGCTGACGAAAGACGTGTTGCTCAAGGCCAACCTGCCAACGGATTGGTCGGTGCAGCGGAAACTTTTGGGCTTCGAACAGCCCGAGCGGCCCATTGCGCCCAGCCAACTGTACGGGCGAGGTCTGTGGCCCCAAGCGCCCAACAAGCTCCGACGGGACCGCTTCCAGCCCGCTTGATGATTTCGGTTGCGAAATCGATCCGTTTTGCCTCGCAACATTTGTAGGTCGCGAGTGCGAACTCATTAGTGCTCACCAACCAGTCCGCCAAATGGCGAGACTTTCCTAGTATCCCGCAAGCCTCGCAGAATTGCCGCGCTTTTCCGTGGGTTTGTCGATCCGTGCTCGGAACTTTTAGTCCGCAGAGGCTCTCTAGAGAGGCGATGCAATGAGAAATGGCGGCAAGTTCTCTGCCGCCAATTTCGCGTCCTAAAAGTGCGTTGCGGTCAGTCGGAGCTGAAGCCCAGCATCTTGCGCTGGTCTGACCAGGCGAGGGGCAGAGCGCCAAGCCGGGAGAGGAAGCGCGCGGTGACCTGACGCGGCTGACGACCATCGAGGATGGTCGTGATGATGTCTGGTGCGAGATACGCGAGCCGGGCGATGCGCTCGAGATGCCTGAGCTGAGTTGACGGCATAGCTTGAACCTCGTCCTCCGACATCTCGAGAAGTTGATCGCGTGCCACAAACCCCCTCGCGATCAACTGGACGAGATTGGGATCATTGGCCGGTGCGCCTGCCGGAGGATCCAGCCTGAGCCGCGGCTCATGGCCCCACCTGGCTTGGGAGGCAGCAATGGACAGGGCGATAACCGCGTTCTCTTCGAGATTCACACCGACCCATGCTGCGAGCGGGGCCAGGTCAAACTCGGCTTTCACTGCCTCGCGAGACACCGTCACCCGCAGCTGTGCCTGCTGCAACAGCTTGCGCAGATCGGCAATCGCTATGCCATCAAGGCTGGATGCCAGGGCGCCGAAGGACGCGATCAAGTTGCCATGCTGGGCCGGATCGACATTGAGCTTACTGACCCGCTGCGCATCGGCGAGGAAAGACTGCATCGAGGTGCGGACTGCATGATCGAGGGCACCTGCCGGCAATCGCAAAGCCGGCTCTTTGGAGCCATCGCCCCTGTGCGAGGCGTAATATCGATAACGCTTGCCATGGTTGCGGGTGTGGATCGGCGACATCGGCCTGCCGACGTCATCTCGGATCACGCCTGCCAGCAAACTGACCGTGCCGCGCCGGCCAGGTTCTAACGGGGCATTTGTTCGCGCGGCCAGCTTGGCCTGCGCAGCATCAAACAGCTCACGATCGACAATGGCCTCATGCTCACCGGGATAAATTTTGCCGCGATGGACGACCTCGCCAACATAGGTGCGATTGGACAGCAGATGGTGCAGCGCTCCGCGGTTAAAAGGCACGCCGCCTTTGAGTTGGCCGTTGCGCCCCACGCGTAGTTTACTGACGATCCCTTGCCGCCGGAGCTTCTCGGCCAGATCGAGGACGTTGGCGCTCGCGAGGTACTGCCGCATGATGTGGCGGACAGTCTCGGCCTCGTCCGGCACTAGAACCAGCTTCTTATCGACCGCAGCGTAACCCAAGGGCAGGTTACCGCCCATCCACATGCCGCGCGCCTTGGAGGCCGCGACCTTGTCGCGGATCCGCTCGGCAATTACCTCGCGCTCGAACTGGGCGAAGGACAGCAAGACGTTGAGTGTTAGGCGCCCCATCGAGTTCGTGGTGTTGAACGCCTGAGTAACGCTGACAAAGGAAGCCCCGGCTGCATCGAGGACATCGACGATCTTGGCAAAGTCGGCGAGGCTGCGGGTGAGCCGGTCGACCTTGTAGACCACCACAACATCAACCCGGCCCGCCCGGACATCGGTAAGCAGTTGCTTCAGCCCCGGGCGGTCCATGTTGCCGCCAGTGAAGCCGCCATCGTCGTACAGGTCAGGGACGAGCTGCCAGCCCTCGTGGCGCTGCGATAGGATGTAGGCGGCGCATGCCTCGCGCTGGGCATCGAGGCTGTTGAAGGCTTGGTCGAGGCCCTCCTCGGTCGACTTGCGGGTGTAGATCGCGCAGCGCAGGCGTCGCGAAGTGCTAGCGGCCATCGGCGCGCACACCAAGCTTGCCCAACCGAGGGCTGCTTAAGCCAAAGAAGCGCGGCCCTGACCAATGTGCTCCCGTGATCCGTTTGGCGATTTCCGAGAGCGAGGAGAAGCGCTCGCCCCGATACTCGAACCCGCTCTCCAGCACGATCACCTGGTGGACTTCGCCGTGCCAGGTGCGCGACAGCCAGGTCCCTGGCTTGACCGCGCCCGAGGCCGCCTCGACCTTGCCAGAACTGGCAGCGGCCATCAGACGCTTCATTTCAGCTTTGCTGAGCATGCCAAGCGCAGCCTCCTGCACTTGGTGGGCGAGGGCCCGGGCCAAAAGGCCCGAGCCAAACGCCGGTGGTGCAATCGTGCCGTTGCGGCGATGCCACTCGGCCTTGCGCTCCCTCGCGGACATCGCTTCGACTGCGGCAACGCGATCTGCGAGCGTCATCGCGAAGTCTTCTCTGCAGACTTGATGCGATAGATTCGCTCACCACCAGCGGGCTTTTCGTTGATGATCGTATGGCCCTTCTTCTTGAGGCCAGACAGTGCCGCCCGCGCAGTGTGCGGCAGCCAGCTTGTCGCTGCGATAAGCTGGTAGAGTGTGGCGCCCTCCGACCGTTGCAGCATCGCCACGACTTCTGCGGATTTGGTTTCGCGCTTCGGCTGCGGGTACTGCTCGGTGGCCTCAAGCTTGGGCTCTCGGGCCATCTTGCGCGAGCGCTTGGATGCGGGCTTGGATTTGTCAAAGGTGGTCATGGGCGGTTCTCCTGATCGTAGCAGCGACCGTCGCTGCCCCCACCACCCAAGGCCCCGCCAGTTATGCTGGTCAGGGCTTCGCCGCCCTATGAGGGCTGCGATTCACACGCAGCACCAACGCTTGCGGTGCAGCTGAAGTCCAATCATATGTCGACATTGGCGTCCAAAGCACGCTGTCCGCTTTGTCGGACGATCCGGAATGGCGGCTCTCAGGAAGCAATCTCCGCTTAGCTGGCGATTGAGGTCAGGCTTAAAACTCAACTTCGTTCGCGGGGTCGCTCTGCCGGCCTATAGAGATTATCCACCTAAGTCTTCTCAATATATAGGGAATCATGCGATTATATACTTGAGCGAACACTGGGTTATTTTGCGCAATATTAGACAAAACGTAAGGGATTGTCCGATAATCACTATGTGGAGGCACCGATAGGTGTAATCATTTAAGGGGCGAGTGCTTTGGCAGAAGTCGGGGCCACTTTGTCGAGGCGTTCTATAAGCCGGTGCTCCAATCAGGTCAGCAACGGAAAGCTGTCTCCCGTCGAGTTTAAGCGACATCAGCTTTTGTAAGCTAAAGGCGTGGACTTAGCTTACAGCTATTGATGAAAGAGATGTTCGGCGTCACACATGCAAACTCGACGGCTTCGCCATGGTTCTCGTCATTGGCATGCGCGTCCAGAACCGGAATGTACGGCAATTTTTGTCGGTTAAGATTCAGGCCGAGCAGGACCGGAATGTCAGCGGCTTGAGACCCGCACTGCTTGTATCCGCGCCCGAGGAGGCCGTGACCAATGAGGTGGTAGTTCTTTCGAGTTCCTGATGGTCTATTCGATATATTCAGACCTCATGGCCTTGTTTCGCCTAATCTCATCCAGCGCTTTGCCCTCGCGTGACGCGCCATTCGCATATGACCGATTTTGCAACTTCGCCTTGTACCGAGGGCCGACGACATCGTTGATGATGTCGAACATCCGCTGTTCGTAATGCCATTCTTCCAGCCAGAAGGCCTGGCGGGAAGGATCGCGAGCGTGGCGGTGCTTCGAAGCGAATTCGCTGACCAGCTTCTGCGCTTCGTCGCGACGAGCCAGAGCATGGTCGAGGCGCTGCTTCTCCTCCTTGGTCTTGGGCCCGAGGAACTTCACGTCACCGGTGTTGGGATCGAGGATCACATCGTCAGGATGTGGCACAGGCTGCGGCTCGGGTAGGCCAGCCAAGCGACAACGCTCAATCTCCTCGTCCCACTTGTGCTTGTAGTCGAACATCGTGCTGAACAGTTCGAACTTGGTCGCATGGTGGTCAGCCTCCATCTTGGTGACCATCTCGGCGAGGGTCTTCTGGACGAAGCGGTTCCCCTTCATGGCAGCGACGCCCATTGCCCGGAAGACGGCCTGGATCGCCGGTAACTCCAAGACCTGGTCGCCTTCACGGATCGTCACGGTGCGGTAGGCTTCCATCCGCAGAAACTCCTCCGCCGCCTTGCGTCCGAAGCCGGTGTCGACCTCGGCGGGCTTGGGCTTCTTGCGCCGGGGCCGGCCATTGGGGTTGCCCGACCTGCCCTTCTGGAACTTGTGGTCGGCCGGCGGCTTGCCGTAGCCGACCTGGTAAGGAACCGGCAGCTGCTCGTCGTTCATCAGGCAGCCTCCCCTTCGATGACGAGACCAAGCCGCTGCTCAGCGACATCCTCGAAGCAGTCCTTGGTGACAGCAAGCGTCGCACGTTTGCCGGTGAGCTTTTCCCAGCGCCGGATGATCGTGTCGCAGTAGAGCGGATCATACTCGATCAGGCGCGCCGAGCGCCCAGTCTTCTCGGCCGCGATCAGGGTTGAGCCTGAACCGCCGAAGCAATCCAGCACCACCTCGCCGCGGCGCGAGCAGTCGCGGATCGCATCTGCAATCAGCGCGACCGGCTTGACCGTGGGATGCATCGCCAGCTCTTCGCTGCGCGAGCCCGAGATGCTGCTGATCCCGGCATAGTCCCAGACATTGGTCCGGTAGCGCCCGGTCTGACCAAGACCGAAGCTGTTGGTATGCTCGGCGGTGCCCTGCTTGAAGACGAAGATCAGCTCGTGCTTGGAGCGGTAGAAAGCGCCCATCCCGCCATTGGTCTTGTTCCAGACGACCAGGTTCTTGAGCTCGGTGAAGACTGCGCTCCCAGCAGAGAGCAGCTCGCCCATGTGGCGCCAGTCCATGCAGACGAAGGCAATCGCGCCGTCGCGCATCACCGAGGCGGCATTGCCGAGCGTATCGCGCAGGAACTGGGTAAACTGGTTCTCGCTCATCTCGCCCGAAGCAAAAGCAAACTCGCGGTGCTTGATTGAGCCCAGCCCACACACGTTACCGTCGATCTTCACGTTGTAGGGCGGATCGGTGAAGACGAGATCAGCTCGCTCGCCTCCTATCAAGGCTTCGAAGTCGATCGCGCTGCGCGCATCGCCGCATAGCAGCTTGTGCCGGCCCAGCAGCCAGAGGTCGCCCTGCCGCGAGACAGGAAGTCCGGTCGCCAGCTCTACTTCATCCTCTGGCGCCTCGATCTTGTCCGGATCGGCCTCGCTCGCCTCGTCGAGCACCAGGTCGATCTCCGCCAGGCTGAACCCGGTCAGTTCGACATCAAACTCCAGGTCAACCAGGGCCTGTAGCTCAATGGCGAGGATCTCCTTGTCCCAACCAGCATTGAGCGCGAGCTTGTTGTCCGCCAGCACGTAGGCCCGGCGTTCGGCTGCGCTCAGGTGCGAGAGCGCAATTGTCGGGACCTGCTTCCAGCCGATCAGCTTGGCTGCCTCGACCCGGCCATGGCCGGCAATGATCTCGCCCTCGTCCGAGACGAGGACCGGGTTGGTGAACCCGAACCGCTCGATCGACCGGGCGATCTGCTTGATCTGTTTCTTGGAGTGGGTGCGCGCGTTGCGCGCGTATGGCCGAAGCGGAGCAATATCGCGTTCGACCACCTGGTAGGTGGTGCTCATCGTGTCGTTCCTTCCATCAGCTATCTCAGCGAGGGCGGAAGTATCCCGTTGCACAAACCGATCGATTTGTCATGATCAAACCGGGAACAAACTATCCCCAGGCGGTGCCGGGCTGGCGGCATTTGGCCGCAGCGCCCGGCACAGCGGGCTGGCGGCGTGTCATACACTCGCCCATGCGACTTCACTGCTTGCCGCCGCTGAATTCGCTGCTCGGGCCAGGATAATTCCCTGCTAGGCGATTCCAAATTCCCTGTTCCGCGTTTAGGGAATTCGTTCGGGGAATGGCGGAAATCCGAGGGAAACGCGGGCCTTGGATAGCGTCGCGCGTTCCAAAAATTGAGAATTTCCCTGTTAATTCCCTGCTAACAGGGAAAATGAGCGCTGAGACGCGTTAGGCAGGGACTGGTGCATTCACCATGTTTTCAGGAAAAACCTGGCCTCACGTGGGCTGCCGACCTCCTGAGCTCTCGGCCAACGCGCGGCGAGCGTCCTAGGGCGTGCGGGTGCCGGAGAACAGGACGATGCTCTGCCCTGATTTCAGCACCGCCTGAGCCAGGAACTCTTCACCCCGAGGCCCCATGAACAAGCCTTGGAGCGTCCCCTCAGCCGATCCATCCGGCGGGATCAGTCGACCGCTGAACCTGGTCCCGTCGGCGCTGATCGTAACATCGCGTAATTCGGTGATCTGGCTTGGCCCGTTGACGAAGAAGGGGATGCCGCCCGTTACGGTTCTGGCGCCGAAGTCTGCGCCGAAAGTGAATCTGTTGTCGTTGAATGTCAGCTGGTAGTCGGCAGCCCCCGACGTGGGAAGCACGTTGGGCGGCGTTGGAATTCCGTATGCGAATTCGAGTATAAGATCGGTTTCGGTCGAGTTGGCATTCGGGGCGCTGGCGAAATAACCTTGCATCACGTATTTCTGAAGCTGCTCGGCAACGATGGGCCTCGAGAGGGTGAGTATCCCGCCCAGGACGTTGAAATAGGCCACAGCCCGTTCGCCGTTGACGAGGCTTCCAGAATTGTCGCGAGGGACGAGTTCTCCTTCGCCGATCGCCGGAACCATGAGCAGCAGGCTTGAAGGGGCTGCGAACCGGATCGTGTGACCTGGTTGGCTCGTGAGACTGCCCTCCTCGAGAATGAAGTCCCATCCGCTTCCCTTACCGCGCTGCGAACTCCCGAGAGTCGCGAACGTTTGCGACGTCGTCGCGCCCAGGGTGCCGAAAGACCCCACGGCCGGCAGAGGTGTTGGCGGCGTAGAGGTGGCGGTCGGCGTTGGCGTCGGTGAGGGAGCGGGCGCCTGCCCCAGGCTGATCGGCGGGCTCGTGCTGCCGCCTCCGCCGCATCCGGCCAACAGGATCAGTCCGGCACCGGCGAGCGTCTCGCGTCGTGTCATGCGTATCATGGCTGCACCTCCTTGCAGCCGTCATGCGCGCGGCAACGAGCCGACGGAATGATGCCTCGCTTATGGTTTGCCGATGATTTGCCGATGATCGGCCGGCGGGCTCACTCCCGTGGCTTAAAGGCCTGGTCGCGCATCATTTCGATATAGAGACGCGCGAGCCCCTCTCGCGCTTGCGGGTCATCCGGGACGACGCCTCGGCTGCCGGACGCCGGGCCGAGTTGGGCGCGGCTGTTGGTGCGGGGGAACGACAAGTCGGGGATCGGTACGTCGAGAAATTCGCACAGCGGTTGCCAGCCGTCGCGGACGTCAAAATGCAGCAGCCGCTCGGCAGCCACTCCATCGAGCACGGACCGGTTGCGCCGGACATACCAGTCGATGAGGATAGCCCGGTCCGATACGTCGCCGCCAATCGGATCGAACATCGTCGCCTGCATCAGGGCATGCGCCGCCGTGCCAGCGTGGGCGTCCTGCATCCACGGCGAGAAAATCGTCTGGCTGACCGATTCGAACCAGCGATCGGGATCGCGGGTCGTCAGCACGATCTTGGCATCGGGGAAATGGTCGGCGATCTCGCGCCAGAAAGTGGCGGACGGGTAGTCACTGGTCGAACCGAAGCCCGCGAAGATTGCGTCCCAGTCACGCCTGCCCGCCGCGGCCTCGAGCCACAGCGGAACTTGCCGGCGCTCGTCCGCAAAGACTTCCGTCATATGGTGGCACGGCCCGAAGCCGAGCGCTTCCAGGGCAAATTTCATCGACAGCGTGGCGTTCCGGCCCAAGCCGGCCGCGATGACCTGAAGCGTCATGTTCCCGTCCTATGCCAGCTCCGCAAGCCGCGAAAGAGCCAGCACAGCGCTCATTTCAAATTATGCCTTGCTCCCTGCGCCTCCGCGAGAGATTGCCGGAAGGTCGACGTCCCCTTTCCAGGGGCAAGCAAGGCGAGGTCGGTGGCAAGCGAGCGCGCGTACGAGTTTCTGCCTCACGAACGGCCGCTCATGCCGGGCTCCCCGGCGACGCCCACGCACCCGATGCCGCGGCGCATCGGCTATGCCCTCATCGGCGTCCTGATCGCGCTGACCAGCGGTCTCAGCACGGGTCTGCTGTCAGCCAATCTTCCCCAGATCCAGGGTTCGCTTGGCCTCACCAACGTCGAGGGCGCGTGGATTACAGCCGCCTACTCGATGACGAATGTCTGCACGAGTTTTCTGCTGATCAAATTCAGGCAGCAGTTCGGGCTGCAACGGATCACGCGGGTATTTCTGATCGGATTTGTGCTCGTCTCGGCGCTGCAGGTGATGGTCCACAGTTATCAGACCGAGCTGGGCATGCGCGCCCTGGCCGGGATCGTCGCGGCCGGCTTCACGCCGCTCGGCTTCTTTTACATAATGCAGGCGATGCCAGCGAAGGCGCGACTGGGCGGGATGATCCTGGGAATCGGTCTGGGCCAGGTAGCACTGCCGCTGGCAAGAATCATTTCTCCGTTTCTCCTGGCCAACGGCGCGATCGGGAACCTCTACTTGTTCGAGTTCGGCCTCAGTCTGGTCTGCCTTGGCAGCATGGCGTTGCTGCGCCTGCCGCCGAGCGAAACGGCACCGGTCTTCGAACGGCTCGATTTCGTGACCTTCGCGCTGTTTGCGCCAGGGCTTGCACTGTTGATCGCGGTCCTCGTGCAAGGCCGGATTGTCTGGTGGTCCACCCCGTGGCTCGGCTATGCCATGGCGGGCGCGATCGTCCTGATCGGCGCGGCCATGCTGATCGAGCACAACCGCGCGAATCCCATGTTGAACACCCGATGGATGCGGACCCGAGGGGTCCTGCGGTTGGCGCTTGTCGCGGCGGTCGTCCGCATCCTGCTGTCCGAACAGACGTTCGGATCGACCGGCCTGCTGACCGTTGTCGGAATGGGGCAGGACCAGCTCGTAACCCTGAATGTCGTCATGGCGATCGCGACCACGATCGGGGTGCTGGCCAGCGTAGCCACGCTCAACCCCCAGGACCTGATCAAGCCGGTGGCCATTTCGGTTGCACTGATCGCGATCGGGGCATGGCTCGATTCCGATGCCTCGAACCTTACCCGCCCGGAGAACCTTTACGTCTCGCAGGCGCTGATCGGGTTCGCGGCCGCGTACTTCCTCGGGCCGACGATGATGGCCGGCATTCTGCGCGCCCTGTCGAAGGGGCCGAGCCACATGGTCAGTTTTTCCGCGGTGCTCGGCATTGCACAGACCCTTGGCGGCATTGGCGGTGCGGCGTTCCTGGGCAGCCTGCAGGTCATTCGCGAGAAGATGCATTCCGCCGAGCTTGTTCTGGCGATCGACCCGACCAACCCGCAGGTGGCGGCTCGTTTGCAGCAGCTGGGCGGCGCATATGGCCGGGTGGTCGGCGATCCCGTCCTGCGTCAGGTACAGGGCACGGGCCTGCTCGCCCAGCAGATAACCCGGGAAGCCAATATCCTTGCCTTCAACGATGTCTTCCTCGTTATCGCCGGTCTGTCGGTGCTTTCGTTCATTTATGTGGGTGGCCGGTGGCTTTATCTGAAATGGAAGGGCATCAACCCTCTCGCCGGGGAACTGGAAGCGCTGCAACGCATGATGGCGAACAGGACATGAGCGAAACCACGTTGCCCATTACGGACGGCGGCCGCGATGTGCAGCCCGAGCGTGCTGCTGACGGCGCAGCGTACATGCGCCAGACCGATCCGGCAGAAGCCGCAACCGACCCGGTAGTGCAGTCCCGTGGTTGGGCACCTCCCAAGGGTAGTGCCAGGACAACCGCAATCTTCGTCGCCATCCTGCTGGCCGGCGTCCTCGTCGCACTCTACGCCTGGGGCCTGCCGCCGTTCGGCAGCAAGGTCCAGACGACCGACAACGCCTATGTTCGCGGCCAGACCACGGTTATCGCACCGCAAGTGAACGGCTATGTCACACGGGTCCTTGTCCAGGATTTCCAACAAGTTCGCGCTGGGCAGCCGCTGGTTGCGATCGACGACCGGATCTATCGCCAGCGGGTCCAGCAGGCCGATGCCAACCTGCAAGCGCAGTCAGCCAATCTCGATAACTCGCAGCAGAGCCAGCGCTCGTCGCAGGCATCAGTCGCGGGGCAGAATGCCGCGCTCGAAAGCGCGCGGGCGCAACTGGCCCGCGCCCAGGCCGACATGCGCCGCGTCAACGAGCTGGTGGCCCAGCGATCCCTTTCACTGCGCGAACGCGACCAGACTCTCGCCGCGTTGCGCCAGGCCGAAGCGGCAGTGCACCAGGCCGAGGCCCAGCGCGCCATCGCGCAGGAACAGGTGCGCACGGTCACGGTCGGTCGTGGCGGATTGCAGGCCGGGGTGGCCAACGCCAGGGCCGCCCTTGAGCTGGCGAAGATCGACCTCGCCAACAGCATTATCAAGGCGCCTCAGTCAGGTCAGGTGGGTGAGGTCGGCGTACGTCTCGGCCAGTATGTGACCGCAGGCACCCAACTGCTGTTTCTGGTGCCCGAGAAAGTGTGGGTCGTCGCCAACTTCAAGGAGGCGCAGACCGCCCGGATCTCGCCGGGCCAGGCCGCGACCGTCAGGGTCGACGCGCTCGATGGAGCCGAGCTCACCGGGCGCGTCCAACAGCTCTCGCCAGCGGCGGGCAGCGAGTTCTCGGTGATCCGTGCGGACAACGCCACAGGCAACTTCGTGAAGGTGGCTCAGCGCATCGCGGTACGCATCGCGATCGACCCTGGCCAGCCGCTGGCTCGCCGGCTGCGCCCGGGCATGTCAGTCGAAGCGCGGGTGGATACGGCAAGCCAGCCGCGCCGCTCACGATGAAGCGAGCGGCGATCGCCACCCTGACGATCCTGGTCGGCGGCTGCACTCCGACAATCGGCCAGCATCCCCCAGCCGCATCGGTGATCCCGCCGGCTGCGTGGCGCACGGAGCTGCCCGGACAGGGACCGATCGAGCCCGGCTGGTGGCAGAAGTTCGGCGATCCGGTGCTGACCGCACTCGTCGAACGGGCGCTGAGCCGCAACAGCGATATCGCGATCGCCGCCGGGCGGGTGCGCGAAGCGCGTGCACAGGAGACGCTGGCCCGCGCGCCACTGCTTCCGTCGCTTGATTTCGGCCTTGGTGCGGTCCGCCAGCGCGAGATCGGGCCACTGGGCGCCCCCGTCACCACAACCGCCGCGCAGCCGGTCTTCCAGGCCGCGTACGAGGTGGACTTGTTTGGCCGTATCGGCGACCAGGTCGAGGCGGCCCGCCAGGGAGCGATGGCCAGCCAGGCCGCGCGCGATGCTGCCGCACTGAGCGTCGCGGCGGCTACTGCCAGCGGCTACATTACCCTGCGAGCACTCGACTCCCGGCTGGCGATCGTACGCGAAACGCTCGTGTCGCGCGAAGAAGCGCTGCGGATCGCGCGCAACCGGGCGCGGGTCGGCTACACCTCGGACCTGGAATTGCGCCAGGCGCAGGCAGAATACTACGCAGCCGCTCAAATCGTGCCGCAAGTGGAGCTGGCCATCAGGCGGCAGGAGGATGCGCTCAGCGTGCTCGTCGGCGAGCCGCCGAGAGCGATCGAACGCGGCCTCGCGCTCGGCGCGATCGAGTTACCGCCGGTTCCTGGCGAGTTGCCCTCCGAGTTGCTTCGGCGCCGGCCCGATGTCGCACAGGCCGAATACGTGCTGGCGGCAAGCGACGCTTCGCTCGCGGCTGCGCGCGCGCAATTCCTCCCCCGACTGAACCTTAACGCGACGCTGGGCTCGGTCGTCGCCGTTGGCTTGGGAGACCCGGTGGGTATCTGGTCGCTCGGCGGCAGCGTGCTGGCGCCGATCTTCAACAATGGTCGCAACCAGGGGCAATTCGATGTCGCGCTTGCGCGGCGCGACCAGGCGGCGTTCGCGTATCAGAAAGCGGCGCTGACAGCTTTCCGCGAGGTCGAGGACAATCTGGCGGCGGTTCAGCGGTTCAGCGAGCAGCAGGTCAGCATCCAGCGCCAGCGCGACGCGCTCGCCAGTGCGCTTGGCCATGCCCGAAACCGCTACGAGGCAGGCTACACATCCTATCTCGAGCAACTCGACGCCCAACGCGCCCTTCTAAACGCCGAACTCGCGCTGACGCAGGCACGCGCCGACAAACTCACCGCAACGGTCGCGCTCTATCAGTCGCTTGGGGGCGGCTGGGCTTCCGGACCGCATCCAGAATGACGACAGGGACGCGCTCTTAGAGCAACCGGAGCGCTCTTTCGCGTTCCACTGCGATCCACAATTTTGCGCACCATGACGAGCCGCCAAAAATCCGATCGCGGTGATCAGGGCAGCGCTATTCCTGTCAGGTCGTGGAGCATGCCAAGCAATTTCTCCTGGAATTCCACGTCGGTCACCTCGTGCGCCGGCGTTTGCCGAGTGCGGTTATGCCAGTAGCCGCCGCTGACCTTGGCTTCAGCCTCTTCGGTGACGGCAAGCCAACTCTGGGTCCGCTGGCCGGTATCGAGGTCGACGGGGGCCGCTTGTCCGCCCATCCTTGTCCGCACCCAACCGGGATCGACCGCGCTGCATATCGTCGCCGGCCATTTGCGGGCCAGGGCCGCCGCGATTGCAGCGACGTGCAGCTTGCTTTCTGCGTAAGCCTTCGCCGCATCCCACGACCGCCGCTTCCAGTCGATGTCAGCCAAGGAGCCCTCGCCGCCGCGATGCAGTCCGCTGCTGAGATAGACCAGGCGTTGGGGTCGGTCGATCAGGCAGGTCAGGATGTACGGGGCCAACGTGTTGACCGCCAGGATCGTCGCGTGCCCCTCTGCGGTCGAGCCGCGTTCGGGCGTGGTGTATATCCCAGCGTTGTGGATCACCGCATCCATCGGGCCTATCGAATTGACCTGGTCGGCCAGGCTGAGCGTTTCAGCCAGGCTGCTCAGATCCCCCGTGACGACATTCACCCCCCCGTCCCTCGCAAGTCGCGCTTCCGCGGCCCGACTCTTCGACCGGGCATGAATCACGACCTCATGCCCTTGGGCGACCAGCGACTGGGCGGCGGCGAGGCCGAGCCCATCGGTGCTGCCGGTGATGAAGACACGGGCCATGATATCGTATCTTTCCCTTCAGCCGATTGCGTCCAGCATCTCGATCTCGGGCCGACCGTCGAGAACGCCGCCCAACCCGGGTCCAGCGCTGCGAAAATGCTCGGATGCCCGGTGCGCTTCTAGCGCCGCTTCGTCGCGGTAGATTTCGAGAACCTTGTAAGTGTTCGGCTCGGTGCGGCTACGGCTGAGCTGGTAGATGACATTGCCGCTCTCGTTCGCTCGGACCTGGGCTGCGAGCTGCGTGAAGAGGCGCTCGAATTCCTCTCCCTTGTCCGGCTTGGCGCGTAGCGTGGCAATGATGGCGATCATCTCAAATCCTCTTTCCAGTTCAGCGCGACCATATCGGTTTTCCGGGACCTGACTAGGTACTCGTTCGCCCAGTGGACGCCAGACGTTCTCGCCGACCGGGCGGTCATTGGTGTCAGCCTGGTGAGGACTACAGAACGGGCGCTCGCAGAAACATCCTCCTGTTCTCAGGCGCCGGTGTGCGCCAGAAGAGATGGGTGGAAGAAGATCCCTTCAACTTGCAGCGGTTTGTCGATGCGCAGGAGCGGGCCTTTTCCGGCGCTCTCGACGAGATCAGCCGGGGCGCGAAGCGCGGTCACTGGATGTGGTTCATCTTTCCGCAGTTGCGTGGCCTTGGCCGAAGCGAGATGGCTCTGCACTTCGGCATCGGCTCGTTGGATGAAGCACGAGCCTTTCTAGCGCACCCGGTTCTTGGACCGCATTTGCGCGAGTGCGTGTCCGTCCTTCAGGGTCTCGCTTCGCGAACCGCTTCCGACGTGTTCGGCGAGGTGGACGCGATGAAGCTGAAGTCTTCGCTTACCTTGTTCGCCAGGGCGGATGGCGGCCCGCTCTTCGAGGACGCTTTGAGCCGCTGGTTCGGCGAAGAGGACGTGCGCACCCTCGATCTGCTCGGCTTGTGATCCTCGCGCGGCTCCTGAGGGTCGCGATTTCGGACTGAAGGTCGCTGTGCACTCAGTCATGCCGAGCTATCGCGGCTTGCGGACCGTGTTTTGGGCGGTAAGCTTGCTTCGGGTCGCTGGGGAATGCCGAGATGACTCTGCACCGAATGCGCCACTTGCTGATAGCTTCGGTTCTCAGCTTTTCCGGCGCCGCCTTCGCCCAGGCTGCGCATGATCACGAGCACGGCAAGCCGCCCGAACTGGTAACGGTGACCGACTGGGCGAGGGGCGCGCAGATATTCGACGGGCTCGGGAGCTTTCACCGAACCGTCACGACATCGTCGCCGGAAGCGCAGCGCTACTTCGACCAGGGCATGCGATTCGTCTGGGCGTTCAACCACGATGAGGCGACCCGGTCGTTCGCCCGCGCCGCTCAAATCGATCCGGCATGCGCCCTCTGTTACTGGGGCGTCGCGCTAACCTTGGGCCCCAATTACAACATGCCGACAATGGCAGAGGCGCGAGCGCGCGCGGGTTGGGATGCGCTTCGCAAGGCCCAGGCCAGTGCGCCGAAGGCCACGCCGGTGGAACAGGCACTGATCGGCGCGCTCGCTGCGCGCTATGCGGGCCCCGAAGCGCTCGATCCCACCAACAGCGCGCCGCGCCTTTCGGCATACGTGGAAGCCATGCGTGAAGTCGCGAGGCAATACCCGCATGACAACGACGTGCAGACCCTGTTCGCCGAAGCCCTGATGAACACCAATCCCTGGAAGCTGTGGAATGAAGATGGCTCGCCGGGTCCGGGGACACCCGAAATCGTGGAACGGCTCAAAGCCGTGCTCGCGACCGACCCCGGCCATCCCGGCGCAAACCACTACCTGATCCACGCGGTCGAGGCGTCGCGGAACCCGGAACAGGCGCTGGCTTCTGCCGAAGCGCTCAAGGCAATGATGCCCGGTGCCGGGCATCTCGTGCACATGCCGTCGCACATCATGCAGCGCGTGGGCCGTTACGAGGAAGCGGCCGAGGCCAACCGCCTGGGTGCTGCCGCCGATCTTGCTTATCTCAAGCTGACCGCGCCCCCGGATTATTACCCGATGTATCTGGTGCACAACTACCAGTTCCTCGCCTTCGCGGCGGCTATGGAAGGGCGCTCAGCCGAAGCCATCGCGGCTACCCGGGCCGCGCGTGGGGCGATGCCGGACACGATGCTTGTGTCCATGCCGGGCCTCGATTGGTCGATCGGCTACTTGTACGATTCGCTCGTGCGCTTCGGACGCTGGGACGAGATGCTGGGCGAGCCGACGCCGGATCGGAACCTTGCGGGCCTGTCCATCTCGTTCCATCAGGCCAGGGCAATTGCGCTCGCCGCCAAGGGGCGGACGACCGAGGCTGAGCAGGAGCTTCGCTCATCCGAGGCGCTGATCGCCGCCGCGCCGGGTGATGCGGCGCAAGGCATGAACCCCGCGCGTTCGGTCTACGACATCGGCCAGCACAAGGCAGCTGCGCGCCTCGTCGCGGCCAAAGGTAACCGTAACGAAGGGATCGCGTTGCTCGTTCAGGCGACGGCGCTTGAAGACAAGCTGTCTTACAACGAGCCGGAGGATGTGTTCTTTCCGGTTCGCCACATGCTGGGCGCAATGCTGCTCGACGCGGGCCGTGCGGGCGAGGCGGAGAGCGTCTTTCGCGAGGACCTTAGGCGACATCCCAAGAATGGCTGGGCGCTCACCGGTCTCAAAGCGGCGCTTGTGGCGCAAAAGCGCTTGGGCGAACTCGGGCAAATCGATGCCGAGTTGCATGATGCCTGGGCCCACGCCGACCAGAAGATCGAGCGCGCATCCTATTGACGCTGCACGGTTGCGACAGGTGAGTTGCCGGGCCTGATCCCACGTCCCGCGATGCATTTGCCGGCTACCTCGGCGTCAGAGCGCTTCCTCTTGCCTCGCTGCGCTGGCCAAGGCACTCTTCGTAAGGGGCAGCGCGGAGAGGAGATGGGGATCCGCTTCTCTAACCTTTTGATGTCGTCGCGGATCGTCGCCACCTTTCGCGTGGCGATGGTGCTGATCCTTGCCGCCGCGATCTGGTTCGATCCCGCCAAGCCGCTTCGTTTCGATTCCCTGCCCGGCGTGATATTCCTGGCCTACGGCGTCTGGGCAGTCTGGCTGCTGGCGGTGGCGCTGACCGACTGGTGGCTGGAATACAGGATCTCGCGCACCGCGCTGGTCGTGGACATCGCCGCCTCTACTTTTGCATTCGTTCTGACCAACTCGTCCGGCCGCAACCTGTCGAGCGCATTCCTGGCCTTCTTCGTTTACCTGCTGATCGCCGGCACCACCCAGCGCGGGTGGCGCGGAGCCTTTGGCGCGGGCCTTGCCGCGGTAGGGGCGCTGGTCTTCGTATCGACCGCGATGATTTTCGCGGGCGTCCATCTCGACTTGGGGCGCATCGGCCAGCGAGTCGGGTACATGCTGGTCATGACTGCATTGGTCGTCTGGTACGCAGGCAGCCACGCCTCGATTGTCCTGCGGCCGTTTGTCGCGGGCCGCGTGATCGGGCTCGATCCACCACTGGCCGACGTGCTCCGCTATGCCCTGCGCAATGCCGGAGCCCGGCGCGGGCTGATCGCGTGGACCCCGGCCAACGCGCGGCATCCAACGGTGGTGACGCACGATGGCCGGCCGTGGCGCGGCGACGGGGTCCCGGACGAAGTCCTTCCCGCGGCCCCAGGGGCGGAGGTCGAGGCCACCTTGTTCAACCGCCCCCGCGAGGTCATTCTCCAGCTTTGCGACGAGGGCCGGTTGGAGGGCTACAGCGGGGCGCGCGCATTCGGCGACGCCTGGGTGTTCGACATCGACGAGGGCGTTCTCGTGCCCCTGAGTGCGACGACGGGCCGCGGCACGCTGCTGCTCGGCGACCTGCGCCTGGCCAGCCGCGATGTCCTGCCGATCGGCCGGGAGATCGGGCGCGAAGTCGGTGCCGCGCTCGACCGTCACGCCTATTCGCACCTCGCCCACCAGGACAACCTCGAGCGTGTCCGCGACGCCATTGCCCGCGACCTGCACGACAGCGTCGCCCAGTCGCTCGCCGGCGCCTCCTTCCGGATCGAAGCGGCGCGGGGGAAGATTCGCGAAGGCGAGGACCCCGACGCCGAGCTTCTCGCGCTGAAGAACGCGCTGCGGGCGGAGCAGACGCACATCCGCGTGGTCATCGACCGGTTGCGCTCGGGCGGCGACCTGCCCGCGCGCGCCGACTTGCGCCGCAGCCTGGACGAGGTGCTGGCGGAAGCAGGGATGCAGTGGCAGCTAGAAGCTTGTCTGGTCGGCGATCCCGGCGCCGTCTTCGCCCGCGCCGACCCGCTGCACGAAATCCGCCAGATCGTGCGCGAGGCGGTGGCCAACGCTGCCCGCCACGCAGGCGCGCGCAAGGTCGAGGTCTCGCTCGAAGGCGGCTCGGGCACTCTGCACATGCGCATCGCCGATGACGGGCAAAACGCCGTGGGCGCTCCGCGCGCCATCCGGCCGCGCTCGATCTGCGAGCGGGTCGACGCGCTCGACGGATCGATTACCGCACTGCGCGGGCGAAAGGGCACCACCTTGCACATCGACATTCCCGAGGCGCGGCTGTGACCGTCCCGGTCATCATCGCCGACGATCACCCGTTCATCCTGAGCGGGGTCGAAAGCGTGCTGGGCAACTCCCGCTTCAAGGTGATGGCGACCGCCACCGACGGGCAGCAGGCGCTCGATGCGATAGCGGCGCACGACCCGGCGATCGCGATCCTCGACGTGCGGATGCCGGTGCTGGGCGGAGTGGCCGTGCTGCAGGCGCTGCGCGAGGCGGGCGACCGGCGCGTCGTCGTCCTCCTGACCGCCGATATCGAGGACCGCCAGCTCATCACCGCATTGGATGCGGGAGTTGATGGGATCGTGTTCAAGGAGGGCGGCGAGGACCGCCTGATCGAATGCCTCGAAACCGTCCATGCGGGCGAACGCTACATTCCCGGCGCGATCCTGGCCCACGCCGACAAGGTGCGAAGGACGGTGGACGCCGACCCCTTCCGCCAGCTCACCGCGCGCGAGGCGGAGCTTGTCTGGATGCTGGGGCAGGGCCTGAAGAACCGCGAGATCGCCGAGCGGTTCGACCTTAGCGAAGGGGCGATCAAGTTCGCCTTCCACGCGATCTACCGCAAGCTGGGCGTCTCGACCCGGACCGAACTAGCTATGATGGTCCAACGTCGCGGATTTGCTTGAAAACGACTTTCAGACAGCGAAGCTGGGGATACCTTCGGTCTTTGGCTCATCGGCAAGCCGCCTAGCATCTCGCGCGTCGAGCCAGCGCACGAACTTTCCGCTGCCCCACCAGATTGCGCTGACGCCGAAAACCGAAGCCAGGCCATCCACGGCGTAATGCCAACCGAGGTGCACTGAAGCGAACCAGATGAGAACGAAGTAAACGAAAGCGACATGGCGGGGCCATCGCATCCCGAATCGACTGCGACACATCAGGAAAAGCAGAAAAGCGATGCCGACATGAAGAGAGGGCATGGCCGAAATACCCGATCCAATTTCCTCTTTACCGAATACTGCTGTAAGATAATGCATCGAAAAGAGCGCATTCAACGAATAGCGCGCGTCGTATCCCCGCAGCAACTCCATCATCGGCGCAAATTGGTTCCCGCCGTAGAACTGATCATAAAAGCAAGGCCCAACCGATGAAAGAGCGGTTGCAAACACGCCTCCCAAAATGAACCAGGTGAGGAAGTAAGCTGTAAGCGACCGGACTTGAAAGCGAATGTCTCGGGTAAACGCAGCCCAAGCCAACGTGCCCATCATCACCATGAACCACAGACCATAAAGCCGATCGAGAACTACCGTCCCTGCAAAGCCGACGAGATGGTGGGTGAGGCGCCAAGCGTCAGTGCCAAGCAAGGCTCGGTCGGCTTGGATCAGAAAATGGTCTGCGTAAAAGGGCACCAAATTGGGAATTGCGACCTTCACTCTCATCACGGCCCGGCCAAGCGGGACAGATAAGAAGACAAACAACGTGCCGCGAAGAATCCAGCCCTTTTGTCGGGAGGTAAGGCGCCACAAGGTTTGTAGAGGACGTTCGACTCTTCGTTGAACGAGAGCGACAGCCACAAACAGATACCAGATAAGGACCGGCATGATCCAAACCGAGACGTCCTTGTCGGTGAGACTGACGCTCAGGTAATAGCTTGCAGGCTCAATCCCGACTTGGGCGCTTATGATGAGCGTAATGACGCAGAGCGCAATTAGGAACCAGTAGCCAAGGGCGAGACGAGGAAACATTGACCGCATTTTCGCCTCACCCAACCTAACTAGCAAGACCGTTTACCAAACGGGGTGGTTCAGCCCTAGTCCTCTGCCGGGCCACGGCTCCGATAGGTGATGTTAACCCGGTCGGACAACAGCAGGTAGGGAAGCCAGACGAAGGCGCTGATCAGCACTTTCGTGACGTTACCGTGAAGCAGCCCGTGGAGCGGCACAGCGACGTTGACCGGCAGGTCGGGCAGAGCCGCGACATGCTGCGCGATCAGGAGCTGCATCGCGATGTCAAGCAGCCAGGCGAAGAGCAGCATCCGCGGGAACAGGGGAACGGTGCGCAGCGCCAGCACGAAGCAGACCATGTAGAAGAAGCTCATGACCACGACGTCGGCGACCATCACCAGCATCATCTGCTGCGCCCATTCGGGAGCATGGCCGTTGAGCGCGGGCATCGAGACGAGAAATTCGAAGCTGCGGATCACGACGTTGAGCAGCATCCCGACGAGCAGCGATGCCATGAAGCCGGCGGGGCCGAACACCGGGCTGCGCCGCGCTTCCAGCACGTCAAGGCGGCGCCAGTGCCCGTAGAACGCCAACCGAACCTCCGGCTGGGCGGAGAGCGTTCCGCGGGGAAACGCGCGCTCGGCAATCAGGAAGCCCGCAATCGGGGCCGCCGCGATGAGAATGTAGGGAAGGGCGAGGATCGCCGCGTCGCGCAGACTTTCCACCGGGCTTACGGCAAGCGCCAGGCGCACCGCGCTGCTCAGCGTAAAGACGGCGAGCCATGCGAGGGCGACGACGCCCATCCGGGCCTCGAAGAAGCGGGCGATCGCAGCGCTTCGCGTGCGGATGTTTGCCGCGTAGCAGGCGAACCATTGGAGCATCGGCGCAGCGGCGGACCGTATCGAATCATCCCGCAGCGCGGGTGCCCGACTCGGGGATGGTGTCGAAAAGGCCACTGTTAACCCTTCTTGGTCATCTTTCATTCCACTAAAGCATTGCAGAACCGCGTTAATTTTTTGCTAACACATTGGCCTTGACCGCAAACTATGGTTTGCGCACTGTTAAGGCGTTCCGAGGGAACCCGCGCTTGTTGGATCCGGTGCTTACATACCGGAAACTCTTAACGATAATCGGTCGCGCCGGTTCCACCAGTACCCCCCTTGGATCGGGTAATCCGGAAATAGATGCCGGACCCAACTTTGGACGATTGCCGCCCGGCAACGGCGGCATGTTTATCAGGGGTATCTGACCATGAAGACCTTTCTCAAATCCTTCCTCGCTGACGAATCCGGCGCCTCGGCTGCCGAATATGCTCTGATCCTCGCCGTCGTCGGCGTGGCCATCGGTGCTGCTGCGCTGACGCTTGGCCAAAACGTCGGCCTGAGCATCAACAAGGCGGCGGTCACCGTCGGCACCTGCGGCAAGAAGGCCAACGGCACTGCTGCGACGACCTACGCGACGACTGTTCCGGCAACTTGCTGATCTGAACCTTGGGGCTCCATCGCTGCGATGCGGTGGGGTCCCTCGTTCGCCGAGACGGTCAATTTTGATCAGGCATTCAGACAGGATCGGGGGTAGCCCATGGGGGGGCAACGCAATCTCATCATACTTGGCATCGCGATAGTGTTGGGCCTGTTCGCGGTTCTGTTCGCGAACAGCTACTTCAGCGGTGTTGAGCGGCGCCAGGCACAGGTCGCGCAGGAGCAGCAGCTCGCGCGCATCGTCGTCGCCAGCCAGCCGCTGGCATTCGGCAGCAAGCTCACGCCCGACAACCTGAAGCTGGCCAACTGGCCCGCGAGTTCGGTTCCGGTCGGTGCCTTCTCTTCACTAGAACAGGCGATGAAGGACGGGCGCGTCGCGCTGCGGCCGATCGTTCCTGGCGAACCCGTTCTGGCCGACAAGGTTTCCGGAACCGATGGGCGCGCAACGCTGGCCGCAAACCTGCCCGAAGGGATGCGCGCCGTTTCCATTCCCATCAGCAACGTGACGGGCGTCTCGGGATTTGCCCTGCCCGGCACGACTGTGGATGTGCTGTTGACTCGGCAAATTCCCGGAGGCGGATCCGAGGCGCAGGACATCATGTCCGACGTGGTTCTCGAGAATAAACAGATCCTCGCCATCGACCAACTCGCCGACGAAAAGACCGGCGAACCAAAGGTGGGCGCGACCGCAACGCTCCAGGTCGATCTGCTCGACGCGCAGAAGCTGGCCGTCGCGCAGAAGATCGGCACGCTCAGCCTGGCGCTGCGCAATGTCGAAAACCAGGTTCCGGGCGCTCTCACCACGGTGACCGCGGCCGATCTTGGCGGAGCGCGGCTCTACAAGGCGGCGCGCTCGCAGCCGGCACCGGCGGCGCCCGCGCCGACATTCCTGGGGCTGCCCGCGCAGTTCAGCGCCGCTCTTGCCGGGGCGAACGCCGCCCGCAAGCCGGTCCTTCCGCGCATCATGGGCAATTCGATGACAGTCATCCGCGGAACGGAATCCGCCGACTATCCTGTCGGCAACCTTGGGGGAAGGTAGGACGATGCTGCGCACACTTATTCGCGCGGCGGCGCTGGCGACCACGACGGTCGCTGCCGGCACCGCCTTGCCCGCAATGGCCCAATCGGCCGACTACGGGCTTCATGCCGGCGCGCTCGAAGTGCCGGTCAACAAGAGCCAGGTCGTCACCACCGACCGGCCCATCGGCAAGGCGATGGTCGGCAACGCCGAGATCGCCGACGTGCTGCCGATTTCCGAACGCTCGGTCTATGTCCTGGGCAAGAAGATGGGGACCACCAGCCTCACCCTCTATGACCGGGCGAACCGGGTGCTCGCGGTGATGGACGTGGCGGTCGGCCCCGATGTCGACGGGCTGCGCGGCCAGATGGCCTCGCTGATACCCGGCCAGAAGATCGACGCGCGCATCTCGAACGAATCGATCATCCTGTCGGGCATGGTTTCCGATCCCGGCGCCGCCGACCGCGCGGCCCAGATCGCGAAGGCCTATGCCGGCGACAAGGTGGTCAACCTCATCACCGTGGGCGGCAGCCAGCAGGTGATGCTGGAAGTGCGCTTTGCCGAGATCAATCGCCAGACGGGCGAGCAGCTTGGTGTGTCGGGCTTCGGCCTGTCGAACAACGGCACCTTCGACGCCGTGACGGGTGCGACCGCCAGTCTGATCCCCGGCGCGAATGGAGCGGGTGTCCCCACCCTTTCGGCGATCACCGATACCTTCGGCATCTTCCGCAAGGTGTTCAACATCGGCAACGTCAACATCGAGGGCATCCTCAACGCGCTGGAGCGCAAGGGGCTGGCCAAGACGCTGGCCGAACCGACCCTGATCGCCCTTTCGGGCGAGCGCGCCTCGTTCCTGGCGGGCGGCGAATTCCCGATCCCGGTCGTGCAGAACGGCAGCAGCGGCGGCGGCGCGGGGAACGGCGGCGGCACCAGCGCGATCACCGTCGAATACAAGCAGTTCGGCGTCAGCCTGGGCTTCACGCCTACCGTGCTCGGCGACAAGGTGATCAACCTGGTGGTCGAGCCCGAAGTCAGCTCGATCGATCCGTCCGCGTCGATCACCATCAACGGACTGGTCGTCCCCGGCCTGCAGACCCGGCGTGCCTCGACGACGCTGGAACTGCGCGACGGGGAAAGCTTTGCCATTGCCGGGCTGCTGCGCCGCGACTTCCAGACCACGATCCGCCAGCTTCCGATCCTCGGCTCTCTGCCGATCATCGGGTCGCTGTTCCGATCGAGCTCGTTCCAGAAGGGCGAGACCGAGCTGCTGATCGTGGTCACGCCGCGTCTGGTCGCGCCGATCCGTCCCGACCAGGTCCGCCTGCCGACCGACCGGGTCAAGGATCCCAAGGAACTGGATACGCTGCTGAACGGCGACGATTACCAGACCCGCAAGTTGCCGCCGCCCGCGCCCGCTCCGGTTGCGGACCCCGCAGCCCCCACCGCACCTGCCAAGGAGCCCGGCTATGACTACTAAGCGCGCATTGCTGGCCGCAGGCGCCGTCCTGGCGCTTGCCGGCTGCACCGGCTGGGACCCCAGGACGGGGAAGATCGAGGATGCCGGGTGGGGCGAGGCCAATCGCCAGACGATCGCCGCGCAGGTGATCGATCCCGATCCGCAGTACGAATACGTCGATCCCGAGACGAGCGGCCTCCATGCCGCGCAGGCGATCGAGCGCTATCGGACAGACAGGGTCAAGCAACCGGTCACGACCAGCACCACCCAAGGCTCCAACTGAGGGAACCCGGGGAATAGCACATGATCATGCCTTCGACCCCGAATGGCTCCAGGTTCGTCGCTGACGAACGCGGGGCGGTTGCTGCGACTTATGCGCTCGCGCTGACCGCGCTTGTCGCCATCGCGGGGGTCGGGTTCGATTACGGGCGGATGGTCGCGCTCGACACCGAGTTGCAGAACGGGGCCGACCAGGCGGCGCTCGCGGCCGCGACCCAGCTCGATCGCCAGGCGGGGGCCTGCCAGCGGGCGGCAGCGGCCGCGTCCGGCCTCGTCAACAATCTGACCATCATGGCCAACGACGGCGGCGACAACCAGGTCGTCGTGCCGAACGAATCGACCTGCGATGGAACGGGGCAGATCCGCTTCTTCGTCGACAAGGCGAAAACCACGGCGGCGACGACCGATGCCGATGCGCATTTCGTCGAAGTCGTCGTCAATGCTCGGACCGCCCGCTACGCGCTGACGCCGATCGTAGGCGCAATCACGTCGGGCAGCATGAACGCAGCGGCTTTCGCGGGCGTGGGCAACGCGATCTGCCGCGTTCCCCCGGTGATGATGTGCAACCCCGAAGAGCCGGCCGGCAACGTCAACACCCAGCTCCAGTTCGACGCCGACAATCGCCAGGGCGTGGGCATCCGGCTGCTCGCGAACGATTCCTACACCCCCGGTTCGTTCGGTTATCTGAACACCGGAGCGAACGGCGCGAATGCTCTGGCGGCCGCGGTAGGGTGGGATGTGCGACCGGGCGACTGTATCGGGACCGACGGAGTGGAACTGAAGACCGGCGTTACCGCCAGTGTGATCGACGCGTTCAACACCCGCTTCGATATGCCCGGCTCAGGTGGCTCGTGCCCCAACTACGGCGGCGTGAACGGCGTCTGTTCGCCATCGGTCAATGTCCGCAAGGGCCTCGTCCGCAACAGCAACAACTGCAACTCCAATGCGTGGGGCGAGAACGCTTCCAACTTCGCGACCGCGCAGACCCGCAATTATCGCCCCACGACCCGCGACCCCTATCCGGCAGGAACCGCGCCGGACATCATGGGCCACCCGCGCGACCTCTGCCACGCCTGGAGCAACGACGGCGATTGCAGCGCTGTAAACGGCGGCAAGAATGGCCGTGTTGGCACCGGCGATTGGGACATCAACGCCTACTGGCGCTCCAACTACGGAACTGCCTACGCCAACGAGGTGCCGCTTTCCTACGGCGCACAACCCAAGGGCTATCCCACCCGCTACGAGGTCTATCGCTGGGAAGCCGACAAGATCGTCGCGGGGACGCTGAGCGGAATCATCAAGGACGGCCAGGGCAACACCAAGGCCTATGCGCAGCCGCAGGCCGGCATGTGCCTTGCCACCGCCGCTTCCCCCTACGGCATCCCGCCGGGCGGGCTCAACGTCGATCGCCGCAGGATTTCCGCCGCCGTGCTCAACTGCAACGCCTTGTCGGCGAAGTACGGCTCGATCAACAACAAGACGCTGGAGACGGCGGGCTGGGCGGACATGTTCCTGGTCGAGCCGTCTATCTCGCGGAACAATTGCACGACCGGCAATGGCTGCAACGTGAAATATTCCGACACTACCGACGTTTACGTCGAGATTATCGGCAAGACCAAGATCGGCGGCGATGGGTCGATCGGGCAGACGGTACGGCGCGACGTGCCGTATCTGATCGAATGAGCCGCCTGTTTTCCTCCTTCGCCCGCGACACGCGAGGCGCGGCCGCGGCCGAGATGGCGCTCGTCCTTCCGTTCCTGATGGTCCTGATGTTCGGCGGGATGGAGGCCGGGCACTTCTACTGGACCGAGCACAAGGTCCTCAAAGCCGTGCGCGACGGCGCCCGCTTCGCCGCGCGGCAGAATTTCAGCGCCTATACCTGCTCGACGGTCGATGAGACGACGCGCGCCAAGGTGAGCTTGCTGACGCGGACCGGCCAGTTGGACGCGGCTAACGACACCGATCAATATCGCAAGGTTCCCGGGTGGGCCGACGGCACAGGCGCGAGCGCGAGCCTTCTCCAGGTCTCGGTCGCCTGCAATACCGCCACGACCGGCGGGATCTACATCAGCCAGACCGGGGGCGCGCCCGTCGTCACCGTTTCGGCGGTAGTGCCCTATCCCTCACTGTTCGCCGGTCTAGGCATCATCAACTCGTCGGCCTATCTCAAGGCGACCGCACGCAGCGCGGTAGCGGGCATATGAGGCGCGGCTTTCTCCTCGACCAGCGCGGCGCCTCCGCGGCGGAGTTCGCGCTCGTGCTCCCGATCTTCCTGCTTTTCCTGCTCGGGATGATTGATGTCGGCCGCTATGCGTGGGCGCTTAACGAGGCGGAAAAAGCCACCCAGATCGGCGCCCGGTGGCTCGCGGTGACCGATATCATCCCGGGCGGGGACGCGGCGACCGGCCTGAAGAACTACAGCTTCGCTACCGGCAGCAGCGTGCCGCAGGGCAGCGCGGTCGACATCACGAAGTTCCCGGGCGTGTATTGCGAAAGCACCAGCACGACGCTTACCTGTACGTGCAAGGGCACCTGTCCGTTCAGCGTCGCAATCGATGCGACGGCGCAGGCGTCCTTTGATGCGGTCGTGGCCCGCATGCAGCAGATCTATCCGACCATAACCAAAAGCAACGTACGCATAGATTACGACAATTCCGGCCTGGGGTTTTCTGGCGATCCCAACGGACCGGACGTCGCCCCGCTTATTACGGTCAGCCTCAAGAACCTCGGCTTTCCGCTGTATTTCGCACTCGGTAAAGCAGTGCCGCTGCCCAGCTTCCGTTACGCCATCACGATGGAAGACGGCAGCGGGACGGTCTCCAACTAGGCAATGACGATGGGCACTCTCAACAACCCTTTCGAACATGGAACCGGCATGGAATTGGTCTTGCCCGAAGACATCTACGTGATCGTCAATCCCCCCGAGGCTATGAGGCTGGAGCGGGCGATTGCCATGCGGCAGGACAGCCCACTCACCTGCGTCTCGCTTGTCGCTAGCGCCCCGGTTCCGGATGATGTCCTGGCAAAGGCCCAGCTGCTCGTCGTCGAAGTCGATCCGGCAGACCGCGCTTCGGTGCGCCGCATCGCGCAGATCCGGAGCGCCCGGCCGCGCGTGCCGGTGATCGTCGCGCTGCAGGACGCTAACGTCTCCGTCGTGCGGACGCTCGTGCGCCAGGGCGTGAACGATGTCGCGACGATGCCGTTCGATCTCGACGAGCTATCTGCTCAGTTGCTTGATCTGGCGGTCCAGTCCCGCGCGGATGCCGCCGATCACCTGCCGCTCTCGCCGCTGATTGCGGTGGTCCGCAGCAATGGGGGCTCTGGCGCCACCACCGTTGCAACCCACCTCGCATCGGCAATGGGCGCGCGGCGAGGCGGGCGTGGCACCTGCTTGATCGACCTCGATTTGCAGTTCGGCAACATCGCCGCCTTTACTGCTCAGAGCGGCAAGACCAGCGTAGTCGACTTGCTCGAAGCGGGCAGCCGGCTCGATTCCGAATTCCTCAAGAGCGCTGTCATCGACAGCGGCCACGGCTTCATGGCAATCTGCGCGCCCGAGGCGATCACGCCGCTCGAGACAGTCGATGTCGACCAGCTTCTCCACCTCCTCGCCGTCGCCCGGCGCGAGTTCGAATGTGTTGTGCTCGATCTACCGGCGAACTGGACCGGCTGGACTCTTTCAGCGGTCCTCGCCGCAACCGACATCGTGCTGATCTGCGACCTCTCGGTTGCGGGTCTGCGCCAGGCCAAGCGCCGGCTTGACCTGTTCGACACGGTCGGATTGCCCCGCGACCGGCTGCGGCTTGTCGTGAACCGCGTCGAAAAGCGCTTGTTCCGCACGATCGGTGTCGAGGAAGTGCGCGAGACGTTGGGCCAACCGGTTTACGCAACGCTGTCGGCCGACCCCGCATCGCTCGGCAACGCCCAGGATCAGGGCATGCTGGCCTGGGAAATCAACCGGAAGAGCCGCTTCGGCCAGGACATCGTGGCGCTGGCGCAGCGCCTAGATGAAGCGCGGGGAGACTGAGCGATGGCTGTGTGGAGCGTAAAGCGGCCGCAGGATTTGACGGCACCGGTAGAACCCCGCCGACCCGTAATGACAGCCCCGGCGAGCGCGGGTGTGCAGTCGGCGCCGCTGGACCGGATGCTCGACCTCAAGGTGACGATCCACCGGTCCCTGCTCGACCGCATTAACCTCTCGGTGCTTGAAAAACTGAGCCGCGAACAGATCCAGGCCGAGATCGGCGAGATCGTTGCCGAGCTGCTGGCGGCGCAGCGCGAACCACTCAATGCGCGGGAGCGTAACGCGGTGGTCCTCGACGTGATCGACGAGCTCCTGGGCTTGGGGCCGCTCGAGCCACTGCTCAAGGACGAGTCGATCACCGACATCCTCGTCAACGGCCACGATACCGTCTTCGTCGAACGCGGCGGAATGCTCGAAAAGGTGCGCGTCCGGTTCCAGGACGAGCGGCACCTGCTGCGGATAATCCAGAAGATCGTCAGTGCCGTGGGCCGCCGCGTCGATGAATCATCGCCCTTCGTCGACGCGCGTCTGGCCGATGGTTCGCGCGTCAACGCGATCGTTGCACCGCTGGCGATCGATGGATCGCTGCTCTCCATCCGCAAGTTCGCCAAGCGCCCGATCAGCATCGCCCGCATGATCGAACTGGGAAGCATTCCCGAACCGATGGCCGAAATCCTGCGCGCCATCGTCCAGTCCCGGCGCAACGTGCTCATCTCGGGCGGCACAGGATCGGGCAAGACCACGCTGCTCAACGCGATGTCGTCCTACATCGACGAGCGTGAGCGCATCGTGACGATCGAAGATTCCGCCGAACTCCAGCTTCAGCAGGAACACACCGCTAGGCTCGAAACGCGCCCGCCCAACATCGAGGGCAAGGGCGAGGTTACTCAGCGCGACCTGGTAAAGAACGCGCTGCGCATGCGTCCCGACCGCATCATCGTCGGCGAAGTGCGCGCCGGTGAGGCGTTCGACATGCTCCAGGCGATGAACACCGGGCACGACGGGTCGATGACGACCGTCCACGCGAACACGCCGCGCGACGCCCTTTCGCGCGTCGAGCAAATGATCGGGATGAGCGGGATCGACATTTCGCCGCGTTCCGCGCGGGCCCAGATTGCCTCGGCGATCAACGTGGTGGTGCAGGTCGGACGGCTCTCCGATGGCCGCCGCCGCGTCCTCAGCCTTTCGGAACTGACCGGGATGGAGGGCGAGACGATCTCGATGCAGGAAATCTACCGTTACAAGCTCGCGGGTCGCGACAAGGACGGCACGGTCCTCGGCCACTTCGAAGCCACCGGCATCCGGCCCAAATTCCTTGGCGAGGCAAACTCCCACGGGATCGAACTGCCTGCCGAGCTTTTCCGTCCCGATCTGCGAATGAACTAACGATGCAGGACGCCTTCCTTCGCATGGCGGCACTCGCGGCAATCTTTGCCTCGGTGTTCGTTGTCGCCCAGCTTGCCCTCGGTTCAGCTTGGCGCCGGCGCATGCAGACCGGTGCGGTGAACCTGCGCCTGCGCATGATCCGCGAGGGCGGAACCCGCGAGGAAGTGATCGCACGGCTGCGTAAGAACACCCCCCGCGATTTCGACGATCTGCCTGAATTCCTGGCCACTCGTCTCCAATCGCTCCAGCGGACGATGCTGGCCTCCGCCATCCCGCTGGCACCCGTGCAGATTCTTCTCGGGATGGTCGCGCTGTTCGTGGTGCTTTGCGTCATCCTCCTGCTTGCCAGCCGGGCGGGAGGCTTCCCGCTCACCATGGGCATCTTCCAGCTGGTCGTCGTCATCGCCTTCTGCGCGGCGGTCGCGCTGCCGCTGATGATCATCAGCATGATGGCGCAGCGCCGCCGCAAGCGAATCGAGATGCAGTTCCCGATCGCGCTCGACGTGTTCGTCCGCGCCTTGCGCTCGGGCCATCCGATCGCCTCGGCCATCGAGTTGCTGACCCACGAGATGGAAGACCCGATCGGCAGCGAATTCGGGCTTGTCGCAGATGAGGTTTCCTATGGCGCCGAACTGACCCAGGCGCTTGACAGCATGGCGGAGCGCTGGGACCTGGAGGACATGCGGATGTTCGTCGTTTCGCTGTCGGTGCAGAGCGAGACAGGCGGCAACCTTGCCGAGATCCTCCAGAACCTGAGCGAAGTGATCCGCGCCCGCGCCAGCCTCTACATGAAGGTCCGCGCGCTGAGCTCGGAAGGGCGGATGACTGGCTGGATGCTGTCGGTCCTGCCCGTGCTGACCTTCGTCGGCCTTTTTACCGTAAACCCGTCATTCTACCTCGACGTGGCGCGCGATCCGATTTTCGTCATCGGTTTTCCCGTGCTGCTGATTATCTACGCGATCGGCTTCATCATGATCCGGCGCATGGTCGACCTGAAGGTCTGAGCTATGTTCGAACTCGCCGCCTCCAACAGCATCGCCCGCCTCACGATCCTGCTGCTTGTCTTCGGCCTGGTGGTGGTTTCCGCCTTCAGCGGCCTGACCATGCTGTCTCGCCGTGCCACGATCCGCTCTGAGCTGCGCGGGCTCACCAGCGAGCGCCTGTTCGCGACCGCCGGAACCGCGCAATCGCTGCGCGCGTCCAACGACACCGCCTGGGCGCGGCTGGCCGATGCGATCGAGCGCGCAGGCCTCAGCCTGACCGACAGCAAGAGCGACCGGCTGCGGGCAAAGCTTATCGAAGCGGGCTTTCCCGCACCGTCCGCACCGCGGATATTCACGCTGATCCGGCTGACCCTCGTGTTCGTGCTGCCGCTGGGATATGTGCTCCTCGCCTATTCGGGCGACGAGCCGCCGTCATTCATCAAGGTCTATCTGATCGGCTCGCTGCTGGCGCTGCTCGGGCTCTACATTCCCAATCTCTACGTACGGGCAAAGGCCGACCGCCGCCGCGAGGAAATCGTGAACGGCTTTCCCGACTGTCTGGATCTCATCCTCGTCTGCGTGGAGGCCGGGCTGGGGATCGAGGCCGCAATGGACCGGGTGGGGCGCGAGATGGTGCATTCGCATCCCCTTGTCGCGCAGCTCCTGTCGATCACGACGTTGCAACTGCGCGCCGGTGCATCGCGCGACGATGCCTTCCGCCGGCTTGGCGATTCCGCCGGGGTCGATGAAATCCGGTCGTTCACCACGCTGCTGATCCAGTCGGACAAGCTGGGGACGAGCGTCGCGACCACGCTGCGCGTCTATGCCGGCGAAATGCGTGAGCGACGCCGCATGCGCGCCGAGGAAAAAGCCCATCGCCTGCCGGTGATCATCTCGATCCCGCTGGTGGTGTGCATGCTGCCCACCATGATCGGCGTGCTGATGTTGCCCGCCGCCGTGCGGGTGGTGCGAGACATCATGCCCTTGCTGGCACGATAGGACGAGGAAGAGGGGGGACGATCATGCGCAAGTACTTTGCAATCGCCTTGTTGGCCGGCCTGCTCGGCGGGTGCACGTCGATTTTCGGAGGCCCGGCAGCGAAGCTCGAGGTCAGGCCCGTGGGGGACAGCGCGCGTTCCGGCGCGACCGAACTTGCCGCCGGGCGCGAGGCATTGCGCGACGGGCGGGTAGCCGAGGCGATCGTCGCGCTGCGTCTTGCCGCTCTCGATCCCGCAGTCGCGGCGTCGGCGCACAACGGACTTGCCGTCGCCTATCTCCAGATCGGCCGCGGCGACCTTGCCGAACAGTATTTCAAGCTCGCGATGGTCGAGGATCCGGCCGATCTTCGCTTTGCCGCCAATCTAGACCGTTTCTATCGCTCGCGCGAAGCGGCGATGGCAAAGGCTGTCGTTGCCCCTCCGATCGCACCGCAAAGCGAGGACAGCGGCGCGCAACTCGCCCAGGTCGAGCGCTCGTTCGATCGCGTGTTCCAGGCCGGACCCTCGCAGGTTCGCGTTTCGTCGGCCGCGCCGGCGATGACCCGCGTGTCGCGCCAGGAAGTTGCCATTCGCACGGCTCCGGCCCCAGCGATTTCCTCCGATCCGCGGCGCCGCAACTTGCGTTATGGCGCGGCCAAGCCCGGCGTGGCACCCGTTCGTGAAGGCTACCCCGTCCGCGTCGAGCTGGCGACGATCGCGCAGCGCTAGGTTCAGGGCATGGCCATGACTCTTCCGCTTGCCGCCACGCTGGTTCTTGCGGCCTGCGCCCTCGTCGGCGCATGGCTCGATATCAGCCAGCGGCGGATTCCGAACTGGCTATGCCTCGTCACCATGGTCGCCGGACTGGCCTTCGCGGTCATGACGGGCGGCGCGGGAGCGCTCCTGTCGCCCCTCGCACATGCCGCAATCGCGCTCGTGGTGGGGATGATCCTGTTCAGAATCGGCTGGATCGGCGGCGGCGATGCCAAGTTCTACGCCGCCTGCGCGGCCTGGTTTCCTCTTGGCTTGGGACCGCGCCTTATCGGCATGGTCTCGCTTGCCGGGCTGGTCGTCATCCTGGGCTGGTTCGTCTATCGTCAGATGAGCGGGAAGCGACGGCGTGCATCCTCAGGCGATTTCGCGATGGTGCCCTACGGCGTCGCGGTAGCGGTCGGCTCGGTGGGGCTGGCGCTGTGGCCATGAAAGCGCCTTTCCTTGACGTGCGCGCCGGGCTTTCCACGGCGGTTGCTACGCTGTTCGTTGCCGCAGGGCCTGCCGCGGCGGCAGAGGCCGATGTGGCCGCGGTCGACGAACCGGTGGTTACAGTGGGGGTGCCGTCGGAAGCCGTCCACATCCGGGTGGGGCGAGCCGTCGATCCCGAGGGTGCGCCGGTCTATGCCGCGCGCTCGGTCTTCTCGGGCGCTGCCGGAATAACGACGTTTTCGACCCACCGGATAGCCCCGCTCATGCAGATGGCTATGCCGTCAGGCAGCTTCGGCGTGCCCCTGACGGGCAGGCTCACCAGCGGGTTCGGCGCGCGCTTCCACCCTTTGCTCGGGCGGATGCGCCAGCATTCGGGGATTGATCTTGCTGCACCTGCCGGGTCGCCCATCGTCGCCCCGTCGGCAGGCGTAGTCTCACAGGCCGGCTGGAACGGCGGTTACGGGTTGTATGTGGCGCTAGACCACGGCGGGGGCCTTCAGACCCGCTACGGCCATATGTCCCATCTTGCGGTCAGCGCCGGACAACAAGTCCGGCGCGGCGACATCATCGGTTATGTGGGGACCACTGGCCTGTCCACCGGTCCCCACCTGCACTACGAAATGCGCGTCAACGGACAGGCCGTGCCGCCGCGCTCGCTTGCGCGCTAGTCAATTGCGGTAGCGCCGCTGAACAGCTTGGCGGCGGTATTTGCTACCCGCCGGCCCAGATGGCGGGCACCGTCCAGATCTTCGACCTCGGGCTTGCGGCCGCCGTCGCCCCCCGCGATCGTTGTCGCTCCGTACGGCGCGCCGCCGACGATCTTGTCGTTGTTCATCTGCCCGGCATAGCCATAGTCGAGCCCGACGATGGTCATTCCGAAGTGAAGCAGGTTGGTCAGGATCGAAAACAGGGTCGTCTCCTGCCCACCATGCTGCGTCGCGGTCGACGTGAACGCCGCGCCGACCTTGCCATGCAGCGCTCCGCGCGCCCACAGGCCACCAGCCTGGTCGAGGAATGCCGCCATCTGCGATGACATGCGGCCGAACCGGGTACCGGTGCCGACCACGATCGCATCATAGCCTTCGAGTTCTGCGATCGTGGCCAGCGGGGCGGCCTGATCGAGCTTGTAGTGGCTGGTGCGCGCGACTTCTTCGGGCACGGTTTCCGGCACTCGCCGGATGTCGACAGTCGCGCCCGTCTCGCGCGCACCTTCGGCAACGGCCTGGGCCATCTGCTCGATGTGGCCGTATGACGAATAATAGAGAACGAGAACCTTGGTCATGGGGGAATTCCTTTGCTTGGAAACTGGGATCAATCGGCGTCGACGAGCACGAGTTCGCTATCTTCGAGCGCCTCGATCTCGATCGTCTGGACATCGGTGATTGCCGCGCCGTCACGGGCGTTCAACTCGACGTCACCGATCCTGATCCGGCCGGTAGCCGGGACGAGGTAGGAGTGGCGTTCGGGCGACGTCGTGTAACTCACCTTCTCGCCAGCCTTGACGGTCGCGCCGAGAACGCGCGCATCGGTGCGGATCTGCAGCGCGTCGCGGTCCTCGGGAAAGCCTGACGCCAGGGCGACGAACTGCCCCGACCGGTCGCCCTTGGGGAACGGGCGCGCTCCCCAACTCGGCGCTTCGCCGCGGCGATTGGGAATGATCCAGATCTGGAACAGTTCGGTGGGCTCGTCCTCAAGGTTGAATTCCGAGTGCTCGATGCCGGTGCCGGCCGACATCACCTGGACATCGCCAGCCTCGGTTCTCCCCGCATTGCCGAGGTTGTCGCGGTGCGAGATCGCGCCTTTGCGGACATAGGTCACGATTTCCATGTCCTGGTGCGGATGAGGGGGGAAGCCGGACTTGGGAGCGATGATGTCGTCGTTCCACACCCGCAAGCTGCCCCAGTGGACGCGCTCGGGTTCGTGGTAACCGGCGAACGAGAAATGATGATGGGCATCGAGCCAGCCGTGGTTGGCGGCGCCGAGGGTGGAAAAGGGTCGTACTTCGATCATGGAGAATGCTCCTGAGCTATTGGCTTGCCCATGATCTAGGACTTCAACTATGATCCAAAAACCCGGATAAAATCGGAAACGGCATTCCAGAAAGTTGGACAATGGACGTTGGTCAGCCTACCGTAGATCACCTACGGATATTCCTGGCGGTGGCCGATCAGGGTAGTTTCGGCCGTGCGGCGACTAGCCTGGGACGCGCGGTCTCGGTCGTGAGCTACGCGATTACGACGCTCGAGGCGCAACTCGGCGTCGCGTTGTTCGACCGGGCTGGGTCGCGCCGCCCGCAACTGACCGACGCGGGCAGGGCGTTGCTCGCCGATGCACGCGCGGTGGCGGATGACGTGGATGGGCTGGTCGCCCGCGCGAGGGGCATCGGCCAGGGGCTTGAAACGGAGGTGTCGCTGGCGGTCGACGTGATGGTCCCGACGACGATCATCGCCGCGGTCCTGCGCGAGTTCCAGGCCGCCTATCCCATCGTCGACCTGCGCCTGCAGATCGAGGGGCTGGGTGCCGTGATCGCGCTGCTGCTGGAAGGCCGGGCCAGCCTCGCAATCAGCGGACCGGATATCGGCCAGCATGGCGGCCTCGAACGCAAGGTCGTGGGCGATGTCGAGCTTGTGCCGGTCGCCGCGCCCGCCCACCCATTGGCCAGAATGGGCGCAATTCCGCCCGGCGCGGCGCGCCAGCACCTGCAACTTGTGCTCACCGATCGGTCGCCACTGACCGAAGGACGCGACTTTTCAGTGATGAGCGCGCGAACCTGGCGGCTTGCCGACCTGGGTGCCAAGCACGCGCTACTGCTCGAGGGTCTGGGCTGGGGCAACATGCCGCGCCATGCGGTAGCAGCCGATCTGGCCGCCGGCCGGCTGGTCGCGCTCAATCTCCCGGAATCGCCCCCGGTGAAATACCGGCTCAACGCGTTGTGGCGGAAGGATTGCCCGCCGGGACCGGGCACGGCCTGGGTGCTTGCGGCATTCGAACGCCGCCTTGGGCGTTAGAAGGCCTCAGTCCGCCGGAGCAACCTCGCGAATCGCGCTGTCGAGCTGGGCAATGCTGAACGGCTTTTTCAGCAGGGGCGCTGCCGGAACGTCGCCTTCGCTCTCGTCGAGCGTGTGATGTCCGGTGAGATAAATGAAAGGAATGCCATCACGGTGCAGCTTTCGCGCGACCGGGGCAGAGGTGGTGTCGTGGCCCAGGCTGAAATCGAGCAGCGCTAGCTCAACCGGACCTTCCTCGAGTTTGGCGAAGGCCTGGTCGACAGTCGCAACCGTTCCGGCAAGCTCATGGCCCAACTCGGCAAGGCTTTCCTCGAGCAGCATCGACAGCAGAGGTTCGTCTTCTAGTACAAGTATCCGCATGTCGTCTCGATCCCAGCGCCGATCCCGTACCAGCGCGGCGGCAAAGAACTTAACCCCTCTCGTTCGACCCGCGTGGTTGCAGCATAGCCGATTGCCCACGAATTTGGTAGCATTTTCGGGTCACTCGTCCGGGAACCCGCCCGTGCGACCGTTCATTCGGGCACAATGCAATTGGCAATCAGTCGCGGCGAAATGACGAGTTCCGACACTGGCGAGGCAATCGTCGGTGTACGCGGACGCACGCGGATTTGGGTGATCCTCGCCGTAGCTGTGCTGCATGCCGCGGCCATCTTTGCGCTGATCAATGCCTTCGGCGTCGATGTGGTGATTCAGACGCTTCGATCGGTCGCCGCCTACGATGTGACGGTTCCCCCTCCGCCCGCTCCACCCCCACCTCCGCCTTCACCAGCCGCCCAGCCCGATGCCGGTGCTGCCGCGCCGGCCGCGAGGAAGGCCAAGCCGAAGGAAATCGTCGCACCGAAGCCCAAGGTCGAGATACCGCGCAAGGCGGTGACGGCGCCGCCCGTCGCGTCGACCGGCAACGCTTCGACCTCGGGCGCGGCTGCTTCGGGGATCGGTACGGGAGGCGGAGGAACTGGCAGCGGCACGGGCGCGGGAGGAAGTGGCTCGGGCGGCGGCGCCGGCATTGTCGCGCGGCGAGCGGAAAAGGTGTCCGGTCAACTCAAGGCGAAGGATTTTCCCCGCTCAGGGATGGAAGAGCGCGATGGGCGCTTCATCATTGTCCGCTACGAAGTCGGCACTGACGGCAGGGTGCGCGACTGCAGGGTGACCCAGTCGAGTGGGAACGCGGAGGTCGATGCGATCACCTGCTCGCTTATCGAAAAGCGCTTCCGCTACCGCCCCGCAATTGATGCGCAGGGCAATCTGGTGACTGATGTTACCGGGTGGAAGCAGTGGTGGTGGCAATAACCTATGTTGCATCCGCACAAGGCGTAGCGCGCCGCGGCCGGCAATAAAATTACATCGTTTGAGCCATTTCGCGAATCGCCTTTCCCAGGCGCTTGTCTCGCGGCGCATTTTATGTTGCACTGCACAACGGAACCGAATCGTCTGCTGGAGAGTTTGTAACTCTGACCCCGAAAATCTCCGATTTCCCGAAGGCCTCTCGTATGATCGCTGGTGAAGTGAACGAATTGACGATCGAAAACGGCGCGCCTGCCAAGGACGACATCGTCTCGATCTTTACACGGCGTACCGCAACGCCCCGCCGCGTTGCCTTGATCGGTGGTTTCGCGCCCAGAAAGTGCGGAATAGCCACCTTCACAACCGACATATTCGAGCAGCTTACACGCTATCATCCCAACATCGGGCTGGACGTCTGGGCGGTCGACGATCCTGCCGCGCCGCTGAGCTATGAACGCACCCGCGGCACGATCCGTGCGGACCGGCCCGAAGACTATATCGGCGCCGCCGAAGCGATGAACGCCGAAGGCGTGGATGCGGTGTGGCTGCAGCACGAGTACGGCATCTTCAGCGGCGAGAGCGGCGAGATGATCCTGGAACTGGTCGATCGCGTCGCCGCGCCGCTCATCGTGACCCTTCACACCGTCCTAATGCACCCGTCGGACCGGCAGCGTTCGATCCTCGATCGGCTGGTCGGCCGCGCGTCTCGGGTCATGGTCATGTCTCGGCAGGCGCGCGATACGCTGATCGAACACTACGGCGCATCGCCCGAACGGGTCGCGGTGATCGCGCACGGCGCGCCAGACCGGCCCTTCGGCCGCGAGGAAGAGTTCAAGGCGCGCATGGGGCTGGCCGGACGGCGGGTCCTGATGACTTTCGGCCTGCTGGGACCCGGCAAGGGCCTGGAAACCATGATCGCCGCGCTCCCGGCCATCGTCGCGGAGCATTCCGATGTCGTGTACCGCATCGTCGGGGCGACGCATCCCAATCTCGTCGCCGTCGAGGGTGAGGCATACCGCGAGCGGCTTCAGGCCCTCGCTGACGAACTCGGCGTCGCCGATCATGTGATGTGGGACAATCGGTTTCTCGAAACCCCGGACCTGCTCGACCAGCTCGAGGCGTGCGACATCTACGTCACCCCCTATCCGAACCTGCAGCAGTCGACCTCAGGAACGCTGAGTTACGCCGTGGCGCTGGGTAAGGCGGTCGTGGCCACGCCTTACGTTCATGCGGTCGAGCTTCACGACGACGGCGTTGGCGTGTTGGTCGAGCCCCAATCGCCCCCCGCGCTGGCGTCGGCGATCAATGAACTTCTTTCCGATCCGGCTCTCCTGGCTGCGACCCGCGAGCGGGCGTACGCTGTTGGCAGGACTACGATCTGGCCGCGTTTCGCCGATGCGGGCGCCGCGCTGATCGAAAGCGTGGTGGCGCGCGCGACGTCCGGAACCCGGTTGCTCGACATTGCGCCGGGCTTTGATGCCGTACTCGCGATGAGCGACAGCACCGGAATCTATCAGCATGCCATCGGCGTCGTTCCCGACCGCCGCCACGGCTACTGCATCGATGACAATGCCCGCGCGCTTATGCTGACGAACGTCGCGGCGCGCGCGCATCCCGAGCACGCAAAGCGGCTTGCGGTTACTTATGCTTCGTTCGTTCAGCATGCGTGGAACCCCGATCGCCGGGCCTTCCGCAACTTCATGGCCTTCGACCGGACGTGGTGCGAGGATGTCGGGTCCGAGGACAGCAATGGGCGGACGCTCTGGGCGCTGGGCGAAACCGCGATCAAGGCACCTGACAGCGACATCCGCGAGTGGGCGCGTGGCTGCTTCGATGATGTCCTGACCTCGTTCGACAGGATCGATTCTCCTCGTGCGGTCGCGTTCGCGATGCTCGGCTGCTGCGCGCGGCTGAAGGGTGAACCTGACCATGCCGGCGCCTTGGCCCTACTTGAACGCGGCGGAATGCTGCTTTGCCACCTGCTCGCTTCCGGGCGCAGGCCCGACTGGGCGTGGTTCGAGGCGGTGCTGGCCTACGACAATCCCCGTTTGCCGCAGGCCTTGCTCGAGGCGGGAATGTATCTGGAGCGGGCTGAATGGATAACGGCCGGGATCGAGACGCTCGACTGGATCGCCCAACGTCAAGTATCGGCCACAGGCAATTTCCGGCCGGTCGGGTCGGAAGGGTTCGGCCAGGCCTACGACCAGCTGCCGTTCGATCAGCAACCTCTGGAACCCTGGGCCGCGATAGACGCATCGGCAGCAGCTCATGCAGCGACCGGAGATCGCCGCTGGCTTGCGCATGCGCGCCTTGCCTATGCCTGGTTCTTCGGCGCGAATGATCGCGGCACCGTCCTAGCCGATCTGGCCTCGGGCCGTTGCCGCGACGGGCTGATGCCCCACGGAGCTAATCGCAATTGCGGAGCGGAATCGATTTTGGCATTCCATCTTGCGCATTATGCGCTGGCAGCGCTCGAACGTTCGGGTAAGGAATCGCCGCGCGAAATAGACGTCAGAGGGGATCGGTTTGGACCTGGAACGCGATCCGTCGCCGAAAACCTTGCGCATCCTTGATGAACGCCTTCACGCCGATCCATCTCGGGTAGTCCTTCGTCCGTTCCATCTCAGCTGGCAGGCCGAACAGGACCCCGGTTCGCGTGCGCATCGACTCGTCGAGGATATCGCCGGGCTGACCGAGGAAGAGGTGGAGTTCGAGTTCCGCCGGGTGCTGCACGACTTTTCCGAGCGGCACTGGCAGACGGAACAGGTCTTCGAGCAGCGTTATCGGGAGGTTGAGCGCATGCTCGGCCTCGATGGAACAAGCTATTCGATCGAGCGCAAACGCCTGATCGGTGCGTACTTCTGTCACGAGTACACGTACGCGGCTGCGGCGCTCATGAACCCCAGCATCGTGCCCCATCCCGACCAATCCGGAATGCACGGAGGGGCGTGTCGTTTCGCGCTGTCGCTGCGGGCGGTGGGCGAAGGTCATATCAGTTCGATCGTGTTCCGCGAGGGGATTGCCCAGCAGGACGGCAGCTTCTCGCTTTGGCCACAAGGGGCCTTTGCTACTGCGGTGATGACTAACGAGGAAACGCTGGTCGACGAAGACAGCGCCGTCACGGTCCATCGCCACGCCGAGAGCAACCTGTCCAACACCGTGATCTTCCCGATCACCGAGCAGCAGCGCAACGGCCTCGAGGATCTGCGCCTCGTCCGCTTCGATCACGGCAACGGCGATTACGAATGGATCGGAACCTACACCGCATACAGCGGCTCCTCGATCCGTTCGGAACTGCTGCGAACGCGCGATTTCAAAAGCTTCATCCTCGAGCCGATCGAGGGCCGTGCCGGGCGCAACAAGGGCATGGCGCTGTTCCCGCGCAAGGTGGACGGCGAATTCGTGATGGTCGGCCGCCAGGACGGCAAGAACCTCTACCTGATCAGGTCCGACAGGGTGGACACCTGGGATCACGACGGACTGCTGCTGATGGAGCCGAAGTATCCCTGGGAGTTCATCCAGATCGGCAACTGCGGAAGCCCGATCGAGATCGAGGAAGGCTGGCTGCTGTTCACGCACGGCGTGGGCGCGATGCGCAAGTATTCGCTGGGCTGCGCGCTTCTCGACAAGAAGGACCCGTCGAAGGTCATCGGCCGGACCGTTCGCCCCGTGCTCACTGCCGAGGATAACGACCGCTTCGGCTACGTGCCGAACGTGGTGTACACGTGCGGCGCGCTGTTGACCGGCGAGCGGCTGCTGATCCCCTACGGAATCTCCGACAGCGCGGTCGGTTTTGCGACGGCCACGGTGGCGGATATTCTGGCACTGATGGAGTGATGGGGCGTTAAGGTGCCAAGACCTTCCGAATTCCCTTCCCCGATGATTGAGCCATGACCCAGATCACCCCGGTTATCCTGTGCGGCGGCAGCGGCACGCGTCTGTGGCCCCGTTCGCGGGCGACCAAGCCCAAGCCCTTCCTTCCGCTCGTCGGCGACGAGACCCTGTTCGAGGCCACCGTGGGCCGCTGCGCGCGAGAGGCGGGGTTCTCCGCGCCAGTGGTGGTGACGGGCGCGGCGCATCTGGAACATGTCGAGGCCCAGCTTGCGACGCGAAGCGACGCCCGGATCATTGTCGAGCCGAGCGCGCGCAATACTGCGGCCGCGATTGCGCTTGCCGCGCTGCGTCTTCCGCCCGAGGCAATCATGCTGGTGTGCCCGAGCGACCACCATATCGCCGACTGCGATTCCTTCCAGCAATCTGCGCATGCGGCTGCCAGACTTGCCCAGACTGGCTGGCTTGTTTCGTTCGGCATCGCCGCGACAGCGCCTGAAACCGGCTTTGGATACATTCGCCAGGGCAGCGCGCTCGAACCCGACGGCTTCAAGATCGACCGGTTCGTCGAGAAGCCGGATGCGGCGCGCGCCCAGGCATTCCTCGACGAAGGCGGCTACCACTGGAACGGCGGCATCTTCGCCTTTGCGGCCGCGACGTTCCTGGCGGAATTGGAGGCGCACCGTCCGCAGATGGCGGCGGCAGCCCGCGCTGCGGTCGCCGCCGGGCGCGAGGATGGCCACAGGTTCCACCCCGATGCCGATGACTTCGCCCGCATCGATAGCGAGTCGGTGGACTATGCGGTCATGGAGAATACCGATCGCGCGGCGATGGTCCTGGCCGACATGGGCTGGTCCGACATCGGCAACTGGCAGGCGCTCCACGCCGCAATGCCGCGTGACGAGGCGGGCAATGCAACGCGTGGCCGCGCGGAACTGGTCGATTGCGCGAATGTCCTCGTTTCCAGCGATGGGCCACGCGTCTCGGTCATCGGGGCCAGCGACCTGATCATCGTCGTCGATGGCGATGAAGTTCTGGTGACGACCGCCGACGGCGCCCAGCGCGTCGGCAAGCTCGGCGGCGCGGTAAATCAATGAGCGCCGGGCTCCCCATCCGGACGGTCGAAAAGCCGTGGGGACGTGACGCGCTGCCGGCCCCCTTCGAGGCACCCGCAGGACAACGCATCGGCGAAATCTGGTTCGAACCACCGCCCGAACTGCTGCAGCTCCTGGTCAAGTACATCTTCACCAGCGAAAAGCTTTCGGTTCAGGTCCATCCGAACGATGACCAGGCCCGCGCGGCGGGCGCCGACGATGCCGGCGGGGGCGGGGGCAAGGAAGAATGCTGGCTCGTGATCGACGCGCAACCCGGTGCCACGCTGGGCGTCGGCTTCAGGGAAATTGTATCGCGCGAGGCGATGCGTCGCGCGGCGATCGACGGGTCGATCGAGGACATGCTGGTCTGGCACCCGGTACAGGCGGGCGATTTCTTCTACATCCCGGCGAACACGGTCCATGCCATCGGCGCTGGCGTAAGCCTGATCGAGGTCCAGCAAAACGCCGACATCACCTATCGGCTTTATGACTATGGCCGTCCGCGCGAGCTTCATCTCGATGAGGGAATCGCGGTCGCCAAAGGCGAGCCGCACGATCCGGCGCTTCGGATGCATGTTCCCGACCATGGAACGGTCGAGCTCGCCGACGGGCGCTATTTCGTGCTTCACCGGGTGGAGGGCACACCTGATGCCGATCTCGTCGCGCGTTACGACGGCCCGTGCCTGATTATCCCGCGCAAGGGAGAGGTGCGCGTCGGCGGAGCGACAATCCGCCCCGGCGAATGCGGCATCGCGCCGACCCTTGCCAGCGCCACCTTCAGCGCCGGGAGCCAGGCGCTTGTGGCCCGTCCCAAGATCGCCGCCGCGCAAGCATAGCTGTAGTTTGCTTAGCTCAGCCGAGTCCGATAGCGGCGGCCAGGTCGTCCTTCGAATATGGCTTCTGCATGATCCGCGCGTTTTCCCCGAACTGATCGGAAATTCCGCTGACTTCGCCGTATCCCGTCGCGAACACGAAAGGAATGCCGCGTTCGTGTAGCGCGCGGGCAATCGGCTCGCTGTTCTCGCCGCCCAGGTTGTAGTCGAGAACCGCAAAGGCGGGTGGGTTGTTGGCAACGATCGCCAGCGCGGCGTCCACGCTGCTCGCCATGCTCACTTCGGCGACGCCCATCGCAAGGAGCATTTCCTCGGTATCGATCGCGATGATCATGTTGTCCTCGACCAGCAGGATGCTTTGCGGCGGGGCATCCGAGGTCTTCTTGTCTATCACTACATCGTCACCTGTGTTCGGGCCTCGGGAAGGCGCCTGGTCGCTTGCCGGCGGCGCGGTTCGATCTTCCGAGACGAACCTTCCGGGAATCACGAAGTCGGCCTCGATGCCGCTCAAAAGGTAGCGGATCTGTGCACTCCCCTTCAGTTCATAGGGTATCGACCGTTCGATGATCGTCGAGCCGAAGCCACGCCGCTGCGGCGGCTTCACCGGTGGGCCACCGGTCTCGCGCCACGAGAGGCGCAGAGAGCCGTCATCTTCGCGCTCCAGGCGAATATGCACCCGCCCGTGACGGTCGCAAAGACTGCCGTACTTGGCGCCGTTGGTCATCATCTCGTGGAGAACGAGCGCGAGAACCGTGTAAGCTTCCGGCGCGATCATGGCATCCGTGCCGGTGATTGAGACGCGATCCGCCTTGCCGGCGAGGTAGGCGCGGGCCTCGACCTCGATCAGTTCGACAAGGCTCGACGGCGCCCATTGGCGGCGCGTGAGGTTGTCGTGAGCCGACGCCAGCGCATTGATGCGCCCACCGATGAGATCGGTGAAGCTGGCGATGTCGATCGCCTCGTGGCGCGACTGGCTGACCAGCCCGCGAATGAGGTTGAGGATGTTGCGAACGCGGTGATTGAGCTCTGCGATCAGCAATTCCTGCTGCTCCTGGGCGCGGGCGCGTTCGGCGACGTTTACATCGGCGATGCGCAGGATGACCTCGAGGAGGGTGATCCGCAGAGATTCCGCAGCATTGCGCTCGGCATCAGTCCAGGGTGCACTCGTGCCGCGAACGACCTCCTGCCACTCCTCGAAGCTCTTGCGCGGCGTCAGTCGCGCGCCGTTCGGACCGTACTCGACGGCCTTCTCGGGATTGCCCGCCCAATGAACGGTCTGGACGAGTTCACGACGCCACAGGATGATGTAATCGCGAGGGCGACGCGATACGGGAATGGCAAGCATCCCGGCTGCCTGATCAGCGAATCTGGCCGCCGAAGCGGAAATCCGTCCGAGCGATTCAGTGGCGAAGACGGTGCTCGCGGTGTTGCGGTTCAGCAGCGGGATAATGTCGCGGAACTGCTCCTCGGTAGGGGATGAGCCGCGGCACACATAATGTCCCTCGATGAAAGCGCAGGCGCCGTCGAAGGGAATGACATCGGCGATCGACCGCACCATCATGTCGAAGTTTTCGATGAAGCCGTTGGTCTCGGCGAGCTGGACCATCAGCTTGTCGTGCAGCTTTCGCGCCTCATCCGCCTGCCCGCTGGCTTCGCTGGTCAACCGCTTGTCGAGCATCTGGGCGAAGAGCATCGAAAACAGTTCGGCCGCGCTACGCAGCGGGAACGGCAGGATGCGCGGCGAATAGTGGTGGCAGGCGAAAAGGCCCCACAGCTTCCCGTCGACAATGATCGAGATCGACAGGGAAGCATCGACGCCCATGTTGCGCAGATATTCGAGGTGGATCGGTGAAACCGCGCGGAGCGTGCTCTGGCTGAGGTCGAGCGGCGCGCCCGAGGGGCTGGTTACCGGCTCGATCGGCACCACATCGTCGTCGACGTCACTGATGATCCGCAACAGGTTGCGCAAGTACAGCGCCCGTGCCTGCGGAGGGATGTCGCTTGCGGGATAGCGCAAGTGCAGGAATGATTCGAGGCGGGCATCCCGGGCTTCGGCGAACACTTCGCCACTGTCGTCGGGATGAAAGCGGTAGACCATCACCCGATCGAAGCCGAGCAGGGTGCGCATCTGTCGTGCCGCGGCCTCGCACAGCTTGAGCGGAGACCGCTCCTGTTCGAGCCGAGCCATCATCGGCCGCAACAGCGAAAGGTAATGCTCGGGCGCGACATCGGTGTGACGCTCGAACTCGAAGACGAAGTTCTTGCCCGACGCGTGAAGCGCGATGTCGAATAAAGGGCCTCCGGGAGTTACGCTTACGCCGAAGATACGCTCGATCGCGTCGCTCCCCTGCATCAGCGACAGGCGATGGCGCAGAGTGGCGAGGAGTTCGGGCCCGACGGTCAGCGCGATCGATTCGCCCGGCTCGGGCTGCCGGGAAAGCCCCAGGAAGGCGCCGAAGTTTGCCGACCGGTGCGTGACCATCCAGTCGGCGCCTACCGCGATCAGCGCGCCGAAGCTCTGGATGCGTCCCGGAATGTGGATCGGTTCGGCGGCGCAGCTGCTCAGGTCGACCGCGGGGATGGAACTAACCTCGCTCATGCGGCGGCAGGCCGTCCGGCCGCGGCGAATTCCGGAGCACACTTCGCGAAATGGGCAAATGCCGCCAGCGCGCCGGCGACAATGCCTCTGGCATCAACGGCCGTTGCTTTGGCGCCGAGCGGCTGTTGCAGCGCCTTCCAGTAGGGATTCATCGTCTCCCCACCCAGAAACCGGCGCGCGCCCGCAGGAATAGCGTTCTCGGCCCCGGCCAGCAGGAAGCGGTTCCCAAGATGCGAACCGGCTACGACATAAGCCACGCCGAGCCAGTCAGCGGCGGGCGAAGGGGCGAAGTCGGGACCGGAGGGAAGGGTTCCCGCGTCCAGCGCGCCAAGGTCGCTGGCGATCAGCGCGACCTGGGACGGCGGCGCACTGCCTTCCGGGGCTACGGCATCGAGCCAGCGCTCGACCCCAGTACGGGCGCGCGCGTGAAAGCGAAGGAACGCGGCATAGGAATGCGGATCGGCAAGTTCGAACCCCGCGAGGCTCCGATCGAGTGCTTCATGCGCATAACGGGTCTCGTCGCGCAGCAGGTTTCTGATCGTGGGCATTGCGGCAGCAGCGCGCCCGCTATCGCGGGCAGGAAGGTCGATGATTTCCGGGGTCAACTCGGCGGTCCTGCGTCGGAAGATGAATAACATCGGGCGCAATCGCTTTGTCGGCAATGCCCCCGCATTCGCGATCAAACCGACTGCCCATTGTCCATGCAGTTCGCCGCGACCCTAAAAATCATCAGGCGGGATATTGTTCCCGCGGCATCTTGGCTGACGATCCACTATTTTAGAAGCTTCATGCCCTTCTCGCGGATCGCGGCGGCAACCATCGGCTCGACGAACGAAAGGGCCGGGGGAAGATCGACCACGAAGACGAGTTGCGTCTCTTCGACGTCGATCTGGGCGCCCATCTTCTGCCCCATTGCGGAGATCGCCATCGTCATCCGGTCATCTGAAGGCCATTCGGTCCGCACGTCGGCCATGCCGCCGGGGATGAACCCGGCAATTTCGCCGCTGCGCGCCTTGAGCCGGCGGCGGACCTCGTTCTTGCCCAGCGTGTGAGGTATCGCGATGCGCATCAGCCTGGCTCCTGCCCCGGTCCGCTCAACCCCGCCGCCTCGCCGTAGCGATAATCGAGGTAACGCCCGCGGATCGCCAGGTTGTCGATATCGCCGGCGGCGAGCTGGCGAGTGACTTGATTGATCTCGGCGCTGATTTTGCCGAGGCCGTCGGCCAGTTGCTCGTCGGGGGTCCGTCCTCCGCGGGCCTCGCCACGCAAGTGGGCCGGGATCCGGCGATAGCTCGACACCATCTCGGGAAGATGCTCACCCACCAGCTTGCGCACCTCGAGTGCCGCCGGCTGGTTCTGGTCGAGCCCTTCGAGCTGTAGGCCCAGCGCATCGAGCTGTAAGCCGATGGTGTCGATCAGCTTCACCGCCGGCGCGGGAAGCGCGGGGCGCTGCGCCTCTAGCCAAAGTTCGGTCCGACCAACCATCGTTCGCACGTCTCCCTGGCCCAGGACCGAACGATCCGGCACCTTCATCTTGGGATAGCGGCCCAACACGGTGACAGCGACAATGCCCATGAGGACGGCGTAGAACAGGCCTTCGATTCCGATGCCGCCGATGATCGTGCCCGCGATCATCGCGGCAACGACGATGCCAGCGATCGCGATCGCGATACGGGTGATCTTGCCTGCGCGATGGCGATTCTTGAGTTCAGCCGACCGTTGCCCGATCGAACGGCGTCCGCCTTCGCGCTGGCGGGTCAGCGACGCGCGCGCATCGCGCAGGATTACGTCGCTGGAATGGGCGGGGGACGAAGGCATCGTCAGCCTTCAAGGCTCAACAGCGAGGGCGCGTCCTGCGTCAGCTTCGCTTGCGCGCCGCCTTCGGCCCGCGCGATGTAGCCGCGCGATTTCTCGACCTCGCCCGAAAGCGTGTCGACCGTCTGCTTCATCGCGTCGAGCGCCTTGAGCTTGAACGTGTCGATGTTGTCCATCGTGTCGTAGATGTTCTGGAAGGCGCGCTGAAGCGTTTCCAGCGGGATCGTGCTGGCTGCCGCCTGCTCGTGGATCTTGCCGGTCTGTTCGCGCAGCAGCTTGCCGGTGGAATCGATGATCCCCGCGGTGGTGGTGTTAAGCGCGGTAATCTGCTGCAGGACAAGGCGCTGGTTGGTCATTGCCTGGGCGACGGTCACCGCCGTGCGCAGTGCGCCGACCGTGGTCGTGCTGGCGCGGTCGACGCCCTTCACCAGTTCCACGTTGTTCTTCTTCACCAGGTCCAGCGCCAGATAGCCCTGCACCGTCACCGCCATCTGGGTGAGGAGATCCTGCGTGCGCTGCCGGACATAGAAGAGCGCACTTTCGCGTATCGCCTTGGCCTTGGCGGGGTCGGTCGCGTCGAGATCGTTGGCGGTATCTTCAAGCTTGGTATCGAGCGTCCGGCTGATGTGGATCATCTGCTCGAGGTTGCCCATCGCCGCCCACAGGTTCTGCCGCTCGACGTCGATCGCCGCGTTATCCATCAGCAATTCGTCCTTGCCGGAGGCGAGACGGGCGAGGATCGACGAGATGTGTCCCTGGGCGCTGGTGTAGCTGTCGAAGTAGTTCTTCAGCTTGTTGCCAAACGGAATGATGCCGAGGATCTTTCGGCCCGATGAAAGCTTGCCCTGACGGCCGGGATCCAGTTCCTCGACCGTGCGGCGCAGCTCGGCAAGGTCGGTGCCGACGCCAGTGTCCTTGTCCATCGCCCGGATCGGCCGATCCAGAAAGCGGTTCGACATCGAAGCCGCCGTGGCGATCTCCTTGCGCCCCATGTTGGTGAGCTGATCGACCCGCTTGCCGAATTCCGGGCTGGCCGCGTCCTGCGCCACAAGATCGGCGACAAAGGCATCGACCTTGGCCTCGAGCTTGGATTTGTTTTCGTCCGCCACGGGAACGAGGCCCACGGCCTGCTCGGGCGCTACCACCGGCACGGGGTCAGGCGGCGTCAGCTTGAGATCAGTTGCGGTCGCCGTCTGGTTCGGAGTGCTGGCCATGGTCGTCTTGATCCCTCGCGCGAATATCCGGCGTCCTAGATGGAACGCCGGGCGTTCTTCGGCAAGTGTGTTAGTCAAATAAGACACGTCATGCAAGCTACGGGCGACATTCCACTTCGCTTGGCGCGGCGCTCGTTGCGGGTGTAGCAGGACGACGATGAAAGCCATTACCGACCCCGACCATGCGCTCGACCGCGGCCTCCAGGCGATCCGCACCCAGTACGACGTGACACAGGACTTTCCGCCGCAGGTGATTGCGGCGGCCGAGGCGGCAATCCGGCGGACCCCAACCAGCCACGCGGACCGGACGGCGCTGGACTTCAGGACGCTCGATCCAGCGCAGTCGACCGATCTCGATCAGGCTTTTCTGATCGAGGAAGCAGGGGCTGACCTCATTCTTCGCTATGCCATCGCCGACGTCGCATGGTTCGTCGACGATGGCGATGCACTCGACATCGAGGCGTGGAAGCGGGGAACGAGCTTCTACCTGCCCGATGGCAAGGCGCCGCTTTATCCCACGATCCTGAGCGAAGGGGCGGCCAGCCTCCTCCCCGACGGCCCCCGTCCGGCGGTGATCTTTGTGGTGCGCGTGGCGCCCGATGGAGGCGCAAGGCTTGACGGGGTGGAGCGCGCGATCATCCGCAGTCGCGCGAAATTGGGCTACGAGACGTTGAAGCCGGGCGATCTTCCGCCGCTGTTCGATTCCTTCGCAAGACGCATCCGCGACGCCGAGCTTCGTCGCGGCGCCGCCCGTGTCGATCCGCCGGAACAGGAGGTGGTCGCGCTGCCCGATGGCGGGCACGTCCTCGGCTTTCGCCAGCGCTTTCCCGCCGAGGAAGGCAACGCGGCAATGTCGCTGGCCACGAACCTCGCCGTGGCCGAGGCATTGCTCGAACATCGCACCGGGCTCTTTCGGGTCATGGCCGAACCCGATGCCCAGGCGGTTGCCCGGTTGCGGCACAGCGCGGCTGGTCTCGGCCTGGCGTGGCCGCGCGAGATGACCCTGGCGCAGTTCGAGGCCCGCCTGGACCCTGCGGATACGCGCGCCGCGGCTCTGATGCTGGAAATCCGGCGTGCCGGCGAAGGCGCCCGCTACACGCCCTACCACCCGGGGGTTGTGCCGTGGCACGCGGCGATGGCAGGAACTTATGCCCACGCCACCGCACCATTGCGGCGGCTGGCCGACCGCTATGTCGCGCGCGCCGCGCTCGAGGTCGCAAACGGCCGGCCGGTGCCCGGCGGGGTTTCCGCAGCTTTCGAGAAGCTCCCCCAAATAATGGCCAAGGCCGATGCCCGCGAGGGCCAGATCGACCGAGCGGTCGTCGATCTGGCCGAGGCTGTCATGCTCGGCGGTCGGGAAGGAGAGAGGTTTTCAGCGATCGTCACCGACCTCGACGAGCGCGGGGCACGGATCCAGCTCGCCGATCTCGCCGTGGTGGCACGGGTCGCGGCTCCGGGCGCCATTCCCGGGGACCGGATCGAAGTGCGCCTCGCCGCCGCCGATGCGGCTCGCCGCGAGATAAGGTTCGAGCCGGCCGCTTAGCCTGCGCCTCAGTGGCGCCGCCGGCTCAGCCACCGGCGCCAGCCGCGCACGGCGCTATCCTGCTCGAGCGATTGCCCGGTCGCTTCCAGCAGGTATCGCGCAACCAACAGGGCCTGATTGCGGGTCAGCAGGAAGTGCCGCTCATCGACTTCGTTGCGGTCGAGTTGCTGCTGGGATTCCGTGCTTTGCAGCTTGAGGCTGATGCCGTGAGGTGTGGGAGAGTGAGTCCAGCCGACAAGCACGCCGAACGTTTCCGTGCGCGGGCCGGTATTCCACCTTTCCTGCCTGACTTGATGACCCATCGCCCCATCCCCCGCTTTTGCGGAATGGGATCATGGCGCCGTCATGACGTCAAGCGCGTGCGGTTCCAATCCGGCGCAAAAGTTCGCTCGATGTGAGTCAGGCCGCCAGACGATAGGGCTGGATCTCGCCCGATAGATAAAGGTTGCGCGCCTTGGCCCGGCTGAGCTTGCCCGAACTGGTGCGCGGCAGGCTGCGCGGCGGAACCAGTTCGACGACGCAGTTCATGCCGGTGATCGAGCGAACCTTGTCACGAATCTGGTCGCGAAGGCGGATGCGTTCCTCGGGATCGCTGACCCGGCAGTGAACGAGCACCGCGGGAGCTTCCTCGCCGTTGGCGGTTTCAACCGCGAACGCGGCAATATCACCCTGGTGGAAGCCGGGAAGCTGCTCGACCGCCCACTCGATATCCTGCGGCCAGTGGTTCTTGCCGTTGATGATGATCATGTCCTTCGCCCGGCCGACGATGAACAGGTAATCGTCGACGAGGTAGCCCATGTCACCGGTGTCGAGCCAGCCATCCACGAGCGCAGCGGCGGTCGATTCCGGATCGCGATAATAGCTGTGCATCACGCTGGGGCCGCGACACCAGACCTTGCCGATATGATGGTCGGCTAGCGGCGCGCCATGCTCTCCGCGGATCTCGATTTCCATGTCGAGCACGGGCTTGCCGCAGTTCACGATCGCGCGATAGCGCGCCGGGCGGGAAAGATCGCGCGGGGTGCCCGAAAGCCGTTCCTCGGCCACCAGTTCCACGCGGATGCCTTCGCCAGGAGGCATCACGGTGACTGCCAGCGTCGCTTCGGCAAGCCCGTAGCTGGGGAGGAAGGCGCTGGCTTTGAACCCGGCATCGGCAAATGCGTTGACGAAGCTCTGCATCACGTCGGGGCGGATCATGTCGGCGCCGTTTCCGGCGACGCGCCACCGCGACAGGTCGAATCGGTCGGCAACGTGGCTCTGGCTGGAAATCCTGCGGGCGCAGATGTCATAGCCGAAAGTGGGTGAGTAGCTAAGCGTCGTTCCCTCGTTGCGGCTGATCAGGTCGAGCCAAGCGAGGGGGCGGCGGGCGAAGTCCTCAGTCTTGAGATAATCGGTCGAAACCTGGTTGGCGATCGGCGACAGGAAGCAGCCGACGAGGCCCATGTCGTGGTACCACGGCAGCCAGCTGACGCAGCGGTCGCCGTCGCGCACTTCCATCCCGTGGCTGTGCCCCGCCAGGTTGTTGAGGAGCGCACGGTGCGTCACGGCGACGCCGTGCGGAAAGCGTGTGGATCCGCTGGAATACTGGAGATAGCAGATCGCGTCCGGATCCTGCTCGGGCAGGGGGTGCGAAACCGGGGCTACCGCGTAGAAATCCTTCCACGCCAGCCCTTCGACCCCATTGCGCGCGGCGGCGGCGCCGGCCATCTCGCCGATCTGGGCCGGGTAGAGCAGAAGCGAGGGATCGCTGCTGGCAAGCTGCACCGCCAATTGGTCGATGTAGTTTTCCTTGCCTCCGAAGCTGGTCGGAAGCGGCAGCGGCACCGGCCACGCGCCGGCATAGATTGCGCCGCAGAACAGGGCAGCGAATTCCGTGCCCGTCTCGGCGATCATGGCGATCCTGTCGCCCGGCTTCACACCGCGCGCGACGAAGCGTTGCGCTGCCGCAAGGGCGTCGTTGCGCAGTTCGGAAAACGGATAGGCCCGCACGAGATTGCCGCGCGGATCGTGGAAGTTCAGCCCGCGCTCGCCGCTTGCGGCATAGTCCAGCGCTTCGCCGAAAGTGGCGAAATCGGCGAACCGGCGCGGCAGCGCATCGTCGTTCGGGGTGGGCACAAGCGCCGCACCGGTCGGTCGCTCGGCAATGTCGAGATCGGCCATAGTCGCGATAACCCGTTGTTTGTTCACCTGTCCCGTCGCTTTTTGCGGGAGCGGCTTGAATGAAACATGACTTGCCCGCCGCACCATTCGGCCGGCGCGGTTGGCGGGCGTTCTCATTCGCGGGCGAGTGTGGCACCAATAAGGCGCATGGCTCCGCCCTCCCAGTCCCCCCGCCGTACCCGCGAACGCCGCGCACCGCGTCCGCTCGACGCGGCGCGGCTCGACGAACTGGCGCTGGCATACGTCGCCCGCTTCGCCACCAGCGCGGCGAAGCTGGGCGATTATTGCCGGCGCAAGCTGCGCGAACGGGGCTGGACCGGGCAGGACGAGGGTTCACAACCGCCCGACGTCTGTGCGCTTGTCGCCCGGTTTGTCGCGGCAGGCTATGTCGATGATGCCGCTTTTGCCCGCGCGCGAACGGGATCGCTCCTGCGGCGCGGATATGGCGAGCGCAGGATCGAGCAGGCGCTGCGCGGCGCGGGGATCGGCGATGAAGACCGGCAAGGTGCCCGGCACAGCCAGCGAGCGGCCCGCGAGGCGGCGCTCGCGCTGCTGCGGAAAAAGGGATTCGGCCCGTTTGCGAAAGGGGAACTCGCCTCGCGCGAGCAGCGCCAGAAACAGCTCGCTGCGATGCTGCGCGCAGGCCATCCTCTCGACATCGCACGAGAATTGCTGAATGCCGCAAGTGAGGAAGAGGCCCTTAGCTGGGTCGAGGAGTGTGACGACGATGACCAGGTCTAGGCAAGCCGCCTTTCGCATCCCTGCTGCGCTCGCATTGGCTGCAGCCATGCTGGGCGGGTGCTCTCCGATGGCGAGCGACGCCGGCCAGCAGCAGGCGCAGGCGCCCGTTTCGCCGGCACGCCACCCGATCTCGGGGCTGGAGGTCATTCCACTTTCGATCACCGCCGCTGGCGGCCGCCATGACTTCCGCGTCGAAGTGGCGCGGAGCGAAGAGCAGCAGGACTACGGCCTCATGTTCCGAACCGCGATGGGCGCAGACGAGGGAATGATCTTCATCCGCGATTTCAACCAGCCGGCCAGTTTCTGGATGAAAAACACGGTGATCCCGCTCGACATCATATTCATCGGCAAGGATCGCCGCATCCTCAACATCGCCGCCAATGCCGTTCCCTACTCGCTCACCCCGGTCAATTCGGCGGGCGTGGTAAGCGCGGTTCTCGAACTGAATGGCGGCCGCGCCGCGCAACTGGGCATCAAGCCGGGTGATGCGGTCGCCTGGTAGGGCGCATGGCGGCTTGCGTGGCGGGGTCGTGATCGCCTAACGGGCAAGTTCTCCGATACAAGACAGGCCGCGATGGGCATCTTCTCGAAAATCTTCACCTGGTGGGACGGGGCAACGCCCGGCACGATGCTGTTCAGCAAGCTCAACGGCGAGCAGGTGGGCACCGACGCGCAAGGGAATCGCTACTTCCGCAAGGCAGCCAAGCCCGGCCAGTCCGAACGGCGCTGGGTCATTTACGAAGGTGCTAACGACGCCAGCCGCGTTCCCGCGGAATGGCACGGCTGGCTGCACGGCAATGGCGACGGCGTGCCCGAGAGCTTCCTTCCGCCGGCCCGGATCTGGGAAGCGGACTACACTCCCAACGCGACCGGCACCCTCAATGCCTATCGTCCGCAAGGCGCGCTGGAGCGAGGCGGCAAGCGCGCTGCCGCGACGGGCGACTACGAAGCGTGGACTCCCGGTGACTGATCGCGCGGCGGCGTATGCCGGCCTTGCCCTTGTCGCCGCCGCATCACTGGCGGTCGCCGGATGCAACAAGGAGCCAGCGCTCCCCGATGAGGTGAAGACCACGCCGTCGCCGCGTCCGTCGACGACGACCGTTGCCACCGGCGGCGCTGCCGCGACCGATCTGCAGCACGGCAAGGTCACGCCGATGGCCGAGCGTGTGGCCACGCTGGGCCTGCTCAACAAGCGCAACAACCTGTCGCAGGCCATCACCCTTCGTCCCGGCGAGTCGAAGCGGATCGACAACGTGATCGTGAAACTTTCCGCGTGCGAGCGCACCGCGCCGTGGGAAGATCCGCCGGAGACGGGGGCGTTCGTTCAGGTATTTGTCGAAGAGCGCGCCACGGTTCGCGAGCGGCTGGCCTGGCACAAGGTCTTTTCCGGCTGGTTGTTCAAGAACGCGCCGGCGCTCAACGTCGTGCAGCACCCGGTTTACGATGTCTGGGTCAAGGCCTGCGCGATGAACTTCCCGGGCGAGGAAGCGAAGCCCGCCGCAGCAGCGTCGGCAAGCAGCGCCGCAAAGCCGGCCGGCAAGTCAGCGACGCCAACGCCCGCGCCGTCGCCTTCGGCGCTTCCATCTCCTGCGCCGTCGCCCGCGGCCTCAGCCGACGCTGCACGGACGGACGGCAACCCCACCGGTCGCTGAGCGTCGCGCAGCAGCGCGAGATACTGCGCCTGCGTGATCTCCACCGCGCCCAGCGAGGCGAGATGGCTGGTCATGAACTGGCAATCGAGCAATTCCGCGCCGGCGCGGCGCAGCGCGGCGACCAGCCAGACAAGCGCGACCTTCGATGCGTCGGGCACCCGGCTGAACATGCTCTCGCCGCAGAAGACGCGGCCGAACCCCACACCATAGAGTCCTCCGACCAGCTCACCGCCCTGCCAGCATTCGATCGAATGCGCCGCGCCCCGGGCATGAAGCAGGTGATAGCTCGCGGCGATCCGGCGACTGATCCAAGTGTCGCTGCGGTCCGGCGCCACATCCGCGCAGGCCGCGATCACGGCGTCGAAAGCGGTGTTGCAGGTCACCTCGAAGCGCCCGCGCCGGAGCGTCCGTGCTAGCGACCGCGAGAGCCTGAGCCCGTCGAGCGGCAGGATCGCCCGCAGATTGGGCTCGACCCAGAAAATCTCGGGATCGTCGCGTCCGTCCGACATAGGAAAGATGCCGTGCCCGTAGGCTCGCAGCAGCAGGTTGGGATCGATCGGTTCAGGTGTGGACGTGGCGTGCATCGCAAATGCCACCTTGCCCGCCCGACGCGGCCTTGTCAGCCGCCGTCGAGGGGCAAAGGGCGGTTGTCATCCGGTCGCGGCCCCTGTAGAGGCCGCTGCCGCTGCAGGAGTGTAGCTCAGTTGGTAGAGCATCGGTCTCCAAAACCGAGGGCCGTGGGTTCGAGTCCCTCCACTCCTGCCAGTCTTTCCCTACCGGAAACGGGCCGACATGGTCGGCAAGGCTGCCTTCTGGGCGCCTAGTTACGCTTGGCGATGAATGCCCCTCCGGCTGTCTGCTGGCTCCCGTCGATCGGCGAGGCATAGGTGAACCGCAGCCCGCCGATCAGCTCTTCAGCGCCCGGTCCGGTAAAGCGGCCGCTGATCGGGTAGTCTAGTCCCTGGCCGGATTGATAAAATGCGGGAATCCCGGTGGAGTAGACAAGGCTGAGGCGATCGACTGGCGCCAACGGGCGGTAATCGGCAAGCCCCAGTTGCGGCGAGTATGAAATCTCCGCCGACTTTGCGTCGAAATCGAATGTGACCGTCACGGTTCCCTTCAGCGAAGCGTTGTAGTCCGCGCCGTCGGACCGATACTTTTCGGTCGTGATCCCTTCGAGAAATCCTGTGTAGGTGACTTTGCCGGTGAGCGGCACGCCGGCTTGCGGCGTCGCGATCCCGAAGGCGGTGCTTCCTCCCCCGGTTGATTGCCGGAAGCCCCAGGTCGCCAGGTTCGAGTACATGTACTTCGTGGTCGGATTGGCCGACGCGAATGACGCGCGGGTCAGGACGAACACGTTGTTGTCCGCGACAACGAAACTCGACCACGGATCCTGTCCGGACACGCTCGGATCGCGAACAAGCGGCTGCGGCGTCGTGTTGCCGGGATAGGTAACCAGATAATGTCCGGTCGACGCCTCGTAGCTCACGGTCAGGCCTCCGTCCGTGAGCGGATAGCGACCTTCTGCCGCGAATGTCTGTGAAGTCGAAACGCTCCCGATGATCCGGTCGGTGGCGCCGCTGCTCGAAGGAGTCGGCGTGCCCGAAGGAGATGGAGAAGGAGATGGCGACGGTCCGGGCCCCATGATCACAGGCCCCCCTCCGGAACTCGCCCCTCCGCCGCCACAGGCGGCAAGGACGAGGGCCAAAGCGCAAGCCGCGCCGCCGAGTGCCGGAGGGCGATGGTATTGATGGCGAAGCATTGTTTTCACTCCTGATCGAAATCAGGAGGAAGGATCGGCCCGCTTCATGGCGATAGCCATGATGGCGAGCCGATGTTTTGCCGATGATCGCGGCTTTCAGCCGAGAATACGACCCCGCCGGTTCACGGCAGCACCAATTCGAACGAGGCGGGCGTTACTTGATCCGGACCACCTCGACGCGGCGGTTCGCGGCCGAAGCGGCGCTGGTTCCCTCCAGCGGACGATCGAAACCATAACCGCGGACATCGAAGCGGGCACGGTCCGCGCCCTTGCCGACGAGGTAGTCGACCACGGCCTGAGCGCGGCGCTTTGACAAGTCGAGGTTCGATTCGCGAGTGCCGACCGCGTCGGTGTGGCCTTCGATGCTGAAGCGCATGCCCTTGAGCAGGGGAGACTTCAGCGCCTCGACGAACTTGATCGCCTCGCGCTGGCCGGGCTCGCTCAGCTCGGCGGATCCCGTGAGGAAGCTGACGCGCAGATCGGCGCGGCCGGGCGCCATCGTGCGGATGACTGGGGCAGGCGCGGGCTTGCGGCCCGGCGCGGTGCTGGCAATCGGGCGCTTGGTCGGCTGGCCGGCAATCCTGGCCTTGGCCGGGGCAGGCGTAGCTGCAACAACAGCCGCGGCCGGAGCAGGATCGGCGTGACGCGCAATTTTGAAGCCGCGCGTGGCCGAGATGCGCGCACCGCTCTTCACGGCGGGGGCGGCAGTATCGCCCGGTCCAGGTGCCGCCTCATCGACTGGAGCTTCGGTCGGGCACTGGCCCGACAGCTGGCATACCAGATCCTGGCTGGTCTGCTCGTCGGCCGGGGCGCTTTGCGCCAGTGCGACGGGCGCCGCCAATGCGCTGCCCGCTAGCAGAAGGGCGGCGGCAAAGATCGAATTCTTGCTCATGGCGAAACTCCCGGAATGCCACGCGCGCGCTGCCTTCGATGGCATACGGCGCAAAGATAATGGCGACCCCTCGCTGAATGATGCCTTAGCAGCATTTTCGAACATGCTAACGTGCCCAGCGGACCTTGCAATGCTTTCGGTCACAGCCGCGCGACGCTTGGATGAACGTTGCACAACGAGGCCGTCAGGCACCCGACATGCAACCAAACCCAGTGCTGCACGTTCCCCCTAGCGACCCGATTTTCTCGTAAACATGGCAAGGAATTCAACATGCGCAATTTCATCATGTCTCTCAGCGCCATGGCCCTTGCGGTCCCCGTGGCGGCCTCGCTGCCGCTTCCGGGTGACACCGCGGTCGCCAGCACGCGCCACTATTCCAGCACCGCGCACTACAAGCGCTGCCGCTATTCGAAGGGCACCACGGGCCTCGTCGTCGGCGGCGTCGGCGGTGCGGTCGTGGGCAGCAAGGTGATCGGCCACGGTATCGTCGGTGCGGTAGCGGGTGCAGCGGGCGGCGCTCTCGCGGGCCGGGCGATCGACCGCTCGCTCACGGCGCACAAGCGCTGTGTCCGGTATTACCGCCGCTAAGCTCTTCGTCGACGCTTGAGCGGAAACGATTGAATAATGCGCCGTCGTCCGCGATCCGTGGACGGCGGCGCTTTCGTCTGACTAACGGAAGACGATGTACCGTTCCCTCGCCCAGAAAAGTCCTCTTGCCCGGCTCGGTCCCGCGTTTGCGGCGATACTGATCAATCTTGGACTTGCCTGGCTTCTCGTCTTCGGGCTTTCCGCGAACGGCGTGGTCACGCGAACTCAGGCGTTGGTATCGGTGGCGTTATCTCGCCCGCCCGTGCCGCCGCCTCCTGCTCCGATCCCGCCGCCACAGCCGCGAGTATCGAGCGAGGCGTCCGGCAAGGCTTCGCCGCCTAACATCCGCAGCAAGGCCGCGCAGGTCTTCGCGCCGCCCGTGGCGAGATTCACTCCCCCGCCGCTGCCGACCGCGCCGAAACCGGGTACTGGATCCCAGACAACCCAAGGGGCCGCACCCGTTACGGGCCCGGGCACCGGTGCGGGCGGCTATGGCAACGGTACGGGCTCGGGCGGCGAGGGCGACGGGACGGGTGGCGGAGGCAGCGATCCCGACTGGGTCGGTGGTCGGATCAAGGACCGCGACTATCCGCTCGCCGCACGCCAGGCGCAGGCGGGGGGCACGACGCAGACGACGCTTGCGATCGGCACCGATGGCCGCGTCCGGTCGTGCCGGGTCACCCGTTCGAGCGGAAACGCGCAGCTTGACGAAACGACCTGCCAGCTGGTGCTCCAGCGGTTCCGCTTCCGGCCGGCGCGCGATGCCGCGGGACGGACGGTCCCTTCGACGGTCGATTACGATCAGGTGTGGACGCTGCACCCGGGGGATTGAGGCGCGCGCCCAAGCCCGTGCGCTTGCCTTGCGCGCGCGGTGCGGCTAAGGGCGCCTTGTCTTCCGACATCGGAAATCACGCTTCCCCCCGGCCACCGCCGGGGCGGCGTTGTTCCCGGCGGCGCGCAGGACTATATTCGTTTTCGTTTTTTGCAGGTGGAAGCAGGCAGGCATGGCCAAGACCAGTCCCGGTGAATTCATGCGCCAGGTCCAGGCCGAAGCGCGCAAGGTCGTCTGGCCGTCGCGGCAGGAAACCGTGGTCACCGCCGTAATGGTGGGGATCATGATGGTGATCCTCGCGGTGTTCTTCCTGGGCATCGACACGCTGTTCGGCTGGGTTGTTCGCCAGCTTCTCACGCTCGCCTGACCGGCCTCGCGGTTTCAGGACAGACAAGGGTAATCATGGCTCGCTGGTACATCATCCACGCCTATTCCGGGTTCGAGAACAAGGTCCGCGAATCGATTCTCTCGGAAGCCGAGCGGATGGGTCTGGCCCAGCTCGTCGAGGCGGTCGAAGTGCCGACCGAGACGGTCACCGAGGTCAAGCGCGGCAAGAAGGTGCAGGTCGAGCGCAAGTTCATGCCGGGCTACGTCCTGGCCAAGCTCGCGCTGAACGATGACGTTTATCACCTCGTGAAGAACACGCCGAAGGTCACTGGCTTCCTCGGCCCCAACGGCAAGCCGCAGCCGATCAGCGAGGGTGAGGCCGCGCGTTACTTCGGCGCGCGCGAACAGGCCGCCGCCCAGCCGCGCCAGAAGGTTTCGGTCGATTACGAGATCGGCGATTCGGTCAAGGTTCTCGACGGTCCCTTCGCCAGCTTCAACGGGCTGGTCGAGGAACTTGATTTCGACAAGAACCGGGTCAAGGTGTCGGTATCGATCTTCGGTCGTGCCACGCCGGTCGAGCTCGACTTCGAGCAGGTCGAACTGGCCAAGTAGGAATTACCGCCGCAACGCGGCGTAATGGGGGCCTCGTGCCCCATCACCGCGGGAGAGGGTTCGCCCTTGTCTGACCGCTTACTCTGAGGGGCTCGTCCCCGACAGGAAGAAAGGAGGCCCATCGTGGCCAAGAAGATCGAAGGCTATATCAAGCTGCAGGTGCCCGCGGGCTCTGCGAATCCGTCACCGCCGATTGGTCCCGCTTTGGGCCAGCGCGGCGTGAACATCATGGAATTCTGCAAGCAGTTCAATGCTGCCACGCAGGAGATGGACAAGGGCGTGCCCCTGCCGACCGTGATCACCGTGTTCGCCGACCGCAGCTTCACGTTCGTCACCAAGACGCCGCCGGCGTCGTTCCTGATCAAGAAGGCCGCCAACCTGAAGTCGGGCTCGAAGGAGCCGGGCAAGGTTTCGGCCGGAAAGATCACCCGCGCGCAGCTCAGCGAGATCGCCCAGATGAAGATGGCCGATCTCAACGCTAACGATATCGATGCCGCGACGCGGATCATCGAAGGCAGCGCCCGCGCGATGGGCCTCGAAGTGGTGGAGGGCTGAACCGATGGCACAGACCAAGAAGCAGAAGGCGCTCGCGACCAAGCTGGGCGACAACATGAAGCACTATGGCGTCGCCGAGGCGATCCAGTTGCTCCGTGACCTCAAGACCACCAAGTTCGACGAAACCGTCGAAGTGGCCTTGAACCTGGGCGTCGATCCGCGCCACGCCGACCAGATGGTCCGCGGCATGGTGACCCTGCCTTCGGGTACGGGCAAGGACGTGAAGGTTGCCGTGTTCGCGCGTGGCGACAAGGCCGAGGCCGCTCTCGCTGCCGGGGCCGACAAGGTCGGCGCCGAGGACCTGATGGAAGACATGCAGGCCGGCAACCTCGATTATGGACGGGTCATCGCGACGCCGGACATGATGGGCGTGGTCGGTCGCCTGGGCAAGGTGCTGGGTCCCAAGGGCCTGATGCCGAACCCCAAGCTGGGAACGGTCACCCCGAACGTCGCTGAAGCCGTCAAGGCTGCAAAGGGCGGCCAGGTCGAATTCCGCGTCGAAAAGGCGGGGATCATCCATTCGGGCATCGGCAAGCTGTCGTTCTCGGACGAGGCGCTGCGCGCCAACTTCGATGCGTTCGTCGATGCGATCGTCAAGGCAAAGCCGGCCGGCGCCAAGGGCAAGTATCTTCGCAAGGTGTCGGTCAGCTCGTCGATGGGCCCGGGCCTGAAGATCGACGTGGCCGAAGTTCACAACGGCTGATCAGTCCGGCTTGAGCCGCTGCTACGAAAATGCCGGCGGGAGCGATCCCGCCGGCATTTTTCTTTGAATTGCGCGCGCTTAGTCTAGCGGCAGGTCGAGTTCGATCGAGCCGGGCGGAAGGCTGATTCCGGCCCGCCCCTCGCGCATCCAGACGATGCGACCCTCGAGCGGAGCGAAACCTTCAAACGCGACGGGCACTCGGTCACCGATCCGGGCGTGCAAATCGGTGCGCAGCATAAGCCCGCTCGAAGACACGTTTTCCACGGTCGCTTCGGCCTTGCGCACGGTCAGCGTCATGGGACCGGTCGTCAGAGTATCACCATGGCGCGGCTCGCGCCGCCCGTCCATCCGGCGCGCGACGTTACGCCGGATAGCCCCGAAAAGACCCGAGCCGACCGGTCTTTTGCGCAATTCCAGCGGGCTGGCTGAATGCCCCGACACGCCGCCGAGAATCTGTTCGCGCCGCGTAACCTGGCCGTTTGGGGCGGATCGGATTGCAGGCTCCGGAAAAAGTGGGACGACGTTGGGCGAGGGGTCCCACGGCATGTAACGGGCGGCGACTGCAGGGTGCAGGGGGCTTTCGAACCTCACCCCGGCGCTGGTGCCGCTGGACCAGGCAATGCGACTGACCAGGCTGTCGAGACCTGGCAGGCGGATCCAGATCGACGTGCCTTGGGCATGGATGCCCGCGCCCTCGATCCGGCAGCCGTGGGTCGAAAGATCGCTGGCCATGACCGGAACGGCAGAGCGGCTGCGCTCGCGGGCCGAGATAGAAAGGCTCACGGGCGCGCGGGAAATTGCCCTCTTCTCGACGAATTTCTCGCCTGACCCCGTTTGCATTTGCACGTCACGTCCCCTCGAAATGCTCGCGCACTCCCGGCCAACGGACGGGAAATGGGCTTCTGTGTCGAGGTTGCGTGATGCATCGGACGGGTCAATCGCACCGTCGCGCCTGTTTCATTTCCAGAACGAGCGCGGGCAAAGTGTTAACGCGGCATCAACCATGATCGCTGCGCGTTCAGTCCGCGATGTTGGCGCTCGTGTAACATTCGATGACCAGCGCGATGGGCTTGCCGTCCGCGGCCTTCAGCAGACCGCGATGGGTCAGGATTGTGTCGGCCGGACACGAGATGTCGCGGCCGTGGCGAACCGGCAGTCGCGTGCGCGTGTATCGGGTGGGGGCGGCGGCGATTCCGAAGGGCGTGTGGCCATCGGCCAGCAGGTCGTTGACACTTTCCGGCAGGCGGGCCGGAACGTACCAGTTGTGTGCCTCGGACAAGGTAAGCGCGCCGCAGCGCAGGCCGACGTGGCGATAGCCGAGCGGCTCGTCTGCACCGACTTCGAGAAGCGCCCGCAGGTCGGCTGGCGGTGCGGCCGGAGGGCCCTCGAGCGGTGCCGCGGTGATTTCGTGGGCTTCGGCGAGCCCGCGCGCCGCGCACCATTGGGCAAGAGCCGCAGTCGCACTGTCATGAGACAGGAGGACTTGCTCGAAGGCCTCGACCCGCGCCTGCGGACCTGCGCAGGCGGCAAGGGGAACGGCCGCGAGCAGCCACGGATAGGCCGGAGGGAGTCGCATGCGGGTCAGATGCCTCCCGGCGTAACCTCGCGGCCCATCGCCTCGAGACCGGCCACGACGTCGGACAGGCATGCCGCGAGCGCCCCGGCATCGGTCGAGCGGACGACGAAGTTGGCCCCCACCCGCCCCTCGCGAAAAAAGGGATAGCTGCCGATCTGGCACCCGGCGTGGTTCTTTTCCGCCGTCCGCAGGAGGTCCGCGACCTCGCTTTCGGCGACCCAGCAGCCGACCTGCTCGCTCAACAGCGGAAGGCCGCCTTCGAGCGTCCCGGTCAGCGCATGGAGCATGCCGGCGGTAATGTGCGGCACCCCGGCCATCAGGAACACGTTACCGATCTTCAGGCCAGGCGCCCCCGACATGCGGTTCTCGATGAGTTCCGACCCGGCCGGCGCTCGAGCCATACGCAGTCGTCCTTCGTTGAGGCCGCCGCGCGTCGCGTAATAGCTCTCGAGGATCGCGCGGGCGCGCGGATTGATTTCGACGTCCACGCCCAGCGCGCGGGCGACCGCGTCGACGGTGATGTCATCGTGCGTGGGGCCGATGCCGCCGGTGGTGAACAGGTAGTCGTTGCGGGCGCGCAGCGCGTTCACTGCCTCGATGATGGCATCCTCCACGTCGGGGACGATGCGGACTTCGGCCAGGCGGATGCCCTGGACGCCAAGCCAGCTTGCGACTTGCGCGATGTTCTTGTCGTGCGTGCGGCCCGAAAGAATCTCGTCGCCGATCACGACGAGCGCGGCGGTCCAGATTCGTCCGGGATCGGGGGGTCCGTCAGGCATGGTGCCGGGTTACGCGAAACCGCACGGACTGCAAGTGCCCCGGCGCCTGCCGCCGAGGCCCGGCACTTCGTAGGCCTATTCGGCTGCCTCCAGTTCGGATTCCGCCGCTGCGGCGGGCCGCGCGACCGCATGGGCCTTCGAGAAGGTCAGGATGCCGTCGTCGATTGGCGCACTGCGCATGTCCTTCTTGTCGCGGACATATTCCTGGTTCAGCCGCCACGGCAGGTTCTTGGCGCTCTTGGGCAGCTCGTGGATCGAGCGCTGGATGTAGCCCGACGAGAAATCGAAGATGTTGTCGTCCTCGATCTTGGCATCGTTGGCCATGACCGGCGTCGCGATCTCGGCACCAACCTTGTCCATGTGCGCGATGACGCGGCAAACGTACTGCGCGACGATATCCGTGCGCAACGTCCATGAAGCGTTGAGATAACCGAACACGACCGCGAAATTGGGCACGTTCGAGAACATCGCGTTGCGGTAGTAATAGCGTTCGTTGAAACGCACTTCCTCGCCGTCGACGCTGATCGCGATCTTGCCCGCGACGGCGAGCTTCAGGCCTGTGGCGGTCACGATTATGTCGGCATCGATATGCTTGCCGGACTTGAGGGCGATCCCGGTCTTGTCGAACGTCTCGATGTGGTCGGTAACGATCTCCGCCTTGTCGGCCTTGATCGCCTCGAACAGGTCGGCATCGGGAATCAGGCACAGCCGCTGTTCCCACGGATTGTAAGGCGGGGTGAACGCGACGGGATCGTATCGGTCGCCAAGGTGCTCCTTGGCCATTTTGGTCAGGGCATCCTTCACCTTCTGCGGCTTGTTGCGCGCGGTCTTGAAGGTGATGTCCTGCATGAAGACGTTCTTCTTGCGCGTGATCGCATAGGCCCAGGTCTCGGGCAGGAACTTGCGCAACGTGTTGGCGAACTTGTCCTTCGCGGGGCGCGCGGCGTACCACGTCGGCGTGCGTTGCAGCATCGTGACATGTGCTGCTTCCCGGGCCATTGCCGGGACGATCGTCGCGGCGGTCGCGCCGGAACCGATCACCACGACACGCTTGCCCGCATAATCCAGGTCTTCCGGCCAGAACTGGGGATGGACGATTTGCCCGCCGAACTTCTCGCGGCCAGGAAACTGCGCGTCGTAGGGTTGGTCGTAATCGTAGTAGCCCGAACCGAGGAACAGGAAGTTCGCGGTCAGAACGCTGTGCGAGCCGTCGTCACCCTCGGTGGTTACCGTCCAGCGCGCGGTCTCGGTGTCCCAGGCCGCGGACACGACCTTCTGGCCAAAGCGGATGTTCCCCCGCAGGCCACGATCGTCGACGATCTTGTTGAGGTAATCGAGGATGGCAGGTCCGTCGGCAATCGACTTCTCGTGCTTCCACGGCTCGAACACGAAGCCGAGCGTGTGCATGTCGCTGTCCGAACGGATGCCGGGATAGCGGAACAGGTCCCACGTTCCGCCCAGGTTCTGGCGGCGCTCGAGCAGGGCGAAACGCTTGCCGGGATTGTTCCGCTGAAGGTGGACAGCCATCCCAATGCCGGAAATCCCCGCACCTACGATCAGCATGTCAAAGTCGGTGTCGGCACGGGTGATCGGTGACACGGCGGCGTTCATCGGCAGAGTCCTCTCGAATTTTGACACGAGTGTAAGCGGGAATTTGAGCGATTGCCAGCGTCCTCGCCCCCTGCCAAATCCTCTGCCATGACGATCGTGAATGCCCGCCGCTACATCGCCGGGGAACGCAGTCCCCACTCGCTGCCGATCGACGGTGCCCCGCGCGAGGCGCTCCCTTCGGGCAGCTTTGATTGGATCGGGGTGGCGGAGCCTTCGGCCGAGGAGATGGCAGCGCTGCAGAGCCAGTTCGGCCTTCACCCGCTGGCGGTGGAGGATGCGCTCAATCCGGCGCAGCTTCCCAAGCTGGAGACTTACGGAAAGCAGCTGTTCCTCGTCGCACGGACGGCCGCACTGTCGGCGGATGAGGTCATCGATTATGGTCAGACTGCGTTCTTCATCGGCTGCGATTTCCTGATCACGGTCCGCCATGGCAGCGAGCGCGGCCATCATGAAGTGCGGCGCCGCCTGGAAAGCGGTCCGGACCGCATGGCGGAAGGACCGGATTATGTTCTTCATGCCGTGCTCGACTTCATCGTCGACGGGTATGGTCCGCTCCTCGACCATCTCGAGACTGCGGTGCAGGAGATGGAGGAACGCGCGATCGACGAGTTCCCCGAACAGATTACGATCCGCCGGATCTTTCGCCTGCGCCGCCAACTGCGCCGCTTTGTCCGCGTCGTCGGTCCGATGGAGGAGCTTTGCGACCGGCTGGTGAATACCGAACTGCCGGCGATCGACCCCGCGGCGCGCGTCTGGTTTCGCGACGTTCTCGATCACATGCGGCGGGCAATGACGCGGCTCGTGGGACTGAAGGAAACCCTGACCTCTATCGTCGAGACTGCGGCGCTGCTCGAATCGCACCGCCAGGGCGAGATGACCCGCCAGCTCGCTTCGTGGGCCGCGATCCTGGCAGTGCCGACTGCGATCGCCGGCATCTATGGGATGAACTTCCGCTTCATGCCGGAGCTTGAGTGGAGATACGGCTACTTCATCGTGCTGGGGACGATCTTCGCTATCTGTGGCGCGCTATATGTGCGCTTTCGCCGGATCGGCTGGCTCTAGCAGAGCCGCACGGCTCGGTTTCCGTGGAGCCTAACGGCTTGCGGATCGTTTAGGGCGCCAGTGCGCACAAGGGGCAAGAACGAAAAATGGCAGGTGGATCGACCCGGACGATCGTAATCGCGCTGGCCGCGAACGTCGGCATCGCGGCGGCAAAGTTCGTCGCCGCGGCAATCACGGGATCCTCGGCGATGCTGACCGAAGGCGTCCACAGTCTCGTCGACAGCACAAACCAGCTCCTGCTGCTCTACGGGCGAAAGCGCGCGGCACGGCCTGCTGATACGCTCCATCCTTTCGGATACGGGCGCGAGCTTTATTTCTGGAGCTTCGTGGTCGCGATCCTCGTGTTCTCGCTGGGTGCGGGCGTTTCGATCTACGAAGGCATCATCCACATTCTCCATCCCGAAAAAGCGACCAGCCCCCTCATTGCTTTCATCGTGCTTGGCGTTGCGTTTGCGCTGGAGGGGTGGTCGACGCTCGAGGCGAAGAAGGAATTCGACGAGACCCGCGACGGACGCAGCTGGCTGAAGGCGATCACGTTTTCAAAGGATGCCCCGACGATCATCGTATTGCTGGAGAACGGCGGAGCGCTGGTGGGGCTGGTCTTCGCAGCGATCGGGCTGACGATCAGCCTCATCACCGGCAATCCCTTCTGGGATGGCCTGGCGTCGGTGTTCATCGGGCTGGTGCTTGGCGCGCTCGCGATCCTGCTGCTCAACGAATCGAAGGGCCTCCTGATCGGCGAAGCGGCCGACCCCAAGCTGGTTCAGGCGATCTCGGATTGCGCGGCGGGGCATGCCGGAATCGTTGCGATCCAGCAGATTCTCACTGTTCACTCTTCGCCTGAAATGGTGACCGCGATCATCAGCGCGGACTTCGAGGACGACCTTACCGCGGGCCGCGTCGAGGAGATCGTGCGCGACATCGAGCAAACGATTGCACGCAGCTTTCCGATCGTCGCGCGGGTTTTCGTCCGCCCGATCGACAGCAGCACGCCGCCGAAGCAGCTTGCTGGTCCCGAAGGGGTAAATCGGCTCTAAGCCCGCATATAGGCCCGAAAAAAAAGCCCGGGCGTCGCCGCCCGGGCTTTGGAAGTTTTGGGAGAGGATGCCTAAAAGGCACGGTCGTTGTGCACTGCAGCGAAATTTACCGCAATTGCGAAAATGAATAATTTGAATTGATTTTTTCGCAACCGGACGGCCGTGCGAGTCAGCCGATCACCCCGAACAGGTCGTGCTCGTCCGCATCTTCGATGTTCGCCATGACAATATCCCCCGGCGCAAGCGTTGTGGGGACATTGCGCAGGAATACGTTGCCGTCGATCTCGGGCGCATCGGCCTGGCTGCGCGCGGTGGCTCCTATGTCACCATCCTCGTCCGGCACGCCGACTTCGTCGACAATCACCGGAAGGATGCGGCCGATCTTCCCGGCCAGCTTTGCGGCGCTGATTGCCGCGGTCTTTTCCATGATCCGGGCGTAGCGTTCTTCCTTGACCTCTTCGGGCACGGGATCGGGAAGCGCGTTGGCGGCAGCGCCTGCGACGGGTTCGAATCGGAAGGCGCCGACGCGATCGAGCTGCGCCTCGCCGAGCCAGTCGAGAAGATACTGGAAATCGGACTCGGTCTCGCCAGGAAAGCCGACGACGAATGACGAGCGGATCGCGATGTCGGGACAGGTAGCGCGCCAGGCGGCGATACGTTCGAGAACGCGCGCCTCGTTGGCGGGCCGCTTCATCGCCTTGAGAACGGATGGCGATGCGTGCTGGAAGGGGATGTCGAGATACGGCGTCAGCAGTCCTTCGGCCATCAGCGGGATGACCTGATCGACGTGCGGATAGGGATAGACATAGTGAAGCCGGACCCACGGCGCCTGCCCGGCGGGCGTGCGCAGGCCGCCCAGTTCCCGCGCGAGATCGGTCATGTGGGTCCGGACTTCGCGACCCTTCCAGCTGCGCGTCTCGTGACGCACGTCGACACCATAGGCCGAGGTATCCTGGCTGATGACGAGCAGTTCCCTGGTGCCCGCAGCGACCAGCTTTTCGGCTTCGCGCAGGACCGCGTCGATCCGCCGGCTGGCCAGCTTGCCGCGCAGCGAGGGGATGATGCAAAAGGCGCACGCGTGATTGCAGCCCTCGGAAATCTTCAGGTAGCTGTAGTGACGCGGGGTCAGCTTGATATCGATGTCGGAAGGCTGGGGAATCAAATCGACGAATGGCCCCTGGCTTGGCGGCGCGGCTTCGTGGACCGCCTCGACGACCGCTTCGTATTGCTGCGCGCCGGTGACCGCGAGGACGCCTGGGAACCGCGCGCGGATCACCTCGGCCTCGTTGCCCATGCACCCGGTCACGATCACGCGGCCGTTTTCCGCGATCGCCTCACCGATCGCGGCAAGGCTTTCCTCCTTGGCCGAATCGAGAAAGCCGCAGGTGTTCACCAGCACTACGTCCGCGCCGGCGTAGTCGGGGCTCATCGAATAGCCATCGGCGCGCAGCCGGGTGAGGATGCGCTCGCTATCGACCAGCGCCTTGGGGCAGCCGAGCGACACCATGCCGACGCGCCGTGCTTCAGGAATTACAGTTGCCATGATTGGCGCGGCCCATAGTCCAAATCGCGCGCGCAGTCACCCATGGTGAATCCGGCCGCCGATTGCCTCGCTGCCGGGACGCGCCTAATCTGCCATCCGCAAAAGGAATATCCCCATGGGTCCGCTAAATCTGCTCGGCATCGTCGTTGCCGCGCTCGCTTCGTTCGTCACCGGGCTGGTGTGGTATGGCTTGCTGTTCGGTCGGGCCAAACAAGCGGCAGTCGGACCGGGCGGGCTGATGGCGCGTTCGCGGCCGTGGCGCACGATTGGGATAACGCTGGCGCTCGCGCTCATTTCGGCGTTCATGCTCGGGCACATGTTCGCGCGGATCGGACCGGCAACGCTGGGGGCGAAACCCTGGCTCTACTTCATGATGTCTGGCGGACTCGCGCTGGCGTTCGTGATCCCGGCGCTGTGGACCAGCTACCTGCACCAGAAGATCGCGACCGCCGTTGCGATGATCGACGCGGGCTATTGGCTCGTCGCCTATCTGCGATGGGCGCGGTGTTCTGGATCCTTGGTTAGGCGCTAGAGCCGCGGCGGCAGCAGCGGAACCGGGTCGACCGGCTGGTTGTCGTGGCGCAGTTCGAAATGAAGCTGCGCGTTCCCCGCGGGACGACCCGGAGCGACGAATCCGAGGCGGGAATTGGCGCCGACCTTCTCACCTGCGCTCACCACCAACTTGCCGAGATGGCCATAGGCGCTGACCCAGCCCGCGCCGTGATCTATCAGCACGACCTGGCCATAGCGGGACGGCTCCTCGCCAGCGAACAGGACAGTTCCGGCCGCCGCCGCGCGTACTGCGGTGCCGCCGTGTGCCGAAATCGCGATGCCGCGGCCGTCTGCGCCGCTGCCGAATTCCTCCGCCAGCAACCCGTCGACAGGCCAGACAAAGCGAGGCGCGCCCGCCGGACGCATAACCGAAGAACCCATCGCCGGCGTCTGGGACGGCGGACGCCGCACCGGCGCCTGATCGGTGACGCGGGGCGGCAGTGGCTGGACGACGGGACGGCTCTCGCTCGGCCGAACGGGAGCACTGCGTCGGCTATCCGGCAGGACCAGGCGCTGCCCGATGCGGATGAGATAAGGCGGCGGCAGCGCGTTCGCGCGGGCCAGCGCGCCCATGTCGACACCCAGCCGCGCCGCGATGTGCGATAGGGTATCGCCTGGTCGCACGGTGTAACTCGCGCGCTGGTCCCGCTCGTCGCGGGAGGGCGGGGCACGTTCTGGCCTGCGCTCTCCGCTGCTGACACATGCACTCAGTAGCATCGCGGCGAGGGCCACTGAAAAACCGGCGCGGGGCCTCATTGGGCGTAGCGCTCCGCAAGCGCGCCAAGGGCAGCGTGGTCGGTCAGGTCGAGCTGGAGAGGCGTGACGGAGATGTAGCCATCCGCAATGGCCTCGAGGTCCGTCGCGTGGCCCGGCGTATGCTCGATCGCGTGAAGCCCGAACCAGAAGTAGCGATAGCCGCGGGGATCGGTGCCCTCGACGATGCTGCCGCGCGAGTAGTCGTGAAAGCCCTGCGCGGCGAGCTTGATCCCGCGCACTTCCTCTGCGGGCAACGCAGGAAAGTTGATGTTGATCAGCGTTCGTTCGGGCAAGTGGGCATCGAGCAGCGGTCGGAGGGCCTTTGCGCCCCACGCGGCAGCGGCGGCGAAGGGAACCGTGTCTCCCATGCCTTCGCGCGCATAGACCTGGCTCAACGCGATCGAGCGTATTCCGGCGAGCGCTCCCTCGATCGCGGCCGATACCGTTCCCGAATACGTAATGTCGTCGCCCAGGTTTGCCCCGCGATTGACGCCCGAAAGGATCAGATCCGGCGGTCCGTCCATTAATTTGCGCAGCGCCATCATGACGGAATCGGTCGGCGTGCCGCTGACCGACCAGCGGCGCTCGTCATGCTGGCGCAGGCGCACCGGGCGCGACAAGGTTAGCGAGTGGCCGGCGCCGGATTGTTCCTCGCCCGGAGCGCAGATCCACACGTCGTCCGACAACTCGCGCGCAATCGCCTCGAGCACTTCGAGCCCGGGGGCATGGATTCCGTCGTCGTTGGTCAGGAGGATGCGCATCAGGCCGCGGGCTCCAACCGCATGATCCCGCCCATGTAGGGCGCGAGCACCGCCGGGACATCGACCGAACCATCCTCGCGCTGGTAGTTCTCGAGCACGGCGACCAGCGTGCGTCCCACGGCAAGGCCCGACCCATTGAGGGTATGGACGAATTCCGTCGCCTTGCTCCCCTCTGGCCGGAAACGGGTGTTCATTCGCCGTGCCTGGAAATCTCCGCAGTTCGAGCAGCTCGAAATCTCGCGATAGGTGTCCTGGCCGGGCAGCCACACTTCAAGGTCATAGGTCTTGATCGCGCTCGGCCCCATGTCGCCCGAGCACAGCAGCAGCTTGCGATAGGGCAATTCCAGCGCCTGGAGGACAGACTCCGCCGCGTGGGTCATCCGTTCGTGTTCGGCCTCGGCATCTTCAGGCCGCACGATGCTGACGAGCTCGACCTTTTCGAACTGGTGCTGACGGATGAAGCCGCGCGTGTCCTTGCCGGCGGCTCCTGCTTCCGACCTGAAGCAGGGGGTGAGCGCGGTCATGCGGATGGGAAGCGTGCCGGCATCGACGATCTGCTCGCGCACGGCGTTGGTCAGGCTGACTTCCGCGGTCGGAATGAGCCAGCGGCCGTCGGTCGTATGAAACAGGTCCTCGGCGAACTTGGGCAGCTGCCCGGTGCCGAACATCGCTTCGTCGCGGACGAGAAGCGGGGGCGAACACTCCACATAACCGTTCGTCCCGGTCTGAAGGTCGAGCATGAACTGGCCGAGCGCTCGCTGCAGGCGCGCCATCTGGCCGCGCACGAAGGTAAAGCGCGCACCCGCGATCGCGGCCCCGGTCTCGAAATCGAGACCCAGCGCAGGGCCAATGTCGGCATGTTCGCGGGGCGTGAAGGAAAAGGCGCGCGGCGTGCCCCACCGAGCGATCTCGCGGTTTGCGCTCTCGTCCGAGCCATCGGGGACGTCGGCGGCAGGAAGATTGGGAAACCCCGCGAGGGCATCGTGCAGCCGCGCGGTTAGCTCGCGGTCTTCCTGTTCCAGCGCCGGCAATGCGGTCTTGAGATCGGCGACCTCGGCCATGAGGGCGGCAGCATCGTCATCCCGCTTCTGCGCCTTGGCCGCGCCGATGGCCTTCGACGCTTCGTTGCGCCGATTCTGCGCTTCCTGCATCCTTGTCGCGACCGCGCGCCGCGCACTGTCGAGAGCGAGGATCGAGGCGGCAGCGGCGGGTAGTCCGCGCCGGGCAAGACCGGCGTCGAATGCTTCAGGATGGTCACGGATGAGGCGGATGTCGTGCATGGCAGCGGGCTATGCCGCCTTGCCTCGGCCGGTGCAAGGAACAGCCCGCCGGCCGCCCTTGTCATGCGCTAGCTGGCGTGGCGCGATCCTCGTTCGACGAGCGCCGTCAGCGGACAATATCCTGTAAGGCCGGTCAGGATCGCCGGGAGGCCCAGCCAGCCGAGGGGAATGCGCGGTCCGAACAGCGCGAGAGTGAGCAGCAGGAAGCCGATGATGATGCGAACGGCCTGTTCGGTGTAGGTGATGTTTTCCCGCGGCACGGCGATTCTCCTCTCCGACCCCCAAGAGGAACTTCGGGAGAAGAGGAAGGGACTGCTTTGACCACGATCAAACGGAGCGGCTGACAGCAGATTTTTGCTTCGCCGCGGTTCGCCCGGGGCTTCCCACCGTGCCGTCCACCCCTCTTTCAAGTCGGGCCGCCTCGGTCGCGCAATCATAGCGCAGGCCCGGTTCGGAGCAGAAGTCGGGCCATTGGTGCCGCGCGCGCCAGACCTTGAGTAGGCCAAGCCGCCCAATCGTCGCGAAGAAGCGAGGATCGCGCCGGATCGCTGCGGTGTCAGGCGTAAATAAGGATGACCATTGGTAATAGTTTTCGCCCCCGGGGGCGCGCTCCATCCATGTCAGCGCGCGCTCGGGATAACCCAATCGGGTTAGCGCAGCCGCGATCGTCCACGCGTTGATCGGGTCGGCGGCATAGGCAGCCGCAGCCTCGCGCTCAATAGCCGCGACATCGCGGGACGCAGGATCGACCCGTGCCAATACCTCGCGTCGTAACAACAGCGGTATGCTCGAGCGGGCAGGCAATTTGGCCTGAACGCGATCCAGTTCGGCCAGCGCCTCTCGCGGATCCTGGTTAAAGCGTAGCAAGAGCAACCGGTCCGTCGTGACCCATTGCTCGCTGGGCCAGATTCGTTCGGCCTCTATCTGCATCGCGCGTGCTTCCTCGATGCGGCCCACCGCCATAAGGCGTCGCTGGAGATTGCCGAAATCGATCGTGGAAGTCGGGTCGAGGGCGAGAGCGCGTTGCGCGGGGGCAAGGCTTGCGCGCACGTAGCCCGCGTTGAACAGCGCGAAGGATTGCACCCGATGGAGTGCGGGCAGTTCGGGTTCGGCCGCGATCCCCTTGGCGACAGTCGCGAACTGTTCCTCGCTGCCCTGCGGCGCAGCAAGCGCCAGCGCTTCATAGGCGCGCCCGACGTGAGGATCGAGGGCGAGGGCCTTCAAGGCGTACCGGCGCGTTTCGGCGCGAACAGCGGCTAGCCGCTGTGGAGGCGTTCCCGGAACCATTCCGGCCTGAAGCGTCGTCAGTGCCAGGCAAGCCCAGCCCGCTGCCACATCTGGCCGCCGCGCCACGATCTGCCGGGCCAGGCTCTCCCCACGCGCGGGGTCGCGCTGCATCACGGCATTGCAGGCGGCGAAGAACAGGCGGATCGAGGCAGCGTCCCCAAGGACTTTGGCCGAGCGCTCAAGCCCGCAGCGCATAACGCCCGCGGTGGCCATCGCCACTTGCTCACGCAACCGGTCGGGTGCGCCCGCGTTGGTGGCGAAACGGTCGGACCACAGAACCGACCCGTCGCTACCGTCGACTAGCAGGGGCCGCGCGACGAGCTGGTCGCCGTCGCGCTCGACAGCGATGCGGACGATGAGATCCTCCTTACGGGTTTCGTTGCCGACTTTCTCGACAAACGAGGCACGGCTTATGGCACCCGCCATTTGCGCCAGGTCGCCGGTCAGGGCGCTGGCGAATTCCTTGTCTTCGCGATTGGCGGCATTGCCGGCCATCGGCTCGACACCGATGGTTATTTCCTCGGCGGCGCGTGCCGATGAAAGAATCCCCCATGCTGCGCTGCCCATTCCGCCGAGCGCCACCAGTCCCAGGGCCGCGAGAGCCGTCTTGCGCCAGGTGTCTCGATGCAACGGACGCGTCCAGGGGACGTTGGTAGGCGAGCGGCCGGCCGTGGCGGGCGACTCTCCGGCGTTTTCTACGACCAGCCGGTAGCCGACCTTGGTCACGGTATCGAGGCGCACCGCACCTTCACCCAGATCAGCCAGCACGCGTCGCAGCTTAGACACCACGCGATTGATCGCATCGTCGCTGACTATCCGCCCGGCCCAGCAGGCGGCGATCAGATCATCGCGCGTCAGCGTGTGGCCAAGCGCAGATCGAAAGGTGATCAGCAATTGCAGCACCAGGGGCTCGAGCGTCTCGCTCCGCCCGGAGGCTTCGCTCAATTTGCGCAGCGCGGGTTCGACCCTCAGCGGACCCAGCGTGAACGCGGGGACGTGCGCCAGCGGCACCGGCGATGGTAGGACCGCGCCTTCAAAGTCGAACTGCAGCTTCTCGTCGCCCAAGGAGTCAACCTCCACTCTCGTCGGAATCGCGCCGCGTTCCGGAACCTAGTCCAAGATTCTCAAGCTCCCCAGAGATTTCGCGACTTTTGCGTCATGGTTCGGGAGAAGTCGGCGAGAAATCAGATTTCCATCGGCGCCGCGACAGGACTTGGCGAGGCATCGGGCCATGGTCACTCCAGGGGCATGGCAGGCGGCGAATCTCAGGTAACGAGCCTCCAGATGAGCTCCCGGCACAACAGGAGAGTTCGATGAAGCACATTTTTCGTCCCGGCCCAGGTCGCCGGGGAATTGCCATGGGGGCGGCACTGATCTCAGTCGCGCTTACCGGCACGCTGCTCGCGAAGACGTTCGGTGACTGGGGTGTCCCGGTGAGCGCCGAGCTTGGGTCGGACCCCACCCTCAATTCACCGTTCAGCGACGGTTGTCCGATCATGTCGCCCGACGGACTCAGTCTCTACACCGCAAGCAACCGGCCCGGCAGCATCAACGGCAGTCTCGATATCTGGGTGGCGCATCGCGATTCGACCACGTCGGGATGGGGGGCACCCGAACCCCTTCCGGCGCCAATCAACACCGCAGACAACGAATACTGCCCCGACCCCGTTCGCGGCAAAGGCCTGTTCTTCGTTCGCGCTCCCGCGGGTACAATGAACGGCGACATCTACCGCAGTCGGCTGGGCACTGCCGGCTGGGACGAACCGGAACTGCTCTCGGCAAACGTCAACAGTCCGGCACAGGAATGGAGCCCCGCCTACTTCGAGGACGACGCCGGCAACCAGGTGCTGTATTTCTCGAGCACGCGGAGCGGACGCCAGGCGATCTATTCCAGCGTCAACTTCGGTCCCGCGCAACCGGTCGCGGAATTAAACGCCGATGGCGACGCTGCACGGCCCAACGTCAGCCGCGACGGACGCGAGATCGTTTTCGATTCGAATCGTTCGCCCAACCTGGGTACCGGTACGCAGGACGTCTGGAGCGCCTCGCGCAATTCCACCTCCGAGCCGTGGTCCGCTCCGGAACACCTTGCGTCGGTCAGCAGCCCCGCCAATGACACTCGCGCGTCGCTTTCCTGGGACGGCACGTTCCTGCTGGTCGGCTCCAACCGCGAGGGCAGTGAACTTGGGTCCAATGGCGCTGCGTCGGTCGACGTCTATGTTTCGACGCGTCCGCGTGTTCTGGGCAATGGTCGCTAGGCCGGATCGCCACCTGATCGTCGTAGGCGCCGCGCTCCTCGCGGCCGGCGCCTACGGTGTGATCGCGCTTGGCGGTCGTGATCAGGCGGTCGTTGCGAGTGCTGATCCAATCCGACTGCCCGCCACTTCGCCCGCGCTTGGACTTCCTGCACCGCTGGAGACAGCTACCCCGGAGGTGGTTTCTCCAAGCAGCGCGATTGCGAACGGCGGCGCCGGCATCTGGTCCACTCCGGCGGACTTCGCCCCGCCCGATTAATAGCGGTTGGGCCGGACCTCTTGGCATCGTCGCCAATTCAGCATGGCATGGCCAGGCCATCCCTTACCTGCGATCGAAGGGATGGTGGGCGCGGCAGGGATTGAACCTGCGACCCCACCCGTGTGAAGGGTGTGCTCTACCACTGAGCTACGCGCCCGCTGCCGGGTTCCGGCGCGGCAAGGCGCGGCCCATACGCAAGCGTGCGCGAATTGACAAGCGGCGCTGCGTGCCTAGAGGCCGCTGCCATGAACGAAGAAACTTCACAGCCGGTTGAATCCTCCACCGCGGCCGACGTGCCCCCCGATCACCTCGCGATCAATCCGCGCAGCGAATGGTTCGACGGCGAGAAACTGGCCCGGGGCGTCGGTATACGGTTCAAGGGCGTCGAGCGCACCAACATCGAGGAATACTGCATTTCCGAGGGCTGGGTGCGCGTCCAGGCCGGGCGAACCACGGATCGCAAGGGCAATCCGCTGACGCTCAAGCTGACGGGCGAAGTCGAGGCCTGGTACCAGGATCTGGGCGAGGATGCCCCGGTCGCGAAAAAGGGCTGAGGCCGCCTTAGCTGACGCGTGCGATCAGGTCGCCGATCGGGTCCTGGCTGCGCGACCGGCTTGCGCTTTTCACCGGCTGGCGGGCTGCCGGGGCGTCCCCGGCAATTCCCTTGAGGAAATCGCTGCCGATGCGTGACGGCCGCGGCTTGGAAGCGGCATAGACTGTCCGCGCCAGCGGCTCGTCCGCTGCGGGCCGATCAGGATAGATGAAGCCGTTTACCGGCCAGTGCGTGGTTCCGAGCCCTCGGATCGGCGCGAACCAGACCCGCACTTCGCTCCAGTCGTTGGCTTCCGAAACATCCACCGCGCGCACGTCATCTTCGATCTGGCCGCGCCGCCCGTTGATCAGCGACCAGTTGGCGTGGCGCAGCAGGACGGTGCGCGAATCGATGATCCTGCTCACCGCGGCGACGTGTCCGAGGCGCATGTTCCCGTAAGGACGGAAGCTCATCACCGCGCCGACCCTTGGGCGAACGCCGCGAGCGTAATGTCCGGCGGCCTGGTCCCACCATGTATGGGCGTCGCCAAAGATGCGGATGCCCGACACCTGGCGGGCGTAGGGAACGCATTGGAGATAGGGCAGGGCCGATGTTCCAGCAGTTTCGCCGGTGTCGCTGGTCACAGCGTCGAAATCGGCCGAATCGGCCCTGGCGGGCACGGCGGCGAGTAATGCTGTCGATGCGGCAAGCGTCGCCGCGATGATCCCCGTTATTCCCCTCATGCCCGCCAATCTCGCGCGCGAACGGTTAATTTCGGGTTATCGACGGTAATTGATCGTTCGTTGCGCGGGCGAGATGGCGGCTTGCCTTGCGCGGCCCCGCGCGCCACGGGGTAGCGATGCTTCCCCAGGTCATCATCATCGGCCGGCCCAACGTGGGCAAATCGACCCTGTTCAACCGGCTGGTCGGCAAGCGCCTGGCGCTGGTCGACGACCAGCCGGGGGTGACGCGCGACCGTCGGATCGGCGAAGCGCACCTGCTGGGGCTCGACTTCGCGATCGTCGATACCGCTGGCTGGGAGGACGACGACCCGGAAAGCCTGCCGGGGAGGATGCGCGCGCAGACCGAAGCGGCGCTGGTCGGCGCCCGCGTCGCCCTGTTCGTGATCGATGCCCGCGCCGGGTTGACGCCGCTGGACGAAGAAATCGCTCGCTGGCTGCGCAGCTCGAAGGTGCCGGTCATCCTCGTCGCCAACAAGGCCGAAGGACGCGCCGGTGAGCAGGGCATCCTTGAAAGCTACGCGCTGGGTTTGGGCGATCCGATCGCCCTGTCCGCCGAGCATGGCGAGGGCATGGGCGACTTGTTCGAGGCGCTGCTTCCCCACTTCGCCCGGGAAGAGGCCGACGATTACGAGGCGGAGCCCGAATGGGACGAACTGACCGGCCCGCTCAAGCTCGCGATCGTCGGACGGCCTAACGCCGGCAAATCCACCCTCATCAACCGCATGCTGGGCCAGGACCGGCTCTTGACCGGCCCGGAAGCGGGGATCACGCGCGATTCGATTGCGGTCGACTGGGAATGGACCGATCCCAAGACCGACGAAGTGCGCCATGTCCGCCTGATCGACACGGCGGGAATGCGCAAGAAGGCGCGCGTCACCGAGAAGCTCGAGCGTCTGGCGGTGGCCGACGCCCGCCATGCGATTGACTTTGCGGAAGTCGTCGTCCTGCTGCTCGATGCCACCCAAGGACTAGAGCACCAGGACCTCAAGATTGCCTCGATGGTGCTGGAGGAAGGCCGGGCCCTGATGATCGCGATCAACAAGTGGGATGTCGCCGAAGGTCCGTCAGCCCTGTTCAACGGCATCCGCGCGGCGCTTGACGACGGACTTGCGCAAGTGCGCGGGGTGCCGCTCATCGCGGTCTCGGCGCGGACGGGCAAGGGCGTCGACCAGCTTCTGAGCGCTGCTTTCGAACTGCGCGAGGCATGGTCGAAGCGTGTTTCTACCGGCGCGCTCAATCGCTGGTTCGACCAGGCGCTCGAAGCCAATCCGCCGCCGGCGCCAGGGGGCAAGCGGATCAAGCTGCGCTACATTACCCAGGCCAAGACGCGCCCTCCCGGCTTTGTCCTGTTCGGAACGCGGCTCGATCTGCTTCCCGAAAGCTATCGCCGCTACCTGATCAACGGCATCCGCCGGGAGCTGGGGTTTGATGCCGTGCCGATCAGGCTAAACCTGCGCAGCGCGAAGAACCCGTTCGACAAGGACTGAATGGCAGCGGTTCAGCCGTTGAGGGCGTTAATCGCGGCCAGAACCCGATCCTGGATTTCCTCGCGGGGCAGACCCGGGGGGATAGGCTCGCCGAACCGGTAGGTCACGATGCCCGCCCGTTTCCACCGCCGGTGATAGAGCGGCCCGGTGTCGACGGCGACGGGCACCACGGGCAGGCCGATCAGCTTGTAGAGCCCGGCAAACCCGGCTTGCAGGGGAGCCGGCGCGCCATGGGGGACCCGGGTCCCCTCCGGAAAGATGACCAGCGGCCGGCCCGACGCCGAAAAGCGCTTGGCCGCTGCGACCATTGCTCGCAGCGCCTTGGCACCGGCTTCGCGTTCTACCGCGACCACTCCGAAGGCGGCGGCGGCGCGGCCCCACAGCGGGATATCCATCAGTTCAGCCTTGGCGAAGACCACCGGCAGGTCGAACAGCGCCGGCATGTCGATCGCCTCGTAGAAGCTCTCGTGCTTGACCGCGTAGAGCATCGGCTGGTTCGAGGGCCGGCCCTCGATAACCAGCCGGATGCCGAGGATGTATCGCGCGCAGGCGCGGTGAAACATTGCCCATAGCCGAACGGTGCGGCGCATGGCGCGCGGCGAAAACCCGATCGCCAGCGCGGCGATGACCACGAAGGGGATGCTGCCCACGTAGAAGCACAGGTAGAATGCAAGGCTGCGAAGCACTGCCATGGCCGGTCCTTTAGAGCCCGACCAGCGCGCCCACCCGGCGGGCGAGCAGCTTGTTGTATTCGAGAAACAGGATGCGAAGGCTCGGTCGCGAGCGGACCGCGTCACGCGCGATCGTAACATTTGCCGGCACGACGTGCTCGAGCTCCCACGCCGCGCGGCGCATGTGCCAGTCGCTTGTGACAAGGCGCACCGAGCGGACGTTGTTCTTTGCGATCCAGTCGGCGGCGATGCGCGCATTGGTCCGGGTGTCGACCGATTCGGTATCGAGTGTGATGCAGCAGGCCATACGGCGGGGTGCGACGCGGTATTCGGCGGCGAATTCGCGCGGCTTCACCTCGCGGTCCACTCCCGCCACAAGCATCTTGCGTGCCCAACCGCGGTCTAGCGCCTCGAGCCCGCGTCCGATCCGACCCTCTCCGCCAGTTGGAACGATGACTGCGTCGCTGCGCCCCGCCCCGATCGGCTGAGGCAAGACCAGCGCGAACCAGGCAAAGCCGAGGACCCACAGCAAGACCACCAGCGACAGGAGTCTCCGGCCGATTCCAGGTTGCTTGCCGATCCGCATAGGCCGGCCCCTTGTCACAGCATTGCCTTGAGCGCACGAAAAACCGCGAAGCGCGCGGTTATCGCGGACAAGGCTATGGCGCCCAGCGGAACGAGGCCCAGCGCCGCCCAGTCCAGCCAGCCGAGCGATCCTGCGGCAATCGCGCCCGACCCCAGCTGGCCGAATTGGCGGGCGAGCAACTGGACGACCACGACTGCAAGTCCCAGGCCCAGCGCGCTTCCGGCCATCGCATCGATTGCGATGCTGCGCTGGAACACCCGCGCAATCTGTCCGTCGGTGCCGCCAAGCAGGTGGATGATCTCGATTGTCGCGCGATGGGTGTTCAGCGCGGTGCGGGTGGCCAGTAGCACCGCTGCGCCGGTTGCCACGGCAAGCAGGACGATCAGCGCGAGGGCTAGCCACTGGAGGCTCGCCAGCGCGTCGAACACGGGTTCGAGCCAGCCCGCCTGCGCATCTACGCGCGCCGCCGGTGCGACGGGAGCCAGGCGCTTGCGCAGCGCCTCGAGGCGGGGTTCGTCCACCGGCCCGGTCAGCCGCGCGTCGATCAGTGCGGGGATGGGCAGGGCGTCGGCCGCGGCGGGATCGTTGCTACGAGTGCCCAGCCAGGGCTCGATCAGTGCATCGACCTCGTCCTGGGGAACGAGGCGGACGTGCGCGACGCCAGGGGCGGTGCGCAAGGTGGCGAGCGCGTTGTTGGCCTGGCGCGCGCGCTCTGCCGGCAGGGCGGTGACGATCTGCACGGTCACGCCGCCGGAAAGGTCGGCGCTGGCGGCATGGGCCGCATTGCGCAGCGCCATGCCGCTGGCGGCGGCGATGGCAGTCAGCAGAACCATGATCGCGATGACCCACGGCATCGGACCCGAGAGACGTCCTTGTGGAACCATCTGAGCGGGACCTCCGCCCGTGAGCGAGCGCCAGCGCTGGGTCAGCGCGCGCGGGGCAAGCGGCGGCCCGCTCATTGCGGCAGGACCGAGGGGGCGGCTGCGCGCCGCGGCGGGTAGCGCAGCGCACCGGTCGGGTCGGAAAGGCGCCCGCGGTCCAGCCGCATGATCAGCGATTCCGGCACCTTGCGCAGCAAGTGGACGTCGTGGGTTGCGACGACCACCGTCGTGCCCAGGCGGTTCAATGCCTCGAACAGTCGCAGCAGCTTTACGGCCATGTCGGGATCGACGTTGCCGGTGGGCTCGTCCGCGACCAGCAGGTCCGGCCTCCCGATGACGGCGCGGGCAATGGCAACGCGCTGTTGCTCCCCGCCGGAAAGCGTTGCCGGGCGGGCGTGGCTGCGGTCGCCCAGGCCGACCCATTCGAGCATGTCGGCCACCGGACGGCGCAGTTCGTCCTCGGTAACCCCCGCCACACGCAGGGGAAGGGCCACGTTGTCGAACGCAGAAAGGTGCGCGACCAGGCGGAAATCCTGGAACACGACGCCGATCCGGCGGCGAAAGCCGGGAAGGCTGGCGCGCGGAAGGGTGATGGCGTCGGTCCCGAACATGCGGATCAGGCCGCGCGACGGCCGCTGGGCAAGATAGAGGAGCTTGAGAAGCGACGTCTTGCCCGCACCGCTCGCGCCCGTCAGGAAGTAGAAGCTGCCCGGATGAAGGGTAAACGAGATGTCGGTAAGGATCTCCTTGCCCGTGCCATAGCGCAGCCCGACGTTGTCGAACTGGACGATCTCCGGCTCGCCGGGGTCGGTCATCGTCTCGGCGCTTTCATCTAACCCAATCGCGATCCGGCCCGCTCGGCCGGCCCCCCGGCAGGCCTATAGCTGCCTATCGATGTGGAAAAAAGGCTTCCTGCCGCAATCGTTGGGGGGCTGGCACTTGTCTGCGATGGATTGCCCGTGCTTAACCCTGCGCATGATCATCGCCTGCCCCGCATGTGCAACGCGATATGTCGTTCCCGACAGTGCGATAGGCGTGGACGGGCGCACCGTGCGCTGTGCGAAATGCCGTCATAGCTGGTTTCAGGACGGCCAGCCTGCCGAGCTTCCGGCTGCCGAGCCGCTATCGGCAGCTCCCGAACCTTCGCCATCCCCTCCTCCGCCACCGCCTTCCCCTCCACCACCTACGGCGCCTGCACCGGAAGAGGCTGTCGAGGACGCGCCTGATGCGCCAGCTCCCAGTGCATGGGCGGAGCCGGACGCCGTGGCCCACGAGGATCGCGGCGAAGAACCCGAGACTTCGTGGTCCGCGCCCGAGACCTCGTGGTCCGAGCCCGAGACGGTTGCGCCGCCCGTCGCCGATGAGCCGGTCGAGCGTTACGAGGACGATATCGGTCCCCCGCCTGCCTTTGCCGAACCCGAACGGGCGGTCGCGCAAGACACCTATTTCGACGAGGCCCCGTCAAGCTTCGCGCATGAGCCTCCGTTCCGGCCGCGGCGCAATCCGGCACGGCTTTGGACGGCGGCAGCCGTGGTTTTCGCACTGCTCGTCGCCGGGCTTATCGGCGCGGTCAGCGTGTGGGGCCTACCTGATTGGGTGCCTGTGCCGCATTCGACGTTTGCCGCGGCGCAGCCCGACCTCGTCCTCGAGTTCCCCGCGCAGCAGCAGGAACGGCGTACATTGCCCAACGGGACCGAGTATTTCGGGGCTAGCGGCAGCGTGACGAATGTAGGCCAGGAGACCCGCCGGGTGCCGCCGATCCTGATCGTCCTGCGCGATGGCCGCGACAGGATCGTTTATACCTGGGAAGTGGCTTCGCCCAAACCGGCGCTGGCGCCCGGCGAAAGCGTCTCGATCAACGAGGCGGTAACCGACGTCCCCCGTTCCGCCACGGTTGCCGAAATCGGCTGGAAGCCCGGCTGACCCGCTGCGGCGCGTTGCGCGTCAATAGAACTCGATAGTGCGCCCGTTGTCGCTCAGCTGACGCTGGGGCGCATCGGACCGTGCGCGAGGAACCGCGGGTTCGAACCGGATGATCACTACAGTTGCGCTCGCCAGCGCCGTGACTCGCGGTGCTGGTACAGGCGCGTCGCGGTGATCGACCGGCGCGATCGGTGTTGTCGTCAGCATGGCTAACGAAGCGGACAGGGCAAGGTTGGCACCAATCGGCATGGCCCTATGTTGACGCGCGCAACGCCACCTCAGGCAAGCGCAGAAGCATCCGAAAATGGTCCGATCCGGAGCAGTGCGGGGTCCATGCGTTAACGATCGTGGTGAACGTCCCGTAAAGGAACAGGATTAACGGCGCCGCGCGACGCAGAAGACGTTTGCGGCGAGGTGGTTTGGCTGTTGCGGGGGTGGGGGGGCTTTGCTAAGGGCACGCGCCTACCCCCCCGGGACCGCAGCCGCAACGGCGCGCAGCCCCGATGATTTAGCGGTCGTGGCGGAATTGGTAGACGCGCAACGTTGAGGTCGTTGTGGGCGAAAGCCCGTGGAAGTTCGAGTCTTCTCGACCGCACCAAACAGTCAGCCAACCAGACACAATATCGCCTTAGGGCACCCTGCACCCTGAAAGTGGCCCAGTTCTGCGGGCTTTGGCGCCATGATTTTCTGAGCCGTGGGCGAGAGACGCGGCTATCTTGGCCTGGGCACGGCCAAAATCCGACTAATTCTCTGTCTGGAAGTTCCCTGCTTACGCGGCACGAAGATACAGCTTGTCGCGCTCAGGCTTGAAAGCCGAGCAAGGCCTCCTGATCGGCCGACAGCGCTGTCTTAGGCAGCAAGGTACGGTTGCTCGACTTTGGCTGGGGTGCCTGCCGCAATGGACTCAACGATGCTCATATCGCGCTAAGTTCTGCGCCTTGATTGGCAGAGGGGCGCGCTCGGCTCCTCACAAGGGCCAAGCGCGCCCACTGCTTCGGTCCCTGTGCCTTTGCACGGAGATGGCCCGGAACATTCCCTCGCTTTATGCATCGTGATAAGACCACGACGAACCGTCTGTAGTAGTCGGGACAACGCGCAAAGCTGCCGCACTCGACAATCAACCTACGCGGGTATTAATCTTCTCACGAGGTGACTTACGCCCGACCGAATCCACCGAAACTGTTGAATGGCAGAGTGGTTGAAGCGACGCCAGGTGTGTCTTGCGAGCATTGTCTAGGCCGCCTTACGACGACCTTTCGGCGCGCCGCTGCTGAGTTGCATTAGCTTTAATCTGCACGCATTCTCGGCAGGACTAAATAGAAAGCCCTGGCCGTAATAGCATCCCATCTGAAGTAAGAGCTTGCGCTGATCGTCCGTTTCGATCCCCTCGGCAATAACTTCCTTGCCGAGGTTTTTCGCCATCGCGATGAGCGCCTGCACGATCAGCCGCGACTGATGGTCGGTGCACATCTTCTGAACGAAGCTTCCATCGATCTTAACCTTGTCGATGGGGAAATCACGCAGATGCGATAACGACGAGAAGCCCGTTCCAAAATCGTCGAGCGCGATCTGCATTCGGGAATTGCGAAGCTTGGACAGCACTGACTGAACCGATGCGGCGTCGTTGACCAAGAACATGGTCTCGGTGATTTCAAGTGTGACGTTCCGCGGGTCGATCTTCTGCCCGCGAAGTCTTGAGAGAAGGCGATCGGAAAAGTCCCTGCTCAACAGGTCTGCTTCGGTTGCATTCAAGCTCACATACTGAACGTCCGGCTGTGCAGCGTGGATTTCGGGGAATTCCGTTGAGACCAGATCGATCATTCGATCGCTAATCTCGCGCGACAAAATCGGATCGAGGATTGCAGGTAGAACCTGCGTTGCGGTGAGTTTGTCGCCCGAACGCGTATTCAGTCGCATCAGCGCCTCAAGGCCCACCATGGCGTTATCCGCAAGGCGGACGATAGGTTGGTAGCCGGCAAACAGTCGATCCTCGGTCAGTGCGCTGCGCACCAGACCGATGGCTTCTTGGCGGAGGCGATTATCGCGCTCCAAGAGCACGCGGTAATGGTGGGTGCAGCCCGGTTCCCGCCGCTTCCCATGATACAGCGCAAGGTCTGCCCGTCGCAGCAACTCGCGGGCGACGATAGTCTCCGCGCTTCGAGCGAGGCCGCAGGTGGCGCTTACCGCGACCTTTCGACCTGCAATCTCTACCTCCCTAGACACGGCCCGAATGAGCTTTTCGCCGACGGCAGTTGCGTCCTCCTGCGAGATACCCATCGGGGTAATAATTGCGAACTCATCGCCTCCCCAACGCGCGACCAAGGCGTCGGTAGGGACAGCCGCGGTGATGCGCGAGCTGATCTCTTCGAGAACTACATCTCCCACGAGATGACCGAAAGTGTCGTTAATGTCCTTAAAGCCGTCCAAATCGAGAAGCAGAACGAAGAAATCTCTGCCTGAATGGCGTTGCGTCCTCAGCCGCTCACCCAGATGGCGATCAAAAGCCTGCCGGTTGAGCAGACTCGTGAGGGAGTCGTAATCCGCGGCCCGCTGGAGCGCCATCTGCGAATGGTAGGCTTCGGTTACGTCCTGAAGAATGCCGACTAACCGCGCGGGCGTGTCACTGCTCGCCTCCAGATACTCGCCCACCACCTTGATCCGTTTCCTATGGCCCAAAGGGGTTATCACATGAGCCTCGATACTGGAGGACCCACGAGTCACGACGGCGTTTTCTAGGGCCGCCTCCAGCATGGGACGATCTTCCGGAACATATAGTTCCATTGCCGTATTGAGCGAGTACGTCTGGCTCTTGGACAGATCGAGAATGGCAAGGCTCTCGTCTGAGTAAGTCGCCCGGCCAGACTCGAGCTCCAACTCCCAGGATCCGATGTTGGCCACTCGCTCGGCCTGGGCGAATACGCGATTGGACTTCTTCAACCGCTCGGAACGCTCCTCAAGCTCCGCCGCGAGCTGCGTCGATTCCATTCGCTGACGATGGGCCTCGATGAGATCTTCAACGATCCTGCCGAAATACCGCAGTTGGTCGATATGCCCTTCATGGAAATGGTCAGGTCTGGTGTCGGCGACGCATAGCGTGCCCAGCAGAACTCCCTCTGCACTCGCGATAGGCTGGCCAAGATACGAACGAATGCCAGGCGCGCCGACCACCATGGCGTTTGCACGGAAGCAATCGTTCTCTAGCGCGTCAGAAATCAGAAGGCTGCGACCTGCTTCAATGACATGGCTGCAAAAAGATATCTCCCGCGGCGTCTCACGGCCGTCGATGCCTGATGCGGCCAGAAACCACTGGCGATCCGCATCGATGAGGCTGATCAGCGAGATCGAGCAATCGAACAGCTCTGTGCAGAACTCTGTAATCCTGTCGAAGCAACCCTGGCGTGGGGTATCGAGAATCTGCAGAGACCGGAGTGCAGCAACCCGCATTTCGTCGGTTCCGTGACTATCTGGCATATTGCGACCCCCCACCGACCGCAGTGCCGAAGTGTCCTAAAAAGTGAGTAAATCGACAAATCAGTATTTCTACGGCGCTTGAGAGCTGAAGGTCTCGTTGATGCCTGCCCACGGGTTCCGGGATTGGTATCAAACAGATTATCGGCAATCCCAAACTGCACGCGGCATACCCGACGCGCCCAGCGGTCCCCAAAATATTTTGGGCCCGCTGGGCCGATCAGCACTTGGAGGATAACGCCAAACATAGATGGGGTTATCTGTCTGAGCGGCAGGGATGCGCCCTATCTTCGGTCATTCCGTCGGTCATTGGTGATCGCCAAAAGCCGACCTTCGTTCAGATGGATGATGGTGACAGCTTTGCGCTGTATGGGCGGCCGATCTATCAAGGAATGGGCGAGGCGGAAGGTGGATTGAGCGTGGCCGAATTGGACAAGGCGACCACTGAAGAAATCCTGGCCCGCCTGCAGGCATATTCACGACGTCTGCACGGGAGCGTCGAACAAGCGACATCCCTTCAAGCGGTCTTTTCGGCGTTAAATGAGGCGTCTTTGAAGGCAGCGAAGCGAGACAAGCTTTGGGGTCCTATGGCCGGAGCCTTCAACATCATACAGCACGCGCTGCTGCGGGAACTGACCCTCATAATTGTTCGGGTCCTCGACAGGCCAAGAAAGCTTGAGACGTCCGATAAGGTTTCATTTGTGGTGATTGCCCAATGGCTGGACAGAGACGGCGTTTCAGAAGCCCTCGTCGAGAAGGCGCGCAAGCGGCATCCTGAGAAATGGGCTCGCCGGAACGTTTGGATGACACGACGCGCCATTAGGGGACTGAAGCAGCGGCTTGATCGTCTGGCGGCAGAAGATCCGAACCGTGAACGCTTGTTACGCAATGGCCGTGACGACTTTCTGGCTCACGAGCTGCACAGAGAGATACCGCGAGACCAGGCGTTGTTCGTATATCTCATGGAGATGACCAACGAGATTCAAGCTCTCTCCAGAGAAGCGCTCATTGCGTGCACGGGCCATGAGCTCGACTTCGATCACATCGCGACCGAGGGAAAGGATGGCGCGGAGCAGATTTGGCGGCCAATGGTCGAGCGGCGCTTCAGGTGGCATCCGAAACGAGGAGTGGAGGACATTTGAGGTCGGCGTGGTCGGACCCTCATGACTGACGATTATGTACTAAGCCTGATCGATCGCGCTGCGTCAGGCTCCGCCTTTACGGGTGGTCAATGCTTCGCATGTGGCGGTGAACCAACAGCCGGCCAGGGCGAGCACATTATCCCCCGTTGGACGCAGCGGCGTTTTGACCTGTTCAATCAGACGCTGACACTGCTCAACGGAACTCGAATACCTTACCGTCAGCTCACTATTCCGTGTTGTGAGCGCTGTAATAACGGCTTCCTCCGCGACATCGAAAATGCAGTCATCGAGTTTCTGGAACGGCCGGATTTCGATGATGCCGGTGCGCGGGTCACTTTGGGCAGGTGGCTTTGCAAGGTCTTCATCGGCCTGCTCGTTAAAGAGACCACCCTTTCGGCGGACCGAAGGAATCCATCGAAGGGCTCCATCCTCCCTCGGGACTTCTTAGATGAGTTCAGGCAGGCGCAATTCATTCTGCAGAGTGGACGCAAACAAACGACATTCCACTCCCTTCACGGTCCCCACCCGTTCACTCTGTACATGTATCGGATCGAACCCGACGATGATTTTGGTGAGTTCGACCTGTCCACACATCTCACAGGGCAATCGATCGCCGTTCGGCTCGGACCCGTCGGGGTCGTCTTTGTGAACGATGGCGGACTGCAATACGAGGCAGGTCGCAAAGGTCCGCTCGACCTGGACGGAAGGCGATTACACCCGTTGCAGTTTTCGGAAGTAGTTGCTCGGGTGCATTACAAGGCCACCCTTCGGGATGCGACACACTCCTACACGTCATCTGAAACGCCCGAAGAAATTGTGGTCGATCAGGTCACAGTTCGACCCTTCTCGAAGGTTCGGCTGGACGGCGGTGCGATGCGGATCTTCCGACCTTGGGATGACATCGAATGTGCGCACGTAATTGAGCGCTACCGACCCTTTCGAGGACCACCCATCTACGATCCTGACACGGGTCTGTTCACGACAACGTTGAGCAACAATCGAGGCGGAATACAGTCGCCAAAGCGCTTCTTGCGCCGAAGCAGTTAGGAATGCGTCGAAGGCGCATTTCCGCGCTTCTCTCAACTAACGGCCGCTACATTCGGCGACTCTCCAAAGGCTGACGTGCCGGTTCCGGCCCCACAGCGGCCAGTAAGCAGGCCTCGATACTGCGTCTGATTCTGGGAAGCTCATCCCCGGACGGCTACGTCAGCAATGGGGTGGAAAGCGGACACTCGGCGAGCCTTAACCAGGGGTGCTTGGGTCCGTAAGCGGCGCGGCCGATTTCGGTTCGAAATCTCGGACTAGCTGCCGAGTTGCTTACGATTAGGTCGTTCCTCGGGAACCTACCTTGGCCACGTTAGTATCCAAAAATCGACACGCGCCAAACGCGATCACACGACACAATCCGAACCCTTGCCAGCCTTGGCCACGCTCCTGACAATCGTATTCCGCCGGCGGCGAAGTCGAAAGCGCGCCCCGGGAAAGTCTGAAAGTGTCCTAGCCGGCGTAGGGATCCATCTCTGGAGCCGGACCTCCGGCGCCAACCGCGGCGGTCGCTCCCCCGGCGGATTGGGGGGGCGCGCCGGTCGGCTGGACAAACTCGGCCGGCCGCTGGGCCGTGGTCGGGTAAGGAAGCTGTACGAAATCTGAGGGCAAGGCGGGCTCCACGGCCGGCGCTCCGGGGTCGGGCGCGTTCCCCAGCGCGAAAAGCCCGACGCCCAACGCAGCGATTCCCGCTGCGAACACCAATTTCGGATATAGGGCCGCCATCGCCGTCTATCTGCCGAAGCGCGTTCAGGAGTCCTAAGGGCAGGACCGCGCTGCATCTTCGATTCGCACAATCGGGACCGCACCAGCGTTTGGCACGACATATGTCACATACACGGTGGCTCCTGATGCGCTGCGTGCCTCGTGCGATTCGTCGTGTCCTTCCACGAACACCGACCCGTCGGGCATCCCGGGGCCGTAAGTCTTGGTCGAACAATTCTCATCGACGAGTGTCACCGATCCCGACTGCACCGCGACGATGACCGCGCCGGGATGGTGATGCCAGCCGGTGAAGGCTCCGGCCGCAAAGGTCAGCTTCTGGACACGGACGGTGGTTGCGTCCTTAGTCTGAAGCTTGACCCTGTCATGATTGATATCAGCCTCGTCAAGAAGGCCGGCGGTGACGAACGTCTCGGGCGTGACGCCGTTGCCCGGCGATGCCGTCGCCGCACCGCTCATCAGGACGATCCCGAGAATCGCGGCAGCGCCGCATTTCAGTTCAGTTGAATAGGGCATGGGACATTCCTTTCGTCGGTCATCCACACGGTCCGTACTTGCCGCAAAGATCGCGGATACCGGCCAAGCGTACGTCCTCAAACGACCGCAGTCCTTGTCGCGGTTCCAAACTTTTTCCTAAGTTTTCTTTCAACCGATTCGACTAGCCAAGCCTTACCGGTTACCGTCCTAGCCGGGCTGTCGGAGCGAAAGTGCTTATGGCCACACGAGAAATTAAGCTCGGTCGGCTGACGCTGCAGCCGGACCGGCAGCTCTTGGCGGACGGGGCGCCCGTTCCGTTAACCCGCAAGCCGCTGCAAATCCTGACCGCGCTGGCGAACGCGCGCGGCGCGCTCGTCACAAAGGATGAGCTGCTGGATGCGGTCTGGCCCAGCCAGTTGGTCGAGGAGGCCGCGCTTCAGGTTCACATCGTTGCGCTGCGCAAGGCGCTGGGAGCCGAGGCGGAGCTGCTCAAGACCGTGCATGGTTTCGGCTATCGGCTGGATGTTCCTGGGCTAGCGGCGACGAGCCACACCAACGGATCCGTCGCTTCGGGCTCGCAGCCGTCGATAGCAGTGCTGCCGCTGCGCCTTCTGGGTGGCGAGGCGAAGCACGCGCTGATCGCCGAGGCGCTGCCTCACGAGCTGATTTCGGAGCTCAGCCGCCTGCATTGGCTGTTCGTAATCGCGCGAGCCTCGTCGTTTCAGTTCCGCGACGCCGAACCCGATATCGCGGGGGTCGGGGCCACGCTCGGGGTCAAATACTGCCTGTCTGGGACTCTCGAGCCTTCGGACAACAGGCTCGCGATCACCGTCGACCTAGTCGATACGCGCACGCTCGGGGTGATCTGGGGTGACCGATTTCTAGCGCCGATCGAGGCCATTCATGAGACCCGGAGCCGCATTGTCGCCAGCATTATATCGGCCCTAGAATTCCACATCCCCGTTTACGAGGCGCATGCCGCTACAACAAAATCGACCGAGGACCTAGATGCCTGGGGACTGTACCATCTCGCGCTGCAACGCGTATTTCGGTCCACCGCTCAGGACAACGCCGCAGCCTGCGACTTGTTCGAGCAAGCTGCCGCCCGGGACCCCAGCTTCGCGCGGGCTCATGCCGGACTTTCGTTCACTCATTTCCAGAACGCATTCATGCGGTATGTCCCCAATGCCGAGAACGAGAAGCTCGCAGCGCGGCGCCATGCCGACCGGGCAGTAGAGCTCGACGCGGCCGATCCATTCGCCAACTTGGTGCTCGGGCGCGCGCATTGGCTCACTGGGAAGATCTGGCAGAGTTTGCCCTGGATCGACCGCGCGCTGACCCTCAATCCGAACTACGCCCAGGCGAGCTATGCCCACGCCCTGACCGACTCAATCCTATGCGAAGGCGCCGAGGGCCAGCGACACGCCGATCGTGCGATGGCGCTAAGCCCGATCGATCCGATGAATTACGCAATGATGGGCTCGCGTGCGCTGTCCCATGCAGTGAGGGGAGAACACGCCGAGGCGGCCGACTGGGCAGAACGCGCGGCGCGAGCGCCGAATTCGCACGTACTAATCGCCATGATATCGGTGCTGTGCCACGCTCTCGCGGGACGCGACGCAGCGGCGCGAAGATGGGCCGGAGCAGTGCGCGCCGGCAGTCCAGCCATTTCCGTCCAGGATTTCTTCCGCGCCTTTCCGTTCGAGCGAGCCGACATCAGGCGCACGTTTACGCGGGCGCTAATGAACTACGGTTTTTAGCGGCAACTTTAACCCAGCGAAGCGTCTACCGATTCGCAAGACCGCCTAATTGATGTCCAGATCAGGCTCAAGCGAACGACAGCATTCGATATGCCGAGCAAATGTCGACTGGCGGCGATCGAGCGGGAAGTTGCGCATTGGGCTCAAATCCGGGATGTCCGAAATGGGGTCGGTAGCGGACCGACAGTTTCCCGGCTGATCAGACGGAAAAGCAGACAGTCGGCAACCGGCCCAAAAATCCGTCAATTAGCTTTGCCCGCTGGATGCTGCCAATCCAATGGTTTGGCGTATCGTCGAAACCTACGTCCGGCGAAAGCATTCACCCGCCGACCTTGAAGCCTAGTGTCACCCCGCCGCCGATATCCGGCGCACCGGCGCTGAGCCCGCCGGAGCCATAGACGCCCAGCGACAAGCTTTTGCCAAAGCCAGCGTTCATTCCGCCCACGATACGTTGATCGTTATCGCCTTCCTTGATCGGACTTTGGGCATAGACATAACCAAGCTGTGCGGTGGTTGCGTTGCCGAGACGAACAGCTGCGCCGGCCTGACCGGAGAAGGAATTGTGCAAGTCGAAGGCGTCAGGGGCGCCCGCCATCGTGTAAGTCACTCCCGCGAAGGGCGTCACCGCGCCCATCGGCTTCGCGAAGTCCGCTCCAACCGAGTAGTCGGCCTTTCCGGTACCAAGACCCTTATCGGTCGAAGCAGTCGGCAGCTTGGCTCCGGCGCGCAGGCTGGCGAAGAAGCCCGTTACCGGAAGATCGTAGGCCGCGTTCACTTGCAGATCGCCGAGGCCTTGGCGCGTGCTCCGGGTGGTTGGGCGGGTCGGGTCGACCAGTATCGGCAAGCCCAGCGGCCCGGTCGGCGCGATCACATTGGCGGGCGAGGTCACGCGGACCCAGGGGAGCTGTGCGCTTGCTCGGACCCGCCCCTTCGCGACGCCAATGGTCAACGGCATGGTGGTTTTCTCGATGTCCGACGGGGTGCCGAAATCACCGCGTTCAAAATCCACGCCAGTTGATATTTCAACCTTCGAGCGCGTCTCGCCCGTGCCCGGCGCGCGGCTGGTTGGTTCCTGTGCGAGTGCGGGCACTGCAAGGAGAACGGCGATAAGAGCAACGGAATAGCGCACAGGTGATCTCCCGATTTGGCGGTCACCTGTCAAACGAGCGAGTTCGCCGGCTTAATCCATCTTGTGCAAATTCGCGGCGCTAGCGCCACGCAGCATCTCGCGCACGGCGCTCCTGGGCGGCATCGAGCGCCGGGCCCACGGCCATCGCCTGCGCCCGTTCGAGCAACTCGGCGGACGAACTGCGCGCCATGCGGTACTCGCTCCTGTCGGGCTTCACTCCTTCCCCGCCTTGCTCGATCCGCCACCCACCAGCTTCGCGGCAGGCGATCCCGCCTTGATCCTGCGCGGTGAATGCGCGGCAATACTTACCGGCCTTGTTACGAAAGCTGAGGAGGATACGTTGCGGCGCGTCGGGCGCTTGCCCCGAGACCAGTTGCTGGTCCAGCGCCACCGCGAGCTGGCCTTCGACCTGCCTGCCCCTATCCCGGCCCGGCATGAACAAGGCAAGCGCGAGCGAAGCCGCCAGGGCCGGAGCGGCGAGCCATGCCCACCGCGCGATGCTTCCGGAACTGCGCACGTCGCGCCTGCCGCGTGCATCGGCCAGCTCCATCACCGCATCTCCTTGCTCGAGTGGCCGGATCAGTCGCTCCGGCAAGGGAGCTTCCATAAATGGGGCGAAGTGCAACGAGAGCTGCTCCCGCAGGGCGCGATGGGCGCCGACTTGCGCTGCCAGCTCGGGGTCTGCCTCGATCGCTGCGGCGACTTCGGCGCGGCGAGCGCCCTCAAGTTCGCCGTCTGCGAAAGCGGCGATTTCTTCGCGCGAGGGCTTCATGCGGCTTCTCCCAAGTGGATCATCAGCGCATCGCGCCCGCGCACCAGGCGCGAATTGAGCGTCCCGACCGGGCAGCCGACGATCCCGGCAGCTTCCTTGTAGGAATAGCCTTCGACCATCACCAACAGCACCGCTTCACGCTGCTCGTCGGGCAGCAGTCGCAACACACGGTCGATGTCGCCAAGGGCAGCCGCTGCTTCCTGGCCCCCGCTGGCGCCGACAGCCGCGCCAGCTTCTTCGGCCACGAACGTCTCGCCGCGCCGTTTGCGCGCTCGCTGCTCGTCGATCCACATGTTGCGCATCATCGTGTACATCCAGCTGTCGAGGCGTGTGCCTGGTTGCCACTGGTCGCGCCTGCCAAGGGCGCGAACGATCGTCGCCTGGCACAAGTCGTCCCCGTCGGCCGGATGACGTGCAAGGCCCGCGGCAAATCGGCGCAATCGCGGCAATAGCGCCAGCACGCGCACTTCAAAGTTATCGTTCGAAATTGGGTTTCCGCCTCTTTCCTGCATTAAACGGGCGGGCCGGCGCGTTTAATCCATGCTTAAGGTGATTTCCTGTCAGAGGCTACGATGCGCAGATACCTGCCCCTTCTCGCGCTCGGCGCAGCGGCCCTTGCGGCGCCGGCTATGGCCCAGCTCGGGCTGCCACAGCTTGCCCTACCTCCTCTAAGCACGTCAGCACTGCCGCTGGATGATACGCTCAAGACGGCGCGAGAGACTGCCGGGAAAACCGTGCAGCATTTGATGGACGCGCGCATTGAACGGGCAGACCGGCTGCTAAGGCGCTTTCCCGACCTGATTGAACTCGATGCCCAGGGCGATCCGGCGCGGCGGGGCGAACTGCTCTTGGTGGGCGCAGAGCCCGCCGACCTGCGCGCGGCGGAAGATGCGGGTTTTGTGCTGTCAGGCACCGAACGGATGGACAGCCTTGACCTCAGGGTGCTCCGTTTTTCACTCCCGCGTGGGCTGTCCCTCGCGCAAGGCGAAGCGCTGTTGCGCAAGGTGGCGCCGCAGGCCGAGGTCGCGGCCGACACGCTTCATTTTCAAAGCGGCGCACCGCCGCTTCCCAAGCTCGCCGCCGCAGCCTCGGCCCAAGGCACTGCAATCGCCACCCCGGTGGGGATCATCGACGGCGCGCCGGCGCAGCCTGTCGGAGTCGTGCGCGGCTTCGCCAAGGGAGCGCCTGTAGCGAGCCACCACGGCAGCGCGGTCACCTCGTTGCTCGCGGGCGCGGGCGTGCGCAACATCCGGGTGGCCGACGTCTACGGAACCGATCCTGCCGGCGGCAATGCGCTTGCGCTGGTCCGGGCGCTCAACTGGCTGATCGGCGGCGGCGCCAAGGTGATCTCGATCAGCCTTGCCGGCCCCAACAACTCGGCAGTGGGCAGGGCGATTTCGGCAGCGCAACGCAAGGGCGTGGTGATCGTCGCCGCCGTTGGCAACGACGGCCCCGCTGCTCCGCCGGCTTACCCTGCGTCATACCCGGACGTCGTGGCAGTAACCGCGGTGGACGGCCGCAATCGCGCGCTGATCGAGGCAGGCCGTGCCACTCACCTCGATTACGCCGCTCCGGGTGCTGACATCCTTGCCCTGAACAAAGAGGGCAAGAAGACGCGCGTGCGCGGCACCTCCTATTCTGTTCCGCTGGTTGCTGCACGCGCCGCGCGCGCGCTCGATCGCGGTAACGACTTGCGGACCACTCTCGATCATGAAGCAGAAGATCTGGGCCCAGCAGGACCTGACAGTCAATTCGGGCGCGGGCTTTTGTGCCGCGCCTGCGGCCGCTGAAAAAGTTTGGATTAAACCGGAAAGCCGATCCGTTTTCTTCCTGTGCCGGCGGAACGACCGCCAGCGACGGATAAACAGACGGAGGCATTTCATGAAACTTGTTCTTGTGGCTACCAGCGCGCTCGCGCTCATCGCTGTTCCCGCACAGGCACAGCTTCTCGGCGGTGGCGGCTCGATCGGTGGATCGCTGGGCGGAATGCTCAACGGGTCGATACGACAGAGCCTGCCCGTTCCCTCGACAACTTCGCTGCCCACCAGCACTACAGCCAGCGGCGCCCGCGACGGGGGCAATGCTTCGGGCAGCGCCAAGGGGTCCGCGCGCGCGGACCGCCGCAGCGGTGCCGTCGAAGTTAATGGCTCAGGCAGCGGCAGCATCGCCGTCGGAGCAACCGGTGCGCTCGTCACCCCGGCCGGCACTCCTTCGGGCAATGGATCTGCGGCCGCTTCCGGCTCGGGCAACGGCTCGGCCTCGGCGCAGTTGGTCGGCACTGATGCGGTGCAATCGGTCGCGGGAGCCGTCTATGGTCAAGGTCGCGCCGCCGGGCAGGCGACAGTTCAGCTGGGACGGTCGGCCGCCGCCAGTTTGGTGGGCGCCGCCGGTACCCTGACCAGCGGTGTGCAAGGCTCGGCCGGCGGCGCGGCGTCGCTGACCTCGGGCTTGCTGGCCACGTCAGGCAGCCTTGCCGCGCAAGAGCAGGGGGCTTTCACGGTCGACAAGGGAACCCCGATTTTCGACGCCGCCGGTGACAAGATCGGCAGCGTGCGGGGCGTCGTTGCCGATGCTCAGGGCCAGATCCAGCAGCTGCTGGTGAGGGTCGACGGCGAGCACGCCCTCCTGCCGTCAGGCAACTTCCAGGTCAGCGGCGAGGCCCTCATTTCTGCCATGGGCGAATCGCAGATCAAGCACATGGCCGATCAGCAGGACCACCCGCGCTAAGACGCACCTGCTGAGTTCGCGAGCCCGGAAAGGCGGTTCCCCAGAACTCCTTACATCCCAATCGCCTATCCGGGCATTGCGACTGTACAGATCGATGACGTAGCGTCCGCGCGTGGATCCGGCGTTATGGCGAGGATTGCTAAACTGATGCTTTGATGCTGACCATCCCTTATTCCTGGATGGTGAGGCCGGATGCGGGTTTTGGACGCCGGCACCACTCATCTAGGTTGCAAATGCGAATTATTCGCATTAGTTGGAGCCGCGATATTGAGGGGCTCCAATGAAGTATATCCAGAGGGCAGCCGTTTTTGCTGCCACAGTTTCGTTGATCGTGCCGGCGACGGCGCACGCGGCGCCTGGCCTTGGCGAAGAGGTTTACGGAGCCGAAGTCGAGAAGGGCGAAGCGGAAGTCGAGACTATCTATGGTCGTCTCGATGGCGGCGCGGACGATGGCGAGGATGTTCTCAAGCTCGAGGCGGCTTATGGTGTAACTGATCGACTTCGCTTGGGCCTCATTGGCGAGCTTGAGAAGGAGCCGCTTCAAAACCGTCGGTTCGAAGCAGTGGGCGTCGAGGCAATCTATGAACTCGGCCGCGTGGGCGGGGTGAACCTCGCTGCCTATGGCGAGTATGAGGTCGCCTTCGATGGCGCGGACAAGGTCGAGACCAAGCTGCTCATGCAGCGCCGGGCGGGCCCTGTGGACTTGAGGCTGAACCTCATCGCTGAAAAGGAATTGAAGAGCGGTGCCGAGGTGGAACTCGGGTATGCGGCGTCTGCCGACGTCGAGACTTTCGAAGAAGTCCGCCTTGGCGTCCAGGCTTTTGGGGAACTCGGGACATTCGACCATTTGGCACCGCGCGCCGAACACTTTGCTGGTCCGGTGGCCAAGGTCGAGATCGAGGGTCTGGGCCCCGAAATGGAACTCCAGGCTGGATACCTGTTTGCATTGGGCGCCGCGCGAGACGACAGCGACGGACAGTTCCGCCTGGCGCTGGAACTGGAGTTTTAGTCGGCTTGGCGCGGGATGCTATTAGGTTGCTCTCGCGATACGCCTGACGATCATTCGCCTCTGCGCGAGACGCATGGTGATTGGCCACCGACGTAGTTTTGTGACCCACACCCGGCACGGCCAGCGCGAAACTGATATCCGCATGGAATCGTTTTGCATCTCGCAACGAGCAATCAGGCGAGAACCGTGAGCCGATAGCCGATCGTTGGCTCATTGATGATTAGCTCAGGATCGGAAGGGCTGCGTTCGAGCTTTTGCCGAAGCGACCGGATGGCGACCCGGAGATAGTCGATGTGTTGTTCATGAGCCGGTCCCCAGACCATGCGCAGAAGCTGGGCGTGGGTGAGCACCCGGCCCGCGTGCTTGGCCAGTTCGGCCAGAACTGCGAACTCCTTTGGGGTGAGATGCACCTCCTCGCCATCCCTTCTCACTAGTCGGCGGTAAAGGTCGATAGCGAGGGGGCCCACTTCGATCTGCTTGTCCCGGTCGTCGGGATCGAGATCGACCAGGTGGTCAATGTAGCGATCGAGTTTTGCGGTTTCGGTGGCCATCATTGATAGCGTGGCCTTGTCTCCCACGCCATCGCGCTTCAAGGCCCGCGCCGCCCCAGCAATGGTCGCGAGCCGCGGCTTCAGGTCTTCACCGATCGACGCGAGAAGGGTGGATCGTATGGAATCCCGTTCGCGCGCACGAGCCCCTTCGCGAGCTTCGCGCTCCAGTCGCGCCCGTTCGAGCGCAAGCGCCACTTGGTCGAGAAGGCTGCCAAGCAGTTGGATTTGCCCGTCGTCGACGGGCGAAGCTCCATCCTCTCGCGCCAGCCCAATCGCCACGATTGCGCTCTCTCCAGGAGCAATCGGATGGAATTGCCAGTCGGCCAAATTGTCCCGGCGGACACCGCGCCCCGCGGACTTGCCGGTAAGCAGCGTCAAGCTCGCTGCGGCCAAATCGCTTGGTGCCAGCACTATATCCGCGGGCATGCTCGCGACGACGTGGGGTTGCTCTGGATCACTGACTAGAACTCCGTAGCAATTGAACAAGCGGGAGACCTCAGCCACGGTCACGAGCGCGATGTCGAGTTCGCTGGGGCATGTCAGCAAGCGCCGGGCAAAGCCCGCAATCGCCGCATTTCGGGCGGCATGCGTCGCGGCAAGCTGGGCTTGGTTCCGGAGTGATGAAGCAAGGCGGCTTGTGACCGTGGCGACGAGAAACAGGATCGCGACGGTCACGGCGTCGGCCGGACTATGGATCACAAACGTGCGATACGGTGCCGTGAAATAGAAATTGAAGGTTAGCGTTGCTGCGATCGCGGCTGCGACGCCTGGCCACAGTCCGCAATAGACTGCGGCGAGGAGGACTGGCGGGAGGTAGAGAAGCACCACCGGGGCATTGCCCCACCGTGGCGCGATCAGCAGCCCGATAAGCGTCGCGGCAGCCACCATGAGCAGCGCAGCGGCAAAACCAGCGAATTGCATCGCGAGCGAAGGCTGACGCCCGCCTATGACGAAGGGATTGGTTTGCATCGCCATAAAGTGAGCCGAACCCTGCCGTTCGTCGAGGTTTTCCAAGCATCTTCGCGCCATTTACCTCCAATTCCACATGGAATCTTTATGCGGTTCGCGTCCAGAGGTGGTCCATGGCAACATCTACTCCAGCGGGCGACCTTGGCGCCCCGGATACCGGCTCGTCCCGGTCGGCTTTACATGGTCAGCGCGACAGTTTGCCGGTCCTGATCCTAGGCAGTGTCGGGGTCGTCTATGGCGATATCGGCACCTCGCCCCTCTATGCGATGAAAGAGACTTTCATCGGCCCGCACCCGCTGGCAGTCGACCGGCTGCATATCTTCGGCGTACTCAGCCTGATCTTCTGGTCGCTGATGCTCATCGTCACGTTCAAATACGTGTTCGTCGCGATGCGCGCCGACAACAAGGGCGAGGGGGGGTCCTTCGCGCTGCTGGCGCTGATCTCGCGTCATCTCGCCGGGCATCGTCAGACCGCCACGCTGGCTTTGCTCGGCGTGCTGGCGGCTGCGCTGTTCTATGGCGACGCGATGCTGACACCGGCGATCTCGGTCCTGTCCGCGGTGGAGGGGTTGACCATCGTTGAGGCGAAGCTCGCCCCTCTCGTGCTGCCGATCGCAGTGCTAATCCTCATCGGGCTGTTCCTGATTCAATCCCGCGGCACAGCGCGGGTGGGAGCGCTGTTCGGGCCGATCGTGCTTGTTTATTTCGCGGTGCTCGCGACGCTCGGCATCGCCAACATTGTCGGCCATCCCGACATTTTGGGGATCGTCAACCCGCTGTGGGCGGTCGGGTTCTTCCGCCACGACAGCAGGTTGGCCTTCCTTGCCATGGGCTCGGTGTTCCTTGCGGTGACGGGCGCAGAGACGCTCTACGCTGACATGGGTCATTTTGGGCGCAAGGCGATCTCGATCAGCTGGCTCGCACTTGTTTATCCGTGCCTCATGCTCAATTACATGGGCCAGGGAGCGCTGTTGCTGAACGATCCTGCGGCGGTGGAAAACCCGTTCTACCTGATGGCCCCGGAATGGGCGAGGCTCCCGTTGGTGCTGATCTCGACCATGGCTACGATCATCGCCAGCCAGGCGGTGATCTCGGGAGCCTTTTCGGTCACGCACCAAGCGATTCAACTGGGCTTCCTGCCGCGCCTGAAGACTCTTCACACCAGCGAGCGGGCTGCGGGTCAAATCTATCTGCCTAGCGTCAATTGGGGCCTGCTGGTGATGGTGCTTCTGCTCGTCCTGGGTTTCGGCGAATCCACCCGACTTGCGTCCGCCTACGGCATCTCCGTGGTAGGCACGATGCTTATCACGACCGCGATGCTGGCGGTCCTGATTTTCAAGGTGTGGCGCTGGAACCGTTGGGCGGCCGTGGCAACGATCGGCCTGTTCGCCGCTATCGACTTCATGTTCTTTTTGTCCAACGCGACCAAGATTGTCGACGGCGGCTGGTTCCCGCTGTTGGTCGCCGGCGCGATCTTCACCGTGTTGACGACCTGGGCGAAAGGGCGAGCGCTGATGCGTGAGCGACTGGCCGACGAGGCGGTGCCGCTTGAATCGTTCATTCAGTCCGTCGGTCCGTCGGTGCATCGGGTCAAGGGCACGGCCGTGTTCCTGTCCGCAGCGAAAGAGGGCGTGCCTTCCGCCTTGCTGCACAATCTCAAGCACAACCAGGTGATCCACGAGCGGGTCATCATTCTTACGATTCAGATCGAAGAGACGCCGCAGGTCGACCCGTCGGAGCGCATCGAGATGCAAGACTGCGGTCACGGCTTCTATCGCATGGTCCTCCACTATGGCTTCATGGAAGAGATCGACATTCCTCGCGACCTAAGCGCCGCGAAGGGTTGCGGTGTGCCGTTCGACCTCATGCGAACCAGTTTCTTCCTCGGCCGGCAAAAGCTGATCGCGTCGAAGGAAGTGGTCGGGATGGCATTATGGCGCGAACATCTTTTCGCGTGGCTTCTGAAAGCCTCGGAGTCGGCAATGGACTTTTTCAAGCTGCCGACCAACCGCGTCGTCGAACTCGGCAGCCAGCTACGTATTTAAAGGCTTGCAGCCACCGATGCGACGCAATGCTAAAATGTCCGCGATGGGTTGTTTTGCGACCGGCAGCTTCGGGGAGCGATCGACCAACAGCAGAATGTCCGCTAGCGGCCCCATCTCGGCCATGGGGAGCCGCACTCACTTCACCCGAAACCTGCCATGGGTTCGGGCTGGCGTTGACAACAGCTACGCGCCCTATTCAGCGGATAGGCGGCAACATTGAGTAACCTCAAAGCTGACGGACTCCGCTGGACATTGCACGGTCAATTTGTTTCCGGGCGATCAGCTACCGGCGAACCTGGGTGGCCGTTTCTCCAGGAAGTGCGCCACCCCCTCTTTGAAGTCCGCGCTTTGCAGGCTCAACTTCATTTCCCGATCGGCCTCCTCCATCGATGCGGCCAGGTCCACGAACAACGCGTCCCACAGTTGTCGCTTCATGATGCGGAGCGATCGGGGCGATACATTTTCCGCCAGGTCCGTGGCGTAAGCATGGGCTTCTTCCAGCAAGCGATCAGGATCGGATATGCGATCAGCAAGGCCGATCCGATACGCTTCCTCAGCGTCCACCTTGCGCGAGGAGAACATCAGATCAATTGCCCGACTATGACCCACCAGCCGGGTGAGCATCCAGTTCGTGCCATGTTCGGCTATGAGACCGCGGCGTGAAAAGGACGTTACGAAAGCCGCATCCCTAGAAGCGAACCTCAGGTCGCAGAAGAGCAACAGAGCCAGGCCCAACCCGGCCGCCGGACCGTTGACAGCCGCGATCACCGGTTTGCTGACGGAGGGTAGCCAGGTCATCGGATGCTGGAAGTCGGCCCGCGAGTCTTGGTCAAGCGGCTCGAACCGGGTCGACCCGGTCTTGCCGGTTTCGGTCATCCCCTCAAGCGCCCCCATATCGACCCCAGCGCAAAATCCCCGGCCAGCGCCGATGACGATGATCGCTCGGACTTGTGGATCCTGGTTCGCGTGCTCCATGGCTTGACGGAACTCTCGTGCCATGTCCGGGGTCCATGCGTTGAGCCGTTCGGGCCGATCAAGGGTGACGATGGCGACCCGGCCATGAAGCTCATAGCGAATTTGGGTGTAGTCCACTTTCATTCTCCAGTCTGCGCGCTGTGAAGGGGTGGTTTGGATGCCGGGCCGAGAACGCGAACCGTCATGCCCCATAACCTGATCCCACCATCTGGTGACGCGCGACCGCGCTTCGCCGCTTGTTCCAAGACGGCCTCCGGTTGAGCGCATAGCACGGCGAGAGCGCGGAGGCCTTCGCCGCGCCTCTCGCTATCGGAAAGGAACAGCAGTTCGCCCCCGTCGAGTGCGATCCGCCAACCCCCTTCGTGCTCGGAACACGGCAGTCCAAGCACCGCCGACCAGCGCCTTGCCATGAGTTCAGGCTCCGGCCCGTGCATCTCCGCAGCGACGATTGAACACGCTGGCGCAGCGTGACTCTCCCAGCCTGGGCCGCCCCATTCCCACTGGGTCCATCGGGACATGTAATCTATCGACAGCAGGGTTCCGCCGACATCCCGCGGGTGCAGGTGGGTAAAGCCGCAGCCGTTCCGGTCAAGTTGATCTACAACCCGGATACCTGCCTTCGCTACGCGAGACCGAGCTTCTTCGATCCGGTCGGTCTGCAAGATGACCATGTAGCCGCAATCGCCTTCCTGCCTGGCGAGAAGACGACCGACGGTCGTGTCTCCGGCGACTGGCGTCAGAAGCTCGAGAAAAGTGTCTCCGAACCGGTAGACGGCATTGCGAAGTTTATAGCGGGCGACCCCGGAATCTTCGTAGGGATGAGACGCTCCGAATATCGCTTCGGCATCGGCCAATGCACCTTCGAGGTCGGTGACCGCCACCGCGATCTGTCGCAACCTGAATGTCATGCGAGTGTTCTCCTCACGCCATCTCCCGGTAAATGACCAATCACTGATGCTGCAGTCTCTGGAGTATCCCCGGGTCAAAACCGTCAATCTTGTAGCGATCCAGGGCCTCATCGATGGTGAGTAGCCCGCCATCCACTGCTGCGACGACCTCAGCCTTCCGACGAATGGTCCACCGCGTCATGCTCGGCTCTGGCAGCGCCTCCAGCGTGAGAATTCGATCAACCGGCAACCCCGCCAGTCGCGCGACCAGCGCGCTGTCGGTCTCTTCCTCGAGCCCGGCCTGGACCGGCTTCCAGTACTCGCCGCCCACCGCTCCGGCGAGTGCTGCGGCAAACACGGTATTGCCCACGCCGGTATCGGTCCCGGTAACGACAATGCCCTTCCTCATGCGAGCGCCTCGCCAAGTGCGTCGGCCAGAGCGGCAATGTCCTGCCGGCCGGCGTTGAGCGTCAGCGAGACCCGCAGGCGCGAGGTGCCGGCCGGAACGGTCGGCGGGCGGATACCGCGAACATCGAGCCCTGCGTTCTGGAGGTAGAGGGCAGCGCGCATCGTGCGCGCCTCGTCGCCAAGGATCAGCGGGAGGATCTGCGATCCCGTCGCAACCGCGCCATGCGGCGCCAGCTGCTGGTCGGCCAACGCCATCAGCTCGTGCAGCCGGGTACGGCGTTCAGGCTCGTCGACGAGGATGCGAAGCGCTTCGCGCACCACCGCTGCCATCAGCGGGGAGGGCGCGGTGGAGAAGATGAAGGCGCGGCCGCGATTGATCAGAAAGTCGCGCATCGCTTGCGGGCCGCAGAGCAAGGCGCCTTCGCAGCCCAGCGCCTTGCCGCAGGTGCGCAAGGTGATGACGTTCTCCGCCCCATCATAGTTCGCTGCCAGGCCGCGTCCGTCCGGCCCGAACACGCCGGTCGCATGGGCCTCGTCGATCAGCAGGAACGCGTCGTGGCGGGCCGCGAGTTCAGCCAGCTCGGGCAGGGGCGCCGTGTCCCCATCCATGCTGTAGAGGCTCTCGACCGCGATCCAGACGCGGCCCGTGCCTCCCGCAGCGCGCCAGGCAACGATCGCATCGGAAACACCATCGGGATCATTGTGAGCGGCAGCCCGGTGATCGGCTCGGCCCAGCTTCATTCCCTCATGCGCGCTGGCGTAAATCAGCGCGTCGTGGACGACCAGGTCACCGCGCTGGGGAAGCGTTGAGAGCAAGGCGGCATTGGCGGCATAACCACTGGAAAAGAACAGTGCACTCTCGCAGCCGAACAAAGACGCCGCCTCTTCCTCCAGCGCCTCGTGCTCGGCATGGTTGCCACGCAAGAGGCGCGATCCACCCGACCCCAGTGGAACGCCGCGGGCGATCGCCTCGCACGCGGCGGTTCCCAGCCGCGCCGAGCCAGCAAGGCCGAGATAGTCGTTCGAGGAGAAATCACGTCCAGAGCGCGCAATGAGACGGCGTTGCCGGCTCTGCTCTCCAAGGCGGGAGAGGTCACGAAGTTGGGCATCGAACATGGGCATGCCGCGCCGGGTAAGTGGCACCGCATGGCTCGGCGAGCGAGAAACAGTTCATGGAGCGCAACGTTTGCTTGCAGCGGGCAAAGACCGTCCTGCGACTACTCAGTCAGCTCTCAGGATCCCAAGTCCCGCACGGGGAACCGAAAGGAGTTTACCGACGCTTCCAGAATTGTTTCGCAACAATCGCCGTGGCAACATTGGCCGATGAAGATGATGCTCGTCGCAATGGCCCTCGTTACCGCCCTGCCAGCCCAGGCGCAGACGTTGTCTGGTCCCGCCGAGGTAGTCGACGGGGACTCGCTCAGCGTCGCGGGGTTGTCGGTACGCCTGTTCGGGATCGATGCTCCCGAAGGCAAGCAGACCTGCACGAGGAGCGGGGAAATCTGGCGCTGCGGGAAAGAGGCGGCCTCTCGCCTGCGCGGGCTGATCGGCTCGGGGCGGGTAGACTGCCGCGGCCGCGGAATGGACACGTATGGCAGGACCCTGGCGACCTGCGCCGTGTCCGGGGTCGAGCTTAACCGGGCGATGGTCGAGGCAGGCTGGGCCACCGCTTTTCGCAAGTACAGCCAGGACTACGTCCGCGAGGAGGACCAGGCCAAGGCTGCTGGCCGCGGCATCTGGAGCTCGCAATTCCAGCAACCCGAGGAATACCGCGCCGCCCAGGCAATCACCAGGAGTGGGGCACCGGCCAGGCACGCTCCAGCGTACCTGGCAGCCCCTTCGCGCAAT
>NZ_JBHSDR010000002.1:0-1478 GCF_042652045.1 Novosphingobium tardum | reverse complement strand
GCCGGGCGCTCAGTCGCTCATCGTCAGCATCTTCGAGTACGGCGTAGCGCGGTTGCTGTAACATTGGCTTTGGCGGTCCCTTTCTGGGGATCGTCTTGCCTCTGAGGGGTAAGAGAGAAGTTACTGGGAAAGTAGGTAGATTCCAATTCGCAAACACCCGGCATCGTTCCGATTGGCGGACACTAAAGCTGCCCGCCGTGCCGCAGCCATGCGCAACGCCAACAGGTGCGCCGAAGATGACGGCTGGCCCCGGCTCCGAGGCGGGAGCGGCACCTATCAAAATCCGCCTCAAGCCGGCGATGCGCGCACGCTGGGATTTGCCCGACATCGGCTATCCGCTGACCTTTGAGCACTTTGCCGCGGCTCTGGATGGAGATGGCGAACTTCCCTTCGCGGTGATGCTTTCCCTGCTCCAGAAACGAAGCGCAGCCGCAGGCTCGGACTGGCAGACGCTAGAACCCGCGCTTAAACGTCTTGCAGAAATTGTCACCCCTGCCGAGGACCGCGACGTTGTGAGCGCCCTTACGATCGCCGCATAATGGGCAGAAGACAAAGCGCTCGCGGTGATTGCTTAACGAGTTGCTACCTCCCATGGCCAAGCCAAACGGCAGCGTTGGAGCGGGCAATAGATGATGGCTGCTAGGCGCGGTGACCTTCAAGGTTGGGATCTGATCCGCCGGTCCGCGCTGGCCGCAGGTCCAAAGCCAACCCCGGTATTCCAATGGTTGGCCGGCGGCGGCCGGGCTTTGGGGTTAGCTTCTGGAGCAACTTTGTCGTCCAAGATAGTCCAGTTTTGAGACATGATGTCGCGCAAGTGCTTCTTACGCTTGATTTTCTCCTCGGAACGCGTGAGCTCTTTGGTTAACCAGATTGTCGATTCGTTAGGGATCGTGAACGGTGATCAGGTCTTTCAGCGTTTTATTCAGCCTGCGGGATGGGCTGCTTTCTGGGGGTTTTCGGTATGGGTAGCTTGCCTGAGTCTGGCGGAAGCACGTCGTCGTTTAGCAATGCGCCGCAGGCGGTGAGCGATAGTTACAGCTACACAGAAGAGTACCTTCTGGACCACGCTGAGCTCTATGATCAAATGACAGAAATTCTGACGTTGGACGTTATGTCCAATGATCTCGGCGGTAAGGCCAAAACCCTTTTTTCGATTGATGACGGAATAGGAAATCAGATCACCGATCTGAGCCAGACGGATCTCCTAAGCAACTCGATCAATAGCGCGTGGCAAAAGACCTCGCTTGGAAACGAAATTAGAATTTTTAACGGCAAGGTTCAGTATCGACTTGTCGATCAGTCAGGCCATGTTCGTGATGTTGATTCCCTCAACGGGGATGAAAAAATAGTCGATAGTTTCACGTATGCGATCAAGCTGGGGAACGGTACCCTCAGTTGGGCAAAAGTGTCGGTCAACATCACCGGGACGAATGACAACGCGACGATCAGCGGCACGGCGACGGGCAGCGTTATCGAGG
>NZ_JBHSDR010000001.1:0-11269 GCF_042652045.1 Novosphingobium tardum | reverse complement strand
GCAGCAGCCGCCTGATCGGCGCAGAGCGACAGCCTACCTCTGACTGCCGCCAATCTTTGCAACAGAGCCCACAGAGGCGCATCATCTTATCAAAGCGAGTTCTCGCAATGCCTTCGAGCAGCCGCTCGCGCGCAAGCTTGGAAGCGGATTGGTTTCTGAAGCGCAAGCGGCGCTTCGATCTGGGCCTTGACCAAGTGCCTAAAGGCCTCTTACCGCTTTCTCTGGGCGAGGCCTAACTAAAGCTTTATCATGGTCATCCATCAGGACATCAGTAACAGCGAGAAAATCTTGCACAGCGTTCCCGCCGCAGACGACCGCCGCATGTTCCATGCACTCGAACAACTGTCCTAACGTTTCTAGAAAGATCGGTTCTCCCTTCTTGGTTAAATACAAGCGTCTAACACGCCGATCCTTGGCATCTGAGGTTTGCTTGACCAACCCACGCTCGATCAGTTGGCCCAAAGTCTTCGTTAGAGCTTGACCGGACACACGCAGAATTGTCGTTAGCTCTCCAACCGTAATACCGGGACACTTCGCTATAAACCACATAGCGCGGTGATGGGCTAGACCTAGCTGATGGACAGCCAGCGCCCCTTCGACAAGCGCGTGAAGGCGCATTTGGACAAATAAGATTCCCTCGAGCATTTTCCAAGACGGCCCATCCGAATCAATGTTCTCCAACCGCAGCTTGATTCTCCTACTCATCGGCATTCCGGGCGGGGGACGTAGCTACTGCGACCCGTTTTCATACCTCGGTGTTGTCCATTGGCCGCTGCATAAATGATGAAATATCGGCGCGCAACCGGTGGAGCAATGCGGCGGGATTACCTTTCTGCCTTGGGGCGTCGCTGAATTCAGGGGTAAAGTGTTGTGCGATGCAGCATAACAACTCCATTGACATACCCAACTTCGTTTATATACCTCCGTGCAGGTCGGCGGTCGTACAGCTGTCAGATCATGAAGCTGAATCTTAGGAAGGAGCAGCTCGCCACCATCGGCACAAAGAGTGACTGCGCAAGTTCTGCGTTCGATCTCGAACGCATCACAAAAGTGGGGAGGAAGAAATGAATCTGATGCGTAGCTTTAGCGCGAGTGCCGTGCTTTGCGGAGTGATGCTGACGGGCACCCCTGCTGCGAGTGCCGAGGATCAGAGCGCAGTTGCCGGACAAACCGGGTCGGAACCGGATAGCGATAGCCCCTCCGCTGGCGTCGATGAGATCGTAGTGACGGCCGAGCGTCGATCCCAAAATTTGCAAGACGTTCCGATGTCTATTCAAGCGTTCAGCGCGGAAAGTCTCGCGAAGAGCGGAACGGGCTCAAATATGGATCTGCAGACGCAAACACCCGGTCTGGTGATGACCGAAAATAGCGGTTTCGGACAAATCTATATACGAGGTATCGGCAGCGACGTAATTGGAGCGGGCGTAGATAACGCCGTGGCGGTTTATATCGATGGCGTCTACCAGAGCCGTCCCGCAGGATCCACACTCGCATTTTCGGACGTCGAGCGTGTCGAAGTGCTGAAAGGACCGCAGGGAACGCTTTATGGGCGCAACGCGACCGGTGGTGCGATAAACATCATATCAAAAAGACCCAGCGAAACATTCGAAGGTGATATTCAAGCGGAGACGGGCAGTTACCGAAAAGGGCTGCTACGTGGGACGGTAAGCGGACCGCTTGGAGCCTCGGTGGCTGCTCGCGTGAGCTTTCTGGTGAACAAGAGCGACGGCTACACAAGAAACATTCTACTCAATACGCGCGGTAACGACCGAAACGAACGAGCATTTCGAGCCGCACTGGAAATAAACCCGAGCGACGCCCTACAGATCACGCTTAATGCGAGACATTACGACAGCGACACAAGCCCAATGCTGAAGTCGCTCAACACCCTTTTCAATGTCGCATATACGGCCTTTAATGCCACGCAGATCAGCGACCCTTTCACGGTTCAGCAAAATGTTCAGTCCGGCGTGGCCGCTAAGCAGACTGGAGCGGACGCGACGGTCAAATATGAGATCGGCAAGGTTTTTCTATCATCCGTGACGGCTGTGCGAAAGGAAAAGCTCAACATCAAGAACACAGATACGGACGCGACTGAGATCGATGCCTTAAACGTTGGGGGCGGAAACAGCCCGGAGAGGTCGAACTTTTTCTCCCAGGACTTTACCGCAGGCTCAAATTCTGATGGGCCAATCGAATGGACCGCGCTCGCTTCGTATATGCATCAAACGACGGACTATAATTTTGCAATCGCCGTTCCGGTGGCACGTGTTAGGACTCTCGCCGTGGGTACTCTCACGACGGACGCCTTCGGCGTCGGGGGACAGGCAAGCTATACGCTAGCCTCGGGATTGTCCCTGACAGCTGGTGTCCGGTACAGCAAAGAATCGAAAGAAAATATCGAAACCAACGCAGTAAATGGCACGGTGACAAAGGCTCAGAATGCTAAAGAAACATGGTCTGCGTGGACGCCCAGGTTTGTAGCCAAATACTCCGTCACGGACAACACGATGCTCTATGCATCTTATAGCAAAGGGTTCAAAAGCGGAGGGTATAACACACTGTCAATTGGCGAAGCGTGGCAGCCCGAACGCGTCACGAACTCCGAAGTAGGTTTCAAATCAACGCTGCTGGATGGTCGCTTACATCTAAGCGCGGATGCGTTTATATCGAAGTACGACAATCTGCAACTCCAGTTCACGAACAGAACACCTGCTGGAGCCCTCGTCGCGGTCACGACTAACGCGGCTAAGGCAACAAGCAAGGGCATCGAAGCCAATGCCGACGCCAGACCCACGGAAAACCTCTTGTTGACAGTAGGGGTTCAGTTATTGCGCGGACGGTTTGATAACTACGTCTCGACCAATCCGCTCAATCCCGCCCCGGGCGCCGTTGACCAGAAGGGTAATCCCTTGCTGCGGGCACCCAACCTCACGCTTAACTTCGCCATGCAGTACACATGGCCAGCCGCTATCGGCGCCAACGATGTAACGTTCCGCTTCGACGGGTATCATAGGTCCAGGATCTACTACACCGCGTTTGCCGATCCCATTGCGAGCGAGAAATTGAACTTCGTGGGCAACGTTCAATTGTCGTTCGCGCCTTCAGGCGACCAAGGGCTATACGGCGCGGTTTTCGTCAGAAACATAACCGACAAAGTCTATCACACCGACATATTAGCTTCGTCTTCTGCAGGTTACGTCGGATATGTCGCCCCGCCACGTACCTTCGGTGTGCAGCTCGGGTACAGATTCTAATATCTGAGCTTTTCCATAGCGCCGGCACGCGAGCCGGCGCTTCCTACGGGCGGCTAGCAGCTTTTTGAGGAAGTATAGCGAGTGCGATTCATTGAATTCTTCGACCAAGGCGTTGCCCTAAATCCGGATCGCGCCTGTTTGGTGGACGACCAAGGAGTGCTTTCCTTTAGCGACGTGCAGGAGGTCTCCCACCGCATTGCTCGCAGGATGCTTGAATGCGGCATCGGTTCACAGTGTAAAGTCGCCGTGATCAGCCAAAATTGCTCACGTGCATTCGAATGTGTCCTGGGAACGCTGAGGCTAGGCGCCGTTTGGGTCCCAGTAAACATTAGAAATGCCATCGAGGACACGATCTTCATTCTAGACAGCCTGGATGTTGAAGTGCTCTTTCTCTCTCCCGCCTATTTAGATCTTCTTTCGCCGCTTCGAGCCGAGTGTCCCAAGATAAAGACCTACATATGCATGACTTCGACCGATGCTCGTAATGTGGCGTCGCTGGATCACTGGTTAACGGGTCCATATGAACCCGTGCCGCCTGAAGTCCGATCGGTCGACACGCTCGCTGTGATACTCGGTTCCGGGGGAACGTCGGGTAGGTCGAAGGGTGTCATGCACTCTGATCTGACTTGGGAAGCATTGATCGCGAATATGCGGATCGCGATGCCGCCCAAAAAGTCGCCGGTCCACCTGTTAGTCGCGCCCATGACCCATGGAGCCGGCGTTGTTGGACTGTGTTTGCTCCCGCAAGGAGCAACGCAGGTCATCATGCCCAAGTTCGACGCGCGAAGTGTGCTCGAGAATATCGAGAAGCACCGCGTAACGCACATTTTCCTGCCTCCGACGGCCATCTATATGCTGCTCGCGGACCCAGCGATCGGGAAGTTCGATTATTCCTCGCTGCAGTATTTCATATATGCCGGCGCTCCTATGTCAGTTGAGAAGCTGAAGAAGGCCATAGAGATATTCGGACCAGTTATGGCGCAGACGTTTGGTCAGGCGGAAGCGCCGATGATTTGCACGTATCTTTCTCCCGAAGACCACATGGAAGCGCTGTCGAGCCGCCCTGAACGATTACTTAGCTGTGGTCGGTCCTCGTATCTGACGCCGACTGAAATTCTGAATAGCGAAGGCGGCATCTGCCCCGCGGGAGAGACGGGGGAAATCGCGGTGCGGGGCAGCCTTGTTATGCAAGGATATTATAACAACAGGGAAGCCACCGCAGAAGTAACAAGTGCAGATGGTTGGCATCTGACCGGCGACGTCGGTAGGAAAGACGTGGATGGATTTGTTTACATCGTAGATCGCAAGCGCGATATGATAATTAGCGGCGGGTTCAACGTTTATCCCAGTGAAATTGAGCAAGTAATTTGGAGTCACCCTGCAGTTCAGGACTGTGCCGTGCTCGGCGTTCCCGACGAAAAGTGGGGCGAGGCGGTGAAAGCTATTGTTGAATTAAAGCCCGGTGCCGGTGCGACTGGCGCTGAGATCCTGCAACTCTGCAAAACTCGGCTAGGCGGAGTCAAGTGTCCAAAGACCATCGATTTCTTGGAGAAGTTGCCTCGGACAGCTAACGGCAAGGTGTCAAAACGCGACCTTCGACAGACCTACTGGGTAGGTCATGAAAGAGCCATTTAGCTTGGTGCAGCGCCCACGCGTCACCCTCAAAAGGTGGTTTAGATGACCAATGCGTACATTGTCGGCGCGTTCACCACCCGGTTCGGGCGCGCGAGCGAAAAGACCGTTCGGGATCTAACTCGCGAGGCCTATCTCGGTGTCCTTGCGGATGCGGGTATGGAAACCGGAGCGAAGATCGAATTCGCATGGTTTGGAAACTGCATGATGGATTATTGGGGCCAGGCGATTATCCGCGGACAAGTTTGTTTTTTGCCTCTTGTCCGAGAAGGCCTCTTTCCCGAGCGGGTACCCATGATCAATGTGGAAGGGGGTTGTGCCACTGGCTCGATGGCTTTTCATGGCGCATTCAAAGATATCCTGTCGGGCCAGTCGGACCTATCCCTTGCTTTGGGCGTGGAAAAGCTCTTTGATCCCCGTCCCGGTGCGGACATCTTTCAGTGGTTCGGCGGCGGTCACTCCCCATTCGATCGCGAAGAGCTACTTGAGGAATACCACCGCGTCGCACGCAACATCGGTGTAGCGTTCACGCCTGAGCCGAACAGGACGTTGCCCATGGACACCTACGCCGTTCAGGCCGCTTATCATATGAAGCGGTATGGAACGACCCGCGAGCAAATCGCCGCCTGTGCTGCTAAAAACCACTTTCACGGCTCTCTGAATCCAAAAGCCCAATATCGCTTCACGATGTCACCCGAGGAGGTGCTGGCTGATCGACTGGTCGTAGATCCGTTTACTCGCGCAATGTGTTCGCCGCTCGGCGACGGTGCCGCGGCGATTCTTGTCTGTTCGGAACGCTATCGGAACACCCTGCCGGAACCTATCCGGGCCCGGGCGATACGAATTAGGGCAAACGTATTCACGGGCGGAAAATACCGCAATGAAGACGAACCAAGTTTAAGCCGCGTCGCAGCAGACAAAGCTTACCGCGTGGCCGGCGTGACCCCGGCGCAAATCGATGTAGCGGAAGTGCATGATGCCACGTCCTTCTGTGAAGTCTACCAAATGGAGATGCTGCGGTTTTGCGAAATAGGTGAAGGAGGCCCCTTTGTCGCTTCCGGCGCGACGAGCCTCGGCGGCCAGCTACCCGTAAATACATCCGGCGGGCTGGTTTCAAAAGGGCACCCAATTGCCGCTACAGGGCTTTCGATGCTGACCGAATTAACAACCCAACTGCGGCACGAGGCGGGAGACCGCCAAGTGGAGGGGGCGGAATTCGCATTGCAGGAGAACGGCGGCGGCGTGATCGGCCTTGAGGAGGCAGCTTGCGCTATTACCATCCTTCAGAAAGTTTGAGTTGTGTAACATCGATAATCGTTTGTCTGCAGGGGGGCCAGTCATGAGCGGAAGACTGAAAGGAAAAGTTGCTGTCGTCATGGGCTGCGGTTCGTCTGGACCGGGGCTGGGGACCGGCAAAGCCATTGCTCTCATGTTCGCGAAGGAAGGCGCCAAGATCCTGGGCTTCGACAAGAATGCAGAGGCTGCCGAGGAAACGATGGAGATTATCCGAGCGTCTGGCGGCGAGTGCAGCTCATACATTGGCGACGTTACTGTCGCATCTGACATCGCCAACGCGGTCGAAAATTGCACAGAAACATTCGGACGAATTGATATCCTCGTGAACAACATCGGAATTGGGCCGATTGGCGGTGTTGTCGATCAATCAGAAGAGGTTTGGGACGCCGTATTCGATATAAATCTGAAAAGCGTATTTCTTGCCTGCAAATACTGCATTCCGGTGATGATCAAGGGCGGTGGTGGGGCCATCGTAAATATTTCATCGCTGGCGGCGTTGCGGTGGACGGGCGTGCCTCTAATTGCCTACGCGGGGTCGAAAGCCGCAATGAATCAGATGACGAAGCACATCGCCATGCAGTATGCCGCCAACAACATACGCGCAAATGCCATCCTACCCGGGCTGCTGTATACGCCCATGATGGTAGAGACGATGAAGCGGCATTACGGAGAAGATGTGCAACAAATCCTCGATATTCGAGCTAAGATTTGCCCGGGAGGCGCCGCTGGTGATGCCAACGACATTGCCTATGCCGCTGTTTATCTTGCGTCGGACGAGGCGAAGTTCGTTACTGGTGTCGACCTTCTCGTTGACGGTGGCGTGAGTTGTCAAATTGACGCGCCAAATAAGGCATAACTGAAAGCGCTTGGTAACTTGCCAATGGACCAGGTAGTCATCAAGATAGAAACTGATGTCGCCATTACGATGCGTGATGGCGTCACGCTACGCGCGGATATATTCCGACCAGAAGGTGATGGCCCGTTTCCTACCCTCGTGATGCGTACGCCGTACGACAAACGGCGTGCGTTTGCGTATTACTTCTATGACCCCATACGTATGGCTCGAAATGGGTACGCGGTTATCTTTCAGGATTGCCGGGGTTGCTTTGCATCGGAGGGAACATTTTATCCCTGGAGACACGAGTCAAGTGACGGCTACGACACGATTGAATGGGCTGCGGCGCAAAACTGGTCCAACAAGAAAGTCGGGATGTACGGATACTCCTATCCTGGGTCAGTCCAGTGGGCCGCTGCGGAAGAACGCCCCCCACATTTGAGCGCTATTGCGCCAGGGTCCTCACCGGAGACTGTGAAGGATCTGGTCTTCCGAGGCGGCGTGTTTCAGCTACAGCTTGCGCAACTGTGGACATTAACGATCGCTGCAATGCATGGCCGGCGCCAGTCCACGCTACAGAACAGCGCGGAGCACTTAAGGCAGGTTGCTGCATCACTATCGGACTTATCTCAAGAGGCTCGTTATCTTCCTCTTAATCAGTGGCCCATAGCTGAAAATGAGTCATTAGCGTTCTATCGCGACTGGTTGCGGCACCCGGAGTGCGGCGATTACTGGCAAAAGCTGGACTTGCCTTCGTTTAGCAACATCGATCTACCAACTTACATAATAGGCGGTTGGTACGATGTCGTAACCGCAGCCGGGGTCCTCTCGACATTCACGAAGCTTGCATCAAAAGGTGGTTCCCACCGCGTTAAATTGATTATGGGCCCGTGGGGTCACGAAATGCACCTCATGCGAAAGGTAGGCGACCATGACTTCGGTCTTTCCGCCGGTGGAGACGCGGTTGATCTGATCGGTCTTCATTTGCGATGGTTTGATTACTGGCTAAAGGACATCGACAACGGCGTCGTAGACGAACCGCCGGTCCGCATTTTCGTGATGGGGGACAACCGTTGGCGTAATGAAAACGAGTGGCCCCTCGCCAGGACGCATTACACAAAGTATTTCTTTCGGAGTGACGCCTCGCCTCATGGCGCCGACGGACTCTTAACACGCGAGCCACCACTTGAGGACGAACTGGAAAGCTATACTTATGATCCGCTAGACCCCGTGCCGACGGAAGGCGGCAGCATTCTGGATATGCAGCGAGGCTTTGGACCAGTGGATCAGCGCGCGGTAGAATCCCGAGCGGATGTTCTGGTCTACTCTACTGAACCTCTCGCAGATGAAATGGAGGTGACCGGCCCTGTAAGCGTAACTCTATACGCTCAGTCGTCTGCGGTGGACACGGATTTTACAGCCAAGTTGGTCGACGTGTGGCCAAACGGTGAGGCGTACGTCGTTCTCGACGGCATTGTGAGGGCCAGGTACCGATCTTCGGACGCGAGTCCTTCATTTCTGACGCCCGACGCTGTATATGAGTATTCGATTGATCTTGCTGCCACTAGCATCGTGTTTAAAGCCGGCCATCGAGTTCGGATTGAGATCTCTAGCAGTAGCTTCCCGAAATATGATCGGAATACCAACACCGGGGCGCCGATTGGGGCCGATAATTCAACGCGACCAGCGCGGCAAACAATATTCCACAGCGCAGCCAGATCGTCTCATGTCATTCTGCCCGTCATACCGAGATGACGGCAGCGCAACAAAAAGGGTGATGCATGTTAGACGGACTGATGCAGAGAACGCCCCTGCAGATCATCGGAATTTTGAATCATGCTGCCGTTGCGCATGGTGAGCGCGAAATTGTTTCCCGCTTGGTTGACGAGCCCATTTGGCGCTATACATATGCCGAGATGTCGCGGCGCGTCGCTCAAGCGGCACATATGCTGCGTGAATTGGGGGTTCGGCCGGGCTCTCGGGTATCCTCACTGGCCTGGAACACGCACAGGCATCTCGAACTCTTTTATGCTACGCCGGGAATCGGCAGTGTACTCCATACCGCCAATCCACGCCTTTCTGACGATCAAATCGTGTACACGATTACGCATGCGGGCAGTGAAGTTTTATTCTTTGATAAAACGTTCTCGTCGATGGTAGCACGCATTCGGCCACGTCTTAGCGGCGTACGAACATTCGTTGCGCTCTCTGAGAAATGGAATTTGGAAGCCAACCTCACAGTTGCTTCCTCTTATGAGGAGCTGCTTACGCGTCAGAAAAGCTCCTACGAGTGGCCAGTCTTTGATGAAAACGCCGCCGCCTTTTTATGCTACACCTCGGGGACTACGGGTCATCCGAAGGGCGTTCTCTACAGTCATAGATCCGTTGTTTTGCACTCGCTAGCTGCAGGACTAGCCGGAGCGCTGGGGTTTTCCGCATTCGATTGTATTATGCCGTGTCAATCACTCTATCATGCGACGGCGTGGGGTTTGCCTTTTGTCGCTCCCATCAATGGCTGCAAATTAGTTTTGCCCTGTGAAAAAATGGACGGCGCAAGTTTACATGAACTTATCACCACGGAGGGCGTCACTTTTTCTGGTGGCGTACCGACCATCTGGACGACCTATCTAGCTTACTTGGAGCAATGCGGCGGAAATACCGCTAGCCTCAAACAGTTGGTGATTGGTGGTTCGGCCGTTCCTCGTGCGATGGCCGAGACGTTTCTTAGAAAGTATGGTGTAGAGGTTCGGCAGATTTGGGGCATGACCGAGACGAGCCCGCTAGGCGTTATCGCTACGCCGACGCCCAAACTAGCGGCAAAGGGCGAAAACCTTACGGAAGAGACGATCTGGACAAAGCAAGGCCGGCTGCAATTCGGTATTGAGTTGCGCGTCGTCGACGAAGAACGAAGGGATGTTCCGCGCGACGGAAAAACGCCAGGCACCTTGTTGGTGCGAGGTCCTTGGACAATCGAGCGGTATTTCGGTGATGACAAGTCAGCCGTGGATGCCGCCGGATGGTTCGACACGGGCGACATAGCGACCTTGGACGATGACGGGTTTATGCGGATTACTGATCGGCAGAAGGATGTCATCAAGTCTGGCGGAGAATGGATCAGTTCCATTGATCTTGAGAATATAGCTGTGGCCTGTCCTGGGGTTCGGATTGCGGCCGTAATTGGCGCGTATCATCCAAAATGGGAGGAGCGACCGATTTTGGTTGTTGAGCCTCACCCGGAATGTGCCGTTACAGCCGATCAGGTGCGGGAATTCCTTGAGCCGAGGATAGTGAGATGGTGGAGCCCTGACGCCATCATCATCGCGACCATTCCACTCACGGCGACAGGCAAAATCGATAAAAAGTCCTTGCGAGACAAATATAAGGGCTACTTGATCAACACGCGAAAATACGGAGCCCACTCCGAACCAAAATAGGCTGCACAACGGTACTGCAGGAATCGGGACGATATTCCCGAGTTTATGAGCGCTGTTCAATACGCTGAGCTTTTGGCCTCGGTATCAAGCCGCTTCTACGCCTCGGCCCGGGTTACGGGTTCGGTCATCATGCCTCAACGTCCGGGGCTGGGACCTTCAAACGGCTTTTGCGTCTGTGCCGTAGGCTGCATCTGCGCGTCTTTGAAAGCTTCAACTCCTCGGCGAGCTTCAAGCAAGCGGCCCACGAGCTGTCTGGACGGCCCGTTGGGGTCATCTCCTTAATCCACCATTGGCAGAGGCTGCCTGGCCGGTAATCCCCCTCGTCGGTCCGAACTGCTATCCGAAGCTGGAACAGCATTTCGCGGAAGCTGTCATAGCCGACCATATGGATCAGCATGTCTAGCTCCCGCGCATAGGCATAATTCATGATGTCCGACAGACGGGTTTTGCCATCCCAGATAGCGACTGCTGCCCGATACGGGATCATCAAAAGCCGCTCAGGATTGCGTCTCATAGCGAGCCACACAGCTACTCGCATTTCCGGCTCAAGTTCTTCATTTGCCGGCGCATTTTCTATTCCCAGTGCGTCGTGTCCCCACTTGTCCGAGAACCGCTCGATCCGAGCCCGCGCCACCTCGGCTTGGTGTTTCGACATATAGGCCATGGCCCCCTGCAGAACGCTCACGTGCCGGCGGACAGATGGCAGGCGGTTCGTGTCCCGGCCTGCGATCTGGAGGATCAAATCGGGCTCTGTTGCAAAGATTGGCGGCAGTCAGAGGTAGGCTGTCGCTCTGCGCCGATCAGGCGGCTGCTGC